>NZ_FRDO01000006.1:0-360248 GCF_900143165.1 Paenibacillus sp. ov031
TGATTTCAAGAAGCTATGCTTCGACAAATCGCGTTTGGTGGCGATGGCGGAGGGGTTCCACACGTACCCATCCCGAACACGACCGTTAAGCCCTCTAGCGCCGATGGTACTTGGACCGCAGGGTCCTGGGAGAGTAGGACGCCGCCAAGCAATCAAAAGACACGATCGTAGATAAGCGATCGTGTCTTTTTCTGTTATTATGATCATGGGAATGAATATAACTCCTGTAGGCTGTTTTATATATCTTGGTCTTAGAGATAAAACTCATTTTATACATAAAATACTGGCCTTCCCATCATCCAAGCTGTGATACAATAGGTGGGGTCTATATAGAAACGGAAACACGCATGAGTACGAGGAGGAACTGAATCACGATGAAATCAGCCCCGTTTATTGCCGTGGAGGGTCCGATTGGTGCGGGGAAAACAACGTTAGCAACGATGCTTTCTCAGGAATTGAACCTTCCGCTGGTCAAGGAAATTGTAGAAGAGAATCCCTTTTTGGCTTCCTTCTATCAGGATATAGATGAGTGGAGCTTCCAGCTTGAAATGTTTTTTCTGTGTAACCGGTTTAAGCAACTGGAAGACACAGGCGTGCACTACATTAAGAAGAATACACCCGTCATTTCGGACTATCATATCTATAAAAATATGATTTTTGCCGATCGTACCTTAAAGGGCACGAAACGGGACAAATACCGTCAAATCTATCACCTCTTAACGGATGATCTGCCGAAACCCAATCTGGTGCTCTATATTGAGGCTGAGCTCGATACATTGATGAACCGGATCAACAAACGTGGACGGTCTTTTGAGCAGGATATGGACCCCGCTTATATGGAGCAGTTAATTGCAGATTATAAAACAGGTATGGACTACCTGGCTAGCAGCCCGAATCCGCCAATTATCATTAAGGTGAATGCGGAGCAGCTCGATTTTGTAGAACATCCCGAACATTTCAAACAGATTGTTAATCAGGTAAAGGAGTACATCACATGAACAATTATGGCATTCCGGCCAATGCATTAATTACGGTAGCAGGTACCGTTGGGGTGGGCAAATCCACTCTGACAGCGGCACTGGCAGACCGTTTGAGCTTCAAGACTTCGCTCGAGCAAGTCGACCACAATCCATATCTGGAGAAGTTCTATCATGACTTTGAACGCTGGAGCTTCCATTTACAGATTTATTTCCTGGCAGAGCGTTTCAAGGAACAGAAGAAAATCTTTGAACTGGGCGGTGGATTTGTACAGGATCGTTCCATCTATGAGGATACAGGTATCTTTGCACAAATGCATGCGGATCAGGGCACAATGTCGGCTACGGATTTCGAGACGTACAGCAGTTTGTTTGAAGCTATGGTGATGACACCGTATTTCCCTCATCCGGACGTACTGATTTACCTGGAAGGTAGCCTACCATCCATTCTGAATCGGATTACGGAACGCGGACGGGAGATGGAGATTCAGACGGACCGTTCCTACTGGGAGCATATGCATGAGCGCTATTCGGTATGGATTAATCAATTTACGGCCTGTCCGGTACTGCGTTTGAACATCGATGAGTATGATGTGAATGACCCAGCATCGGTGGATGCCATTTTGGCGCAGATTGCTGCTGTCATTAATCCTTCCAACGCGACGCAATTATAAACATTAACTTATCTAAGTATGTTATTCATAGGTTAATGAAAGAGTTATTAAATTAATAAGATTAAATGAGATCCCCTCGCTGCCAATTCAAGGCTGATAGAGGGGATTTTTTGCGTTATATTGAGATAAAAGCATTGGTGCAGAACCTATTTTAATGATTATAAGATAGTAGAAATTTGTTGAATAAAAGGACTATTTGTGGTTTCATAGGAAAGGTGAATTCTGGAAAAGAAGCATAAGCATGACTCAGGAGGGAAAGACAACGTGGAAGAGAAACAAGGGATCAAGATCGGCATGCCAATCGTTGGTGGATTATTGGCAGCAGTTGTAGGGGGCATTGTGTGGGCAGTGATCGCTGCCATGACGGAAAGGGAGCTTGGGCTCATTGCTATCGTTATTGGGGCGCTCACAGGCTACGCGGTTGTATTGTTTTCGAACAAACGGATCGCGACAGTACACAAAGCCATTGCAGTCATCTTTGCACTTATCGGCATTTTGCTTGGGAAGTATCTGACGGTGGTGTATTTTACTTCCGAGTTGTTCAGCGATGCAAGCATGTTGGATCTGGTGTTCGATGGTGAGATGGTTAGTGCATTTGTGGACACCTTTACGGATTATTTCAGCGAGCCGGTTGACCTGTTATTCATCGTACTGGCGATCGTATCGGCATGGCAGATTCCAGGACGGATGGCGAAGACCAGTCTGGCATCGGATGCTTCCTCGTCAGATCACGCTCCTAGAGCTTAACCGATGGATAGAAGGAAGCAAGACCTGTGTAATACAGGGATTGCTCCATTAAAAAAAGTACTCAGAGTGAATAACTGTAAATGGCTTATTCACATTGCGGCTGAGATACTAAAAGAGGGACGTGACGCCTTAGGGCGTGCGTCCCTTTGTGTGTAAACTGAGTAATTGTTGAATCCTGGGCTGTCCAGCACATTGCATGAATACGGAAAAGATGTGACAGAACGGAGTTCTATTTAATACGAGCATATTGCCTATAACGAGAGAGCAAGTTTTCATTAGCAATAGAAAGTTCGAAATGGAACTACTTGTCTACAACGTATACCTGATTGCGAGGGGCATCGGATAATACGGATAATGCTATAGGTGGAATCAATGTAGGCCTAGATTAGCTGTTTCGATCAGCAAACACAGCCATGGCATCCCTCATAAATACAGCCAAGCCTTCGCCGAATTGATCAATATTACGTGTAAAACGTTCGTCGTCTACGTACATTTGGCCTAACCCTCTGAAGACTTCAGGAGAATAATTGCCCATGTTGTTCAGATAGCTGTACCATTCCGAGATTCCGGCTTGAGCTTCGGCAGAGTTTGGATCCGTGTGACGAATTGCTGCAAGACGAGAGTAGATTGAATTCATTTGATCGGATAGAGCTTCTTGCTCCCCAGTAGACTGGATGTGTAACTTTTGATTAGCATGATCCACTGCTTGGTCTCCCCAACGTTCCCGTGCTTCCTGCTCATACGGATTATGACTGAAATTAAACCCTTCAAATTGTTCTTTGGCTGTCATCTTAATTTCTCCTCTCACGTGTTGAACCGATTTATCAATGGTGGCGATCATTTGGTCCAACCGCTGGCGTTTCTCCAGCAAAATACGGCGATGCATATTCAGGGCTTCTTCTCGATCGAACGATGGATTGTTTGTAATCTCCTTGATATCTTTCAGAGAGAAATCGAGTTCTTTAAAAAATAAAATCTGCTGCAGCATTTCCAGATTGGCATCTGAATACAGTCGATATCCGGCAGAAGTCACTTCGTCCGGTGTTAACAGTCCGATCTCATCATAATGATGCAGTGTGCGCACACTGATCCCGACAAGTTCCGCCACTTCTTTTACTTTCATGGCCATGATGGAATACCTCCTTACACCACCGATTGTACAGCGTCACGTTACGTGAGAGTCAACTAGTAAAAATGAAAAAATAAGATGCAGGCACAGAGGCTGCATCTTGAGAATAACTGAATGTGCTGCACCATCTATCTGGTGCAGCACACGGGCTGGCGGTGCAGGGAGCGCATGGCTACGCCTGCATCCCGCGCACCGCCGCAGCGAACTGCGCAGCCGCTGCGCGCACATCGGCCGCGCCCGCGATGGCGGAGATGACGGCTACGCCGTCGGCTCCTGCCGCCATCACGGCGGCCGTGGTATCGGGCGTAATGCCGCCGATACCCACCACCGGAACTGCGATGCCTGCGGCGCGCAGTTCGGCAACCCCTGCGGGGCCCAGCACAGCGTGGGCATCCGCTTTGGACCGCGTCGGGTACATTGGCCCGACGCCAAGATAGTCGGCGCCCGCCTGCACCGCACGGCGGGCTTCCAGCGCGGAGTGGGCGGATACGCCAAGCATCCGCCCTTCTCCGATGCGGGCGCGTACCAGCGCCGCGTCCGCATCGTCCTGGCCGACATGGATGCCGTCGGCCTCTACCACCACAGCCAGCTCCACATCATCGTTCACGATGAACGGTATCCCGTGCTGGCTGCACACCTCGCGAAGCCGCATCGCAAGCGTGATGCGTGCTTCGCCAACCAGAGCGCCAGTTCCTTTTTCACGGAACTGGAACAGCGTAATGCCGCCAGCGATGGCTTGGCGCAGCACTTCCACGGGGTCACGCGTCGTATTCACGCTGCCCATTACCAAATACACCTGCATCGCATGCCGTACCGCTTCTGCATCCAGTGGGCGCATTACTGTTCACCCCGCAGTCTGCGCTGATACGCAAAATGATTCGTCGGCCCATGTCCGGCCCCAATCCCCAGCTCATCTTCGATGGCTGCCTGAATGAATGCTCGCGCGGTGGTGACGGCAGCCGGCACAGCTGAGCCTTTCGACAATTCGGCAGTAATGGCCGCAGAATACGTACATCCCGTTCCATGGGTATGCCTTGTCACTACCCGAACGTTCTCCAGATAATGAAAAGACTGACCATCATAGAGCACATCAACAATGATGCCATTTCCCTCATCATGACCACCTTTCACCAAAGCATACGTGGAGCCCATCTGCACGATCTGCCTTGCGGCTTCTTCACGCTGACTCAAATTCATAATAGACATTCCTGTAAGAAGCTCGGCTTCCGGAATGTTCGGCGTCGTGATCAGTGCATGAGGCAGCAGCTCCGTAATTAGCGCTAGAACGGCCTCCTGTTGCAGCAGGGGAGCGCCGCCTTTGGCAACCATAACCGGATCGATGACCAGATTGCACCATCCGTATTGCTGCCATTTCTCGGCAACCAGTCGAATAATCTCAGCACTGTAGAGCATGCCCGTCTTCACGGCTGTAGGCTGAAAATCATCACCGGTCGAATCCAACTGTTGAGCAATACCTTCATATGAAATAGGGAAGACGCCCTGCACACCTGTTGTATTTTGGGCAGCAATAGCTGTAATCACAGTCATGCCGTATACGCCGAGCTCCTGAAAGGTCTTTAAATCAGCTTGAATTCCGGCTCCGCCACCATTATCGGAACCAGCAATCGTCAAAGCCTGCGCAATACTCATTGCGTACCTCCATCAATCTGGCGAACCTGTGACCGATGCGCGAGAACGTCAGGTGTCACTTGAGCCAGTTGATTCAGCAATTCGATCTGGAAGCTGCCCGGTCCCAGGTCAGCGGTACGTTCCGCCGCAATCTCTGCTGCAACGCCATAGAAAACGAGTGCCTCCACAACACTGCTCAGCAAGTCGTCTCCCGGTTTCGCTATGGCTGCAAAAGCACCAATCACGGAGCTGAGTAAGCAGCCTGCACCCGTTACTTGGGTAAGCAAGGCATGTCCATTACTCGTCAGGAACGTCGTTTGTCCATCCGTAATGACATCCTCGCGTCCGGTAATGACGACCACACAGCCGAGTTTTTGTGCTGCCCGTTCCGCTATTCCGATTCGATCTCCATCGCCTTGACCTGCATCCACACCTTTGATGCTCCAACGCTCACCGATGACATTGGCGACTTCTGCCACATTGCCCCGCAACACCGTGAGGCGAAGCTCACGAACGAGCATCTGAATGGTTTCCGTACGATAGGCGGTTGCGCCAGCTCCAACCGGATCGAGCACAACAGGTACGTTATTTGAATTAGCTGATCGACCAGCCAAACGGATCGCCTCAACCACCTTTTCGTCCAGTGTGCCAATGTTCAGTACAACTGCTCCCGACATCTTGGCAACATCAGCAACTTCTTCATGCGCATAAGCCATAAAGGGAGATGCACCTAGTGCGAGCAAACCGTTGGCCGTAAACGGAGCGACGACAATATTCGTAATGTTATGAACAAGCGGATTTTGCGTACGAACACGTTCCAGATAAGACATATAAGTTCCTCCTTATAAATAAGCAATTTGATCAATAAAAGTGTCAGGGAAGGTGGGCCATTAAATCATGGGAACTAAACGCTATTCTCGGATAGCTGGAAAGTCCATATAGAAAGCTTAATTAAAGAGTCCTTATCCTCGATAAAGATTCTAATCGTACAGTTATTGAATTCCGTAACTACTCATGTTATCGACATCTGATAATGAATTTACAACTTTCAAATTTCCCTTGATCTCGTCCAGTAATCGATTTTACTTACTCACCCTGCAAGTTGATAAAAGCATCCTCAGCCTTTACGGAATCCGGAATCAGTTCACTTTGAACCAACCATGCACGTACATTTTCCCAAGAAGAGGCGTCCTGCCTGCCAAACGGCTGACCTTCTTCATTCATCAGTGGCAGTAAAATATTTAGACTTTTGGTTTCGATCTCCGGGTCAAGTGGAGACGTTTCGTTCTCATGTGCGAGCAGAATGTTCAGCGCGTCCTCGGGGTGCTCTGTTACATATTTCTGTCCTTCCTGCATCGCTTTGATGAAGCGGGTAAGCTGATCTTTCTTCGCTTCAATGCCCGCATCACTTGCAGTGAGGACCAGTTCATAATAATCAGGTACGCCGTAATCGACGGGATTGATCGCTTTCATGGCATGGCCTTCCTTTTCCAGAATCAATTGTTCATGGTTAATAAAACCACCCATAATGGCATCTGCCTGCCCGGAAGCCAGGGAAGGGATCAGGTCAAATCCCACATCCACCAGATTCATCTTGTCGGGATTACCGCCATCCTGGCTGATCATGGTACGCACCATTGCTTCATACAAAGGGATTGAGGAATAGCCGACCGTCCTCCCTTCAAGATCTTTTGGCGATTTCACTTTACCGTTGGCTTCAGTCAACAGATGCACGAGCGGATGGCGAACGACGGCTGCAATCGAACGTACAGGAATGTTCTCCCCACGCGCGAGCAAAATTTGCGGCTGGTAGCTTAGTGCAAGATCGATTTTCCCGGCGGCAACAAGTTTGAGTGCATCATTCGTATCGGCAGGCATCTGGATATCGACATCCAGACCTTGATCCGCGAAGTAACCATTCTCCTGAGCAACATAGATGAAGGAATGCACTGCATTAGGATACCAATCGAGCATGATGGACAGCTTGTCTTTGGATGTCGATGGCCGTTCGGCCAAAGATGATTCTGTATCTTTTGCTTTGGAAGCTGAATCTGTAGCAGGTGTATTGGTACCCGTATTTCCACATCCGCTGATAATCAGTAACATAGATATGAGCAGAATGGGGAGTAGGGAGTAGATATGTTTTTTCTTCATAGCTTCAAATTCCTCATTTCCGTTTATCTGTTTTTGAAATCCGAAAGTTATCCAGTTTTTCTTCTACCTGCATGACGTGGTGTACTGAATCTTCTCTCCATCCATGCAATGAGTACAAACAGGGCGATACCGAGCAGGGATAACAGCACAATGGCGGCGAACATTGCATCCGTGTTCATATTGCTCGACATTCTGCGGCTGAAGTAACCGAGACCCTTGCTTCCACCGAGCCATTCACCGATCGTTGCACCGACCACACAATACACCACAGACATTTTCAGTCCCGAAAAGAAGGAGGGAAGGGCAAGTGGAATCTGGAGTTTGCGAAAAATATCCCACTTGCTGGCCCCCATCGTCAGCAGCAGTTCACGCTGCTCCGGATCACCCTGGCGCAGGCCATCGTAGGTGCTTACTACAATCGGGAAAAATGCGATCAGGAACACCACCGCGACTTTACTCCACAAGGTGTAGCCAAACCATAGGATGAAGACGGGGGACAAGGCAATCAGCGGGATCGTCTGACTGATCACGATGAAGGGATATAACGCTTTTTCAATCGACCGATTCATATACATACCCGTTGCAAGTGCAATTCCGGCACCAATGGACAAGCCAAAACCAACGACAACTTCCATCAAGGTAGCGGGCAGATGTGTAGCCAACAAGAGGCGGCGATGTTCATACAGCGAAATGGCAATCGCCGTCGGGGCTGGAATGATGAAGGAAGGCACCCACCCCATACGCACAATCCACTCCCAGATGACAAGCAGCAAGATCATGAGCAAAAGAAACAGACCATAACGGGCAAGCCAACCTCTTACGCTATGCTTCATGCTATCTCTCAAGTTACCGTCTTGCATGCAATTGTTCCTCCAGTTGTCGCCTCATCTGAACGAGAGCCGGTTCGTAGATCATGTCCGAATGTCTTGGACGTGGCAAAGGTACCGACAGATCCTGCAGCTGTTGACCTTGGCCCACCGGAGTTAACAGGATAATCCGATCACTGAGCAGCAGGGCTTCTTCAATGTCATGTGTGATGAACAACACGGTTTTGCCCAGGCCTTCCCATAGCTCCAGCAGCCAGCGATGCATATCCCGTTTGGTCAGGGCATCGAGTGCGCCGAATGGTTCATCCAGCAGCATAAGTTGGCCACCTGTCAGCAAAGTACGAAGCAGCGCGACACGCTGGCGCATGCCACCTGAAAGCTCGTCCGGGTAAGCATGCGCGTGGCCAGATAAGCCAAATCTGTCGAGGCCAGCCAGGATATCTGCTCGAATCCTTATCTTATCCTGCCGACCTGCAGCCAGTTCAGAGGGAAGCATGCAATTCCCCATGACGGTTCTCCAGGATAATAGGAGGTCCTTTTGCGGCATGTAGGCCACCTGCCCCAGTCGCTTTCCTTCTTGAACCCAAGGAATTTCAATGGTTCCGTGTGTTGGCTCAAGCAGGCCTGCCAGCAGCTTGAAAAGGGTACTTTTACCGGAGCCGCTGGAACCGATGAGCGAGACAAATTCGCCTTTGGCTACAGTCATCGACACATTGGAGAGCACGGGGGAATCCCTTTTTCCCGGGAAAGCGTAGCTCATGTTGTGAATGGTTATATCGTTATCCATCTCGTTCCGTCCCCCCTTGTTATTCATAATTCAACTTCAAACCGCGGGATCTTTAATTACACCTTCTGATCTGCCCGCAGAACGCGAAAAAGACCCACCCATTTCCGGAGAAATGAGTGGGTCTGTAAGTTCAATTCACATTAAATTCCATCATCAACATGAAAAAATCCGCTTACTGAGAGGCCGCTCCACTTCCCTCCGCTGGTATGATCCAGATCAGGTTCAAAGGGTCCGAATCGTTCGATTCGTCTCAGCCGCAAGGCTCCCCTAGTGCAATGTTCAAGATATGCAGTTGTGTGTTCAGCATATATCACATGCAAGTGGAATGTAAAGAGGGCGGCTTAAAAGAAGTGTGCGTAATGTGAGTTAGGAAAGTAACTAGGATTCTAATCGTTTGAATGTAACAGTGAATCAAGCTCCCCGATCAGACGGGCAATCTGCTCCGGTGTACCAATCGTAATCCGAAGCCAGGTAGGCATACTGAATTCGGCACCGCCGCGGACAGAGATGCCTCTGTTCAACAATTCTTGGGTAATCGGGCCACTATCCTGCAACAGATCAACCATGATGAAATTTGTTTCGGAAGGGATGTAGGGTAAGTTCCACTGATCAAAGGACTGCATTAACGTTTCCCTTCCTTGACGATTGTAGTGCAGGCAGTGAGAAACAAATTCATGATCATCCAGGCTGGCCAAAGCAGCGGCTTGGGATGTGGCTGTCAGACTGATGGGCAGCTTGACCCGGTTAATGCCTTCAATGATGCTTTCATTCCCGATGCCATATCCAATTCGCAGGCCGGCCAGTCCATATATTTTGGAGAAGGTCCGCAAAATAATCAGATTATTATACTGCTCCAGCAGCTTAACCGTATCAGGATAATCTTCACTTTCCGCGAATTCATAATATGCTTCATCCAGGACAACCACGACATGGGAGGGAACATGTTCGAGTAAACCATGTAGGGCATCTGCCGTGAAAATGGTTCCGGTTGGATTATTCGGATTGCACAGCCAGATAATTCGGGTAGAAGCATTGATCCGTTGCCGGAATTGCTCCAGGTCCAGTGAATGGTTGACCAAAGGCACTTCATGAATGACCCCGCCTGCCAGCAGCGTAGCGCCCTTATACCAGTTAAAGGAGGGCACTGGAATGAGTGATTCCTCGCCGGGATTAAGATAGGCTTGGGCGGTAAGGGTAAGGAGCTCGAATGAACCACTGCCAAATACCAGTTGGGAGGCACGCACACCCAGACGTTCCGCAAGTTTGTCACGCAGCAGTTGGCTGGAACCGTCGGGGTATTGAGCCAAAAGATCAGAACCCAGCGATCTGACCGCTTCCGCTGCTAAGGGAGAGGAACCAAACGGATTTTCGTTCGCTGCAAGTCGATCCACACTTTCCAGTCCCAACTCCCGCCGGATCTGTTCCATGGATTTGGCAGGCGTATAAGCCGGAATTTGAGTTAACAGGTCTTTGACAGGTGGAGAGGGAACGGGTGAAAGGGATTGCATAATCATGCCTTCTTTCCAGTGGAATTAGATCGAGAATGATATCTGTTTCTGGGCAATCTGCTGTGGTGTCTCTTGTGGCGGAGTCAACAAGCGATTCAGAATAAGGTTTTCAAAATGAGCAAACCCGCTGTCCCGAACACGTGGCCGCTCCAGCGTAATTCGGGTATCCATCGTTATATGACCATCCTCGATTAACAGCACCCTGTCAGCCAGCGCAACCGCCTCACTGACATCATGAGTGACCAGAATGACAGTCAGATATTCTTCTACCCACAAGCGTTCGATTAATTGCTGCATCTCAATTCGGGTCAATGCATCCAATGCACCCAGCGGTTCATCCAGCAGCAGTAAACGCGGATGACTTGCGAGTGCCCGTGCCAAGGCGACACGTTGTTTTTGTCCGCCAGATAATACCCCCGGCCAATCACCTTCACGCTCTCCAAGTCCTACATTGCGAAGCGACTGGCGTGCATCTTCCTTGTTCTTGTCGGGGATACCTAGTCGTACATTGTCGAGCACGGATTTCCAAGGCAGCAGCCTTGCTTCCTGAAACAGAAACCGTGTCTCGGGTGCTGTACTGCCAAGCTTTCTGTTGCCCAGCATAATGCTCCCGGAAGAGGGGGGTTCCAGCCCGGCGATCAGACGCAGCAAAGTACTTTTGCCACAGCCGCTTCGTCCAACGATGGCTACAAATTCCCCTTGTCTTACATTGACGTTGATGTCGGATAGTATCGTCCGCTGATCATACGATTTCTGAACCCCATCTACTTGAAGAATAGGACTGATCTGACTTGTGCTCATGGATCAATACACACTCCTTTGCTTTACTTGCGGGATAGGGCCGGGTTCCAGCGCAGCCAGCGCCGTTCCAGCCATTTAGCGATGGTATCGGACAGCTTGCCCAGCAGGGCATATAGCAGAATGCTTAAGACGATTACGTCCATCTGCATGAATTCCCGTGCGTTCATCGCCATGTATCCAATCCCCGCATCCGCCGCAACCGTCTCGGCTACGATAAGTGTCAGCCACATAATGCCAAGTGCATAACGAATGCCCACCAGAATGGAAGGCAGTGCACCAGGCAGGATAATGTCCTTATAAAGGGACCAACGGCTGAGGCCATATACTTTGCCCATTTCAATCAGACCGGGATCGACTGATCGTATGCCGTGAAACGTATTCAGATATACCGGAAAGAATACACCCAGGGAAACGAGGAATAATTTTGCTTCTTCACCGATCCCGAACCACACAATAACGAGGGGGATCAAGGACAGATGCGGAATGTTGCGGATCATTTGCACCGAGGAGTCGGCGATCTTTTCCGCAAGGGAGGAGATGCCGTTCAGCACACCCAGCAGGAAACCGAGACCCCCACCAATGAGGAATCCTCCCAAAGCTCGTCTGGCGCTAATACTGATATTGTTCAGTAGTTCACCGTTACGAAGCAGACGAATGAAGGCCTCCAGTACCTGAGCGGGCCGGGGCAAAATATTGGCTGCAACAACTCCAGATGCAGTCAGCCATTGCCACAGAGCCAGAATGAGTAGTGGTACAACAAAAGGAATGAACTGGTTAAACCATGCCCGGTTAAAGGTTTTGGACCGCACGTTATGCCTACCTCCTTGCTTCATTCGTTATTGGCTACCTGGAGCTGGAAGTTGATCTTGAAGTGCATCACTCCAGAATGTGCTCACATCGACTGCCTGCTCAAAAATTCCCGCTTGCTGAAACGTATCCGCTACGTCCTGTTCAGACTTGATGGCCTTTTCAGAAATGGCAACAATACGTGATGGGCGTTGTGCTTCTCCATCCGTGTAGGTTTTAAGGGCTTGATCCACGGGCTGGTGGGTGTTGTCTGCTGTAATTTGAGCCCACGCATCCTTATTGGCACGAGCCCAATCATTGAAATTGTTGATTCGCTCCAGATAATCGGCAAGGGCCTCTTTCTGTTCCGCATTTGCAATAGCCTGATCGGAGGCGGCTACAAGGAAGCTGCCTGACAGGATATCTTTGGCGCTGGCGAGCGTTGTTGCTTCATTCTGATGTGCTGAGATGATGGCATTGCCGTAACTGGCAAGTGCATCCACTTTCCCGCTTATCAGGGCGCTGAGTCCATCGGCTGTTGAAAGTTCGACCGGACTGATGTCACTCCAGGTTAATCCGGCTTCTTCCAGCATTTTGAGCAGGAAATAGTGGGCCGTTGTATTTTTTACGAAAGCAACTTTCTTGCCTTTCAGGTCAGCAACCGATTTGATCGATGAACCTTTGGGAACAACGACCTCCTGATTTAAGGTGCTGCCTTGTTGTACCGCAATAATCTTGAAGCTTCCACCATTGGCAGCTTGAGATGCAAAAATGGGCGGAATTTCACTGGTCACACCAAAGTCCAATTGGTTTGCAGCCATCGCTTCAAGGATCAGGTTACCTCCCTGAAATACGTTATAAGTGACTTTATAGGGGGTTTCATCGAGTCCGGCGGCTTTTAGCCCCAATTCGAGATTGCTCCATCCGGTCTGACCAACACGAATGGTAACGTCTTTATTCGAAGCAGCTGATGCCGCTGTCGGTGTTGTGCCTGTACCCGCGGCCTGATTGTCAGTTCCGGCAGAGCAGCCGGAGATCAGCATCAACAGAAGCGCGCTCAGAAAGGCAGTTAAGGGAAGAGTGTAATGGCGGTTTGGACGGATCATAGGGAGGAAACCTCCTTGGTGTATGTACTGCTTTCACTGGACTGACTGGATTCTATGAATGTTTGGCCGATACGGTCTGCCTGAAGAATGGCTTCGGTTACCTGCGCCGTACTAACTCCGAAGGAGAGATGCGCCGCACTGCCTTCCCGCAGCTGTAGTCCTGCTGCAATGCGCGCAGCAGCTTCCTTAGGCTGTTGTTGTATGCCAAGCTCGGCAAGAGTGATAGGCAGATTCAGCTTATGTAACAGAGTGATCAGCTCATGAAGCTCATCCCCTGCTTTGCCTTCAAGAATCCACTGGGTGAAGAGTCCAAAGGCTACCTTTTCTCCATGTAGTGAAGCGTGTGTTTCGGGTAATTTGGTGAGGCTATCATGTAGCCCATGAGCAATCGCGGCATGAAGTGATCCATCGCTAATGCTGCCTACAAGGCCTGCGAGCACAATAATGGCATCGGCAACATCACGGAATTGAGGTGTACTACCGGTTGTATCGGTGGATTCATAGACATCGATGGCGTGCGCTTCAAGAATATCGAGTGCAAGCTTGGCGGTGCTGACACTGTTTCGGAGAGTGAGGCTGGTGGCGTTGCCACTTAGATTAACGGCGAACTCATGCCATTTTACGAGTGTGTCACCGATCCCTGCGGCCAAATATCGCCTTGGTGCACTCGCCAGAATATGAGGATCAGCCAGAACGAGATCAGGCGAACGACGCAGGGGACGATATCCTGCAGATTTCCCCTGTTCATCATAGAGCACGGTTAAGGCGGACCAGGCAGCGCAGGTTGCGGCAATCGTTGGGACCGTTACAATGGGCAATTGGGCTTGCTCGGCCACCGCTTTGGACAGATCGAGCACTTTACCACCACCGACGCCGATAATCAGATCAACATCCAAATCGAAGGCTTGCTGTGTGAAAGTATCAATCTGGCCTGTTGTAACCTCACCGTGAAACAATTGCACATGGAACTTGATCTTATGCTCCTCCAATGAAGGAAGAAGGTAAGGCTGTACGGCTTTTAATGCAGACTCACCGGCGATGATGAGAACATGCTGCCCAAGCTGTGCAATCCGCGAACCACTTTGCTCAAGAATGTTAGCCTCGTGTACATATACTGCGGGTGCCTTAACAATAATCATGAATACACTCTCCTTATAACTTATTATTCTTACGTTTTAACTTGGTTTTAAATTGCTTAGATTCTAGCATCGCGTCTCGGCAACTACAATGACCTGGACAATCAATACATCCTATACTTCGATTGAAAGAATCTATAGGTGAACGTAGTTAACGAATTCGATGAGAAAAAGGGAATTAACATCCTAGTCGATTTACCTTGTCCCTTGAACCCGATATAATAGTGGTGGCACACATGGGCCGGATCACAAATGAGGGTGGGACTGTTCTCCCTCTAAGCAGAATGGGGACCCCGAGTTGAAAACGTTCAAGAAAGTATATATTGAGATCACAAGTATATGTAATCTGGCATGCAGCTTCTGTCCACAGACCAAACGTGCCAAAAATTTCATTGACCCTGAAGTCTTCAACAATATATTGGATCAGATCAAACCCCATACCAAACATATTTATTTACATGTCAAAGGTGAGCCGCTGCTTCATCCCAAAATTGATCTGTTACTGGATTCAGCGCATGAGAAGGGATTCAAGGTCAACATTACGACGAACGGTACGCTGCTGCCCAAGACCCAGCACAAACTGCTCGGCAAACCGGCACTGCGTCAGATGAATTTCTCCCTGCACAGCTTTGATGGTCACGAGGGTTCCACAGACCGTGAGGGCTATCTGGGCAATGTGTTGTCATTTGTCCGGGAAGCAGTGAAGCACAATGTCATTATTTCATTCCGACTCTGGAATCTGACACAGGATAATTTCACGAATGCGCAGATGAACCGAAACCGGGAGACACTGGAGGTTCTTGAACGGGAGTTCAATCTGGATTTCCGTATTGAGGAGAAGGTGGTGCCTGGGAGCGGTGTCAAAATTGCCCCGAATGTGTATCTGAATCAGGATCATGAATTCCAGTGGCCGAGTCTGGATGCACCCGAAGATGATGGTAAAGGCTTCTGTCATGCGCTTCGTAGTCAGGCAGCCGTGCTTGTCGATGGAACTGTGGTACCTTGCTGTCTCGATGGTGAAGGTGTCATTAACTTGGGCAACGTTCATGAAAAATCGTTCTCGGAGATTGTGGATGGTGAACGAGCCAACAATCTGTTCTATGGTTTCTCTAAACGCGAAGCCGTGGAGGAATTATGTCGGAAGTGCGGATATCGTCAGCGTTTTGGCGCTTAAAGCGTAATTTAATAAATAAAATGAGATTCAAAATAATAGAGATCACGTTGTCTGGAAACAGATGAGGTGGTCTTTCGTTTTTTTAGAAGATAAAGGACCATATAAACATAGATTACGAGTTGTAAATGAAGCATACCCGAAGTTGAGATCGGCACATTACACAATGGAGTACGATGCAAAAAATGCCGAGAACACAGGCATACTGCTGTCGTTTCTATATCTAAGCTAATGATTATTATCGTAACATCCCTTTTTTGGTAGGATCAGGGTAGGTTCCGAGCCAGAGGTGCACCTCTGATAGGTTCCTTGAGGACAAGCTTATGCTTGTACGCCAATTCATCAGAATAAGGGAGGATTTAAATTATGAAAAAAATGTTGACGTTGCTGCTGTCTGCGGGTCTGGTCGCTTCATTGTTCGGTGCAATTCCAGCTTTTGCTGCACCTACTGTTGTGAACTCAACGATTATTGTAGCCAAGGGAGAAACTTTTGATGGCAAAGGCCAAACGTATGTAGCCAACCCTTCCACCCTGGGAGATGGATCTCAAGCGGAAGATCAGAAGCCGGTATTTCGGTTGGAGGCAGGCGCCACGCTCAAAAATGTGATTATCGGTTCACCTGCAGCTGACGGTGTTCATTGTTACGGTAACTGCACAATTTCAAATGTGATTTGGGAGGATGTCGGTGAGGACGCTCTGACTCTGAAATCAGCCGGAACGGTTAACATCACTGGTGGTGCAGCTTACAAGGCCTATGATAAAGTATTTCAAATGAATGCAGCCGGAACGATTAACATTAAAAATTTCCGTGCAGACGATATTGGCAAGCTGGTACGTCAGAATGGCGGAACAACCTTCGCCGTGAACATGACGCTCGACAACTCAGACATTTCCAATGTCAAAGATTCTATTATGCGTACGGACAGCAGTACATCGCAAGGGAAAATTACAAATACCCGTTACTCCAAAGTACCGACCTTGTTTAAAGGCTTTGCATCGGGCAAAACAAGTCAATCCGGGAATACTCAATATTAAAACAGAGCTTACCGGTTCTCAATAATTTTCCTCTAAAGGATATGAAGCATAACAATTAAAGGGGATGTCCTCATGAATATGACGGGGACATCCCTTGTTCGCGTTATCTTGGTCTAATGAACCTGGCACACATTATTCGCTCTCATTTGCACCTTTCTGAGATGTAACGAATTACAGAGACGTTATTTCTTGAAGCAGAGGTATATGGCGCATAAATGAAACATATAGTTAATCACTCTTTCTTCTAGTTTAAACTGATTTTTTCTTATCGGGATTGTCACAAATACCCATGTGTTGTACAGTAGAAGCAATGAAATAAGTGAACCGGGTGCTCAATGAAGTTGGGCTGAGAGAGCGGCCTTGTGCTGCTGACCGTATATCTGATCTGGGTAATGCCAGCGTAGAGAACATGAATTTGCGATGAGCAATGGTAAGCGATAAGGGATAGAACATAAATGTCAGCGTTTCTTGGTTGCAACGGGATTTTTCTGATGTGACGGGGATGGTGTCGTTTGTTTTCTTCTTTCTCTATATCTGCCTAATGCGTTGCATCGTGAGAATTGTAAACTGTGCGTATGGCCTGCCTGTGAACCGGGGAGGCTTTTTTTGTTTGTTTTATTGTTTATTTTATAAATCAAGGGAAACAGAGGAAGGAAGTAGAGAACATGTCAACAGCAGTAGGCAGCAACAGATTGAAGTTAACCGATATTTTGGTAACAATTGTGATTGCGGTAGTCTTCGGGGTGATCTACAAAATATGGGGACCTACATATGATCTGATGAAGCCATTCGGCGTTCATGCGGAGCAGATGATTTACGGCATGTGGTTTATGGCGGGCACCTTTGCCTTTGTAATCATTCGTAAGCCGGGTGTAGCCATTCTGGCTGAAGTTGCGGCATCCACGGTGAGTGCTTTTCTCGGAAGTGAGTGGGGCATGTCGACACTGGTATATGGGCTGCTGCAAGGGCTGGGTGCAGAGATCTTCTTCGCCGCATTTCTGTACCGGAGAAGCAATCTGTTCGTCACCTGCCTCGCGGCTATTGGTGCAGCAGCGGCTTCGCTTGTACTCGATTATCAGTATGGGTACATTGATTCCCTCACAGCTTGGAACTACACGCTGTTTATCGGATTCCGCTTCATTGGAAGTATTCTGATTGCGGGTGTATTCACCTATTATCTCGCCAAAGCGCTGGAGCTTACAGGTGTAACACGATCCCTTAGACCGGTGTCGAAGCAGGATTATGAGGCGTTGGACTAGATGAATGAAGTGAAGAATGTGCAAGCGGTAGGTGTTACGAATCTAAGATGTAAGTTCCCGGGAGAGAAGGCCTTGGTGTTTCAAGGCTTGTCTCTCTCTGTGCGTCAAGGGGAGAAAGTGTTGTTGCTTGGACCAAGCGGCTCTGGCAAATCAACCTTGCTGCAAATTCTGAGCGGTCTGATTCCGCGATCTGTGGAGATTCCGATGAAATGTGATGACATTCAGGTGCCTGAGCAGCCCGGTATTGTTTTTCAAGATCCGGATACCCAGTTCTGTATGTCATATACGGATGAAGAGATTGCTTTTGTATTGGAAAACCGGAATATTCCACGCGAGCAGATGCCTGCTCTTATCCTTCGATATCTGGAACAGGTGGGGTTATGCTTTGAACATAATCGAACACTCATTCAATCCATGTCACAGGGCATGAAGCAGCGTCTTGCGATGGCTTCGATTCTGGCCATGGAGCCAGACGTACTCTTTTTGGATGAACCAACGGCACTGCTGGATGATGAAGGAACCTCTCAAGTATGGGAAACGGTGAAACAGATTGCACAGGACAAAACACTCATTATCGTAGAACATAAAATTAATGAAATCGTCGAGTGGGTGGACCGAATCATCGTATTGTCGCCTGAAGGAAAGATTGTGGCAGATGGCCCGGCGAATCAGGTGTTTACAGATGAGCGGAATATGCTCAGGGAATACGGAATCTGGTATCCAGGAGTTTGGGAAGAGCGAGGGCAGACGAAAGCACAGACGTTGGTCACAGGAGAGTTTATTCGTTATGGGGCAACAGAAACTGAAAGTATGGATAACAAGGAGGAGCGAGCTTCTGCGCAGCCCCAACCAGCCCTGGAAATGCAGCAATTCACCGGATGGCGCGGAAAAACACCTTTCATTCAGGTGGAACAGGCCAAGGTATGGCACGGAGATTGGGTGGGGATTGTCGGGGCTAACGGGGCAGGTAAAAGTTCGTTATTGCTATCCATGATGAATATTCTAAAAACGACAGGTCATTATGTTGTGGAAGGACAATCGGCCGGAAAAACCGAGCAGCTTGCAGATCACATTGCCTTTGTATTCCAGAATCCTGAATTTCAATTCGTGACCAATACAGTCCGGGATGAAGTGGAATTCTCCTTGCTGAGCGGCAAGTTAACTGCCGAAGAAAGAGTTATCAAAACCGATAATATGCTGGAGCAATTCGGACTGAGTGAGCTGTCCGGTAGGCATCCATACCAATTGTCGATGGGACAGAAACGACGACTGAGTGTAGCATCAGCTCTGGTACGGGAACAGCGTATTTTGTTACTGGATGAACCTACCTTTGGACAGGATGCGCGGAATACTTTTGCCATGTTATCACAGCTGGAACGGCTGCGGCGTGAAGGGACCGCCATTGTGATGGTTACACATGACCGTGAAATCGTGAAGCGTTATTGCACCCGGATCTGGACGGTGCATGAGGGGAGGTTAACGGATGCAGCTCTCGTTTCCTCATCGTGAGACTTGGCTTCACGCGGTGAATCCGGGGTTGAAAATGATTTTCCTGACATTGCTGTTTGTCTTCGTCATCCTTATTCACAACCTGAATGTAATGGCGAATGTGGCAGTTGTCATGCTGTTACTGCTGGGCTGGACAGGTCACGCATGGCCCAGATTATTGCTGTATGCATCTCCGTTCATTCTGGTATTTATATCAACTTCCACAGGTATGATCATGTTTGGTAAAGGGGAGACCACCTGGTTTCAGTGGGGATTGATTCATATTACCGAAGAGAGCTTCTACCGCGGGTTGCACCTAGGATTTCGTTCCCTAAGTATGGCGGCAGCTGGATTGTTGTTCGGTCTGACGACCAAGCCTGTCCGTCTCTTTTATTCCCTCATGCAGCAGTGGAGGCTCCCACCCAAGTATGCCTATAGTTTTCTGGCGGCTATGCGTATGATTCCGATTTTGCTGGATGAATTCCAGACGCTGCGTTATGCCATCCGCATTCGGGGAACGAGGCAGCATGGTTCCCGCTGGAATGTATACGGCATACTGAAACGATATGCAATTCCACTACTTGCCCAGAGTATTCGCCGTGCGCAACGTATGGCGGTGGCGATGGAAGCAAAAGGATTCAAGGAAGGCGGGAGCCGGACCTATTACATTCAGATCGGGTATTCCCGAGCGGATGTATGGTTTATGGGGTATTTTATCATCATGTTAACGGCTGCTTATATATTGGGAACCACATTCCCTTATAATTCAACCCTATTGGATGTAAGGTGAGACCTGTAATTATTTCGTACCTTGTAAATATATTTGGGAGTAACAGTAACTTTTCCTAGTTCAAAACGTCTTAAATGGAAATAACTTCAAATGATTGGAGTGGACTGACGTGAAGACGGGGCGTAAAAGGCAATGGACGGGCTACCCGTGGAATATCGTTGCTGGTGTCTTAGTTGTGCTGGTCACGGGGGGACTGCTGTTGTACAACCATGCCAGGGCGCTGGAGGGGCAAGGTTCGGGTTCAGTAACGCAAGTGCTATCGGTGAAGCTTAATTATAAAAAGGGGGATAAGGTCACAGTTGCAAAGGGAGTACCTATTTACAGGCAAGTGGTCGAGAGCAGTGTTTCCCCTGATCGGATGGACATAGACGGGTATAGCTCCGCTCAAGGGAGCTTGCAAATCGACGCTGTTCGCGGGGAATGGGTCAAACTAAAAGGTAGCGATTACACTGAATTCTGGATACCTGGCTGGTATACCTCCAAAGAAAGCCGAAGCCTGACGAAATCCATTCCACAAACGTTCAAGCTTCAATCGGGCAGCAAGCTGTACCTGTTTCCCGGAAGTCAGGCAACATGGTCTTCAGGGGCATTCCTGAAAGAGCAGGCGTTCATTGTTGCAGCGACGAAGGACTGGTATGGCGTGTCCATTGCCCCGCGCGTCTGGAACAAGGAATCGTCCACTTATCGTCCAGCATTGCTTTGGGTTAAGGCACAGGATGTAGCACAGCGTACCAAGGTAGCGGATGGCTGGTTCAGTAGACAATTGGCGATGCCCACGTCCACTATACGTCATTTGATAGATATTGTGCTGAATTCAAAAACGACCTCAAAACAGGTGGCGCAGTGGCTTGGCGAACCGGATTGGCAAGAGCATTCCGGCAATTTAAACGATACGGGTTATGCCATGAGCATAGGAAAGACCTGGCGGTACGAACGAGCAGATGCTCATTTTCTCGTGACATTTAACAAGAACGGCAGGCTGGTTCGTACGCGCTGGAATATACCCCAGGACGATCAAAACGGTGTAGTGTCTAATTGGGAATTTGGTGGTTCAGATGAATATCAGTTCACGACTAAAATCTATGGCACAATGCTGCCTGCCACCTTACACTGGAAATCGGTATGGACCAATCAGGGGGATATTAATTACACCTTTCTACAAGCAGCAACGGAGGATGTGCTCCTGATGAAAGGGGATGACGGTGGATTTAGCGGTGGATATTACGAAGGTTCCATATATGCTCTTGACCGACATTCCGGCCAGAAATTATGGGCGATCAATGGTGGGTTTGGAAGACAGCAGGCAGAGGTGGATGCGGGACGCCAATACGTTACAATCTACACCGATTATGACCCTGACAAGAAAAAATACGTGGATCGTATACGCCATCTGGGCTTGAAGAACGGAAAGGTCGAGTGGGAGTATACCCCCAAGCAAAATTTCAGATTGAATGGGATCACGGCAGCGAAGAATGTCGTCATTGTGGACAGCGCGGTTGTTGAAGGCTCAAGCAATAGCTGGTTAACGGTGCTGGACAGTGCAAACGGAAAAACATTATGGAAGCGAAAACTGACGACCGGTTATGAATTATTGAATAAGAGCGCGGAAGATCCTTATGTCATGTATTGGGAAAAGGATAAACTGATTGCAGCTGATCCGCGATCAGGCCGCACCGTGTGGAGCATTGCAGCAGGGAAGTCAACGATAGAGCATCCCGAACGGAATCCTTATTTTGACGGAATTGCTCGTATCGATCCGTTTGTGCCCGCACAGCCAGAACGCTGGATGCTGCTGGATGACCAGTGGGTGCTGGTTGATCTGAACAACGGACAGAAGCTTGCACATTTTCCGGCCCGGGTTGGACAGCAAATTGAGGTGCTGAATGACGGCATGGTGCTCATTCGAGAGAACAACAACGGGGAAATGTATGGTGAATACGAGGATTACATAACCACCTTGTATGATCCCAAGACCGAAAAAAAATGGTGGACGCAGAATAACAAGATCGAACGCGCACTTGTGGAGGGCGATCAATTATATGTAATCAAAAACGGTTATCCGGCAGCCCTTGCTTATGATACAGGGGAGACCCGCTGGACTGCACAAAACACGATTGCTGCCTTTCAATACCCTACCAATCAGGGGAGTTACGTGGTGAGTGAAGATCAGCTTTTGCTACCGATGGGTGAGGATCTCCTGATCATGGATAAAAATGACGGTACCTTGATCGGCCGTGTGCATGACGTCGTGATGGGAAACCCAGAACATCGTGATCGGGATGCGAAGAATGGAACCATGAACCGGCTTGGAAATGAAGTCTATATTGGGTCATCCAACGGACGGTTTAGTATATATGATGCTAATGATTTGCACACAGATATCTCACGTTAAAGCTTGTTTCATGTCGAATGATGATTTATTATGAATAAACAGGATTGCTCGCGCTCCGGTTATCGGCTGTGCGGGCTTTCTTCATGTGTTCTTGAAGGACCATGTACGATCAATCGCAGGAGGAATCTCCCATGATTTCATTATACGGGGTAAGCAAGCGTTATAACGAGCGTGGGTCCCGTGAAGATCAGGGATTCGAAGCATTAAGCTCGGTTTCCCTGGAAGTAGGCCAGGGAGAGATCCACGGCATTATCGGCTCTAGTGGTGCAGGGAAATCCACACTTCTGCGCATGCTCAATGGATTGGAGAAGCCTGATGACGGCGAAGTCATTGTGAATGGGCAGCATTTGACCCGGATGAGTGAGCCGAGTCTGCGTCAGGTACGGAGGTCCATTGGCATGATTTTTCAGCACTTCAATCTCGTCAGCAATCGAACGGTAAGTGGCAATGTCTGCATGCCTCTGGAACTCGCTGGCGTCTCTCGGACAGAGCGGGTTGCACGAGGACTTGAGGTATTGAGATTTGTCGGACTTGAAGATAAGGCCAACCAGTATCCTGCACAGTTAAGCGGAGGGCAAAAGCAACGTGTTGCCATCGCCAGAGCACTTGCCAGCCGCCCGGATGTGCTGCTCTGTGATGAACCAACATCTTCGCTTGATCCGCAGACCACGAGTGGAATTCTGGATGTGCTGCGTCATGTCAATGAAACGCTGGGGGTAACTATTGTACTCGTTACACATGAGATGGAGGTTGCCCGAAAGCTCTGCGACCGGATATCGGTGATGAAAGAGGGACGGATCATCAAAACGCTGTCGGAAGCGGAAGTAAGAAGCATACCGGCACCGAAGCCTGATCTTTTAACATCCTTGTTGATGGGCGAAGATGTATCCATGAGCGGACGAAATACCTCTAATCATGGCGATCAGGAGGACCATAATGATGATACCTGAGTCCGTTGTGAAGTATCAGCATGAAATTTGGCAGGCCATCGGAGAGACGTTTGTCATGGTGGGGATCTCCATCACGGCAGCCGTGTTAATCGGGTTGCCTCTGGGTACACTGCTGTATCTGTTCAGAAAAGGGCAACGTTATCAGAATCGACCTCTGTTCACGATTCTGGGAAGTCTCGTCAACATCATTCGTTCCTTCCCGTTTCTGCTGCTAGTCGTATTTATGATTCCGTTCACACGTCTGATCGTTGGAACATCCATCGGGACGCTCGCAGCAACCGTGCCGCTCTCGGTCATCGCCATTGCGTATTACGCCAGACTGGTAGAACAGGCTTTGCTTGATGTCCCGAAAGGGGTGGTTGAAGCTGCTTCTTCCATGGGTGCATCGACCATACAGCTTGTGGTGAAATTCCTGTATGTGGAGGCTCGCTCAAGTCTTGTACTCGGCTTAACAACGGCAACCATCAGCTTTATCTCTTACTCTACGGTCATGGGTATTGTCGGTGGTGGCGGTGTTGGTGATTTTGCGATTCGTTACGGTTATCAGCGATTCGAGACGGAGATCATGGTATTTACGATTATCATTATGATTATCCTGGTACAGATGATCCAATTTACTGGCAGCAGACTGTCCCGCTGGCTCGATCGCAGATCCTGAAGAAGGACAAGCAGTGCAGAAAGATTGAATTACAGCATGAACAATACAGATTACATGATGAAGGGGTTTATATCAGATGAAAGCAAAACTAATGCTCATGCTGCTGGCAGTGACGCTCGTAGCAGCCGGATGCGGCAAAAAAGAAGAAACACCTGCGGCGGAAGGAAATAAGGAAGGCACTCAAACCGGACAAGAAGTAACGTTGAAAGTAGCTACTTTGATTCCGCCAATGACGGATGTGCTGGATATTGTGAAGCCATTGCTGAAAGAAGATGGCGTTAATCTGGAAGTTGTAGTACTTTCCGATAACGTTCAACCGAATACTGCACTGGCGAACAAAGAAGTAGACGCAAACTTCTTCCAGCACGTTCCTTACATGAATCAGTACAATGAAGCAAATAACGCTAACTTGGTGGCAGTTCAACCGATCTACAATGCCATCTACGGAGCATATTCCAAAAAGGTTAAATCCATTGAAGAATTGCCTGAAGGTGCAACGGTAGCGATTGCCAACGATCCGTCCAACATTGGACGCTCGCTGGTGATGATGGAACAGAACGGCCTGATCAAGCTGAAAGAAGGCGTCGGTTTCAATGCAACGCAAGCAGACATCAGGGAAAACACGAAAAACTTCAAGTTCAAAGAAGTGGATCTGTTGATGCTGGCCCGCATGCTGGATGATGCGGATCTGGTTGCCATGACGCCAGCCTATGCGAGTCCGCTGGGGCTTACACCCAAGAAGGATGCGCTGTTCACTGAGAAGGATGATTCCCATTTTGCCATTACCTTGGTTGCCCGGGAAGATAACAAAGATTCGGAAGCCATTCAGAAGCTGGCGAAGCGTATGGCGGGTCCTGAAGTGAAAGCCTTCTTTGAAGAGAAGTATGCAGATATTGCGATCCCGGCGTTTAAATAACATCCGTTAATCTGCAACTGAAATGATTGTACAGATAGGTTCAAGACAAACATGAAGACCCAGGCCTCATCGCCTGGGTCTTTTTTTGTTAACTTGTATTACGGAGTAAAGAAGAAAAAGCAACATCAGCTTTTGTCAGAGTCGTGTTCTACCTTTGGCTCCATGAGGCGAATCAGTTTCCGCTCTGTAGCCGTGTCTGTTGCAGGTGTGTAGATGCTGCACCGCAAATCGGCATTTCCCTGAACCTGGAGTGAGGTAAGATCAAAAAGCATTTTGCCAGCTCTGGAATGTCTGAATTCAATCAACACATCCGGGGCGCTGCTAACACTGCTTTGTTTCCAAAGGGGTTGAAAATCAGGATATCTGTCCATCATGTCATCCAAAAACAAGTTGTACCATTCATCATCGACATATTGACCGTAATAAGCACGGAAAATAGCCAGGAATCCGCTGACAAAATCCTCCCAATTGACGGCCAGCCTCCGAAATTCCTTTCGTTCAAACAACAAGCTGATCATGTTCCGCTGTTCAGCCGGAATCTGTTCAAAGTCCATAAACACATGCCGTGCTGCGTCATTCCAGCCCACAATGTGACAGCGTCGGTCTGAGATGATTGTGGGACAATTGCGAAGTTCCTGCAATATTTTCTGCAAAGAGGGATGAATTTGGAGTGGCTTCTCATCCAGGATATGAAGTTCCGAATGGTAATCCAAACCAAGGGAAAACAAATACTTCCGTTCATCCGCTGTCAGCCTGAGAGCTGAGGCGATGTTATCCAATACGGAATGAGATACCTGAATATCTCGGCCCTGTTCAAGCCAGGTGTACCATGTTGTGCTCACACCTGCCAATTGGGATACTTCTTCTCTTCTTAATCCAGGCGTTCTTCGCCGGGAGCCCGCGGGTAATCCGACGGATTCCGGAGAGATTTTGGAACGCTGGCTTTTCAGAAAAGCGGACAGTGCCTGCAGCCTGACATCATGGTTCATTCCATCACCTTCGTTCCTGAGTTTATCATGGTAGTCATTATACTATTATAATTGACAACTTGTAATAGGATAATACGAATGGCAATATAAGTGCATAACTTAACTAAACAAGTATGGAAAGAGCACTAAAGGAGGATGTATTATGGAGCGTGTTGTTATTACAGGAATGGGGATTATCTCTCCTTTGGGGAATGATGTGCATACATTTTGGAATGGATTGGTGGAAGGCAAATCAGGAGTTTCGCCAATTGAAGCGTTTGATACAACGTCCTATAAAACGAAGATAGCAGGGGCGGTCCGTGATTTTGACGGAGAAGAACGGTTTGGACGGAAGGAAGCACGGCGTATGGACCGGTTCGTGCAATTTGCTGTTGCGGCAGCAGATCAGGCTTTATCTGACTCCGGTCTCGAGATGGATCATGTGGACAGGGAGCGAGTAGGCGTGTATATCGGTACTGGCATTGGCGGAATCCAGACCCTGATGGAACAAGGTAAACTCCTGTCTGAACGCGGGCCTGCAAGAGTCAGTCCAACACTGGTACCCATGATGATATCCAATATGGCGGCGGCTATGGTGAGCATGAGATTTGGCTGTTGGGGACCCACTCTCTCGCCAGTGACAGCTTGTTCGATCGGCAACACCGCGATAGGTGAGGCTTTCCGGCTGATCCGTCACGGTGGAGCAGATGTAATTTTTGCTGGAGGGACGGAGGCAGCTGTCACCGAAGTATCACTGGCAAGCTTCGGCAATGCGACGGCACTATCTACACGAAACGAAGCGTACGAAGGAGCGAGTCGACCATTTGATGCAGGCAGAGATGGTTTTGTTATGGCTGAGGGTGCCGGGGTCTTGGTTGTGGAGTCTTTGTCCCACGCCCTTGCGAGAGGTGCAAACATCCTTGCAGAGATCGTAGGTTATGGTGCCAGTTCAGACGCGTATCATATGGTAGCAACCCATCCGGAAGGACGTGGTGCATACTTGGCCATGAAAGCCGCTCTGGCGGATGCACAGCTTCAGCCACATGAAATTGATGTCATTAATGCTCATGCTACCAGTACGGAAGCGGGTGATCTTTCCGAGACACGAGCAATTAAGCAGCTGTTTGGTGCGGAAGCCTATCATATTCCGGTAACAGCAAACAAATCGATGACCGGACATATGCTGGGTGCGGCTGGTGGGGCGGAAGCCATATCGCTCATTCAAAGCTTGCGTAGCGGTATCATTCCCCCGACAATCAATCAAGAGCAGAGCGATCCGGAATGTGATCTCGATTATGTACCCAACGTTGCAAGAGAAGCTGACCTGAAGATTGGCATGTCCAACTCATTTGGCTTCGGTGGCCATAATGCGGTCATTATTTTGCAGAAATATTCATCGTAAGCTTACAGAGAGCAGTGACTGCCCAAAGGCGCACTGTTCTCTTTTTATTTGCTGTGGGAAGACTGTTCCGACTGCGAAAGTGCAATATAGGCCATTAGTTCGCTGGTTGCATGTAAACATGAGAAATGGCCCATGAATATGGTCGGGATATTCGTTAAAATGTTCAATAGGGGCACATATGTACGTATAATTGAATGGGTAACGAAATAGGCCGAAGTTTAAGTTTGGTCCGTTTTCCATGGTGGTATAGATATAAGGGCTGATAGAGGCTTCTTCTAACATAAAGCTATACATAGGAGGGTAAGCAGTGAATGTATGGATTACGGTGAAAAGTCTGGGTAAACGCAAGCCGGCACTTGCCAAACAAGCTGCCGAACTTCCGGAAACAACTGATACGTTGAGACAGCTTATTAAGAACATGGTGGCTCAACAGCTCAAGGCTCTTCAGGACAAGAAGAATGAAGCAGAATGGCTTGCCTACCTGATGCCCGAGGACATTCAAGAGCAGGGAGCAGCAGGAAAAGTAGGCTTTGGCACGATATATAACGAAGGGGTTCCCGATGTAGAAGGCGCCATGGATACAGCTGTAACCGCATATGAAGATGGGTTATTTAAAGTGTTTCTCAATGAGGAAGAGTTGCAGGCACTGGATGAGCCGTTGATTTTAAAGGAAGACGATAACGTGGTATTTATTCGCTTTACAATGCTTGCCGGGCGTCTGTGGTAGAGAGTGACGAGGAGGAGAATGGAATGAATCAGGAAGATAAAGTTCAACAGTATCAACAAGAGTTGCAGGAAAAAGTAAAATCGCTGAAGGGTGTGGAGCAGGAACTCGCGGGCTATGTTGCAGAGATGGCTGGATTTACCTATTTGCGCGAAGACGAAAAGGCCTATTTGGATGCAGAGCAGCAATTGCAACGTATGTATGCTGAGACGAAAACTCCATTGTTCCGTCCATTATTGGATGTTTTGGAGCAACTGGTCAGTGAATCCTTCTTGGCTCGGTTCCGTTACATTGTAGAACGTGCCGCCAATTTTCCATATAGTAAAAATTATGAGCGCAGACCATTTCGTACGACCGATCCCGAACAGCATATTGGACAGGTTCTTCGTAAAATGATTGCCTTGTTCCGTATGGAGATGCATGGCTTCTCTCTGAACGAATATGTATCCATTCGGGAGTACAAGTTTGATTATCTTCATGAGGTTAGAGCCGTTATACCGGATTGCATTGCCTATGAACTGGATCATGAAACCGGGGATATGAAGCAGGCGCTGCATGATATTATTTATGGCGACAATCAGAATGCATTGCTGACCACTGAAATGATCAAAGGTATCTTCATGAGCGATCAGGTGGATGCTTACCAGATGGTTGGAGAATTGCTGGTAGCAGCCAGACTGCAGGAGGGTTTGCGCCAGAGCATTGTGGAACGGATGGATGAAGGAACGCTTGAGGCGTATATATACATATTAAAAATAATCATCGACAACAACCTGATTCGGTTCAGTTCGGTAGTGAGAGCGCTCGCCGTATGGACAGGGATCGGAATTGAAGCGGCGAATCAGCGTGTTGCTGCGCAACTAATTACACAAGCACATCAAGCATTAACTGATCCTGCGGTGCGAGAGGAATGGCAGGAAAGTGCCAATGCAAACCAATTATTTATCAGTCTCTGGGCAACGGCAGTCATCGAAGAGAATGAGTTGGAGCGAAAAGTCATCCAGATCATGGATCACGGGCAAGTATATCAGCAGATTGTTGTACAATACGTACTTGCTAACAGTCAGAACAGAGGACTGCGCTTAAACATGGCACGTCAGTATCTTGAAGTACAGGATCTGGAGTTGCTGCATTGGGTGATTGAGAATTATGATGCCATGTACATGTTTAACTGGAGCTTTGAAAATGGGGAGAATCAACGTAGTGTTCATGTCTGGCCGCTGTCTGTTTTTGAAGATAAAGCCGTGCGTCGGCGTGACTTTGATCTGTTTAAACAAATGCTGGCCTACATTCCGCAGGGAGGTGCAGGTGGGCCATCCGGTGTTCTTGAATTGGTTCAATATCGAATCGATCCGGATGATATAGTGAAAAAAATGCTATACCTTGCTGCGTATGACATGGACCCGGAATGGATTGGCGAGGTCATTGCGCTCAAAGACAAGCTAAGCCCGGATTTGCGAGGAGAATTGTTGTCCCAGTTTGTCCATCATCCCGAGAATGAAGTACAAAGACAGTTTATTTTTGACAGTCTGTCGGATAAGAGCATGAACAACCGTGAGAATGCTCTGCTCAAAGCCAAGCTGCTGACACTGACGCTCGAAGAGATGCTGCAAATGGAGGCGTTGCTCAAACTGAAAACGGGATCGTTGCGTCAGAAGACCATTCAGGTGTTATTGCTTCAGCCAACCGATCAGCTGATGGTATCCCTGAAACGACTTGTACAATCCAAAACTGAACTGCAACGATTGGGTGCGCTGGAACTGTTGACCGAGATCTCCGCAGATCCACAACGCACGGAGCAGCAGGAGCAGATGCAGCCAATCATAGCGTTAATCAAGACTCCAACAGCCAAGGAGCAGAAGCTGCTGGACAAGCTTACAGAGCAGAGCAGCAGGTATACGGCGGCTAATGGATTCGGCCTGTATGATCCTTCATGGGAAAATCCACTGCTTCAGGAAGAACGTGATCTCGGGGGCTTCAAGCCGAAGGACATGTTTACCCTTTCCCTGGAAAAAGCGAAGCAGTTTCTTGAAGGGTTGGATGCGTTGCTACATGAGCACAGGGAATATGAATATGAGGCAGAATATTATGCGGGCTACAAAGAAACCTTGCTTGTAGGTGCGACATTGCGTGCTATGGTCTTCATTCCTTATGATCAGCGGCAAGATATAAAATTATTGGAGCAGTTCCCTCTCCATAACATATGGGGAGAATATGTTCAGAAGAGTGGTCTGGATAGTAAAGAACTGCTGCAAATTTTGTTTGCGATCCGTTTGGAGGATTTGAACAAGAAGTTGGATAGTTATTACCGTTACTACTCCACCATATACGAATATAGTGAGTTGGAGAAACACTGGCTGCTGGAAGGATGGCGCAAGGAATTTGCCGAAGAGGTCTATCCGGTTCAATATATCCAGGACATGAAAAAGATGGTCAGTGAGCTTCGTTACGCAGATCAGGTGAAAACGCTGATGGAGGCCGTTTATGAGGACAGTGATAAGTCAGATACATTTGAAATAGCTGAGCGGACACTCTATGCGCTGATGAAAATGATGCCAGAGGAACAAATGGAAAAGGAATCGGGCATGCTCGCTCTTTTGTCTGGCCCATGGTTCTATATTGTCCGGGATCGTGTATATGACGATAACAGTTTCATGCGATACTTCCAGACGCTAAGCCAATTCGACCGATTAAATAAGGAAAGTAACCGAGGTTCCTTCCTCACTCTGAACGATTACCTGCGTGCCTATGAATTGGACTTCATTGATGTACAGGAAGTCTACAAGCAGCTGCTTGTGGGAGAGTCTCGTGCCCTGTTTATTCGGGAATTGACATCCAGTCGGTCCGACTGGATTACGGAGAAACCGGTATTGGCAGAACTGCGAAGAACCGTTGTTGAACGAGTTTTGGAGATTGAGTTGACCCGAGGAGAGCTTTCAACAGAAGTAAGTACGCTGGCCATGAAGCTTGAACGCATTGAAGGTATGGAGCATTGGGTGCATCTCGTTGCTGCCATGGATCAGGATACCTTTGTCCGTGGATATATCTACAGCTACGGTGACAATACGACACGTAAAGAAACGTTCAGCCATCTGATCCAGGTTTGCCATCCGCGTGATGGAGAGGACGAAGTACTGCTGGGACAATTGCTGGCGAAGCATCCCATTCAGGAGAAGAAACTCCTGGAAGCTGCAATGTACGCTCCGCAATGGATGGAGATTGTTGCGAAGCATCTCGGATGGGAAGGACTGCGAAGTGCAGCCTGGTACTTCCATGCCCATATTAATGAACGGTTCACTGCTGAAAAGGAAACCATTGTGGCTCATTATTCTCCAATTTCACCTCAGGACTTTAACGAAGGCGCATTTGATATCGCCTGGTTCGAGGAGGCATACGAGGCCGTCGGTGAGGAGCGGTTCAGCCTGTTGTACGATTGTGCCAAATATATCTCCGGGGGAGCCAATCACCGCAGATCACAGTTGTTCGCGGATGCGGCACTTGGGAAGCTGAAACTTGAAGATATGCGTGAGTCCGTGGAAGATAAACGCAATAAAGATCATTTGTTGACCTACAGCCTGATTCCATTTGCAGAAGAACGGGAACAGGATCTGCGTGAGCGGTACGACTTCATTCAGAAATTTCTGATGCAGAGCAAACAGTTTGGTGCACAGCGCCGTGCCAGTGAAGGTCTGGTATCCCAGATAGCGCTGGGCAACCTTGCCCGTAATGCAGGATATGCCGATGTTACCCGGCTGATGTGGGATATGGAAGCTCGCAAGCTGGATGAGATGAAATCCTATTTTGAGCCGCATGAACTGGATGAGGCTACTACAGCCCAATTGGTCATTGATGAAGAAGGCCAGCCGGAACTGCTCATCGTAAGCAAAGGGAAAACACTCAAATCTGTACCTGCTCGGTTCAAGAAAGATGGATACATCGCCGAATTGAAGGAATTAAAAACGGATCTGGTTGATCAGTATCGCCGGGCAAGACAGGAATTGGAGCGTTCCATGACGGCAGGAACATCCTTTACGAGTGAGGAAGTTTCAAGTCTGCTGCAGAATCCGGTTCTTCGTCCACTGGTTCGCACGCTTGTGTTCCAAGCAGATGACAAGCTTGGAAGATTCGATGTAACGTCCGGTGGGTTGGTTACTCCGGCTTCGGATGATTCGACAAGCACGATACAAACCTTGGCGGCAAATGATCGCCTACTGATTGCGCATCCATTGCATCTGTTCCAGAATGGAAGCTGGAGTGAATTCCAACGGGATCTGTTCAACCGTCAGGAACGTCAGCCATTCAAGCAGGTGTTCCGTGAACTCTATCTTCCGAATGAAGATGAGCTTGCTAATGGAACGGTATCCCGTCGATACGCAGGTTATCAGATTCAGCCGAAAAAAGCAGTTGCTCTGCTTAAAGGACGTCAATGGACCGTCAGCTATGAGGAAGGGCTACAAAAGGTAAGCTATGAGCATAATCTGATTGCCAATCTCTATGCCATGGCAGACTGGTTCTCGCCCGCAGATACAGAAGCGCCTACTCTGGAGACGGTGCAGTTCTATGATCGAAAAACGTATAAACCTGTTGCGTTGAAGGATGTACCGCCGGTCTTCTTCTCTGAAGTCATGCGTGATATTGATTTGGTGGTTAGCGTTGCGCATGTTGGCGGAGTAGATCCGGAAGCCAGCTTGACCACGATTGAGATGCGTCATGTGATTGTGAATGAGTCACTGCGTCTGTTGAAGGTCGATAACGTACGTCTCGATGGAAATTACGCTCGAATTGATGGTGAACTGGGCGAGTATGCCGTTCATCTTGGCAGCGGCAATGTGTTCAAACAGGCGACGGGCGCGCTTCATATCGTTCCTGTGCACAGTCAGCATCGAGGCAGAATATTCCTGCCATTCCTTGATGAAGATCCGAGAACGGCTGAAATCTTATCCAAAGTGATGTTATTGGCTGAAGACAAGAAGATCAAGGACCCGCAAATCCTTGCACAATTGCAGCATTGATTAGTAATGTAGAATGATGCTGCAGCCAAGCGGCATTAGATTGACGATGCCGAGTGAACTTATCGAATATCAGGCAGCTAGAGCACCAGGGTCAAGGTGACTTTAGCTGCCTTTTATTTTCTGTTTTTTTGGTAAGGAATCCTTAAATAGCAGTAAAAATTTGGCTCAAGATTGGTAATGGTGGGTACAGATTGAGTATTGGGCATGGTAAAATATACGTAGAGTTATATAAAATTTGATGTATTAACCAAGTCCAATCGCAGGATCGGATGTTTACATAATTGTTTTCTAGGAAAAGGAGAATACGTTGGACATGTTAATCACTTCATATCGTGAACAGGATCATAACAAGTTGGTCGAGATTTGGGAGAGAGCCGTTCGGGCAACACATACGTTTTTAGAAGAGCATCACATCCAGTTCTATAAAAAAGTAGTGAGCGACGTGTTGCAGCAAAGGCAAGTCGAGGTATGGGAAGCGCTGGATGCTGACAATGAACCCGTTGGTTTTATCGGTTTGGATGATAACTTTATTGAAATGTTGTTTGTAGATGTCAGTCAGCACGGGCAGGGCCTGGGGCGTCTTCTAATCAACCATACCCTTAACATCAAAGGTCGTCACCTCAAGGTGGATGTCAATGAGCAGAATGCTGGAGCAGCCCGATTCTACGAGAAAATGGGATTTGTACAAATGGGTCGTTCCGAGTTGGATGGTTCCGGTAATCCGTTTCCGCTGCTGCATCTGGAGATCAGGGCAGATCAGGCTGCAAGATAAAGATCGGTGGACCACGAAATAGGAGGAATATGACGAAGAGGAGCGTGCAGGATGACACAGATTAAGGTAACACCGGAACAACTGGATACAGTCAGTGGGCAATTCGCCCAGGCACATCAGCAATTGTCGGAGTTTATGTCCACATTGGATAGCCAGATCCGTGTCATGCGCAGCAATTGGGACGGAATGGAGCGGGAGCGCTTTTATAACGATTATGCAACGGCCCAAGCTACAATGAAGTCTGTTCTTGAGCTGGTCTTGTCCATCCAATCCGAACTCAAGAAAATTGCCGAGCGTTTCCGCACCACGGATGAAGATGTTGTGAACAAAGCTCTTATGGTGGCTTTGGCTGCGGCACAGACTCTTACGTCCCTCGGTAAACATAAAGGCGATGGCTCGGGCAAAACGTCAGGTCCTCCGGAGAATATGGAGGATTGGGATAAGAAGGACGCCGAGGATTACAAAAACTATGAGGAAATGTTGAAGAAAGCCGAGGAAATGGGTGACGAGAAACTGGCGCAGCAGCTTCAGGCCAGCATGAACGTTATTCGGCTTCAATATGAGGACGAAATCTATCAAACCGATCCGAACACAGGCAAGACGGTGAAAATTACCGAGGATTCGATTGTAGGTACGTATCAGGTGAAAAGCGACAAGGGTGAAACGACCAGCATCAGCTTGGATAAACAGGGTAACGTCGTGGATTACAACAAGGATACGAAAAAATACGAGTATTGGGAACAAACCCATACGACCAGTCAAGGGGAGCATCTCTTTGGCAAAGGAGCACAAACGGCTACAGCTTATGGAATCGGCCTGCTGTTGACCAGCAAGAGCGGATCTGCCTTTACAGAACATGCGACAGGGCTCGGTTCCTCCTTTGTTGCGGACAAGTTCCTGTTCTCCGTGCCGGAAGAAGGCGAGACGCGTACGATGATCTACCGAACCAACAAAGATACGGGCAAAATCGAGAATATGATCGTGGTCACGCGTGGCGACAACGATATTGAATATATTCCGTGGCGTGAGTATAACTAAGCCACCGGGTCAAGCCTTGTAGCCTCCATTCGGATACAAGGCAGATATAACCGAGGGCAGGCACATAGTGAGCCTGCCCATAAACAAACACCCGCGCAACCTTCATCACAGGATGGAAAGGTTGCGCGGGTGTTTGTGGTCTGGCTTACCGTCCAGCCAAGGTCAGGTGACCGGGCTAATAAGGGGGATTTTTTTGCTCAAAAATTAGTGTGTCTCTTCGTCCAGAAAAGGTTTGTTCACCGCATAATACATGAAACCCATCAGCAGCACGCCGCCCACCAGATTGCCGAGCGTGACCGGAATCAGGTTGTGAATAACCCCGCCGAATGAGATCGTCCCCGGATGGTTCAGTACCAGTGCAATCGCAAACGTACACATATTGGCGACGCTGTGCTCATATCCCGAGATGAAGAAACAGAAGACAAAGAGCATCATGGCGAACATTTTTGCACCATTCTCCTTCATGAACATTGGCACAAAGAACGCCAAACATACGAGCCAGTTACACAGAATGCCCCGGAAGAAGAGCTGCATGGCTGGTGCCTCCATCTTGTGCTCTACGACACTCAGTAGAAAACCATTCACCTGAGATGAATCGAAAAGACCCGTCAGGTAGATTAACAGGGCAAATACTGCCGCACCCATCAGATTTCCACTGTAACTTGCGATCCACAGCTTCACCACTTCGAACCATTTCAGTTTCTTGCGTAAGGCAGCATAGGTGTAGTAAAACGTATTTCCTGTAAAAAGATCACCGCCACCATAGGCGATCAGAATAATTGCCGCGCCGAACGTGAGAGCCGCCATAGGGTATGTAAAAGGGGAATCCTCCATATAAAAGAAGTTACCCGTCTTGAACGCCACGATGACGCCAAACCCGATAAACATGCTGGCGAGCATGGAGCGTGCAAGGTACCTGATCAAGCTTTGTTTGTAAATCTTGTGTTTCTTCAGCGCCAGCTTCTCAACGTTGCGTAAACCTTCCGTTTCCATAATTCTCCTCCCGTTTTCCTAATGTCTTGTTTACATTATAACGAAAATATGGAAGTTGGGGAGGGTTGGCCTGGATTTGTGATGTTTATTTAATAGGATAAGAACTAAGGGCTGGGCGGAAGAATGATTGGACGAGCAGCTAGCGCCTCCTCCACAATCTGTTCGGGTGTCAGGTCTCGATCATCCCAGAAAATCAGATTGCTGATCTCCGCGTAAGGCATCTCTTGCTCTAACTCGGTTAGCATCTCATCCAGTTCATTTTCTGTTCCTTCGGCATTCATCAGTTTGCGAACCCTTTCGACCAAATGCAAATGGTTAGCCATATCGATACCTCCTGAATGATTCATAGAGTGAACAAACTAGTCTTTCATGGGTTGATCCAATGGATCATACGTAACGATCACCGGTAAAAATTTGGGCTCAAGCATCAGGCTAATGAGTTGTCCGTTTTGATCAGCATAAGAAATGAGATAGCTTCCAAAATGAGATTCATAGATGAAATCCCTGTATTGAAAGGATCGTTCGGGGTACTTTATGTTCACATATAGCGTAGTTACCCCGCGGGCAAAGGTTGCTTTCAACATCGGAATTTGGGCCAAAAGTATAATCGCGACAAGAACAATTGCTGTACGTTTAGCGAGACGGGTCAGATGGATTCACCCCATTATCGTAAAATGATTTTACCTAATTAATGAAGGTCCATCTAAAACCAGATGTCACTCCACGAGTATAGCAAGATTGCCAAACTGCTCTCCCTTTTCCATACGTTCGAATGCTTTCACTGTGTCCTGTAGCGGATATATACCATCGATCACAGGATGTATATCATGTTTCTCCACCCATTGCAGCATCTGAATAAACTCTTCACGGCTGCCCATGGAGGTGCCAATCAGGCTAACTTGCGGGAAAAAGATCGAGCGGATTGGAACAGCCAGATCATCTCCCGAGCTTGCGCCATACATCACGATACGGCCACCTGGTCTGATTATATCAAAATATTTTGGGAACATGGCTTGTCCGATGCTATCCAAGATGAAGTCAACAGGATCAAGATCATTCTGCAGACTCCAGTCTGCATGACTGTCTAGAGCTTGGAAAGCGCCCAGACGCAGGGCCTCATGTCTCTTGGCTTCACTTCTGGATGTAACGGTTACCTTGGCACCCGCAGCTACGGCCATGAGCAGGGCATAGGTCGCTACACCGCCGCCAATACCGGGAATGAGGATATGTTCACCCTGCTTAAGTCCGCCACGAGTGAATAAGGCGCGGTATGCTGTCAAAGCCGAAAGGGACAACACCCCTGCTTCCACCCATGATAGATGAGAGGGTTTGGGCAAGGCATTTCTAGCAGGCAGCGTAATATATTGTGCGAGAGTTCCATCCGTAGGGCCTCCTACAATATCGGGCACAATAGGTACTTCAACAGCGTGGTCCCAACCGAGAGTAGGGTGAATAATGACCTCATCACCTACAAATAAGTTCTCTACATCATCTCCAATTGCTATGATTACACCTGCTCCATCGGAACCAAGAATGAGTGGTGAGTCTTGGAATGTACGACCTGCCATGATGAACAGATCACGATGATTAATTCCAGCAGATTTTAGTTGGATCTGTACTTCACCGGCTTTTGGTGCCCGAGATGTTGACTCTGTATATTGAAGACCTTCAAGGCCGCTATGGCCGGAATGTATAATAGCTTTCATTTTCAAAATTCCTCCTTGTGTATATAAAAACTTCACTACTGAGCCTCATTGTACAGATGGGGCAGATTCACGTAAAATGAACAAAAATGAATGTCAGTATCAATTCAGATAATAGATAACAAGCAGGTGATCAGGGCATGGATGCAGGAGATTTAAAAATATTTCAGGCGGTTGCCCGCGAAGGCAGTATCAGCAAAGCAGCATTAGCGCTGAATTATGTGCAATCCAATGTAACAACACGAATTAAACAGTTGGAAGATCAGCTGCAAGTACCGCTGTTTCATCGCTCCAACCGGGGCATGACGCTCACACCAGCGGGTGAGAATTTGCTGGGATATGCGGATAAAATATTACATTTGTTATATGAAGCGGAGCAGGCAACGCAGGTCGGGAATCCACCTGCTGGGATACTCCGTCTTGGCGCGATTGAGACCGCAGCCTCCAGTTTTCTTACGCCGCTGCTCGCTGAATACCGTTTATGTTACCCCAAGGTGCAACATTCGTTAATTACAGGGGGTACACATGAACTCAATCAGAAGGTCATTCAACATGAGTTGCATGGAGCTTTGATATATGGCCCAATCGACCACCCTGAGCTGAACTATATGAAAGTGTACGACGAAGAGTTGGTACTGATTGCCGAACCCGGAACCCATGAACTGCATGATTTATTGTGCAAACCGATGTTGTTTTTTGAAATAGGCTGTACACATCGTGCGCAGGCAGAAGCCTTTTTGAAAGATCAAGGCGTGCACACTCTCAATGTCATGGAATACGGAACACTGGACACCATTATGAATGGCGTATCTGCCGGGTTGGGTGTGTCATTGCTCCCACGCTCCTCGGTTACGAAAGCAGAAGGGAGGGGCGAAGTTACAGTGTTATCTTTGTCTGATCCGTATCGCAGGTTGGAGGTAGGATTTGTGCATTCACGGAGTGAGCATCGATCCGGAGCGCTGGATGCATTGGTGCAGATGATAACGAACCAAAAAACCAGAACAATAAAGGAGTAAATAACCTTGAAGAATACAGAGTTAACATTAGCGGAAGCTTTTAATCAGGCAGAGTTTATTATAGGCGGTCACGGAAGTCGTAAAGTCAAAGTACTTCAGGAAGCGCTGGAGCAGGTGGATGGGGAACAGTATAGTGATCATTATGGCAACGGCAAAATCATTGATCAATTCCAGCAGCAGATGGCTGACGTTCTGGGTAAGGAATCGGCTGTATTTTTCCCCAGTGGTACGATGGCACAGCAAATCGCCTTACGTATCTGGTGTGACCGCAAAGGCATCAAGCGAGTAGCCTATCATCCTTTATCTCATCTGGAAATTCATGAAGAGGACGGACTGAAAGAGTTACATCAGATTGAATCCATTTTGCTGGCGGATAAGGACCGATTGATTCGATTGGAAGATGTGGAGGGGATAAATGAAGAGATTTCCTGCCTGCTGCTTGAACTGCCTCAACGCGAGATTGGTGGACAATTGCCTGCCTATGAAGAGTTGGAGGCAATCTCGGCCTATTGCCGTGAACGCGGAATCAAACTTCATCTGGACGGGGCACGTCTGTTCGAAATCATGCCTTATTATCAGAAGACACCAGCCGAGATTTGCAGTCTGTTCGATAGTGTCTACGTGTCTTTTTATAAAGGTATTGGAGGAATTGCTGGTGCTATATTGGCAGGGGATAAGGATGTTATGCAAGAATCGAAAATATGGAAGCGTCGGCACGGCGGCGATCTGATCGGCCTATATCCATATATTCTTAGTTCTCAATATTATTTCAATGAACGGATTGGCAAAATGGGGCTTTATTATGAGCAAGCCAAGGAACTCGCCTCCATGTTGAATGCGTGCCATGGTATAAGTACATTGCCAGAAGTACCCGTCTCCAATATGTTTCACGTACATTTTCCCTTGGCCCAAGCCGAGGTGGAGCGTATTCTGGCATCCATGACTCAGCAATTCGGGATAGGGATTACTTCATACTTGCAGCAGACCAGTGCGCATAGCTGTGCCTTTGAATTGTCAACGGGGGATCGTTATCAGAATGTACCCAAGGACAAGCTGCGTTCAGCGCTGGAATGGCTGGATGAAGAACTGCGGAAACATGTGAACTAAAATATGCCATGGTTATTATGTTTTATTCTGCCTTATCCACTTGCTGGATAGGGTATTTTTGTTGCAGGAAAAGAAAGATAGGTGACGAAAGGTACTTTAATGCAGCAATAACAGTAATAATGTAGCTTCTGGTATCATCGTGTCGTTAATAGTGAACATATTTTTGGACCAAAATTTCATTGATTTTCATTTATAGAGGAGGAGTTCAAGTGGAGTCGAAAGAATTGGAACCCATTCGTGATCTTTTGGTTGAAGCTTACAATACAACAATGGGAGAAGGGTGTACTCCTGAAACGCAACAGAGCATTGAGGATTTTGAGCAAAAGTATAACGTGAAATTGCCCGCAGTGTATCGTGAGCTCTTGCTTGAATTTGGTGCATGCAACTTCGGCGATCCTGCCTTGTATTCGGTGAAAGAATTGAATTGGGCATATCCCGAGTTCCTGGATGTATATCGTGAATATGAGAAGGAATACGAGTTGCCCGCTGATCTGCAACCATTTCCAATTGGTGGGTTTGGCGAAGGAAGCATTGCTATACTGGATCAAAATTCTGGCAAGGTCCTGATGTTAATCCACGATGCGGGAGAACTGCCTCTTCGTGAGATTGCCGTGGACTTTAATGAATTAATGACGATGCTGGCTGAATCAGCTGTTTGGGTTCAGGAACAGATGAAGTAACAGGCTAGTCGGAAGGGAAGTACACCAGACGTATGGATATTCGAAAACTACGATACTTTATCACCGTGGCGGAGGAGCTTCATTTCCACCGTGCGGCTGAGAAATTAAATATGACGCAGCCGCCGCTGAGCCAGCAGATTCAGAATCTGGAAGAAGAGCTCGGGGTGAAGCTGCTGGAACGCACGAAAAAAATGGTTCGTCTCACGGCAGCCGGTGCCGTGTTTCTGGAACAGGCGAGGCTGATCATGGCCCAACTTGAGCGATCCATCCAGCTTACGCAGAAGGCTGACCAGGGCATCATTGGACATTTAACGGTCGCTTTTGTGGATTCGGCTTCGGGGAGTATTATGGTCGATGTGCTGAGAAAATTCCGAGCGGCGTACCCGCAGATTGAACTTACGTTGCACGAGATGACCTCGTCCGAACAATTGCAGGCACTAGCAGATGGACAGATCCATATTGGATTTTTGCGGTATCAGGATCATACCGGAGATTTGTCGTTCCGGGTCTGTCAGACGGAAACATTACTCGCAGTGCTGCCAGACCATCACCCTTTAGCTTCACAGACTCAGGTGTCAATAACAGAACTAGCGGACGAAGATTTTATTTTATTCCCACGGCATCTGGGTTCTCCGTTCCATCGTCTCGTTCTGGATTATTGCAGGGAGCATGGTGTAGATCCTCGTATTACACAGGAAGCCATTCAGATGTACACGATTGTGAATCTCGTTGCAGCGGGTATGGGTATATCCATCGTTCCTTCTTCAGTAGATGTGTTCGAGCGGAGGGGGGTGGTATTTCTACCATTAGCAGAAAGTCCGCCCTCCGTACCGTTGTACACGGCATGGCGGACGGACATGAATCAGGAAGTGATTTCCCGTTTTATGAATATTGTAGATGAAATCGTTGATGGGAATATAAGTTGAGCTAAAGATTATTACACTTGCACTACGATGACCGAACAACCTGTTCTAACCCGTCTTGGCAGGATCTCTTTCAATCCACTCAGCTAGTATTTCATCAATGCGGGACAGGATGTCCCGATCCAGTTGAACACCAGAGGCTTTCACATTCTCAAGGACTTGCTCTGGACGGGATGCCCCAATAATGACGGATGACACATACGGATGCTGGAGAACCCAGGCGACGGCAAGTTGAGGGAGTGTCAGTCCGATCTCTTTCGCCAATGGAACAAGCTGTTGCACAGCAGTTAGAACATCGTCACGTAACCACCGACCAGCCAGATTGTTGAAAAAGGGTGCTCCAGCCTCGGCCGCTGCACGTGATCCGGCTGGCAGCGCTTCGTGCGGAATATATTTACCAGATAGTATGCCCTGAGCCAGGGGAGACCATGTAATGTGGCCAAGACCTGCTTGTGTACTTGCTGGCACAACTACCTGCTCAATAACACGCCATAACATCGAATACTGTGGCTGGCTTGCAATAAAAGGCACGCGAAGCTCCTTAGCTAATGCGGAACCTTCTTCAATCTGAGCCGCAGTCCATTCGCTAACTCCAATATAGTGAACCTTGCCCTGACGAACCAGATCGGCAAACGCAAGGAATGTTTCCTCCAGCGGCGTATTTGGATCATAACGGTGAGCATAATAGACGTCGATATAATCCGTTTGCAATCTTCGCAATGAAGCGTTGCAGGCCTCCATGATATGTTTGCGGGAAAGTCCTCTGTCGTTGCGACCTGAGCCGGTTGGATGACAGACTTTGGTGCACAGTTCAATACTTTCTCTTCGGATCTCCTTTAGAGAATGTCCTAACACCGTTTCTGCCTTGGTGTTGGAATAAACGTCTGCCGTATCAAATGTCGTGATGCCAGCCTCCAAAGCAGCCCGGACACAGGCTTTTGCAGTTCCATCATCCACTTGTGCTCCATGTGTAATCCAGTTGCCCAGTGAAATCTCACTGACGGTTAAACCGCTGTTTCCCAATTTGCGATATTCCATTCGTGACGCCTCCCTAAGTAATCTGGACTCCATTGTAGCAATGGCAGATTAATAGGTGAAATATCTTTTAACCCCATCTTTGATACGAAAAAGATATCAATGGATCTTCCTCTGGTAACAAAAACGTATAGTTAAGCTTGCTCATTGTTCCTGCATGTATTTGCGATAGAGGGCAGGCGTAATCTCCTCGAATTTTTTGAATATTTTGATAAAATACCCCGATTCATTGAACCCCAGTTCATCACTAATCTGTGACACGGGCATGTCCGTAACCTCCAGCAATTGCTTGGCCCATTTGATTTTGAGTCGTGCAATATAAGTCGTGAAGTTCTCACCCGTTTCCTTGGCAAACAGCCTGCTGAAATAACTTGGACTCAGGTGGCACAGATCGGCCATTTGTTTAAGCGAGACCTGCTCACTCTTGTGACTGTGAATATATTCAAAAGCAGGTTGGAGCACCGGGCTGGAGCTCTCTGTATCACTTGCACTATTTTTAAGATAGGCATCCGCAATCGCATTGGTCATTTCTTTTTTGATCGACTCAATATTACGAATGGAGTATCCGGGCAGAATAGTGGACAGATTCAGAGACTCCTGATGACCCGAAGCTTTCTCGAACATTTCCACCAGTAAATTTTTGTTTAGTGCTTCCTCCACAATGTAGTTACAGAGTAAAGAAAGCATGTTGGAAATTTTCACAACCTCTTCATAGGTCATGACAGGCAACTGGTCATAATCGTCCTGTAATTCCTTTAGCTTTGCAGCATGCATAGGCACGTTCTTGGACGTGACGATCTGTTCCAGTTCCGTCCCTTTCTCCGGGTCAGCGAGCTTCACCTGTCCTGCCATTACCGCACCGATATATTTTCCATCAATGGTGATTGGAATCGCGATATCCACGATATTAAAATGACACAGATATACATAAGGCTCGTTCAATCGAACGGCTTCCAGACCACCACGAGAATCACATTTCTGGCAGTAGGGGAGCAGTTCGGGATCTTTGCGAACATTTTGGCAAAAGGCCTGACAGCTGCTATGGCTGGTTACGGGAATGCCTTTATAATCAACGGTTAGAATAGCCAGCTTGGTCACAGTGGCAAGAGAATCCTGTAGACGCTTCCATTTATTCAGGTCGAGGATTTTATTGATGTGCAGATATTCTTTAATCATGGGTGGAACCCTCCATAGCTAACCTGATGAATGATTTCGTTCGTTAAAAGTTAGCAAGTTGTACATATTAAGATGAGTTAATGACGGGTAATGTATAGATGATGTCAAAAATTAACCTATCGCATGACAATAAGATACCATGATTCCATTGAAAAGCAAAAAATTACGATTGCAAATTATAATAATTTGTTATCAAAGTCCACTGTAAACCTCACATGCATGGTATATATTTAAGTTAATTGTGAGCATTTAAAATTTAATGTATAAGTTCATCCAAGAATGACATCAGATAGCCTTGTTGAAGGTATGCAGGACATTTATGCAGTAAACGAAAACGAACTTATATCATCCATAGGAGGTTTATATCATTATGAGAAAAGCATTTATTAGTCCAACGAAATATGTGCAAGGCGAAGACGAATTGTTGAACCTCGGTTACTTTGTGAAATCCTTTGGTGAATCTGCATTGTTGATCGCACATCCGGATGATGTACAGCGTGTAAAGGCGAAGCTCGATGCAACGGCACAAAAATTCAATATTACGTTTGTTGAAAGCGGTTTTAGAGGGGAATGTTCCCGCGAGGAAGTTGCTCGTCTCCAGGAAATTGCGAAAGAAAAAGGATGCACATGTACAATTGGCCTCGGTGGCGGTAAAGCGATCGATGCAGCCAAATGTGTGGCAGAAGGCGAAGCGCTAATCATCTGTCCTACCATCGCAGCAACGGATGCGCCAACCAGTCACTCTGCTGTGTTGTATACGCCGGAAGGTGCTTTTGATGACTATGCGTATTTCAAACAAAGCCCAAGTGTTGTTCTCGTGGACACAACGGTTATTGCAAACGCACCAACACGTTTCCTTGTATCGGGTATGGGTGACGCGTTGTCTACGTACTTCGAAGCAAGAGCTACAGCGAAGTCGTACTCTCGTGTGAACGCAAGTCTGCCGATGGGTTCCCGTGAAGGATACACGCCATCCGCAGTAGGTACGAATGCAGCACTTGCTCTTGCAAAACTTTGTTATGAAATGCTGCTGACGGATGGATTGAAAGCAAAAGTAGCCAGTGACAGCAACGTCGTGACTCAAGCGCTGGAAAACATCGTTGAGACAAACATTCTGTTGTCTGGTCTTGGATTTGAGAGTGGCGGTCTGGCTGCAGCCCATGCGATCCACAATGGTTTGACTGTTCTGGAGGGTACACATCACTTCTTCCACGGTGAAAAAGTATCATTCGGTACGATTGCACAACTCGTCCTTGAAAATGCACCAACCGAAGAGCTGCATGAAGTCATGGACTTCTGTCTCGCAGTGGGACTGCCTGTAAGCTTGGCGGATATCGGTGTAGATACCATTACTCAGGAAGAGTTGTTGAAGGTGGCCGAGATCGCATGTATTCCGGAAGAATCCATTCACGCCATGCCGTTCCCGATTACTGTTCCTGAAGTGGCCGCTGCCATTGCAGCGGCTGACCGTATGGGACGGGACTACAAAGCAGCTCGCCGGGAGGTGAAATCATGAAGAAAATCATCAATCAGGCTGAAAATGTCGTCATGGAAATGTGCAACGGGATTGCGCTGGCGCACCCGGAGCTTGAATTTTTGAAAAAATATAAGGTCATTAAACGCAGAGAAATTAATGGGGATAAAGTCAGCCTCATCAGCGGCGGTGGCAGTGGACACGAACCGGCTCATGCGGGTTATGTAGGTAAAGGCATGCTGGATGCTGCGGTCTGTGGAGATGTATTCGCATCCCCTTCCCAGATTCAGGTATACCAGGCGATCAAGGCCACAGCCAGCAATAAGGGTACGCTGCTAATCATCAAAAACTACAGCGGCGACATGATGAACTTCAAAAACGCGGCGCATCTTGCCGAGGAAGATGGCATTGACGTGCAATATGTACGGGTTGAGGATGACATTGCTGTTCAAGACAGTCTGTATACGGTAGGACGCCGCGGCGTTGCCGGAACCGTACTGGTGCACAAAATCGCTGGAGCCGCAGCCGAAGAAGGCCGCAGTCTGGCAGAGGTGAAATCCGTTGCTGAGAAAGCAGCCCAGAACGTTCGCAGCATCGGATTTGGATTCACTTCCTGTACCGTGCCAGCCAAAGGAACACCGACATTTGAAATCGCTGAAGATGAGATGGAATTCGGTGTAGGAATTCATGGTGAGCCAGGCATTCGCCGCGAGAAATTGGTATCTGCGGATGAGCTTGCAGGACGCATGGTTAAAGTGCTACTTGCAGACATGAAGCTGGACAATAATGCATCCGCTGAGATTGCAGTGCTTGTCAATGGATTTGGTGCGACACCTTTACAGGAGCTCTATCTGCTCAACAACTCGGTTCAGCGTGAGCTGGTACAGCGTTCAGGACTGGTTGTAGCCACTACGTTTGTTGGCAATTACATGACGAGTATCGATATGGCAGGAGCATCGGTAACCATCCTGAAACTGGACGATGAACTGAAAACGTTGTTGTTCAAGCAAAGTGATACACCTGCTTTCAAAGTGTCTGGTCCTCCAGTAGCGCAAGTGGCATATTCCGAAGCGTTGGAAGCCGTCGTAACTGAAGATGCGCCAGTATCCTATCAAGTGGAAACACCTGCAACGTCTGCGGTGATCAACAACAATCAATTCTCCCTGGATAATATCGTCTACCTGATCGATAAGATGAGTGAGATCATCATCAAGAACGAAGTGCCGTTCTGTGAACTGGATTCCCATGCGGGTGACGGCGACTTTGGTATGAGCGTAGCGAAGGGCTTCAGACAGCTCAAGCGCGAATGGAACCATATCGTGAACGAAGAGAAAAAGAATATCGGTTCATTCCTCGATGCATGCTCTCTTGTCATTATGGAATACTGCGGCGGTGCATCCGGCCCAATCTGGGGTTCGGCATTCCGGGCAGCAGGCAAAGCCGTTGGTGACAAGCAGCAATTGAACGTTGCAGAGTTCGCTGACATGATGCAGGCGGCAGTGCAGGGGATTCAGTCTACAGGTGAACGTTCCTTCGGACGTGGTGCCGTTGTAGGTGACAAGACATTAATTGACGCACTTGTCCCTTGTGCAGACTCATGGACGCAAAGTTCGAAGTCTGGAGATGACTTCAAAACGGCGTTTGCCAAAGGTGCAGAAGCGGCAGTAGAAGGTGCGAAGAAAACAGAAGACATCGTGGCACGTATGGGCCGCGCGGGTGCTGTTGGCGATCGCAGTCTGGGCTACCCGGATGCTGGAGCGTATGCACTGGGTGTTATTTTCACAGAGCTATCCGAGTCAATGAAATAAATATGGAGTGCAACGAGATTACACTTGGCCACTCCGCTTGCAGACCATACTTGATTTAGACACTCAGGAACTACACAGACAGAAAACCTTTCGATCTCTCTTACCCCCGGATTTCAATGAGTTTCCCCTGAAGGGAGAAATTCGGTGATAAAGGAGCACGCTCCGCTTCTTCAGGTCCTTTCTGTCTGTTTCGCTCTTGTGTCTATACCAAATTAATATGACTGCATCTCGTTTTTGTGTAATTATAAGGTTCAATCCATATCCAACGTTTCATTAACGTGGATAGTGGATATAAGTATGGAGACCGATCTGTAGCTTGGCTTACAGAGCGGTCTTTTTGATATGGAAAAGCGAAGATGTGAGTCGGAAAATTTGGCTTGGAGGTTCCAGATAGTGTAATCTGGAGAGTATGGACAGCCATTTGAACGAGAAGGGATCGGGATGATTCGATGACGCAAAAAATCTATTATGACTCCGCGTACACACGGGAGTGGCATACACAAATTACAGGCAGAGTGGACAAAGAAGATGGTATATATGTCACGCTGGCGGAGACGGCTTTTTATCCGCATGGGGGTGGACAGCCTTGTGATCTGGGGCAGATCGGCGGCATTGATGTGTTGGATGTGATTAGTGAAGATGGTGAGGTGCTGCACAAACTGGAGCGTGCGACGGAGCAGAATGACGTGGATTGCCATATCGACTGGCAGCGCAGATTCGATCATATGCAGCAGCATAGCGGGCAGCATTTGCTGTCGGCTATTACGCTGAAGCTGGCAGATGCGATGACGCTCAGTTTTCATCTGGGGACAGATTATATCTCGATTGATGTGGCTGCAGCCGAACTGGGAGCGAATCAACTGGCTGCAATTGAAATGGAAGTTAATCAGCAGATATACCGGAATGCCAAAATCAGCAGTTCATGGGTCACTGCGGAAGAGGCGGCACGTCTGCCGCTGGTGAAGCAGCCTTCCGTAACCGAAGATATTCGCATCGTGGAGATCGAGGGCGTGGAATATAACGCTTGTGGTGGAACACATGTGTCAGCCACAGGAGAGATCGGAATTATTAAACTGTTCAAAACCGAGAAAGTGAAGGGCGGCACCCGGATTTATTTTAAATGCGGATACCGAGCACTGAATGAGTTCAACGCCGCGCAAAGCGTGCTGACCGGAATTACAGCCAAATTGAAGACCAGCCGGGAAGAGCTTGCGGATCGGATCGACAAAATGGAAGCAGAGCAAAAGCAGCTGCAAGCAGAGCTGAACGCTGTGAAATCTTCCAATGACGCTTATTATGCACAAGAGCTTTTATCTGCACGGGAAGGGCTTGTCATTGCCCAAATCTTTGAAGACAAATCGCTCAAGGATATGCAGAGTCTGGCGACCAAGCTGACATCAGAACATGAGGGACTTGTACTCTTTGCGAGCATCTCGGAGGCCAAAGTTGTATTGGCGCAGAACGGGCAGCCGCCGGAGTGGGCTTGTGGACCTTTCTTCAAGGGCAATCTCGGAGCCTACCAGGGCAAAGGTGGCGGCAGCGAAAAAATGGCTCAGGCGGGTTTTGCCAGCAGCGAAGATGCGCTCGCATTTTATGAATTTACGAAGGACCAACTGGGACATCACTAATCTACCATTCCACTGATCGACATGATTGAGCTTGTAGAACGTGAAGAAGGATCAAAAGCATAGGGGGTACCCATAGATGACAGAACGCATTCCGTGCATACGAGAGGGGTGCCCAAATACGATTTTGCCAGCAACGGCTGCCAGAACAGGTGGGTACTGCATGCCTTGCAAGCAGGAGATGGAGCGCGAGGCACATCAGAGATACATTGAAGCCAATCGGCGCGACGTTGACTTGTATGAGGGAATCACGGACCCTGTGGAGATTTTGAAAATCATGCATACACGTCAGGATCATGATCCACTAATCCGTTATGTGGCATACGAGCATTCCAAAGAACAGGAGTATCTGTCCTTGTCTACGGAGCAGCAAGCCCTCATGATCGATTATGCGATGCAACTGATTCGTACGGGGGATGACGATACAGGTAAAGATATTTTGGTGTATCTGGTCTGTTACCATGATACGTCGTTGTCTGCACAGATTCCTGAGCTGTTGGAGCACGAAATCTATTATCCTGTCATTTTGTATAAGAGCGCCTCGGCTGAAGTACGTGATCAACTGTTGCAGCGGGTGAACACCGATGATGAGAATCGGAATAATCTGTTGCTCATGCTCGCCTATATTGGAGATGAAGTGGTTGTACGTCAGTTCCAGCAATGGAGGCAGTCTCCGCCTCGCTGGGCAGATCAGCTGCATGTCGCACCTGAGCACTATACTACCGAAGCCGGTTGGGAGTTATCGAATAAAGGCCAGCGCAGGGATTTATTTATCACTCCAAGTTATTCACTTTATAAAGTAAAAGAGAATGAAGGGGCTGACGACACATCTATTGGCAATTCGATCTCCATGCTGTTGACCAGTACCGATAACTGTGAGTGGTGTGGCGGTCCGTTAACGACCTTAATTGATCTGGATGTACAGCATCCAGCACTGCAGGATGTTGCATGGAATAGTGAGCGGCTTCAAGTGCAGACTTGCGTTAGTTGCAGTTGTTATGGCGTCGTTTATATGGAGATGGATTCAGCAGGTGAACCGTGCTGGAGTGCGCATAATGTGATGCCGATGGGAGCGGATGATCTTGACCCGGACGACAATGTTCAGCTTGCACCGGATGCAGGCCGGCAATTTCGGATTGCGACTGCACCACGTCATGCGTTCCATGCCAGTGAGTGGACGATGGAGCCTTCTACATCCCAGATTGGGGGCCATCCCGGATGGGTTCAGGACGCGGATTATCCGAACTGTCCATGCTGCTCTTCTAGGATGAGGGCCGTTGGACAATTGGACTGGAGCGAGGTTGAGGAATACGGGGATGGCGTGTATTACATGTTCATTTGCGAGCCGTGTCAGATGACTGCGGTATCTTATCAACAATCCTGATGAGGGAGCTCTAATGATCTGTTATTGCATAGATGCGATTTAAATTGTATTGATAGCTGTATACCCAAAAGGGGCTATCCCATATGTTTTCAACATTATAGGAAGCCCCTTTGTATGACTAGGTCAACCAGATATGCTGGTTGGCCTTTTTAATGGTCGCTAGAGCCGGTTGAAAGAAACTGAGACACCTTATATCCTCAATTCCAGCTAGAGTTCTGCCGATGCCTGTGTCAGAAGTGCAGCCAGCCACTCATAGTCGGGCGTATCTTTTTCCTTGATCTTAATTGTTTTACGTTCCGCTGGGCCTTCGAATATCCCATCTGGCAGCTCAAGTCCAATTGCATTGAAGATCGTGAAGGATACTGCCGGCTTGGAAGGGGAGATAACTGCTGCATATTTACCGTTTTTCAGGAAATGAGGTTTCTTGTATTGCACACGTTCGTCTACTTCAGGAATGGACTCATGTACCAACTCCCGCAGTTTACTTGCAACCTGGGCTTGCCAGGGAACCGGGATCTGTTCGATAAATTCAGTGACTTCCGCATTCATATTCATGCTTGTCCACCCTCCACATTGATCTGATTGTGTGCTTCCCATTCAGGTCTTAGAATTCCCATCAATAAGCGATCATAGCGTTTTCCATCACGATACACGGCTGATCTAGCACGACCTTCCAGCTGAAAGCCGACCTTCTCATAGGCACGAATGCCCTTTGCATTATAGGCGATGACATCCAGACCTACCCGATCCAGATTCAATTCATGGAAGGCATACCGCAAAATAAGATTCAAAGCTTCTGTTCCGTACCCCTTGTTGCGATGCTCTGCGAGTCCAATGCCAATGGCAAGTTGTCCGCATCGGTTGTTCCATTCAATGCTGTGAATGACAACGAATCCGATCAGTTGTTCACCCTTTAGCGTTCGAAGCCGAAAGTAAACTTCCTTGTCCTTCGTCTCGCCTTCATCCTCAAGCTGCTTTTCCGAAAATGGAATGGCAATATCCGTATCCACATTTCGCAAATATTCGGGATCTTCATTCCATTGCAGCATGGTCTGCACATCTTCTGCGCGGGGCGGAGTCATTTTCAATCGTTTGCTATAAAACAGATTTTCAGTCGATAGTGTCATGATGGTCTCCTTTTCACAAATTAAGTTTGCTTCACCTCAGTACGACAATTAGCTATATGGTTTCTACGCAATATTCCTCGCTCCTTTGTAATCAGATAGCCTCACTATAATGGAAATTTAAGGGTATAACAATAGACATTTCATTTGTGTTTTTGAAGCTGTTGTCAGAAAACCTGCCATGGTAGTACTATATAATCATTGGACATGTATTCAGTGTAAACAACACACAACAAAATTGTCGTCAGGAGTGGTAGATATGGAGATCAAAGTAGACGATTTGAGCGGCTATCAAGTCATTGGATTAATTGCAGAACATTTGCAGGGCATGGCAGCAGATTCGCCGCCGGAAAGCATTCACGCTCTGGATCTGGATGGGTTAAAGAAACCTGAGATTACATTCTGGTGCGCATGGGAAGCGGAAGAGCTGCTGGGCTGCGGTGCCATGAAGGAATTGAATTCGGAGCATGCAGAATTGAAATCGATGCGTACAGCATCGGCTCACCTGAGAAAAGGCGTAGCAAGACAAATTCTTGCTCATATTATCGAGGTTGCCAAGGATCGGGGTTACAAACGGATCAGTCTGGAGACGGGTTCGATGGATTCTTTTGTTCCGGCGCGCAAGCTGTATGAAGACTTTGGGTTTATATACTGTGAGCCATTTGCAGATTATAGTTTGGATCCGAACAGCGCTTTTATGACGAAGGAATTATAAATTACACGATAGTCATTAAACATAGCAGGAACATTGGAAACCAGCATTCTGTTGCATACAGACCGCTGGTTTTATTGCGGTTAATGATTGTTTTGCGAAGTACTAGACTGCAACAAATCATACATATTGGAGATCGTAAGAAGAGTAGAATGTATTCAAATGAACGGATTGAATGGCATACAGATTGCTTTGTATCATTGTGGGGTATAAAACATAGGTCATGTCAGCATTCGTTTGGGATGAATTGGCCGTACGGATCTGCTGGGCTGATCCATGAACAATAGGGTATACTGGAAGTTATGTTTCAGAAAACATAACAGAAGATTACAGAACGTTTTTTACATCAGGAGGACTTGAATTGGCTCAGACAGAAGGAACATTGCAGAAGAAACTTAAACCAAGGCATATTAGCTTTATGGCTATGGGCGGTGTCATTGGAACCGGAATTTTCAAAGGAAGCGCCGAAACGATTGGACTTGCAGGTCCAGGAGTCATTGTAACGTACATTTTTGCAGGCTTATTGTTACTGGTTGTCATGGCTGCGATGGCGGAGATGGCTACGGTGTACAAGAACAAAAATATGAAAGACTTTGTGCAGGAAGCGTTCGGCAGCAGAGTCTCCTTTATCATGGGATGGATGTATTGTTTCCTCTGGTTGTCGGTTTGTGTAATTGAGGTCATCGCAGCAGGGAGCTTTTTGCAGTACTGGTTCTCGGAAGTGCCGCTGTGGATGCTGAGTCTAGCATGTGCGGTGTTTATTATACTGATTAATCTGCTGAGTGTAGGCGTATTTGGGGAATTTGAATTTTGGTTGGCTGGCATTAAAATCGCCATGATTATTATTTTTATTATCCTTGGGGCGGGTCTGATCTTCGGGATCATTCCAAGTGACAATACGGCTTATCTGCATAATTACACGCAAGCAGGCGGTTTCTTCCCTAATGGATGGTCATCGATCTTCTCAGCATTATTGGTTGTCATGTTCTCGTATGGAGGATCTGAGCTGATTGGCTTAACCTTAACGGAGACGGAAAATGCGGACAAGGTGATGCCCAAAATTGTAGGGAACTTCATGCTGAGAATTATTTTATTTTTCACGCTGCCGATTCTCATCATCTGTGGGCTCATTCCGTGGAATGAGTTGGGGCCCGAAAGCAGTCCGTTTGTACAGGTGCTGGCTTCCACGGGACTTCCGGGTGCAGCACATATTATGAACTTTATTCTGGTGACCGCCGTTCTGTCTGCTGCGAATTCGGGCATTTACGGCGCATCCCGTATGATGCATTCCATGGCGGTAGGTGGTGAAGCTCCCAAGGCATTATCACAAACGAATCGTAACGGCAGCCCGGTAAATACACTGCTGGTATGTGCTGTGATTCTGCTTGGGGGCTCCATGCTGGGGCTGTTCGCACAAGATCAGCTCTTCCGCGTGCTGCTAGCGGTTCCGGGGTTTGTCGTGATGCTTGTGTGGATTTGTATCGCCACATCACAGATGAAGCTGCGGAAAAAATATCCGGTGCAACCGACATTTAAAGTTTGGGGATTTCCTTACGTAACTGGAGCTGCTGTGCTGTGTCTCGGCGTTATTGCAGTCATGTTCGTGTTTGATGAAGGCAACCGTTTCAGCATAAGCATCTGTCTAACTGTACTCGTATTACTGATTCTCTGGTCTCTGATTCGATTCAGGAAGAAACGTGGGCATGAAGTTTAGTGTTTGTAGAAGAATCATAATAGCTATGCAGTAACAAGACATCTCAGCGTTCACGCTGGGGTGTTTTTTTTGAGAAAGAAAGTTTTAATGGGGACTGATTTGAAGTTGTAATGTTATATTGTGGAAAAATAGGGGTAATACGAACTAGATAAAATAAATCGCCAGTAGCTACGAAATGACATGAGCTGCTTTTATAATAAAGGACCAGAAGTACGTTTGAATCTTACATAAATCATACTCCTCCCTTGGATTCATATAACAACGAATATATTTCAAACGAGGTACCACATGACGACGATAAAAGTAACACCGGAACAGCTGTTATCAGTCTCCAGACAGTTTGAAGCAGCCCAAAGCCAGGTTTTTCAGATGAACAGTATCCTGAAACAACACTTATTCGAGATCGAAAGACAGTGGGATGGCAGCACGAAGGAGAAGTTTTATTATGATTTTACAGTGGCGCAGAAGGTCATGGATAACTTTGTTTCCTTGTCTCTGTCCATTGCGGAGGAATTACAGAGGTATTCCGAGAAATTCAGACTTGCAGATCAGCAAGCTCTGCAATCCTATGATCCAAGGTGCGCACCACCGCCACCGGATGAATGCAGGGCCCCTAATACGGATACACGCAATGCGTTTCAAAAATCGGCTGACAGTTTGGCTGAATTGGGCCGTGACTTTATGCAATCTGCGGATGCTCGGTATCAAAAGCGTTATGATAGTGTAGGTGGATTTTTGGATTACTGGACGTTCGGAATTCCGAGTGGTCTGGTTCAGGGCTATGTGGACCGTGCAGATAAAGCATTCAACTCGCCCAATGATACAGCTAATTGGCTTACATTCGGTATTCATGGTACGATCCGTGAAGCGACGTTTCCAACGAATACCTGGTCTAGTGAACATTGGGCGAACATATTTGGCGTAGGTGGATTGATGCTGGGTGGCGGATATGCCTCTACGATGATTAAGCCACATAATCTATTAACCTCTAAAGGAGAAGGTGTGAGAATCAATTCCTCTTCCCCTCCTGGAACAGGGGATATGACGAAGGAGATTAGTAAGGGGACGGAGAAAATTGATTTTGTGGATGAGACTGGTCGTCTCGGTGGTAAACTGTATGGTGAAAAGGATTTGAATCTGTTAGGTAATTATCTTGATAAAAGAGGGGTAAATCTGAAAGTTGGAGATGAGTTTTTGCCACCTGGAAAAGGAGGAGGCTTTAACTACAATACTGGTGAACTTATACTGAAGAGCAACCCAACACAATATGAAGTTTGGCATGAATTGTCGCACTATGTCCAATATAAACAAATCGGAAAAGAGGCTTATTCAAATTTGCCTCGGACTAGCGGACCAGTTCCAATGAACGATTTATCCAAATTCAATGCTCCTGAGCAATTTGTCTATGACATGTTATCAAATAGCCCTAAAAAATGGAACTCGTTAAATGAAGCTGAGCAACTACATGCTAACTGGTATATTACACAATATGGAGGTGTTCGTTAATGAAGTTATCGAGAGAAAGAGCAGAACAACTAGCGCTTGAATATGTAAATAAAGATAAAAATGAAAACTTCAAATTAGTTCTCCTTGGTGTAGAAGTCTCCGAAATTTCTCCCCAATATTGGGCCGCTACTTTCGAGGTTAGAACTTCAGAAGGGCATATTTTAGAAGGTCCTTTACTAATACTTATAGATGATGAATTAGAAAAAGCAATGAGTTTAGATGAGGCCGTCGAAGCTCACTTGGCCAATAAAGATAACTGATATTCGTATTTTGGAAGTAGTGGTAGACCGATTTAAGCTTGAGTTATCGGTAAATTGTAGTTCAAAACATCGTCAGTTAAGAGCTGACGGTGTTTTTTTATTGTGCTTTTAAAGTAGCTAACACAGTCATGATAGCGTTTTAATCCGTATCCAATATTTTCTTGCCTAATTCGACAACTTCATATACTATTTTCACATTACATAGTGCTTCAAGCATGTAGTTTTTGGGTAGTCGTAGTCGAAAAGGCTTACATACAGGTGTGAGAGGAAGAGGATTGGATGGTCGGTTTTTTCAAGAAACGTTTGGTTGTTCGCATTGTTGCCATTGTTACATTGGTCATTGTGATTATATCTGCGGGAAGCATGCTGCTTCAGCTGGCGAATATGAAGCTGGCCGCGCAGGAGGCCATATCGAGTTACAATATTCAAATTGCCGAGAGTTATGTGAAACAGCTGGATGCAGAGCCGTATGTGGAATTTGCCAAAGATCCCAAGGAAAATGACGCGTTCTTGAAGATTCGTAATGAGCTGGATGATTTTCGTGTGAGCATCGGTGCGATGTATGTGTATTTTGTAAAAATAGATGATACAGGCACACCTCTCATTATGGTGGACGGCATGAAAGATGCAGATAAAGCATCACCGATCAATGAAGTGACGGATATCCCAGGTGATGCAGTCCAAAAGCTCCTGCAAGGGAAAACAGCCAGTTCCCCTATCATTAATAATGAGGAGTATGGTGAATATATTTCCTCATACGCTCCGATTTTGGACAGTAATGGAGCTTTGACAGGTGTGATTGGAATTGATACAGCTGTGTCGGTCATTGGAAGTATTGAGTCAGATATTATGAAATCCAGCATTCCGCTGTATGCCCTGTTATTATTCATTACGCTTGCAGGCATCGCGGTTGTATTGTGGTTCATCGTAAGAGGCCTGCGACCGCTGAAACCGTTGAAGGCAAGCGTCGAACAAATGGCGCAAGGTGAGCTGGCGGAAGCTAACCGAATCCTGACAGCCTATCGGCTGCAGAGTGAGGATGAGATTGGCAGCACATTCAAGGCGATGATTCATATGTCTGGGGACTTAAATAAAATGATCGGCGACATGGTCGCGGGTGTTTCGGTAACCACTGATATTCTCGCGGAATCAACGGAGCAATTCAATCGTGATGCAGAAGACATGCTTGAGATGAATAAGAGCGTTGACCAGTCCGTGCAGCAGATCAGACAGGGAGCACATACCCAGAAGCAAGGTGCTAGCGACAGCGCTAATGCGATGGAAGAGATCGCAAAAGGCATTACCGATATTTCAGAGTCCTCTACAGCCGTGTCCGACGCTGCAACAACTGCACTTGCTACGGCACAATCAGGTAAGCAGAGCATGACGCAAATGAAGAAACAGATGGAGAGCATTTCGGCTGTATCTGCTGAAGTTGTAGCCATGGTCCAAGTGCTTAACAACTTCTCGCAGCAAATCGGCGGTGCGCTTCATACGGTGCGGGATTTTGCGAGTCAGACTAAGCTGCTGGCGCTGAATGCTTCAATTGAAGCCGCTCATGCAGGAGAACATGGAAAGGGATTTGCCGTTGTAGCGGATGAAGTACGAAAATTGGCGGAGGCTTCAAGCACATCTGTGCAGACGATATCGGATTTGTTGCTCAGCATTCAACAGGAGTCAGAGCATATTGGAACACAGATGGATGTTACCTCCCAAGAGATCGGCCAGGGGGTGACGAGCACAGCAGAAGCAGAGCTTGCCTTCACGCATATGGTTGAGGCGTTTCGTGTGGTGACACGTCGTATCCAGGAGGTTTCCGCAGCAGCGGAAGAGATATCGGCGGGTTCCGAGGAAGCGGCAGCATCGGTCAACACCATCTCGCAAATTTCATCCGGCGTTTCAGATCATTCAGATGACATTTATCGCTTAACAGGGGAGCAGTCGAGCATGTTCCAGAAGGTGGCACAAACGTCCATGCTGCTGAGGCAGCAAACGATTGAGATGAGCGAAGCTGTAAGAAAAGTAAAGGTATGACCGACAAGAGCCATGCAAAAATTCTGGTGGAAATCGGCTGTTAATAGTGTGGAAAATGGAGCGAATAGCATTTGCTGCTCGATTTCGATTCTTTAGATTAGAATAACGCTAAAAAGGGATACCCTCGGTCGTATTAATGACTTATGGGCATCCCTTTTTGTGTTATCCACGCTTATTACCATTTGCGAGAATTATGAATCATAACGGTAGCAAATTGCTTTGCCTCCACCACTCTCGGAACTGAATTCCGGGTCTTCTACAAAACCGAAACGTTCGTATAATCGGATCGCGTTGACCATCTGGCCGCCCGTATATAAATACACCGTATTTTTGCCCATGTCTTTGGCAGATTCAACACATTGTTGAAGCAGTTCTCTGGCAATTCCGTGACCTCTCCATTTGGGATCAACACCCAACAGTCGAATAAACGGATAATCAATAGGCAACTCGAAGTTCGGGTAAGCCTTATGCGCTGTCTCAAACAATTGCACCGTTCCAACAATCTGATTATCAATTTTGGCAATCCATAATTGCTTAATATAAGGATTGCTCGGCGATTCCCGAATGTCCTTCAAATAATGTTCCCATTGTTCCTGTGTTTGGAACGTGTCCCGGTACTCGGAGTAACTTTCAATGAGAATATGTACAATTTCTTCATGGTCAGCTTCTGTAGCGGGATGAATCTTTACTGCCGTTGTCATCTCAAGTTCTCCTTCTGATCTTGGTTTGATAAGAGATATAGTTGACTTGAATTGTATCACACCCAATGGTACTGGATTCATTCAAATTTTCTATATATGACTCATGAAATTCTATGAGTTGGTATAATCCGCACAAGCACATCCAAGGTTCGCACGTATAAGGTTCATTATAGGCGATTGAGCTGTGTGGAATACAAATTATTGCGATATTCGGTGGGGGTATTGCCTTCGTATTGTTTGAACATGCGCAGGAAGAGTTTGTAATCCGAAAAACCGCATTGCCCCGCGATTTCTTTCACACTGGCATTGGTATTGAGCAGCATCTGCTTGGCCCGGCGAATCCGTTCCGTGAGGATATAGGTTTTGAGCCCAATGCCTTTCTCACGTTTCACCATTTTGGAGATATAGTCCTTGTTAAAATTAAAAGTCTCGGCAATCTTACCAACCGTAATGTCGGTATGCAGATGAATATCCACCCACTTGCAGATGTGGTCAACGATCGCATTGTGCGGCCGATAACCCGCCTGTGTGTTGCGTTCCAGTTCTTTGAGCAGCAGCAGCAATGCCGCGTCTGCTTCTTCTGGTGAGAACGATGAACTATGCAGCAATTGCTTGAACAGCTGATTGGCGGTGGACGGAACCTGAATAGTCGCATGGGTGGGATACTGGTCGAACTCTTTCACAATCGAATCATAATGAACCCAGTAAAAGCTGACGGGAGCATCGCTAACCTGATAGCCGTAATGGGTGCGTCCAGCTCTCAGAAACAGCAGATCATTTGCACGAACCACGAACTGCTCGTCCTCCTCCGCAATGTACATCTCGCCTTCCAACATCAAAATGACCTCGTGAACAGGCATGCTGCGCTTCATGTGGCTCCAATTACCTTCGGTTATGAACTTGCCGCACAGGTAATGTTCCAATGGCTTTTGCATAGGACGGATTTCTCCACCTTTTCTTGGATTATGAGTCTGATGTAGTTGTATTTTATTTGATAATATGAGGATATTCAAGGCCTGTATTGGAAGTGTACGCAAGGAATATATGAATTGCAACACGGATTTTATCCTTTTCACATCTATAAATGTACTTCTAAATATCCACTACATACCGAGGAGGAGCTAGTAGAATGATTGAAACCAAAAAGGGATTTCTGGGACCTGAGCATGTAGATCTGTTAAATGGCGTTTTTCAAACGTCACAGGAAGTTGGAGAAAAGTATTTGTTATCACTGGACATTGATCGTTTTCTGGCACCATGTTTTGAGGCCCATGGGTTACCGAAGAAAAAGGAACGATACGCGGGTTGGGAGGCGCGCTCGATTAGCGGGCATTCCCTTGGACACTATCTGTCTGCCTTGGCAGTGACCTATCAGGCGACAGGTAATGAAACGTTAAAGCAAACGCTGGATTATGCCGTCAACGAGCTTGCATCCATTCAGCTGACAACGGGCAGCGGGTATGTCGGCGGCTTGTCCGAAGAAGCTTTCCGTATTGCATTTCGGGCAGAGCATATTGGTGGTTTTAACATCGGCGAATACTGGGTGCCTTGGTACAGTGTGCACAAAATCTATCGTGGTCTGATTGACGCTTACAAATTAACGGGCAATCAACAGGCTCTTGAGGTGGTAACACGGTTTGCGGATTGGGCGGTAGAAGGTCTAAGCCCGATGACAGAAGAACAGATGCAGGTCATGCTTCTATGTGAACACGGCGGTATGAACGAAGTGTTTGCACATTTGTATGGAATCACCGGGAAGTCTGTATACCTTGAGATAGCCAACAAATTCACACATCAATTAATCCTCGAACCGTTGGAGCACAAGCAGGACGATCTTCAGGGCAAACATGCGAATACGCAGATTCCGAAAGTCATCGGTGCAGCCGAAATATACAATCAGGATCATAATCACGAGAGCTACCGGACAGCGGCGGAGTTTTTCTGGGATACCACGATCCATCATCGGTCTTATGTATTTGGTGCAACGAGCATTTCGGAGCATTATGAAGCGAAAGGCATGGAGAGTCTGGGCATTAAAACCGGAGAGAGTTGCTGTACCCACAACATGATGCATCTGACGAAGCAGCTCTACACCTGGAATCCCGACAGCGCATACATGGACTATTATGAAAATGCGATCTACAACCATATCCTGGGCACACAGGACCCGGACACAGGCAACAAAACGTATTTTGCATCAACACTGCAAGGTCACTACAAAATCTACGGTACTCACGATACCGCCTGGTGGTGCTGTACAGGATCTGGCATGGAGAACCCGGGCAAATACGCCGAGGCGATCTATTTCGAGGATGAGCAGGATCTGTACGTTAACCTGTATATTGCTTCCCAGTTGGACTGGAGATCCCAAGGCATGTCGCTGAAGCTCGAAACTGACTTTCCTTATTCGGAAAAGGTAACCCTTACGATCACCGAAGGCAGCGCCTCGGCCAATCTTAGACTACGTGTGCCCTCATGGCTACAGGAGCCAATGACGGCAGCGGTCAACGGGGATACGGCCCATCCGCATACCCGGATGGAACCCGGATACCTCGACATCGAGCGTACATGGACCGCTGGCGATGTCATCACCATCACGCTGCCGATGTCGCTCCACCAATACACGTCCAGGGACGATGCACACAAGGTGGCATTCCAGTACGGCCCAATTGTGCTGGCAGGGGCTTTGGGAAGCGAAGGGCTGCCCGAGGATACCATCGTGGACGAAACGGCACTGAATCCCAAAACCGTACCTGTACCTGTAATTTGGACAGAGAAGGAGGATGTGCGTGAATGGATCAAGGTTGTAGACGCAAGTACGTTAACGTTTGAGATCAGCAAGGATGTTACATCGGACGGCAACCCAGTTAGGCTGATCCCGTTCTATGATGTACATCATGAGTTCTATACGGTCTATTGGCCGTTCAACGATGAAGGGGATGCGCTGGAGAAGGAATTGAATGATATCACCATCGACAGGGTGCAACCTGACGGTCAGCAGGATGAGATTGGACATCATCTGGATAGCAATTGCCGTGCAGAACAGCATAACGGTTCATATACAGACAGCCGCAACAAGCTGCATATGTGGCGAGAAGCATATGGTGTCAGCGGGGCTTACTTCAGCTACCAGCTGGCGGTGGATGGTTCTGCACCGAACTATGTATGCGTGGCATACTGGGGCGGGGATCATTCTCCTTTTGAACGGGAAGGAACACGGCATGAAAGAATATTTAGTATCGCCGTCGATGGAAATGTGGTCGGTGAACAGCGGATTCATATGAACAAGATCGGTGAAGTGTTCTTCGTTACCTATGACATCCCTCAGACGGTTACGTCAGGTAAAGACAGTGTGCGAGTTGCATTCCAAGCGTTGGACGACAACGGATGTGCCGGAAAAGTGGTGGAGGTACGTACAACGCGCAGCAAACCGGAATCTATCTTTTCGTAAAAGAGGCATTGTATGAAATTGGGCAAACACAATGGTATAATAATAGTAAAATGCTGATTAGGTAAAAGAGGAGGATGGAAGTGTGGCAAAACCGGATAATAAAGGCATCTATAGTTTTCAGGATTGGTTAACTTGGGAGGGGACTTGGGAGTTAATTAACGGCAAAGCTTTCAATATGTCTCCAGCCCCCACCTCATTACACCAGTTTATTTTGGGTGAGCTGCACTTCTCCTTGCGTACTTTTTTTCAGAATCGGAAATGTATCGTCTTTGTTGCTCCCTTTGACGTGTATTTCAGCGAGAATGAACAGTATGACGTACCTGATCATGTTGTCCAACCGGATTTATCTGTGGTTTGTTCCAAAGACCAAATAACCAAAAACGGCTGTCAAGGTGCACCGTCTCTAATCATAGAAGTATTGTCTCCATCAACTGCGTTGAAGGATTTTAACGAGAAGTTTAATCTGTATCAGAAATATGGTGTGAATGAATATTGGATTGTAGACCCTGGCAATCAGACCGTTCATGTGTACACATTGGAAGAAGGCAGTTACCAGAACCGTCATCTGTACACGGAGCAAGAAATGATTCAATCGGTGTTATATCCGGAACTGGAAATTCCGCTTCGGAATTTATTCAAGCTGAATTAGATTAGACAACAACATCATCACTCCGGCGCAGGCGTCGGGGTGTTTTTTCTTTTTATCGTATCGAACAAGCCCTATATAAAAAATGACACGCACTGCAAATTTCCACGTATTACCTGATAACATTTCTTTTTCCGCCACCGATTGTCCAAGGGCATCAAGTTCGGTTCACAAAGGTTACAAAATCTTATCCACGTTGTCCCTCTAAAGATGAAATGGGATAAGCCCAAGCCACGTATATTATGAATATCCATATTAATCCACCCGAATGCGGCAACATCATGTACAATGAAATAAAGTTCCAATGGTAAATATCGACATAAAGCTTCAACACATAGCGCGAAAGGAGGTCTGATGATTTACATGATAAAGTACATAAAACTGCTGGGGCTGATCTTCGGCGTTGTGGTCATGAATGTTCTATTGTTCTCACCAGGATTCATCGGACTGGAGTTTGGCGGGGGAGCATTTACAACAGCGCTCTCGGTGACATTTCTGTTCGGTAGCGTGATGGCTCTCTTCTATGGAAGCTACACTTTATTGTTCAGACAGCCGGTAGTCTTGCCTGTGAAGAATATCGAAACACATGAAGATTATGTGGAAGCGTTATCCTTTTATCGACGCATTAAAGTACTTGAGGAAGATATCACATTGGGATTATCTCAACTAAGCCGCATGAAGAAAAAGAAAGAAACCCTCCTGAACGTGTTGAATCAGCGATTTGATCCAGGGGAACTGAGTTACAAGAAATTTGCTTCGGTCACCCTCGAGGTGGAGAAGCTGTTATACCTCAACATCCGAAGTGTACTTAACCGACTCAATGTGTTCGATGAAGCGGAGTACGCCAGCCTGATGAAGTCCAAATCCGCTACACTTCCCCAAAAGCTCTTTCAGGAAAAGACCAAAGTATATAACGACTATCTGAGCTATGTGAAAAACTCGCTTCATACCAATGAGGAAATTCTTTTGAAGCTTGACCAATTGATGCTGGAAATCTCCCGCTTGGACAGCTTTGAAGCAGGAGATATTGAACAAATGCCATGTATGCAAGAAATTGACCAACTAATTAAGCACACCAAATTATACAGACAGTGAGGGGTTGTACGTATGGCTAAGAAGGGAAAGTTTTTTTTCATATCGATCGTGATGCTGGTACTCGTGTTTGGCCTCGTATATGCAGGGATTACGCTGACGTCGAACGTTGGTAAATCCAGCACACAGGTAACGACAGAGAATGCAGGCAAAGAGTTAGGCAAGCTGTATGCGGACATTGCGCCGGCAACGGCTGAACCCGTGAAGGGACAGATTGATCTCGACCCAGTGGATGTGGCTGAATCACTGCCGGACATCTCCAAATTTCCGATCACGGTCGAGAATACAACGAATGATTATGTAGAGATCTTTTCTTCCATCGAGAAGGCGGGAACCGGAGCGGATGGCTGGTTAACCGAAGTAACCGAAGAGTTCAACAAGGCTAACATTACCGTTGGCGGCAAACAGGTTTCAGTGAAATTACGTAATATCGCATCCGGTACGGCTGCTGATTATATTAAGTCTGGTAAATATGTGCCTGATGCGTTTACCCCTTCGAATGAGTTATGGGGCGAGATGGTGGCCGCGAGCGGTGTAAAGACAGATCTCGTATCCAAAAGACTGGTGGGGAACGTTCCCGGTATCGTGATCTCCAAAGCCAAATATGATGCACTGGTCGACACGTACGGATCGGTTAATGTAAAAACCGTGACCGAAGCGATTGCCAACAATGAGCTCGCGATGGGGTACACCGATCCGTTCGCCAGTTCCACGGGCCTAAACTTTCTCGTGACGGCACTCAACACATACGACAGCTCCAATCCGCTTGGTGAGAAAGCGATTGAGGGTTTTGAGAAGTTCCAAGCGAACGTACCGTTTACGGCGTCCACAACCATTCAGATGCGTGAGGCAGCCAAGTCAGGGCGACTGGACGCATTTGTACTGGAGTACCAGACTTACGTAAACACCGCAGATCTGAAAAGTGGATATGTCTTTACCCCTTTTGGCGTAAGACATGACAGCCCGCTGTATGCACTGGGGCAACTGCCGCAGAACAAGCAAGAGATCATTAAGAAGTATGCGGAATTCGTAACCCAAGCGAAGTATCAGCAATCGGCTGAGGAATTCGGCTTCAACGGCTTGCAAGACTACAAGTCTGAATTGAACACAGTGGATGGTGGCACCTTGTTGTCCGCTCAGAAAGTATGGAAAGAGAAAAAGAACGGCAGTAAACCGATTGCCGCCGTATTTGTAACCGACGTATCCGGGAGTATGGACGGCGAACCGCTGAACCGACTCAAGGAATCATTGCGCAAAGGCCAGAAGTTCCTTGGCACAGATAACAGCATCGGCCTCGTCTCCTACTCTAGTGGAGTAACGGTGAATCTGCCAATTGCCAAGTATGATACGAATCAGCAGTCGATGTTTGTTGGTACGGTGGATAGCCTGCAAGCGGGTGGCGGTACGGCAACCTTTGATGGGATCGTCGTGGCGATGAAGATGCTGGAAGATTATATGGCTACTGATCCAAATGTGAAGCCACTGATCTTTGTCCTAAGTGATGGAGAAACCAATGAAGGTCATACACTGAAGGATATTCGTGATCTGGTCGAAACGTACAAAGTGCCGATCTACACGATTGGTTATAACGCGGACATTAAAGCTTTGGAGAGCATCTCCAGCATTAACGAAGCGGCGAGCATTAACGCGGATACAGACGATGTTGTATACAAAATCGGTAACCTGTTCAACGTGCAGATGTAGCACGGGGATTGCACTCAAATTGACCTAATGTAAGGTACATTATTCCATTTTATATAGCACGTAATTGAAGGGGGAACTTGGATGTCGTTTTCGATGGAGATACCTAGCCAGAAGGAAATTCAGAAGGTGATTGAGGAGGAAATAAAGCCCGTACCTGCCGAGGTGGAGGAGCTGCAGCAAGTCGCAAATGCCAACGTGGAGATGATCATGACACTGGATCTCGAATCGTTGGAGAAACGTAAGGAGATTCTGCAATCCATTGATGGCTTTGGCATGAATACGATGAGATCCTCTTCCGAGAAAAACGCGTTGCTTCAAGTCTCCGTTGGACATCTGTCCAAGACGGGAGACGAGGGCGGTCAGGTCGCCAAAGGCTTGACCGAGCTGCATATGCAACTGAAGGATCTAGACCCCAGCGTGGTCGATTTCGCCAAGACCGGATTTCTCGGCAAATTGTTTAATCCGCTGCGGGCCTATTTCCTGAAATACCAGAAGGCCGATGCGGTCATCGCTGATATTGTGACCTCACTGGATAAAGGCAGAGCGACCTTGAGAAACGACAATACAACACTGGAGATTGAACAGCAAAATCTGCGGGAGCTCACCAAAAGATTGCAAAAGGAAATTCAGCTTGGGGTGCTGATGGATGAGTCGATTGACGCACAGATCGAAGCCGCCAAAGTGCGTAACGAGGACCCGGAGAAAGTTCGCTTCATTACGGAAGAAGTGCTGTTCCCGCTACGTCAGCGGGTCATGGATTTACAGCAAATGCTGGTGGTGAACCAGCAGGGCATCATGGCGATTGAAGTTGTCATCCGCAATAACAAGGAATTGATCCGCGGTGTGGATCGGGCCAAAAATGTAACGATCTCGGCATTGAAAATTGCCGTCACCGTTGCGAGTGCACTGTACAATCAGAAGATTGTATTGCAGAAAATTGAACTGCTTAACCGGACGACCAACGATCTGATCGCAGGTACGTCCAAAATGCTGAAAGATCAGGGCATTGCCATCCAGAAGCAAGCTTATGAGGCCAGCATTTCCGTGGATACGATGAAGCAGGCCTTCACAGATGTGCTTTCCGCGCTCGACTCCATCAGTCTCTATAAGCAGGAGGCTTTGCCACGGATGCGGGAAACTATTAATCAATTCCGTGAACTGGCGGATACCGGGGAGCAGCAGATTCAGCGGTTGGAGAAAGGGCAGAAGCTGGGGCTGTAGTTTGAAAGGCAGTTAGAAGAACACAAGGAGGTTCCATGCATGACCTCAAAAAACGGTTGAACTCAGATAAGATCTGGTTCGACCGTTTTTTTTTGCCTTTCTGCTGCTTAGGTCAAATCACGTTGAACATGGAGGACGTAGGGGATCAGCAGAAGAAGCAGAGCCAGTGAAGCTATCAGGGCAAGCAGCAGGCTTCCTTGGGTTAATAGCAATGCTCCCAGAGCTGCACCGATCACAAAAATAACCCAGGACAGAGCGAGTACTGCCCATTCGGAAGCAGGAGCCTTACCCCGAACGGCTTTGGCCAGTGCCTGTCCAATACCGAATAATGTGCCTGTCACAAATCCTTTGCCCACATCAGCATGAGCAACCATCTGGTGCATGGTATTTTGCATGCCCATGGCGATGGCAATCGGGAAAAGCACACTCTGTGTATGGAGGAACAGCAAGAATACAATGGCGCCGGCAAACAGCAGGGATTCAAAGCCCAAGATGCCCGCCAGTCGCCATTTTCCTAATCGATCTGTGATCAACGTACCGATAAAGGCGCCTACAACGAATAAAAAAATGACCAGGCCTATATTCGTTAATACAGCGGAGTCTCCTTCAAATAGCGCGATGCCAAGCTTGGTACTGTTACCACTCATGAAAGAAAGATAGATTTTCCCCAGCTGCAGATAGCCGACGGCATCAATGAAACCGGAGATCAGCACAAGTGCACATGACAGTAGAAGCCGGGAAAGACCCGGCTCCAGTCGTTCTACGGTATGTCCCACACGTTTGCGATCACTGGTCGAATCGGAAGCAGAAGCCATGATGTCCAACCCCTTTTCCATGATACTGGAGTGGTTTCGTGATATATGACAGAAGGATCATTATTCCAAACCTATATTCAATAGGTACCGGTAGTGGTTGGACTATGACTTCGATTTATTCGGGTCAGGAGCGATAAAAAGAGTATCATCCGGAAGTTGTGCGGCTTCCTCTTTGGACATTTCCAGATTAGTGGACAGCACATCATCCGGGTTGCCTGCGAGCCACTCGCTCAGATCAATAGCTTCATAGTGTCCGCTGTTGAACCCAATTAACACACGGCAGACCTCATCTCCCGTATTTTTGATATAGTGACCTGCACCCATCGGTGTATAGCCCACATCGCCTGCTTCGAATTGCTCTGTCACCGCATGACCTTCTGCCAGAAATACCGTCATTTCGGCAGTGCCGCTAATGTAATACTGCCATTCGTCGGCGTTGGGATGCCAATGCATCTCTCGTAATGCGCCTGGTTGCAGCTCGATCAATGATCCGGCCATCGTGGTGGAGATGGGGAAATCTTCGACAGTAACCGTGCGTTGGGTTCCGCCGCCTGGTGCACGTCTGGGCTGCTTGGCATGCAGCGGGTATCGGTGGGGAGTCGTCAGCTCCGAATTGCGGCGATAAGTTCCGGAAGAGGAGCTGTCATTAGGGACAGGCCCTTTGACGAAATAGGCTTCTCCCTGAGGCAATTTCGCTGCACGCTCTGGGGTAATTCCAAGATTCTGGGCAACAATGTTGTTTGGTGTATGAGACAGGAAATCGGTAATGCTGAACGTATGATCTTCCGAGAAATCACCATTATCAAATATCAGAATAAAATGGCATTCGTCCGGTCCCAATCCCTGAATGGAGTGTCCGTAACCACGCGGAAAATACCATACATCTCCTGGCTCAAATGTATCAGTGTACGCATGTCCGTCCGGGTGAATGACAGTGGTGCGACAGGAGCCGCTGATCACATAAGCCCATTCTGCCGCATTGGCATGCCAGTGCAATTCACGCATGCCTCCCGGTTCGAGGCGCATGGATACGCCCGCTATTCCAATGGACGCAGGAAAATCCCGAACGGAAGCACCGCGGGTAATACCGCCTGGGCCCGTACGGGGTTCTTTTTGTTCAAGCCGATATTTGAAAGATGTCATCATGATTCCTCCTCATATTATATTAGGTACACATGTAAATAGTTAAATATGGCGTTCATATCTTTTACCCATATTTTGCGAAACTATTCAATTGATTCCTGATTAATATGAGGCAAAAGAGAGACTTTCATTCAAACTTTATGCTGATTTGTGTGTACATATTGTACTTAGGGTGCCTTATACGAGGTGTGATACGCTACATTGCCAGGTTTGTAATTAATGATTTTAAATAACTCATCTGCCATATAAGTGGGACTATGCTTGAATTCCTGCCGAATCCATTCGATAATCATGCCAAAGATCGCATGGGATTGATAACTTGCCAGCAGCTCGCGATTGATGTGGGACGGAAATATTTCGTTGAGGTCCTGAAGAGCAAGGTCACGCAGAACATCGCAGATCATTTGCTGAAAATTGGACGATGCCTCCGATTTCACGACAAGGGTGTAGAATTGCGCATGCTGATGCACATGTTCGAAAATTTTGATTGCAGAAGAAGGCATATGACTTACTTCAAATATTTCTTTATCCAGATAAGGTTCACGATAGGATAAGACCAGATCCTTAATAATGTCATCGATGATCTCATTGAACAGGTCTTCTTTGTATTGATAGTGTCTGTAAAAGGTGCCCCGATTCAGATCTGCCAGCTGCACAATATCGGTAATGGATATTTCTTTGAATGACTGCTTTTGCATTAATTGAATGAGGGCATCCTTCAGCGCCGCTTTGGATTTCTTGATTCTTCGATCCATGGAACTCGGAATTTCGGTCATATGCAGTACTCCTCGTAAATAGGTATTTTAAGATAAAGTACATTCGGAATTAGAAGTGTTGATTAACGTACAATTGGGCAAACTTTTACTGATTGAACAGGAATGCTATGACTTATTATACTAAGGATAAGAGTTAATGAACATTTGTTTGTTAACTTATTGTAAACGAATACATGGAGGATGATACAACATGAGACTTCAAGATAAAGTGGCTGTAGTAACAGGTGCGGGTTCTGGCATGGGCAAAGCAATTGCAACACTGTACGCGCAAGAAGGTGCTAAGGTGGTTGTATCGGATATCAATGAAGCCTCAGCGCAGGCGGTGGCTGAGGATATCAAGGCAAATGGTGGAGAAGCGACGTTTGTGGTTGCGAATGTGGCGAAGGAAGAAGATATTCAGAACCTGATCGATACGACAGTTAACACATATGGAACAGTGGACATTCTGGTCAATAATGCAGGCATTATGGACAGTATGGAACCAGCTGGTGACATTGTGGATGACAAGTGGGAGCGTATCTTTGCAATCAACACAACAAGTGTCATGCGTGCTACCCGCAAAGTGCTGCCAATCTTCCTGGAAAAACAAAAAGGCGTTATCGTCAACATCGCTTCAGCCGGCGGATTGCATGGTGCACGTGCAGGCGCGGCTTACACGGCTTCCAAACATGCAGTTGTGGGATTCACCAAAAATACAGGCTTCATGTATGCTCAACAAGGTATTCGCTGTAATGCAATTGCTCCGGGTGGGGTTGAAACCAATATTGCTTCCACAATGACAAACATTAATCACTTCGGTGCCAGCAGACAACAGCTGGGAATGGCGATCAATCCGCGTGCAGGTAAAAGTGAAGAAATTGCACAGGTGGCCCTGTTCCTTGGTTCGGACGAATCCAGCTTCGTGAACGGAACAGTCGTAACGGCAGATGCAGGATGGAGTTCATACTAATCCGTCGTCCATAACTGAAATATGCAAAGAAGCTCATACCAGTGTATGGGCTTCTTTTTGCATGTCCGTAACAGGCGAGAATGTTGAACATTAGGCCAATAGGACAAACGTTTGCACAAACATGTCTACGTGTTCCCGGATAACGTAAATAGGGACGAATCCCGAACAATCAAGCGGTGCGGAATAATAACTGGATTCTGAGGCAGGTGTTCACCGTTTAGAATTTTTAACAATACCTGAACAGCAGTATAGCCCAGCTGATAAGTTCCGATATCAATGGAACTAAGCGGCGGCGAAGCAAGTTCTGATAAAGCAATATTGTTAAAGCTCACAACACTTATATCTTCAGGAACGTTATATCCCAGCTCGGCCAGAGCACGAAGCACGCCAAAGGCAACATTGTCGTCGATGACAACGAGGGCGGTTGGTCTGTCGGGTAGCGACATGAACAGGGACATCGCCCGGAAGCCGCTTTCCTGCAGGAATTCTCCTTCCACGATCCAGTCATTGTTAGCATCAAGACCGGCTTCTTCAAGCGCATTTTTGTATCCGAGCATGCGATCATGAGACAACGTCAAATCTGGTGGTCCGCTAACAAATCCCACTCGTTTATGCCCTTGGGCAATCAGATGTGTGGTTGCATCGAATGCTGTCTGTACATTGTTATTGTCCACCATCGGTGCATCGGGATGTGTTTCGCTACGGCCAATCAGCACAAAAGGAAACTTTTCCGCCTCCAAAAACGAAATAATCGGATCTTCCCTTTTGGAGCCAAGCAGCAAAATACCATCCACGCGTCGCCCATGTACCAGGCGGGATATAGCATTCAACTCATCGCTGGAAGACGTTTCGGTGGAGAGAAGAAGTTCATAATTCATGCGGGTGGCATGCGTAATGATTCCCCGAAGCAATTCTCCGAAAAAGTAGTTCTGAAACAGCTCTTCAGCAGGTCGGGGCAGCATGATACCCAGGGTTTGAGTCGTTTTGGAAACAAGGCTTTTGGCCATCATATTTGGATGATAATTCATTTCTTTCATGATTTGCTTCACTTTGAGTGACGTTTCCGAACTGATTCTGGGATGGTTGGAAATAACCCGTGAGACCGTAGAAGGGGATACACCCGCCAATTTGGCAATATCTTTGATTGTAATCATGTGAAAAATCCCTTCTGTACAAGCATTTCAACATGTCTCCTATGTTAATTCAAAGACTTCGATAAATCAATTGCTAACTGCATCATGGTGAAGAGGGGAAAGCAAAACAAAGGAAGACGGCGGGAGATCAAGCAAATCGGAAATTACAGGAACATAAGCCATAAAAGTGAAGGAAAATGGACGAAAATGACTTGTGCAAACGTTTGTGCAAATAAAGTTCGCTATTGTATGATGTGATTGTTATTATAGCGCTTACATGACTTGAATCAACATACTTCCTAGAAAATTCATCCCGATTACATAAGGATTGTACCCATCTGAGGTTAATATGAGCAAACGTTTGTATTACGTTCAAACGGATATAAGCTGAACTTCGGAATACAGGAACAGTACACAGAAAAACGGGTGAAAAGCGCGAGTACAGCATCGATCATGACTACGAAAAGGGGGAAATTCAATGAGAAAATGGCAGCAAGCAGCACTTGCAGGATTCATGGCACTCACACTTACCGCGTGTTCAAGCGGAGGTGGAGGCGCTGCGCCAACCACAACAGACAGCGGTGAGACTGGAGAAACCACAGTAACCGCGGAAAATATTCAGCCAGAAGAGGGCGCAAGCCTTGTCATATGGGAGGATAAAAATCAGCGCAGCTTTATTGAAGAACGGGCGAAGAAATTTGAAGAGAAATACGGCGTTTCTGTAAAAATCGAGGAATTGCCGCCGACGGATCAAGTGACCAAGCTCACTACGGACGGACCCGCGGGATTGGCTGCGGATGTGGTCGTTTTCCCACATGACAAGATTGGCAGCGCTTCAGAAGCTGGACTGATTTTGCCGAACGATATTTTTGAGCAACAGACTACACAATCCACTAGTGACAATGCGGTTAAAGCCGTAACCTTCAAAGACATCTTATACGGCTATCCCTACAGCGTAGAAACCTATGCGTTGTTCTACAACAAAAAGCTTTATCCCGAAGCACCGAAATCATTTGATGACATTATCAGCTTTGCCAAAACCTTTAATGACACCAAAAATAATAAGTACACTCTGATGTGGGAGCTCCAGCAGTTCTATTATAACTTTGCTTATCTGGCTTCCCAGGGCGGATATATCTTTGGTGATGAAGGCATGAACAGCGAGGATATTGGCCTCAACAATGAGGGAGCCATCAAGGGCGGTCAGTTCTTGCAAACGCTGAAATCGGAAGTACTGCCTGTGAAGATGGGCGATGTGAACTATGACATCAAGAAAGGTCTCTTCTCAAGCGGGAAACTGGCCATGGATATTAACGGACCTTGGTCCATCGCCGATTATCGCAATGCTGGCATTGACTTCGGTGTTGCGCCACTTCCGGCGATTGAAGGCAAACCGATGACCTCCTTCTCTGGAGTCAAGGCCTATTACGTCAATGCATTTACAACCTATCCGAATGCTGCCAAGTTGTTTGCAGCTTATCTCTCCAGTGCCGAATCCCAGATGGTCAACTTTGAGATGAACGGCACTCTCCCAGCCAATAAAGACGTGGCGGCAGATCCGAAGATTCAAGGGGATGAAATCACGAAGGCATTCCTTGAGCAATTCAACAACTCTACCCCAATGCCTTCGCTTCCTGCCATGGATAGCGTATGGGGTCCCATCAGTGCAGCAATTACCGACATATGGGATGGAGGCAAGGATGTGAAAACCTCTCTGGATAACGCAGTCAAACAAGTCAAGGAGAGCCTTGCAACTGTCCAATAAAAAAGAAAGAGCAGGTGCAGAGGAAGTCAACATGTCCTCTGCACTCTGCTATAACTGATCGGTAACTTCGCTTGCCGGGAAGGAGTAGGAATGAATGAAACAACAGCATGTTCCAGTCACTGTTAAACCGAATCGAGAAAGACAGCATCGCATGACAGCGGCTGTGTTGTCCCTTGTCCTGCAAGGACTTGGACAGTTGTATAACCGTCAATGGATTAAGGGAATTTGTTTTCTGATCCTAGAGGGAGTAGGACTCGCTTATCTGATTCCCCGTTTGAATCAGGCTGTATGGGGAGTATGGACGCTGGGCGAGCAAACGCAGCGTTTCGTCAAGGTCAATGGATCAACGGTGCTGCAACAGGGCGACCACTCCATCTTTTTGCTGCTCAACGGAATCATAGTACTTTTGGTATTTTTCGTTTTTCTTCTTCTATATATTTTCAATATTCGGGATGCGTACATCACGGGAAAATTAAGAGAGGAAGGCAAGCAGGCCACTGGAGCTTCTGCTTCCCTGAGATATCTGCTTGATAAACAATTTCCGTATCTTTTCCTATCCATCCCTGCGCTCGGAATCCTGTTTTTCACCATTATGCCGATTTTATTTACGATTACCCTGGCCTTCACCAATTACTCGGCACCGGATCATATTCCGCCCGCCAAGCTGGTGGACTGGGTCGGTTTCAAGACTTTTACGGATCTAATTCAGCTTAAATCGTGGAGCCATACCTTCTTTGGAGTATTAACATGGACCGTGATCTGGGCCATTCTGGCAACGGTGACTACGTATTTTGGTGGGGTGCTGGTTGCACTTCTCATCGAGCAGAAGGGTATTCGTTTCAAAAAGCTGTGGCGGACGATCTTCATTCTTCCGTATGCCATTCCGCAGATTATCTCACTGCTTCTGATGCGTAACCTGTTCAACGGACAGTTTGGTCCCATTAATACGTATATGAAGGCTTTTGGCCTTGAGGGGTTGCCATGGTTAACCGATCCATTCTGGGCAAAAGTTACAGTCGTCATTGTAAACATGTGGATCGGAATCCCGGTCAGCATGGTGCTCATACTGGGCGTGCTAACGGCGATTCCACGGGATTTGTATGAAGCGGCTGAGGTAGACGGTGCGTCTGGCTTTCAGAAGTTCCGCATCATTACGCTTCCTTTTATCATGTTCGCTACGACACCGGTGCTCATTATGCAATTTGCCGGGAATTTCAACAACTTCAATGTCATCTTCCTGTTGACGAACGGTAATCCGCTGCGTGGGGATTATCAGTATGCGGGATCAACCGATCTTCTCGTGACCTGGTTGTACAAACTGACGTTGGATAACAACAAGTTCAATATGGCTTCGGCGGTCGGTATCATTATTTTCCTGATTATTGCGTCGTTCTCCATCTGGAATTTCCGTCGTTCCAAATCGTTCAAGGAGGAGGACATGATTCAATGAAAAAGCGCAACAATCCCATGCGTCTGACGATCAGCTATGTGCTGCTGGTTATCATTGCCATCGTATCGGTGTATCCCGTCTTGTGGATATTTCTCTCGTCACTGCGTCCAGGTGCGGCCCTGTTCAGTGAACGTCTGTGGCCTGAAGCGTTCACGCTGGCACATTATGGGGAACTGTTTAATAACCCGTCGTTCATGTATGGAACATGGTATCTGAACACGTTGAAGATCGCCTTTTTCACCATGATTTTCTCAACGCTCATGGTCACTTTAGGCATGTATGCCTTATCCCGGTTCCGGTTTCGCGGTCGCAAGACCATACTATCCACCATGCTGATTCTCGGGATGTTCCCGAGCTTCATGAGCATGATTGCCATTTATATTATTTTGCTTCAGATCAAATTGCTGGACACTCATGCCGCGTTGATTCTGGTCTATTCGTCTGGGGCCGTGCTGGGTGGATTTATTGTCAAAGGGTTCTTTGATACCATCCCGCGCAGTTTGGATGAAGCAGCACGAATTGATGGTGCCAGTCATCTGCGTGTGTTCACCAGCATCATTCTGCCGTTGTCCCGGCCGATGCTGACCTATGTAGCCTTAACCAGCTTTACTGGTGCATGGATGGACTTTATCTTTGCCCGGCTGGTACTTCGGACAAAAGAGAACTGGACACTTGCGGTTGGAATGTGGGATCTGGTTAGCCGCTATCAGGACAGTAACTTTACGATGTTTGCTGCCGGGGCGGTACTGATCGCTATTCCGATTACGTTGTTGTTTGTATTCTTGCAACGCTTCCTGGTGCAGGGGCTGACCTCTGGCGCCTCCAAAGGATAAAAGGATAAGAGGATAAACACCCAAATCGCATAGACAGCCTGTAGAACATACCCAGGCCACCAATCAGGCGCTTCTGAGAGGTTCCATTCATCGCTGGAACTGCTCCGGAAGCGCCTGCCTGCTGTTTGAGATCCGAATGACAAGAGGAGGAAAAGATCGATGGGAACGCTACAGTCCCCAGAACCGGAATTGGGACCGAACGGGGCTCTTGCTGCTGCGGAGAGTCAGAAAATGGCCAATAGGGCGCTTTGGCGTAATGTTGCTTATCGCAGAATTTTGTGTGGCTATGGCATCTCCGTATTTGGTGATTGTTTCAACGGCATTGCCATCAGTCTGTGGGTGTTGCAGACCACAGGAAGTGCGAAGAGCATGGCAGCTGTACAAGTATGTAACATGGTCGTCAGTTTTCTGTTCGGATCATTCGCAGGTACGTTTGCCGACAGACTGGATCGCAGAACATTGATGCTGTCGTCGGATTTGTTTCGTGGGGCTATGGCGTTTATCATCGCGGTGAGTCTGTTTGTGCTGCACGCTCCTTTTCCAATCGTACTGCTCATGCTTTCCCTTTCGATGTTTTCCAGTCTGTTTCAGGCGCCAGCATTTCATGCTTCGGTAACCAGTCTGGTGGGGAGGGAGCATCTGCAACAAGCTACAGGAACCATCCATCTGGTTGATAATATTGCCCGGATCAGCGGACTGGCCGCAGCGGGCATTGCAGTTTCTGCATTTGGAGGATTTACGGCTATTATGATTACGGGTGTGACCTTTCTGCTGTCTGCGTTATGTGTGATGTTGGCTGGGCGTTTTCCGGATGTACAACGCTCTTCCATGCATAGAGGATCGTTCGTAAAGGAGTGGGGCGGTTCATTTTCCTACATCTTCTCTCATCCCCTGATTCGTTCAATCGTTATTCTTAATCCGCTGCTGATTCTCTTCTTCATGTCAGCCATCATGCTTGTTCAGGTCATGGCCGTCAAAGTATGGCAGGCGAATCCTGTCCAGTTCGGACTGATCGAGACATGTATTCCACTGGGGTACATGCTGGGTTCCGGGATTCTGATTGCCTCAGGCAATCGGCTGAAACGAAGGGGGCGATGGGTGTTCATCGGTCTGCTGGTTCTCGGCCCACTGTATATGCTGTTAGCCAATGTATCTTCTCCTTTGGTGGCCTTGCCGCTGATCATTGCCGGGGGAGCCATGTTTGCGTGCTGTACGATGTTAACCCAGATCATGATGCGTGCCGAGGTTCCCGATGAGCTGCAGGGGAGAATCTACGGGGTGCTCGGAACCATAACAAGTACAGCCCCAATCCTGGGATTAACGGTGGTTTCCGTTTTGGCTGATCAGTGGGGTGCCCAAACCGTGCTGGAGAGCCTGGGAGCATTGCTGTTGGTGGTAGGAATTATTGCGGCAGCAGGATTAAAATCCATTCGGAACTATCGATAGTAAATGCATGCCATAGATAAGGACGAGCCTAATCAAAGAACCCGGAAGCAGGCGCTTGTCGCGTCTGACTCCGGGTTGAATGATAGGACGGTGAAGGAATTAAGGCTGCCAGTCCACTGTAACGGTTGCGGTTCCACTGGTTGGTGTGGTGAAGGTATGATTATTGCCATTTTCCCACGTAATCGTTGAGCCGTTCTTTTTGAAAAACTTGAATTCCAGATTCGTTCCGGCAGGCACGCTGACGTCATAATACCAGGTTGGATAAGAATAGATGACCTGATTGAAGACCGGACCAATGGCGAGAGGGCCTGTAGACCAGTTCCCTAGCTCCGCAACATTGCCTGTCAGATAGAGATTCTGACCGAGTGTAGTAGATGCATTGTTGATGACAAAACGGACGGAAACCTGGTTGCCACTAAGAATCGTGAAATTGTTATAAGTGTTGCTGTTGACTCCGCTCGCTGCGACTTTAACTGCATAGTTGCCGGCAGCAACAGCAGGGATGGTCACTTTGATCTGAGTATCTTCCCATGATGTGATGGCTGAACCGGTAACAGCGGTTGTACCGAAATAGACAGTGCCTTTGGTAGTACCAAATCCACGACCATCAATGGTAACAGTATTACCCGCTTTACCCATTACAGGGCCCACATGCCCGATAGTTGGTGTAGTGGTATTGGCTGTATACTGCCAGACCGCTGTAGCTCCTGCTGCCAAAGTGAAGTTAGCGACGTTACCTCCTGTAGAGGTAATGTTATTACCGCTTAATGCACCTGCAAGAACATCGTTGTATGTACCCGAAGGGAGTGAAGTGGTCAGACCACTGATGGATGTGGACGTCGAAAGATTACGGTTAACCGCTACGACAGCCACGTTGTTGCCGAATTTACGTTCATACACATACACATCGTTGTTAATCCAGCGCTGCTGGGTTGTTCCATAGGCGATGGCTGGATTGGTTTTGCGCAATGGAGCCAGCTTGCTGATGACGTTAAAAGCAGTTGTTGTTTTGGAGAACGAAGGCATTTTGGCACGGTTGTTAGGGTCGCCGTTACCTGTCAAATACTGCTCAGTGCCATAATAGATGGCTGGCACGCCCCGCGAGGTAAGTGTAAATGCAAGAGCTTGTTCCAAGCGACGGTTATTGACAGCACTTGTTTTGAAGCGATCCATGTCATGGTTATCAATGAAGGTCACTTGGTCATTCACCTGGGCATAATCAGCGGCTGTGCTGGTGATCATGGAATCCAGGGCAACCATCGTGGATGTGTTATCACGGAACACATTACGTACTTCATTGTTGAAACGGAAGTCGAGCAGACTCATACCGGATTGGTTGGCGAAGTTGGTATTGTCCGCATCGGATGCAGATGAACCCAGGAACCATTCACCAAACGTGAATACCGGTTTGTAGCCATAGATGGAGGACATCCAGTTTTTTTGCCATCCCATCGGCATATGCTTCACCGCATCCACCCGGATTCCGTCAATACCCATATCCAGCCAGAGCTTAATCGCATCCTTGAAGTAGGTGTCAATGGTGCTGTTATTGTGGTTCAGGTCAGCGAGATCATAGAGATTTTTGTAGATACCGTTCTCCAGTGTGGAGAAGTCGGAGCCGCCATTGTGGTGGAATAATTTGTTCGTATCATTGGTGTAGCCACCAAGCAGAGTGCCGTTATTGTATAACTTTCCATTCTCTGCGAACGAGGTGTCGGTTTCCATGGCAGGAGAGGTATGGTTAGGAGCAAAATCAATGATGACTTTAATGCCTTTGGCATGTGCCGTATTGATCAGGTTCTGAAAATCGGTCATCGTACCGAAAGCAGGATTGGTCTTCTTGAAGTCACGTGCCCAATAGCCGTGATAAGCCGTATTGTTGACACCGGAATAGTTAATCAGCGAGTAAATGTTCTCCACAGGCTGGGAAATCCAGAGTGCCGTAATACCTAGATCGGAAAAATAGTTGTCGTTGATCTTGTTGATCAGTCCTTGCCAGTCGCCCCCGCAATAGAGCTTCAGGTTAGAACAGGAGGCGTCATAGGCTCCCCCGGTAGGGTTGTTGGAGGGATTGCCGTCCAGAAAGCGGTCGGTAAATACCTGATAAATAACATCGGTGCTGAAGTTCTGCTTGTTGCTTACAGCCGTATCAGCATCTGCAAATACGGAGGCCGCCGGGAATAATGGCAGTGCACTTCCGGCCAGCAAGCTGAAGCTCAACGTGGTACTGAGGATGATTCGCTTGGTCCATTTGAACATTGGTAATCCACCCTTCGTTTATTATATAAATTGAACTAAAGAATATTTACACTTACCACTCCGATGACAGAACAACCTTCCGATCGCTGTTATCCCCAGATTTTTTTGATGCCCTTTTCAAAGGGGGAAATCCGGGGATAAAGGCGAAGCGTATGCTTCCGATGGAGCTTTCCTTCAGAAAGCTTTTAGCTTCACTTCTTCAGGTTATTTCTGTCCTCTCCGTTCTCGTGCAAATGTGTAGTTCAATTTATATAGATTTGTGATCTCTTTTTTGATTGGAAAAGCGCTTTCAACATTGGACGTTGGTAGGTTATTCTTAACGATATCCCCCCTTTATGAACGCCAACAACCCCGGCACCTCCTGCTGGAGTTACCGGGGTTGTCCTAAACCGATTGGGTTTAAAAGCATGGCCCTCTAGTTATAATCACAACGTTATGATAATTAAATAATGGTTTGGTTGTCAATAACTTTTTCTTGAGCATTTTTTTTCTATTTCTATATTTACAAATCAGGCTCAACAGATTTAAACTATTCGCAGACCCACCAATATAAGGGCTATGCATTTTAGAACATTTCGGTGTTTTAAAACAACCCCGTCTCTTCAGAGACGGGGTTGTTTGTCGATGTAGCCAAGGGAAGAACGAAGCAGGACTAACAAGTAAATCCCGGTAGTTTAAAAGGGAAATCTATAGGAGAGGCGGTTGATGGATCAGTGAACACTCATTCTGTCATCGAATGTGTGGAAGGTTTCAAGGCATCCAGGCTGGACAACACAAGAAAGATTTTTGTCTATTTGCCACCAGGCTATAAGGAGCATGTGGATCAACGCTATCCGGTGTTATACATGCATGCGGGTCAGAGGGCCTTCGGCTCTTCGACTGCGGGAAATGAAACGTGGCACGTAGATCAGGCGGCAGACCAACTGATTGATCAAGGCTTGATGGATGGACTGATCATTGTCGGAATTGCCCATGTTCGTCCAGTTACACACAATGAATTCTATCATTTCATTGCGCCTGCAAGAGAAGCGGTGAGTGTGGGCTGCTCAGGCCTGGATTATGAACACTTTATCATTCATGAACTGAAACCATTCATTGACGAGCATTACCGCACACTTCCAGACAAGGACAATACGGGACTGCTTGGTTCTTCCGCAGCGGCACTCAGCACCTTCCATATAGGAACACGTCATCCTGAAATTTTTGGCAAACTGATCATGCTCTCTCCCTTTTTCGTGGACGTGCAGCTGGATGAAACGTCGGAGAGCAGGTTACAGGAAGAGGATATGTACCTCATGCCTGAGGGCAGTGCTCCCATTCAAATGTGGATGGATATTGGGGACGCAGAAGGATTGTTTCTGCCTTCCCAGGTAAGGAATGTCGTCCATCAGATGCTCGAACTGGGATATAAGCCTGGCAAGGATATCGCATTTCTGGAACAGCAGGATGCAGGTCATCAGGAAGCGGATTGGGGAGAGCGGGTTCACCTTCCGCTTCTGTACATGTTTGGCCGAATCGGGAATCCAGTCTCTCTGGAGCTGATGGGAAGGGACGTTATTGGATTGAAGGGCGGCATGAGCGGGTACATCAATGCGCTGCTTCATTACGATAGCGGGTTCACCATGAGTGTGCTTGAAGGGGATTATAGGTCCGATCACCCTGATGTTCTTGAGGTTCGACCCAATGGGGAACTGTTTCCTGTCAAGATAGGTCATGCAGTGGTTACCCTGACGGTGGGAGAGTTGTCGGCATCACGCATGTACACGGTTGTGGAAGAATTATCGGGTCACGTGACTGTCTGCATGAGTGCCGAGGTACCCTTTCAGGACATGTATGATGACTCGATCTACGGAGGCATGGGCATGAAGCTTCTGCACACCGGAGGTGGTCATTATGAAGGCTGTTTCGAGGTTCCACGTGACAGCGGATTTCGGTTCAGGTTCACGCGAGGCTTCCGGCAGTTTGAAACCGATGCAGATGGCAAGGCACTGCCCAATCGGGTGTTTCGTGCCCATGCTAATCTGTCTCTTCATTACAAAATCCAGTCTTGGGGCAGCACGGCTGCCAAAGCCGGGAATAGGAGGTAGCCATGATTAGTCAACCGTTCCAACCAACGATGGATATTCCGTATTATTATCCCTGTAATTTTCCTTTGATTCACGAAATCCTTCAGCGTCAGGGCTCGATAAGCAGTCTCGGTCTGTTAGCTTCCAGCCGCTTATATAGTCTGACTTCCTGTTCAGATCGTGGCCTAATTAAGCCTTACTTTCATAAGCTGGATTATGAGGAGCCGATGTGGGAAGTGTTTGGAGAACGGGAGTTTGACAGCTTCGAACAAGGAAAGGCATATATTCGGGAACGGCTTGAAAATGAGGGGCCTTTGGTCGTTACAGGCACAAGTTACTGCTTGCCTTATGGGGATGATTATCGAAATCCCGAGTATATTCATAAACTCGTTAAACAAGACTCACGCCTGCATCTGGTCGATCATTGGCTGGCTGTGTACGGAATGGATGAGGAGCAGTTCTATGTCTATGACCCCGTTCCCTCCAAATACATGGGAGCTGTGTCATCACCTGATTTCCAAGAGTTCTGGAAAGGAAACAAAAATATCTCCGAGCTCGAAATAGCCCGGCGCAAAGAAACATTACGAACATATGGCACGATGGAGATCCGTGCAGTGGAAACACTCGACTCCGCAGGCTATCGGAACATGCTGCGCTCTGCGCTGGCGACACAGGCCCATGAATTCATCGCGGGCAGAACGATCTGGGAGGGCAATCGAAGCTATTATTTTGGACAGGCTGTCACATCACAATTGTTACAAAGATTGCACCCGGATGCCGAGGTGGATCGGGAACAGGAGAAAGCTATCTCCGCGTTCCTGTTCGACATGCGCTGGAGCCGCTACTTTTTCCGCGATTTGCTGGAAGAGGCCGCCCAATGGCTCGATTCTCCTCATGATCAATATGTTGCAGAATTCGGTGCAATGATTGCCCGATGGGAACAGGCGCATAAGCTGCTGCAGATCGCCAGAATGAAACGAAGCCCTGAATGGCGGGAGCAGTTAACAGATATTATCGAACAATTGGCGGCGGACGAATTACGCTGGTACGAAGCGCTAATGACGACACATCAGCATGCTGATCGCTTCAGACAGATCCCATCGACTGTGGGAAATCCCGCGCCTACGCCTTCACATCGGGAAGTCATTGAGCGGATTGTGCTGGACAGCTGCGATGAGCTTAATCGGTACCATAACGCGCCCATTCCTCTAGAGCATGGCTTGCAGGCGCCCCTATATGGAAGTCGGGGAAGACTGGACTCCCTTGAACTTGTAACTTTACTTGCCGTTGTCGAGCAAAGTGTTGAAGATACGTTCGGTGTAGGGATAACCCTCGCGGAAATGGCGGCAGCTTCCATGCCAGAAAGTCCTTATCGAACGGTGGAATCACTGGTTGAATATCTGGAGGCGCAATTGAAACCTTGCCCAAAGGATGATGAGGGATGAATATCACTTTTCTTCTGGAACGGTTCGCCGCGTATGACCATCGTCCTGCGTTGATATGGAAGGACGAGCAGTATAGTTATAACTGGTTATTGGATCAGGTTCACACCTTTAGCCAGTGGATTTCCAGAGAAGGGATTGAAGGGACAACCGTTGCGCTTGAAGAGGATTATTCTCCTTATGCGGCAGCGGCATTGATCGCTCTACTGGAGCGGAATTGTATTGTGGTTCCGATGGATCGACACTTGGTCGAGGCTAAAAGGAATGAGTATACAGCGCTCGCTCAGGCAGAATGGCGCATGAGTGTTGGGGAAGGGGAAGCTATAGCCAGACGTTGCTCCGTGCAAGGCTCTCGGTCCCCGATTTTGGATAGGCTGAGTCAGGAAAAGAACGCAGGTCTGGTAATCTTCTCATCCGGATCGACAGGGCAAAGCAAAGCTGCTGTTCACAGCGCGGATCGTCTGTTGCACGGGTTCAGGCGGCAAGTCCGGCCGCTCTTTACCATTCCGTTTATGATGTTTGACCACATTGGCGGCTTAAACACGATGCTGCAATCCCTGTCCAGCGGCGGCTGTTTATGCGTCATACCGGATCGCTCCCCCCTGGAAGTATGCAAAACCATTGAAAAGTACCGTGTTCAGGCCTTGCCAGTCTCACCAACGTTCATGAATTTGCTGCTCCTTAGTGGAGTCTATCAGGAGTTCGATCTATCCAGTCTCGAAGTGGTCTCCTATGGTTCAGAGGTTATGCCAGAGGCGCTGCTTACCGCATGGAATAGACAGTTTCCGAATGTACGTACGGTGCAGGCTTATGGTATGTCGGAGCTTGGCATTCTGCCGACACGCTCCAAAAATTCCGGTTCATTGCTATTTACGGTTCGTGACGGAGAAGTCCGTTATCGGATTGTGGACGGGTTGCTTGAGATCCAAACAAAAACGGCCATGATTGGGTATCTGAACGCTCCGTCTCCGTTCACGGAAGATGGTTGGCTCCAGACCGGGGATGAAGCGGAGATGGAGGATGGCTACATTCGCATTTTGGGTCGCCGCTCCGAGATCATTAATGTAGGCGGACGTAAGGTTTATCCTGCGGAAGTGGAGAGTATTCTGGAACAAATGGAATTCATTGAAACAGCAGTCGTGAGTGGCGAGTCAAGTGGGATCATGGGACAGATGGTAAAGGCCACGGTCAGACTTACAGGTGAACAGACTCTTACGGAACTACGCAGACAAATCTGGGATTTTTGCCGAGACAAGCTACCCCAGTACAAAATCCCGCAAAAGATTGTGATTACTCAGGAGACATTAACAAGTTCAAGAATGAAGAAAATAAGAATTCCCGGTCCTATCTCCTCCGTTCGGGATGAGGTTGCGGCTAGCCTGGAGGAGGATATGGAAGGGACACAATACTGATTGAACGAATGAATAAAGTGACTCATGAATGCCAATGCAGCAGGGGACATCATGAGTTGTAATAGGAGAGGGGAACCTTCGGATGCATGACGCACCGATGGTTCCCCTTTTTTCACTTTGAGAGATAAACATACACAGTATTCTTGCGAATGATCTGGGATAGCATCGAGAAGGGCTGTTCATTAATGTAATTGTTATGCCTTAACGTGTGATTTGACATCCAACTGCAACAGGGAGAAACCGTACGCTTCCAAGTCCAGCTTCAGCTTGTTCTGCTGAGTTTCCCGAGTTGTGGCTGAGAATACATTACGCCAAGTTCCTTGGTGTAGTGGCAACTCCATACTGCGTGGTTCTTCACTTGCATTCAGGACGAGTACAAATTGTTCCCCGGTCTCCTGATCCTTGCGTCCAATGGCAATGCACGGGTCTCCTGCTTCCGCGTAAATCATGGTGATGTCCGCACTGCGCAATGCAGCGTGTTGTTTACGCAGGGCAATGGCTTGGGTGAAGAAATCGAGCAGATCCTTGTTCTGCTTCTGTTCGTCCCACTCCATACATTTGCGACAACCTGGATCATAGCCACCATCCAGCCCTACCTCGTCACCATAGTAAATACAAGGAGCACCTGGGTACGTAAGCAGCAGAATGACAGCTAGCTTCATCTTGCGTACATCCCCTTCACATAGGGTGAGCAGTCTTGGTGTGTCATGACTGCCGAGCAGGTTGAAAGCTGCTTCGGTTACAGGCTGTGAATACGCAGCAAGCAGTTTGCCAACCTCGTTGGCAAATCCGAGGCCGTCCAGCTTGCCAAGCACAGCGTAATCCATGACTGAATTCGTGAAAGGGTAGTTCATGACTGCATCAAACTGATCCCCCTGCAGCCACATGATGGAATCATGCCAGATTTCGCCTAGTAGATAGGCATCCGGGTTAAGTGATTTGACCGTTTGCCGGAATTCACGCCAGAATTGATGGTCTACCTCATTGGCAACATCCAGCCTCCAACCGTCGATACCCATATCCTGAATCCAGTAGCGGGCCACCTCCAGCAAATATTCCTTAACCTCGGGATGCTCCGTGTTCAGTTTAGGCATAAGGGGTTCGAAGGCAAAGGTATCATATGTGGGAATACCATCCTCGATACGTGCCGGCCATTCTCTGACATGGAACCAATCTGCATAACGGGAAGCAGCCCCTTTTTCAAGCACATCTGCGAATGGAAGGAACTCTCTGCCTGAGTGGTTAAACACCGCGTCCAGAACTACCCGTATCCCACGTGCATGGCATGCATCCACAAGTTCCTTCAATTTCTCATTGGTGCCAAAGTGCGGATCGACCCTCAGGTAGTCTGCGGTATTGTACTTATGGTTGGTTGTAGCCTGGAACACCGGGCAGAAATAAATGGCGTTAATGCCAAGTGCGCTCAGATGATCGAGGTGGTCCAGAACACCTTGCAAGTCACCTCCGAAAAAATTGACAGGCGTCGGTTCACCGCCCCAGGGTTCAGCATTCTTTGGACTGATCGACGGATCACCATTGGCAAAACGTTCAGGGAAGATCTGATAGAATACAGCATCCTTAACCCAAGCAGGTGCCTCGAAGAAATCCACCGGATTCATAAATGGAAAATCGAAAAATTCCAACGGATGATCAGGCAGAGCCTGTTCGAATCCCCGTTCCGTCATCCAGACCGATTCTTCTCCCTCGATCAGTTGGAAGCCGTAGCGTAATCTACGGTAAGGTGGTTGCGCTTCCACTTCCCAATAATCGAACAGGGCATCACGGGCAAAGATTCGCATCGGAAGGTGGAGAACCGTACGATCCCATGCATATTTATCCCCGATGATGGCGATAACAGCATCCAGGTCGCCCCGCTTGGAACGGAGCCTCAGGTGCATGGTGGAACGGTCATATACGTAGGACCAATTCATTTTGGGACGATGATAAATAGCTTCAAGTAACATAGCATTCACTCCTTATCTGGGATGGATCATATGGCTATAAACGCAAAAAAGGCACAACCCCAATGTTCACGAGGTTGTACCTTTCGGCAGCATAGCCTTTTGATTATAGTGCTATTATACGAACTAAATTGGAAAAAGAAAACACTTTTTTTTCCTGGAATCTCAATATATCGAATTCGAAACGCAGGGTGCTTTTCGCTTCATATATGAGGTAAAGGTGACTTGAATTCACCGTTTAGATTTAGGTACTATTTTTTAAAACTCATACCCGAGTTTATTGGCATAGGCAGACAATTCTTTTTGGAACTTCTCGATATTTTTCTTGCCGGTATCAATTTTGGCGTTGGCTTGTTTCAGGACAGCGCTGTTTACCGTTGTTTTGGAGACCGCTTTTTTAGCGAGTTGGAATCCTTCCAGCTGTGTATAGCTACCTTTGATCAAGTTGGCGTGGATTTTTTGCAGTTCCGCATTTTGTGGCTTGATCAGCTTCAGCTTGGATACATATTTGGTGTAGTTAGGAATCGCTGTGTTGGTCAATTTCAGGAAAACGGACTTGCGATTGGAAGATGTAATGTAAAATCCCCCGCCCAAAGCATCGAAAGCTTTCTCCTCATATACGGATGCGCTATCCAGTTGATCCATGTAGTTCAAGAAATCTGCTTCGTCGGCTGTAAGTTCCGGCTCTTCTTCTGTTGTGTCAACTTCGGAGTATGCGTCTTCCGAATATGTAGTAGTTGAGTCATCCGCAGCAGCGGCATAGGACCCTGCAGGTGCAAATACCCCGCCAAGCAAAACAAAACTCATAATGATGGATAGTGCCCATGATTTCTTCACGTTCTAATTTCCCCTATCTATATATGTGATATTATTCCAATGGATAATCTAACATAGCGCGACAAGAAATTACAGGAATCGATTGACAGTAAATTGGTTGTTTTATATTGTTTCATGCATTTTCATATTGGTACACCATCATAGAAAGCTGTAATGACGGGGGTGATTAAGTAGGTATAAAGAGATATCTCGATGTTTAAACGTGTACATTTGTTCGGGAAAAATGAGGCATCTGGTTCTTTCAGAATATTTTCAGAAAGGATATATATGAAAAATCATAATGAATTTTGGGTTTATTTATTAATACTTTAAACCTATTTCCGTTTATAACGGTACGCCCGATAAATAGCATTGGAGTTGATTCATACATATTGGAGGAATAATTCATGAGTAGAAACAAACGATTTACCAAAATGATAATCCTGGCGTTAAGCATAAGTCTTGTGCTCTCGCTTGGGCTAATTCATCCCGTTCAAGCGGGTGGATGGACGCAGGATTCCTTTGAGAATGGGGATGCCCAATGGACGTCCACGAGTGGCAGTTGGTCTGTCGTTCAGGATCAGGGAAACGCAGTATATTATCAATCGGGCAAGAGCGAGGGCAGAAGTTCGGCGGGAGATGCGGAGTGGAGTAACTATGCCATTGCAGCGGATGTGAAAGTCGTCGATTTCAACGGATCGACTCGCACGTATGTAGCAGGCCGATATGCGGATGCCAACAATTATTATGCAGCGTCCTTGTACAACAGCAGTGGCGGGAAACTTGAAATTCGGAAAAAAGTGAATGGTTCTACCACAACGCTCGCCACAAAATCCGATTATAAGCTGGCTGTGGATACATGGTATAACGTCAAACTTGAAATGAACGGTTCATCCATTAACATGTACGTGAATGGTGTATTGGAGCTGTCTGCTACAGATACCGACATGACCAAAGGGAGTGCAGGGTTGGTGACCTTGAAGTCTCTTGTCATGTACGATAATGTGAATATCTGGAATATCGGAGATCCAACACCAGTCACACCACCGACAGATTCAACAACGGAACCATCCACGGGTACACCAAGCGATCCGTCAACAGAAACACCACCGACCGATCCTGGAACTGAACCTACGGAGCCAGATCAGACAACAGAATGGGCTGCGTATAATTTGACTGGTTTTGCCGCAGCGAATACGACCGGTGGTGGTATCATCTCGGATACTGATTCACGTTATATGCGGGTATATACCGCCAGTGATCTGGCTCTGGCCTTGAAGAAAGGCTCCAAAACCAAAGTAATTGAGATCATGAATGATCTGGATCTGGGATGGAACGAGCTTCCTGCGGCAGCTCAGGCTGCTCCTTTTAGCGCACATAATAATGCGCTGACACATCCTGTTCTGATGAAGACAGGGGTTAGCAGAGTGAGCATTGATAACTTCGATGGCCTGACCATTTTCTCGGCTAATGGAGCAACAATCAAGCATGCAGCGTTCACGTTCAAACGGAGCAACAACGTAATTATTCGCAACCTGGCATTCGATGAACTTTGGGAGTGGGATGAGGCTACCAAGGGCAATTATGATAAAAACGATTGGGACTACATTACCGTTGAGAATAGCAGCAACGTCTGGATTGATCATGCCACATTCCACAAAGCATACGATGGACTTGTTGATGTGAAAAAGGGCAGTACAGGCGTCACTATTTCCTGGTCATCCTTTGTAGGGGACGATCAAGGTCCTAATAGCTGGGTCACCCAGCAGATCAATGCGCTGGAAGCCAATAAATCGGCCTACCCGATGTATGCCTATCTGAGAAGCAATGCTGTTGGCATGAGTATGGAACAGATCATCGCAGTGGCGGCGAGCCAGAAGAAGGGACATCTAATTGGCGCTACTGAGTTCGCAAGTGACAATGCTGATCTGGAAGTCACCTTGCACCACAATTACTACAAGGATATCCAGGATCGTATGCCACGCCTGCGTGGAGGGAATGTGCATGCATACAATATCGTCATGGACAATGCCTCTACCTGGGATTTGAAGAAAAACATCACGTCCAGTATGTCTAAAGCTATCTCGGCCAAAGGGTATCATTTTGGGATTACCAGCAATGGTGCAATTTCTACGGAAAGTGGTGCGGTGCTGTTAGAGAATTCGGTCATCCTTGGCGTGCAATATCCGCTGCGTAATAATCAGGCCGATGAGTCGAAAAGTAATTACACGGGGAAGATTGCAGCGATAGATACGATCTATTCATTGGATGGAAGCATCTTTAGAGGCAACAGCGACGATGCCAAAAGTCCACTTTCACCAGTACCGGCATCCTTGAAGCCGTTCTCTTGGAATGGATTAACCGCGCTGCCATACAGCTACACGGCAGAAGATCCTGCCAGACTTCAGGCAAGACTGAATTCTACATCCGGCGCCGGGGCAGGACAACTGTCTTGGACTCCGGCCCAGTGGCTGGCGACGAGTTATAATTAAGTTCACCAATTAAAATAGTAGCAGACCATGGGCTGCCTTGAAGTAGATCTTTCTACGGATGAGGCAGTTCTTTTCTATTGTCATATTTATTTTGAATGTAGTTTTTTCGATATAAATTCTCTGAGAAGTGATGTACAGAGGCGGTCAGATGGTATAATTGGGTGAAGTGTTATTGTCTCACCAAGTATTTTCGAAAAGGTTTTCGGGAAATGTTCTATTTTTGTTTGTAACCGCAATCATTAATACACACAGAAAGTGAGAGCTGAGATGAATCAGAAAAAGCTTTTTACGGATGGATGGCAATTTGCGAAAAGTAAGCTGGATGTTACGGAGCCTGTGGGGTTAACGTTTGAACCGGTTGAGCTTCCTCATGATTGGCTGATCTATAATACGCTTGAACTGTATGAGGACAGCATCGGATGGTATCGCAAGACATTTCCATATACGAAGGATGAGCAGCAGCTTCTGCTTTGCTTTGACGGGGTGTACATGGATTCTTCCGTATATGTAAACGGGCAACTTGTCGGGGAATGGAAGTACGGCTATTCGGCTTTTGAGCATGAGATCACGAGTGCTTTGGTGAAGGGTGACAACGAAATTGTAGTCAAAGTTGTGCATCAGAGTCCCAACAGCAGATGGTATTCCGGGGCCGGAATTTACCGCAATGTGTGGCTCAAAACGAGAGATCGGAATCATATCGTCACAGACGGTACCTATGTATCGATTCAGCAGCAGCCAGAAGGCTGGCAGGTTGAGGTGGATACGGAGCTGAGTCTCAATCAGAACGCACAACTTGTGCACACGATTTGGTATCAGGGTAATCAGATCGTATCCAGCAAAGAGGACGTTATAACTACAGCGGGTAAAGACACCGGATATGGAGAGATACAATCCAACAGCCGACAGCTGACGGTCGATCTTCCGAAGTTATGGAGCCCGGATGAACCGAATCTGTATGATCTGGTAACGGAACTACAAGTAGCTACAGGTGAGCAGGGCTATGAGACGATCGAGACCGTCACACAGCAGATTGGTTTCAGGGATATCAAGTTGGATGCAAACGAAGGATTCCACCTGAATGGGGTCAAGATGAAGCTGAACGGCGTGTGTGAACACCATGATCTTGGGGCGCTGGGGGCTGCTTTTAATCTAACTGCGCTGCGCAGAAGATTTGTGCTGTTGAAGGAAATGGGCGTTAACGCTATCCGGACCGCTCATAACATGCCTGCCAAAGAGTTCATGGAACTTGCGGATGAGATGGGTATGCTGATCGTTTCGGAAGCGTTCGATATGTGGGAGAGAGCCAAGACCCCTTTCGACTATGCGAGATTTTTCCCGGAATGGGCACATACTGATGTGAAGAGCTGGGTGAAGCGTGACCGTAACCATGCAAGTCTGATTATGTGGAGTATCGGTAACGAGATTTACGACACTCATGCGGATGAGCGGGGGCAGGAAGTAACCCGCATGCTGATGGATTATGTATTGGAATTTGATCCAAAAGGGAATGCAGGCGTGACGATTGGTTCGAACTACATGCCATGGGAAAACGCACAAAAATGTGCAGACATCGTGAAGCTCGCAGGTTATAACTACGCGGAGAAATACTACGACAAACATCACGAAGAACATCCGGACTGGATTATCTATGGTAGTGAAACGTCGTCTGTAGTGCAGAGCCGTGGGATCTATCACTTCCCGTTTGAGCAATCCATACTGGCAGATGATGATGAGCAGTGTTCGGCACTTGGGAACAGTACGACAAGTTGGGGCGCGAAGTCGGCAGAATATTGCATTTTGGCAGAACGAGATACGCCGTATTCCTTGGGGCAGTTCCTGTGGACCGGATTCGATTATATTGGAGAACCAACACCGTATCATACAAAGAATTCATATTTTGGACAGCTGGATACAGCAACGTTCCCGAAAGATTCCTACTATATCTACCAAGCAGCCTGGACGGATTACAAGAAAAGTCCAATGGTTCACCTGTTCCCTTACTGGGATTTCAGCCCTGGTCAGCTGATCGATGTACGCGTGTGCAGTAATGCGCCGAAGATTGAATTGCAGCTGAATGGCAAGACAATCGGCACGTATGATATCGACCATGCAAAGGGAACCCAGTTGGCAGGCTGGTGGAAAGTGCCATATGAAGAAGGCGAGCTCAAAGCCATCGCTTATGATGAACACGGCAACGTTATTGCAACGGATGTGCAAAGATCCTATACAGATGCGAAGAAGATTCGTCTGCAAGCCGATCGGGAGCAGCTGCAAGCGGACGGTACGGATCTTATTTTCGTGGAAATCCAAGTGGAAGATGAAGCGGGCAATCCCGTGCAAAATGCAAACAACCGTGTGCAGGTCCAAGTGACAGGTGCAGGTCGTCTATTGGGTCTGGATAATGGAGATAGCACGGACTATGATCCATACAAAGGTCTCAGCAGAAGACTGTTCAGCGGCAAGCTGATGGCAATCATCGGAGCAACGAACGAATCGGGAACCGTGCGGATTGAGGTGACTTCGGAAGGATTGGAAAGTGCAGCTGCCGAGTTCGAATCGCGAGCTGTTGCAGGCGCAGGAGATCGTACCTTAGGTGATTCCGGTGCCGCAGCAGGACAGGAGCAAACCGTACTTATGAGTAATACGGAACGTCCGGTGTTGACGGGCTGCGCGCAGGAGATTCCTTTGCGGAAAATCGAGATTATCAGCGAAGATGGACAGCTATTCGATCCATCGAAACAGCAGATGACGGTGTGCGCCAAGCTGTATCCGGAGAACACATCCTACCGGGATATTGAGTGGGCAGTTGTGAACGATGCGGGTATCGAATCCAACATTGCCAAGGTCGAAGCCAACGGTCTGGAAGTCAACGTATCCGCTCTGGGCGATGGAGAATTCCGTCTTCGTGCGACGAGTAGTAATGGTACAGATAAAACGAAACTGATCTCCCAACTGGAGTTCAAAGCAACGGGTCTGGGTACGGCTTACAAAGATCCATACGGCTTTATTACAGGCGGACTGTACGATTACACCAAAGGGGATGTAGGTAACGGTAATGAACGTGGGGTAGCGACAAGCCGGGACGGGGAGACACATGTGGGCTTTCGCAATATCGACTTCGGGCCGTACGGCTCCGATACCATTACGATTCCAATCTTTGCGTTGTCCAGTGAAGAGTACTTCATTCAGATTTGGGAAGGTATGCCGGATGAAGAGGGAAGCACACTGCTGGCAGATGTGGTATATGACAAAGAATCCAGATGGAATGTGTATCAGGAAGAGACGTATCAACTGTCCAAGCGGCTAAGCGGAATTACGTCGATCTGTTTTGTACTGAAGCAGAAGATTCATATCAAAGGTTTCTCATTCGAGCGCCAAAGCCGCGCATTTGAACAGAATACGGCTGCATCATGCGATCATCTTTACGGGGATACGTTCAAGATCGAGGGTAATCATGTTGAGGGGATCGGGAACAATGTGTCGCTGGAGTTTGAAAATATGGACTTCACGGCAGAAGGCACGTCCAAGCTTGTGATCTATGGACGTTCACCGATTGATAAAAACACGATTCATATCCGCTTTGCAGGTGAGGACGGACAGAGTAATCATCTGGTCGAATTCACACAGTCCGATGGATATGAGGAGCGAGTGTTTGAGCTTGAGCAGGTTAAAGGTGTGCAGAAGGTAACCTTTATTTTCTTGCCTGGCAGTCAGTTTGACTTTGGCTGGTTCCGGTTCGAGAAGTAGGACGCCAGATATAGTAGTTCAGGGATAGAGATGATTTATATCAATCCTCTTCAAGTAAACGGTATTTATTACGAACAAGACGTTTACCTGAAGGGGATTTTTTTGTATGCTATGCGATTCGTTTAGCTTCCTTAATCTTTCTTATCAGCATCGTCAATGGTCAGCATAGCTTTCTCTGAATCCCAGGACACGTTCAATCCCAAACCACGCAATACCTCAAAAGGCACTGTAGTTGCTCCCGAGTAGTTATTTATGGGTTCAGGTAGCTGCATGACTTGCTCCTCAGACGCATCTGCGGAAGTTATAACATACTGTGTCTCGTTAGGTCGGATTGTGATTGTCCGATTGTCATATTTCAACGTATAGTAGTCCAGGCTACCTTCTCCCTTAAGAATCTCAAACTTTGCTCCGAGTGCTGTGGCGATTGATTTTATTGGAATTTGCATGGTCTTAGGCGTTTCAACAGCGGCATACATCGACTGGAACAGCTCGCCGTTCAGATATACATCTGTGCCAATTTTGGCTTGAACGGGTTTGTAGACCATTCCTCCAGATGACGTTGCAGGTGCACCCGCTTCCTCGTATTTATCACTTCCCCAGCCCCAGACGGTTCCATCCGAGGATAGGGCAAGACTGTGGTAATATCCTGCTGAAATATCGGTAATACCAGATAAATGGTTTACTTTTCCTTCTTTGCCGTTCACGCTTCTTCCGTAGCTGTACACCTCACCGGATGTCGTGAGTAATAACATATATTGCGTATTTCCATCCATCTTCTTCACCTTGAAGTCGTAATGAAAGGCAAATGCTTTCCCTGTCTCGTCCACACCCCAGACTTTCCCGTTCTTATCCAGTGCAAGCAGGGACGTATCTGTTCTTGTGATCGAAGATATGTTGGTCAGACCTTTTATCTTGGTAGGTTTGGACAGGACTTTCCCGGATTCGTCTGGCTCGTTCCACGTCCATACGGAGCCATCTTTCTTCAGAGCATAACCGTGCAGACCTGCGGAACCAACCTGGATGACATCTTTCAGTCCGCTAATTGCATGCGGTTTACGTACGAGATCATCTGAATTGATTCCTTGAGCGTTAGGGCGCTGCCATGACCAGACTGTCCCGTTCTGGAGAAGGGCGACAGTGAAAGAACCAGTCACTACATCCTTCGCAGAGTTGATGCTTTCGACTTTGCTTGGTAGTTTGCCAGCACCCCACTCCCAGACCGTTCCATCTGCCTGAACTGCTGCGTTGATTCCACCACCGGCGGCTGAAATAGCTATTACATTAGATAGTTCCGGTACGCGGATGGGACTAAATGTATGACGATATCGAATGTTCTCGCTCACACCCAGCTCTCCCAACAGATTGCGGCCCCAGGTCCAGACCGAACCATCACTTCTCAAGGCGACTGTGTAATAATAAGCTCCCTCTACAGCGGTATAGTGGAGTTTCTTCTCTGTATTTACTGCATTCGATTGAACAGAAGTGTTACTGGCGGAATGATGTACGTTAGGGGCTGCATGAGTAGTTGGCTCAGCTGTCAGCTCCATCAACAAGCTTGATGCAACTAATGCGGCAGCCACTGCAATGGCGAATCGTCGGGACGATTTACTTTTACTATTGGGTCTATGATTCAAACGTGAAGTGGGGCGTCGTTTATCTTTTGCTATGTCATCGGATGGGTTAACCGAACGCATGGGTATCGCCTCTTTTTCAGATGAGATGGACGTAAATGATGCATTGCTATATAAACACTTTATGGTGGGGTGAAGTTACATACAAATGATAAAAATTCCTTTATATTGAAGATCCCTACTGAGTGTGTTTAAGTTATTTCTAACAGCACATAGGTAACATGTACGAGATTTTAGCGTCTTAATTCATGAGGTGATTGGATGAAAAGAGTACTGCTCACGCTTTTGTTAGCGTTAATGATGTTAACATCCTGTGAGGCAAATGATCCGACAGTGGATTCTCCAGTGGTTTTGAATTCATTTCCGGAAATTATTGAGCCACATAACCCTGAGCAAGCGGAGCAAAGTGGGGATGTCGTTGTGCTTCTCGAAGGCATGCGGAATCAGGATAAGTGGAACACATTTGTGAAGAATGTGAAGAACAAACAGCAGGATCAGGTTCGTGTGACGATGTATACCATTGAGGGTGGGGCTATTATCCATGAATTGATTTACGATGGCTCAGCCATTCAATCGACTTATGATAACTCAAGGGATGCCTATGGCTCCAAACAGGGGATCACGACCAATACCTGCGAAGGGATCGGTACGATGAAGAGTGAGCAAGGACGTGTTTTTAACGTGTTAACCGGTTGTGAGAAGGCAGGCAGTACCTTTTCTATTCCCAAGTGATGAGAGCGGTATCTAACCGTAAATAATTGAGTTATGTAATTATTCATGTTGTAAATCAAAAAAAATCCTGCGAAGCCGAGGCTTTTCAGGATCTTTTTGCTGCCATATGGAGAGTGAGAGCTGATGGTTTATGCATACAAAGCATTGGATAGTTCGATTAGATTACCGTCAGGATCACGTATATACACCGAACAGATTGGCCCCAGTGCACCTGTTCTCTTGACTGGTCCTTCTTCGATCTTCGTGTTCTGTCGTGTTAAATGCGCAATGACTTCCTCCAGCGGTGTGCTGACCAGAAAACAAAGATCTGCTGAACCCGGTGTGGGGATATGAGCTTTGGGTTCAAACTCTTTGCCCCGTTCATGCAAATTGATTTTTTGCTGTCCAAATTGTAATGCTTTTCGGCCCTGGCCGAATTCGACCGCTTGCATGCCTAATACATTCGTATAAAATGCAATCGTTGCTTCCAGATTTTCCACGGTTAACACGAGATGATCAAGTCGTTCTATTTTCATGGATAAGCCTCCTTTAAAATGGATTATTAGCTCCTGTGAGACGATATTAGTATTATACCTTAGAGATTGGTGTGGGTAATCGGTTTAGGCAACGCCGAGCCTTCGGATATTTTAGTGGAAAAGTAGAATATGAAGGGGAGAGCGAGCAAGATTAGACCGATGATCACGGCGACGATGATACTCTTTTTGTTCAATTTATAGCTCCTTTCGGAAAAATATATTCTAGCACAATGGGTATATAACCTATATATTAACCAATTGATCGAACATGCACGAATGCGCAATATATCTGCCTAAGGATCTTTACCAACTTCCAGTTAGACTATGTGAAAATGAATCCTCCGTTTGATTCCAATCCTCCTTCTAACTTGTTAAAATTTAGGTACATATACTACGGTCAGGTTGGCGGTGAAGATAGAATGCAGCGTATTCAGGTACATCCCGATGTATTAGAGGAAAAAGCCCGATTAGTTCAGCAAAAGAAGCTGGAACTGGAGCGAATGGTACGGGAACTTGAAAAATCAATTTACCTGTTGCAGTCCGAATGGTCTGGTGTCACAGGAGAGCGGTTCTTCTGGGATTTTATGCAGGTGAAAGAAGTTTTCCCAGCCACAATTGGGCTATTGGATAAAATTCAAAATGAATTTATATTTATAGCTAAGAATTTCAGAACAGCCGATGGTTCGGGTGAGGTTGCTCTATATATACCTGAAGAACTGAAACGAAATTTCGGTGTTGGACTGCTGGACAAGTCGGTGGGAGAAACAGTAACCGGAATGGGACAGACGGCGGAGGCGCTCTTTTATGATCCATTCGGCACGGTCGCTAGTGTGGCCTATGGGCTGACTTTGGGCAGAGTGGTCGATGTTGGACGAGGAATCGGATTCGCATGGGATGCCGCTTGGGGCACAGGAACAGCCAGGTCTGACATTGAGCAGTTTGTAGATGAGCAGAAGAAACAGATGGATGAGAGTGGGGCAGGATATTATAGTGGTTCTGTGATGGGTCAGGTATTGGCCTACGCCTTTGTTGGCAGGGCACTTCGTTCGAAAGAGGATATGGGCGGGGGATTAGGGGGAGGTAAGAAAGAATCGGATAAGGGTAAAGAAGGGCCTGGACAAGATGGTAAACCTGTTGTAGATAAAGAGAGGTGGCTCGGGAGTCTACAAAATACAGAAAACTTTAAAACAGGAACTAAAGAAAACGGATTAAGCCATATTTTTGGTGGTGAAATACTCAAAAATGGGAATGCCAATGGTTTTCATTATGAAGGGATGCCAAATAGTAACGGCAAAATTGTTGGGAAAGTTGATACACCTAATGAGTTTGGTGTCTATCAAGCCAATGTTGAAATTAATGGAGTACCAAAAGGACCCAAATCCACATTTTTTCCAAAGGAATGGACACCACAACAGGTAATTGATTCAGTAAATGAAGCTTTTAATAGTAAAGTAAATATAAAAAACAATAAATATATAGGGAAAACAAGCACAGGTATGGAAATAGAGCTTATTTTGAGAAATGATAAGATAATCTCAGCATACCCAATATACTGAATTGGAGGGTACATTAGTGAAGATAAAATATAATTATAAATTGAAATACATGGATGAATTTAATATGGTTGTAATGGATTTTGACGAGGAAAAATCACTTGAGTTCGCCACTATGATAAGTGATCCTTTAGGATCTGATATACCTTGGAGATTTGAAGATTTGAGAAAAGATATTGAGAATTATTTTGATTTATTAAGGGGAGGAATCCCCGAATATAGACATGGAGGAAATGCATCCAGCGTCATATCACATAAAGATTACACAATAATTGAAGATCCATTTTATGATGAGGAAGAAGATGAAATTGAACCGATTTGTAAGTTAGAGACAGTTGAATTCGTAAAAATAATATTACTATGGGCTTACGAAACTTACAAATTTAAAAGTAAAAAGGGAGTGATTGCTTTAAAGGAGGCAGAAATGGTTATGAAATGGGTTGAACAAAAGATGTTAGAAGTTGAGAGTATAGAAAATGAATCTATACAATAGCTGATATAAAGCTCATCCCTGATCATGCCGACTTATCTTTTATCGAGTGCTGCTCGGAACATATGTAGAAAAGAGAAACTTTTCTTTGATAAGGATGAAGAAACTTACAATAGCGAAGGTGCATTAAAATATACTCGACTATATATAAGTGACACGCCATTCAAGGAGAATTACTCAAGGACGCTTAGCTTTAGTGTATATGATGAACCTTATGAATTTCAAACCGTTACTTATGACTGGGATGATACGCAAAATGAATATTTTAAAGCAGTAGTATCTGATGATTTTGATGATAATGAGGATTTATTATTTAAATTCCTTTTTGCTTTTCTGAGCGAATTCCCCGATGCAAGAGTATGGATTGAGAAAGATTGGTTTTACAATTTGAAAAATATGAAAAAGATAAAGGCATCCTACAATAATAATTGGTGCTATATTGATCGCAAGAACATGTAAAAAACCAACATGTCCATTAATTGATAATGCTTACAGGCACTTCTACCAGACAAAAAGTAGAGGTGCATTTTTATGGAATTTAATAATGGATGGTGTTTTCTGGATGATACTTTGTATGGAGCTTACAGTTAATGTCTGTGGATATTAAGTCCAATTACAGTTCCTACAGAAATATACATATGGAGAAATTTGGTAGCCCTGCCGTTCAGATGCAATAGAGAGGGCGCCACCCTTTTCAGGTTTTGGGCTTAGTAAGGATACTAGCAAGTACTACGATTATGAGATTGATTACTAAATGTTGAGGTGAAACAGAATGTTATTGGAAAATGCAGTATCCAAACTAAATAGTATAAATTGGGGCTCAGTAGGTACTGTTATCTCTGAGGAGGATACTAACCTCGGCTATGAATTTCTCAGAAGAATGGCTCAGTTTTTTAAAGCGGAGCAGCTGAAGCCTATGCCACCTGCATTTACAAATGTGGCGAAACTGTTAGGAGATCAAGAAGAGGAATTAGATATTTCAGCTTATTGTAGTTCAGAGGCTGTTGCTTATTTGAATCAAAACTCATATGTGAAAAGAATATTTGAATACTATTTACAGTTGGCGAAGTACGCAGAGAATAACACGGGCATTAGTCAATATCTAGACATTTATGAACCGTTAATTAAACTTTTTGAAAGGGGCGGCTCTTTTACCATCAAACCACTCTCTCTAGAAATTATACAAGTCTCACATTTCCCACTAAACAATTGGTATGAAAAATTTGTGGAGAAAGATCCGATTGATATTAATAATCTGTAGATCATATTTAATGTAATTGTATTCATACAAACAGTACTCCTACCAAATTATAGTAGAGGTTTGTATGTAAGAGTAGGAGGAGATTAAATGGCAACTGACTGCTCCTTGAAATGTGAAGAAGTTGTGTTGACAAAAGAAACTCTGATTGAGAAATTAACTAAGATCAATATTATTTGTGATGAAGTAATACAATTAGACAAAGGATTAAAAATTGAGGAAACAGTAAATAAAGTTGGATTTTCAATTGCTTTAATTGATACTTCAGCTAGTCCATTTGGTTACGATTCAGAGTTTCTTGCCAATGATTTTAAATATAATCAGAGTTTAAATTTCCGAATAGATAATGACTGGGATAGTATAGAGGAAATTATCCGCATTCTTGTACTTGTCTTTGAAATAATCGATTCGACGGAAAGTAACCTTTTGTTTCTTCTTAATGATAATGAATGTGTTTATAGAATTGATGGGATTCTAAGAATTAATAACGAAGACAGTTTTTGGGATCGAGTAGAGTACAGAAGGTTTATTGAAACCAGAGAATATAAAGATATGTAGAAGATTTTTAGTGAGATCAATTCAACAGGATTCTACTCATCGAATAGAGGAGGATCAGTACATGGATTACGAATTATTTCTACGATCTAATTTAGATCTTAATTCTTTAGGGAAGCTGTTAGAAAGATATACCATTGAATTTGTTAACGGATCAGTTTCATTTAATAGTAACGATGAAGAAATAGTAATTGGATCTAATTTTTTCTCTTTGACTCTTGAAATTGAAGATATTTCTGACATAGCTTTTGTTAGAAATCATTACAACTTAGATGTTAATGTGTGCATTAGGGTTCAGTTATTTGATAATACATTTTATGAAGGACTTGAGCATTTATTTAAAATCATAGGAAACCTTATAGGAAATACTAGTGGAAATCTTTTATTCCTAGAAGATGGTTCTACTCAACTACTTAGAATGGAGAATGGTCTGTTGGCGGTTAATAATCAGTTGGATGAATATCAAACTAGATACCTAACTCCAAGCCTTCTTCTTTTAATTGACCGTCCTTATATTGAAAAGGAGTTATCAAGTTAAAAAAAAGCAGCAGGTAAATGAAATAATGATACTACTCAAAAGCACTTCTACCAGACAAACGTAGAGGTGCTTCTTACTATTAAATACCTAGGAGAACAAATTGCTATGATTTTAAAGAAACGATTTGTAATGATTGGATGCTGCATTGGTTTTGTATTTTTACTTGTTCTAACCTATAGCTTTTATAAAGAAAAAAGAATGTATGAACAGTATCTAACGATGAATGTACGACAAGATATGGTTGATATGAAAAGTGCAATTATAAATAATGATATTTTGTTTGACCGCATACTTAAGAATGAGAAAATAACAAACGAGATGGTTGAGGATGGAGAACAAGCCAGCCAGCTCTATTACAACTTTACAAATATGACGCAGATTATAGATAAGTATAACTTGATGAATCTAAGTTTCAGTGAAGAAGCTAACTGGCTGGTAAAACCCGCAGCTATATTTACAAACGATCTAGGTCAAGATGATGTAATGCCACCTACACTTTACCGCATGCGAATGACGTTCGAGAGACTGGACATAACCAGTTATCCTGTAACACTTGAACTTAAAACCAGGATCGAGGAGTATCAGCAGTTAAATCAGCGATGGCTAAACATTGTTGGGGATTTTGAATCCAAGGAAACTAACGAGAAGGATTGGCCCCAAATCTTGAATGATCTGGAGCAAGAGACCCAAGCTTATTTCCGTGAAAAAAAGCTTGATTTCGTGGATGATGACGTTTGGAGAGATGCTTTGAATCCAAGGTATAAATGATGAACAAGAGTGCTCCTGCCGTTCATAGGCAATAGAGAGTGCTCTTTTTTATATACAAACAACTAATGAATTTTCTCCCATGCTGGACGATAATAGAGTAGAGACCATATTTACTAATAACAAGCATCTAATGATATCACTTACATATCCACAACCATCCTAACTCTCACGAGGTACATTCATGAAACAAGGTATATATGAACAGCTTATCAACACAATTACCAGACAGGAGATTTCGGCGCTGGACCCGGATGTGTATAACATTGGGACCGAGAAGCTGGATGCAGAGGAAGCACGTAAGCTGCTGTCTACATATTTGGCGGCCGTGACCCGGCGAGCGCTCAAGATTGTACGGGAACAGACAGAAGATAAGACAGCAGTGTTGGCACAGATCCGAACGTGTAATGAGATTATTGCTACCCTGAAAGGCACCCTTGGGGAAGAAGAGTGCAATGAATTGCAACTGGATGAGCAGGGGGAAGTACTGACCCATGTGTATTCCAAGCTGAACAGCATTCGAGCGGTCCGGGATAGCAAAATCGTTCGTCCTGATACGCCAATCTCCCAAAGTTCATTATTCACAGGCGCGAAGTCCGAACCGAGTATGTTACTGGAGCTGCAAAAGGAGATCGTGACCGCCGATCGGATCGACTGGTTGGTGTCATTTATCAAATTCAGCGGGCTTCGCCTGCTTCTGGAACAGCTTCAGCAATTTACAGCAGGCGGCGGGAAACTGCGGATCATCACGACCACTTATATGGAAGCAACCGACCTCAAGGCCATTACTGAACTCAGCAAATTACCTAACACAGAGATCCAGATTTCGTATGATACCAAAGTGACTCGGCTGCACGCCAAAACGTACATTTTCCACCGTGATACTGGATTCACCACAGCTTATGTCGGCTCCTCTAACCTATCCAACCCGGCGCTGACCAGTGGGATGGAGTGGAACCTCAAGGTGACGGAGAAGGACTCACTCGACGTGCTGCGCAAGATTGAAGCGACCTTTGAGAGTTACTGGAATGACCGTGAATTTACGCGATATGTAGCTGAGGATGAAGTGCATGAGGCACAGTTGAAGGCGGCTCTGAATCGTAAAAAAGATCAGTCCAACCACTTTCACCTCGACATTCAGCCTTACGATTATCAAAAGGAAGTGCTGGAACAGCTTCACGCTGAGCGTACGCTGTACGGACGAAACCGCAATCTGATCGTCGCCGCCACAGGCGTTGGCAAAACGGTCATCTCTGCCTTTGACTACAAGCGCTTCAGGGCAAGCCATGCGGGAGCAAAGCTGCTTTTTGTCGCTCATCGGGAAGAAATCTTGAAGCAAAGTCGGGACACTTTCCGGTATATCCTGAAGGATATGAACTTTGGTGAGCTGCATGTCGGGAATCACCGAGCGGAGGCGCTGGATCACCTGTTTGTTAGCATTCAGAGCCTTAACGCTATGAAGCTGACGGAGATCACCAGCCCAGATTATTACGAGTACATCATTGTGGATGAATTCCATCACGCCGCTGCGCCTTCGTACCAGAAGCTGTTGTCCCACTACGAACCTAAGATTTTGCTAGGACTTACTGCCACGCCTGAACGGATGGATGGCAAAGACATTACCGCCTACTTCGATCACACCATTGCTGCTGAGATCCGTCTGACCGAAGCGATTGACCGGAAGTTGCTGAGCCCGTTTCAATATTTTGGCGTCACCGATACTGTCGATCTATCTCAGGTGAAGTGGTCTCGTAAAGGCTACGATCTGAACGAACTGGAGAAGCTCTACACTCATAACAAAATCCGTGCCAACCAAATCATCCAAAGTCTGAACAAATATGTAACCGATCTGGACGATGTGAAGGGGCTTGGGTTCTGCGTAGGGGTGGATCATGCGATGTATATGGCAAAAATATTTAACGAAGCCGGCATTCCATCCATGGCCCTGCATGGCGGGGCGAGCGAACAAGAACGTCATGCTGCGAAAGGACAACTGGTAAACGGGGAACTGCGCATGATCTTTGTCGTGGATCTGTATAATGAGGGCGTGGATATCCCTGAGGTGAACACCATCCTGTTCCTGCGTCCTACCGAGAGTCTGACCGTGTTCCTGCAACAGTTGGGACGTGGACTACGGATGGCGGAGGGCAAAGAGTGTCTGACCGTGCTCGACTTCATCGGACAAGCTCATCAGGAATACAGGTTCCAGGATAAATTCCGAGCCCTGATCGGCGCTACCAAACATTCTATCTCGCACTACGTCGAGAACGGCTTTTCAAATCTACCTCGCGGCACGTTCATTCAATTGGAAAAACAAGCGAAGGAATACGTCATGCGCAACCTCAAGCAGATGAGTCGTAATCGCAGAGCGTTGATCCAGAAGCTGCAAACGTTCCAGCAAGACACCGGACTGCCGCTGACCTTGGCTCATTTTGTAGAGCATCACGGGATGACACTCTATGAATTCTATGGTGGACGTACGGGGAGAAGGTATTTCCGCGGTATGTTAGCCGAAGCTGGACTGACAGAGCCAATCGAGAGTGAGCAGGATGAGTATATCCGCAGACTGCCATCTGTGCTGACGATCAACTCCCGAAGCTGGCTGACGTTCCTGATCGACTTTATTGAAAAAGGCAAAGAAGCAACCACCGCCGATGAACGGCGCATGTTGATCATGTTCTATTACACCTTCCACCGGGCTGCGCCCGAGAAACTAGGACTGAGCAGCATTGAAGAGGGTGTGCAGCGCGTGCTGTCTTGTGAGGCTTTTCGAGAAGAACTTGTGGATATTTTCAAATATAATCTGGCTCATCTGCGATTTGTGGATAAAAGTAATTCGTTCCCGTACACTTGTCCACTGGATATCCACTGTATGTACTCGATCGACCAAGTGCTTGCCGCCTTTGGTTACTGGAATGCTGAGCAATCACCCGCCTTCCGTGAAGGCGTGAAGTATTTTGCCAATGAGCAGACGGATATTTTCTTCATTACACTGAACAAATCGGACAAAGATTTCTCTCCATCTACGCTTTATGAGGACTATACGATCAACGAGCGTTTATTCCACTGGCAGACACAGAGCCGGGTGTCAGAGCATACGGCTACCTCGCAGCGTTATATTCATCATCGAGAGACAGGCAATCGGATCGCGCTATTCGTGCGGGAGTATAAGGAAGAGCAGGGCTATACATCTCCATTTGTCTTCTTAGGCGAAGCGGATTATGTGAGTCATGAGGGGAACAAACCGATGAGCTTTGTATGGCGACTGCGGGAAGAGGTGCCTGCGAAGATGGTGGCGGTGGCGAATAAGTGTATTGTTTAGATTGAAATCATTGGACCTACTATGTAAAGCAGGTTTTTTTGTTTAATTATGTATTTAATTGTGGAATTAAGTGGTTTTTTATTGGATAATGCTTCTATAAGCCTATTTTTATAATGTAAAATAATCAATTTGAACTACTTATTTTAGAAGGAGTGACCTTATGACGTTAAATAGGGAGTATATAGATAAGACAGATTCAAAATTTTGGCGTGAGATTGGAGTCAAATTTGATGCTTTTAATGAGCTGACTGATGCTAGATTAGATAACGAATTATTAGTGATTCTGAGCACGTTAAGTTTAGAGGCTTTAATTGAGCTTGGTACGCTTTTCAAAATAGATAAAGAATTAAATGGAAAGGGTGAAATTCAAGATTCTTTTAAATCTCTTACTAAAGAACAGAAGTTGCAAATATTATTATGCCGAGATTTTCAGTTGAGAAAAAAGAAAACATTAAGAAACTTTTATGATGATAGGTTTCATAAGTCAGAAACTAAATTCATTCATACAATTTCTCAAGTTATTCATCTTTTTAATGAGAGTCAGACTAATCTTATTGAAGTTTTAGCATGGCATTTATGGGACAACAAAGGATCAGATGAACAATTTACAATGAGTGAAAAGATAACAATGGAGCAAGCTCTCAAGGTACCTAGAGAGGGGAATGATAAATTAGTTGATTCACTGTATAAGAAAACTGGTCGGAAAAATAATTACAAGGTACATTCTTACGCAACGCTACGAAATGAAAATTTGTTAGTAGTTCTGTATAGGCAAATAAATGATGCACCAAGACCAGATTTTGAGGAAGCTATTCGGAACAAAGAAGTGGCACCAGTTCTGTTTACAATTAATATTTCAGATGGGACTATTCAGGTTAAATCAAGTACTAGGTTGGAAAAGGAAGCAATAAAAGAGTTTGTGTCAGATGCTTTTAATTGTAAACTTACATTAGTTTCCAGTGAGATATTCACTGAGTATAGCCCTGAGAAGATTAAGGAAGCAATAATTCACGGTACTTCTGTTTCTGATGCAGATTCTATCATAAAGATTCATAAAATAAGTTTTAGAGGGAGTCAATTAAAAAATTCTCCGAATTTGACGTTAGGTTTAAAAAATATCGAAATATGGCCTTCTGTACAGCATGCTTATGAAAAAGGAATAATTGAGATGGAGAGCTTGAAAGACATTTCTTCTCTGCATCTAACGTATGGTGATGTTAATAGAACGATTAGAACCGTAATGAAAGATGATGGAAATATCATTTTTCTAATGGATGATAGCGGAATTGCTAAGCATACAAAATTGTCAATTGATTCAGAATTTAAGAATAGATTTGGCTTTCCACTTAATACGATAATCTCTAATGAGAAGTTTGACGATGGGAAAGTAGATAAAGTTGATTTAATCATGAGTAAGATTAGTACAGATGATTTTTATACCGATGAAACAAAACAGTTATACAGGCTGCTCATAGAAGAAAACATTTTAAATTCAGTCAACATAAGAGAGATTTCATGTGGGACTTGTGGGTATAAAGAGGTTTTTGAACAATCGAGCAGTATCCCAACAGAATGTCCTGATGATTGTGGCACTGCCTTGAGAGAAAAAATGTTAGAGAACTATTATGTCAATAAGAAAGAGGTCTACAGTTATATAAAGAGGACTTTGAAATCTTTAACTGATTGGAGTGTACTTCAAGATAGTGAACTCAGTCTTTATGACGAAAAATATAAGTTTATAAACCTTTCTAATCAAACGAGTGATAAGAAGCTCCAAGTGATTGTTGCAGAAAATAGTGTACCTAGTCGGGTCATTCGTAGAATCGAAAAAATGCTTACTCCTACTATGATTATTTTTATAGGGGAACAAGAAAAAAATATCGAAAATTATAATACTAATTGCATTTATCCAGTAACATTTGGTAATATATATATAAAACAGGAACATGAGTTCTCTTTTTTAGTTAATGAAATTCATATCTCGTTAGATCGTAGAACAAAGACTTTTCTATCTGATGCTGCAAATAAAGCCCTTGAATCTATTGTGAAGACAGCAGGAACAGTTGATATCGACAAAAAGTATAAGGATAAAGAGTTTGAAGATGATGTATTTGCTATCCTTAAAGATATGTTCTCAAACTGTGAAAAATGGGGAAAAGAGATGAGTGGAAAGGCGGTTCCGGAAGGGATTTTTGCAATGTCCTGGACGAAAAAGAATGGTAATAATACTGATGTTGAAAGTTATGTTTTCTCCTACGATTGTAAACTAACTAAAAAAGAGAAGGGCTACGATTTAGGGAAGGATGAGCAAAGAAAAGCTCTAGATTATGTTGTAGATTTAAATAGAAATATGTTTGTTAATCGTTTTAGTAGAAAGAATCAGTTATCATCTCATATTTTTATTTCGAATAGATTTGACGCAAATAACTTTAATACGATGCAAGAGCATTTTTATAAAATGCTTGGAGATGACTATGATACAAGACCTATCTTTTTAGATTCAGAAACTTTTGTACACATATATAAACTGTATTTAGAAAACTTTGAAGTAATACGTAATTCTCCTAATGTTTTTAAAGCAAATCTGTTTAAACTATTTACTTCTGATAATTGTCTTATAACGATAAATGATATAAACAAAAGTTTTAAGAAGATAGTAAGACCAGAACAAGCTGAAATTGATGTTTTATCAACGGATTTAGTTAAAGAGGAAATTCTAGATATCTAAGGATTGTGAGGGAGGAGCTTATGTTTAATAGGAGTTACTCCGAATCTTCCGAATCATTAAATACAGTTGAAAATAGTGCAGTCAGCTCTTATGTTGATATTTTTATGAATGATCTGAAGAGAAATATTTTAAGTTTGTATAACCCTGAGTTTGAAATCTTTAAATATGATACTTATTATAGTTATGTATTTCATGATGCAAATATAATTATTTTAGAGAACAATAGCGGTAATATTACAAATATTAGCATTACTGATTATAATGATTTCATACCTATAATTTTATTTGAAAACTTCAAGGAATTAAAAAATTTGCCAGTTAGGCTGGAGCGTTTAAAAAAACTTGGACATGAGAGATTTAGAAATGAAATTAAAGACAATTTGATGTACCAAAGGATACAGCAAAACGAAAAAACCTGCACAGCGTTATGGTTAGATTATGGAATAGAATTTGTAATAGGTGATACACTACAGTTATTCCAGAAGGAGTAGAAACAATATACATGAATTCAATAATATTATTTATTGTAGGAATATTCTGTCTAGCAGTTATTGCAGGGTTATTACAACCTTCTAAAAAGAAAAAAACTAGAAGATCTAAAACAACTAAGAATCCAGCTATTAAGAAATCTGCGAATACTGGATTCAACCGTGCCTCCTCTACGTGCAGAGCAGACGAAGTGATTCTAACTTTACCACTAGATAAAATGACCGGAGCAGAGTTCGAACGTTTACTTACCCTCTATTTTAAAGACATTGGTTACACTGTAAAAGAAGTAGGCGTTGGGGGTAAAGATGGAGGAGTAGATCTGGTTATTACGGATAAGCGTGGTGAAAAAACAGCAGTCCAAGCCAAATGTTATGCCGATCATAATAAGGTGCAAGTAATGACTGTTCGTGAGCTGGTAGGTGCGAAAAGGAATCATGACTGTATTTTGTCTCTAATCGTGACTACATCTGATCTTACGGGTCCAGCAAGAAAAGAAGCCGATCAATTCAAAGTGGATTATTGGCACGGTGGTTTAGTAGACAGCAAGCTGCGCAGTTGGGGGAAATGGACGCCTTCCAATAGAAAAGTAAAAACTACTACGACCAAGAAAGAGCAATCTTTATCTAAAACCGTATCTAATATCAAATGCAGTTGTGGTGCTGCAATGGTTAAACGTAAGAATAAAAATGGGGCGGAATTTTGGGGATGTAGCAGCTACCCTACTTGTAGAAAAACGAAAGCTATCTGAGTAAGTCAAACTGACGGAAAACAAAGGCAAAGCGACCAGTTAAACAGTTGCTTTGCCTTATTTCTAATTTGTTCTGTAACTCTTTAGTATCTCTTTTAGAATGTTCCTAGATAATTGAATATTATCTAAAGATGCATCTCTCAGCATGTCCACTATTTCTTGAATCATAATATCCGTCTCGGTTAATTCAAATTCATCATTCACATAAGCAAAAAGTTGAGAAACATTTACATCCAACGCTTCTGCAATTTTACCAAGATTAATTAAAGAAACGTTTTTCTCTCCACGTTCAACTTGTCCAATGTATGTAAAATGGAATCCACCTTTTTCTCCAAGTGCCTCCTGTGATAGTCCCTTATCTTTCCTTAAAACTTTAATTCGTGCACCGACTAATTTTAAAATTTTTCTATCTTCCACACTATGCACCCCCTATATGTAAAAGTGTAGACAAGATGTTGGGTGCTAAACATGAGTATTTGAATAGTATAATTTAAATAAATTATATCTTTGAGTATTTATTTATTATATAATACTGGTAATAACTCATTGGAGGGATGACAATGGCAAGAAATTGGTCCATTACCGAAGAGCATTATAATCACCAAGTAGATTTTATTCCACGTTTTCAAGAAAGTTATAATTCCATACAACCCGTTTGTAGCCATACTCCAGATGAATATGCACTGCGTAATACAATTATGGGCTATCACCAGCATTCGAAATATCACATCAAACTTGCCACCATCATGCATAATCACAATCAGTTTCAAGCTTGCCTCATACTCTGCGACTGGGCACTAGCTTCCATGATCAAAGCATTATATATCCAAAAGTATCATGCAGTACATCCACCGAAGGAGCTTACCATGAATGAGATTTTGCCTTTAGTGCATACGGATACTGTACCTGGATTGGACAGGGCTTTGTTCATCGGTATGATTCAACATATGTCCACCATAGAGGGGATTAACCAGGATAGGACTATAAAGCCAAACAACATCAAGAATCTGCTTCAACGAACAGAAGAAATATTGAAGGAGTTAGAGAACCGGTTGGAGTAAGAAACATCGGAGATAAAATAATCTAGTGATTCAATGCGTATGTAAGAGCAGGGCAGGCTGTAACTGGAAACAATATGAATGAACTTGCCGGAAGGACTGTTGGAGCTGTATATGGACCTGGTCCCCATCGATGGAAAACATAAGATTCACCAAACGTATTCAACTGAGAAGGAGTACTGGAAAAAGAAACACTTTTCGGATGAAGACAAGCTTGCGCTCTGAGCGTGGAACGAGAAGACATTAGCTAGAGTATATAAATTGATTATTGATTTGCCCTTTTCTAAGTGAAGTAAGGCGAAGTTAGTATACGAGTTTTGAGGATGGGCTGTATAGATACAGGATGCAAAGGAACGGCCACTATTATACCGTTGGACGAAGGAGAATTGTATGTATGATTAAAAGTACATTTTGAGCAGAGGACAGAAAATAGTACAAACAAAACAACTGCCAGTGAACTCATATGACATGATTCCCTGGCAGCTTTAATAATTTTTAAACGGTATTTGTATTTTTGGATGGAAATATCCATTTCTAACCTTAGATCGTATACCTAAAAAAATATCTCATTAATTAAATTCCTGCTATTTTCCTAGAAACTTATTAGATTTTTGATCCTTAATTCAAGTTTCTAATCTCAGCTTGCTTCAGTAGCGTTGGAATATGCGGTCCATACTCAACCTTTCGATTCCCTGACCGAATACCACTACCAACCTTACGTGCCTCTGCTGAATATAACGTTTTTGCGCGAACAATTTCATAGCTGTACCCGCGCCCTAAACGATTTAATATTTTGATCAATACATTCAAACCTTCCGTTTGGGTATTGGTAATTGGGAATGGGGCATCCCAATATGCAAAGATGTCGTCATAGTGATTGTTAACCGTTTTGACCAACCTTTTGAACGGTTCCATGCCTTCATCTGGTAAACTCTTTTTCCATGCTTCAAAAGCAATCTGAGCATGCTGCTTGTCTGGTTCGTTATAAATTGCAAAGAAGCTTTCCTTACACTCATAAGCGAAGGCCAATTCTGGGATTTGTTGACGAACGATGGCTTTATGCTCGGCAGGTGTCAGGTTTTCAGGTCGTTTAAGCGTCATCCATCGAATGGATTTTTTGACGTTAATTTGATAGTCTTTGCTAAGTTGTACCTGATATTTCATCTGTTCTTCTTTCAGTGCTTCCGATGCTATTTTGACAACATGAAACTTATCAATAACCATCTTTGCATTAGGAAAAAACTCAGCAAAGCAGCGTTTTATAGGCGGCGATATGCCGGTACAAACCCACTCAACTTTTTCACGGTCGGGCAGTTCCTTAAAGTATGGCTTCAGATGGTTTTGCGTGCACTCCTCCAGAACTTCAAACAAGTTGTTGGTAGCTAGATTAGTAATGACGCAACGATAACCACCGGCTAAACTTACTTCATCAATTCCCATGATGATTGGCGTTTCATAACGAACGGTTTGCTTAAGATCTTGTATCAAGTCATGGGTGATATTTTTCACTGTATTAACGGAAACGCCTGTTTGGTCTGCCAAGGAGCGCAATGTAGTGGTAAGGCATTTCTGTCGAATGACATCAACCAAGCGCTTAGTTGCTCGGCGCTTATGGTCTAAGAAGCTTAGCTCAGGAATTGTTATTTTTTTGCATATTTCACAGCGGAAACGCGGCCTTTGCACTTCAAGACGAACGGGTTCTATGTACAGCGGAATATCAGAAAACTTGTTCTTCCGAGTCCCATGCCTGTGCATTGGGATTTTGCAATTAGGACAAATGAACTTCTCAGAATTACCCGCCACCGCAACAAAGATGAGAGCCCCGCTTTCTTTATACATATCAACGAGTTTGATGCCCGGCAAATTCAATAAATCAAACATGGGCTAGTCCAAATCCAGGTCTATAGTCTTGCCATCGCGAAGCATTTCATAAATTACATTAACCAGCGCTGACATACCCTGACGATCGGATTTAAGAATCTGCGTGGCAAGCTTTTGATGGCTTGAGAGCGCCCGCACAACGGCATTTTGCACAGCACTAGGCAGGTTTCCTTTCATTGCTTGTTCGCGGGTGTTGCTCTCGATTTGCGCCATGACCACATCACTTTCTCCGGCAATCGATTTGATCTGATTAACAAAGGCAACCTGATCCTGAATCGGTGTTGCTTCACCAAACAGGCTATTAAGCTTTTCAATGATTTCTTTTACGAACTTCGGCTTATCACCTGCGCCACCGCCACTGCCTGAGCCTGTAGGTTGTAAGACGGGGGTTCCATCCTCTTCTGACAACTCTTCAGTACGACTTTTAATATCAAAGCCTGTGAGCACTAACCCTTGCAGATCTACAGTTTCTGGCGGTTCATTGTGAAGGCGCTTTTGCAATAGCTTGGCAAAGGCGGCGAAGTTCTCAAGCTCTGGATCAGCAAAATCAATGAGTTGAGCAACATAAGCGTAGGTGCTGCAAAAACGGACCAAGTCTGATTTAAAGCCTAGCAACGACTTAATTTGCTCTGCGTATTCATTTTGATGATGATCGGCAGACTTCATACCTGCCTCATCACCTTTTGCATAAGCCTTTTCAAATGCCAATTCCCAAGTTGCCATTGCATCACGATGCATCTTCATCTTCTCGTTGTAAAGACGGGTAGCGCCTTCCGTCGCTGCATACAGTTCTTTGTGTTGTGGTGCTTGCGCGTGAGCAATATCGCGAATAGTTTTGAACCGTGCATCTTTAAAGGTGGCTAAATCTTTTTCGGTATAAAGCCCATGCTCATCTAAGCGTTCTTTAATTTCATAAACCACATTCAAGTCTTGCACATCGTCGATATGTGCTCCATCGTCATATAGTGAAAAAGCGTAACGAACGTTAGCAGGGTCATTCACAAAGTCGATGATGAACACTTCATCCTTACCTAGGGTCATACGATTCAAGCGCGAAAAGGTTTGCACAATTTCAACGTGGTTTGCTATTTTTTTGTCCACATACATGGCGACCAGTTTCGGTTGGTCAAATCCCGTTTGGAACTTGTCCGCAACCAGCATCACGCGGTATTCTGGACGGTCAAAAGCAAAACGTAAATCCTGATCTTGCAACTCAGGGTTCATGCTTTGTTCTGTAAACTCCTCATTTTCGTCGACAATAAACACATCATTTTTGAATGCCTCATCATCATTGTGCATGACCTGCTTTCCAATCATCTTACCTGAGAAAGCGACCAGTGAATGAATAAAGCTGTATTCACTATGTTGCTCTATATAACGGTCAAAAGCTTTTTTATAACGAATTGCAGCAGCACGAGAACTGGTGACAACCATAGCCTTTGCTTTGCTATCTAGACGATGAGCTACGTTTCTCGAGAAGTGTTCAATAATGAATTCCACCTTTTGAGTCACATTTGTAGGATGCAGTGCCATCCACTGGGCTAAAGCGCGTTTTGCTGCTTTTCCACTCACTCGTTTACTGTCTTCAAGCTGTTTGGAAAGATTAAAAGCGGTTTGATAAGGCACATAGCCTTTAAGTACGTCTAGAATAAAGCCTTCTTCGATGGCCTGGCGCATAGTGTATCTATGGAAGGCTCTCGGTGGGTTCTCTTTGGATGGTGGCTTTGTCATATCGTCAGGGCGGCCAAACAACATCAAAGTTGAATGTTTAGGCGTACCCGTGAATGCAAAATAGCTGATGTTGTCAGGGCGAACTCGAGACTTTTGCAGTTGTTCTAATAGCTCATCTACCGTCATAGTGGACATTGTATCCTGACCACTGATACCTAATGCGGTTTGTAATTTGGCCGCCGTAGAACCTGTCTGAGAGTTGTGTGCTTCATCAATAATAACTGCAAAGTTTCTCCCCTTGAGGTTATTATCAGTAATAATCGCCTCCATTGCATAAGGAAACGTCTGGATAGTCACAACAATAATAGGGGTTCCAGCCAACAGCGCTTCAGCCAACTGCTTGCTTTTGGACTTAGAAGACTTATGGCGTTCAATCGCGGCAATAACACCAAATTGATGGTCAATTTGTTTAACTGCGTCTTGAAGCTGTCCATCAAGTACATTGCGGTCAGTCACAATGATGACGCTGTTAAAAACGGATTTACCATTTTCTTTACGAAGTTTCACCAAATTATGAGCAGTCCAGGAAATGGTGCTGGTTTTGCCGGAACCCGCACTATGGTCAGCCAGGTAGGTCATTCCTGCGCCATTATTGCGAGCATCAGTAAGCAAGGCATTGACTGCTGTCCATTGATGGAAACGTGGAAATATCAGTGTCTCTTTCTTCGACCAATTACCTTGAATATCAACGACATTCTTTTTCTCAACATAAACGAAGCTGTGGAATATGCGTAGCCACGCATCCGGTTGACACACATCCTCCCAGAAGTAGGCCACAGGGTATTCAATGTTGCCATCGGTTTTTTTCTCACCCGGTGGATTGCCGGCGCGCCCATCATTCCCCTTATTGAACGGCAAGAAGAAGGTACTCATGCCATCCAGTTTGGTTGACATCATGATTTCAGAATCGGACATGGCAAAATGAACGACTGCACCACGCTTGAAGGTCAATAGAGGCTCTTTACGTTTGGTTTTTGGATCAAATGGCAAACGATCTTGGCGGTATTGCTCCATCGCTGCCTCTGCTGATTGTGTGAAATCTGTCTTTAGCTCAACAGTAGCCACAGGTAAACCATTGATAAAGAACACTAGGTCAATTGCAAAGTCACGAGCAGGGTGATACTTCAACTCGGGGACAACACGCAAAATATTCGCTTTGTAGCGCTCAATCACTGATTCGTTACGCTTATCTTCAGGTTCGGTTTCTGTCATTTCAATCAGACCGCAACCGGCAATCGAGAAGCCCTGACGCAATACTTGTACTGTGCCTTGCTGCTCCAGCACTTTTGTCAACCGCTCCATAACAACTTCAAGAGTTTTTGAGCCATTTAATCGTTCCAACCTATCCCATTTATCCTTCTGTCCACTGTTCTTAATCCAACTTTCAAGGTCCTCTGAGAACAGCGCACGTTCAGTATCGTAACGTTTGGGGTCACCCAGCTTCCAACCTTGCTCTATCAACCGGTCAATGATGTAAGTTTGGAAGTGCTTTTCCTGATGCGCAGATGAATTCATCCTTTATTCTCCTCGCAAGTCTATTTGTCCTGTCACAGCCGCTGTGATAAATGCTGAACGGCGTTCTTTGAGCAAATCTATGCTTTTTTGTGTTTTTGTAATGAGCATATCAATAGATTTAATGGCTTTGTCCAAAAAATCCGCAATCTGCGTTTGTTCTGACACACTCGGACATGGTACTTTTACTTGACGAAAGTTGTTATAGCTTAGGTCTTGCCCGTCTCTAATAAACATAGAAGTTGCCTGTAGGCCTTGAATGTAGGTTATTGATTTGAATAAATAAGTGAAATAACCAACATGTGAAGCAGGGGTTGGTTTTAAGACAACATATGACGAACGAACACAACCGTTCGCTTTGACTCGTTCAATTCCCCCTTGAAAGCTTCTCATGCTAATAACAAAATCGTTAATCCTTGCATGTTTTCTCTTTTCCAGATTTTTCACTGCCTGAGTTACCCTTCTGCCCTCAAGCTCTTGGAACTCTTCAAGAGGAATTACTCCATACTTTTGTGTAGCTGAAAGATGTTGATCATTTTCAAAAGCGAGTTGCTTGCTTTCGCTAAATAACCGATTCCCAGAAATGATTTCCCAGTGTTCCGGTACTTCCCCAATCCACTCAACACCAGAATCTTTCATTTTCACCTTAGAGTTTAGCCCTTTGGTGACAGCATGAGTAATTAGTGCCTGTCGCTTTTCTTTGAGCAAGTCAATAAAATGGGTTTTCTTGGTTATTAATGTGTCTATACGAGAGATTTCGCGACTTATTGCATCTGAAATTTTGTTTTGCTCTTCTTTAGGTGGATATGCAATCGCTTCATCTAAGTATTGCTCTGAGTCTAGATTCTGAATCCCAGTAGCCTGCTTTATTGATTTTAAGTTAATTTTTCGGGAATACATTGCAGACATAAGATAATTCAACCATGAAGCATTCACTTTTTCCGATGGTTTAATTACTGCGACAAAGTTTGAGCAGACTGCGTTTTCATTACCAAGATATTGAACATTGGCACCAACCAGCGTTTTTTCACCGCCACCTGATTTTTCAAGCAAAATATCGCCTTTAGAAACTAATCTACTTTCTCGATGTTCAGAGTTGATTTGACGATATGTTGATGGTCTATCAATAACTTTAAGATTTTCCCTGTCAAAGTCTGCAACTCTAATACAAAGAGTGTCTGTGCCATCTTCTAGTGGGTCATCTCCCCAAACACCATTTTGGCATTGAGAAATAAGAAATTTGAGTCTCGATACTTTCCAATGCTCTGGTACACTCTCAATCCATACGATACCCGAATCTTTATATTTTGGATAAGGTTTATATTGATTCATTTCATTTCCACCTCTGCCAATAGTGCGGCGATCTCACCTTCAACCTCTTTCAATTCAAAATCAATGTTATTCAGTTTACGCGGCGGCTGGTATTGATAGAAGAAGCGGTTAAAGTTAATTTCATAGCCTACGCGGCCAAGCTTCTTGTCCTTATTGTCAGTAAAAGATTCATCGATGTATGCATCCGGCACATGAGGTAGCACTTCACGGGCAAAATATTCTTCTATAGATTCTAAGAAAGGCACATTTTCGTAATCGATTAAATTCGTATCGGCTACGACATTGCCTTGAGCATCTGTAACAGGTTTGGCTTCAGGATCTTTGTGACCGAAGGCGTTAAGCAACATTGTGACTAAAGTCTTGCTAGCTTTTACCTTCAGGGACTTAGCTTCAGAGCTTCTCACTGCCTCTTTAGTGAAGGTTTCAGCCCAACTATACTCCTTGGTTTTACCGATAAGAGGTTTGATGGCTGTAAGCCAGAACGATTGATGTTCCGGGGAGAGTTTTAGCCAAGTACTATTAGACTCAAGCCTAGACAGCCCTTGCTCATCGAGTAACAGCGTCATTCGCAGCGGGCGGAGCACTTTGATTCGACGATACCCAAATGCACGGTAATCAACCATTTTTGAAATTTTATCATTCTCGGCAGCGGCATAGATATCCAAAATCTGACGACGCTGATCATCACTCACGATTCGGCGTTTATTACCTTCATTCTTGATAGAAGTCCACAGTTCAGTTGCGTTGATAAGCTGGACTTTATCTTTTCGATTTTTATTTTTTTTGTTGGATAGAATCCACAGGTAAGTGGCGATATCGGTTCTGAAGAAAATGTCTGTAGGCAGTGCGATAATGGCTTCAACAAGGTCATTTTCAAGCAACCAGCGACGTATTTCAGACTCACCAGAACCAGCACTACCATTGAACAGTGGGGAGCCAGACAATACAATAGCAGCACGACCACCTCCATTCTCTGGTAGTTCTAATTTGCTTGCCAAGTGCATTAGGAAAAGCATTGAGCCATCGCTAATCTTGGGTAGCCCCGGTCCGAAACGGCCTAAGGCACCCTGCTTGTGCTCTTTTTCAACGGCAGTTTTATCTTTTTCCCACCTTTTTCCGAAAGGTGGGTTGGAGAGGCAGTAATGAAATCGTTCACCAGCAAATTTATCATTTGAGAGCGTACTGCCCTGAAGTATGTTTTTGGATAGATCACGACCTGGATCTGACTCCAAACGACGAATCAGCATACCTGCTACACAAACCGCATGAGTCTCAGTTTCAAGTTCTTGCCCATGTGGAACCAATACTGGTGGGATTTTATAGTGGCTACCGTAATCAGCAACATGGTTCATGGCATCGGTTAAAAATCCACCAGTCCCACAGGTAGGATCATATAGGGTTCTGATAAGACCAGGATTTTCTTCAAACAACGCATCATCGGGATCAAGCAATAGTGCAGTAGCTAAATGCACGATGTCGCGGGGTGTCATGAAGTCCTCAGCGCCTTCATTAACCTCAGCACCAAAGCGCCGGATCAGATGCTCGTAGATATTACTCATCACTCTATCAGGGACTGTGTCAGGGTGTAAATTAATGCTAGCGAAATTCTTACAGATGGTGTAGAGTAGACCAGCTTTCTCAAGCCGGATTATCGTATTCCCGAATTCAAACTCTTCAAAAATGGCTCTAGAATTATCGGAAAATTGGGCAATGTAATCTTCTAAATTGCGGCGTGTTTTAGTGCTGCCAAGCGTGGCAAGCGAATACTCAGAAGTATTATAAAATGGGTAACCAGCGGTTTGGCGTAAAATCGGATCAATCTCAATTTTGGCATCCTTAAAGTTGTGATAAGTTTCATTTACAGCGTCTCTTGTAGATTCAAGAGCACATTCCAACCGACGTAACAAAGTAAAAGGGAGGATAATTTTACCGAAATCGGTATGCTTAAAGTCGCCCCAAAGATCTTCTGCGTTCTTCCAAATAAAATCGGCTTGCGATGCAGCCGAGCCTGCGAATTCTATCATTTTGTCCTCCAACCAACTTTTGCACAAACAATACATTATTCATGTGATTGTTGTCAACTAAGTTCTGCTCAAAGAGTTACGGATCTGGATGTTGTTGCGAACTCGCAAATTGTTGAAGTGAAAAAATCAGCGGAAGCAGTGAAAACGGACCAAATCGATAGACTCGTGGATATAAATCATAAAGAGTTTTTTAAATCATAATAAGAAGGAATTTGTTTTGTATATTGACGCACCGCTAGAAAATACGGGTACAATTGCATCTGAGAAAATCAATTATGTAAAAAGTAAGGGCGTCAAAGTGGTTAACTCGTTGGATGAATTAAGGGAGGTACTAAAATAATGGCATCGGCTTTTGTATTAGTAGAAGAGAACAGTAATATACCCATAGATCGTTTGGCTGTGGATATCCGACAAGTTTGTCTGGAATCAAATCTACATTTAATTGATGGAATTCAAGATGTAGATTCAGAACAGAACATGAAACATTGTGCCTTGGGTATTGCACGTCCAAACCAACAAGATTCAGACAATAGTGTGGCGAATGATATGATTAGAGTTGATGTGTATGACGAACCTGCCCTACATCAATACAGAGAATTGGAATGGAGAGAGGATGGGCAGATATACTTTAACACACTTATTATTGATGAGATTTATCAAAATGAAGAGGTCACGCTAACCTTTCTGTATCATTTTCTTGCGAGACACCCACAGATGATAGTTTGGATAGAGGAAGATTGGGTGTATACATTTTCTGATCTGGAGAAAGCATTGAAAACTTCTAATCTGTCTGATTGGTGTTATGTAAACCCGAACTCCTTATAAGTAACAAGAATTTCGAAAGTAGGCCCATATCGACTCCTAAACGAGTAGTTACGGGCTTTTCTTACCCCTCATTTGCTCCCACCACTTTACAAAATCCACCTCTCCCCATCCATGGCAAGTGGTATAATGGCAAAAAGGGAGATTCTGGCGTGAAGCTGGAGAGCTTCCAGAGCAGAAAGGATGTTATACCGCATGCCTACATACAACAAATTGGTGCGGGACAAAATTCCGCATATTATCACATCCAGTGGTAAGGAATGCCGCACACGCATTCTGGACCCGGAGGAGTATAAGCAAGAATTAAGAACAAAGCTGCAAGAAGAATCGGAAGAATACATGAGTGCAGGAAGCGATCAGGAAGCGCTAGAAGAACTGGCCGACATGCTCGAAGTGATCCGGGCGCTGGCTGAGGTGCATAGAGCGAATGCGGCGCAGCTGGATAAGCTACGGGCGGATAAGGCTGAGGCACGCGGTGGATTTCAGGAAAGAGTGTATCTGATCGATGTCGACGAAGCTTAACGTTAAACTCATTACAGATAACTTGGCAGACGAACTGATTGCCCGGATGCAGCATGCATCCGGGATTTATATTATGACGTCCTTTATTATGCAGTCTGGTGTGAAGCTGCTTGCTCCGCATTTGAAACGGGCAGCAGAACGTGGAGCAGAGGTACGAATGCTCACAGGAGATTATCTGTATATCACACAGCCTGAAGGTTTGCGGGCGCTCTGTGAGGTTGATCCACGAATTGAGACACGTCTGTGGCGAAGTATGGGTACTTCTTTTCATCCAAAAGCGTATCTGTTCGATCATGACAATGGGGAAGGACTGCTGATCGTTGGTTCGTCGAACTTTTCGTTCACGGCGCTGAAGACAGGGTATGAATGGAATCTGGCGATGAATGCGGAGGCGGAGCCGTATACGTTTCAGTCAGCTTTGGACAAGTTCATGCAGAGCTTCTACCACGAGACAACCTTGCCGGTGAACCCGGATTCAATTGCGCTGTATGAGGAAGAGTACCGCAAATATCACCAGAAGAACCCGGAGATGATCCAGCGGATCATGGAGATGGAAGAAGCGGAGTTCGGTACGGGGCTACCCGGGGAAAAAGAGGAAGAAACCGCCGCCGAGCTGTCGCTTGTCCCGATCCAGCCGCGCTTTGCGCAATTGGATGCGCTTGAAGCACTCCATGGCACGATGGAGGAGCAGTACGACAAAGCGATGGTCGTCATGGCGACCGGGCTTGGTAAAACATATCTGGCGGGCTTCTTCGCGCAGCGGTTCAAGCGGGTGCTATTTGTGGCGCATCGGGAAGAGATTTTGTTCCAGGCGAAGAAATCTTTTCAGCGGATCATGCCCGAGCGCAGTCATGGGATATATAACGGACAGTACAAGGATGGAACCGCGGATTGTGTGTATGCTTCAATCTTTACGCTGAGTATGCAGAAGCACCGGGATGGATTTGCGGTGGATGCCTTTGATCTGATTGTGGTGGATGAGTTCCATCATGCGGCGGCGAAGACGTACATGTCGGTGATTGAGCATTTTCAACCTAAGTTCCTTCTGGGCATCACGGCTACCCCGGATCGGCTGGATGGCAAGGATGTGTATGCGCTCTGTGGTGGGAATGTGGCTTACCAGATGCATTTTATTGAAGCGATCCGGCGAGGTTGGCTGGCGCCATTTCAATATTACGGAGTATTCGACGATACGGACTATTCGCAGATCCGCTGGATCGGGACGAAGTATGATGAAGAACAGCTCATGGCTGTTCAGTTGCAAGAGGAGCATGTGGAGACGATCTATGCGGCCTGGCTGCGGCACAAGCAGACGAGAACGATTGGATTTTGCTCATCGATCCGGCAGGCGGACTATTGGGCTGCGTATTTTCGCAGTCAGGGAGTGAAGGTGCTCAGTCTGCATTCGCGCACATCGGAGATGTCGCGGGAGGAAGCCATTCGGCAGCTTGATGCGGGTGAACTGGAGGTTGTGTTGACGGTGGATCTGTTCAATGAAGGTACGGATATTCCGCGTGTGGACACGTTGCTTTTTGTGCGTCCAACGGAGTCGCTTACGGTGTTCACCCAGCAGGTAGGTCGCGGTCTGCGGCTGGCGGAAGGCAAATCGTATTGTGTCATCATCGATCTGATCGGGAACTACCGCAATGCGGATGTGAAACTGAGTCTGCTGGATGTGCGCGGGGAGCTGGAGGGAACTGCGAAAGACCGGGATTCGGCTGTGCCGGAAGTTCCAGACAACTGCGGGATTCATCTGGAGACCCGAGTGGTGAACCTGCTTCAGGAGCTAAGCCGCAAACGGCTGCCCCGTCGTGAGAAGTTGCATCAGGATTTTCTGGATGTGAAACGAGAGCTGGGGCATATTCCGACGTATCTGGAGCTGCATCTGATGGGACGTTCGAAGAGTATCGGGTACCGGAGTGAATTTGGTTCGTATGTTGGGTTTCTGTATTGGGCGGAGCTGCTGTCCCCATATGAGGGAGAGATGTACGTCCGGCATGAGGTTTGGCTGCGCGATGTGGAGAAGACGGTCATGAACAAAAGCTATAAAATGATCGTGCTGCTGTACATGCTGGAGCGAGGCGAAGCGAACTGGCTGGACCCGATCACGCCGGGCGAGATGGCAAGGTTTTTTCATACGTATCTGACGGAGAAGGAGTACCGGAAACGGAAGGACTTTTCAGACAAGGACAAGCTAGCGTTCTGGGAATGGAATGAGAAGACTGCAACACGAATTGAGAAACTGATTATCGACATGCCGATGTCTATGTGGAGCGGCGCGAAGGGCAGTATGACGCGATTCGAGGATGGTGTGTTCTCACTGAATGTGCAGGTTCAGGATACAGAGGAACAGGTGCTACTGTATCGCTGGACGAAAGAGATTTGTCTGTATCGGTTGCATGCGTATTTTGAGCGGGGACATTAGCGATTACATTAAGAGTTTTAGTAATATAGAAAAGATATTGAAAGACACTCTTAGTCTAAGAGTGTCTTTCAATATTTTAATAACTAAATTATTCATCAATGGTATTCCTTGATTATATCCCTATCTTTTTTTGAAAGGATACACGTAGCAATAGGAACCATTTCGCTATCAAGAAATATAACTTTATAGCAAGAAATGTGATCTCCATTGTTCCTTACACTGTAGTAGGTATGGTGCCCATCAAAAAATCCAAATGGAATTTTTTCTGACTTGTAATCTCTTCGCAGAACTATCCCTAAGACATATCTTTAAGGACAAAGGAAAGGAAGCCTAGTGTTAACTAAGCTTCCTTGAAAACAGAAATTTAATGGGGATTATGTTAATCAGCATTATACAAATATTTATGAATACCATCTTGTACTTTGTTGCTATGCCTCATTTCCGAATAGATAAGACTCAGTAAGACAGTTATAAGCACCAGTAAAACAGAAACAATTTTTTGATAATTATTCATTACCAATTATATCCTACGTTAAATGTGTTACTTAAATCAAACATGTGTTGAACGGCACTGTGCCATTCCGTGACATGGCTTATTTGTAGTCCTGTATAAGGGTATGCAGAAGCTGCCTTCCAACTGGTGCCGAGTTGAAAGTTATCTGTTGACTGAAGATTCTGTAAGAAATCGGATGTAATTACCCATTTTGCTGTGTCTGTGCTTGTATTTTCTGTGAGATCGATGTTTGGATTACCGTCATAACTAAATGTCCACTCTAGTGCCCACGGATACGTAAATATAACTTCATAAGGACCACTACTAGTGTCACCAGGGGCAGCATCGTATAAATCGTCTTTTGAGTACATAACATCGTGAGTGACAGTTAACTTCTTGGCATCGGTAGAGCCACCAAGTTTTTTGATCCGTATAATATCTTTAATTGCAAAATAATCAAATTTTGTATCTGACTCATTCTGTTCTTTGTATAGCAGCCATTGAGTAGTCATTTCCGCGTTATCTTGTCCATAAAGACCACCTACAGTCCTAATATCAGCTGTGTTACTTTTTACGATAGTAGAGAAAGGAGTAATCTGATTTGCTCTTTCTTCGTGATTGACTATTTGATTCAATATGATGGATGCATCCGTAGGTATTTCATTTCCGTTCTCATCCATGTTTTGATAGTTAAGCATCAATAAATTATAATTTTTGTCCTCCAGAGTGTAACCCACAATCTCCTGTTCGGTTGTTTCTTTTAGATCACCTTTTAGTTCCCCTTCGTTTTGTTGGACATCATTAATGAAGAGCGATCTTACTTCCCCTTCAGCTTCATTTGTTACTTTAAACTCTAACGGTTGGTTTAAAAGCTCTTCATATTTCCCCGGAGTCAGTCCACCATATAAGTAAACTTTTTTACCACTTTGAAGCGCTTTTTGTAAGAACGATCTAAGTTCTGAGCTGCTTTCAACTTCTTTTACATCATAGGCGAAAGAACTGTAGTCATTAAGATTAGGTAAATCAGAGCTAGGTTTCTCGACTGCAATGTTTGACTGTGCTACGTTTTTGTTAACCTCTTCAGTTGTAGCGAAAAATAATCCTTCGTTTTGTGCAACAGGAGCTGCATACAATGATGAACTTGTCACTGTAAATATTAAAGATGCAGCCAAACTTAATCCAAACAATTTCACCGTACCCTTAGACATTTCTTCACTCTCCTATAATTTTTTAAGCAGAAAAATGATTGTATGTAACACAATATATATGAAATCATTTTCCAACTCTCATAATATATAACAAAAATAATCAAGGGAAGTTTCAGAAATATTTAAAAAATAGTTTAAATTCATAAAAAAGGCGACTAGAAAGTGCAATCGCCTTCTGATTATATTCTTGTTCCTCTGTGTCAGACAGCCCCCGCACATCTATTAAGCTCGACAAGTATATGGTTAAACAAAGCCAAGGTAAGGTGGGTTCAGGAAGAGATGTAAGTAATAGTTGTCGTTTTACCCCGCATCTGAAGAAGCACAGGAGAGACTTACTTTTCCCCACCCTCCACATAAACCATAATCGCTTGATACAAAAACCTCAAAAAATCCTCATCGCCAAACTGATCAAAATAACCCGCATAGCGGCGATCTGTCGTATAGGCTTCTGCGATACATCTCAAAATCTCAGCATCACAGACCATAAACTGCTCCAGACAACCCTTCCAGTCACGCACTAACGCTTGCACCTCACCAGAAGCAGGAGACAGATCCTGATGTTTCCCCAATTCCCGAAACACCTGCTCCATGTTGGCCGAGAACTGCTGGTAGGCTTTTTCTTGCTCTTCCGCAGACAGTTGATTCACATTGGTTTCGAATTCCTGATATTTCTCGGTGTCTCCATAGATGAACTTCGCCTCGGATTCATATTGCTTTTGAATGGATAGAATGGAAGAGTCGTCAAACAGATGAAGATGAGAGATATCCGTCCCATCCACATACTCATCCAACTGGTCGATGATGGTTTCGAGCTTTTGTTTGCGTTGAATGAGTGTACTGCGGTGCTCTCTTAGGATATCTTTTTGTTCTTCTTTGGAAAGTTGCATCATGGCTGCAATGTCTTTCAAGGAGAAATTCATTTCTTTGAACAACAGAATCATTTGCAGATTCCCCAGTGCCTCTTGATCGTAATATCGATAGCCATTGTCCTCGACTCTGCTCGGTTTTAAGAGATCCGTTTTATCGTAATAATGTAATGCGCGTTTCGTGATGCCAGTGATCTGAATGATATCTTTAACGGTGAAATAGGATGTCTTCATTCCAAAAGTCCTTTGTTTCAGCAAGGATAACACTTGCCGGAGTGATGGTTGCTTCGGTAATCGGTGTACCTGTTTTGTTCAGATAATATTGGATTAAGTGATAACCGCAGGCATAGCCAGCCGCATAGGGCATACCTACGGGCGTGAAGTTTTGAATGATGGCAAGTTCATCGCCGTATAGATACGGATTAATTTGGTCAAAACCGGTGACATGCAGCTGGTCTTTCATCTTTGGTTTAATTACTTTATTCAATGTCTCCATATCCGTTTTGGCTACCCAGGGGCCTAACAACTCTTCTCCATAGAGGGATGTCGCAAAGCTCTCAGCCAACCCCTCGCTAACAACCATCTCGCCAAGCGTAATCTGTGGATTCCACTGGATATATTGATACCTCACGTTATGATTGCATTCATGGGCTAACACGGATTGCATACGAGGTAGAGTATATCTATTCGGGATCAGGTTCGCAATAATATAACCCGGAATTCCACCATCTCCGCTGATGCCTTCGTTCATGGTGAGTGAAGGGCTGTTCTTATCGCCTAATAAAATCGTATATAGATATTCGGAGACCGATAGTTCAATTCCATGATCTGTAAACGTAGATAGACTCGTACAAACAGCTTCATGACACTGTTGCCAAAATGCTTCAGACGAGATCGCTGCTAACGATTCTTTAATCTCAGGTGTGATATCTGCGGGAGCGATATTCAACAAGTTATTCATCATGATCACGTCGAAGCCGTGAGGCTCATGAGAGCGAAACGGAATCTGTTGAATGTTCCATTTGTTCATGAATGGACTCATCATTCGCTCGCGGTATAACTCCAATTTGTCATCAGGTGCAGCCTTGATGATCTCTTTATAGATTTTATCTGAGCGTAACGCGGTAATCTTCATCATTAATCTCTCCTTTAGGTGAACTTGAGCCCATTATCAAGTATGACCTTACGTAACAGTCAAGGAGGAAGTTGCGATACGTTTAAGTGCATTAATCGATCCGATTCTGAGATAAGATGTAAAAAACTTTGGCTGCAATCCAGATATCTATGGAGAAAACAACCAAAGTTTTTGAACGTTTATAATCGCCTCACACACGTTATTATCCACGTTTCATTAATCCCCAAACCACATATATGAACAACGCTACCAATAGAAATGCAGGTACGAAGATAGGTTGTGCCAGGTTGCCAACGGACATTGACGTGACCTGTGAACCAACCAAACTGACCGCGCCAACCCCAACAAACAAAGCGAGATTCCACAAGGCAAAAGGGAGTAATCTTTCTACATTTCTTCGGTACCGGGTAATCATCGTGATCATCACCAGTGTGAAGAGAACGAGGAACAGCGATTCAGTGATAGACGTCCCTTTTCCCAGCTGACTCATTGACTCGATCGCTTGGTCGCTTATGGAACCACCGGAAGTCCACTGTTGTGATTGAGCTATCCGATCCGATTCCAAGGAAACATAAATGCCATAAAATAAAATCATTAGTACGAGATACATAAGCATCGCTACGTTTATACGACGTTTATCTGGTTCTTTGTTTAAAATAACGTTCATAGATTCACCTCTTAACCTGAATAGTGGGTTATCTCATGAAAATAACATTGAACCGATCTGACACCAAAAATGGATATCTTTGTATTATAATCCATTTGGTTCCGGATCGAAACCATGCACGAAGGAGGAGTGCTATGAAAAAGAAAATGTTTTTTTTGCTACTAGTTATAGTACTCGTTACTTCAGCGGTAATTATGATATGGTTTTCTGGGTTAGAACCTCCCGCATATCAGGTGGAAAATGATAACGATACCAACTCTTCAGGCTTGTATAACAAGGCATCTTCATTACCCAATATCATTGAAATCATGAATGAAGAAGCAACCCTACAATTACCTCTTAACGACGTCCCAGAGTATAGGCGCTACCTGATGAACGAACCGGACTTCCAAACTGAAATAGATCGTACACATGTGGAAGTATTGGAGGTGCCTTCTTCGGAAACATATTCGATGCTAAAGTATGGATGTGGAACCAAAGCCTGCTCTACCCTTTTGGTGAAAATTGATGGTAGAGAGACCCATAGCTTGCCGATGCCTGAGGGCATTTTACAAGATTATAAACTTTCCTCTGACTATCAGCAGGTGTTAATTCGATATGCTTATGATGAAGGCGGTCTGGTTAAGAGACAAATCCTTGTTGCCGTGGATCTCAAAAAATTAGAAATCATCCCATATACATCAACTGATTTGGAAGAAGCATTCATGTTGAAACCAACCTGGCCCATCATCTCTTATGAATGGATAGACAATAACCATTTCACGATTGAAACAGCAGCATTAGAAACAAGTGAATATAACGTACTTAAAGACTGGTTTGATTCTAATGATCGTGAAACGAGGAAGGTAACCATTCGGTTAAATTCATTGGATTAATTTTAGCTATTTAGTGAGAGGGGCATGGATTTGAAAAAAGAAATAGCTTCATTGATATTGTTGAGTGCAGTTCTTTTTGGAGGATGCCAATCAGATTCGTTAGTTTCTATACAGCAGGAACGGGTTGTGTCTCCCACCAAGCAGGTAACAACGAAACCGGAACAAGAAACAAATTCAAAATTGAAATTAATCGGATCTTCTGAGGATGAACAAGTAAAACTTTATGCAATTATAGAAACGGAAGATGCAATTGAAAGAGTAACTCTAGATATAAATGGGCGCACAAAAGATTTTGATTGGAGCATTTCTCATCATTCGGGAACGAAGCCGCAGTTATTTTATACTGATCTTACCGGTGATGGTAAGGAAGAGGCTGTAATAATCATTCAGACTGGTCGAGGGACAGACTTGGATAACTATGAAATTCATGTCGTTAACTCCGATAATTTATCTGAAATTAAAGTACAGCGTTATGAGGATATTGTTGCTGAGCATATTGAATCGCGTGTTTCTAAAAATGGTGATGGCACATTAGCGATTACAGTGATTTCACAAGGGCAAGTAGGTAACTTCAATTATGATTTTGATCCAGCACCAGACTACCATCAAGATGAGCTTGCTTTCGGCGGTGTGGTTATTTATACATTGGATAATCACAAAATAAAATTAAGTCTTCCAGGCTCTATTGGCATATCTCCTACATATGTGTGTGACTTCAATATCACGTATACCTTCGATAAAGCCGACAATGAATTTGTTGTTGATCAGATTAAATTTAAACCTATTAAATAAGATAAAATGTCTTCAAAAAACGCTTACAAACTTTCAATTCTACCCTACCTTTTACGAAACGAAGCTGAGATAATGGGATAGTAAACGGGCATGAGTCGTTTCCCGTATTGTTTATCATCTACGTCAAAAAAATAAATGCTGCATATCCATAGGAGGATTATCAATGAATACTCAACCACTGGAACTGATCCAATCCACTTCAGGCCAAGTGCTGCTTGCCCAAATGTATGGTCAGCAACAACTAGAAGAACAGACAGCACGTTACACAAAGCTCAATGAATCATTCGAACAGTATTTTGGCGTACAAGAGGGCAGCAAATTGTTCAGCGCGGCTGGACGTAGCGAAATTGGTGGCAACCACACGGATCATAATCATGGCAAGGTGCTCGCGGGAAGTATTACGCTGGATACGATAGCGGTGGCTGCGCCAACTACGGATTCGGTAATTACCTTTTATTCAGAAGGCTATGAACAGAAATATGTAATCGATCTCACAGATTTGGCACCGAAGGCTGAGGACGACGGCACTACGGCGTTGATCCGTGGTATGGCTGCGGGATTTGGGCAGTTCGGATACAAAGTGGGCGGCTTCCAGGCGTACATCTCCAGTAACGTGTTCTCAGCGTCCGGGCTGAGCTCGTCGGCATCGTTCGAGATGCTGATTTGTACGATTCTGAATCATTTCTACAATGATGGATCACTGGATGTGGTGGTTATGTCCAAGATTGGTCAGTATGCGGAGAACAACTATTGGAATAAACCATCCGGTCTGTTGGATCAGATGGCTTGTGCCTACGGTGGGCTGATTGCGATTGATTTTGAGAACCCGGCCGAGCCTGTGATCGAGCCTGTACAATGGGATTTCCAACAAAATGGTTACTCCTTGGTTATTGTAAACACAGGTGGGAATCACGCGGATTTGACAGAAGACTACGCTGCAGTTCCTTATGAGATGAGAGCGGTTGCTAAAGCGCTGGGCAGCGAATATGTCCGGGAAATTACGGCCGAGGCGATCTACGCCAATCTCAAACATGTACGTGAAGTAGCAGGGGATCGTGCGGTACTGCGTGCACTTCATTTCTTGGAGGAAAACAATCGGGTGGACGGTCAGGTGCAGGCCTTGCGGGAAGGGCGTTTTGCTGATTTCCTGAGTTTGATTACGGCATCCGGGAACTCTTCCTGGAAGTGGCTCCAGAATGTATATCAGAGTGGTTCGGTGAAGGAACAGGAGATTGGTATCGCACTGGCGTTAACTGAAAATTATCTGCAAAAGCTGGGGGATGGCGCTTGCCGTATACACGGCGGTGGATTTGCAGGGGTCATTCTGACGATTCTTCCCAACGAAAAGGTTGAGGAGTATATGTCCTGGATGCACGGCATGTTGGATACGCCAATTATTGTGGTTAATGTGCGTGCGCATGGTGCGGTATGTTTGAACACATTAATCGAAAACGTGGGTTAATCTTGTCGTTGTAACACACTGCGTTGTATAACCTGTACAAATAGTATTAAACGTTACATTATAGCGGTTCTCCAACTTGACACTGGTCATGGAAGAGGATCGCTTTTTGCTGTCTACATTAGGAGAGATAGCTCGCTCCGGACTTTTTTTGAGGGAACGGTCCGTTATTAAAAACTTCAGATCAGGAGTTGGTGAAGATGATTGTGGAACGTAAGCAATCTTAAGTTCAGTTCTCTATATAATTCCAAACTTTGGACGCGTTTCCGTTGTTAATTAGGTAAAGGAGGGGATGCAGAATGACGACAACCGCAATGGCTGAGCAGGAAGATGCACGATTGTATGACGAGTTGCGACGTACACTGGAAGAAGTGGAAGAAGGAAAGCAGCGGCAGAAAATGTTGAAGCGTATGATCAGGCAACTCAAGTTTGCCAAATGGCGGAAAGAAAGATTTCACTGGTTTGATCAATACTTCCTGAATGTAAGGCCAGTAACACTTGGGATCATGTTAGCCACTGGGGCGCTTATGCCAGTAATGTTGTTCAGCATTTTTATATGGGTATCCTTGTGGGTGGAATGAACAATGGAAGATTAGGGTAAATACCTTTGAATGATTAGCATGTTAAAGTGAGGGCAGTGGGTATGGAGGAATTATGTGTACATTCACTGCCTAATAACTTCATTAGGCCAAAGATGCACTATAATGATTCTACTTCTTTTGGTATAAGTTCACATATATAGGGGGTGAATAATATTTTTAAAAAGCTTAAATGTTTATCTATGATATCTATACTTCTATTACTTATCCTTCGAGGTTGACTTCATAGGTATCATAATCCACCATAGCGAATACTTCTTGATCTTTGTTGCCTTTCACATATCCCGTCAATGATACCGTTTGAGATAAGTCAGCCGGAATGAATTTATGATTTGTGAATTCTACATCAATTCCATAGTTTTCTTTAAAGTAAGTGAGACTTGCTTCTTCGGCTTTTTGAAGGATGTCTTTTTGTTCACTTGACATACATCCGCTTAATACGATGAAAGCAAAAATGAACCATATAAACAAGAACGCTAATGTAAGATATTTTCTATTAGGAATATTCACTTCATTACTCCTTGCCGTACCAATGAAATGTGATGTATTATTTCTTGTCCGTTCCTTCAGGGAGAGAAAGCGTTTCTACCTTCAGAGGATCGTATTTTACAAGTACAAATACTTTTTGGTCATCGTCTCCCTTGACATGGCCATGTATTCCTACAGATTTATCGAGATCAACTGGTGAAAACTTATGATCAGTAAAATCAACCTCCAACCCATAATTATCCAATATGTATTTATGGGCAAACTGCTCTGCATCAGCAAGAATTTCTTTCTCTTGAGTAGACATACACCCTCCTAGAATAGTAAAAATTAGTCCCAAGGTTAAAAAGAAAAGTAATCTTTTTTTCAAATCATTAGCACCTCGGCTTTCATATGATGGTATAAATATACTATAGACACTTAATTTAAACCAGATTACATATAAGAATAAAAATGCATTGAATTAGGAGGTTGGTTATGCAGGATTACATCAGTGATGAACTATATCATAAAATATCGACAATTGCTTACCAAAATGACATTTCTGTGGGTACCGTTATCTCGGAAGATGCTAAATATAAAGATTGGAAAGCAGTTGAACCAGAAGGAGCCACGCTGCATAAAAAATATTCGGGCTTCGATTCAATTATCTTTCGAAATGAAGAAACAAATCAAGTTATCATCGGTTATAGAGGTACTGAACCTGAAGGTATTATTGGAAAAGCAGCTGATATTGAGACAGATGCCTTCGATGTCGTAGGTGGCAGAACCAGAAGGCTTGAAGATGCGATAACCGATCCAGAACGTCATAATATATTTAAAAATAGTCCCTTCAAGCTTATGAAGGATAACATGGATTGGGAAAATAATCAGTTTCACCAAGCTGAGGAATTGTATGAGGCGGTGAAGGAGGCGTACCCTGATTCAGACATTTCATTGACGGGTCATTCCCTGGGTGGCGGTTTAGCTCAATATGTAGCTGCTCGTCAGGATGTGTCTGGGATGACGTATAGTGCTCCTAGTGTAACGAATCTCCTGGATGATGTCAGTTTGTCCAAGGTGAATGAGGGTCAGTTTGATAACAAAATGGTTAACGTGGTTCATCCCAATGATTCTGTAGGGGCTGGGGGAATAAGTGAATATGACAGGCACGTAGGAAGTACCGTGTATAAGGGTCAGGACTTTGACACCGCTAATGCGATGTATCAGAATTGGAAATTTCAGTTTCAGTTAAAGGTTCCTTTTCAGCCTCTGGGTGCAGGCTCGCCCATGTTAGTTCATGACGTAAGAATAGGTGTGGATCTGGACAAGCTTCATGTTGGTGATATTATAAGATTTTTTGATTCATTCTCGAAGGACGAAGGCAAAGGGTATCATTCCATGGATCAATATGAGTTTGATGAGAATGGAAATCTAAAAGGACCACTAATAGACCGGAACACTGGTGAAACCATTGATATTTCTCCTAGGTGGACGGCCCATCAGGAGGCATTAGCCACCTTCTCCAATTTGATGGCAGGTATTGTTCCTCCGTTGATCGCAGCAGCTACAGGAATTGTTAGTGGTAAAGGCGGGGGCAAGATTCAATTAACACCGGAAGAGTTAGCGCAGGCTGCTAGGGAGATGAGGCTAAGTTTAAGTGGCTTCTCGAATGATGCCCAGGCTTCGATTCAGATGTTTCAGACACATATATCTACCAGCGAAAGTCAGTCCTTTACACCCATCGCCTATAACGCAACAGCAACGTTACAAGCAATCAATCGTTGGTATCAGGAATCCATCAGCGAAATTGCTGAATATATTGAACGTAAAAGAGAAGATTTTGTAATCGCAGACCAAAACTAATGCATTTCTACATAGAAGGACTAACAGGAGGAAATGAGAAATGGGCAGAATATCCGTATCCTTGTCTGATTTAAGAAGGGCTGTTCAGCAATGTGAGCAGTTGCAGCAACGGCTCATGCAGCAGGAACAGAAAATGCGCTCCATTCATGGCCGATTGAAGCAAGACTGGATCGGTACATCTGCAACAGAGCTGACACATAAGATGCAGTCATTTATGGATGGGGCATCTGCAAAGCTGAATGAACTCGAAGCTCATAAAGAAGAACTGATGCGATATATTCGTAAAATGGAGGAAGCGGACAGAGAAGATCGCAGGGATCGCAGCAGGGTACAGTAATACCTCTTTACAAGAAAATAGTTAGATAGGAATGAACCTTCCCACCTAACTATTATGGTTTGTTTTTTTATACAGTGGAGCAATGCTATCCGAGTAGCCGATACAGATTAATGTGTGGCAGACTTAGCCTTGTTTAAAGTCTGAATTTTCTCTAGCATGTACTGGCGGTAATCGCGAAAACTGCCAATGTGGTGCAAGGAATCGGAATTTTCAGACTGAATCTTAATTTTGCCGTCCTGAGGCAGTTTTTTCATCTCAGCAACCACTTCTTTCGAGCCTTGAATATCTCCAGCCATCTCCTGAATTCGTTGTAATAACGTTGGATGGCCCTCATGTTGCAGCATTTCAGCGAGAGGTCTCATTTCCTCCAGCTTCTGGGTGGATCGTTCAAGGGTGGTCATTACTTTGTCTTCATCCATGCTCGCATTTAGCGAAACCATGCGATGAATATGATCCTTTTCCATCCGTTCCAGCGCTTCCAGATGGGAAGCCTCCAGTCGTTTGGGATCGCTCCAGCTCTCGGTTTGAACAGTATCCTTCTGCTGTGAAGCATGGTTCATATTGGCATTGCCACAGCCCCATAACAGAGTCGAGCAAGTTAACACCGTTCCAACGGCGATGATGCTTTTTAACCTCATGTTGTCACTCCTTATATAATTTCCTTATGGTAGTATGAGCCGTAAATTGGTAATTATGCATGCAAACCAATGGATCAGAAGGTCCAACTTTTTAGCATAGGTATTGTTTATAGAGTAAAAGGGTTGTTTGTTACAAAGGGGGAAGCTTATGAGACTGTACACTAACAACATCTGGAAATGGAGCACGACGCTGTTGTATCCACTGCTAATATTCTTAGTTTGGAGCTGGATGGTTCCACTTCAAATGTGGTATCTGTTAACCATTTCCATTGTGTTCTGTTTTCTGTGGAGTGATGTAAAGGATTTATTCATCTCTACCGGACTGACCTGGTTTGTTGCCATCCCGTGCTGGTGGTACTTCATTGAGCTTCCCAAACCATCGTTTGGCGCAGAGAATTTTGCCGCTCATCTGGTGATGATCGTGCCGCTTTTTATATTTGTGGTGCTACTGCCACAGACCCTGATTTTGACCACACGTATGCGAATAATGGAGTACTATAGGCAGAATGGAAAATAGTCTGATAGACGGTCGTTGTCGTTGCCTGGTGAAGATTACGATAAATTAGAATCACTAATGACCTCTTAACCTGAATGGTTGGAGGTCTTTTTATTAATCAGCAAGGAATAAACTATTTATATTTCCATATCCATCCTGTAAAATCTTCTGATAAGGTTATTCACGTTGGGCGATTACGTTTAGGCAATCAGGAGGGCATATGAGCAAGAGGAAGAATGAGAAGTTATACAATTATTTATTATTATTTTTGATTTTGTATGGAGTTACTTTGTTCATTTGGCCTATGGCTCTTTTTGGACTTGGTATGTCCTTATCGGCACCGTATCCACACACATATGATACTTCCCGTGATCTAATGGGTAAAATTCTTTTCACATATCCTTTGGGTGTATTATTCGCGATTTTTTATTGTGGGATTAGTTACGAGAACGGGCGATATAAAGCCCCTTACTGGGTCGTTCATGTTCCATTACTTTGGCCTGTTTCATGGATCGTAGTCGAATATTTAGGATTAAAATTTAGCTTTTAAAGAAAAGAGGAATGCATATGACACGTAATCGAAAACGGGGAGCATATGTGTTATTTATTATAGTACTTGTAGGTTTTCTCCTCTTGATCCGATCATGCAAGACAGAAGAGTTCGCCCCCCTACTAACCAGAAATAACATTCAACCTGAACAGGTGATGGTGGTAGCACCCGTCGATTCAAGAACTCACTTGGTTTTATATCAGGACACCCAAACTGAGGGTATTGCTTCTGCCTTGATCCAGGATAGGAAGTGGTCTTCAGAGGTTGCAAAATCAGGAAGTGTCCTTGATGACAATAAAGATGGGCCAATATCTTATCGTCTGACGGGATATCAGTATTCTAATGATAACACGTGCTATATTGTATACGGATATATCCACAATCCAGACATAACCAGATTACTTATCCGCCATGAGCCGAATTCTTCGGTTGAGGAAGTGGAGGCAGGTATCCTTGATCCCTCTAATCAAGGGAGATTATGGTTTGCCGTAATTCATCAGCCAATAACGGAAATGCAGATGGACATCCGAGGGCTCGATAATGCTGGCAATATGATTTACTCATCCCTGGACAACGAAGATTAGATGATCTGACGAATGTTATGAAACGTTTCAACCCCTACACAAAGTAATCGCAGCATCAAACCAAACAATCCCCTATCCGTTTCATACGGCAGGGGATTTGTTATGGCTACACTTTCCTACGGAATTTACCCGTATATGGAATCGTAATATGAATGTCCAGCTTCTGAATGGAATCTTCCGTCAGGATCATCTTTGTACCGTTGTTGGACAGCTTGCGCCATAGGCTTGGATTTTTGCGATAAACCTTCTCCTGAAGTCCATAGACATCGACCCCACGTTTCAGACCTTCGCGATACGTTTGCAAAATTTGCTCCCGCAATGTCTTCTCGCTGAATTGGACCATCTCGTCATAGGAAACAGGGGTGATATATTCATACAAGGCGGTCAGGTACTTGGCATCGATGTTGAAATAAACCTCATTCCCACGAATGACAGGCACAATTTTGACGTTGGGCAAACCAACGCTGAGCGCGCCATAGATGGTTCCTTCGTTTTCAATAATCAATGGCGCACGCCGCATATCCTTAAGTAACCAATGAAATCCAGGAATTGTGCTATGGGGCAAATATTCAAATTTATCCCCGGTTCTTTCAAAAAAAGCACCGTCAATCATAAACAGTTCATAATTTTTTTTGTTCTGAGACCAGTGCTCCTTGTTCAAGGTGATGCAAGGCAGATAAGTTGTCGTGGACGCATCATTATGGGTGGCAATGAGTTTGAAACTAAGCACTGGAGGAAACAGCGATTCTTCCAGGAATGAGGGAAGAGGGTTATGCAGAATACTGTCCAGCGGCGACATATTGTATATGGACGTGGCGCTCAGAATATTTTCCAATGGATCGCGAGTGCCGTATACCCAAGTTGTATAACGTGATTCAGGGAAACGTCCAAGCATGTCGAACACTTCCGTAATATGCTTGCTTGTCAGGACATTTTCGGCCATGACAATGGCCGTCACATGGCCCCAAGCGATATGGAGCTGGGAACTTCGGAACAGTTCGTTTACCGCCAGATTCAATGTTCTCCCCGATGCATGTCCAACCCATACGGGTGGAGCTTCCGCAGTTTTGGTTGAATTTTCGCTCTTGGCTACACTGGCAAAGTCCATGCTTTGAACATACATGTGATACATCCCGTCCTTGTAATCGATCCCGATCGCTTTGGCATAGTCCACCTGTTGGATCTCATAGGCACTCCAGCACCCGCTGGTCACAAAACAAAGAGAGAGACTTAGCAGTCCTAGCAACCATCGTTGTACAAGCCGCTTCATCGCTCATTCCCTTCTTTGCGCGGCTCCTGCGTTTCCAAATAGACAGGTCTGCGTTTCATCCATCCTTTCGGAAGTTTGAACAACGAGGCCAGCGCCTGTTTGAAATTAAGCGGACTGAGCGGGGTCAGATAAGGAATACCAAACGATTTCAGATCGGTCAGATAGATCAGGAACAGGATAATGGACAGAATGAACCCATAGATGCCAAGGGATGCCCCCAGTACAAAACAGAAAAAACGCAGAATCAGAACAGAACTGGTCATGACCTGATTCACAATCGTTGCGCCGGCCACTACGGTTACGGCAATGACGACAATCATGAGCGGGGAAACCATGCCTGCACGGATGGCGGAATCCCCAATAATCAATCCGCCAACAACGGTCAGCGTCTGACCAATAGCGCTGGGAAGCCTCACCCCTGCTTCCCGGAATAGCTCCATCAGAAGCATAATGAGAAACATTTCCACACCAGACTCCATAGGTAAACCCATGCGCCCAACCGAAATCGTGGCTACGAGCGGAAAGGGTAGCTGGTCCATGTGAAAAGAAGTCAGCGCAATATAGAAACCAGGCAAGAACACGGTTATTAATAGCCCGATAAAACGCAGCATACGCCCCACATTCACCGGAAGAAACGGGAAGCTGGCATCCTCAGGGGATTTGAGAAGCAGAAACAAATTGACGGGTCCGATGATGACGCTGGGATTGCCATCCACGATAATGACGAAACGTCCGTTCAGAAGACATTCCGCCGCAAAATCAGGTCTGCCCGTGTAGTGGGTTACCGGAAACAATGTGACTTTGGAAGGGGACAATAATTCCTCTAGTTCATTGGCGGTCATAATGCGTTCGATATCGATTTTGCGCAGCCTATTCTTCACATCATCAATCAGCTCAGGATTGGCAATGTCCTTAATATACATCAGGGCGACTTTGGTCACGGAGCGAGAACCAATTAATTCAATATTACAGGCTAATTCGGCCGTACGCAGGCGTGTACGAATTAACGCAATATTGACTGATAGTCGTTCGATAAAGCCATCTCGTGCCCCGCGGATCGATACTTCCGTAGTGGATTCATCCGGCGACCGTGTAGGAATGTTGGATATATCTATGCTCCACATCTTCTGGATGGAAGGAATGCAGATGAGCATGTGTCCCTCAAACACCCGTAAGGACATGAGTTCCTTTCCCAACGGATTGTTCTGTATGTCTATACTTGTCCATTGCAGGGTAATGGACTTCTCGATATCCGATGCACGAACAAAGTGAGTACTCTCGTACGTTCGCGTCAATTCGGGAAGAATAATATCATATATGGATTTGCTGTCGACCATACCGCTGCAATACACGATGACAATCTGCTGCGGAGACTCCCCAATCATATGGCTGCTGATGATCACATCGTCTGAACCTGTAAAAAACGTCGTCAGATTATGCTCATTGATTCGGAATGGTTCAGCCAGATGGGGGTTTTTCTTTGGTGAGGTTGTGAGCGGCATGGGCGGGAGCCTCCTTGTCTTTTTTGTGTATGAATGCGGCGAGGGTTAACAGGATTGTTACCGTGGATACATAGGTCAGCATCACGGGGAATTGAATATGGTTTACATAATAGTCAACGTAATCAATTCTCCACCACTGTACAGCTATGCCACACATGATGAAGGTGACAATTAGAACGGCAACGTACCTTTTCTTGGGTCTGCGAAAATCGAGCAGATCGACGATAAGATAGATGGAGATCGCCATTCTGGCAAATGAACCGCTTAGCCATTGATAGATGGACAAGAAGTCCACGTGCTGGAGCAATTTTCCTATATTCACCAGCTTCCATTGCTCATAGGGGCTATTTCGCTGTTTTGCTGCTTCCTCCGGACCGAACTCAACGATGGCTCCCAGCGTTGGACCAATCGCCATACTGAGCATGAATAACCCGAGCAGCAGAAGATGCCACCAGCGAATTTTACTTTTGATATCGTGTTGGAACAGCATCAATATCCAGATTTCCATCAGTCCGGCAAGCGAATAGATCATGCCCCTTAAGACGGGACCGGAACCATATTCCATGATGGGAAACAACTGACCATAGTCCTTGTATTTCATGTTGGCTGACATCACGAAATATCCAAGCAGGATCACGAATGGAAGTAGCAGACTTGAAGTCATGGCAATGGAACGGATACCTTTGGCAGCCGCCCAGGCAGCAACCAGAGCACCCACGCCTGCGAGCACATAGGGTGGGGTGAATTGCAGATAGGTGGATACCGTCCAGTTCGTTGTTTCATATAAGGTATGTGAGCCAAGTGCAAGCAGCATGAGTGAGGCAGTAATACGGAATATCCATGAAGGAATTGCGCCAAATTCCCGCGTGATCCAGTCAGTTAAGCGCTGTCCGCGTACCCGCCGGATAATAACGAACATCATACATAGAAATAACAAAAAGAAGGGAGCAGCAGCGACTACGGATAGCCAGCCGTCTCTGCCTGCATAATCCAGAATCGCTGGAATGGACAGAACATGGCACACGAGGCCTGCACTTAACAAAATGATGGAAAAGGACAGCCATATCGTGATTTCTCCCTTTTCACGGCTCATGGGGATCCTCCTTTCCGTTCAAGGAAGTTTCCGTTAGGTTGTACAGGAAATGGATTTTCGATTCCTATTTTATTTTTTTGAACAATAGAAGACGAAACAAGATAGACGCAAGAGACAGAAAGCATTAACATACAGATATAGCAAGTTTAGAAGACAGGCTCCAAACGAAGTATAGAGAAATAGGAGGAAACCTACGATGACAAATACAACGAAGGCACCTGGAGAGACGAAAGTTGGCTTTATCGGTACAGGCGTAATGGGCAAAAGCATGGCAGGGCACATCCAGCAGGCAGGCTATCCGCTCTATGTCTATACGCGCACGGCCGCCAAAGCGGAAGCGTTGGTGAAGGAAGGTGCCGTATGGCATGACACACCAGGTAAACTGGCAGCCGAGTGTGATGTCATCATCACGATGGTGGGGTATCCGAAGGATGTCGAGGAGATTTATCTTGGTGAGGATGGTCTCGTGGCAAACGCCAAACCGGGCTCGTACCTGATTGATATGACCACGTCCAGTCCATTGCTGGCTGCTCGGATCTATGAAGCCGCGGAAGCGAAAGGACTGCATGCATTGGATGCACCGGTTTCCGGTGGGGATATCGGAGCAAGGGATGCCAAACTTTCCATTATGGTAGGTGGTAGTACGGAGGCCTTTGAAGCGGTTCGTCCGTTGTTCGAGCAAATGGGCACCAATATTGTGCTGCAAGGCAAGGCGGGGGCAGGACAGCATACCAAAATGTGCAACCAGATCGCCATTGCTTCAGGCATGATGGGTGTTTGCGAGGCACTCGCTTATGCCAAGACATCCGGTCTGGACGCGGAGAATGTGCTCAAGAGCATCGCTACCGGTGCAGCCGGAAGCTGGTCGCTTAGCAATCTCGGTCCGCGCATGATCGCAGGCGATTATGAGCCTGGATTCTATGTGAAACATTTTATCAAAGACATGGGTATCGCTCTCGAATCTGCCAAAGCCATGGGCATGAAGACGCCAGGGCTGGCGCTGGCTGAATCCTTGTATCAGGAAATATCCAGCAACGGTCTGGATGAGAAGGGTACACAGGTGCTTTACACATATTATTTACAGGCTTAATCCTCACAACCATGACAACAGCGTGTTCTTTTTCTTCAATAGAAAGGAATACGCTGTTTTTATAAAAATTCTCCTTCCCGTATGCGTCTAAAGTCACAGTATTGGTTAAATATTGGTAGATACTTTAGTTGAACAATGGATTTTTGGTCCTCTTCCCTTTATTTTTGCCCCTCTTTATCCGACATAAGTAATAGAAGTATACATAATGGATGTGCGAAACCCACACTACATAGAACGGAGCTTGCCCATGTTCAAAAAAATCCTGTCTCTGTTCAAGTCACAGCCAGAGCTCGCGAACCAGATCACAGCTTCCGCTTCATCTTTACCGTCAACGGCTCCCATTCCCACGCGTATGGTACGCAGTAGACGCAAAAAAACGAAATCAGATGGAGATTGGACCCGTCAGCCAGAGGAACCAAGCACTGCCCAGCAGCTGCATGCTCTTCCGGGTGAATACAAAGTGCTGAACGACTTGCTTGTTGCCAATACCAAGTCCCGCTCGGGTTACTCATCGATTGATCATGTCGTCATCGGTCCGCGGGGTATCTTCGTGATTGAGACACGAAACCTGACGACGGGTGAGATTCGTGGTGGTCGAAGAGAGGCCAACTGGACAGTCAGCAGCAGCCGAATCAAGATGTACAACCCATTGATGCAGCACCGAGGGCATGTGGAGGCCATTCAGGCACACCTCGGCGATTATAAAAGGGTTCGTCTCGTCTCCATGGTGACCTTCACCAATCGCTGCCGGATCAGTGTTGATCCCGCTGTGAGATATGTCAATTCGGATGAACTGATTATCTATGATCATGAATTGGTGGAGACCATTCTGCGCAAAACGGAAAGGCTTGAGACCGAAGTCCCCGAAACGTTGTATAAAGAACAGGATATTCAGGCGATCTACAACATGCTGTCCGCAGTCAATTCCACGGATCCCCAGATTCGGGCTGATCATATGGAGAAGGCGAAAGGCATTAAATAAGAGGAATCTGAATCTGTGGCAACATCCATGCGCGATGAATTGAAACGAATAATGCAACATAGCCAGTCAGACTTATCAACACGGTTGTCCTTCATGGATGACCGTGTTTTTTTGTTCTCTCCGTAAGTGAGAATAGGACAGGCAGAAATGTAGCATGAGCATGAGCATGCAGGCACATTGTCTTATACACCCAGTATTTAACTTATGATAAAATAAAGACCAGATTTCATAGTGATCTATCTATGTTATCCGAAAGGATATTTATGGAGTGAACTGTTCATGGATTGAAGTAGAGGTGGATGTAATACAGGTACATACAGAAGATAAGGGGAAGATTATACGATATGAGATGGAATCATAGAATCAAAATGTTTACGGCCATTTTCAGCTTGGTTGCCGTTCTGACCGCATGTGGCGGTGGGGCGAAGGAAGCAACAACGAAGGAGCCATTCCAGGATGCTGGTACAGTAGCAACAGCGACCAATAGCTCGGACACATCGACGGCTGACTCGTCGGCTGCAGATACGAATGCAGAAGACTCTGCGGACACCTCCTCAACTTCCGATACAACAGGGGCTTCATCTGAAGAAGGCAAGATCGGAGTGGACTCTACACTGGAGGAATTGAAGCAGAAGTATGCGGACAAGCTTGGCTATATCCGTGTGCCGCTTAATGATCATCCGGTACGCAGGGTAAGTGAAGAAGGCTCCAAAAATATTAATATCGCCAACTACAGTGATGCGGTAGTGAATATGAACACAGGTATTCCAATCCATTCCGATTCACAGCGTTTGATCGATGATGCCTTTCCTTTTTTCACAACCGTTCAGGCACCGGAAGTGTCCTATGTGTCATGGGAAGAAGCAACCAATCTGGAGCGTGCCATGGTGAAGACGTTGTTTATCTCTCGTCAGGCGCTGTTACTCACGGAGGATGCCATGAAGAACAAGGATTACACCAGTCAGTCCTTTAAGGACTCGATGGTATTTTTCAAGAATGCAGCGGAGTTTGACTCCATGGCACCTGTCGCGCAGCATACGTATGACATCACTTTAACGAAACTTTACGATAAAGCCCGCGAGTCGTGGGCCAAACTGGCTGCAATAGATCCGGAACAGGACGAAGCTGCATTTGCCGAGAAGTATACGGAAGCCAGAACAGAAGCGAATAACGTGATGGGGCTGCTGAACATTTTGCTGTCCACCAATGAAGAAGAACGTTTGGAACAGACGTATGGCAAATAAATGTGATCTGTCGTTGTAAGAGTAAGTTTGCTGTAACTGGAACATTTCAATCGAAAACAAAATCATCGCACCTGGGCAGTCTGCCCAGTTTTTTTTGTTGCAGATGCATGTTCTCTCACCGCCTATTTCAGGTTAATAATCAGAAGGAAAGAAGATATTAGCGATTTGAAGGTTCAAAATGCGATATAATAAGCGTATTGGATACGTGAAATTTTACATAGAGTTATGGAATGAGACTAACGGAGCTGGCTGCGTGAACATACCAAATCGTCACGAAGATTAAACGCTCTGGGCCGGAGGAATGGTTATGATCAAGTTGTTGTACTACTTGAAGAAGTATCGAGTCGCCGCCATCGCAGCACTGGTCATGATGCTGATTGAATTGACGGTCGAATTGGCTCAACCCTATTTGATCTCGAAAATCATTGATAACGGTATCCAGCAAGGAGATCTGTCAGTGGTTTGGCTATGGGGTGGGGTGCTTGTGGGCAGTGCTGTCGTGGCGTTTGTCGCGGGTATTGCGAGTTCTTTTTTTGCGTCACATGCGAGTCTCGGCTTCGGTTACGATCTGCGGGAGAAGCTGTATGATAAAGTGCAAGCGTTCTCTTATTCGGTGTTTAACCGTTTTGCTACATCATCCCTGATTACCCGATTGACCGGGGACGTCACACAGGTGCAGGATACGGTGTTTATGAGTCTGCGATTCATGACACGTGTGCCGCTAGTGGTGATTGGGAGCATGATTATGGCGGTTGTGGTGAATCCGAAGCTGGGTCTGCTTCTCGTTGTGATGGTGCCTGTACTGCTCGTGTTTGTCATCTGGATGATCAAAAAGGCAGCGCTGCTGTTCCGCAATGTGCAGCGCAGACTGGATGCCGTCAACGGAGTCATCCAGGAAAATCTGACAGGCATTCGGCTGATCCGTGTCTTCGTCCGGATGGGCCACGAGATTGAACGCTTTGCCGGTTATAGCGGCAAGCTGATGAAGGGCACGATCTCCGCGCTGCGCTTGACGGAGACGACGATGCCATTCATGCTGCTCATGATGAATGGTTGTATCATCGCCGTGCTATGGTTTGGACGACGTGACATTACTACCGGGAGTGCAACCGTGGGTGAAGTCGTCGCAGTTATTAACTATCTGCTTCGCACCATTGGCGCCATGTCTGCACTGTCCTGGATTCTGGTGACCTTCTCCAGAGCGAGTGCTTCGGCACAGCGGCTTAACGAAGTTTTTGACACGGAGGAAGTCTCGGAATCAGCTCAAACATTGAATACAGATCGTTCTGCACAAGCTGGGAAAGGGAATCCTGTTATCCAGGGTGCAGTTGATTTTCAGGGTGTAGGATTCAGCTATCCGGGCAGTGAAATTACCGTGCTGGAGGATATTACATTCTCAGCCAAACGAGGCGAGCGTATCGCCATCATGGGAGCAACAGGCTCGGGTAAATCCTCACTGGTACAGCTCATTCCAAGGCTCTATTCCGAAGATCAAGGCGAGGTTCGTATAGATGGTAATGATGCAGAACGGTTGGACATAGCCACATTGCGCGGAGCTATCGGTTATGTGCCGCAGGAAGTGGTCCTCTTTACCGGATCGGTACGGGATAACATCGCCTGGGGACGGGAGGACGCAACGCTCGAAGAGATTAAGGAAGCAGCGCGGCGTGCCCAGATACACGAGACCATTGAGAACCTGCCGAATGGCTATGATACACAGCTAGGTCAGCGGGGAGTCAATCTGTCAGGTGGACAGAAGCAGCGGCTCTCGATTGCTCGTGCATTGATTCGTCGTCCAAGCATCTTGATTCTGGATGACAGTACAAGTGCTCTTGATGTCGCCACGGAAGCAAGGCTGCTGGGTGCACTGGAAGATTTATCGTGTACAACGTTTATCATTACGCAGAAGATCAGTTCAACCACCTCTGCCGATCTGATTCTGTTGTTGGATGACGGGCGTCTGATTGGACAGGGGAAACATGAGGATCTGATGGATTCATCTGAATTGTATCGCCGAATCTATGAATCACAATACGGGGAGGGTACACCACATGTTCAAAGCATTCATTGAACCTTTCCGTCAGCCCCCACCGCCGATTGATCCCGAGACGCTGAAGGCAGGTGGAGGTCGTAAGCCGAAGGTACGGGCGAAGAACTGGTCCGGTACGTTAGGCCGGATCTGGGCGTATCTGGCCCGTCGCAAGGTCAAGCTGACGATGGTGCTGTTGATGGTATTTGCCAGTTCCGCGCTCGCTTTGCTTGGACCTTATATGGTCGGTGTAGCTGTGGATAAATTCATTGATGGAGAAGCAACGAGTTCCAGCTGGACGACATTTTTATTGGGCCTGTTGGCAGTCTATGTTCTCTTCTCCTTGTCGTCATGGCTTCAAAATATCTGGATGATTGAAATTGCACAGGAGACCGTATTCCGCATGCGGTATGATCTGTTCTCCCATCTGCACAAATTGCCGATTCCATTCTTCGGCAAGCGTCAGCAGGGGGAGATCATGAGCCGGGTTACCAACGACATTGAGAATGTCAGCGGTACACTGAACAGCTCGGCCATCCAGATTTTCTCCAGTGTGTTAACACTGATCGGAACGTTTGGCGTAATGCTCTGGTTAAGTCCGCTGCTGACCTTGCTTACATTTATCGTGGTACCACTGATGGCTATTGGCATGCGCTGGATTACGCGTAGAACCGGGCCGTTGTTCAAACAACGTCAGCGTAATCTCGGCGAACTCAATGGGTACATTGAGGAAACATTGTCTGGACAGAAGATTATCAAGGCGTTTTCTCAGGAGGAGCGGGTCATTCGCGGTTTTGAGGAACGAAATACGAAAATCCGGTTGTCCGGTTTCTGGGCGCAGACCATCTCCGGTTTTATTCCAAAGCTGATGAATGGCCTGAACAACCTGAGCTTTGCGATTGTCGCAGGCATCGGCGGGATCTTGGCGATTCAAGGTTCCATTACAGTCGGCGTGATTATCATCTTCGTAGAATATGCCCGTCAGTTTACCCGTCCGCTCAACGATCTGGCCAACCAGTGGAATACGTTGCTGTCTGCGATTGCCGGGGCAGAGCGCGTGTTCGAGGTATTGGATGAGGATGAGGAAGCGAAGGATGAAGGCGCAGCAGTATCCCTTGAAAAGGTGGAGGGAGCCGTTCGCTTCGACAAGGTATCCTTTGGATACGATGAAGGACGCAATATTTTGCATGAAATTAACTTTGAAGCAAAGCCGGGCGAGATGATTGCTCTTGTAGGTCCGACCGGGGCAGGGAAAACAACATTGATTCAGCTGTTATCCCGCTTCTATGATCCTACATCCGGTACACTAACGGTGGATGGACGTGACATCACGACCATTCGGCGTGAGAATTTGCGCTCGCACATGGCATTTGTCCTTCAGGATTCATTCCTGTTCCAGGGCACGATTCGTGAAAATATCCGTTTCGGCCGCTTGGATGCGACCGATGAAGAGGTGGAAGCTGCTTCGAGGCTGGCGAATGCCCATTCGTTCATCATACGGATGAAGGACGGATACGACAAAGTGCTTCAGGCCGACGGAAGTGGCATCAGTCAGGGACAGAAGCAGCTGCTTGCGATTGCCCGGGCAATTCTGGCCGATCCGTCCATCCTTGTATTGGACGAGGCGACCAGCAGTATCGATACCGTCACGGAGATTAAAATCCAGGAAGGGCTGCAGCGCCTGATGCAAGGCCGCACCAGCTTTGTTATCGCTCACAGGCTGAACACGATCCGCCAAGCCGATCGCATTCTTGTCCTGAAGGATGGTCAGCTACTGGAGCAGGGTTCGCATGATGCATTGCTGGAACAAGGCGGCTTCTACAGCGAACTGTATTACAGTCAGCTGCGGAACAAGGCACAGTAGTAAAAAAGAGGAATTACCTGAATCTTAAGCAGCCATAGCTGCATCAAGTAATCACAATAAAAAAAAGAAATGCTCTTAATTGACGACTTGTTCCCAGATCTCTATCGGGGAAAGGTCGTCGTTTTTTGAGAGCATTTCTCTTTGTATAACATGGTCCATAATTTGGTTTAGTGTTCTTTCCAGATTCTGAGGCTTCTCCTCAGGAATGTGAGATGTAATGTATCTATAAATTTTTTTGAAAAAAATCAATAATTCAACAGGTGTTGTATCGCAATATATAGAATAACAAGATTATAAAAAAAGGTATTAAAACGGGAAATTATAATATCTCAATGAATTAAGGGGCTGATAAAACTATGGTTAATAGTAAAGTGAAGAAGATAAGTCTGTTTGGTGCAATTTCTGTTACGTTAACCATGATTTTTGTTTGTTCGTATCAAGTTTATCAAAATGTTGAAACGGTACATAATTATTTTTCTCCTAAAACGACTTCAATTCTCGCTCTTAATGTAGAAAATGATGAATGGAACAGTGTTAAATTTAATGGGAATGACTCTGTTAAATTTGATACTGTATTCTGGGATAAAACAATCATTAATGATGCAAACAGTGCGGGTAAAATACGGATGAGAGTTAAAGATGAAAAGGGTAATATTGTAATAGCTGAGTTCGAAGTGTTTCCAGGAACAAGTACAAGCTTAAAGGATTTAAATAAGGATCAGCAGTACTACTTCGAGGTAAAAGCTGAAAATGGTCAATTTATCATTAATTTAATATAAGAAGAGGGACTCGGAAAAAAATCTGAGTCTCTCTTCTTTAGCATAATTAGAAAAGGTTTCAAATTATATACCTTCCTGGTCCCAAAAATTCAGAGTTTCAACGTTATGTCCATACAAAGCAGGAAGGAGAGCATAGTGCCCTCATTCCTGCTCTTTTTCATTTTCACTAGTCGAAGCAACCTGAGATTACTTTGTTACACTGCTCAGTTTGAACGAGCCGTCGGTCAATTTATTTGTATTGGCAAAATCTACACCAGGTTTATTCGTTTCCGGGTCAATGATCGCAATCGCGATATCATAGGTTCCGGCAGCAAGACCGGAGACCGGAATGGAATCGGTCAGGGTGTAGGTACCCGTTTTCCACGTAGTCAGATTAACGGTTGTTGTTTTCTTGGCGACCACGGTATTGCCGCTGCGCAGTTGAATTTCAACCGGCCAGGCAAACGGGAAGTGCTGTACGCCTTTATTCTCCACTTTAATGGTTGTTGTAAATGTGCTTCCGCTAATGGTGGATGGGTGCGAGATTTCCTTCACCACAAAGTGGTAACCCATTCGTTTCTTGAGTGCATCGATATTGGCCTGTAAGGCGTGATTCAGAGGAAGCGAGGCAGGGGAATTCGGCCCCAGCCAGCTTGGTTTACTAAGCTCCGTCTGACGCAACGTTTCCGTAAATCCACTACCGGTGGTTAATGCCGCAAGCATGCCGGAAGCTCCCCCGTAAAATTCGCCGCCTGAGATACGTGTCTCCCAGAAGTTCGCATGTGCTGGCTGCTGTTGACCGATATCATCCCAATAGCCATTCTGGGTGCCTGTGTACCAGCCCCAATCCGCATCGAAGCTGTCTTTATGTCCAAACACATCGTTGAACATGCCCATGACCATGCCTTTATTATTGGTTTTGGCGAGGGCGATACTGCGCCGGATCAGAACCTGCATTTTGTCCTCTTTGCCAGCAAAGGCATCAATATAATGCTGAACATACTTGTTCGAGATGTCATTGGTAGGGAAAGAGCCTGTGTAATTGGTTTCACCATTTGGTCCGACATAAGGCCATGTATGGAACTCGCCCCAGTGTCCGAGTGAACCGATCTGAACAAAGGCGACCGGACGATCATTGGTGTTGTATCTTGCCGCAATGGCTTCGATGGCTAATTTGTGCCGTTCTTGCAGATAGGTGGAGTTGTAGTTGGGAGAGAAGCCCATGTTGTTCCCAGTACCCATGCCTCCGGTTGTATCGTTATATACGGTTCCAGGTGATTCTCCACGGGCAATCATGTCATTGTAGAGCCAGTCGGGAATATCTCTGTGAGCCTGTCCTGTCGGGCTGTCCAGAATGAAGCGGAACACCACTTTGACGCCTTTACTTTTCCAGTAGGCAAAATTGTTGGCGGCTTCAATCGCACTAAAATCAAATGTGCCTTTGGTGGACTCGAGCTCCTTCCAAGTCACTCCGGCATATACGAGCCTGTGTGGCTGTGCATAAGTTGTGCTCTTGGCCGAAGGGGCCCAGCCTTTGAATGGATTGTTGAGTGGGCTGTCCAGCTCTACGGGATTCACTACGGTATTGTTCCCCGTACCACCACCTGATCCACCCGAGGTCAGAAGGTAAGCTGGCAGTGTTTGTCCAGACGCGGGCAATCTCGACGAATCCGAGCTGTTGTCAATATACCCGACCCGCACTGTGCTGCCTGCACTGATTTGCAGTGTGGCGAGAGGAATAGCGATCTCAATGACGGTGGAGCTGCGGTAGAATTGGGAGCTGGTCAACGTGCTGTTGAAGTTCCAGACCCAGTCGGTTCCGCTGCCGCCATAGCGATATAAACCCGTATTTTCAAGCAGCCACTCCACACCTGTAACTCCCCAGCCCGCAGCCTGGTAACCGGTTGAAGTATTGTTATCGGTGTTGATCCAGAAGTTGCCCATCGTTGTACTCAGGCCTGAGCCTTGAATAAGCAGATAGAGGTTAGTTCCATCATTGGTTACTTTGAGCGTCTGGGCAGTGCCGCTATTGGTGGTGAGAGCACTAACGCTGCTCCAGTCGCTGACATTGCCATCAATGGTGATGGTTGCAGCAGAGGCTTTGGGTAAGGCTGCTGCAGGCAATAGCAGGGTAATCATGAGGACAAAAGCCAAAAACAATCCAAAGCTCCGCTTGCTTCTATCAAATAATCTTGTCATGGTATACCTCCTGAATAATGGATTTTGAATGATAACTCGTTCTGCCCACCCCGAATTTCGTTATGAGGGGAGAGTTAGGAGAGCTCAACTCCTTTCTGATCCACATGAAGTAGCGGAATAGTAACGTTTTATGTAAGAGTCATGTTAGTAATTGGGAAATAAACAACTAAAAAGGTGTGAATTTGGTTTGCGGCAAATATAAAATGTGTTTTTGGTTCTTGGATTCCGTGTCTAAATTGCATTATAGGGGATGAATACAGGAGATTCAACAGATATTTTTCCAGGATTTATTGTGTTTTCTATTGAAAATAGGCTTGTTTCATTGAATTTTGAACATGATTATTCATAACTGGAATAAAATATTTGCCGCAAATAAAATAAATACAAATTAAATTATATGATAATACAACAAAAATGTAAACGCTTAATTTATGATGAATAAAGAGTTATACTGTTTAGTAGTATATAAAATAGAGTGCAAATATGTTGCCGCAAAATAATTTAAAATTTAGCCAAAATCAATTGACAAGGAATAAAAACTATTTTACTATCGTTACATAGTCACAGTCCTGTTAGATTTATTAACATCGAATTGGCTTCATGGCATTTGCCGCAAATTTACGAGCAACGGAGAGTGTAAGCATGGGGAAGATAAAAATGGCTTTTATCGGTGTAGGAGACATGGGGTCACATCATTGCATTGGTTTTGATTTGCTCGAGGATAGTGAGGTTCGTTATATCTGTGATATGAATGAAGCCAATGTGGCACGTACGCTGGCTGAACTCAAGAATAGCAACCCCACCATAGTTAGTGATTATCGTGAACTGCTTGCTAAGGAAGATTTGGATGCGGTGGTTATCAGTGTTCCGAACTATTTGCATCGCGAAGTGTCAGTCGCTTTTCTGGAAGCTGGCAAGCATGTATTTCTGGAGAAACCGGTCGCCCATACCATTGAGGACTGTGATGCCATTATAGAAGCAGCGGAAGCCTCGGGAGGGGTATTGCAGATCGGATTGGTTTATCGATATTCGAATCTGTATCGCCGAATGGAGAAGGAATTGGAGAACGGACGTCTTGGTGATGTGAAATTGATGTGGTGCAAGGAATTCCGTGACCCGTTCCCGCCTGCGGATTGGTTCTATGACAAGACCAAGTCTGGGGGAGCGATTGTAGAGAAGGATTGTCATCACTTCGATATTTTCAACTGGATGATCCAGGCGAAGCCTGTCCGCGTGTTTGCCTCTGGAGGCCAGCATGTCATGAAGCAAGGAGAGCCCAATCGGATTCAGAATTCATACAGTCACTATCCGACGAAAGAAATTTCGGATACCTCCATCGTCGACCATGCATTTATCACCATTGATTATGATAACGGCAGTAAGGCCAATCTGGGCTTGTGCATGTATTTAAAACCGCGCAATCTGATGGGAGAAGGGCTTGAGATTGGCCTGATCGGAGAGAACGGTGGCCAGATGGTTGCCCGTAATGACAAGACGATTGATATCGTTGGCGGGCAGGACTGGACGAAGGACCATCTGGAGATTGATGTGACCTCGGATTCCATTATGGGTGGACACACGGGTGGACAGACCCAACGTATTGATTTTCTGAAATGTGTACAGGAAGGCAGAAAGCCTTTTGCTAGTGCGCAGGTTGGTCGTAACGCGTTGCTTATTGCCCTGGCGGCAGAGAAATCCATTTTGGAAGAACGGTACGTCTATTTAGAAGAAATTTCAGGCTGAGGGGTGTCATCATGAACAGGTTGAGAAAATATGACACACTGCTGTTTTTTCTCTTCATTTTGCCTTGGATTATCGGATTTATCACCTTTTTCCTATTTCCTTTTGGGACTTCGGTTTTCTACGCCTTTACGGATGCGAGACTTCCGGGAGCGACCAACTTCAACTTTGTCGGCATTGATAATTTTACGCACATGATGGATGATCCCATCTTCTTGAAAAGCTTGATGAACACGATGTTTTTCGTTGTATTCGGTGTTCCGATCGTAACGGCAGGTATGCTGGGTCTGGCGATGCTGCTTAATTTCAATGTCAAAGGTATTGCCTTGTTCCGCACCTTCTTCTATTTACCGACCCTGGTGCCCATTGTGGCAACAGTTATTATCTGGCGGCTGGTGTTCAACTCCGAATTCGGCATCCTGAACGCCGGACTTGGCGCGCTGGGTATAGGCAAAGTGGACTGGATTGGCGGGGAGCATACGATCAAGCCAGTCATCATCATGCTTCAGGTCTGGATCTCGGGCAGTGGGGTTCTGATCTTCCTGGCTGCACTGAAAAATGTACCCAGACATTTGTATGAAGCTGCTGCCATTGACGGTGCAAGCGGGATTCGCCGATTTTTCCAGATTACACTGCCGATGATCAGTCCTTCCATCCTGTTTGTCATCATTATTCAGACGATGTATAACTTTCAGATGTTTACGGAAGCGCTGCTGCTATCCAAGGGTGGTCCGAACTACTCTGCTTATACATTTGTCTACAATATTTACAAGTCGGCCTTTACCGATCTGAAATTCAGCATGGCGATGACGCAGTCGATTTTCCTGTTCGCCGTGATCTCGCTTGTCACCCTGATCCTGATGAAAGTATCAAACCGCTTTGTGTATTACGAGGGAGAACGATAGGAGGAGAGTTACATGAACAGCCGAAAAATAGCGGTAAAAGCGTCCCAATATACCATGCTGATCGTAGCATTAATGCTGTTCGCAGGGCCTCTTGTATGGATGCTCTCGACCATGTTGAAAACCAAAGCGGAAACCTACAAGGTACCTCCAACCATCCTGCCAGACACATTCAGTCTGGAAGCCTTTGAACGGTTGTTCGCTGTGCAGCCGATGATGTGGCAGTGGATTCAGAACTCATTTATCATTTCCTTTTTTGTTGCGGCGGGAGCGGTGGTGTCCAGTTCACTTGTCGCTTACGGTTTCTCCCGTTTTGCAACCAAGTATCGGAATATTCTGTTCCCGGTTGTACTTGTTACCTTAATGATCCCTCCATCCATTATGATGATTCCCTCGTACGTTCTTTTTTCTAAACTGAACTGGATTGATACCTGGTTGCCTCTCATTGTGCCAGCCTGGCTCGGAGGCGCCTATTATATCTTCCTGTTCCGACAGTTTTTCATGACCATTCCCCAGGAGCTGGACGAGGCTACATATCTGGACGGCGGCAATCGTTGGACGGTATATGCACGAATCATTATGCCGCTGTCCAAACCGATTATTATGACGACCATTATTTTTGCCTTTGTGAACTCTTGGCTCGATTTTCTGGGGCCGTTCCTGTATATCAAAAACCCAGAAATGTTCACGCTGAGTGTGGGCTTGCAGCTGCTGATTGGTCAGACGAGCCAGGATTTGCCGGCGCTCGCTGCGGGTGCATTTATCAGTATTGTACCTATCGGTCTGCTGTATCTGTTTGCACAACGTTATATCGTCGAGGGGGTGGTGCTTACGGGCACCAAAGGGTAGAGTGGCTGCCTGCTTTCCGGTTTTCAGGTGAACAGGACTTATTGATATGACTTAAAGGGGAGCTGTGTATATGAGAGCGAAGAGTAAACGGCTATTCAATGTTTGGGCACTTGTACTTGCTACAATGGTGGTGATCAGTGGATGTGGAAACGGGGGATCGTCCGAAAACGCCGACTCTTCTGGTTCCGGCGGCAGCCAGAGTGAACCTGTAACAATCACATACTCCCAGTGGGGGACGGCAGAAGAGCTTCATCGTACACAGGAACTGTTGGATCAGTTCATGAAGGCCAATACCGATATTAAAGTCAAACTCGAAGGCAAGGATTGGGGCAGCTACTGGGACGGACTGACAGCGAATGCAGCAGGGGGCACACTTCCGGACGTGTTCAAAACGAGTTATGCATACGTGGAGAAATACGCCGAGCTGGGCATTTTCAAGGAATTGGACGGCTTGCTCGCGGAAAATCAGTTTGATCTGAACAATGTGGACAAAAGTCTGCTCGGTCTTCACCAATATCAGGGCAAACAAGTATCCTTGCCTATCGATGCCAACGTCATCGTATGGTATTACAACAAAGCGATCTTTGAGAATGAAGCCACGAACCCTCATAAAGCTCCCGTTCCATCGCTTGAGCCAACTTGGGATGAAATTACCGACATTGCAACCAAGCTGACGCTGGATAAGAACGGGAAAAGCGCAGACGAAGCGGGTTTTGATGCCGGAAACATTGTGCAGTGGGGCTTGTCCATTTCACCGGGATCAACGATGGATTGGTTTCTGGAGCCAGAGCTGTGGTCCAACGGAGCGAAGCTGGTGAATGACGATGGTTCCCTTGCGCTTGAGACACCTGAAGCGATGGAAGTGCTAAACTATTTTATCGATATGACCAAAAACAAAAAGATTAACACCACACCTGCACAGATTGAAGGTTTAGGTGGACAGGTGAATCTTGCGATCACTACATCCAAAGTAGCGATGAATCCGGGTGGCAGCTGGAATACAACCAACTACCAGGAGGCGGGCGTGGATTACGGTATCTCCTATCTGCCGAAATTCAAAACCAACCAAACCGTTGTTCAGCCAGCAGGTCTTGCCATCAGCTCCAATACAAAGCATGAAGAGGCAGCTTACAAGCTGCTCGCTTGGCTAGCAGGTCCGGAAGGACAGACAGAACTGGCGAAACAGGGATACTCGATTCCCGCGAACAAGGCCGCAGCGGATGCTTATATTGCCACTGTAGGTGAAGATAATAAAATCTTCCTGGATGCGCAGCAGTATGGCATTGTATCTCCCTTTACAACCAAGAAAACCGATCTGGTCTGGACGTATGGTGAGCAATCACTCAAACTTCCACTTGCCGGAGATGGTGATCTGAACGCAGCGCTTAAGGATTTGGCCTCCAAGATGCAATAAGCAGATAAAGAGGTGGCAAAGCTTCATACGTTTTCTTAAAAAGAATTAAAATTGCGGCAGTTATGGGGGACAGCAAGCTCCCTGACTGCCGCTATTATTTTATAAAAGACTGCGCCTGTGCACCATTTCATTGACTTCTGTCCAGTAGAAATATAGAATTATATTTGCCGCAAATTTGTGTTTGCAGAGATGAAATTGCCCCAATACGAATGGGGTTTAAATACATAGGTTGAGAAAGGTGGGGGACTTCACATGGCAAAATTGAAGGATATTGCAGACCGCGTTGGTGTATCGATCTCTACCGTTTCACGTGTGATGAAGAACGATGTCAATCGATCAGTCAGCGATGAAACCCGCAAAAAAATATGGGACACCGCTGAGGAACTGGGCTATCGTTCACAGCGTCCGGCCAAGAAGAAGAAGGTCCAGCCCAAAACGGCATATGCGATCGGCTGTGTGGTGGCTATTCCCCAAAATAAATACAACAGTCCTTATTTTTCAGTCATTATGGAAGGGATTGAGAAGCAGCTTGCTGAAGCAGGCATGCGCCTGGAATTTGTGTATAGCATCGAAAACGATGGGGATATTGTTCAGTTGCAGTCTCTGGTGAAGGAACATCAGATTGATGGCATGATTGTGGTGGAACGGATTGATCCGGAAGCCTATCGCTGGCTTAAGACCAATGTAAGGACTGTTGTGGGTGTGGATATTACGGACCCGGACATTCCGGTCGTCGGTTATGATCGTGAAGAGGCTGCGAGGGAGGCAACGAATCATCTGATTGCCCAAGGTCATCGGATCATTGCTTACATTGGCGGAGCAGAATTCAAGAATGATTTTCTGGAGGAAAAACGATTTCTTGGTTACCGGCGTGCCATGACGGATGCGGGATTACCTATTGATCATGATTGGGTGATCGATGTGAAATGGGATGTTTCTCTGAGTTATGAATTGACCAAGCAGGCATTTACCAACAATGCGAACAGACCTACAGCCATCTTTGCAGCCAGTGATATGATGGCAATTGCGGCCATGCGTGCTGCAACCGAACAAGGGCTCCGCATTCCGGAGGATATCGCCTTTTTTGGGGTAGATAATATTGAAATATCCGAATTCACTTCTCCCCCGTTGTCGACCATTCATGTACCCAAGCTGGAGATGGGTATGTTCGCGGTTAAACAGCTGCTCGATTATCTGGATCATCCGTATGAAGTGGCTGTCAAAATGATCGTCCCGTACCGCTGCATATTCCGCCAGTCTTCCAATGGCAAAATAGAATAGCTTTTAACCAAAGAGTTCCCTTGTCCAGACTTGGACGAAAGGAACTCTTTGGTTATAAATTAATCGTAGATCACATTTTTCCCTTCTTCACTTAATTTTTTTAAAGATGTAAGCATATGATTGATCTCTTCATCGGAGTGTCTCTCCCATAAAGCTAATTCAGCTACTATTTTTAGAGGTGATTTAGATCTGTATGAGCGTGTTGGGTTGCCGGGAAATTTTTTATCCGTTAAGTTAGGATCATTTTCAAAATCTCCTAGTGGTTCTACAATGTAGATTCTTTCTTTTGCATTCGTTTTTGCTAATTCAGCACCCCACTTGGCAGCATTTAATGTTGCCGTAAAGTAAATATGGTTAGATTTTTTATCTTGGTAATTGGATAAGTATAGCGGTTCTAATACATCTCCAATGTTCAGTTCTGCTTTAGTACCATGAAAAAAGGGTCCATTATCTAAGACATTTTTTTGGTCATCCATACTGATGCACCTCTTTTTTTAGATTTGTATTAAGCAGTATAGTGTAGGAATCGCCAAAAAAACAGTCTATAAAAAACATAAAAATAAAGGTATAATCTAAGTAGAGGGAACGATATTGAGCGAAAATTACCTATATAAGCTGAATTAAAGGTTATGGTTTGACATGGGAAAATGAACCATTTGTCTTAACGTTATTTCAAAAAGCATGGAGCAGACTGCACATTGGCAGGCTGCTCTTTTTTTATAACATTCTGGACAATTTCCGGTATTCCCGGGGGGAAATGCCCTCATATCTGCGGAACATGCGGCTGAAATAATGAATGTCCGGGTAACCACTTTGTACACCGACAGCCTCAATGGAATGATCGGTTTCTCGCAATAGTTTGCGTGCCTCACTCAGGCGGATGGATTGAATGTATTCGTTGGGAGGCATACCCGCAATCTGTTTGAACAATTTGGCCATATGATCCACACTCAGGTTCAATTGTTTGGCGATGCCCGAATTGGTCCACGGGTCGGAAGGGGCGGCCTCTATACGTTTCATGAGTTCGAGCAGCTTCTCTCCGTGTACCGAATCATGGCGTGACGAACTTCGCCAGGATGAACGCAGGAGATGGGTCAATATTTGCAGCATCAAGGCTTTACATACCAGTTCATATCCCGGTAGGCGCATCGTAAATTCATGTACCAATTGCTCCATAAGCTGCACGGTAGCTGGAGAAGGGGTATACACCGGGTTGATAGATAGCGGCGTCATGCCCTCTGCGCAAGCTTCCACTGCAAATTTATGGTGCAGAACAGTCTCTTCGTTAACAACCATATCTGCCTCGGTCTGAATGGTCAATTCGTTGAAGAAATCAAAATGAATGCCAATGAAACGTGCTTCCGGGCTCGAAACCACCTCATTCTGATGATAGACACCGGCAGATAGCAAGATTAGCTGACCTGCCTTCAAAATATGGTGTTTATCCTTCATATAAGTTGCAGCTTCACCTTGAGAGACGTACAGAAGTTCAAAATCATACAAACGCCGCTTTGCCAGCTTGCCGGGAGGAAGACTCTGGAACTGAGCATAATGCACGTTGGGAGACCATTCTTTGTAAGTGACGGTTCGTTGCAGAGGATATACCGCTTGCTGGAGAGACATAAATTCCATCTCCTTTTTCAATGAGATTGGCACAAACAGATTTAATTAAAACTGAACGGAATTGTGCAAATAATCTCTTTATCTCCTAAATAAATAATCAGGTAATTTATTTATAATATATGTATTATCACATGTTCTTACGAGAGTGACAATATCACGGATTAAGCTAAAAAAGGAGAGGATTCAGATGGACTCTCTCCCTGTGGACCGGAGCACGAGTTATTGCTGCGAACCACTTAGGTCAGTTGCACAGAGTGGATTCCCCTCGACTGCGGATTGGGAACGATGTGTTCCAGTGGAACTGGTGGACACGGTAACAGGCAGACCACCTCATCAATCCACAGAAGTCCGTTTTGGCTGGAGTCCCGAATATTTGCATATTCGGTTTGTATGCCAGGATGATCACGTTGTATCTGATTTCACGGAAAGGGATCAGCCATTGTATGAGCAGGATGTGGTTGAACTGTTCATTGATGAACAGGGCGATGGCAGGAATTACATCGAACTGGAGGTCAGTCCGCACAACGTAATATTTGATGCACTCATTCACAATAACAGCGAAGGTTCCGAATTGAAGGCAGATGTAACCTGGCAGCTGGAGGGGTTGCAAACGGCTGTAGAAGTGGATCGTCAGGGCCATCGGGTGTATTTGATCCATATTCCAGCGAGTAACTTCAAGTCGCCCCTGACTAAAGGCGTATGCTGGAGGATCAATGTTTACCGCATTGATGAGAATGTGCAGGGAGATCGGGAGTATCAGGCATGGCAGCCCACGGGGGCTGTAAACTTTCATTTACCTGCCCGGTTTGGTCATTTTCAATTAGGATAGCTACGCGATGCTGAACAGGTATTCATATTTTGAAGGAGGGTATTCGGATGAAAAAAGGGATTAACATATGGTCGTTTCCAGGAGAGGCATCTATTGCGGATTGTATTCAGACGGCGAAGCAAGCTGGCTTTGAGGGGATTGAACTTTCGCTTAATGGAGAAGGCGAGCTGAGTCTGTCTGCCACGGATCAGGAGGTTCGTGATATTCAGGGACGTCTCGAAGAGGCCGAACTCGAAATCGCGGGACTAGCAACCGGATTGTACTGGGATTACCCGATGACGAGCGCTCGTCCAGAGATCCGAACGAAAGCTCTGGATGTGTGTAAAAAACAGCTGGAGCTTGCCGCAGCATTTGGTGTGGATACCATTCTGGTCATTCCGGGTGCGGTTGGTGTGGACTTTATTCCAGATAGCGAAGTGACGGATTATGAAGTTGCTTACGAACGAGCGCAAGAAGCCCTTGCGCATCTGCTGCCGTACGCGGAAAGTGCTGGAGTATCGATTGGTATTGAGAACGTATGGAACAAATTCTTGGTGTCACCGCTTGAGCTGCGTACCTTTATTGATTCTTTTAGCTCAGATTATATAGGTTCGTATTTCGATGTGGGCAATGTGGTGCAGAATGGTTACCCAGAGCAGTGGGTTCGCATTCTGGGTCACCGGATCAAGAAAGTGCACTTCAAGGATTACCGGCGTCAAGCGGGAGGACTTCATGGATTTGTGGATCTGCTGGCTGGAGATGTGAATTATCCGGCGGTTATGCAGGCATTACAGGATATTGGTTATGACAACTACGTGACTGCCGAGATGATTCCGCCATACACCCATCATTCGAAACAGATCATATTCAATACATCCAAAGCGATGGATGCTATTCTTGGACGTTCTCAGGGTTAAGTACAGATAACAACGTTTATTCGATATAAAATCTATTTTTATGGGAGGTAAAAACATGTTAAAAGTGGGATTGATCGGTTTTGGGTTTATGGGACGTATGCATTTTGACAACTATGTACGCCTTGCCTCAGAAGGGGAACCCGTGGAATTGGTAGCCATCTGCGATCTGAGAATAGAGGAACTGAAGAACGGTAAAGCAGCCGGCAATATGGCGACGGAGCAAGAGGTATATGATCTCACACCTTATCGTTTGTACGACAACATCGACGCAATGCTGGAACAAGAAGAACTGGATATCATTGATATTACGCTGCCTACGCCACTGCATGCTGAACTAACGTGTTCCTTGCTGGAGAAAGGCTTTCATGTGCTGTGTGAGAAGCCGGTTGCGCGCCATTCGGCGGAAGGCTGGAAGATGGCACAGACGGCCAAAGCGACCGGGAAAACACTGATGATTGGTCAATGTTTACGCTTCTGGCCAGCCTATGCGTATCTGAAATCCGTAGTAGAAGACGGGCGTTATGGAGCGGTCAACGCAGGTTATTTCTTCAGGGGTTCAGGTTTGCCTCAAGAGTGGTTTTTGGATGGGGAGAAAAGCGGTGGCTGCATATTAGATATGCACATCCATGATGCGGATATTATTCACTGGGTGTTTGGCAAACCGGATCAAGTATCCACGCTGGCTCGCAACGTCATTCCGGGAAGCGGCTATGATACCGTGTCGACCAATTATGTATACCCTGACGGAAAAGTACTGAATGCCCAAGCGGACTGGACGCTGGGGGGAGACTACGGTTTCTCGATGACCTATCGCGTTAATTTGGAGCAGGGGAATCTGGTCTTTGAGAATGGTGAGCTGAAAGTAAATCCGAACGATGCTCCCGGTTTCGTCGCTGAGCTGTCACCCGACTCGGGATATTACCACCAACTCAAATATTTTATCCAGTCTGTTCAAGCAGGTACGCCTGTATCTGTATGTACACCGGAAAGTGCAACAGGTACACTTGAGTTAATTGAAGCCGAGATGCGCTCGGCGGATGAGCGGGGGGCATTGGTTTCATTATAATAGAAAGAGCAGAACCTGTGATGCAGGTTCTGCTCTTTGCATTTCTGAAGTAGTACGGTCTTTGAAAAGAGAGGATTTATGAATTTATTTATATTCTTTTAAACTTTCGTTATTCATTGTGCGTTCAATTTCGGCAAGTCTACTATTAATTCTCTTGATCTTATTATTCATAGTAATCAAAAAGTAAACTAGAGATATAATGCCTATAATAAAAACGAATTGAATTATAGTTGCAGACCATATAAAGCTCATTCGTACACCTCCCGAATTTCTGTTGATTAACTATAATTATACATAATTTGGGAGGCGTACGATGAGAAAATTAATTTTATGATCTTGTTGGTAATGATTATACTTCTTCAATTACAGTAATTACTCCGTACTATCCAACAACCCGCCAGTTATTCGCCTGCTCCACTGTTAGTGGTTGATGTCTGCGAATATAATCCTCCACCAGTGCCGCCATATCCGTGGCGCCTTCATGAAGTACCTTTTTGCCTGGATACATCGCATAATCACCGCCACCTGCTGCGCGATAACTGTTCATCACTACAGAGTACGTCGCGTCCACAGCAACAGGTATGCCCTCACGTTCCAGCTTCACCACACGACTTCCCACAGGTTTGGAGATATTCAGCTCATATTCGACGCCCGCCCACATGTCATAATTATAATGCTGTGGTTTCGGCTGCATGTAAGCAGGATTAACGACAACTTCGCCTGATGTCTCCACTTCAAAGTAACGCGCCGTTTGCTCTAATGCATCCCGAATTTCCTGACCACGAAGCTCCAGCACCGTTAGTGTATTGGGATAGATAAAGTTAGACAACACATCCCGGACGGTAATGAGGGAACCGAACCCACGGGCCTCTTCACTGAGTAATGCGGTATTCGATATTTGTGCTCCCGTTGCTTCCATCTGCACCTGATGTACAAAAGAAATAAAGGGATGCGCCGCGAGCCGCAATGCGGCAGGATCGGTGATGGATAAGTCTCCGGCTACCTCGCCAATCGGCTGGTCCAGCCATGCCTGTGCTTTTGCTTCCAACTCGTCCGTCAGTTTCATAACAGCCGCATCGGGCTGTACATCACTATCTTCATCCAAGAGCAACAAGCGAGCCTGTTTTCCGGCAATCTGCCACTTTCCATTCGATAACCGCTCCAACTGGGCGGATACATGACCCACACCGTTCCCACTAAATCCAGGCTGAACCACGGTCACACCATGTATTTCAGCGGTAAGCTGACGGTGTTGATGTCCGGTAAGCAGAACGTCAATCCCTTCAATGTCACGGCAGATCGCGTACGCCTGATTTTCCCCGGTTAACCGCTCAGCAGGTTCGCCTGTCTCCAGGTCACTCTCAAAACCACCATGGTAACTGACCACGAGCACATCCGGCTGTTCATGTTCACGAATATAACCAACCCACCCTCGAATAGTCTCCATAGCATCAAGGAACTGTAAACCTTCTATATTTTTCGGATGCTCCCAATTCGGAATATAGTGCGTCGTTGCGCCCAGCAAAGCAATTTTAACGCCTGAAGACAAGGTTTTGATCAGATAGGGAGGACCGAAGGCGGGAATGGCTGCTCCAGTAGGTGCAGTGTGTAGAACATCTTCGTCAGGCTTTCCTTCATTAACAATATTTGCAGATAGCCAAGGGAAATGGGAATCTTCAATTGCTTTACGCAGCAAGTCCTGGCCGTAGTTGAATTCATGGTTGCCCATTACGGCAGCATCATAGCCCAGTTCATTCAGAACATTAATGAAGGGATGCACTTCGTGATTCGAAACAAAGGAAGCAGCATACGAGGCCAAAGGAGAGCCCTGCAACAGATCACCGTTATCCACGAGCAGCAGTTCGGGTGAACGATCCCGTTCACGCCGGATCAGCGAAGCAAGCAAAGCAAGTCCGGCTGGACGATAGGCATTGGTGTTGTAATGTATGGGACGAATGGCCCCATGAAGGTCACTGGTTACCATGATGTCGAAGTTTGCCGTAGTTGTTATGGATGTCATTTTACAATCTCCTCTAAATATATAAGTTTAAACATATCAAATCACAGGTCATTCTAGCGGCAGAGTACAAGGGAATTCACCATTTCTACTTGTATTATCAACTGTAATGAGGCTATTCTAACAGATCAAAGCCGCTCTGACAGCCTGACAGGAAACTTTACAAAACTCCAAATTTCGTTTCACATCGCGCAAATAATTGACGACTATAGTAGACAAGTAATGAAAAATAGAAACTCTTTGGAGGGTGTTCGCTTGAAGAAGTCTGCTTTATTTTTACCATTGTTGATTTTGGTTCTGTTTCTAAGTGCTTGTGGGTCTAACAGTAGTACAACAGGTTCGGCTAACGGGGCTGATACGAGCTCGGATTCATCCAGTACTGACACGGCAGAGACAGACAAAGCCGCTGAAGGTTATGTGCCGACTGAGCTGACTGTACAATTCGTTCCATCACAAAATGCAGATACACTCGAAGCCAAAGCAAAACCGCTCGAGAAGCTGCTGGGTGACAAATTGGGTATCCCGGTGAAGGTCAGCGTATCCACAGACTACAACACAATTATTGAAGCAATGGCTTCCAATAAAGTGGACGTAGGTTTCCTGCCTCCGACGGCTTATGTACTTGCCAAAGAAAAAGGCGCAGCTGAAGTTATTCTTCAGGCACAACGTTTTGGTGTAAATGATGAGACTGGCGCTCCAACTGAGGAACTGGCAGATTCGTATAAATCCATGATTATTGTGAAAAAAGACTCGCCGATCCAATCCGTTGAGGATCTGAAAGGCAAAAAAATCGCTTACCAGAACGTAACTTCTTCTGCAGGTTATGTATGGCCGGCAGCCCTGTTGCTCGACAGAGGCATTAATCCTTTGAAAGATGTACAGGCAATCACGGTTAAAGGCCATGACCAAGGTGTGCTGGCAGTGCTGAACGGCGACGTTGATGCCGCAGCGATTTTCCAGGATGCTCGTAACACTGTAGTGAAAGACTACCCGACTGTATTTGAAGATACGCGTGTACTGGCGTTCACTGAGCCGATTCCTAACGATACCATCACAGTACGTACAGACATGAATGCAGATTGGACAGCGAAGATCAAACAAGCATTCATCGACATCGGTAAAGATCCACAAGGTCACGAAATTATCAAAGAAATCTACACACACGAAGGTTATGTAGAGTCTGATGACAGCAAGTTTGATATCGTTCGTGAGTACGGGGAGAAAGTAAAAACCGAGTAGTTCTCTGTTCAAGAAATATCGTGATGGATTGATCGCATTGTATTGCATTGATTATCTTTTCATTGGATAACTTCATCGGTTCAGCGGGCAGGCCAGTTCAGCGTGATACACGCTGCGCTGGCTTGTCCCATTACAGCGTGACCCTACGAAATACCATATTAATGAAAGAAGGATTACAGCCATGATTGAGCTTCACAACGTAACGAAAACATATGCTAACGGCACCAAGGGCCTGAATAATATTAATCTGAAATTTAAACAAGGGGAATTCATTGCCGTAGTTGGTTTGTCTGGTGCGGGAAAATCGACGCTTCTGCGTTCCATTAACCGACTTCATGATATCAGTGACGGTGAGATTTTGATCAATGGCAAGTCGATCACGAAAGCTCATGGCAAGTCACTTCGCATGATTCGCCGGGATATCGGTATGATCTTTCAGAGTTTCAATCTTGTGAAACGTTCCAGTGTGCTTCGTAACGTGCTTGCTGGACGCGTGGGATATCATTCCACGATGCGTACCATTCTGGGCCGTTTTCCCAAAGAAGATACAGAACTCGCATTTGGAGCACTGGAACGGGTAAATATCGCAGAAAAAGCCTATTCCCGTGCTGATCAGCTGTCCGGTGGGCAACAGCAACGTGTGGCCATAGCGCGAGTACTTGCACAGGAAGCCAAAATCATTCTGGCAGACGAGCCTGTCGCTTCACTCGATCCACTAACAACGAAGCAGGTAATGGATGATCTGAAACGCATCAACCAGGATCTTGGTATTACCACGATCGTGAACCTTCACTTTATCGACCTAGCCAGAGAGTATGCGACCCGTATTGTAGGATTGCGTGCCGGCGAAGTGGTGTTTGATGGTCCGGTATCCGAAGCAACGGATGAGCGTTTTGCAGAAATTTATGGCAGACCTATTCTGGCAGACGAGCTGCTGGATAAACAGGCTGTACAGGAACAGCGGGGAGAAGTTCTGGTATGAAGCAACCCGTAGACGTATCGATAGATGGATCATTGCAGAATGAATCAGGAAAGGGAAAGCGTCCTGACACAGGTTCAGGTTCGGCTGTCCATCGTCCCAAACCACCAGGGCGTACCAAACATCTGCTCACGCTAGTGATCATTCTGCTGCTTTTGTGGGCAAGTGCGAGACAGACTGATGCCAGCTTCAGTGAGCTGTTTGAAGGTTTACCCAACATGCTGGATCTGCTGCGTGAGATGTTCCCGCCGCGGTGGACTTACTTTGACAACATCGTTCAGGGCATGCTGGAGACGATCCGTATGGCTCTAATCGGTACAACGATCGGTGCGATCATCGCAATTCCGGTCTCGATTATCTGTGCAGGCAACTTAATGCCTAGCCGTTGGATCTACTATCCAGCGCGTTTTGTACTGAACCTAATCCGTACCGTGCCTGACCTGCTACTTGCGGCGTTGTTCGTTGCTGTGTTTGGACTGGGACCGATTCCTGGTATATTGGCACTCGCTGTATTCTCGGTGGGACTGATTGCCAAGCTGACCTACGAAACGCTGGAAACGATTGATCAGGGACCGCTTGAAGCGATGACGGCTGTCGGCATGAACCGGATTCAACTGATTGTTTATGGCGTGGTGCCACAACTGGCTGCCCAGTTTACTTCCTATGTACTGTATGCCTTTGAGATTAATGTACGTGCCGCTGCGATTCTCGGATTGGTTGGAGCTGGGGGCATCGGACTGTATTATGAAGCAACACTTGGATTCCTGGAATATGACAAAACGAGTGTAATCATTCTGTTTACCCTTGTCATTGTTCTGATCATTGATTATGTAAGTACTAAGCTGCGGGAGAAATTGTTATGATGAAAAATGAAACAAGCGTAATCCGGCGCAAACCACGGAAGAACCCGCTTCGCTGGGTCATTGTAATCTTGCTTATACTTGTGTACGCTTGGGCACTTGCCGGTGTACCGTTTACCGGTTTGAAGGAAACGGCTGGCCAGATCATGAAGGCGATTGTCGCCGGGATTTTCTCCCCGGATTGGGATTTTGTTTATCTGCCTGAGGGTGAGGATTTGCTGCGAGGATTACTGGATACACTGGCGATCTCCGTACTGGGTACCGTCATTTCCGCTGTACTGTGTATCCCGTTTGCATTCTGGTCTGCCCGAAATATGAGCAGCTTCCGTCCTGTATCGGGTACGGGCAAAATGGTGCTCAGCTTTATCCGTACGTTCCCGGAGATTATTATGGCTTTGCTGTTCATCAAGGCGGTGGGTCCGGGTTCCTTCGCGGGTGTACTCGCCCTTGGGCTGCATTCCATCGGGATGCTTGGTAAACTGTTCGCTGACGAAGTGGAAAATATTGATTATGGTCCTTCTGAAGCGTTGCTCGCTTCTGGGGCGACTCGTATGCAGCAGTTGTGGTTTGCTGTACTGCCACAGGTTTTGCCCGGATTCCTTAACTACACGTTGTATCGGTTCGAGATTAATGTGCGTTCCGCAACCATTCTGGGGGTTATCGGGGCAGGAGGGATCGGTACACCGCTGATCTTTGCACTCAGTACTCGGAACTGGCCGCGAGTAGGGATTATCTTGCTGGGGATTATCGTGATGATCACGATCATTGATCTGATCTCTGGATACATTCGCAAGAAGCTTGTATAGGAAGAAAGGGTAAGATTGTTTGCTAATAAAGACGAATAAAATAAAGAACATGATGGATATGTTTCAATCCATTGTTGATCTATCGGAAGAGCAGCCCATGCAATAGCAGGTGCTGCTTTTTGTATTTTATAGGAAGTTAATATCAGCAAAATGTTGAGCCTATATGAAATTACTGTTTTAGAAGTAGACTCATACTATGATACTGTATAGTTATAAATTTAGTAATGGAGGTAAATTGTGAGAAAAAACAATAACGTATTATGGGTGTCTATATCTATACTTATTTTAATAGTCGCGATGTCTCTCACTGGTTGTTCCAAAATGCAAACAAGAATTAATCTCATGGGAGAGAGTGAACATTGGAGAGGCGAGCTAGATACGACAGTAACAAATGAAAGAGCGGAAAATGGAGAATATACTATATTTTATAAAAAAGATAATTTGGAAGATATTAAAGAATATAAAATTAACATTAATGAAGGAAGAATAATTAGAAAGGAGAGCGATTTAACTTCGAAATCTATAGAGTTCCCTATAACGAGTACAAAAGGTTCAATGGTTAGTAGGAATGAAGACCAAACTATTGTCATTGAGTGGACAGATATGAATGGTAACAATTTTGAAGAGAAACTGATCTTATCAGAAAAATAACCCAAAAAAAACCGAAGCGAGTGCCTGGAGTCCCGGCAAACTTGCTTCGGTTTTTCAATGCTTGGTTAAACGTTAGGCATTCCTTATTGAGACTTAGCTTGCTGCTGGCAAAGATACAGCGGATTTCGTTACTTGTACCGTAATCGTTTCAGTGCTTGTCACACCCGCTGCATTGATCAGCTCAGCACGATACGTGTACGTTCCATTCGCGTGACCGGATACATCTGTCACAGCGCTTTGTGCATTAGGTGTTACTGCGTTCAGTGCTTTGGTATCGATCAGTTGACCATTCTCATAGAGACGGTATTCTGATGCGTTTGTTCCCCACCACAGATTCATCGTCACTTTGTAGTTGCCGTCCCCATCCCAATTGTCTTGGGAGAGAACTGCTTTGCCAGGGGCAGCATTCGCAACTTGCACCGTGAGTACTTCACTGCGAGTTGTACCCTTGGAGTTCGACAGCTCAGCTACGTAGGTATAAGTACCGTTAGCTTTACCATTGATCGTTGTTTGGGCCGATTGCGCCGCTGGTGTAGCGTCTGTCAGCTTTTGTGTGTCAATCAGCACGCCATCTTCATACAGCTTATAGCTTGTGCCATTGTCACCCCACCAGAGGTTCATAGTAACGGTATAAGACCCTTCAGAGAGACCGTTGCTGTAACCATTGTTGGATGTAAGCGCTGGTTTACCTGGTGCGCCAACAGCTGGCGTCGAAGGTCCTTCTTCGCCGCCTTCTTCAACGGCTACGAAATCGTTCAAGCTTCTAGGCTTCAGTTGAAATACATCTTTGAAAATAGCGGCAACACCTGTCACGCTGATTTTATCGCCTGCTGCATAAGGGAAGGTCGTTTGCGTTACACCTGTGCGTGTATCCACACGTACATGCGTGCTTGTTCCGTCCGCTGCAACTGCATCGAATTCAAACGAACCTACCGGTGTTGCACTGATGATGTTCTGAACAGTTACTTCTTTCAATTGAACGAGTTGACCCTGGTTTGCAGCCGTAACTGCTGGCACTTCAATGGCAGCAGGGATGGAGGCTGTACCCGTTTTCTCGATCGCTACGATATCCGTAAGCTCAAATTCACTGTTGTATAGCGCCGTTGCTGCGGTTACTTTAACCACATCTCCAGCGTGGAAGCCGGCAGTACTTTGGAAAACATAAAGGCCACCGGTGGTGTCTTGAAGATAGAAGGATTGTCCACCAAAAGCACCTGGCTCTGTAGTAACTACACCCTCAACTGTAACCGTTGAACCAGCTGCTTTGGTGCGTGCATCAGCAATGCTGATCGTTGCCGGGATTGGTCCTTCTTCTTCCGGAAGCTGCTCAGCCGGAACATTGCCGACGGTAACTGCAGTCGTGATCAGGTTGCTGCCGTTCAGACGCAGACGCAGGCTGGCAGCGCCCGTTGTACCTGATTTAATGCGGACATTCAGGTCTTTGATTGCGCGACCTTTGCTGTCGGAAGTTACGCTAAAGTTGGAGCTATAACCGTACGAAGTCGGCCATGTACCACCTTCATTCTGAATCATGGCGACCTGTGTTCCGCCAGTCAGGTAAATTCCTGCACTGTAACCGGAAACGGTTGTGTTAGCAGGCATGTTCTCTACAACCACACGGATCTGGAAATCCTCCGCATTAGGCAGGGTTTCCTGCTTCACGATGCTGTAGGAAGCGTTCGCGCTTGAAGCTGGTCCACCATAAGAACCTGCTTTGAACGTGGAACGATCATACCACTTGTATCCTGCAGCTGGTGCAGCCCAAGGTTCAGCCTGTGGTTCTGTGGAAGCAGCAGGTTGTTCGAACGGAAGCAATGCTGTTGCATTATCCAGTTGAAGTCCGTTCACTTGAGTCAAGCTAGTGTAATTTTCTTGATTAGCAAGCCAGTTAACGGTATTGACCAGCAATTTGCCGTCATCAACTTCTTTGAAGCCGTCATACGTTGTTTTGCGAGCGCCAGTCTCTTCGCGAAGATACTTCGGTGAAGCATCTTCAACCGGAGAGGAATCGCCGATAAATGCTGCTTTACCTGCACCCAGCTTGGAAACGGCTACGTAAGGACCTTCCTCAACTCCACCGCCATTGTATACGCCCTGGTCGACAGCGTTCGGCCAAGCGTCATTCGTTTTCGGCAGGTATACAATACCTTTAGCCTTTGTTGGATCAGTGATCGCAAGAGTGGACCCTGCGTGCATGGCTACAGCAGATACACCTTCTGTAATGCCAAATGCCTGTCCAGCAGGCACAATGTTAGTAGCGTTAATATCGCCTAATGCGTTGTAACGGAAGCGTACTCCGAAATTATCGGACAGCCAGTCGCTGCTAGTTACATTTTGCATAGCCTCAGAGTTACGTTCCTCTGTGCTCATGCCTTTGGCTGGATCTTCGAATGCGCCACGACGATAGCCGTTAATCGCTTCAGAACCGTCCCAGCGGTTTTTGTTACGGTCAGCATTGTAGTGATCTCCAATGAAGAAGATGCTGCCGCCTTTTTCTACATACTCTTTCAAGGCTGCCTGTTCTGTCGTTTTGAAGGGAACATTGGGTTCAGCAATGACAAACACGTTATATTCTTTCAGATCGTCATAGGTAAAAGGAGTCGTCTTGCGCAGTTCCTTTACATAATATCCATCATTCGCGAGTGCATTGCCGAAGTCTGAGAAGCCTCCGTCAATGACCCAGTCAGCTGCTCCAGCTGTCTGTGCATGAGTATTGTCGAACAATACTTTCTTGCCTGCATTTCCGTTAACAACCTTTGCCTGAATGAACGGTGCAGGGTCTGTTGCCCATTCGGCCTGAACCGATGCATCTCCATTCCACAATCCAATCTGAAGCGGCAATGCCATGGACAATGCCAGGAGTGATTTTACCCATACTCCTCGCATACGTGTCAATTTACCCAACCAAATCCCTCCCAAATATTAGTTGAAACATGAGTTCGTCCATATTCTAACACACCAAAATCTCACATAGTCATAACAATTTGTAAAAACGAACTCGACTTTTGTAAAAATGAGTCCTTTGTCATGCTCCATCTAACAAATTTTGATACTTTCTAACATCAGATGTTGATTTCACGTCATTTCTGCTCATGAAAAAAAGCCATCTCTTATGAGATGACTTTGGCCCGAATCCGATTGACAGCATGGAATACCGAGGATTTGATCATGCCTTCACTACGGTTAACGAGCTGGGCGGTTTCTTTGATGCTGTACCCGTGAATCACGCGTAATTCAAGAATTTTGCGATGCTCTGTATTGTTAATGATCGACACAAGGTCGTTAACACCTTCAGAGATCTCCAATTCGGATGTATCACAGTGATACGTCTGCATCTCCAACTTACTGTCCCGCTTCAGTGTACGGGTCCGCTTGCGGAATGTATCCATGGCGAGGTTACGGGCAATTCTTTTGAGGTAGTAGAGAAGTCGTTCTTCCGGAATGTCTGCCGATACATTCATCATTCGAATGAAACACTCCTGCGTGAGATCCTCTGCATCCTGTTGATTTTTGACGATCTGAGATAGATACCGTGTCACTTCTGATTTATAGTTTACATAAGCATCATGAATGGTTGTTTTGTTCACGTGATGTTTTCCCCTTTGGATACCGATCTGGCTTTGTCCGGTCTGGTTTGTTCTCTGTGTTCCAAGTATATCGGGATGATGTTTCCAAAGACGCCAGACTTGTATCCGAGTTGTAACATTTCCGGTGAACCTCTGTTCAATCCAGGAGCAGAGATACAGAATATAAGGCAGATGAAATTCATAGAGCAGGGAGATTAAGATTCATCATGAGACCGAAACAGATTTTGATTATTGAAGACGAAGAGTCCATTCGCGACATCCTATCCTATTCGTTGCGTAAGGAAGGATTTGAGATGACCGAAGCAGCAACAGGCAGAGAGGGCTTGGATCTGCTCAGGGAGTCTAGACCAGACTTGATCCTGCTCGACCTGATGCTGCCGGACATGAGCGGGTTCGATGTATGCAGACAACTTTCCGTGAATTCGAAGATTCCTGTAATTATGATTACGGCGAAGTCCGATATGCTGGACAAGGTGCTCGGCATGGAGCTGGGGGCGGACGATTATATTACCAAGCCATTCGACATTCGTGAGGTAGTTGTGCGCATTCGGGCCATTTTCCGCCGGATTGATCTAATCAGCGAGACGCTGGAGAATCAGTCCTATGAAGTGGTACGGCTTGGTAGACACATTGAGATCCGCAAGGATGAGCGTGAAGTCTGGAAAGATGGGGAACGAGCCGGACTGACCAATAAGGAGTATGATCTGCTCTTATATTTGGTCAACCATCACCGCAAAGTACATACAAGGTCCGAGTTGCTGGATAAAGTGTGGGGATTTGATTTTCCCGGAGATACCCGGACGGTAGACATTCATATTCAGCGTATCCGCAAGAAGCTGGATAGCGGGGAGCAGGGGATTTCACTTATTGAGACGGTCTTCGGCGTGGGTTACAAACTGAATATTCAGGTGCATACATGAAGTGGACGATCCAGTTCAAAATGGTCGTTCTTTTCTCGGTCATCGTATTTATTGGTTTTTCGGCCTTGCTCATTATTTCGAATAAAGTGGGTGAGGAGAACATGTACAGGGAAGTGCAGGAGGACATGGTGCAATCCAAAAAAAATCTGGATATCGCGCTCAATCAATACTTCCTGATTCATAATAAACGGATTAGTGAGGACTCCCTGGGAACAGGGAATCGGGACCTCGCAGAACAGATCGGCTCCGCAGTAGGCGGCAAGGTCATAGTCTATCGGTCTGATGGCACTCCGTTTAGCAACGTGGGTGCGGAGGCGAAGCTGGCTGCTGCTCAAACCTCTGATCTACAGGCTGCCATGAAATCAAAGATCGCCTTTACAACCGTGGTGGACAAAGGCAGAGTAACAGGGAATCTGTCCTTTCCTGTGCTGTCGGAGGGGAGCATCCTTGGCATTATCCAGCTGGAAAGGGATTATACGGATCTGTTCAAACGGCATCTGCGATTTCAGAACACCATCAAGGGCTTTGCAGCCGTCATTTTTGTGTTTGTTTTCATTGGATCTGTCTTTATTTCACGCCAGATTACGAAGCCGATTCGTGTGCTGACAAAACGTTCAGCCGAAGTTGCACAAGGCAGCCTGAATGCAGACATCCACATCTCAACGAAGGATGAGATTGGAGAGCTGGCTTCCAGCTTTACCGTTATGATTGCTCGGGTAAAGGAGCAGATTGACGTGATTGAGAGAGAACGGGATGAGGTCAAGCATTTACAGGCACGCAACAAGGTTTTTTTTGACAATGTGACGCATGAATTAAAGACACCGCTGACCACGATACTGGGGTATGCCCAGATTCTGCGGGATAATGGATTTACGGATCAAGCGTTCTTCGATAAAGGGTTGAAATATATTATCAACGAGAGCCAACGCCTCAACGTCATGGTTGCGGATATCCTGGAAGTGACCGTATCGTCCACACCGATTCAGACCTTCCGTTTTGAGCGGGTGAATGTATCGAATATTATTCGGGAAGCCTGCGAAGACATGTCCATCAAGGCGGGCAAGTACAATATTGGCATTCGCTATGAGCTGGAAGAATTGCTGTATGTCCAGGGGGACTGGAATAAGCTCAAGGAAGTTTTTTTGAATGTGCTGGATAACTCGGTCAAATACGGGAATGTGAATTCCATCATTCAGGTCCAATCGTTTCGGCTGGGGGATTCGGTAGCCATACTGATTCGTGATGAAGGAGAAGGCATTCCGGAGGAAGCGCTGAAGCATGTATTTGAACCCTTTTACCGGGATAACGGGATGATCAGGACAGAGAAGGGAAGCGCCGGGCTGGGCTTGTCAATTGTGAAAAACACGGTGGAGCAGCATGGGGGAACGGTGGAAATGAAGAGTATATTGAACAAGGGAACACAGGTGAATATCAGTCTGCCTGGAGAATCGGACGTATGAAGAAACGAGGATTTTGGAGCAGACATCGCGATATGCTTATGTTATCCGGTTTGCTGATTGTATTTGTCGGAGGTATCTTTGGCATTGGTAGTCTGTTCAGCATTGGACATGGGAAGCCCAGGACCGTCATTCTGCCGGATAAACAGTTCAATAGCCGCCTCGCCCCGCCGCCAAGCAGCACCATTCAGATTGAGTCGGCTACCAAGCTGCCCAATGACTTTGCCATCTATGATTTTGAGGTAGCTGATCCCAACACGGTCATATTGAATCGGCCGGATCGTTCCTATACCGGGATCAAGCTGTCACAGCTGCATATGGATGATAATCTCTTGAAGGACATCGCCACGAATACAGAGTATGGCATTACTCTGAGTCCGGATCAGAGCAAGCTGATTTATTCACAGTACCGATCGACTCAGGCGCAGAAGACAACCTATGAATATGATTTGAAAACAGGAGAACATCTCAAGCTGAAGAATGACAACTCCTATTCACGCGTCTTTGTAGGTAATGAATCCTACATCGGATATGATGACCTGGTGTTCAACATGGTGGAGCTAAAGACAGGAAAGAAACATGAATTGTACAGTTATGATGAGTTAGTTGCCAAGGTCGCACAGACGAGCAACATTTCCAGTCCGGATGATACCCTGATTATGCTGGATTCATATGAGATCAGTCGGGATTTATCACGGGTGTATGTGCTGGTCAAACTGAAAGAAAATTACGCCGTCTATAGCTTCTCTCTGAACGACAAAAATGATATCACTGCATACACCCCTGCCCAGGATATACAGCAGTTTAAGGTATTGAAGAATGGGGACATGCTGATTCAAGGCATGATCAACAACGAACAGGGATTGTACAGATATCGAGCGGATACCAAAAAGTTTGAGCTGCTGGTCAAAGGGCCTATCTGGAGCTTCGATCTGGATGAGGAGGAGTCCCGCATTGCCTATTTTTTGACACTCGAAGGACAGAAGAATGAGGTGCACATTGCCTATCTGAATGACCGGAAGCTGGGGTCCGATACGGTTATTTACCGGAATATCGATTACTTTATCAAGTTGAAATGGAATGACAGCAATCTCTTTGTTGTCGGGAGCTCTATGGAAAAAAGCGAGTTATATCGGTTTAGCTTCCGAGCTTGGTAAAGATGTGAATATGGAATGCTCAGAAATTAGGCCCTATGGAATGAAGTCGCTATGTTAAGGACTGAACCCATAGGGTCTTTTTGTGATTTGAACATGTTGCATAAATCCAAAGAAGGCCATTCGATCCAATGGTGTAAAAGGCTGATTTTACAAATTGGATACAAGTCCAGATTGGACCGATACATCTGATGGCTATAATTACCTCTATTACATCGATGAGAGGAAGCCGGATTCATGCTGCGAGTTGAACAGGTATCACACACGTTCCGCAATGCACAAGGGATTGTTCCCGTATTGCAGGACATTAACATATCCGTGGGTAAGGGTGAGATGGTTGCACTGCTGGGAAGCTCCGGTTCAGGCAAATCGACGTTATTGCATCTGATGGCAGGTCTGATGAAGCCGGACACAGGCAAGATCCTTATTGCAGATCAGGATATTGTGCGTATGAGTGAGAACCGACTGGCGGAATTCCGCCGGACACATATTGGCTTTATTTTTCAGGCGTATGAGCTGCTGGCGAACCTGACAATTCGGGAAAATGTGGAGCTGCCGCTCGTGTTTCAGGGCATTCGCCCATCACGGCGTAAGCAAAAGGCGATGCACCTGCTGGAACAGGTTGGCCTTGTCGGCAAGTCCGAATTATTCCCTTCCCAGCTATCAGGAGGGCAGCAGCAGCGCGTCAGCATTGCGCGTTCACTGATTACGGAGCCGTCCGTCATATTCGCGGACGAGCCTACCGGGAACCTGGATACCCGAACGGAGGAAGAGATCATTTCCATTTTGCAACAGCTGAATCGGGAGATGCATACAACATTCGTTATTGTCACGCATGAGGCTGAAGTGGCGGAGCAGATGCAGGTTGTCATTACATTGCAGGACGGATGCTTGGTGGAGAGCGGCCAGTCCAAGGCAGTAGAGCAAGGAGAGCGGTTGTGAGAGTTCTGGATGTGTTGCGAATGTCATGGGGACAGATTGTGCGCAGAAAGGTGGTTACTCTTCTGTGCATGATTGGCCTGTCCATCGGCTGTGCGGCCATGATTATCGCGTTAAGCGTGGGGCAGTCGGTACAGGTCTATGGTGAGAAAACGTTAAACGAGAATTACAAAATGGATGAGATTACAGTATCCCCCAATGAGGGAATCGGTTCGAGCGGAAGCAATGGGCAGACGTCCACCTTCGAACGAGGAGCGCTGACGGCTCGAAAAATCGATATTATTGCTAGCCTTCCGCATGTCGTCGCCGTTGCTCCGATGCTGAAGCTGGATATGCTGGAGATGGCTACATTGGATGGCAAAAGCTCCAATGTGGAAGTTATCGGTACAGAGCTTGGATCATTGAGCCGTTTCGGCTACCGTTTTGACAAAGGCGGGGCATCAGGGATTAGCGGAGCCGCTATTGTGAATTACGGTGCAACCTTCGGACTTGTGGACGCCGAGGTGATCCGCGAACTGAACAACAAGCTCATGGAGGATTCGTTTAATGATGAGTTTCTACAGCAATACATGGCGTTGATGTCTACCCAAACCGAATTGTTTCAGGCCCAGTTTAACCTGAAATATCAGGACATGAATGATTCATCCAAAGCCAAAACAAGCTCCCCTTTGCGAGTGACGGGTGTACTGAAGGTGCCTGGCGGCATGAGTGAGAACAATGCCATGTATGACAAAAAGGTCTATGTTTCCCTCGAAACCGCCCGGATGCTCGCTGAACAGTTCCAGAGCAGTCAGGCACAGGCCGCAGCAGCAGGACGGTTGAACTCGGCGCTCGTGAAGGTAGAGGACAAAAAGTATGTGGCACAGGTGCAGGAGCAGATTCAGAAGCTGACGCTGATGACAGACAGCAATCTGTATCAGGAGCAGGCGATGAAGGAACAGCTTGGCATGTACCAAAAGGCCGCTATGGGCATAGGGATATTCGTTATGCTGCTGGCTTCTCTATCCATTATCGTTGCGATGATCATGTCCACACATCAGCGCCGCAAACAGATTGGCGTCATGAAGGTGCTGGGAGCCAATCTGTGGCAGATCAGGCAGATGTTCATTACTGAAGCTGCTGTACTTGGAGTGTTGGGCGGCATTGTTGGTGTCTTCATCGCTTACGGAGCCATTCAGGGGGTAAATGGACTACTCCAAGGACAAATCTCGATGGAAGCAAGCACACCTCTCCAAGTGGTTATTGAGACGTCGGCCCTGCCTGCTGGTATAGCGTTTGCGGTGTTGACCGGAGTACTCTCGGGAATCTATCCGGCGATTAGCGCCTCGCGTACAAATGCGTTGCAGGTAATTAAATCCGCATAAATATAAAGCAGAGATACAGGAAAGCACAGTTTAGGGATTTAAGGATTTAACAGACGGAAATCACCAGACAGATTCAATGAAGGGACATACGGCAATGAAGAATTCGGCAATAGGCAAATGGATAAAGAGAATCATCATGATCGGACTGCTCGCAGGCGCTGGATATTTTCTGTACCAGCAATATAAACCGGTACCCGAAGCGCCCATCGAGGCTCCGCAGCCCATTACATTTGGAGTCACACAGGAGACGATCACGCAGGAAATTCAGGTCAAAGGCAAGTCGGCTTATGCCAAACAGACGGATGTGTACGCTCCTTTTGCCTCGAAGATAAAGCAGTGGAATGTGGAGAATGGGGAGCCCATTCACAAGGGAGCCGTCATGTTCTCGCTTGATTCGAAAGCATTGCAGACGGAAGTGCAGCAGTTGGAGACCGATATTGAGAAATCGAGGCTGGAAGCTCAATTGAATGAGATTGGTCTTACTCAGGGAGAGGGTCCCGAGCAATTGGGGGTTACTGAAGAAGAACGGAAGAAAGCCTTCGCCGAGCGGGAAACAAAACGACTGAGCAACGAAATGAACAAGGAATCCATCGCCGTAAAGGAGCAGGAGGTTCAGGCCAAGAAAGCGGTCATGGGTTTATCCACCGTGTACGCGCCTGTATCCGGTGTGTTTCTGATGAACGATACGGAGACCAAGACACGTATGGTGAGCGAAGGTCAGTATGTGGGTACCATTGTGGACACAGGCAAATTACAATTTGTGGCGGCCATTAGCGAGCAGGAGCTATTCAAAATCCAAACAGGCATGCCTGTAAGTGTACATATGACGGGAAACAAGGAGGTTCCGTTAACCGGAAAGGTCATCAAAATCTCCAAGTTTGCCAAAAAGGGAACGGAAACAGATCTGAAACAGCCTTCCCAATTCGATATTGTCATTGATTTGAAGCCAAACGCCAAGCTGATCGGTGGATTAAGTCTGGAGGGCAAGATTGAAACGCTGCGCAAGGAGAAAGCGACGGTCGTTCCCACGCTGGCGGTCATGCGAGATCAGGATACGGCATATGTGATGCTGGATCAGGGCAACGGGCAATATGCACAGCAGACGATTCAAACAGGCATCGAGACAGATGACAAGACTGAAGTATTGAACGGCTTGAAACCAGGAGATATTGTTGTGCTTCCATAAAAAAATAGCATGAGAATATGCTATGTCAATTAGCTCATTACGGGGGGATAAGCCCGTAATGAGCCTTTTTTATGGCTTGGGGAGGCACATCTCGGAATTCCTGCCTGATTTATGGAATTAAATATAATAAATTTTAATAAATTCAATTTACAGTAATATTTACATGGAGTATAATCGATTCATAAGGAGGTGGACACGCGATGTGAGGTTTGTATCGAGGGTAAGCCTTTTTTTTAAAACCTCTAAAAGTAAGCGCTTACTTTAATTAAGTCAGAGCAATGCCTTGAAAGCCGTTCACCAAAGATCACCCGCACACACCTACAGATGTTATCCCCCTTGCTTTGTCCCTTAACCTCAGTGTAAGACACCATTTCTGTTTCTTGTTTCACACCTTATTGTTGTTGACCTAGCTTGTCCCAATTGAACTACATTCATGGAGGTGAAGTTCCTACAGCTCATCCATACGTTCTCTACCGTGCATAGCATCTTGCCGACACAGAGGATCAGACATGAGTATATACCCAATCCAAGTACAAGAAAGGTGGAACCCTAATGACAAAATCGAAAACCTTATCGAAAGGCGGAAAGGTGCTTCGCAGAAGTGTAAAACAAATGCTGGCAGCAACGCTGCTCGCGGCGGGCATTTTCCCGGGCATGGCTCCAGGAGTGAGTCAGGCGGCTGAAGCGCATGTGGATAATCCGTTTGTCGGAGCTACGTCGTATTTAAACCAGGATTATTCCGCTCTCGTGGATACGTCCATTGCTCTCACCAGTGATGCAGCGTTAAAAGCCAAGATGGAAACGGTGAAATCCTATCCAACGGCAGTCTGGATCGACCGTATTGCCGCCATTAATGGTGGAACAGACAATGCTGGACGCAAAAGTGTGGAGCAGCATCTGGATGCCGCCTTGGCACAAAAGAAGTCAGGTACTCCAATTACCGCTTCATTCGTTATCTACAACTTACCTGGGCGGGATTGTCATGCCCTTGCATCCAATGGTGAACTTCCACTAACACAGGCGGCACTGCAGACTTATAAAAATGATTATATCAATGTAATTGCCGATATTTTTGCAAAGCCCAAGTATCAGGACATTCGCATCATCGCTATCATCGAGCCGGACAGTCTGCCCAATCTGGTAACCAATCTCAGTACACCAGCTTGTGCCCAGGCGAGTTCAACAGGAATCTATGAAGCTGGCGTGAAATACGCCTTGGAAAAGCTGCATGCCATTCCGAATGTGTACAACTACCTGGATATTGGTCACTCCGGCTGGCTTGGTTGGGATAACAACCGTACAGGCGCAATTTCGCTGTATACCAGTGTTGTCCAAGGAACAGCAGCAGGTCTGAATAGCGCCGATGGCTTCATTACGAACACAGCGAACAGCACACCGCTGAATGAACCGAATCTGCCTAATCCGGATCTGAATATTGGCGGACAACCGATCAAGTCTTCCAAGTTTTATGAGTGGAACCCTTACTTTGACGAAACCGATTTCACTGCGGCACTGTATAGCGGATTTGTACAAGCTGGCTGGCCGGCCAGCACGGGCTTCCTCATTGATACCAGCCGTAATGGATGGGGCGGGGTGAATCGTCCAACGTCTGCCACAGGCAGTGATATTAACACGTACGTGAACTCCGGGCGTGTGGATAAGCGCGATCACCGGGGGAACTGGTGTAATAACAGTGGAGCAGGCATAGGTGAAGCTCCTAAAGCAGCACCAGGACCAGCCCATCTGGATGCCTATGTATGGGTCAAACCTCCAGGGGAGTCTGATGGCTCCAGCTCGGAAATTCCGAACAACGAAGGAAAAGGCTTCGACCGGATGTGTGATCCAACCTTTACAACTCGTGATGGTGTATTGACGGGTGCACTGCCTAACGCACCAGTGTCGGGTCACTGGTTCCATGACCAATTCGTCATGCTGGTGCAAAACTCATTCCCTGTTCTTCCAGCCAGCAATGGTGGAGGGGGTGGAACGACAGCTCCAGCAGCTCCGGCAACACTGTCTGCGACAGCAGGCAACGCACAGGTTTCCCTGAGCTGGACAGCCTCTACAGGTGCGACTAGTTATAACGTGAAACGGGCGTTGAGTGCGTCGGGTCCATTCACTACGGTTGCTGCGGGCGTGACAGGCACATCGTATGCCAACACAGGTCTGATCAATGGTACAACCTACTATTATGTGGTTAGTGCCGTGAATGCTGCGGGTGAGAGTGTGAATTCGGCTGTAAAAAGTGCGGTACCAGTAGCAGGTGTGACTGCCCCTGCTACACCAACAGCGCTGACAGCTACGGCAGGCAATGCTCAAATCAGCTTGACCTGGGCGGCTTCGGCAGGAGCGACAGGTTATAACGTGAAACGGGCGTTGAGTGCATCGGGTCCATTCACTACGGTTGCTGCCAATGTGAGCGGCACATCCTACACCAATACGGGTCTGACCAATGGAACGACCTATCATTATGTGGTTAGTGCCGTGAACGCTGCCGGGGAAAGTGTCAATTCTGCCGCAGCTTCTGCAACACCGCAAAGTGTAGTTGTTCCGACCAGTGACCTGGTTCTGCAATATCGTGCGGGAGATACCAACGCGGCAGATAACCAAATCAAACCGTATTTCAACATCAAAAACGTAGGTAACACGGCTGTAAATCTGAGTGATCTGAAAATCCGTTATTACTTCTCCAAAGAAGGTACCGTAGCGATGGACTCTGCTATCGATTACGCTCAGGTTGGCGGAGCCAACATCCAGCGTACGTTCACTGATTCCTATGTGGAGCTGAGCTTCACTTCTGGAGCAGGCGCGATCCAGGCAGGTGGACAATCCGGAGATATCCAGCTCCGCATGTACAAAACGGACTGGAGCAACTTAGATGAAACCAATGATTATTCCTACGATCCAACCAAAACATCCTATCAGGACTGGAACAAGGTGACCCTCTACAAAGGCGGTACCCTGGTCTGGGGCATTGAGCCTTAAAAGGAGCGAATACAAAAAAGGGGCGTTTCCCAGTCATGAACATGACTGGGGAACGTCCCTTTTTTCAATTTTAACGAATGGAGTGCGTCTTATTTCGTGTAATGGAGCTAGTGCAGTGTTTTAACGAATCGTATACACGTTATTACCAGGTTTTCGCCCTGTGTTCACTCTGTTTTCCGATGGTTTTTACCAGATAACGTACCGGAGTTCGTTAGTTTTTCTATTGCCGCTAATCTTCGGAATAAGGTGTGCTCGTTTCGATAGAGTCCTGAACAACACTGAATATTGATCGTTTTGGACGGATATTTGCCTATGTCACAGCAGGTGGGATGTCTATAATAATACCCGATGGGCAGGATGAAGCTGCTCTAATGGAGAGGGAATGGAAGGGGGACGGAGTCAAAGAAGTCTGTTCAGGAGAGCTATTCATTTATATTTTTGTAAGCGCATTCAGTAAAATTTGAAGGATATGAACGTCTGTATGGATTGACGGATGTCGCAACGATCCAAGCACAGCCATAAGCATCACCCATTCTGTCTCAAGGAGAGTGAAGGTCGATGAAATCCAAAACATTAGCGCCGATACATAAAGGATCGGTTTCAGGTATGCACTCCAATCGCAGGAAGGTGCGTATGCCACTTGCAGCCAAAATGCTGTCTTCGGCACTAAGCGTTGCTTTGCTCGTTGCGGGAACAGCGGGTGCGAGCGGAGCAGCAGCTTCCAGTGAGAACAGCGCGGCAGAGGCCAGCGTGCAGTCACACAAGGGAGGGAGTTCTTTGAAAGAAATTCAGCTTGAGTATCTTGATCGCGGTCTGGTTGCGGCGTCTACTTCCGAGGGTGTTTTTCTCAGTTGGAGGTTGCTTGGTGACGAGGCCACAGGTTATAGCGATAAAGGTCTGACAGGCACGGATTTCAACGTATATCGGGATGGCAAGAAGATTGCTACGGTCACCGACAGCACCAACTATGTTGATGCCGCAGGCAAATCGTCGTCCCGTTATGAAGTGGCAGCGGTAAGCAAGAAGGGCAAGGAGAGTAAACACAGTGCATCCGTCAAACCTTGGGCGAACGGCTACGTCGATATCCCTTTGCAAAAACCGGCCGATGGTGTGACGCCAGTGGGGGAAGCCTACTCGTATTCTGCGAATGACATGAGTGTGGGCGATGTGGACGGGGACGGTCAGTATGAGTTTTTTGTAAAATGGGACCCTTCTAACTCCAAGGATGTCTCGCAAAAAGGCTACACCGGTAAAACGTACGTGGATTGCTACACGCTGGACGGACAATTGTTGTATCGGATCGATCTCGGGGTTAACATCCGTTCGGGTGCTCATTATACACAGATGCTCGTTTATGATTTTGACGGGGATGGCAAGGCTGAGATGATGTTCAAGACTGCACCGGGAACCAAGATCATCAAATATAACAAAAAAGGAAAGGTCACTTCCGAAAAATACATCACCCTTCCGAAGCAGGATCGTAAGGCAGGATACTCCAACGAAGATGATTACCGTTTAAGTGCAGATGGCTACTATGATCATGTCGTGGATATGTTCAAAAACTGGCATAAACATGAAGAGGTCGTGAAGGGCAACTGGCCTGCTACGTTGGAGGAAGCTTTTGGGATTGAGAAAAAGTATAGTTATCCATTGTCTCAGAAGGATGCTGAGAGCTTGGCAGATTACTTCATTGATGTGTATGCACCAAGCCGCAGTGACAAGAATGAGCTGCGCAAGTTCGAAGGTTTTATCGTCGATGGACCTGAGTATGTAACGGTGTTCGAAGGAGAGTCGGGCAAAGAGCTGGAGACCATTCCTTATGAGCCGGGACGGCAGGACGATGGGTTGATGTGGGGCGATTATGCAATGGCGCGTATTGAACCAGCGAACCGGGTAGATCGTTTCCTGGCAGGCGTGGCATATCTAGATGGAAAGAAACCGTCTGCGATCTTTGCACGCGGGTACTACACACGTTCGACCATGGTCGCCTACAACTGGGATGGCAAAAAGCTCAAGCGTGAATGGAAAGTGGACAGTGGCTGGACGCCAATGAAGAACCCGTTCAATGACGGTCCGCATGGAGTGGACGGTACTGATCCAGAGTATGGCTCCATTACAACGCAAGGTGCGCACTATTTCAGTGTTGCTGATGTGGATGGAGACGGTAAACAGGAGATTGTGTACGGCTCAGCCACGATTGATCATGATGGCAGTGTGCTGTACAGCTCCAAGGACCTGATGCCTGCGGAGAGTGCTGCTCCGGGAACGATTGCACGTCTGGGCCATGGGGATGCGCTTCATGTAGCGGATATCGATCCCGATCGTCCGGGACTGGAAATCTTCATGGTGCATGAGGGCGGTCCTTGGGCGCCATACGGATATTCCCTGCGGGATGCGAAGACTGGGGAAGTGATCTATGGCGGATACACAGGCAAAGATACCGGACGTGGCATGATCGGTGATGTAGACCCGACTCGTCGCGGGTTGGAGACATGGGCTGTAGGATTGTGGACAGCCAGCGGAGAGAAAATAAGCGATAAAGCCCCGGGCACGAATATGAATATACGATGGGCCGCCGATATGACAACTCAGATCGTGGACGGTGCCATCGATGTTACACCTACGATTAAAGATTGGAATCGAGGCACGCTGCTGACCGCAACCGGAACGTTGACTAACAATTATACCAAGGGTACGCCATCTCTCGTTGCGGATATCTTCGGGGATTGGCGGGAAGAGATGCTGGTGAGAACTGAGGACAGCTCGGCGATCCGCATCTACCTGAGCACCGAGAAGACCGATCGCAAACTATACACGCTGATGCATGACGCCATGTATCGTGTCGGCATTGCCGGGCAGAACAGTGGATACAATCAGCCGTCCTACCCATCCTTCTACATGGCATCGGATATCGACTGGTCGAAGGTTACGCTGCCGAAGTTCGACACGCCCAAGTCGGGTAAGGGTGAAAAGTGAGAAGTAATAGGCGATAGGTTTTCAAAAGTATTATTTCTTTATAGGAAGTGTTTACTATTGTATTAAAGTGAAGCTCTGGAGTACCCTCAGTGCGTTTAGGCGTACGGGAGGTTACCCGGAGTTTTTTTGATATGGTCAAACCGAAACAACAAACGACATCATCATTTCAAATGTGCTACGGATGCAAAATCTTGAATGGTGTACTTTCCGTTTTCATGAATCAATGTGGTGATGGAGCATTCGGGAATCAGTTGACTTTGCATGGCGATAAAATTAGGATGCCAGACGTTAAGTTCAAGCTCTGGGAATGTGTTTACTAGAAAATCCGTAATTAACCCGCCATGAGTAACGATAACGATATGGCTATCTGGTGGCTCTACATTCGTCAATTCCGTTAGGAAAAAGGCCAAACGTTGGCCTGCCTGCTTAGAGGAATCACCCACAGGTGGGAGGTAGTCTGGATCACTTGTGCATCTGTCCCACATGGCGATGAATTCTTCAAATGTTTGTTCAGGCAGGTCCCCCCAGTTGGCGCGTTCACGCAGACGCTGGTCTTCCATCACTGTAACGTTTGTTTGGAGAGCAATATGCGCCGCAGTGTTGATCGCTCTTTGAAGTGGGCTTGCAATGATTTTGGTGACAGGTACGTTAGCCAATTGATGTGCTGTCGACTTAGCTTGTACAACTCCCTCGGATGTGATGGGAACATCACCGATGCGCTTTTCTTTTAATGCATGCCTCACCAGAAAAAATGTAGTTTTCATAGTCTCACTACCTCCTCGTTATAGATTAGATTAGATAAAATAAAATTGATTAGATTTATAACTAATTATATGTTTATCTAATTTATAATCGCAATGATTTTTCAATTACATGGTGAAATACATCGCCGAGACTTGCTACAATGGAGAAAAGTGAGGATCGTTGCAGCAACGGAGGTGCAGGCATTGGAAGCAAAACATTGGACAGGCAGTCTGTTTCAGGAGAAACTGCGCATGGAGGACTATGGACCGCGTTTCTACGCGTATTATTACAAGCAATGGGACAACTACCAGATGTCCTATCACGATCATGATTCCACGGAGATCATGTACATTATTTCGGGAATGTGCCGGGTCGATGTACAGATGCCGGATGGCAGCTCGGAACAGGCAGTATTGAAAAAAGGGCAGTTCATTCTGCTGGACGCGGGGGTTCCACACCGTCTGCTGGTAGAGGATGGCGTCCCGTGCCGCATGCTCAATGTGGAATTTGGAGTTGCCAGATCGCAGCCAGGCCAGCCTTCCATTCGCCAGCTCGCACTGGAAGAGGAGGAAGTCCATGCTTTTCTAGCACAAGCCACGCCTTATGTGGTTTTGCCTGACCCGGAAGAGGTGTACCACATTATGAAAAGCCTAGTGCTGGAGCTGGATCAGCGTGGACTGATGGAGCAGGGTCGATCTTCTGCACCTATTCGGATTATTCCGCCGGAGGAACGCTCGCATCATCGCGAAGCCCGTGATCTGAAGTCGCCTGAGCAAGGTACGCTGGTACGCACGTTGTTTATCCAACTGCTGGTTCGGGTCGCAAGACTGCGCGGGGAATTCAACCGAAGTGCGTTGGATCAGACGGAGCTGTACGTGAAACGTACGATTGAATTCATGCATCACAATATGGATCGTAATATTCAAATGAAGGATATCGCAGCAGCAGTGAATCTGCATCCAGGCTATTTGCACCGTATTTTTCGCCAGCACACGCAGCGCACGCCTACCGACTATCTCACGATGCTCCGAATGGAAAAGGCGAAGATGCTGCTGCAACAGACCGATATTCCAATCTCCGAAATTTCCGATTACGTTGGCGTGGGGAGCAGACAGTATTTTCATATGTTGTTCAAGAAATATACAGGCCGAACTCCGGTTGAATTCCGTTCCTCGATGGAGCGACATGTCAGTCATTATCCACTGGAATAATAGGGGGAATAGGTACTCTGTTTTTATCTGAGCAGGATAGGCTGAATGATCTTCGGACACAAAAGTGAGGATTTTTGACAGCTACTTCGTGAACTGGTCATGATTTTGATAACGCTTCCTTATGTACCGTTGTTACAATGATTTCATCAGGCAACTTCAATTCAATTGCAAGTGTTACTGAATGAAGTCATTAACCGAAGCCAATCGTTTCGGATTACGGGAGGAACTGTGCATGTCGTTTAAAGTGGCATTTATCGGGGCAGGCAGTATCGGATTTACGCGGGGGTTGCTGCGGGATTTGCTCGCGGTACCGGAATTCAACAATATTGAGATTGCGTTCTGTGATATCAATCAGCACAATCTGGACATGGTCACCGAGCTGTGTCAGCGCGATATCCGCGAGAATGGACTGAATATTCAGATTCAGCCGACAACGGACCGGAGAGAAGCGCTCAAGGACGCGAAGTATGTACTGTGTACAATCCGAGTGGGCGGGTTGGAAGCTTTTGCAACCGATGTGGATATTCCGCTCAAATATGGGGTAGATCAATGTGTCGGCGATACGTTGTGTGCAGGTGGGATTATGTACGGCCAGCGCGGAATTGCTGAGATGCTCGACATCTGTAAGGATATTCGTGAGCAAAGCGCACCGGATGTGCTGCTCCTCAATTATTCCAATCCAATGGCTATGTTGACCTGGGCCTGCAACAAGTATGGCGGTGTTCGCACGATTGGACTATGTCACGGGGTACAGCATGGGCATCACCAAATTGCGGAAGCATTTGGACTGAAAATGAATGAAGTGGATATCGTATGTGCCGGAATTAATCATCAAACCTGGTACATCAAGGCATCCCATGAAGGTAAAGACCTTACGGGTGATTTGCTCGAAGCCTTCGAGAAACATCCAGAGTATAGCCGTACCGAGAAAGTGCGGATTGATATGTTGCGCCGATTTGGTTATTACAGCACGGAATCGAATGGTCACCTTAGCGAATATGTGCCTTGGTACCGCAAACGTCCAGAAGAGATCAAGGAATGGATTGATCTGGGCAACTGGATTAACGGCGAGACAGGTGGGTATTTGCGTGTGTGTACAGAGGGCAGAAATTGGTTTGAGACTGATTTCCCGAACTGGATGAAGGATGAGCCGATGCAATTTGCCCCGGAAAAACGAGGCGGAGAACATGGTTCCTACATTATAGAAGGATTGGAGACGGGACGCGTATACCGCGGACACTTCAATACCGTCAATAACGGTGTGATCTCCAATCTACCTGATGATGCGATCATTGAAGCACCGGGATATGTGGATCGCAACGGCATTTCGATGCCGTATGTAGGCGACCTGCCACTCGGCCCGGCTGCCGTGTGTAACGTAAGCATTTCCGTACAACGGCTTGCGGTTGAAGCTGCGGTACATGGTGACGACAAACTATTGCGTCAAGCGTTCATGATGGACCCACTCGTAGGTGCGGTATGTAATCCAAAAGAAATCTGGCAAATGGTTGACGAGATGCTGGTCGCTCAAGCCGAATGGTTGCCTCAATATGGTGACGCCATTGCTGCGGCAGAAGCAAGACTTGCTGCAGGCAACCTGATTCCTACGAAGGAATATGAAGGTGCTGCACGTCTCAAAGTGAAAACCGTTGAGGAGATGCAGCAGGATCGCGACGCTGCCAACAAAAATGCGGGTGAATCGGATAAAGGGAAAGATCGGGAGAAAGTGCAGCAATAGATAAAAATGAGTAGGGCCTCTCCAAAATTGGAGGGGTCTTGTTTGGTTCTATTTTTTTTCGACACCACGGATTACAAAGGCAAAAGAGGTATCACCCAAGGAAACCTGCGAATTTTTTGGGGAAGACCAGCCGACAAAGGCTCCATAATAATGAGTACCTTTTTCCTGTGCAAACTGGAATGATCCTTCTCGGAAAGAGATGGGACGTGCCTCCCCGTTCACATATTCAACCAGAGTGAATTCGTTAGGCGGTACATCCGTATTCAAGTTAATAGATATGTTCTCGCCCACCAACACCGAGACAGGTACTTTACCTTCCAGCAATTCCACATCACCTGCATAGTCAGCACACATACCTCCCCAGCAATAACTGCCCTGTACAGCTGGAATAGAGATGCCGCTTTCGCTCTGGATAGTTGGCGTAGGCAGTTTCTTAGGTAAGTTAGGTCCAGGTTCCTTAGCGTTCTCCTCTAGTGAACCCAATTCAGCTTCCTTTGTATCTGGCGATGGGAGAGAGGGAGGTTCGTTTGTGCCGTTAATTGGAGTAGGATTACAGCCGGATAATATCAGCAAAGTTGTAAGGAACACGAGTGAAGCCAATATTCTTATAGTAATGAAAAAATTTATTTTAGCCACCTCCCTAATATCTTCCAGACGAAGAAAAAGAGAAGAATGTTGCTCATTGCCACGCATATGTACCATGCGATACATATTACCTTTACAGACATAGTAATATGTCTTATAGTATACCCAGGATTGAAGAAAGTCGGTGAATCTGGCAGATGGATGAACAAGCGATTAACAGTGACCTCATTCGAGGCAACATTGACCCCATTATTCTGAGTGTACTTATACCGAAGGATAACTACGGCTATAGCATTATTAAGGAAATTTATCGCAAGAGTGGAGACCGGTTTGAATTAAAGGAACCGACACTCTATTCCAGTCTGAAAAGGCTGGAGAAGAGCGGATATGTGGAATCCTACTGGGGGGAAGAGAGCCAGGGAGGACGACGCAAATATTACCGAATTACAACGCAGGGGCAGGAAGCTTATACCCAGCAAGTTCACGCTTGGCACGCAGCCAAAACATTGATTGACTGCATGATTATTTCCGGGGAAAAGGGAGATGAAGGGATATGACATTGGAAGCTCGCATTACCCGCTATGTGAATCGTCTGTTCAATGATGCGCAGGATACATTGGCCAATCAGGAGTTAAAAGAAGAGATTCACAGTAATCTCGCTGCACGAATTGAAGATTATATGGAGCAGGGTATGGACGAGGAGCAGGGTTTTCAGACTGCCATACAACATGTGGCTGGCATGGAGCAGATCATGAGTGATCATCGCAGGGTGCATCGCGTTCCTTATTGGACTGCGGTGTTGCAGTCTGCCTTGATCTATAGTCTTATCGCCTGGATCATTACCATTCCAATGAGAGTCATGGTCCAGGGCGCAACCATTAACAATTTGCTTATGATCATGAGTGTGATCGTTGGTGGAGCGTATGTATTTTACATGATGAAAAATAAAAATACTTCGACTGATCCAGAGGACACTGCCGTTATTCGTACACCTGTGTTCTTACAATGGACGCGCAGAGTGTGGTGGTTATGGGCAGGGCTCATCGTTGTGTTATGGGGTACACAGGCGGCGCTGCGATTTGGAAGCAACATCTGGTATAGTCGACCGATTCAGGTAGAGGGACCCTATCAATTTACGGTAATCGCAATTGCTTTTGCCATACCTTTATTAAGTATTATTATTCCTTTGATCGTGCAGAGGGCGTATCGGATCGTGAGCAAGTATGAGGCAGGCGATGTCATATGACGGGAAAGAATAAATGGATTATTGCATTGGTCATGCTCGGTATCTTTGGTGTTATTGTGGTTGAGGGCGTCGTTAATCCGAGAATAGAGGCGAAGCAGTCGCAGTATGAAGCAGAGCAGCAAGATCCGTTGACCCATGATTTTGCGGCATTAGCGAAATATCGCAGTGCTTATATGGGAGACTTCTCTAATCTCAGCCATTTGAATCAAGCCTTGCCTCTAAACGGCCAATTGAATGGGTATCAGTTGGTTCCAGAGACATTTACGGCTCAGATTAATTACAGGATGAATACCAGCGAGATGAAGCCCGAAGAGTTGGAACGAATACTTGTATATAATGCTGCTGCCAATTTTGTATGGATTGATAATTTGGAGCATGTGCTTTATTCATTTGAGGATGTTCAATATACTTTGAGCCGTGAAGCCGCCCAGCAATGGGCCGGAACGGAACTGAAAACCCTTCAGGAACCTGAGGAGTGGGATATATCGGTGCGTAAGAAGCTGGTAGAGCCCATGCAAGTGAAAGCAGCTTTTTCACAAATTGTTGACAATTAAGCTGGTTCAAAGATAAGGAAAAGGTAAGAGGCTCGACTCTTCTCTTATGCTATGTTATTATAAGACTCTGATAACGTGGTAACGAACTAAAGTGTTTGGGTTTTGGTTATAGACATGGAGGGGTTAGAGAGATGAGAAAACAAGCGATATTTCTATTATTGATCAGCATATGCATGATTGTTGTTGCGGGGTGTTCCAGCTCGGGAAGCAAAGATGAACATGCCATTATTGTGGGGATAGATGATAAATTTGCTCCAATGGGCTTCCGGGATGACAAGAATGAAATTGTTGGTTTTGATATTGATTATGCCAGAGCGGCAGGGGAGAAAATGGGGAAAGAAATTACGTTCCAACCCATTGATTGGTCTTCCAAAGAATCGGAGCTGAACAGCGGCCGAATCGACCTGATCTGGAACGGGTACACGATTACGGATGAACGGAAAGATAAAGTGCTGTTCACGAAGCCGTATCTAGAGAACAGCCAGGTTGCAGTTACACTCGCGGACTCACCGATTACGAAGTTGGATGAACTGGATGGCAAAAATGTAGGATTGCAGGCGCTGTCCTCTGCGGCAGATGCACTCGCGGCAAGTCCTCTCAAGGATAAAGTGAATGCTTCCGAATTCCCGGACAACGTACTGGCGCTAACCGATCTCAAGACGAAACGTTTGGATGCTGTCATCATCGACGAAGTGGTCGCGAGATATTACATGTCCAAGGAAGAGGGAACGTTCAAACTGCTGGATGAATCCCTTGCTCCGGAACAATACGGCATTGGTGTGAAAAAAGGCAATGAAGAACTGCTGAATCAGTTGCAAAAAGCGTTGGATGAGCTGAATGCCGATGGCACAGCAGCCGAGATTTCCACCAAATGGTTTGGTGAAGATGAAGTTTTGAAATAGGATCAGGCCACTTGCCTGACATATGTAGTAAACAACATGACCCCGGATTCCAAAAAGGAGCAAGTCTCCTGCGGAATGCGGGGTTAACAGATTAGAGGAGCCGATTGCGATGAGCTGGGAGTATTTATTGGGCATCATGAAGCCCATGCTTGAAGGGGCACAGACCACGATCTTTTTATTTTTGCTGGCTATTATAGTGTCTGTACCACTTGGATTTGGAGTAACCTTATTGATGAAAAGCCGATTCAAGCCGTTGGCATGGATCGCTCATACGTACGTATATGTGATGCGAGGAACGCCGCTGATGCTTCAGCTGTTGTTCTTTTGCTTCGGTCTGCCGCTGCTTCCAGGCGTAGGGGAGTATCTTGTATTTGACCGTTTCACGGCGGCAGCACTAGCTTTTATTTTGAATTATGGTGCCTATTTTGCCGAGATTTTCAGAGGTGGATTGCTCTCGATTGATAAAGGACAACATGAAGCCGCACAGGTACTGGGCCTAAGCAAATGGCAGACGATGACGAAAGTCATCATCCCGCAGATGTTTCGGGTAGCATTACCTGCCACTGCAAATGAATCCATAAGCCTTATTAAAGATACGGCATTGTTGTACGCTGTTGCTGTACCTGAGCTGCTTCATTACGCACAGGCCGCAGTAAACCGGGATTTTAAATTGATGCCGTTTGTTATAGCAGCTATTATGTATTTGCTGATGACCATGGTACTTACCTTGTTCTTCAAGGCACTGGAGAAACGTTATACATTTGAGTAAACGCGCACGGAACAGAAGTATATAAAGTTATCTAATCTCATCAATTAAAGGACTGTCTGCATATGACACATATTATAGAAGTGAATCAATTAAGAAAATCATTCGGCACACTTGATGTGCTGAAGCAGGTAACGTTCAACGTGGAGCCGGGTGAGGTCATTGCCGTAATCGGGCCTTCGGGTTCGGGTAAAAGTACGATGCTGCGCAGCCTGATTCATCTTGAGGATATTTCGGGTGGCACCATTCGTATCCAAGGCCAGGCGCTGGCTGAGAACGGATCGTATGCAGGTGCCGCGGATATTCGGAAGATTACGGATCGCATGGGCATGGTCTTTCAGCATTTCAACCTGTTTCCGCATCTGACGGTACAGGCGAATCTGGAACTGGCACCGAAGACGTTGAAAAAAGAAAGCTCAGCGATCATCCGGCAGCGAAGTCTGGAGTTGCTCGGTAAAGTAGGGCTCTCCGACAAGGCGGATGCGTATCCCGCCAACCTGTCCGGTGGACAGAAACAGCGCGTAGCGATTGCCCGCGCACTAATGATGCAGCCCGACATTCTGCTGTTCGACGAGCCGACCTCGGCACTCGATCCCGAGCTGACCGGAGAAGTGCTGCGCGTCATCAAGCAGCTGGCACAGGAGAATATGACGATGATGATCGTCACCCATGAGATGAGCTTTGCCCGCGATGTTGCGGATCGTGTCTTCTTCATGGATAACGGAGAAATCGCCGAGGCGGGACCGCCGGAGCAGATCTTCGGTAATGCCAAGCTGGAGCGCACGCGTACGTTTTTGCAGCGGGTGGAAGTGGAAGGGTAGAGGTTAAGACGAGTTAAGATATGGATTTAACGAGATCCGGATTCGTTAGATCGACGAAAGTCGACGATGAATCCGGATTTTTTTAATAAAATCGGAATATTTACAAATAATGGAGCATGTTTTTCCAGTTAATCAAGTATAATAAGACTACTTAATAAACAGGGAGGATTTACCTTTGGATCAACGTCACAATGATGTGGATCGTTATTATAGCGATCCGCTTCCGCCACCACCTTATGTAGTACCAAAAACCAATAGCAAGTCTATCGCAGCTCTTGTCTTGGGGATTTTGTCAGTGATAATTCCATACTTGGGATTTCTGATAGGTATTGTTGCTATCGTATTTGCATCTATTTCTCTTAAAGAAATCAAGCTTCGTATGGAACAAGGAAGAGGACTCGCTATTGCTGGTCTCGTCTGTGGCATCATCGGCACGGCGATTTATGCAATTATCATTTTGTTCATCCTGGCTGCCGCCTTCTTCTACGTTAGCACCGATATATCTACATATTAGAATGATAAGGATAGTGGATAAAAAATTGCCTCTTTACTAAAAAAGCAAGGCCGTGTATAAGCAAACACCCGCTGTTATTGAGGCGAGGGCGTTGCGTACAACATGCCTTGCTTTTTATTTCCATCCTACACGTGAAGAACTGCCTCACTATTTACTTCTTCTACCTCATTCGTGCGATGCATTATGAAATAGGTAAAGGTAGCTGCCAGGCCAATCACCGCAAAGATGCACAGAATTCCGATCTGATCCCATGCCACACCGAACTGTCCACTCGAAATAACAGCTTTATACCCGGTTACCGAATAGGTCATTGGCAGCCATGGATTGAATCCTTTCAGCCAGTTCGGAATGAGCTCCAACGGGAATGTACCTGCACTGGTGGTGAGTTGGAAGATTAACATGAGAATCGCCAGGAAGCGGCCGGGATTCTCCAACCAAGTAACCAGAGCCTGAATGATATACATGAAGGTCAGGCTGGTAACGAAACTGAATAAAAGGAACAAAGGCACGCTTTGAACTTCCAGACCCAAGCCGGACAAGACAAGCCAGGAAGCGAGTAGGGATTGCACGGCACTCATGATCGTGAAAGCCAGCGTTCTGCTCACAAAACGATTCCAGCCACTCGCATCGGTAACCGAGCTGCTGCGTGTTGATACAACCAGCGTTGCAATCAACGCCCCGACAAACAGTCCCAATGACAGGAAGTATGGTGAGAATCCTGTACCATAGTTGGGCACTTCATTATGTTTATGTTCATCCACCTGAACGGGCTCTGCGTACATCGTTACGAGTTCATCCGTCTTTTTCACACTACCCGTTTGATCGGCGGCATCATTCAGTTTGGTGGCAAGCTCACCAGAGCCGTCGGTCAATTTGGAGGTACCTTCTTTTAAATCTCCAGCGCCATCATCCAGCTTGCGGGAACCGTCTGCAATGGTGGTGATTCCGTCTGAAAGTTGGTTCAACCCATCAACCAGTTTCCCTGCACCTGCGTTTAATTGACTCGAACCCTCTGAAAGTTTGGCTCCGCCAGCGGCAGCTTCAGACAACTTGGAGTTGAACTGCTGGAGGCCAGTCGCAAGCTGCACCTGTCCAGCGGACAATTGTGTTGCTCCTTCTATAAGCTGCTGCTCACCCTGTACTAACTGGCTGCTGCCTTGATGCAGCTGATGTTGAGCAGCTTGCAGGTTTTGGCTGCCTTCAAGCAATTGCTGTCCACCTTGATATACCTGTTCACTACCAGCGGCAACAGCCTGGCTTGCTGCGAGCAACTGTTGTACAGCCGGGTTAGCAGCTAACTCTGGACTGGCTTCAGCTAATTGAGCAAGACCTTGCGCAACGGCCTTGGCACCTTCACTTACTTTGCCACTGCCTCCGACTGAAGCCTGCAATCCAGCGGTCAGCTTGGCACTGCCCTCCTCAGTTGCTGCCAGTCCAGCATCCAATTTTGCGACTCCTTCCTGAGCAGATTGAATCCCAACCTGTAACTTTTTGCCGCCAGCTTCAGCCTGTGCTGCTCCGTCACCAAGCTTCGTACCTGCTGCCGCCAATTGGGACAAACCATTGGAAAGGGAGCTGGCTCCTGTATGAAGCTCATCAATACCCTGAGCTAAGGTGTACGTGCCTTCTTTTAACGGGGTAATGCCTGTTTCTAGTTTGTTGGTTCCATCGGCCAGTTTGGATAGGTTCTCTTTCAGCTTGGAGGCACCTTCATCCAGCTTAACCGCACCCTCGTTGATCTGACCTGCGCCGTCTCCGGCATCTGCCAAACCGCTAGAGATTTTCTCTACCTGATCCAGCAGGGTTTCCGTATATGATTCCGTCACTTTCGCAGAGACTTTGGATTTGATCTGTTTGACCGCTGTCCCGCCAATCTGACCCGCAAGGAAGTTGTATCCTTCATTGGGTTCATAGATCAGCTCTGCCGGTTGTGGATGGTCATCCATCAGAGTGGTTGCTTTCTCGGAAAAATCCCCCGGAATAACAATCGTCATGTAATATGTGTTGTCTTCCATGCCTTGCTCGGCTTCTTCTCGGGTCACAAATTGCCAGTTGAAGTCATCACTTTTTTTCAATTCATCGACCAGATTCTGTCCGACTTCCAGCGATTTGTAATTGTAGGTTGCCCCCTGATCCGTGTTGACCACGGCAACAGGCAGTTCATTCATTTTGCCGTAAGGGTCCCAGAACGCATTGAGGAACAGACCGCTATACAGTACCGGAATGAACAGCACCACGAGAATCGGAATAAATACTTTTGGTTTCTTGAAGGCGGATTTCAAATCCTGCCCAAATACAGTGAATGATTTCATCATGTTCTCTCCCCATCATTACGCTACTCGGTTACTATATCTATCTCTAATCGATAAAGGATTCATATTCACATCTTTCTTTATGAAGGGGATAGTCCACTTTTGAGAAAGAGGCCCACGAAATCCTTGATCTGATCCTTATGCAGCGAAGGATGCGCTTTGTTCCAATCGGAAGTTAAGGTAACATACAGCTTCAGCAGGACAAAAGAGACCAGTCTGGGATCGTCTTCACGAATCTGCTCTAGTTCCATGGCGCGCTGAACTTGGCGTTCCAAATATTCGAGAATCGCGGTCTCTACTTTCTGCAAACCTTCCTTCGCCTGAGGCGTGCCGAACTCGTTCACCTCCTGAAACAGCTTGATTAACAGCTCATGTTCCTCTCTATACTCCAGCAAAGCGTCCATGCTCTGGTGTACGTTCTCAAGAAATGGTTTGTCGTCCTGCACAGTTTGCTCTGTAATCCGCTTCATATCAGTAATGATCGAGTGGAGGATCTCTCCGAACAGTTCTTCCTTATTCTCGAAAAAAGTATAGATCGTACCTTTGCCCACATTGGCCAGTCTCGCAACTTGCTCCATTGTGGTGGCTTTGTATCCAAACAACGCGAACGATTTCTCAGCAGAGTCAATGACCTGCTGCCTTCGATCGATGGTTTTCATGGCAGCTAACACCTCCTAATCATATGCAATGATAAAAGACAACTCAGAGTTGACCGGATTACTTATTTGGTCAATTGGTCGTAAACAAATGTACCATTGAATGGGGAGGGAGGAAGTGATGTTTATCATAATGTTGGATAAAAGCTTTTGAGGGGGATTAAGTGAAGCTAGTATGTATTCAGACAGGTGCTAACGAAAAAAAACGAGTTTTTGATAAGTAAGACTTTTTTTGTTTCAGAGAAGGATAAGATCTAGGGGGAAATGCCGATAACTGAAATGCATCTTATTTTAAACTATGTTATCAGCTAAATGGTTAAGAATCACAGATGAAGAATCGATAGATGAAGTTAAATATTATGCAGAGATCTCTAAAATTAATTTGATGGTATTAAATTTATTGGAAGGCAAAACAGAGGTTTTAGATGAATATGTATCATTTATTCTGCAAAGTAAGGAAGAGTTGATTACTGGGCTCTTAACGCTACTTGAAGCAAACCGATTAAGTGGGTTACCAATAAAAGAATATGAAAGTTTATTTGAAGAAAATATACAGATCATTGACTGGAAGAACATTTCAGATACTGATGCCTCATATTATCTAAAATTCTGCTATGAACTGGCGATGTATTACGGAAGGAGTGGGAGAAACACCCAAGCAGTAAGAGTATTATTAAACTGTACTGTAAGTCATACGTAGTTGAAATATCATGTTTGTCTAGGTTGAATAAGGTTTTTAAATAGAATAAATAACGTGGTTGAGTTACACTTGGATTTGTAGGTTTTGACGATAAAAAATGACTTTTATTGATTAGAGATTAACTTCCAAATTGCCTTTTGAAATTGCATAGATTTAGTTTTATGTATGACTCATAGCGCAAGGATAACGCTTGTCGATTTTCACAATGAAGGCCGCGTATTAACTCATTATCTGTTCGCCCTCCATACGGAGAGCGAGCAGAAGGTCTTATAACAGTTAAAAGAAAATTTCATAAACCAATAACTACTTCACAGATGGCCGAGCTGTCTGTGTTTTTTGACATGATATCGGGTGGAGCAACGTTTACTACAGAAGCGTTGCAGCCCGTTTTTGGAATGATCCATAAATATTTCCTCGCAAGGTGCAGAAGCACACGCTTTAAGGCGTGATCTACCGTATTCGGTTAATTCCATCCCTAATACCAATGAGCAGATGGAAAGCAGTGAATTGCTCAACGAATATCCTTTTCCTTCCGGTTGATCATATACAAACAAGAATTGCCCATCCGTAGTTGTAGATATGCTGGATTGGATTGGGGCACGTAAGAGATGTGTGTTTAGGAAAAGAGAGAGTTCTTCGTCCGTTGCCGTTCGAATAAGATCACGAAACGTATCGCGATAAGAATGTACAGCTATTAAATCTTTCGAGGCAGGTAACTTGGTTGAAAGCAACCCATGTTTACTCAGAAGTTCTGTGAGTAGAGCCACGCTACCGATTCTTTCGGGTTCTTCGTAAAAGGGATCATAGGTGTTGATTAGTTCAAATGTGAAAGAAAACCATGTTTCGTTGTAAGACTTCATATTAGTTTGACTCCTTACATTTTTCATTATATAGTAATGCTTAAATTATGTTTTAGTACTTACATAAAGTCAAGTGAGGAGATAGAAATCGGTGAACAAAACCATTCAAATTATACATGCACCTACGAATCTGGGGCTCCGCAAACATCCAGATGGACGTGAAAGAGGATGTGACAAGCTTCCAGATACACTTGAGCAGTTGGGCTTGCATTCAGCTATTGATGCGAAAGTTACTCAACGAATATCCAAGCCTGAGCATCCTATCGAAGAAGTTTTCGATGAAGGAACATTAAATGGCCGACAAGTGGCTACTTACTCCGTTAATTTAGCTAATGTGGTCCAAAAGGTAATAGAAGATGACGATTTTTCATTGGTATTGGGTGGGGATTGCAGTGTCCTGGTGGGGAGCGCTCTTGCCCTCTCGCGGAAGGGGACATATGGATTAATTCATATCGATGCTCATCCGGATTATTATCATCAGGGGAACAGAAAACAGGCTGTTGTTGGCGGAATGGATCTGGCAATCGTTACTGGAACGGGGACAAAGTTTCTTACCAATTTAGAGGGACGAGCTCCTTATATTCAACCAAAACACGTTCTTTCGATAGGTTACCGAGAATCTGATCCTGAACAGGACATTATAGAGGAAGCCACAATAGCTGGTATTTCTTTTTGCAGTGCAGAACAGATCAGGCGGGAGGGGCTAGAGAAGACGACAACGTTAATACAGAACTATATGAACCGAACCAATGAAGTTGAAGGTTATTGGCTTCATCTGGATGCAGATGTGCTGGATGCTTCGATTATGCCTTGTGTGGATTGCCCGGAATCCAATGGTCTTACCTGGCATGAACTGGAGCACATACTCCAGACGATTTTGGCTTCCAATCTAATTATAGGGATGACGGTAGCTATTTTGGACCCCGATTTAGACTTTACTCAAGAGGTTTCTCGAAAATTTTGCAATCTGCTTATTAAAGTGCTGCAAGGCAAAGAGTAAGCCCATCCGAAATATTAGTTATTAGCCCTCTCACCATCATCCCCACCTAAAGAAAACACAAGTGAACGAAAAGACAGTCCATTGTTGCTCTCTCACAGGAACGCTAAGATGAAGTTGTTGAAGCGTTTACATTATATGGTGAAGGGAGCTTAACTCGGATGCCAGAAATTACGATCAGGCTGTATGAAGGCAGGACGGATGAGCAAAAGCAGGAGATCGTGGAGGTGTTCACACGCGAGCTATCTCGTATTATCGACCGTGAGCCGGATTATATTTCCGTTGAATTCAATGAAATCCCATGGGACGAGAACGTTCCTGATAATTTGAAAGCCATGCAATCACAGAAGCAAGGAGGGGAGAAGACGTGAAGCCGGCGGACATCACGCCGCCAAGCCGAGGAACAGCCAGACTTAACTCGTCTGGTCTGGGCACTCGGCTCGGAGATGCGGGACGTTATCTGTGGCGATACCGGATACTATACCTGCTCTCCGTACCGGGCATCCTGTATTTTTTCCTCTTCAAATATGTGCCTCTGTTCGGCTCGATCATTGCTTTTCAGAACTACAACATTTTCAAAGGCATTACCGGAAGTGATTGGGTAGGCCTGGAGCATTTCCAGAAGATGTTCAGCCATTATGACTTTTTACGAATTCTCAACAACACACTTCTGCTCGGACTATATGATCTGGTGATTGCATTCCCGGTTCCGATCTTACTGGCCATTCTGCTGAATGAAGTACGGATGATTGTGTTTAAGCGTTTGCTGCAAACGATTGTTTACATGCCTCACTTTCTGTCCTGGGTCGTCATTAGTGGTATCTTCATGGGTATTTTCTCGATGGATGCCGGGGTGGTGAACAAGGCACTTGGATTTCTGGGCATGCAACCGATCTACTTTCTTGGAGAAGACTCGTACATTCGTTCCATTCTGATCGGTTCCGGGATCTGGCGTGACTCCGGTTACGGAACGATTATTTTCCTGGCTGCCATTGCGGGAATTAATCCCGATCTGTATGAGGCGGCAGAGGTGGATGGAGCCGGACGTTTGAAGCAAATATGGTCGATTACCCTGCCATCCTTACTGCCGACGATTATGATCCTGCTACTGCTGCACATCGGAAAGTTCCTTGATCTGGGCTTTGAGCGTGTGTTCGTATTCCTGAATCCGCTCAATCTGGAATCTGGAGAAATTCTCGATACGTATATTTACAAAGCTGGCCTGCTCTCACAGCAATACAGCTATACAACGGCTATCGGATTGTTCAAGTCGGTCGTGGGTTTGATGCTTGTTCTACTCGGTAATTTCTTCAGCAAAAAAACAACCGGCGAAAGCCTGTATTAGGAGGCGAGATAGATGCGTACCCCCAGTGTCCGTTACCGTATATTCCGCATTGGAAATCTCGTTTTTCTTACGCTGCTCTCGTTGACGATGATTCTGCCTTTCATTAATGTGCTGGCTCAATCTCTTAGCAGCTCGGAAGCGATCATGGGCGGAAAGGTCAGCTTCTGGCCTGTTGCTTTTACCTGGATCAATTATGAATATGTATTCGGCGATGCTTCGTTCTGGCGGGCATTTGCGGTATCGGTTGGGGTGACGTTGTTCGGGACGCTGGTCAATCTCGCTGCAACGGCATCGCTGGCGTATCCCGTTTCCCGTCCAGAGTACAAGGGGCGCTCCCTGGTTGTCATGTTTGTCCTAGTGACCGTTGTGTTCTCGGCGCCGCTCATTCCGAACTTCATCTTGATGAAGGAACTACATCTGGTCAACAACCCGCTGGTTCTGATTGTGCCAGGAGCGATTAATGCCTTTAACTTTTTCGTCATGCGCTCGTTCTTCGCACAGCTACCGGGTGAACTGATCGACGCTGCCCGTATTGATGGCTGTGGGGAATTCGGCATCATCTGGCGTATCGTCATTCCATTGTCCAAACCGGCCATGGCATCACTCGGCATTTTCTATGCGGTGGGCCACTGGAACGCCTATTCCACCGCGCTTTATTATCTGAATGATCCGGCCTGGTGGCCGATCCAGGTAACACTCAAGAAGCTGTTTGAGAGTGACGATATTTCCGTAGATCCAGGTTCTGCCGTCTACAGTACCCTTGCACATACATCGCCGGAAGGCATCAAAATGGCAACCATCATCATCGCCACCCTGCCGATTATTATCATCTACCCTTTCCTGCAAAAGCATTTTGTAAAAGGAATCATGGTCGGCTCCGTCAAATCTTAAGTACATGAAGCATACAGATCTGACGGGAACGGGGGAATGGCGATGTTCAGAATCTTGATTACGGACGATGAGCCGATGATTCGGATGGGTCTGGCGAAGATGATCAAACAAGCGGGACTGTTCGACTGTGAGATACGTCAGGCAGCGCATGGGGAAGAGGCCCTTCAGGTGGTAGAGGCCTTTCGGCCACACATCCTGTTTACGGATATCCGCATGCCGACGATGGATGGTATTGAGCTGTGTCGACGTTTATCCGAGCAAGGCAGTACGATGCGCATTATTGTGGTTTCCGGTTATTCGGACTTTGAATATGCAAGAGCTTGTATGGATTATGGAGTAAAGCGATATCTGCTGAAGCCTGTGGGACGACAGGAGCTGCATGAACTGCTGCTCAAATTGCTGGCAACCGAAGAAGATAAACCTACGGTTTCCCTTGTACCCGTGAGGGAGCTGAATGATTGGGCGATGCGTCTGGAAGATGCCATATGGGAGCTGAGACAATCAGATGTCACGGAGCTGCTCGCAGGATGGTCTGGTCGTTACCCGTCATATTCCTTGATGCCTGAGCAGACAGCGGAGCTTTTTCAGGAATTGCTGGAATTGATTGTGGCCCGCATGAACGCACGTGGCAACGGAACGATGAGTACATCCTGCGAGATAAATGAAAGCGCTTCCTCTAAAGAATGCTTTGAGGCGCTGGGCAACGAGATCCACACGTTAATGAAGACGATCAAGGAAAAGCGCAGTGGCAAGCGCAAGCATCCAGTGGAAGAAGCAAAAGCCTATCTAGAGAAGCACTTGCGCCGCGAAGTGTCACTGGACGAGATTGCCGCCAAGCTGGGCCTTAACCCGTCCTACTTTAGTCAACTATTTAAGCAGACGACAGGGCAGACCTTTATCCAATACCGGATACGCAGCAAAATGGAACTGGCCAAACGCATGCTGGAACAGCCGGGCAACCGGATTACGGATATATCCTACGAAGTGGGGTATGCGGATCATCCCCATTTTACGAAGACATTTAAGAAAATTACCGGACTGACCCCGTCCGAATATCGTAGCAAGTTGGGCATTGAATGATGAAGCGCAGCCTGTCCATCCGTCTGTTCTTTCATTTTGCCGTCGTGATTACGTTGTCACTGTCCGCCATCGGCCTGTTCACCTATACCTATGCCTCGACTGAAATGAACGACCAGCTTGCGGACAACATCGCCCAAACGATGCGCAATACGGCGTACCAGACCGATCTGTATTTGCAAAATTATGATCGTGCGACCTACTCCATTCTCTCGAACGGAAGTGTGAAGCATTTCCTCGATATGAATTCGGAGGACAGTTATGCCTATTACGAGTACAGCCGTCAGATTAAGACGAACGTGTTCCCGCCTGTTTTTATGTTATACCCACAGATCAAGTTCCTGTATGTTATCGGGGATAACGGGCGTGTTGTGATTGATGACAACCAGAATTCAGCTGGCATACCGGATATCGACGCGGCACAGCAATATAAGGAGTTGCTGGCTGCAACCCCTGCAAATGGAGAATCGACGTTGCTTACCCGCAGTATTCGCAGTGGACAGAGCGCCAATGTGATTACGATCGCTCGCCGGATTAGAGGGGTATCCTCCTATACGCCAAACGGAGTACTGGCGATGGAAGTAAATGTGCTGGAGCTTGACAAAATATGGGGAGAACTCGACCTCGGTCAAGGTGGGTATCAGTATGTGATGGATCAGAACGGAACTGTAATCTACACACCCGGGGACGAAGAGGCGCAGACAGCGATGGCGTCCAACACTGTGAATAGGCTTATGCACATGGAGGCAGGATCACTGGAACAGAACACGGATGGCACCAAACGGCTGCTCATATCGGAGCTTTCTGCATATTCGGGTTGGCGTTTTGTCGCTTCCGTGCCGCTGTCGGAGCTGCAAAGACCGATTGCAACGATCCGTTCAGCCACATTATGGGTTGGTGCAGGGACCTTGCTCGCCGCGCTTGTCGTGGCCTACCGGATCGGAGCATCTCAAGTGGAACCTATTCGTGTGCTGATGAACGGAATGAGACAGACGGAGAAGGGAATCTGGAACAAGGTGGAGATGAAGGAAAGGCGCGATGAAATTGGTGTGCTGATCCGCAGCTATAATCTGATGGTCAGCCGCCTGTCGGACATGATTGAGAGTGTATACGAGTCGGAGCTGCGCCGCCAGAAGTCGGAAATCGAGCTTCAGCAGGAGGCGCTGGAACGGCACCGTGCGGAATTTCAGGCGCTTCAGTTGCAGATCAATCCGCATTTTCTCTACAACACCCTGGAAACGATCAAATGTTATGCCGTCGTACAGGACTCCGAAGAAATTGCACAGATGGTGGAATCCATGGCTCATATGCTCCGTTATTCCATTCAGACCAATCTGGAGGAAATTACGGTTGCTAATGAGTTGAAGCATGTGCTGGCCTACCTTTCCATCATGAAACATCGCATGGATCGAGAGCTTGAAGTTGAGGTTATCATTGCGCCGGATCTGTTGTTGGAAAAAATGGTTCGACTCACCCTTCAGCCACTGGTGGAAAATGTGTTACAACACGCATTTCCGCGAGGCATGGAGCCCGGTCACTTTATCCGCATTGATGCTCGGCGCCTGGAAGATCGCTTTCTTGTCATCGTCCAGGATAACGGCATGGGCATGAGCGAGGAACGCCTAGAGAAGCTGCGTGACCGTCTGGAATTGAATCGTCTGGCAGGCGAAGATTCCGATGATGTCTACCATCGCGGAGGTATCGGACTCATGAATGTCCATCGGCGGATTCAGCTTGTATTTGGAGAAATGTATGGCTTGATGATTGAGAGTGAGCGAGGCTTGGGAACGACCATTACGATGGCGCTTCCCGCAGATCAGCATAGCAAACGGATTTAATTGAACCTATAACAGGGAGGAAGATAGAACATGAATATTAACTTGCAGAACAAAATTGCGCTGGTTACCGGCTCTAGCGGAGGAATTGGTGCTGCCATTGCTGGGGCATTGGCTCGTTGCGGAGCAAAGGTGGCTGTGAATGGCCTGCATAATATGGATCGGGCGGAGGAGGTAGTGGCCGCCATCCGGGATGCTGGAGGTGAAGCAGCTGCATTTCAGGCAGATGTGACCGATACGAATGCCATAGAATCAATGGTTGGGGAGATTACGCTCCGCTTTGGCGGTCCGATTGATCTGTTGATTAATAATGCAGGGCATCTGGTGGAACGAAGCCCCATTGAAACGATGAGCGAGGAGCTTTACAGCCGGATTATGGATGTCAATCTGAAGAGCGCCGTATTTGTCTCCAAAGCGGTCATTCCTGGTATGAAAGCGGCTGGAGGCGGCCGAATTATCAATCTGACCTCTGTAGCGGCTCATAACGGGGGCGGTCCGGGTGCAGCTATTTACGCAGCCTCCAAGGCGGCTGTCATTGCGTTAACCAAAGGACTTGCCAAAGAACTGTCTCCTGGCGGGATTACAGTTAATGCCCTATCACCGGGCTTCATCGGGCAAACGGCATTCCACGCAACGTTCACCTCGGCGGAAGGTCGATCTTCTGCGGTAAGCAGCATCCCGCTTGGACGGGAAGGGACTCCCGATGATGTCGCAGGAGCGGCGCTATACCTGTGTTCCGAGCTGGGTTCTTTTATAACCGGAGAAACGATTGAAATCAATGGCGGAATGTACATGCGTTGATGCTACACCATTACGATAAGGAGGCGACGATACGATGGAAGTGAAGCGGAAGCTTGCAGAAAGACCGTTGTACCAACCAATCAGCGGGCCGTTCCATGTGGACTATGCTCCTGATGAACATACCGTTCTGGCAGAAAATCCGCCGAGATTTACCTGGATGGCGGCGCAGCAAGAGGATGAGAATGCCTATCTGCTGCAAGTGTCAGCGAGCCCTTCTTTTCAGGAAGAAGAGACGATGACCTTTGCGCCGCTCCCGTATAACTTTTTCACGCCTGACCGGGTGTTGCAACCTGGGGAGTATTATTGGCGATATGCGCTGCTTGTAGATCATCCAGTGCAGCAAGATAGCGAAGCCAAAGCGGACGCTGTGCTGGGTAAGCAGCAGGAAATGTCGGCATGGAGTGAGGTGAGGCGATTTACGGTACCTGCGGGATTACCCGAGACACCGATACCTTCTCGGGCCCAGCGGTATGTTGCCACGGACACGTCTCACCCCCGGCTATGGCTCGGAGAGAGCGGGCTAACGGAACTTGCGGATGCCATTGCGTCAGATTCTACATATTGCGGCTGGGATGTGTTTATGGCAAATTCCGTGGAGCCGTGGGCCAATCGCGAACTGATCTGTGAACCGCTGCCTTACCCGGAGAACAAACGTGTCGCCCCGCTCTGGAGGCAAATGTACATTGACTGTCAGGAAACGTTATATGCGATTCGTCATCTCAGCATCGCGGGGCGGGTCCTACGTGACGAACGGTTGCTTGAAGCAGCCAAAACCTGGCTGTTGCATGTGGCGGCTTGGGATACGGAGGGAACGACCTCCCGTGATTATAACGATGAGGCGGCTTTTCGGGTCGCCGCCGCGCTCGCTTGGGGCTATGACTGGCTGCATGATGAGTTGACCAGTGATGAGCAAAAGGTGGTAAGGCGCAGCTTGCTGCGGCGGACAGAACAGGTGGCCCATCATGTGATGGTTCGCTCGAAAATCCATCATGTGCCTTATGACAGCCATGCCGTGCGTTCATTATCCTCCGTGCTTGTGCCCTGCTGTATGGCCTTGTTGCATGAGGAGCAGCAGGCTGCAGAGTGGCTAGATTATGCGATCGATTATTATGCCTGTCTGTACTCCCCTTGGGGAGGAAGTGATGGAGGTTGGGCTGAAGGTCCGATGTACTGGACAACAGGTATGGCCTATGTGACCGAAGCGATGAATTTATTACGAAACTATGCGGGCATCGACTTCTTCCGTCGGCCATTCTTCCAGCGTACCGGAGATTTTCCACTCTACGTGTACCCGCCCGACGCTCGGCGTGCCAGCTTTGGAGATCAGTCTACGCTGGGTGACCCGGTAAACTTGAAAACAGGCTATCTTGTCCGCCAACTGGCAGGTGTTACAGGCAACCACTGGTACCAGTGGTACTTTGAGCGTGTACGCCAATCCGATCCGGGGACAGAGGGGGCTTTTTATAACTACGGTTGGTGGGACTTTAACTTTGACGACTTAGTATACCGCCATGATTATCCGCAGGTGGAGGAAGAGTCGCCTGTGGACATCGAGCCGCTCAAGTGGTTCCGTGATGTGGGGTGGGTAGCCATGCATCACCGGATGGACGATCCGGATGAGCATATTATGCTTCTTCTCAAATCGAGCCGTTATGGTTCCATCAGCCACAGTCATGCGGATCAGAACAGCTTTACCCTGCATGCATTTGGTGAGCCGCTTGCGGCGGATACGGGTTATTATATCGCGCACGGCAGCTCCTTTCACCGGGAATGGCGCAGGCAGACACGCTCCAAAAACAACCTGCTGATTGGCGGAGCAGGTCAGTATGCCGAGAACAACAAGGTGCTGAACATGGCTGCCACCGGGCAGATCGAAGAGGCCTATTGGCGGGATGGCGATGGTTATGTGCGCGCGGTAGCGACCGATGCCTATGCCAGCACCGTACCCCATGTGAAGCGTGTTGTACGGGAGATTCATTTTCTGCAATCCTCCTATTTCGTCATTGTGGACCACATTGATCTGGAGAAGCCGGACAGCGTTCAATGGCTGTTCCATGCACTGCACCCGCTACAGCTGAAAGGGCAGAGCTTCCGTCTGAACGGTAATAAGGCGGGGCTTGAGGGCACGTTTGTATATGCTTCCTCCGGTGAGTTGTCTCTTAGCCAGACGGATCAATTCGCAGAGGTGGACCCTACAGAGTACGAAGGGCTGGAAAGACATTATCATCTGAGCGCAGAAACGCGGCCTGCCACAAGCCATAGAATTGTAACGCTGCTTGTGCCATATAAGATCGAGGAGCCGAAATATGTCCCTTATTTCATTGATGACCAGGATCACGGTATCCATCTCTATTTTACCGACAACGGTGTAACGAAGAAGATCGAGGTATCCAAGACGTACTAGATAAGATGAACTGGATATTTACACAAGAACGAAGAGCGCAGAACCCACTGAAGAAGCGAAGCGTTCGCCTTTATCCCCGGATTTTCCCCTCTGAAAAGGGAATCAAAAAAATCTGGGGATAACAGCGATCGGAAGAGGGTACTGCAATCGCAGTGGCTGAGTGTAATGTTTGTACGTTCAATTTATATAGTGCTATATGACTGGATGCTGTTGAACGCTGAGTGCTGACCTAAAGAAAACGCAATCTCATCTAAAACATCCCCATTGTTGCAGGCGGTGGGGATGTTTTAACATCTATTTGAAAGCGCTTCACCAATGAGTGGTACCTAAATCAGGATGAAAAGAGGGGTAGCATGAAAAAGTGGATGGTCTCAGGCATGGCGCTATTGCTGGCGGCAGCTGTCATGACGGGGTGCAACAAAGGGAGTGGAGCAGCATCCGGTGAGGGCGGGGGAGACGGCAAAACAAAATTCTCCATTTCACTACGGACGCTGGCGTATACCTATGTGGAGAAGTCACCGGACATTAACAAGGATCAATGGGTGAAGAAACTGGAGGATCTGACCAATACCGATCTGAAAATTGTCCTGGTGCCCCACAAGGAATATGAACAGAAAATGGTCCAGATGTTTGCCACAAATGATATTCCTGACGTGGTGCAGGGTGACGGCGGCGTCAACGGCAAAGAGATGGCCGGCTCGGTCGAAGCTGGAGTATTTCAGCCCCTGGATGAACTGTTACAGCAGTACGGGCAAGATTTGCTGAAAGCCGTGCCGAAGGAAGCCTGGGACCAGGTAACTCATGACGGCCATATCTATGCCATCCCTGAATATTTATCCAATCCATCCCGCCGGGCAACCTGGATTCGCAAAGATCTGCTGGATCAAACGGGACTACCGGTGCCAACTACAGTTGAGGAAACGATGGACGTTTTGCGCGCCTTTAAGAAGCTCGGCGTGGAGAATCCCTATATGGGACGTGAGGATTTCAAATATGCAGATACCTTTTTCGGTGCCTATGACGTACAGCAGTTCCTGTCCATGATGGAGCAGCAGGGCGACCAGGTTGTTCCGAAGTTCATGGATAATGAGAATATGCAGCAAGCCCTAACTGTCTATAAGACGATGTACGAGGAAGGGCTGATCAACAAAGAGTTCGCGACCATCAATTCCACCGTATTCAAAAATACAATTCTCTCAGGCAAGGCGGGCATGTGGTCCATGAATGCCAACGAACTGATCCAATGGGAGAAGCAGATTAAAGCGTCGGTTCCCGATGCCAAAATCGAGATTATCCCTTCCCCTGTCGGCCCGGACGGAAAGGGCGGTTATTATTTGTACGGTCCGGTGACACGTGCCTACTTTATTAATAAGGATGCGGCTGATCCGGCTTCCATTATCCGTTTCTTTAACTGGATGGTGTCTGACGAAGCGGAGAAGTTCTTCACGTACGGTACGGAAGGAGAGACCTATACAGAGGATAATGGTGTGATTTCATATACAGCTCCGACAGACTCTGCTGGCGTGGACGAGGAGCGTTACCGTCAATCGTTCTTATGGTTCGTACAGGACACGACATACAACAAAGGCTCCCTATCATTGACAGAAGAAGGCAGAAAGCTGATGAATATTTACGATACGGTTTTAGCCAAAGAAGGTCGGGATGGCATTAACTTTGATCCGCGTTTGGAAGCTTTTGTACAGAATCCCGATATTGCTCCCAATTCGGACACACCTCCTCAGGTATTGCTCACACACATGATTAAGATGGTTTATGGTAAGGAGCCGATCTCCGATTGGCCGAAAGTAGTAGAGGAATGGAAATCCAAAGGCGGCGATCAGGCAATCAAAGAAGCCACCGAGAAATTCAATAAGGGTGAAGGCGTGTCCGCACCGCGTCGCTAACGATTTAAGTTGAACTATACATTTTACACGATAACAGCGATCGGAAGGTTGTTCTGTCATCGGAGTGGCAAGTCAGCTGAATACGGAGGGGATGCAAGTGAATGACGTGTTCAAAACGTGGAAGAAGCGGGTTGTACTTGTTGCCATGTCTGTCATACTCATTAGCGGTATTACCGTTCCCGTGCATGAAGTCCGGGCGATGGAAGACGCTGATCCTCATTCTATTTTAAATACTACGCAGGAAGAAAATATCCCAGATCCGGAGGGTCCGGAGCTGGAGATTTACGCGGAAAACTTTGATGACCCGGACAATTTTGGCTCTACAGGCGGAATTGCACTGAGAGCTCCCTGGCTGCAGGAAGGAGTAGGTGGAAGCAAGGCCAAAACATCATCTTCCACAACTGCACCCTCGCTGCCCAACATGATCAAGATTGACGGAACCGATGCACTCGCGCTGCCACTTGATCTGACTGGATACGGAAATATTCGGCTGAGCTACTACACACGTGCGTCGTCCTATATAAGCGGAAGCATCATTATCGAATGGTCGAAGGATGGAGGCAGTTCCTGGGCAACGCTGGAGACATTTGAACTTCCCCCAGGCACTCCAGATGTGAAGAACAAGGAAGGGAATACGCTAAAAAGCTGGACGCTGGGTTCGGAAGCGAACAATAACAGCACGGTGAAAATTCGTTTTCGGACAGGAGATGCCATGCAGGCCAACATGTATATCGACAATGTTGCCATTTATGGTCAGGCTATTCCCGGTATAACGCCTGCCCCATCGCCAGTTCCGCCTGGAGAGGAGAATACTGAATTTACGCCACCACAAGGAGTGACTTTATACGAGGATGTGGAGATTGGCACGGCTGGTGGGCGAGCAATCTATTCATCCATTGCTGTTCCTGAGACAGCGGCAGCTGAACCGATGCCGGTCATGGTCTATATCCATGGAGGTGGATGGAATCACGGGGACCGAAAGCAGGCATTGAACTCCATTTGCAATTATGTACTCAAACGCGGTTACATCGGTGTATCTCTGGACTACAGGCTGACGCCTGAGGCGCCTTTCCCTGCCCAGATTCAGGATGTAAAGCTTGCTATCCGATATTTGCGGGCCCATGCGGCGCAGTACAACCTGGACCCGAGTCGTATAGGCGTCTGGGGATCATCTGCGGGCGGCCATCTAGCTGCATTGCTCGGTACAACAGGGGACATGGTTGCTGGTGACACCGTAATGCTCGATACAGGAGTGACGGTAGATGCACCTGATCTTGAAGGTTCTGGCGGATGGCCTGAGTATTCCGACAAAGTGCAGGCCGTTGCCGACTGGTACGGACCCGCTGATTTTACAACGACATTTGCCAATAACTATAGCTCGGTCACGGCTCTGCTTGGTGGGCAACGTGCGTTTGATGTTCCGGAGCAGGCCAGACTTGCCATGCCGGGCACGTATGCTTCACCGGATGATCCACCGTTCTGGATTCGGCACGGTGATGCTGATGCCACCATTCCCTATACCGACAGTGTTACTTTCGCGGGACAGCTTCAATCTGCGGGTGTCCCGATTGTGGATATGAAAGTCGTACCTGGTCAGGGCCATGGATTTACAGGGACGGCTTCCGAGGTTGCCAATGCGGAGGCATGGGCCTTTCTTGATGAACATGTGAAGAACCGGATCGTTACGGAGCCCATTATGTTCAAAAGCAATCCCGAACACACTTCGCCTGGAGCCGAAGAAGAGGAAGAAGAAAAACCGTTGATTGAAAAGGTCATCGCCAGCAAGCTGCCAAGTGACGATGCGGCGATTGACAGCAGCAAGCCTGATCTGAATTTCAATCAGGCAACGGGCTCCAGCACCGGATTACTAAGCATCTCTTCCACTTCATCGACCAAGAAATATGTGTATTTCAAATTTGATATGTCCGGAAATGAGCCCGAAGGAAATCGGTATCGACTACGGATTGCCGCCAAAAAAGGCACATCAAATATCAATACAAAGTTGTCTCTTTACGGTTTGAATTCAACAGACTGGAGTGAATCATCGTTAACCTGGTCGAATGCCCCGGTCCAAAGTCTCAGCGAAAGTTCGCTGCTTGGCAAATTCCAGGTCACGGCAGATCGTAATGGAAGTCCGGCCGTCTATGAAGTGGATGTAACCGATTATGTGAAGAGTCGTCCAGATGCCGGGCAGATTGCATTTTTGCTCGCGGATGCGGGATCAACAGGTGTTTCCGTTAACGTCTATACCAAGGAAGCCAACGGAACGAGCAATCCGCGTCCACAGTTATCTGTCATTGCTTTAATCGAAGAAGGCAGTGACGCGCAATCACCAGAATGGGAGCAGGGAGCTATACTTGAGATTCGCAACTGGGGAACGGATTTTGCGGAACTGAGATGGCCCGCTGCCAGCGATGATACGGCTGTATCTGCATACCGGATATATCGGGATGGAGTTTTGCTGGCTGAACAAAGTAAGCAGTCATTTCGTGACAGCGGACTTGCAGCCGGAACATCGTACACGTTTCAAGTGAGGGCGATTGATGAAGCTGGCAACGTCAGCAGTGCCCTATCATCCGATTTGACCACCCTTACCGTTCCGGTATCGTCCCTGCCTGTTGCCTCCGTCTCGGCAAGCGGTAGCGACGGCAACCTGGCGACTAATACCATCGACAATAACAGTTATACACGCTGGTCTGTTGCCGGAGAGGGGCAATGGATCACATTTGATCTGGGGCAGGCACAGCAAGTGGGCTATGTTGGGATTGGTTTTTACAAAGGGGATGTCAGGAAGACCTTTTTTGAAATAGAAACGTCTGTTGACGGTGATCATTGGACCCAGGTATATGGCGGCGAAAGCAGCGGGGATACAACAGAAATGCAGGCATTTGATATCCCGGATACTTCTGCACGTTATGTACGGATCACCGGACATGGCAATTCTGATTCAAGTATTTATACAAGTCTGACCGATGTGCATTTGTATGCTCCTTTTGCAGGCGGAGGGACGCCTGTTGCCCTGATTCCATACATTGAGCCACAACCACCGGAGGGAACGGAGCCCTTTATCGCTCCAGGTCTGACGGAGACAGATGGAACACCACATGCAGTCCATCCTCCTCATACTGTAACCGGACGTACGATTGATGTACGGGATTACGGAGCAGATCTGGCTGATAATACGAGCGATGACCGACCTGCAATACAGGCTGCCATTGATGAGGCCAGCGTTGGTGATGAAGTGTTTTTGCCTGATGGAGTGTACAATTTGTTGTCCGGGCCGGATGGAACTACCGACCTGATGCTCAAATCCGGGGTGAACCTGAGAGGAGAGAGCAGTGGAGGGACCGTGCTCAAGACATCGTTGGATCAGGTGACGGGCAGCGCCGTCCTGAAAGCATCGGCTCAGCACAGCATTCTCGTATCCAATATGACCCTAACTTCATCCTGGTCTGGCAGCTACACGACCGATCACAAATCCAACAATCCCTCCGCAGGGGGGCCGGATAGCATGATCCACATCGCTAACTATGGTGAGAAACCATCGTATGACATTACGATCGACGGTGTAATTGTGGAGAAATTTAAACGAATGGCTATCCGCATCGAACACAGCCGAGATGTCGTTGTGAAGCATGCAACATTCCGTAATGCAACAGATCTGGGCCCTGGGGGTTCAGGCTACGGAATATCCATTCAGGGAACGGCCAAGACTGATCGGCTCGGCTTTGACAATGATACGATATGGAATGTGGTGGAGGATAGTACGTTTGAGGGCCCTTATCTCAGACATGGAGCGTTGATCCAGTTTGTTGCCCATAACAACGTACTGCGTGGCAATACATTTAACGGAACGAAGCTGGATGCTATTGATCTTCATGGTGAACTGGAGTATTTGAATGAAATCTCGGGCAATGTCATTACGGATGTGCTGACAGGCGCAGGGATTGGACTTGGCAATACAGGGGGTTCAGCACCCAGCAATCACAGCAAGTCGGGCAAAGGAAACTACATTCATGACAACACGATCAGGAACAGCCAAATCGGCATTTCGGTAACCATGGGCACCCCCGATACTCTAATCGAGGATAATCTCATCGAGAGTACAACCACGATTGCAGATGCGGCAGGAATCAAAGTGCTGAATGGACCGGGCACGGTGGTTCGAGGCAATGTGATCCGTAACAATACCGCTAGCGGTTACTGGGGCGTGCGTCTTGAGCGCGACAAAGGTGATGCTGGAGCCGGCAATATTGGCGAAGGAAACCCCGAGAATGTGTTAATTGAAAATAACCGAATCGAAGGTAACACAAACGGAATTGGACTCTTTGCCGGAGTCGGCATTCTGCTGAAGGCCAACATTCTAAACAATGTGAATGAGGACTATTACAAAGCAGCAGGTGTTACCGTTACCGAGCTGTAAAGGATCAGAGCAAGTAGCCTAGCAGGCGTCTATATAAGTTGAAGCTCAATTTTACACTATACTGCAATCGGAGTGATCAGGTGTACCATTTATAGTTCAACTTATGTAGCCTGATGGGCTACTTTTTGTTGTGAATCATTTATTTAAGATTCATTAAAGGTTTGTCCTCTACCATGGTTTCATAAGCCTAAGTTGCTTAACAGAAACCAAGAAGGAGGATTCATCATTTGAATAGTTTACTACGTAAAGTTGCAGTAACGGCCTTGTCCGTGACGATGGTAACATCATCTTTTGCCCTGGTAGGAAGCCCGAACGCTGCGTTTGCCGCAGAGGATACAAGCACTAGCACAGGCGTCACGCAAGCCTATGAATCGTTGTTCCAAACGGACAACGTCATTGATGTGAATGTTACGATTGATGATGCAGACTGGAAGAGCATGCTCGAAAGCCCGCTGGATAAGGATTATAAGAAGGTAAGTGTGGAAGTGGACGGCAACAAGCTAGATAACGTTGGTTTCTCCACCAAGGGTAATCTGACTTTGAAATCCGTAGCCTCCATGCAAGATTCTGACCGTTACAGCTTCAGACTGAAGTTCGATAAATACGACAAAACACAAACCTTGCTCGGTCTGGATAAAATGGTCCTGAACAACAACTATTCCGATCCATCGTACATGCGTGAAGTTCTTCACTATGAAGCGCTGCGCAGCATTGGCATGGATGTACCGATGACGAACTACGTTAATCTGTATATCAACGGCGAACTGGTTGGTTTCTATACCGGGGTTGAAGCAGTAGATGACAGCTACCTGGAACGCAATTACGGTGAAGATTATGAGGACGGTGTCCTCTACGATACGGATGAGAAGAGTTACCTGCAATATTCAGAAGGCAGTGACTACAGCACCATCACCGAAGATTTGGGTACGGACGAGAATAAAACCAAACTCAAAAACTTCATCAAAACGCTGAACGACATGCCTGAAGGTGAAAAAGGTGATATCGAGAGTGTGCTGGATGTGGATTCGGCACTGAAATATATCGCGGGCAACATGGTCTTTGGTAACTATGACAGCTATAGCGGCGACAAAGGGCATAACTACATGCTTTACGGAGATGCGGCTGGCAAATTCACCGTTGTACCTTGGGACTTTAACATGTCCTTTAATGGATACTCGGGTGGAGGCGGACGTGGTACAACAACAACTGGATCAACCACGACCAACACCAATGCAACGAACGTATCCGTGGACGAGCCAGTACTGGGCATTAGCATGGAAAATGTACCGATGATCAACAACCTGTTGGCCGTGCCTGAGTATAAGGAAAAATACTTGAGCTACGTCAATGAGTTGACGGATTATATGGAAGGCATCCAGGACCGCATCACAGGTCTGGCTGACATCATTCGTCCATATGTTGAAGCAGATCCAACGAAGTTCTACACAACAGAGCAGTTTGAATCCAACATTGCATACTCTGCCAACGCTGATGCAACAGGTGGTATGGGTGGCATGGGTGGTACACCACCAGAAGGATTCGAAGGCATGACACCACCAGAGGGCATGGAAGGTATGACGCCTCCAGAAGGTTTTGAAGGCATGACACCTCCCGATGGTACAACACCGCCGGATGGCACAACGGGAACAGGAACAACAGACAGCACAGGCAATACCCAAACACGTCCGGGCGGTAACTTTGGCGGAGGTGGAGGCATGGGCTCCATGGCAGCGGGGTCGCTGACGACGTTTGCCCTGAACCGACTTGCCAATCTGCAAGAGCAACTTGGACGTGAAGTAACGCCTTTGCCAGAGACTTCAGAAGATACAGGCACGGATAACGGAACAGGAACGACGGACAAAGCGATTACGGTAACTCTCGATGGCAAAGCGATTACGTTCCCGGATCAGGACCCGCTAGAGCAAAGTGGCCGGGTTATGGTACCCGTGAACGCCATCCTAGAAGCTTTGGGTGCAGAAGTAACGTGGGACAAAACAGCGAAAACGGTAACAGCTGTTCTGAATGACCAGACGCTTGTGCTCCAGATCGGAAGCAGCACAGCAACGGTGAATGGTGAAACGCTCGAAATTGATGCACCAGCCATTATCAAAAACAGTCGCACGCTTGTGCCGGTACGCTTCATCTCTGAAGGACTGGGACTGACCGTGGATTGGAATCAAACGGCTGCACAAGTAACACTTACATCCAAATAATATCTCTCTTGTAGAGAAACGTTGTTCTACGGAGAACGAGAAAAGGGATTCGATGATCAGATCGAATCCCTTTCTGGTACAATGAGGGAAAAGGAGGGAACACATATGGCTCCCGATAAAACAAAACTTTTCCCTAACGATAATATTCGTACCGTTTGTTACATTCAAAATTTGCCGCCGCGCTCTAATGTGCTGATCGGTGATTATACGTATTATAGTGACAACAGTCGTCCACCCGAACAATTTTATGACCGCATTCAGCATCATTATGATTTCCTAGGCGATCGTCTGGTGATCGGTAAGTTTTGTGCAATTGCCGAAGGTGTGACATTCATTATGAATGGTGCTAATCATCGGATGGAGGGCATGACAACCTATCCCTTCAATATTTTTGGTGGTGGTTGGGAGAGAGTAACTCCTACGCTGGATCAACTGCCTTTTAAGGGAGACACTGTATTGGGCAATGACGTCTGGATTGGGCAAAATGTAACTATCATGCCGGGTGTCACGATTGGAGACGGTGCCATCGTTGCTTCCAATGCGACAGTCACCAAGGACATCGAGCCTTACACCATTGTGGGTGGCAATCCGGCCAAACCAATCAAAAAGCGTTTCGACGACGAGATCATTGCTTTACTGCTGGAACTGAAATGGTGGGATCAAGATGAGGCGTGGTTGGACACACATTTGGAACGACTGGTCTCTACATACGATCCGCAGACATTGCGTGAGCTTCTGAAGAGTAAGTAGGTTGGTGTACGTGAATTGATTTGCAAAAAAACGAGAATATCGCTGGTTCCTTATGGAGCCAGTTTTTTTATTTTGCACTCCATATGCTCATCATCATCACACTTCATGGAACCTTGCATATCCACAATAAGCCCTTGGATGGAAGAAGTTAAGAGAGCCAATCCATCTATAGGTGGACTTAACTCCCGTTAAATTCGGCTACACTAAATGTAGATCAGAGAACACGTGGAGAAGGTGAGGAAAAAAACATGATGAATATTGTTATTGTAGCTGTCATTGTTCTATTGTTATCGCTAAGGGAGAAGGAAGTGAAGACATCCCGTTTATGGGTCTTTCCAGCGATTATTGCGTATTGGGTGCTTTCGAGCGTAGTAAATACACCATTAACGGTGGGCAACATTCTGTTATATATTGTTTTTCTCATCATAGGTTGCGGGATTGGTGCGTGGCGGGTACATCTGGAACAGCTTCGAATCCATCCAACTACAGGTAAAATGATGTCTAAGGGATCGCTGGCCAGCAGCTTGCTTCTGATCGCGGTTATGGTGTTAAGACAGCTCGCCAGCCAATGGGATGTGCATCATACGGTGGTTTCACTGAGCAATGCTCTTTTGTTTCTACCTCTGGGAAGCATCGTTGCCCGGCGTTATTTTCTGTATGCTAAAGTCCAGCGTTTTCAAGGCAGAGGTGTATAATATTTTCAAACTTTAGGATTGGAAAGGATAGCTATGCAGAACGATTCGAAATGGATGCAGATTCGAAAGGTGGTACTGGATCATACAGCAGATCTTATTTTAACGTTGTTGCTGCTCTCCAGTCTGATTGAGCCCTTCAAAGAATTGGCGTGGGTCGATTTGGGTGCAGGACTGATCGTTAGACTGCCCTACCTTATGTTGGTTTGGGTTCCACAGTCACTTCGAAATGAGCGGATGCGAACGTTAGGGATATTGGTGATTTGGATGGTGACGCTGCTCTATGCCCAGTTCTTCCAGGCCGAGTATCGCATATTTGAATTAACCTTTTATCTCATCGGATATACTGCGCTAAAATTGCCTATACATCGTTCTTCGTTGCTTGGCTTCGTTATCATCATTGGGAATGCGGCGCTGCTCTATATGGATGAATACGAACCCAATCAGATTCTGGTGTATTCGATGGCTCACGCTGTAACCTATATTCTATGCTGGGCTGCGAGAATCAGGCGGGAAAGCAGACAGGACAGCAAACGACATTATGAGGAATTGCAGAAGGTGCACGCTGAACTGACACATGCCCATCAGGAGCTTCAGGATACACATCAGGAGTTGGAGCAGGCTACCGTGCGATTGATGCAGTATGCCGTACTTGAAGAACGAAGCCGAATCTCAATGGATTTGCACGACAGTGTTGGTAACCGATTGACATCCATTATTGTTCAGCTTCAGGCATTGCCATATATGATGAAGATGGATGCAGCGGAAGCCGACAAAGCGATGGGTACGGTGCTTGAAGTAGTCCGACAATGTCTCCAGGAGGTTCGGACTGTTGCTCATCAGATGGGCAGCAATGAAGCAGGCCTCGGGCTGGTCGCCTTGACGAGTCTGGTGAATGAGATACGGGAGATGGCAGGTTTCACGATCAAACTGACCCCCCAAGAGCAGACGAGTCATTGGACGCCAGAAACGTCCGAATTATTGTATCGTGTACTTCAGGAAGCGTTAACGAATATCATTCGTCATGCCCAGGCTTCGCAAGTGAAGGTGGACATCTTGGAGAAGGAGCATCAGCTACATATGATTGTGGAGGACAACGGAATGTATCGCAAAGAGAATCCGATCTCTCCCGGTTTCGGACTGTCGAGTATGAGAGCAAGATGTGAAAGGGCAGGCGGTTCCTTATCCATTGATGCAGTCGATCCACATGGAATGAGGTTAACCCTTACCATTCCTCAAGATGTGAAGGAGATTATGGGAGGTGATGAACAATAATGGAGCAAGACATACAGGACATACGTGTACTCCTCGTGGATGACCAGCATCTGGTCCGGCATGGTTTACGTTTTATTATTAATGCACAGCAGGATATGGAAGTGGTAGGCGAAGCGGGCGGGGGACATGAAGCAGTCCTTCTGGCAGCAGAGCTTCGTCCACATGTCGTATTGATGGATGTGCAGATGGAAGCAGGAGACGGACTGGAAGCGACAGCGGAGCTGATGAAGATACTGCCTGACTGCAAAGTGGTCATCCTGACCACATTCGATCATGAGGACTATGTGTACAAAGGAATACGTGCCGGAGCTGTTGGTTATCTGCTCAAGGATGCGGCGCCAGACGAACTCGTTGATGCGGTTCGTGCTGCATACCGGGGGGAGGCGATCTACCGCACGGCGGTGGCAGCCAAGGTGATCGGTCTTGCTATTCGTTCAACTCCGAGTCATTCGGATTCAGTGAAGGAGACGGTAGCAAACGAACCATTGCCGGAACCGTTTACGGGACGGGAATTGGAGGTTTTGCAGCAGATGGCATATGGATTACGGAATGAGGAGATTGCTCGCAAGCTTTTTATCGGAGAGAGTACGGTCAAGACTCATGTACATCGCATTTTGCAAAAGATTCAAGTGGAAGACCGCACACAGGCGGTCGTCTTTGCCATTCGTAATGGATTCGTCAAGTAAACCTTTCTTGATCTTCTGTGGAGTAGTGATCCAAATTCAGCAAATAACCAGCTGCCCCATGCGGAGCTGGTTATTTTGTATGATCGCATAAACAATGTCTCAAAATTGAGAAAAGAGATGGAATGTTGTGTGAGATAAGTCATAGAATAACTTTAAGTAAGCGCTTCCAATAACATCAATATGAATTCACGGAGGGGTTCAGAATGCGATTTAAGAGAGCTGCCACACCGCTCGTCGCTCTGTTCATGTCGGTCACATTGTTTGCCGGATGCCAAAGTGTTCAGCCGCCATCAGTAAGTGAACCACAAGGGACGGTGGATACACCGACCACGACAACCCAGAACGAACCTGCACCTCAGACCAACAAGGAGACACCACGTAATGAGACCTTGTATATCAATGGGTTGCAATGGGGGCCACCAACCAACTTCAATCTGTTGAGCGGAAATCCCGCATTTCCAGTGAATTACGGCAACTCCAGGGAACTGGTGTACGAAACCCTGTTTATGGTGAACCAGCTGGACGGTGGCCTTGAACCTCTCTTAGGCAATTCGTATGAATGGACGGATGAAACCACTCTGCGTATTGAGTTGAATGCGGATGCGAAGTGGAGCGACGGAACGGCTTTTACTGCAGATGATGTTGTATATACCTATGAACTGGGCAAAAAATACGATATCAACTGGAGTAGCTTCTGGACCTACATCAGTGAAGTGAAAGCAGATGGAGCGCAGGCCGTGGAAATTAAGCTGAACCCTGAAAACCCTAACAAGCTGACCGTACTGGACAGCATTGAACTGATCCCGATGCTGCCGAAGCATATCTGGGAAGAGATCGAGAAGAAGAACAATAATGATCTGACCGCGATTCGTAAAGAGGTTAATGATAATCCAGTGGGAACCGGAGCCTATAAGCTTCATTTTTACAACGACCAGAAAATTACGATTGTCCGTGACGATAACTACTGGGGGCAGAAATTGTTCGGCAAATTGCCCGCACCGAAGTACATCACTCACGTGATCTACAAGGATAATGCCGCAGGTGATCTGGCGTTCAAGAGTGGGCAAGTGGACGTCTCCCAGCAGTTTATCCCTCAAGTGTGGAAGATGTGGGAAGGAGGGGCTGCTGTCAAAACGTATCTGAAGGATGCGCCGTATTATCTGCCCGGTTCCATGCCAAGCATTTTCTTCAATCTGTCCAAAGCCGGACTCGATAATGCTGACGTTCGCCGTGCGATAGCCATGAGCATCAACTATGACAAAATCTCGGAGCTGGCCATGAGCGGATATTCCGCGCCAATGCAGCCTTCCCTGACCTTGAACTCGGACGCCGAGTCCAAATATATTGACCAAGATGCCATCAAGTCGTTGCAATGGACGATGGATATTGAAGGAGCCAACGCTCTGCTCGACAAGATTGGAGCAACCAAAGGTAAAGACGGCATCCGTGTTCTTAACGGCAAACGCCTTGGACCTTTCGAGGTTGAATGTCCTTACGGCTGGTCTGACTGGAACGCTGCCCTGGAGATCGTAGCGCAGAGCGCCAAGGCCATAGGGATTGAGATTCGCACCAAATTCCCGGAATCCCCGGTATGGACCAATGATCTGCAAACCGGCAAATTCGATATTATCATGAACACGCCTGCAGGCGGGGTCAGCCCAAGCCAGCCGTGGAACCGTGCGATGACGATCATGTACTCCAAAGGGGTTGCCCCAATGGGTGAGATGGCTTTCTGGAACTGGGGACGGTACCAGAATGACCGTGCAGACGCCATTATTGAAGAGATTCCATCCGTGTCTGACGAGGCGAAGCTGAAGTCACTGTACACTGAACTGAATACCATCTGGCTGAAAGATATCCCTTCTATTCCGCTAATGTACAGACCATGGGTGTTTGACACCGTGAACGAATCGGTTTGGAAAGGTTTCCCGACAGAAGGAGATGGCACCAACATTCCGCCGCAAATCTCGATGGACGGCGCAGGTATTAAGGCATTGTATCAGATCCACAATTAAGGAACTCATATTGAATCAGGACACGATGAAGTGACACGCCACTTCAGACATAAGGCCCTTATCCGCTAAACTCGGGGGTGCTAAATCCTATGAATGCCTATTCCAGATATGTCGCCAAAAAAGTATTCTGGTACGGCCTGACCCTGGTCATTGCCATCGGACTGAATTTTATTTTGCCTAGACTGATTGAAGGTAACCCGGTGAGCATGATCGCTTCCAAAATGACGTCAGGGATGACTGACTCGGATTCCATCAAGCGGGTGTATGAGACGTTTACGGTTGAATTCGGCATTGATCAGCCACTATGGACCCAATTCGGCATCTATTTGAAAAATCTGTTCACAGGCAATCTGGGCACGTCCTTTGGACTGTATCCGAAGCCTGTGACGGACATTCTGGCCTCCGCCGTCCCTTGGACGGTGGGGCTTCAACTTCCGGCCATCCTGGTCGGCTGGATCATTGGTAATTTGCTCGGTGCGATTGCAGCGTACCGGAAAGGTGTTTTTGATAAAGTACTGTTTCCGGTAGCTTTATTTATCAATTCCATTCCTTTTTTTACTCTGGCTATTATTATGCTGTATGTCTTTGCGTTATCACTGAAATGGTTCCCTTTATCGGGCGGATATGACTTCCAGATGGTACCGCAGCTGAGCTTCGACTTTATCATGTCCGTGGTTCGCCACCATACCTTGCCGTTCCTCTCCATCGTGCTTGTGACCATTGGTGGTCAGGCCATTGGCATGCGGGAGATGTCCATCTATGAGCTGAATTCAGACTATGTGTTATACAGTAAACTGCTGGGTATTCGCGACGGCCGAATTGCGCGTTATGTGTTCCGTAACGCTATGCTGCCGCAAATTACGGGACTTGCGCTCTCCATCGGTACGATGGTCGGTGGGTCACTCATCTGTGAGATTGTCTTCAGTTATCCAGGCATCGGCACATGGTTGTTCACGGCCATAAGGCAACTGGATTACCCACTAATCTCGGGGTGTACGCTGCTGATTGCCATTGCTGTATTGCTTGCAAATTTCACTATTGATGTCATCTACGGTTTCATTGACCCGCGCATCAAGGCCGCTCAAATGGAGGAACAGTGATATGAAGCATTCGATCTCTATTTTGCTGAAGTCACCCAAATTCATGATCGGTGCGGTGACTTTTGTCGGCATGCTGCTCTTGGTTACGATCTATCCACTCATTAATCGCAGTGATCCACTCGAGATGATTGCGATGGCGTTCCAGCCACCTGGCGATGGCCTGCTGCTAGGATCGGACAATTTTGGACGGGATATTTTCCTTGAATTGATGTATGGCATCCAGACATCCGTACGTGTGGGGCTAATTGCAGGTGTGTTTGCGACCGTTATCGGTTTGGTTATGGGTCTGGTGTCGGGATATATCGGGGGAATGCTGGATAACTTTCTGACGGCGATCACCAATATTTTCATTGTTATTCCTTCGTTCATCATCCTGATCTTGATCTCCGTCAGCATTGATTCACGCAGTTCCCTGGTGACGGCGATCATTATCGGTATAACTAGCTGGCCTTGGACGGCCCGGGCTGTGCGAGCCCAGACGACATCTCTGCGTAGCCGGGATCATGTGCATATTGCAAAAATTTCGGGACACAGTACGCCGCGTATCATTATCCATGAGATTTTGCCCTATATCGCGTCTTATGTGGTGATGGCTTTTGTGCTCCAGACGGCATCGGGCATTCTGTCCGAAGCATCCATCTCCATGCTGGGACTGGGCCCGTATAATACGATCTCGCTCGGCATCCTGATGAACTGGGCACTGGTGTTTGAAGCGCCAGTAGCAGGGGCGTGGTGGGCGTTCATTCCTGCGGCGCTGGCGATTGCCGTCATTACCTTCTCGCTTTATCTGATGAATACGGGCATGGACGAAATTTTTAATCCGAAAATAAGGAGCTAAGACCATGAACCAACCTATACTTCAGGTCAGCGGTCTGAAAACCTATTACCGTACCCGGCTCAAGGAGAATGTATTTGCCGTCGACGGGGTGGAGTTCGGACTGAAAGAAGGGCAGACGCTGGGCATTGCAGGTGAATCGGGCTGTGGAAAATCGACGCTGGCGCTCAGCCTGATGGGCTTTTATTTCCCGCCGCTTCATTATGGCAGTGGTTCGATCCGCATCAATGGTACCGATATTATGCAGCTGAACAAAGAGCAGCTTCGTTCGCGCATTCTGGGCAAGGAAATTGCTTATATTCCGCAGGCTGCCATGAATGCACTGAACCCAACGCTGCGTATTATCAGGTTTATTGAAGATATCATGAAGGAGCATCGTCCGGAGATGAAACGGTCGGATGTGCGGAAGATGGCTACGGAGCGCTTCCAATCACTGAACTTGTCGCCGGATGTGCTGGATATGTATCCAAATGAATTATCCGGCGGCATGAAGCAGCGAACGGTTATCGCCATCTCAACAATTCTGAATCCCAACGTGCTCATTGCGGATGAACCTACTTCGGCACTGGATGTAACCTCCCAGAAGGCGGTCATTCGTCTATTGAAGGATTTGTTGAAGCGCAAAGTAATCAAATCACTGGTGTTCATCACGCATGAGCTGCCGCTACTGTACCATGTCACGGATGAAATTATGGTGATGTATGCCGGTGAGATTGTGGAACGAGGCACGGCAGAGCAGATGATTTTCAATCCGCTGCATCCGTACACTCGCAAACTGATGGGTTCCATCATTGTGCCGGAAGAGGGCATGAAGGAGCACAAACTGGCTGCCATTCCTGGTGCACCACCAAATCTGAAGAATGTGCCGGAAGGCTGCCGCTTTGCAGAGCGCTGTACACTGGTGACCGACGAGTGCCGCCAGGGCAAAATCGAGAACATTCATGTCGATGGGCGCATATATCGCTGTCTCCTGACACCAGAAATGCTGGAGCAGATCAGGGAGCAGGAGCAGGACAGTCACTTACAGCAGGAGAGCATGAACGAAGAGCCCCAGGAGAGGGAAGAAAATCAGGAGGAGAATGACTCAAATAAAGAAGATGTCCGAGATGTTCAATCTGACACAGACGATATCGCAGACCAATGAAATGATTCTTTCTGGGCGTAATGGGCTCGGATCAAGGCTCCCCGAAAGGAGTGAGGTAGTATGGCGATGGGCAAGGTGCTGATCAGCGGCCGCCATCTGACCAAGGTGTACGGTACAGGCAATCGCAAAAAGGCAGCCGTGGACGATGTGAGCTTTGATTTTCATGAAGGGGAGATTATCTCCATTGTCGGAGAGAGTGGCAGTGGCAAGACGACACTCGCGAAAATGATCATGGGCTTGCTCAAGGAAACGGGTGGAGCGATTGAATACGATGGCAAGCCCAGACAAATGAAGCGGTACCGTGAGCGTAAAGCCTATTGGAAGGATATACAGGCCATTTTCCAGGACCCGTTCTCTTCGTTCAACGTATTTCACCGGGTGGAAAAGCTGCTGGTGGACTGTATCAAACTTCAGGGGCTGAAGCTGAACAAGGACGAGGAATATGCCAAAATGAAGGAAGCCTGTTCCTTCGTCAACTTGAAGTTCGAAGAGTTATACAACAAATATCCGTTTGAGCTGTCCGGTGGACAGATGCAACGGCTCATGATTGCCCGCATTTTCATGCTGCATCCTAAGGTGTTGATCGCCGATGAACCAACGTCCATGGTGGACGCATGCTCGCGTTCAACGATTCTGGATATGCTGCTCAAGCTGCGCGATGAGAACCGCATGACGATTGTGTTTATTACGCACGACGTGGGTCTGGCTTATTATGTGAGCGACACGATCTGTATTATGGAGCATGGACGAATGGTGGAGGCGGGGAGAGCGGAGGAAGTTATTCACCATGCGGAGCATCCCTATACCAAGCAATTAATCAATGACGTACCCAAAATTCATTCTCCCTGGGTGCTCGATTGACACAAATCAAGCCCTGGACCGTTTTGAGCGGAACAGGGCTTCTTATTGTCCAAGATGAAAGGTTCGTTTTAGCGAGTGGGTAGTTGTGGTGTCTGTGCAGACTCTGTTGATGGGGGTGTTGAATGGGTGTGATCTTCCGCGTTATTCTGGTCTGTCTGCTTGCCCGAATAAAAGTTAATGATATCATCAACCGTAGAAAACACGACATTTACATCAAAATGTTCGTTGTGTGTTTGAATAAAAACCTCTTTTCCGATCTTGTTGTTGCTGTTTAGTTTAGAGCTTCTTTCATTGTTAATCCTGCTGTGAATACAGGAACTTTACCTGCTGGAAGTTGAATTTCCTTACCAGTTCGACGGCTTTTACCCATACGTGCTTCACGATTACGCACTTCGAATTTGCCGAATCCAACCAGTTGAACCTCTTTACCTTCTTTTAATGCTTCCAAAATCGAATCCAGTACAACCGTTACGGCCTTTTCAGCGTTCTTTTTGGAGAATCCGCCGTTTTTGGCTACTTCTGTGATCAATTGTTCTTTATCCATTTGTCATACCTCGCTTTTCGTTTTTGGATGATAAGTTTATGAAGTCAGCATTTTGAAAGACGCTCTTTGAATCTATGCAAAATGCTCATGTAATAAAACAAAAAGCTGCCTTGTACAAGGCAGCTTTAATATAATTAAACTTTAGTAACGTTCTCAGCCTGTGGACCACGGTTACCTTGAGTTACTTCGAATTGGACGCGTTGTCCTTCATCCAATGTTTTGAAACCGTCGCCTTGAATTGCACTGAAATGAACGAATACGTCTGTTCCTTCTTCAGTTTCGATAAAGCCAAATCCTTTGTCCGCGTTAAACCATTTCACTGTACCTGTTTGCATGTAGTTCCTCCAAAAAATAAGTTTTTAAACGACCATTTTGAAAAGGTTAATTTTAAAAATCAACGCTAATCAGGTATATTCAACCCACAGACTTGATGTCCGCTAATGTATCGATTAATATGATAATACCATGTCCGCTAATATAAGTCAAGATTTGGAGGTTTTTTCTAATGGATAAGGGTTCTGGTACTTCGGTACAAGGGGAAATGGTTGTTCAGGAATTCATACATATGCTTACGAACCAGGGAGAATTGACTCCCAAAACCTTGAAGGAATATGCGAGTGATTTGAAGCATTTTACCGAATGGTATATAGGGAACGATTCTCGGAGTGAAGAGATCTCATTTCGAATCGAAGACGTGCATACATCGACTTTGGTCCGTTATCGGGAAGATTCACAAAAGGTAATGCAATTGAAGCCGTCTACCATTAATCGTAGACTGATTACATTGAAGCGTTTTTTTAAGTGGGCTACATCGGAAGCCAGGATTAGCAGTAATCCTTCCAAACCTTTGAAATTCATTCCGGAAGACAAGGTTAGCCCCCGCCGAATGACCACCGAGGAAGAACAATCATTCATATCTGCCGTCGAAGACGGTAACTCGCTTCGGGATCAGACCATCCTTACCCTCATGTTTCATACCGGTATACGAACGATGGAGATATGCAACCTCGCTCCCGGTGATATTGAATTGGGCAAAAGAAGCGGGCAACTTACCGTGCGGGCCGATAAACGAAACGGTCAACGGAAAATTCCGCTGAACATGACATGTATTGCTTTATTGAAGATGTACATGGTTGGCCTCGCACCGGATAGTCCTTACCTGTTTCCTTCCGAGAAAACCAGTGATCGCTTAACGGAGAGGGCGCTGCGCCATTTGATCAAAAAGGTGATGACTACAGCCGGTCTGGAAGGGCTAAGTTCCCATGATCTGCGTCATCGGTTCGGATACGCTATGGCCGAGCATACACCACTGCATCGCTTGGCAGAAATGATGGGGCATATCAATCCGGATACCACGATGATTTATGTGAAGGGGTTAAATGCCAATTTATCTTTGTCAGCAGAAGAGGATGGAGAAACGGAACCGCATTAAAGTACATGCAGCACTCTTTATGAGGCATTACGAATGGATATAGGATCAATGATGCCCTGACCCACTTCAAGTGGATGAGGGTTGTTTGGTTATCCAAGAATGACTTACATCCCATTCAGGCTTGTTGTTTGCATTAATTTGCGATTCTAATGTAATCATGGCATAGGTTCCATCAAGCTTTTCCCAAAAAAGTATCGCCTTTGTATGATCGGGATGTAAAAGCAAGGCAGGCATGAAATCTCCGTTTTCCAGCATGGTTCTTCGTTCGTTACTATAATAGGCAGCGATGAAGGAAGAGTGATCTTTATGGGGAAGGGTGTTTAATGAATCCTCCAAGCTGTAAAACAGTTTCCATTCAGTTATATTCTCCTTCTCACTATTCTCATTCAGCGTGGTACGTATCGCCTCTATTCCTCCCCTCCATGATTTTGTTAATTTCTCTTGAAGTTCTTGAGGTTGGTTCTCCCAGAGTGAAGACTCGGTGGATGCTTCAAATCGATCGGTTCGAATCGTCTCCGTGATTGCACCACTGCAAATTAATATTGCGGCAATACCAGTCGTTATCATTCCGGATTTCAAGTAATTCATAAGTTAATAGACTCCTATCCTTTTTCTTAATTAACTCCTTTCAATAATTTACCATATATTTCGTTTGTGAGCGCACATTATATCAATCTTATCATCTTAAAAGTAAGCGATTACATAATTAAATTTATATTGTATATTATGATGGCAACCTTGGATCATATCGACATATACATTATTGCTTGGGCTTAAGGCCCGTTAAATAAAGGAGGAATCTGACGTGTACCGGGTATTGCTGGTGGATGATGAAGAGGATGTACGCGAAGGGTTGGTTGTAGAGGTAGATTGGGAAGCGCTCGATCTGCGCATAGTTGGTCTGGCGGAGAATGGACGTGAAGCACTGGAGATGGCCGAACGAGTGGAGCCGGATATTGTGGTAACGGATATCAGCATGCCATTTATGGATGGACTTGAACTTGCTCGAAGGTTGCGGGAGCGCAATCCGCTTGTGAAAGTGGTGATTTTGACTGGATATGATGAATTCGACTACGCCCGACAAGCGGTCTCGCTGAGTGTGGATGAATACTTACTGAAGCCATTCTCGGCGGGGCATCTGACAGAACTGCTTACAAGGTTGCGTGCGCAGATGGCGGCTGAAGTGGCCGAACGAGAGGATGTACAGCAGCTGCGCGACCATTATTATACAAGCCTGCCCCTGTTACAGGCGGACCTGATGGCCACTTTGCTGCATCGGCAAAAATCACCGGAATATATCCATGGCAAAGCAAAGCAATGCGGACTGGATCTGCATGGTGAACGCTATGGAGTATCCGTATTGACCCTTCATATGGACGGAGACCAATCTGCGGATGCGGAGTTGAAGCAGTTCGCTGCGCTGAACATTGCCGCAGAGGTATGGACGGAACACGGGGCCGGACATGCTTTTATGCATCAGGAGACGATTGTGCTGCTCTATGTAGATCGGTGGGGTGGAGAAGATGGGGAGAAACGACAGCAGCAGGCGCTGGAAAATGTAATGCGCAGCATCAATCACTATCTGCGTATTCCTGCCACTGTTGGATCGGGCTCAATCGTGAACACACTGGCAGGTGTGAAGCATGCCTATGAGGATGCACTACTGGCACTGGATTATCGACTTGTACCGGGGACCGATCCCCTTATCTATATTGCAGATGTGGAGCGGCAGACGGCGGGCAAATTGCGTTTTGACGAGTTGAAGCAGCAAACGCTGACACGTTGTCTGAAAGCGGGTACGCAGGCGGAGCTGGAGGACGCGCTAGAGATCATTTTCCGGGAAATTACGGTGGAGCATGGGCGAAGTGACATTCAACTGTATCTGATTGAAGTTTTAACAAACGTTTGGAAGGCAGCTCAGGCATCGGGCGAGGCCATGGAGGACATTTTTGGGGCAGGGTTCCAGTTGTATGCCGATTTGTTCCGTTTGCCTGGGTTGTCTGAGGCACAAGGTAAGGTGCATGAGGTTTGTCTGCTCGTTCAACATCGCATTGCCAGCGGAAGGCAGCATGTATACAAGGATATTGTGGAACAGGCATTGTCGTTTACCAAAGAACACTACGCCGATCCGGATCTGTCCATTCAGAAAGTATGTGGGCATCTGCATATTAGCTCGGGTTATTTTTGTGGCATTTTCAAAAAAGAAGTACAGCTTACCTTCCTGCAATATCTGATGCAGATCCGGATGGAGGCGGCGAAGGAATTACTTCGATCCACAGAGATGAAGTCGTTTGAGATTGCTGGTCAGGTAGGCTTCGCAGAACCGAATTATTTCAGTTTTTGCTTCAAAAAACATATCGGCGTCTCGCCCAAAGAATATCGCAAACAGACTGCACTAACAGCTAGTGAAGGCCCAAACCGATGAGAACGTTTGCCGGATGGATAAGATCCCTTTGGCTCAAGCTTCGGTCCAGGCTGCGTTCATCCAGAGTCAGCAGTATCCGCTTTATTATTACATGGTCCTTCTCTGTCTTCATTGTATTGGTGCTGACCATCATGGCGATGCTGCTGCATGACAAATTCACGCAGGCCGCGGAGCGAAGTGCGGAGCTGACGACGAGGCAGATCGTGGATCAGGTCAGTTACAATCTGGAGGATTATGTTCGCAGCATGTCGCATCTGTATCGAGCCATCGAAGAACATATGCTGCGGGATGGCACGTGGGAAGGGGATCAGGTAGATAAACAGCTGGATACGCTGCTTAGCAGCCGCGAAGATATCATCTCCATTACTTTGTTGGATTCAACAGGGCATTTGCTCAAGAATAGACCTTCAGCTGAATTAAAACCGAGTGCGCATGTAACACAGCAAGGGTGGTTTCAATCTGCCCTCCGAGTGCCGGATCACCTTAGTTTCTCACTGCCTCATATCCAGAACATGTACACAGGCCCATACAAATGGGTCGTTTCTATGAGCAAAGGCATTACTGTACGTCAAAATGGTCAGGATCGGCAGGTCATTCTGCTGGTGGATATCAACTTCAAACAAATGGACGAACTGAGCCGCCGAGTCAGTCTGGGGCAGCGGGGATACGTCTACATTATCGACGAAAGTGCAGGCAATATCGTCTACCATCCGCAGCAGCAATTGATGTACATGGGGCTCAAGAGTGAAAATATCGAACAGGCGCTGGTTGCAACCGGCAGTTATGAAGATGAGGCGGATGGGCAGAAAAGGTTGAATGCGGTCAAGTCTGTCGCCAATATTGGATGGAAAATCGTAGGTGTGGCCTATCTGGATGAGATCATGACAACCCGCCAGGAGGTCAATGGATATCTGATTCGGGTACTGCTGGTTGTGCTGGTACTGGTCATCCTCGTCTCGCTGTTCCTCTCTTCCAGTCTGACACGTCCGATCCGGCGGATGGAACGAAAGATGAAGGCTGTGGAGCGAGGGGATTTTAACGTGGAGCTACCTATCGAAGGGCCGCTGGAAGTGGAACGTTTATCCCGTCGTTTTAACCTGATGGTCTATAAAATTCGGACCTTGATGAATGAAATCATTCATGAACAGGAGCAGAAGCGTCGGCTCGAACTGGAAGCTTTGCAGGCTCAGATCAATCCACATTTCCTCTACAACACGTTGAATTCGGTCGTGCGTATGGTGGGCATGAGCCGGAATGAGGAAGTCATTACGATGATCACTTCGTTATCCCGATTGTTTCGCATCAGTCTCAGTCAAGGCAAAACGATTATTACGGTCAGGGAAGAACTGGAGCACGCCCACCATTACCTGACGATTCAGCAGATGCGGTTCAAGCGCAAATTTAATTTTAGCATGACGGCGCATGAGGATACGTTGGACTGTCTGACACTTAAGCTGGTGCTTCAGCCACTCATTGAAAATGCGATCGTGCATGGCATTGAATATCATATGGACGAGGGATGTATTGAGATTCGTGTATACCGAGAGGACGACAAGCTGGTATTTCGTGTTACGGATAATGGGGTCGGCATGACAGAAGATCAGATGTCGAAACTTTTGATGGGCAGTCCTATCGTGAAAAGTGGTGCAGGATCAGGTGTAGCTGTACGCAATGTGCATGATCGGATTCAGCTCTATTATGGCGAAGCTTACGGTCTTGAATTCGAGAGTGAGCTGGAGGAAGGAACGACCGTCTGGATTCGGATTCCGATCCAATCGGAACGAGAGGAGGACGATGCTCATGAAAGCGAATAAGATCAATAGAACGGACTGGATGGGGCATCTAGTTATGAAAATAAACATCTGCCCTCGCGTGGAAGTCATACGGATGAGAGTTCTTCTCCTTCGTTATATGGCCATGACAGTAGCAATTTGTTGCCTGCTGTTATGTGTAGCGTGCGGTATGTCGAATGCTGATTCAGCGGGATCGCCGCCGCGTATTGCACTGATTACGCCAGCGGGAACCGGAGAACTCGCAGAAGCGATACGTCTTGGGGCCGAAGCGGCTGCCAAAGAAACGGGAGCGGAGCTTATTACGGTGGAGGCTTTTCCCTCGGAGGGGTTAACTTACGCGCCTTCTAACCCTGACTTCACAGCAGGACAGGGAAAGGTAAAGCAAGAGCATTTGCAAAATGGGACTTATTCACTGAGCGAGCGTGAACAAGCCCAGGTGGATGCGGTATCACTGGCACTGGAGCAGGGAGCATCGGCCCTGTTGATCGATCCCTTGAGTGAGAAGACACTCAGCGACATCATTGAGAAGGCACAGACTAAAGATGCCAACGGAGTGATTATCCCCGTCATTTTGTTGAATGACGAGTTTCCTGTAAAAGGCATAACAAGTGTTATCTCGATAGATAACGTTGAAGCTGGACGGCAGGCGGGTCAGGCCATGGCTGTGCTTCTGGGAGGACGAGGACGTATAGCCTTGCTTGGTCCTGATCCTGTAAATCCTGTTCTGATTAACCGGGAGTTAGGGATAAAGGAATCACTGGCTCAATACCCGGACATTCATGTGGAGGCCCAATCCGTATGCAGCACCCGGGATGCTTGCTGGCAAGCGTCGAAGCAACTGCTTGACCAGCAGCAGGTGGACGGGTTGATTGCCCTTCAGGAACCTGCTTCTCTGGGGGTAGCGGATGAACTCAATCGACGTACGTCCGAGAACAATGGTAACAAGGTGAAGATTGTGGGATTTGGCAGTGAACAGCAGCAGTTAGAGCAGTTACAGGAAGGCAGAATTCAACATTTGATCGTACAAAATGGATTCAGCGCAGGGTATCTTGGTGTGAATCAGGCCGTTGCACGATTGAACAATCAACAGGTGCAAGCCAGGGTAACGCTAGAAACGAAGCTTGTCAGTACGGACAATATGTTCTGGATGGATAATCAGAAGTTGTTGTTTCCTTTTGTACAGTAAAGGCTCAATTGAGGAAGATTTCGATAAAACAGAGGAAGATATTGTATTCGAATTTATTGTAAACCCTTTCATAATAAAGACATCGGTAAAGCCGAATGAACTTGGGGGAGGTCATTAGGATATGAAGAAAACGTGGATGACATTGTTGCTTACAGCGTGTATGGTTGCGGCGGCGGGGTGCAGCAGTGGCGGAGACAGCGCAGGCGGAAGTACAGGAACAGATACAGGAGGCAAGACGGCGGCAGGGACGGAAACGCCGAAGATTGGCGTGGCGATCTATAAGTTCGATGACACGTTCATGACGGGTGTGCGGAATGCAATGACCGCAGCAGCGGAAGGCAAAGCCACACTCGATATCGTGGATAGCCAGAACGCACAGCCGACCCAGAATGAGAAAGTCGATCTGTTTGTATCCAAGAAATACAACGCAATGGCCGTGAATCCGGTTGACCGGACCGCAGCAGGTGTCATTATTGATAAAGCCAAAGCGGCCAGCATTCCAGTTGTCTTTCTGAACCGTGAGCCGGTTGCTGAAGACATGAACAAGTGGGATAAAGTGTATTACGTTGGAGCCAAGGCGGAAGAGTCCGGCACGATCTCCGGTCAGCTCATTGTGGACTACTGGAAGGCCCACCCGGAAGCAGATAAAAACGGTGATGGTAAACTGCAGTACGTCATGCTGAAAGGCGAGCCAGGCCACCAGGATGCTGAGCTACGGACCAAATATTCAGTTCAGGCCATCCAGGATGCCGGAATTGAAGTGGAAGCATTGGCGGAAGACACCGCGATGTGGGATCGGGTCAAAGGACAGGAGAAAATGCAGGCGTTCCTTGCCTCCCACGGAGACAAAATTGAAGCGGTATTGGCTAACAATGATGACATGGCACTTGGAGCCATTGAAGCGTTGAAAGCAGCGGGATACTTCAAAGACGGCAAAACGATGCCGGTTGTCGGCGTCGATGCAACTGCTCCGGCCATTCAGGCCCTTCAGGACGGAACGATGCTGGGCACGGTGTTGAATGATGCCAAGAACCAGGGCGCAGCTACGGTTGCACTGGCTTCCGTACTTGCGAAGGGTGAGACGCCAACGAAGGAAAACACGGGTTATGACATTACGGATGGCAAATACGTCTGGATTGCCTACAAAAAAATTACGAAAGACAACATTGCCGACGCCCAATAACAGCAGCAAACAGGGACGTCCGTCATGAGATGGCGTCCTTTTTTTGCCGGGTTTACGGAAGGGGAGGATGAAAGATGGAATCACCTTACCTGCTGGAGATGGACGGAATTTCCAAAGCATTTCCGGGTGTGCAAGCACTGAGTCAGGTCACATTGAAGGTAAAGCCGGGTACGGTTCATGCGCTGATGGGAGAGAATGGTGCTGGCAAATCCACGCTGATGAAATGTCTATTCGGTATGTATCGCCCGGATGAAGGAACGATTCGGATGGACGGCAATCAGGTGGAAATTCCGAGTTCGAAAGCGGCGCTTCAACATGGCATATCGATGATTCATCAGGAACTGAACCCGGTGCCATACCGTCCGGTGATGGAGAACATCTGGCTGGGGCGGTTTCCGATGAGGGGGTTGTTGGTGGATGAGAAACGAATGTACGCTGATACACTAGCCTTGTTCAAGGACCTGAATCTGGACATTGATCCCAAGGCTCAGGCGGGAACTTTATCCGTTTCCAAAATACAGTCGATGGAAATTGCCAAAGCGGTCTCTTTCCAATCTAAAGTTATCGTGATGGATGAGCCAACTTCCTCGCTCACGGGCAAGGAAGTAGACCAGCTCTTCGCCATTATTAATCAGCTGCGCAGTCGCGGGGTGTCTATTATCTACATTTCGCACAAGATGGAGGAAATTCTGACGATCTCGGATGAGGTCACGATTATGCGGGATGGTTTTGTAGTGGGTACCTGGGATGCTGCTGATTTAACGACCGATCTGATCATTACCCGCATGGTTGGACGTGATCTGGATGAACGGTTCCCGGAACGGACGAACGTACCTGGAGAAGTGATTTTGAAGGCAGAAGGCTTAACCTCCAGCCAGCCGAATTCGTTCCGTGATGTGACGTTTGAATTGAGGAAAGGCGAAGTTCTTGGAATTGGCGGCCTTGTTGGGGCACAGCGGACGGAATTGATTGAGTCACTTTTTGGCTTACGCGGGCTTGCTTCAGGGACGATCTCCATTCATGGGCGCAAGGTGAAGATCAAGTCACCTGCCGCAGCAAAGCGTCATAACATTGCTCTTCTGACCGAGGAGCGAAGAGTCACAGGGATTTTTCCAGTGTTGTCTGTGTATGAAAATACGATTATTGCGAGTCTTGGACGTTACCAGAATCGGATAGGCCTGTTAGATGAGAAGAAAGGCCGAGATGAGGCACGCGAGCAAACTCAGAAGTTTAGAACTAAAACCCCTTCAGTTAACACACTAATTAGAAACCTTTCTGGTGGTAATCAACAGAAGGTACTTCTGGCCAGATGGTTGTTGACTGACCCTGAAATTCTACTGCTCGATGAACCGACACGTGGGATTGATGTGGGCGCGAAATTTGAAATCTACACCATTATTACGGAACTGGCCCGGCAGGGCAAAAGCATTATTATGATCAGCTCGGAGATGCCCGAACTGCTGGGCATGTCAGATCGAATTATGGTCATGAGCGAAGGACGGCTCACCGGAATCGTGGATGGAGCCGAGGCAACAGAGCAGGATATCATGAGGCTGGCCGCACAGCAGCGGATGGCTTAGTCAGGAGGGAACATATGAATACACAGGTTATCAATCAGGTGAAGCAGTATGTGGCGCAGCGCGCGATCTTTATTGTGCTGATCCTGCTCGTCATTGGCATTGCCATTGCCGATCCGCACTTTCTTGCTTTCTCTACACTGCGGGATATATTACAACAGTCCTCCACACGGGCCATCATTGCGCTGGGGGCGGCGTTTATCCTGGTAACGGGCGGGGTCGATTTGTCGGCAGGACGGGTCGTTGGTCTAACGGCTGTTGTATCCGCATCGATGCTGCAAATCGACGAATATGCCAATCGGTTCTTTCCCGATCTGCCACAGTATTGGGTAGGATTGCCAATCGCTATCGGGATCATCGCAGGCTTGGCAGTGGGTCTCGTCAACGGCATCATTGTAGCCAAATTGCATGTTCCACCCTTTATCGCCACACTGGGCACAATGGTTGCGGTATATGGTCTGAACTCGATTTACTTTGATACAGAGCCCAATCAGTCACAACCCATTGGTGGATTGAGATCGGATTTTACCGTTATTGGATCTGGTTACATTGATCTTGGCGGTGGTTATTCCATTCCGTATATTGTATTGATTGCTATAGGGGTGGCATTGATCTGCTGGGTCGTCTTCAACAAGACCCGCCTTGGGAAGAATATGTATGCCATCGGTGGCAATATTCAGGCTGCGCATGTGTCCGGCATTCATGTGGCACGCAACCTGATTGCGTTGTATGCCATTGCAGGTGCACTGTATGGACTGGGCGGTGTGCTGGAAGCCGCGCGTACGGGCGGGGCAACGAACAATTACGGTAACATGTATGAGCTGGATGCTATTGCGGCCTGTGTCGTGGGGGGCGTCTCCACAGCGGGTGGTATTGGTACGGTGCCCGGCGTTATGGCAGGGGTTCTGATCTTTGGAGTTATCAACTATGGTCTGACCTTTATCGGTGTAAGTCCTTACTGGCAGCTGATTATTAAAGGGTTGATTATTGTGGCTGCTGTGGCATTTGATATCCGCAAGTATATGGCGAAAAAATAGAAGTGTAGAATTGAATCAAAGAAGCCAGCACTCTTGTCATTCAAGAGTGCTGGCTTCTTTATTTTATGAATTTACAAACCTGTCCACAATATTAACCACAGGACCAACGATGCATAGAAGCAGCATAAACGCGGCTACGTTAAAGGCTACCTTTGTACCATAGTGCGAACGATACTTGCTAGCGATAATTACAGCAGGTATCCAGAAGATTGCCGCCGCCACAAAGGGAAGGTGAAGTCCCTGGTCTCCATTACTATAGATAGGCACGTTCAGTAGATTAAACAAATAGTGGCTGATCTGTACCTTTTCTGTGCCCCAGGGAAAATTAAAGGCCAGCCCCATTGCGAGAACCAGCAGAGAAAGTGTCCCGATGCCCAAAGGTTTTCTTTGTTGTATCATGCTTATCCCTCCATAACCAAGGTTTTATCCTAAATAAATCCATTAATGTATTGTAACACAGTATTGATCAATGTGATGTATGATAGTTTCGCAATCTCCGTTTTCCTATAAACCGTTTGTCCTATTTTAATTATAAATTTATACATTCATGTGAATTTGACAAGCTTCCACTAATCGACAACATTAGCTAATCATTATCGATATAATACATGTAAATAAGATCTTAGATGTGAGAATTATGTCAAAGGGGGCGAGGCCTTTTGCTAAGTTACACGATGAAAATGCTTATTTTCCCGTTGGGATGTCTGCTTGTTATCCTGTCCTCTTATTTTCTAGGGCTTACTCCCCATCTCGCGTTAATGATATGTGCTGGTGTGTTATTTGTAGCAAGTATATATGGGGAGAAACGTTATCCTGCATTGCGTAATATCCATTGGATTTTTCTCGGCATATTCCATTATTTCAGTGAACTGAACTGGTGCGAATTGTTATATTATCTGCTGATCATGTCGATGATTCAAAATAAACAACGTGTTGCGCAGACTTTACCCATTTCGATGCTGTTATTGCTCGAATATACAGTGATTCGGCTTTCCTATGTACCGATTGATACATATGCTTTGCTGGTATCCCTGTTTGACATGTTAACGGCGATTGTCATTATATTTTTTTATCATACCTTGATTAACAGTGAGGCAGAGAAGCGCAGGCTTCGGGAGAAAAATCACTTTCTCACCCTCCATGATCCGCTCACCGGGTTGCTGAATTACGAAGGTTACATGGATGCTCTTAATAAAACGGTGGAGGAGCACCGCTCCTTTCTGCTGATAATCCTGAATATTCAGAATTTTAACGGGTTTGACAAAGAGGTCGAAGACAACTGGTGCAGCGTAATCGGAAATACAGGCGAAATTATTACGACACAGTTTTCGGATGCATACGGTATATCCCGCTATGCAGGAGATCGCTATGCCGTCATTTTGCCTGAAATACAAAATATTGAAGAACGCATGTCGTCACTGCTGTCAGGGGAGTTGCGGGGGTTGCAGGTGAACTACAGTATTTCCTTGTATCCGGGAATGTCGGAGACGTTACAACACTTTATTACGGTGGCGGAGGACAGGTTATTTCAGCAGCAACGCAATAAATGGTTAAAAAACGAAGAGGAGGTCTTTCGTTCCGAAAGACTTCGGGCTGTTGGTGAACTGGCCGCGGGCATGGCTCATGAAATTCGCAACCCCCTGACTGCGATTCGAGGTTTCCTGCAGCTTTCACGGGGGCAGGCCTTCAATATCGCACCATGGTATGAAGTCATCATGGGGGAGATCACGCGTGTAACAGAGCTAACGGCTGAGTTTTTACAATTTTCCAAACCACACACCAATCACATGAAACCTGAACGAGTAGGGCAGTGTCTCGAACGTGTCATGTCGTTAACCGAGTCGGATGCAGCATCACGAGGCCATCGAATTACACTTGAAATGACTGGGGAGCCAGTCGTGGTTAACATGGATCGGGACAAGATCGTACAGGTTCTAATCAACCTGATCCGTAATGCTTTTGAAGCGATGGAAGATCCGGGTGAAGTGCATATTGATCTGTTACATGATGGAAATAGAGCACTTATTTCGATTACCGACACGGGCAGCGGCATTCCAGAGAACTCTCTGGCAACGATCTTTAATCCGTTCTATACCACCAAGGAAGAAGGTACAGGACTTGGACTGGCACTCTGTCAGAAAATCGCTCAGGATCATCATGGCAAAATTACCGTGCATAGTGAAATGGGGATTGGCTCTACATTCACCCTTCATTTGCCTATGGGAGCTTGATTCTAATAACCAAAAACGCCGCAATTGGCTCCTGAAGAACCGTTTGCGGCGTTATTGATTGTGGTTATGTGTTTTTGTTAATCAATGAACACGAACCCAATCAGGTGATATGTCCCTGATGCAACTGATAATAGAAACCTTGCTGTTGCATCAGCTCATCATGGCTGCCTCGTTCGGCGATCTTGCCGTCATCAATAACGAGAATCTGATCGGCCTCACGAATTGTGCTTAACCTATGGGCAATGACGAAGCTGGTGCGATCCTTCATCAAGGTGCGCATCGCTTCCTGAATCTGCATTTCGGTGCGTGTATCGATGCTGCTGGTCGCTTCATCCAGAATAAGAATCGCAGGATCAGCGAGAATGGCACGAGCGATGGTTAACAGTTGTCGCTGTCCTTGACTCAGATTGTTGCCACCGGAAATGATCGGGGTATTGTAACCCTGCGATAATTTGCGGATGAAGGAGTGGGCATTTGCCAACTTCGCTGCTTGCTGGATCTGTTCGTCCGTTGCATCGGGTTTGCCGTAGGCAATATTGTCACGAATGGTGCCGGAGAACAGATAGGCATCTTGTAACACAATGCCAAGTTCGCGTCTTAGCTGGTCTTTCTCCAGTTCGGAGATGTCACAGCCATCAATGGTAATCCGTCCGCCCGTAATCTCGTAAAAACGGGGCAGCAGGTTGATGATGGTCGTTTTACCCGCTCCAGTCGGTCCGACAAGTGCAATCATCTCGCCTGGCTTGGCGGTGAAGCTGACCTTTTTCAGGATTTCCCTCTCGGAGTTATACCCAAAGGATACATCTTCAAATACAACTTTCCCCTGAATCTGCTGCAGTTGTTTCTTCTGTTCTTCCACGTATTCACTTGGTGTATCAATAATGTGGAATACGCGCTCGGCACCTGCAATAGCTGCCTGAATCAGGTTGTACTGGTTCGCCAAATCATTGATGGGCCGCTCAATCTGGCGGGAGTAAGCAAGGAAACTTACAATCAGCCCGATGGACGTCAGATCATGATAAGCCATCCATCCACCTACGGCTGCCAGTATGGCAAAGCCGATATTGTTCATAACGTTCATCGTTGGCCCGACCAGACCTGATACGCTTTGAGCTTGGGTACTGGAAGTGCGAAGCTTTTCGTTCAAATTTTGAAAATGTTTTTGTGCCTGCTCCTGACGATTATAGGCTGCAACCACCTTTTGTCCAGCAATGGTTTCCTGAGCGTAGCCATTAAGCTCACCAAGCAACTTTTGCTGGGCGGTAAAATGTTTGCGTGTTCTTGAAGCGATCAGCCGAGTGGCGATCGTAATCAGGGGAACCGTGACTAGACTGAGCAGTGTCAGACGGACATCCAGGGCTAACATAATCGACAGGGAGCCAACCAGCAAGATGGCGCTGGACATCAATTGAGTTACACTTTGATTCAGCGTCGTGGACACGTTATCGATATCATTGGTAGCCCGGCTCATCAGATCACCGCTCTGATTTTTGTCAAAAAAGCTGATCGGCAGCTGTTGCAGCCGTGAAAACAGAGCATGGCGCAGATCTTTTACGGTCAGTTGGGAAACACCGATCATGACATAGGATTGAGCCCACATCATGAACGAGCCGAGGACGTATACGGTCAGCAATAACATGCAGTCTTTCAGCAGACCGTCCGTAATTTTGGGAACGATATGTTCATTGACCGCACGGCCGAGCAGATAAGGTCCTGCCAGATTAAGTAACGTTCCAAGAGCCGTCAGTACCAGAGCAGTGATAACCCCTTTGCGATGACGTCCCATGTATGACCATACTCGGATGATCGCGTGCCGTGCGTTCTTGGCTCTTACTTTGGGAACCGGACCTCGGCCGGGTGGCCCAGGTCTTCCGATCATCGGTGGGACAACGGTCTGATGGATGGAGGAAGAAGCGTTTTTAGCCAAATTGAACATCCTCCTTCCGTTGCTGCGAATAATAGATGGATTGGTAATGTGACGAATGGGCCATGAGATGTGTATGTGTACCACTTGCCACGATTTCTCCTTCATCAAGCACGTAAATACAGTCTGCATCCTTTACAGAAGAGATCCGTTGTGCAATCAAGAAGGTGGTACTATTTCTCATTAGTGAATGCAGCGCCTTCTGAATACTTGCTTCGGTACGCAGATCGACGGCACTGGTGCTGTCGTCCAGAATTAGAACCTCCGGTTGCATGAGTAGGGCACGGGCGATAGAAATACGCTGTTTCTGCCCACCTGAGAGATTGACCCCGCGCTGGCCCAACTCCGAGTCATATCCATCTTTCAGATTCATAATAAAATCATCAGCCGCCGCCGCTTGAGATGCGGCACGTAGTTCAGCTTCTGTTGCATCAGGTCTGCCGAAGCAGATGTTATCCCGGATGCTGCCACTGAACAGGATGGATTCCTGTAATACGATGGACACACGGCTGCGAAGATCCTGGAGATCCCAGTTACGCACGTTCACTCCATTCACGAGCACTTCACCCTGTGAGGCATCATACAAGCGGGGGATCAGCTGTACAAGTGAGGTTTTGCCTGATCCTGTAGATCCGAGCAGGGCCACTTTTTCTCCCGGCCGAGCCGTCAGTGTAATTCCGGAGAGGGTATGTTCTCCATCATAGCGGAAATATACGTCCTTGAATTCCACCTGACCTGCTCCTTTACGAGACATATCATCTCCCGATTGAATATCAGGCTGGGTGTGAAGCACCTCGTTGATGCGTGTTGCAGACACTTTGGCGCGGGAGAAGCTCATCATCATCATACCGATTGAAGTGAGCGACGAGAGTACAACCGTTACGTAGTTGATAAAAGCAATCAAATCCCCGGCGGCAATATCGCCTCCTACCACCTGAAAGCCCCCAAACCACAGCACCGCTACAATGGTCGCATTCAGCATCAGGCTTAATACCGGTGCATTCAGCGATACGATGCGCCAAGCTTTCACTGCCGTATGGGTATAGTCTTCATTGGCTTGCTGGAAACGCTTCTTCTCCTGACGTGCGCGTGCAAAAGCTTTGACGACACGAATGCCGGCCAGATTCTCTTGAAGAACCGCGTTCACCTTGTCGAGTTTGTTCTGAACGCTGGCGAACAGCGGATAGGAAGCGGATATCAGGATATATAAGATGATAAACAGAATCGGCACGGACAAAATGAGAATGAGCGCCAATTTGACACTGATCGTAAACGCCATAATAATACTGCCGATGATCAGCATCGGCGAACGGATAAACATACGCAGAAGCATCTGTACAAAGGTCTGCATCTGGGTGATATCACTCGTCAGGCGAGTAATAAGCGAGCCTTCCTGGAAGGTATCCAGATTACGGAACGAGAACTTCTGGATATGATCAAACAATTCCTGGCGCAGATCGGTTCCGTATCCAACGGCAGCTTTGCTTGAAAACAGCGTACATCCTGCACCGCCAACCCATCCGATTAACGCAAAAAGAAGCATAAACAAACCTGTAGTCATAATGTGGGACAGGTTCCCTGCAAGAACACCATCATCCACAATGCTGGACATCAGCTTGGGTTGAAGCAGGTCCATAGCAACCTCAAGGACCATGAGTAGCGGAGCAAGAATGGCCGCTGACTTATACGGGGTAAGAAATCGTTTTAACGTCCACAATGGGAAAAATCACCTCATTCGATATGAAATAATCATGTTGCAAAAATTTATGCAGACAGATGAATCTCACTTAATATTCTCGCAGATTCTGAACCATACGCTGGGCGAGCGCTGACATCAGCTGCGATTCTTCAGGTGTAAAATCTTTCTGGGCTTGGCGATCAAGCTCTTGGAATACTTCTCTCAGTTCCTTAAGCGCAGCACGGCCTTGATCGGTCAGATAGACACGCAGACTGCGCAGATCCTTCGGGTCAGCTTCACGCCGTATAAAACCCGAGCTTTCCATACGTTTCAGCATTACCGTTACCGTTGCAGGGGCGCGGCGAAGCTGTTCGGCCAGTTGTTTCTGGGTCTGACCATCTTCCCGTTCAAGCTGGAATAGCAGCGGCGGTTGTCCAGGATACAACTCAGGGTGGTTGATAAGTTTCTCATGAACCTTGTAACGCTGTAGCTTGACGAGTTCTGATAACTGTCCCATTAACCGTTCATTTCGATCTGATTTCATAAGCGCTTCCATCCTTTTAATTAGTCGACTAACTAAATGATAAGTTTCATTTGACATATCGTCAAGTGATTTTGATTTTTTAAAATGGATACAAAAAAACCTCTGCTTTGAGTGGATGAAGAGAGCATGTTAGCTGACTCTGTTCCTATCTACAAAGAGAGGTTTTTTGGTGTTTTTTTAAATGTTGTGCGTAAGGATCATTTTATTTCTTAGAGAACATTTCTTTGGCTTCATCCATGGCCATTTTATTGCCGATTGAAGAATAGTCCAACCAAGGTTGAGCACCGATTGGGTAGACATGACCTGCTTTGACAGCCTTCAGTCCTTGCCAGATCGGATTATTTTGCAGTTCTTTGAACATGTTCTGAGCTTCATCATCCGAGTTCACAACAACGAAGATTGCATCTGCATCAAAGTCCGGCAGTATTTCACGTGAAACAACTTGATACGGTTTGGACGAATCGAATTCCTCAATGCCTTTAGCTGGAGTTAACCCGAGATCTTCATACAAAATTGGGCCCATTGGACGGCGTGTACTGAATACACGCAGTTCTTTGGCGGTAACACGGATAGCCATTACGGTGCCGTCACCGATTGTATCGTGAATCAGGGATTTCACTTCTTCCGTTTCAGCTGCATAATCCTGAATGTATTGCTCTGCTTCTTTCTCGCGGTTGACCAGTTTACCAATGTCTTTCAGATGGTCGCGCCAAGTGCCATCATCCAGATTGAAGACGTGTACAGGGGCGATTTTCTCGAATTTGGCAATATCATCACCGGAGAATTCTTCGTCCAGATAGATGACATCTGGTTTCAGGGCAAGCAAGGCTTCCATGTCCGGGTCCTTAACGGGACCGAGCGGCATTGTATTTTGAAGACGGTCAGCAACATGGGACAGGAAGGCTTTGGCTTCCCCGCCGATCACCGAACCAACCGGTGTAATGCCGAGAGACAGCAGGTCATTGGTCAGATGGATCGACATGGATGCGATGCGTTGATCCCCGGAAGCGGAATTGGTATCCTGTGTAGCGTTCGAAGTGTCCGTAGTAGAACCTTCCGACGCAGAGGATGAATTATTGGCGTTCCCGCAGGCTGCGAGTACAAGCACCAGACAGATGCTCATGAAGAGCATAAGGTTTTTCTTTAACATGGGTAATCTCAATCTCCTTGAACATCTCATGGATGTTGTTTTTATGTTGGGTGTACCGGTGAAATTATTCGGATTGTTCCGATAAATTTATTACTTGGTTCGTACCAGCAGATATAAAAAGTAAGGTGCGCCGATCGCCGCGACCACAACACCTGCCGGAATGGAATTAGGCTGAAAGATCGTTCGCCCAACCGTATCGGCAGCAACCAGGATCACCATGCCGATGAGTCCGGCGGCTGGGATCAGATGGCGATGCATCGGGCCAACCAGTCTGCGGGCCAGATGCGGCGCCGCCAGACCAATGAATCCGATCCCGCCAGCCATAGACACACTGACGGCAGACAATGCTACCGTGCACAATAGCAAAATAACACGTTGGGATCTGACGGGTGTACCAATACTGGTCGCGGCAGCATCTCCCAGATTGAAGGCATCCAGCGTTTTGGAGCGGCTCCATATGTACGAGATGCACAGCACAACCCATGGAAGCAGCGCCTGAACATGAACCCAGTCTCTGCCCCAGACGCTACCTGCCAGCCAGCGGGCGGCGAAGGAATAGGTGTCTTCATCCAAACGCAGGGACAGATAGAGCGTCAGGGCATGGAAACCGGCTGCTACGGCAATGCCCACCAGAATAAGCTTAATGGGGGATACTCCGTTATGTCGGTCATAGGATAGCAGCATGATAATCAACGCCGCGGCGACACTGCCTGCAAAAGCAAACAGCGGAATCAGCAAGGCCACCGAACCATTCATGGAATGGGAGAAGCTTACGAATACCATCAATCCAAAAGCCGCACCTGCATGCAAGCCGAGGATGCCCGGATCGGCTAATGGATTGCGTGTAATGCCTTGCAGCGCAGCACCGGCAACACCGAGTCCCGCTCCGGCGAGTACAGTAACCAGAATGCGTGGCAGTCGATAGTCGAACAATACAATCTGATCATCCGGCGTACCATAGCCAAGCAGGGTGTGAAGCACGGCTATTGGTGATAGGCGAATTGTTCCCGAGTTGAGGCTGATAACGATAACGGCACAGGCGATACAGAGCAGCGCAACGCTGACCGCTATGGAACGTTTGCCTCGTGAAGGTGTATTCGTGTTCATCGCTATAGGGCCCTCCTTTCTTTACGGGCCAGATAGAGGAAGAAAGGTACACCGACAAAGGCAACCATAATGCCTACAGCCAGTTCTTGAGGCGGGTTCACAATGCGTGATCCTAGATCGGCGAGCACCAGCAAGACGGCTCCGAGCAGGGAGGACATCGGAATGATGAGTCGATAATCCACGCCAACCAATTTGCGAGAAATATGTGGTATGACCAGTCCAACAAAGCCGATCGAGCCTACAGCAGAAACGGATACGCCAGCCAGCACAACAACCGCCGTCAAGGCAAACAGTCTGGTCCAGCGGAGGTTGATTCCGAGATTAATCGCAACTTCTTCTCCTAGCGACATGAGAGATATCCGACGGGCCATAGGCAAAGTGAGCACGAGAGTAACCAGCAGAACAGGCAGAATCAGCTTCAGATGCCGCCATTCAATTCCCCCGAAACCACCCGCATACCAGAAGGCTAAATCCTGGCTCAAGTCAAAATATATGGCGACACCGGTGCTAAGCGAACTCAGCATAGCTGCAATAACGGCACCCGCAACGGTAAGCCTGATGGACGTCAGTCCTCCGGGTGCCGCCATGCCCAGCAGGAAAATGAGCAGCGTGCCAAGCACAGCCCCTACAAATGACAGGAACATAATCCAGCCATAAGGCAATCCTGGCCAGAAGGCGAAGCTGAGCGCCACGACAAAGGTAGCGCCCGCATTGATCCCCAGAATGCCGGTGTCTGCCAGCGGATTACGTGTGATTCCCTGCATGAGCGCTCCAGCTACAGCAAAGGCTGCGCCAATCACAGCAGCAGCAATGACACGTGGCAGCCTTAGCTCGTGAATAATCTGATGCGGCGTCAAAGCAGGATTGTACTGAAATATGGCAGTCCACACAGTCTCCAGTGTCAGCCCCTTGGCACCAAGAGAAATGGCGACAAACATACTAAGCAGCAGTGCGGCAATGGCCGCCAAAAACATCAGGCCAACCGTCACTGCGGATTTTCTTGATTTGGACGGACGTTGTGACAGTCCCGGATGTTGAATGCGGGTCACTCCTTTGTTACCAACAACGCATTGCTGTTGTTATTGATTATCATTATCAATTAGTGAACATTATAAAATCTTAATTCAGGCCCGTACATGGCATAAATTAAGATTATAGAGATGGACATTTTTTAGATTACAGAAATGCTGGTTTGTTCGTCAACATAGAGAGCGCTTCATCGAGCTGGATGTTGATGGAATACGGAGCGTATACCACCCATGAATTCCAGTCTATGACATGCACACGCCCAGCTTTTACCGCAGGATAGTTTTCCCACAACGGATCAGCCGTAATCTGCTGTAACAGAGTAGTACGTTCGTGCATGGACGTAACCGCAATCAGCAGCACATCCGCTTCCAATCCATCCCATTCTCCAGGCGTGAAAGACATCCAGTTGAATCCCACACCGGCAGGTTTGCCTGTTAGTTCTTTCTGAATTCGATCAGGAGCGGACAGTTGCAGGCTTCGGTAAAATACATGACCGAAGTTGCGATTACTGTACATGCGCGGTCCTTTTGCAGTTAAGGTACAGATCGCGACGGTGACCTGACCTGCTGTATCTCTGATCTTTTTGCGTGCCCGCTCCGCCTTACGCTCATGCCGATCCAGCCACTCCTTTGCCGCTTGAGTACGATCCACGATAGAGGCAATTTTCTGCAAATGACCAAACATGTCTGTCTGATTCCAAGGGATGGTGATGATGGGAGCGACATCTCCGATATGTTCCATCGCTTTAGCGGCTGCGTTGTCCTTGGTCAGAATTAAGTCGGGATTCACATCAAGGAATGCCTGTCGTCCCTGTTCCCACGGTTCATAGGCATGGAACGGCAGCGTCAACGATTTGGGAACATGGGGCAGATGGCCCTGGATCTGCGCTGCGCATGGTGTGATGCCAAGAGTCATCAGGTGATCGGTGTATGGATAGGAGAGTGAGACGATATTTCGATGTACCTGCTTGGCATAGGAAGTTGGCGCATAACCGGCATGGTTCCTGAAGCGGCGGCTGAAATAGAATTCGTCCCGATAGCCTACCTGGCGGGCTACATCACGAATACGCAGATCTGAAGTCATGAGCAATTCCTTGGCCCGATTCATTCGTAAATGAGTGATATATTCGATAGGATTTTTCTGCATCCGACTCTTAAACAGCTGTGAATAATACGACGGATGCATACCTGCCAGTTCGGCCAGCTTTTCCAGCTTGATTTCGTTCATATAGTTTTCCCGCATATACTGCAAGGTGGATCTGAGCCACTGTTCTGGCTCGTCCTGTGCTTCCGCATGCTCCTGACCTTCCTGCGGCCAGAGCGTATGAAACAGATCGGTCAAAAGCAGCTGCACTTTCAAGCTGGTCTGTGAAGCTTCTGTTGTTAATTGTGCGGCAATTCGCTGTATCCCATAGTAAGGGCCCTGAATCCACCCAGTTACAGGTGAACCAAGCTCTCGCTCATATATTCGCCGTTCTTTCGTTTTCTCAGCAACCCGAAACAGATCGAAATGAATGATATACAATTCAATCTCATGGTCCGCATCAGAGAAAAGCTCCAGAGAAGTTCCCGGTGTAGACAAGAAGGCGGACTTACGTGTGACAAGGGATTCGATACCGTTCGCTACCAGCTTGCCCGTGAATTTATGCATGTAGACAAAGGTATGGTGAGGGAGCTCAGTCTGACTCCATTGCCAATGCGTATTCACGGTAACCAGCTCTGCCAGACGCAATTCGAGCAGCGCATCGTTAAGAAAAGCATCCATTTCCGTTCGTGTCATGGATTCATCAGTGCGTTTCGGGTGATCCGGTTGGGTCAACGTGTTGGAGGTATTGCCGTTATTATTGGTGCTTGGATGGGTTAACATGGTGTGACCTCCTTTCCTCGCGAGGTTGATATATCATAGCGAGCGCAGCCGCATATCCGATGTGAACCACTGTCGGTACGTCATCATGCTGAGCAGAATGCTGGTAATGGCGGCTGAGCTGGTAAAAGCAAACACGATCAGAATCTGGTAACGCACGGCCTCAACCGGATCAGCACCCGCAATAATCATGCCTGTCATCATGCCAGGAAGCTGTACGAGTCCTACCGTTTTCATGCCATCGATCGTGGGGATCATGCTGGATTTTACAGAACGTTTCAATACGTCCTGAAAAGCACGTCTTGGCGTTGCGCCAAGTGCAAGCAGGGACTCAATCTCTCCTTTGGAGGATTCGACCTCGCGTTTCATCTGATTCAGGAACAGCCCGGACACCACCATGGCATTACCGATGGTCATCCCGCTCAATGGAATTATGTATTGGGGAGTAGGTTCTACAATTCCCAGTCCTAACAACAGTCCCATCATGAGCAGCTCCGTGACCGTAATTGCAGCCGCAATATATAAGGAAATCCAGCGAAGTCCTTTGCCACGTTTGCCAGCATTAATGGAGGCTACGATAATCATGAATCCGACAATGGCAATGATAAGAACGGGGTGATCCGAGTTAAAAATAAATTGAAGTACATATCCGACAAGCAACAGCTGTACAGCGGAACGAACAGTGCCTATAGCAATATCCTTTTCCAGATCAAGCTTCTGCCAGACAGAGATGAGCATGGTGACCATCACAAATATAATGGTAAAACTCAGAGCGATGAGTGACATGATTTCTCCTTATTCTGCCGCAGGGGCAGGGTTCATAATGAATTGTCTAGCCAGGTCCGTGGCCGGATTGTCAAAAAAATGAGCTGTCGGCTGGCGCTCTAGCAGTGTCTGATTGCCCATAAACCAGGTGGTTGTACTGAATGATTGTGCCTGTTCCTGATCATGGGTAACCCAGACGAGCGAAGTACCTTCCTGCTGGCTCCAGCGGGTCAATTGTTCTTCCACCAGGCGTGCGTTGGTCCGATCCAGGGAAGCAGTCACTTCATCCAGAAGCAGGACCTCAGGACGCAGCATCATGGAACGAATAAGAGCTATGCGCTGTTTCTCCCCACCGGAGAGGTCAATGGCCCGCTTATGAATATCAAGATTCTCCAGTCCCATACCTGCAAGCAGGCGGCGGGCGAGATCCTGATCGTATGGCTGCCTGTGAAGCAGATGCACTGTTTTCAGGTTATCTTCCACACTGCCTGCCAGCATGACAGCTTGCTGTGCGACATAAGTCATTCGTGTGCGCCAGATACGAGGGTCCGAATCCCGATAAGAAATTCCTTTCCAGATCAGGTCTCCTTCATCAGGAATATCCAGCAGGGCGAGAATGCGGAGCAATGTGCTCTTCCCTTGGCCGGATGCACCGAGTATGGCAATACGTTCTCCCTGATCCACTTCTGCGTTCACATGTTCAAATAAAATACGCTGCTCGGTTAAACCGATACGTTTTACTAGTTTATCAATGGTTAAAAGTGTGGACAAAGTCGGGTCGTCCTTTCATCCGTGATCTGCAATCATCTTAGCAAAAATACGAAAAAATTGAAATGAGAGTGAATCTCAATTAGATCATTAAAATGACAACATGGAATGTGAAAGATGAAACGGGTCTGACGCAAGCGGTTCTTTTTGGTAAAATAAAGAAGACTCCGTGTTGGCCTAATCGAGATCGTGATCTTTTTAAAATATGTTGATATCAGGGGAGGCTTTACGATGACGAAAGTTGTTGGACGGGACAAGGTGAATTGGGGCATTATGGGTACAGGATGGATTGCATCCCAGTTCGCACGAGATCTGGAGCATGCCGGAAACGCCGTAAAAGCTGCGGTGGGTTCACGAACATCTGAAAGCGCAGAGAAGTTTGCAGCTGAATATGGTTTTGCACGCGCTTACGGTTCATATGATGAGATGCTGCAGGACCCTGAAGTGGACATTATTTATGTGGCAACACCGCATCCGTTACATAAGGAAAATGTGCTTGCTTGTCTGGAAGCGGGTAAAGCAGTACTCTGTGAGAAACCGTTTACGATGAATGCCCGTCAGCTGGAGCAATTGGTGGATAAGGCGCGTGAGCGCAATCTTTTCCTCATGGAAGGCATGTGGACACGCTTTCTGCCACCGATTACCCAAGCCAGAGCCTGGATTGCGGAAGGCAGAATCGGCGAGGTACGTTTGGTCAAAGCAGACTTTGGTTTCCGCGTAGGCTGGGAGCCGGAAGGCAGGTTGCTTAACCCGGATCTGGGTGGAGGTGCTTTGCTTGATGCAGGCGTATATCCGATCTCCTTCGCGTCCATGATTTTTGGCGAGCAGCCTCAGCATGTGTGGAGTACGGCGAACATTGGACAGACGGGTGTGGATGAACAGTTCTCCGTACTGTTGTCTTATTCCGAAGGTCGTTCTGCATCGCTGAATGGAGCCATTCGTCTTAACTTGAGCAACGAGGCTGTCATATATGGCACAGAAGGGTACATTCGTTTACCACTTTTCCTGGCAGGCAAAGAAGCTTATCTACATGTGAACGGTCAGGACGAACCGGAGACATTTATCGATGACCGGACGTGTATTGGATATGCGTTTGAAGCGGAGGAAGCAGGTCGCTGCATCCTGGAAGGACGTACGGAGAGCAGAACGATCCAACTGGACGAATCCCTGGAAATCATGAAGTTGATGGACACGATTCGTGGGCAGTGGGGCCTGCGGTACAAATCCGAGTAAATAGACAGGAGTGGAAAAGCGATGGTGAAAATTCTGATCTCCGGATTTGAACCTTTTGGCGGGGATGCGGTGAATCCGACGGGAGAACTGATGGAGGCACTTGCGCATGAAGTGATAGAGGGAGCGGAGCTGAAAACAGTGCTGCTGCCTGTGCACTTCGATGAATGTGCGGATCTGCTAATCGCAGAGATGGAATCCTATCAACCGGATGTCGTCATCGCCTGTGGTTTGGCCAAAGGCAGGACAGCTATTACACCTGAACGGATTGCTGTTAATGTCAAAGATATTCCTCCTGGCTCCTATGCGGACAACCAAGGGCAGAATCCCGTGGACGAGCTCATAGTGGAAGGCAGCCCGGATGGCCTGTTCTCCACATTGCCGATTCGTGCAATGGTGAATAACATGGGGGCAGCAGGCATCCCGGCTGCGGTGTCCAATACGGCAGGTACGTATATTTGCAACAATACGATGTACCGGGTGCTGGATCATATCCGATTGAGACAACTTCCGATTCGTGCCGGATTTGTACATTTTCCAGCTTCAACAGAGATGGCTGTGCTTCAGCCTTCGGTGCCATCACTACCCATTCCCATGATGCTGGATGCTCTGCGGGTTATGATTCGCACGGTAGTGGCGGAGTAATTGAGTTTGGATCAACATTTTGTATAGGTTCGGTTTGTTGTTGGAATAAATTAATAAGGGCTGTCCTATTGTCATGAATATGACTTTATAGGACAGCCCTTTGTATTATCTAACGAACTAGAGTCACTTTTAATAAAATGTTAACGATTCGTTAGCGCCTTGGACACGCAGGTCAATAGCATAGCACTGAGATCGTGCCCAACAGAAAATAGGAAAACGAAATTGGGCACAGCCTCCTATATTTTGTATTGATACCGTGCGAATTAGATCCGCAACAAATCTAGATCGAACTCGGGAACAAGTCCTTCTTTCATCGCTCGTCCAAGCAATGCTGTAATTGCACCGTAACCGTCATCGCCCAGGTTGGCGCTGAACTCATTAACGTACAAGCCGATATGCTGCGCAGTTACATCAGGGTCCATCTCTTGTGCATGTTCCATAACGTATGCTTTGGACTCATCCGGATGCGCCCAAGCGTATTCCACCGAGGCACGTGCCCAACCTGCAAGAGCATGAGCATCCAGGTTACGACGGGCGATGATTGCACCCAGCGGGATTGGCAGGCCAGTGTCGCTTTCCCACCAGTTACCGAGATCTGTCATAAGTTTGAGATCATAATTCTGGTACGTGAAACGTGCTTCATGGATAACCAAACCTGCATCGATCTTGCCGTCCCGTACAGCAGGCATAATCTGGTCGAATGGCATAACGACAATCTCGCCTACACCGCCGGGAACATTTTGTGCTGCCCAGAGACGGAATAACAGGTAGGCTGTTGAACGTTCGCTCGGCACGGCAACTCGGCGTCCCGAGAGATAGGCTGGATCGGTTGTACCGTTAGCGGTCAGAACCAGCGGACCACATCCTCTGCCAAGTGCGCCGCCCGCAGGCAAGAGCGCATAATCATTCAGCACATAAGGCAGTGCTGCATAGGATATTTTCATGACTTCAGGTGTATCTGGTCCATCCGGATTTGCCGCAAGGCCGTTGGTAATATCGATGTCCGCATAACGGACATCAAGCTCAGGTGCACCAGGAATCAGTCCATGCACCCAGGCGTGAAAGATAAATGTATCGTTAGGACAAGGGGAAAATGCAATTTTCATGATGTAAGTACCTCCCGTAAAATGGAACTTGCAGCCTGGAGCGCATCCAGAGCATCCTTGATGCGCCAGGCGTCGCGGTCGCGTGGACCGACCGCGTTGGATATAGCCCGCAGTTCGAGTGCTGGTATGCCGAACTGCTGGGCTGCAGTTGCTACGCCGAAGCCTTCCATGCCTTCGGCGGAGGCATCCGGCACGCGGCGCAATAGCTCCGCGGCCGTCTCGGCAGTTCCGGTCGCCGTGGATACGGTGACCGCCGTGCCTCCGCTGACTGCGAGCCCTGCCCGCTGCAGCTCATGGCGCAGGCGCGCGGCAAGCACCGCGTCCGCCGCCACACGGGACGAGCCGAAACCGAGCTCGTCCACGCTGAGGAAGCCGTCTGGCGTCTGCGAGCCCAGATCGGCGGCAACCATGGCGTCGGCTACCACGAGGGAGCCGACGTCCGCTCGGCCGGGGAACCCGCCGCCGATGCCGGCACTGACCACCAGCGTGTACGCTGGGGTCAGTCCGGTCCCGGCAAGGGGCCCCGGCCTTGAGGATGCGGCAGATGCTTGTGCCGCATCGGGTTCGCTTGGCGCGGCGGAGCCTTGCGCAAGCGCATTTGCGCCAGCCGCTGCTGAGGCAAAGGCCAGCGCGGCAGCAGTTCCTGCTGCGGCCGAGGCAGGGCCAACACCAGCAGCAATCACATCAAAGTACGCAGCTTGGTCACCCAGGCCGCGTAGTACAGCCTCTTTTTCCGCATCAACAGCGGTTACGATTAATACACGCTTTGTCGATGCTGTGGATGTCGAATTTGTTTCAAAGCTACTTGACAAGCTTGCAGTTTCTGGGCGATTACGTTCTATAGAATCATTCTGTTTCTGTTCATTCATCCCTAATTCTCCCTCATGAGGTTTTTATAAAGCCATCTATAAAATATGTACGCATAGGCCAGACGGAGTGAAAACTGTACTGACAACGAGCGAAGCGAGCACGTGAACCAGTGAATGAGCACAACGTTCTTCTCCATCATAACGGAAGGGGAAAGATCAGAACAAGCTTTGAACGTATTTAGCCGGATAAGCGATTTAACGAACAGTAGCAACTCGCCCGAACCAACCAAACTGAACCCAAAATCATGCCTTTTAAATACCGGAGTGATCTATTTTTATTTGCCTATATGTCACTTTAATCATATATATAAACCTAACGCGAATCATACGAGAAGTCAAAGTAAATGGTTGACAATCTGTATTAACTGTACTAATAATAGTAATACAGTTAATACACCTTAGGATTGGATATATACACTTCAATATACAGTCATCGTTCATCAATAGGGTATTACAACTTTTATAGAGAGGAGGTGCGGGATGTTCGAATTGGATGTACGCAGCCGTAAGGCGATCTATGAGCAACTAGTAGACAAAATCAAAGAAATGATCGTGTACGGTGTTCTCCAACCCGATGAGCAGCTGCCTTCCGTTCGCACACTGTCCGGGCAGCTTACGGTTAATCCGAATACGATTCAGAAGGCGTACCGGGAACTTGAACGTGAAGGTTATATCTATTCATTGCAGGGAAAAGGGAGCTTCGTATCATCGTCCGTGGAACATCCGAATGCAGCCATGAGAGATGAAATCAGAGCCGCTCTGGTGAAGCTGATTGCGGAAGCTTCATATTCCGGTCTAAGCAAAGCCGATATGACGCTTTTATTTGAGGAAGCGATGGCCCGTATAGAGAAGGGGGAGCCTCATGATTGAGCTGAATCAGGTCATTAAGGCATTTGAACAGGAAAAAGCCGTTGATGGCGTCACGATGCAAGTACATAAGGGATCGATCTACGGTTTACTCGGTTCCAACGGGGCAGGAAAAACGTCGCTGCTCAAAATACTGGCAGGCATCTATCGTCAGGATAGCGGAACGGTTCGCATTGAGGGACAAGAAGTATATGAAAATATGGACCTCAAGGGACGCACCATTTTTATGGCGGATGCGCCATACTTTTTCCCGCAATCCTCCATCCATCAGATGGCTGCCTTCTACCGTTCGGTATATCCGCGCTGGAATGAGGAGCGTTTTGTACAGCTCGGCAGTGTATTTAAACTGGATGTGAAACGTAAACTGCATCGCATGTCCAAAGGCATGCGCCGTCAGGCAGCCGTATGGCTTGGACTTAGCTGTATGCCTGAAGTGCTGCTCATGGATGAGCCAATTGATGGGCTTGATCCGGTCATGCGGCAGCAGATCAAGAACCTGCTGTTCCAGGAAGCAGCGGAGCGTCAGGTGACGATTCTGATCTCGTCTCACAATTTGCGCGAGATTGAAGACCTATGCGACCATGTTGCCATCATGCACAAAGGGCGGATTATCGTAGAGAAAGATCTGGATGATCTGAAGGCTGATACACATAAAATTCAGGTCGCTTTCCGCCATCCTGATCATGCCAAGGCTATGGACGAACAGGTGAATATTTTGCATGAAGAGCAGCGTGGAAGTGTATCCCTGTTTATTGTGAAAGGCAATCGCGAGGCTGTGACGGAACGGTTCCGTGCATTTGATCCCTATCTGCTGGATGTGCTGCCGCTGACGCTGGAAGAAATATTTATCTATGAAATGGAGGATGCAGGATATGATATTCAACCGATTGTTCTGTAACCGGGGCATCCTGTTCCAAAATTTCAGGCAGCATGGATGGATCGGCATCTTGTACCTGATCACGTTGTTGTTTTCGCTACCGCTCCATATCGGTACAGAGTATCGAGATTTACCACAGCAGATTACAAGTTTGTTTCAGGCGAATGGAGAAGTGCAAATTCTGTTTGCCATTACGTTCCCGGTAGCTGCGGGCATTTTTCTGTTCCGTTATGTGCAATCAGGTGCACCTTCAGATCTGTTCCACAGTTTGCCGCTGCGCCGAAAGCATCTGTTAACCGTTAATTTGTTGACAGGATTTATGATGATCCTGCTTCCGATCTGGATAACGACTGCCATTACAGGCTGGGTATGGGCAGCACTGGATCAGCCCGCATTTATATTCGAAGCTAGTTCAATCTGGATGTGGGGCCTCAGTATGAGCATCTACTCGTTGTTTATGTTCATGCTGACCGTGGTGGTTGGTATGTGCATTGGACAGTCCGTGTTGCAGGGACTCACCGTGTATGCGCTTCTATTGTTGCCTGTTGTTGTATGGTTCATTTTTTCCTTGCATCTTCAACATTACCTGCTTGGATATCCGTACGATGAGGTTGGGCGAAATGCAGAAAAAATATCTTTAGTTCTTCGCATGGCTTCGATTAGTGGAGCTCCTGTGATCAGTTGGGAACTCATTATTTATTCGATATTGACACTGTTATTCATCCCGTTGTCTTACGTATTCTATGCGAAGAGACAGGTGGAATCTGCTACCCAAGCGGTGACGTTTACGCTTGTTAAACCCATATTCCGATTTGGTTTAATGTTTACGCTGGTTTTAATTAGTGGAGCCTACTTCACCATTATTGCTCCAAGAGGATCATCGGGGTGGGGAATCTTCGGATATATCCTCGGTGGAATTGTCGGTTATATTGTGGCCGAGATGATTATTCGCAAGACATGGTTGATCTGGAGCAGCAAGCTGCTGCCCAAGATGGCTTTATATGGTATTGTGGCCGGATTGATTCTGTACGTGCCTGTTGCCAGTTGGAATGGATATGCTGCACGAGTGCCTGAGTTGAACAAGGTCAACAGTATCAAGCTTGGTGGAGAGAGATACACTTATACTAACGGTGTTTCATCGAAGTTGGATGATGGCCCTTTCTATTCAAGTGATTCTGAATATATGAAAGCCGTTATTGCTCTTCATCAGAAGATCGTGGATTCTGATCTGTCATTGCTGGATGATCCCATCAATCCTGGTATGCGTAATGACGAGTATGTGTTTATTAATTACAAGCTGGATAACGGCAAGGTGATGAAACGCAAATATTACATTCCCGAAGCTGAGTTCCGTCAGGAATTAATGACTCTGAAACAGACCCAGGACTACAAAAGAGTTGCATTTGATACGTATAAGCTGGAAGAGGACGCGCTGAGTATTGGAATTCGCTCAACCATTAGTCCTTATCTGAAGGTATATATCAGTAATCCACAGCAAGTTCGTGAGTTCAAGGAATTGCTGAAGCAGGACATCATGGACCAGACATACGAGGAGCAACGTTCCCCGTGGCAGTCTTTTGCAATTGCGGAAATGAATCAGGATTCTTCATCGAATGATCCTTTTCAGCCTAAGGAGATGTGGAATTTTGAGATCAAACCAAGCTATGATCGGGTATTGGGTTGGCTGAAAGAAAACAAATTATACGAACAACTGGAATTTTCAGTAGATGAGGTGGCTTCCGCGCAGTTTGTGAAGCAAGAGGTTAACAGTCCTGGGAATCCTCAGATGCTCTATCCTCAGTCAGAGTATGTGGACGGGAATGCTACTGGCAATAAACAGGTCGCAACCAAAAATAAAAAAATTATCAGCCAACTGCTCAAGCGTCAACGGTCCGGTTATCAAACAGAGAGAGATACCATCTATCAGATCAAATTGAATGTTACCCAAGGGGAGAATATTTACATGATCCTGAAGGAAGAAGACCTGACAGAAGAAATGAAAGCCATCCTGGCCGGACAGTAAGTTAATCTGCAAGCGGGAAGGGTTCTCCCGGTAAATATGCTGATTTCTCGATCTGACTTGACCAGAATACAAGTATGGAATATATTAGAAAAAGGTAATGATTCGATTCGAGATGATGACCATTTCGGCGAATCCCATATGGAACGGCTTATGAGGGAAGCACCCGTAAGAGCAGGCAATACGCCTGACTTGCGGGTGCTTTTTTTGTTTTTTTGCCAGTTTGTATATCAGGGATCGTAATCGAGTCACCGCACAGATACTCCAGCAGGTTCTAACTATCAATTCAATTTGAAGGGAGCAGAAGAGAATGCAAATTGAAGTTTTGGAGGACAAGGGAAATCATCAGGTGGGTCATTGTTCATGTTCAGTGCAAGCCAGGCAAAGCCGCATAATTGAGGAAAATGATGACAAGCAAAAGTTTATGAATCAATTCTCTATGAGGAGCATGAAGAATCGCAGTTTCATGAGCAACATGAGTAACCGATACGGGCCACGCCCTAACCTTCGCGCTAACGTATGGACCCGTATGAGCCTGGGACTCATCATCATCTTCAGTATGAGTGTGATGTATTATTCCTCCGCTGTTGAAGCGGCGGGCCCTGAGCTTGGCGTAACAGCCCAGAAGGCGTGGGAAACCGTGCTGAACAAGGCCGATTCGCAGACCAAGTTGTCCCTGCAACGAGCGTACGAGAACGTTGGCAACTGGACGACGCAGGAACAAGCTTGGGAACAAAAGACAAAAACCATTCATGCCGCCAATACCAAGGAGCTGGAACAATTACGTGTGAGTATAAGGCAAATCGATGATGCAAAGATCGCTGGTTTAATCGAAAAGGTAAAACAAACCGAGGCACAGTATGAGTCTTTGTTTGCCTTGTACAGTTCAGTGAATAGGCAGCTCGATGCTGCCAAAGCGATCAAAAACAAGGAATGGAGTGCGGCTATTCGCACTCAAGCCGATACGTTGAAACCAGTTGTTCAGCTTGCTCGACAAGACATTCGTTTCAAGAAAAAGGAGCTTGCCGAAGCTCGCAAACGGAAAAGCACAGAAGTGAAACGATTGCGTACTTTACTGGCTGGAGCGGATCCGGTGAAGAAGCAGATTCAAACGGGCAAAAAACAGGCGAGCCTATCGAAAGAGCGATATTCAAACGCGTTACAGCAGTTCAAGCAGAGTACGAAGCAAGGCCAGTCATCACGCGTATTAAGCTCGTTGAACTCCTTATCCGCAGCAGCGGAGAAATGGGCAGGCTCCAAACAACATATCTATACACTGGAACAGAAGGTAAGTGCTACCTATGCCAAAGTCAGACAGGAACTGACCAAGAGACCTAAATAAAAGCGAGCTACATTATCCTTTTTGCCGCTACCGAGAAATAACAGTATAGTCGATGAGAAGACAGGACTGTGGTACACTCGAAGCAAACGAGGCGGCAGGAGGATATGAATGGCAGACAAAGAAGATTTGACCCGGTTCGGTGTGGCATTTCCCACGCCTCTGATCGAACAGTTTGACAGATATATTGAAGAGCAGGGATACAAGAACCGTTCGGAAGCTTTTCGTGATTTGGTCCGTAAAACATTGCTGGAGCCCTCTGCATTGCATTCCGAGCAGGATGTAGCTGGAACCATTGTGATGGTGTATGACCACCATATCAGTGATCTTCCTATTCGATTAATGGAGCTGCAGCACGAGGCGCACCATGACATCATCTCCAATATGCATGTGCACCTGAACCATGATCAGTGTCTGGAGGTCATTGCGGTACGGGGCAACCTAGGACGATTGCGTCATCTGCATCAGCAGATCCAGGTTCAAAAAGGAGTACTGTATGCAGAGCTGTCCGTAACGTATGTGGATGAGCTCAACAAAATGGCAAGCCACCACAGTCCTCACAATCATGATCACAGCTAAAATTAACAAAGTCATCACCATCATCCTGATTCCTCAACGAATTAACTTTTAAAAATTCAATAATTGATTCATTGGCTTTAGCCGACTTCGTCCATAGCACGTATTTAGAACAGCAGATTATTGGTCCAATACCGATAATCTGTTGTTCTTTTGTTTTGTTATAATACCTAACTTCAAATAGTGGATCATCTATTTATACCTCTATTAATCTCATTTAAATTCCCTGTAAATGAAAATAAATGGATTTTGAAGTTAAGTTTGTTGACACAATAAATCTTTTTTGTGCTACAATTTTCAAAAAAAGTAACACAGAATTGGATTGAATCGTAAAAGTTAGAGGGGGAACAACGTAAATGCGTGGATTTTCATGGGGGAAACGATCAGTTAGAGCGGGAGTAGGCATTTTACTGATATGCACAGTTGGGTTGTCAGGATGTACACAGGGGACATCCTCAACAGAGAGCGTCCATCAGGCGGCGACTTCTCTTCCCAAAGACGAATTGGTGCTGGCCGTTGGCACGGAACCGGAAGGTGGATTTGATCCCACTACAGGTTGGGGACAGTACGGCTCGCCGCTCTTTCAGAGCACTTTGCTGAAAAGGGATGCCAAGCTCCAACTGGTCAATGATCTGGCGACAGAGCATTCCGTCAGTGAAGATGGACTGACTTGGACCGTCAGACTTCGGGATGATGTAAAGTTCTCTGATGGTGAGCCACTGACAGCTGAAGATGTCAGATTTACGTTTGAAACGGCTGCCAAGAGCGGTTCGGTCATTGATCTTACCAATATGGCTGATGTGGAAGCACCGGATACAACAACTGTCGTCTTTACATTGAAGTCGCCGCAGTCCACGTTTATCAGTCTGCTGACTACACTCGGTATTGTGCCTGAGCACGCCTATGGTCCTGATTATGCCGAGCATCCGGTTGGGTCTGGTCCATACAAGCTGGTGCAGTGGGATAAGGGTCAGCAGGCGATCGTCGAGGCTAACGAACAATATTACGGGAAAAAGTCCACATTCCATAAACTGACGTTCCTCTATCTGGATGAGGATGCAGCCTTTGCAGCGGCGCAAGCCGGAACAGTCGATATCGCAGCTATCCCGGCGGCATTCAGCAAGCAGCAGGTGAACGGAATGAAGCTAGAATCAGTGAAAACAGTCGATAACCGAGGCATCATGTTCCCGATGCAACCCGCAGGCGCGAAGTCTGGTGACGGCCTGCCCGCAGGCAATGATGTTACATCCGACATCTCCATTCGTAAAGCGGTAAATGTCGCAATTGATCGCACTGCATTGGTGGAGGGTGTACTGGAGGGGCAAGGTCGTCCAGCTTACTCGGTCAGCGACGACCTGCCGTGGAGCAATCCGGATTCTGTATTTGCAGATGCGAATCCCGATGAAGCGAAGCAGATTCTGGCTGATGGCGGCTGGGTGGATACAGATGGTGATGGAATTGTAGAAAAGAACGGCATAAAGGCCGAGTTCAATCTGATTTATTTTGCAGGGGATCTAACGAGACAATCTTTAGCGCTGGCTGCTGCGGATATGGTGGCCCAGGCAGGGATTAAGGTCAATGTAGAGGGAAAGAGCAGGGAAGAGACGAAAAAGCTAGCCTATACTAATGCCGTATTATTTGGGTGGGGAAGTCATGATCCGCTTGAGACATACAACCTCTACAGTAGTACCCATAAAGGGGAAGGTTACTACAACACTGGATTGTACAGTAACCCAACTGTGGACAACTGGATGCAGCAAGCTCTCCAAGCGACAACGGAAGAAGAAGCACTGCCCTTCTGGCAGAAAGCGGAGTGGGATGGATCGACAGGATTTAGTTACCAAGGCGATGCGCCATGGGCATGGCTGGTGAACATTGATCATCTGTATTTGGTGAAGAATGGTTTAAATATCGGTGAACAGCAGATCCATCCACATGGTCATGGGTGGCCTGTGACATCCAACCTGGAAGAATGGTCCTGGGAGGAAGAATTGAAATAGAAACGCTGCGGTAGCTTTATCCTGAATTGGGGAGAGATTGGATGGAGGACAGGATGGGATGGGCCAGATTTGTCGGATTTAAAATGCTGCGGCTTTTATCTTTGCTGGCAGGAGTCAGCGTGGTGTCTTTTATATTAATGCAGTTCTCTCCAGTGGACCCGGTGGAGGCTTACATTGGTGGAGATATGATCAGGGTGAGCGCAGAACAACGCAGTCTTATTGAAGAACGTTGGGGACTCAATGATTCACCCGTAGAACGGCTGTTTTCTTGGGGGCAGGCACTAGTTCAGGGGGATCTGGGAACATCGATGATCTATAGACAGCCGGTTGCGGACATCATCCAGGAACGATTCATGAATTCTGTCGCTCTTATGGCGGTGGCATGGGTGTTATCCGGTCTGATTGGATTCGGTCTGGGTGTCGCTGCTGCTATGAGGCGGGATTCGCGGCTGGATCGTCTGATCTGTTGGTACTGTTACACACTGGCTTCCACACCGGTATTCTGGATTGCGCTGTTACTGCTCATGGTATTCGGTGTATGGCTTGGCTGGCTGCCAATCGGACTTGGTGTACCTGCGGGCATGGCAGCAGATCAAGTGACATGGGGAGATCGGGCCATGCACATGATTCTGCCTGCGCTGACGTTGAGTCTGACGGGCGTAGCCGCTATTGCCTTACATACCCGGCAGAAGCTCGTGGATGTGCTGGACTCCGATTATATTCTTTTTGCGAGGGCACGAGGTGAGAGAGGTGTTCAACTGTTTCGTCGTCATGGGTTCAGACATGTGGTACTGCCAGCTTTGACGCTGCAATTTGCTTCATTTAGTGAATTGTTCGGTGGAGCTGTGCTTGCGGAGCAAGTGTTTTCCTATCCCGGATTGGGGCAAGCAACAGTCCAGGCTGGATTACGCGGTGATGTGCCGCTGCTGCTGGGACTTGTGCTGTGCAGTGCGATATTTGTGTTTACAGGCAATATGCTGGCCGATATTCTGTACCGTATCATTGATCCGCGCATGAAGGAGGAGGCTATAGGATGAAACAGACATTAGAACGTCCCTCCCGGCCTGCGGCTCAGACTGCACAGCATCTGAAAGTTAACTCTCCCAAAAGTGAGGCGGGGAACAAGAGAAATTGGAGGCCAGTACATCCACGTATTCATGGTGGGAAAGGTTATTCAGGTGGCGGTATTCCTCGTTTTCGTAATCCGCGTAAATGGGCGATAATCTGGGGTGGCCTAGGTGTGATCTGGATTGCCACCGTGTGGTTGACAGGCAGACTGCTTCCCGCAGAATCGACGCTGACCTCATTAATGGATAGGAATCTGGCTCCAGCCTGGGCACATCCTTTCGGTACGGATTGGCTAGGACGAGATATGTTCTTGCGCACATTGAAAGGATTGGCAACGAGCATTCAGGTGGGATTACTGGCGGCTTGTGGTGGCGGACTTATTGCGCTTTTGCTGGGTCTTGCTGCTGCTTCAGGGAAAGCTGTGGACCGGGTCATTTCATGGATCATAGACCTCTTTCTGAGTGTTCCCCACTTGGTGTCGCTGGTAATGCTAGCATTTGTGTTCGGTGGAGGGTTGCCTGGGGTGACGTTAGCCATTGCCCTGACTCATTGGCCGAATCTGGCCCGGATTGTAAGGGCAGAGATGATTCAGCTGAGATCAGCAGAGTATATTCACATCTCACGCAGATTGGGTCATTCGCGAATTCATATTGCGGTGCAACACATGCTGCCTCATCTGATCTCGCAGCTATTCGTGGGAGTGCTGCTGATCTTCCCTCATGCCATTCTGCATGAGGCAGCGATTACGTTTCTGGGGCTGGGGCTGTCACCGCAGCAGCCAGCGATCGGTATTATTTTATCAGAGTCGATGAGATATTTGTCCGCAGGGATGTGGTGGTTGGCCTTTTTCCCAGGTCTCGCATTGTTGTTGGTTGTTCGTGCGTTTGATGTGTTGGGCGGTAGTCTGAAGACATTAACGGGAACCGGCAGTTCAAGGGAGGTGGTGTAGACATGGCGCTTCTTGAAGTGGAGGAAGTATCGGTTTCGTTCCGGCGTGCTCGGGGATGGTTTGGGCACGAGGAGACCCAAGTTATTCAGGATCTGAATCTGTCTGTCAATGAAGGGGAGATTGTCGCTGTCGTAGGGGCAAGTGGATCAGGCAAAAGTGTGTTGGCGCAGGCAATCATGGGCATTCTTCCTGCCAATGCGACGATAGAAGGTCGGATTAGCTATGCAGGCGAGCCCCTGACCATGGATCGGCAGCTTCATCTGCGTGGAGATGAACTGGTGTACATTCCGCAATCGGTCAGTTATTTGGATCCGTTGTTGAAGGTGGGCAGGCAGGTTCAACCTGTAAGCCAAAAGACAGGGCGTAAGCACGGATCGACGCTCCGATCCACGATGCAAAAGGCAGAGCAGGAACTGACGGGACGTTATGGATTGCCACAGGGCACGTCGGGCAAATATCCGTTTGAGCTGTCAGGTGGTATGGCTCGGCGGGTGTTGATGGCAACGGCCACCTCCGGTGCTCCAAAACTCATTATTGCAGATGAGCCAACACCTGGCATCCATCCCGAAGTGCTGGCTGAAACGATGAAGCATTTTCGTCAACTGGCCAATGAAGGCGTCGGCATCCTTTGGATTACCCATGATATTACGACTGCTTTGACGGCAGCAGACCGCATATCCGTATTTTACGCAGGCTCCAATGTGGAGACGGCGCAGGTTTGTGATTTTACGGGAAAAGGCGAAAGATTAAGACATCCATACACGAAGGCGCTCTGGAATGCATTGCCGCAAAATGATTTTCAACATCTGTCTGGTACCCAGCCTGCAGCAGGTCGGCAGCAGGTAGAAGGATGCTCATTTGCACCACGCTGCATTGGAGCGACCATGGATTGCACGAACGAACGTCCTGAGCTGCGCAAAGTTCGTGGTGGGGAAGTGAGGTGCATTCATGCCACTTGAGGTTAGAAATGCAGGGTATCGTTATGGTAAAGACGCTTGGGTATTTCAGAATATAAGTATGGAAGTACAGCAGGGAGAAGTCGTTGGTTTGTGGGGTCCCAGTGGCTGTGGCAAAACAAGTCTTGGACGAATCCTTGCAGGTTATATGGAACCGATGGCAGGTCAAGTGCTGCTGGATGGGAAGTCGCTTCCGCTAACCGGAGCATGTCCGGTCCAACTTGTATTCCAGCATCCGGAGAAAGCGGTGAATCCACGCTGGCGGATGCGCCGTGTCTTGAAGGAAGCTATGATCGAGGATCAGGAGCTGCTCGATGACTTGGGTATCCAGATGAATTGGCTGGATCGCAGGCCCGGTGAGTTGTCAGGCGGAGAATTGCAACGATTCTGCGTTGCACGTGCACTCGGCACAGCAACTCGTTACGTGATCGCTGATGAGATGACCACCATGCTGGATGCGATCACACAGGCACAGATCTGGCATACCGTGATGAATATCGCGCGTCAACGCAACCTGGGACTGTTGATCATCAGCCATGATCGGGAGTTACTGGACAGGTTAGGGGATCGGATTGTGCAGATGCCAACTTTATAGCTTATGGTGTATAAATCGTTTTACAATATAAAAGGGGCGTCCGAGTAGTCCATCATGAACGTTAATCATGGATATGACTACGGGGACAGCCCCTTTTTGCAATTTTAAAGAAACCAATGCTTTAACGAAACTAGCGCACGCTATTAGACGGAATTCTACACTTTCGGTGTTGGAACGAATCGTAGACACCTTATATGCCCGATTCGTTAGCGTCTTTAATTTCCTTTAAAAGTATCTCAACTTATTTGTTCGACAGTCTGCCCACCAGCACAGACAATCTGCGCATCGCTTCTTCCACTGTTGAACGTGGGCAGGCTACATTCATGCGCATGAATCCTATGCCTTCTGCTCCGAAGATACTTCCATCATTAAAGGCGAGTCCCGCTTCCTTAAGCAGCATCGTACACAGCTGTGCATGCGGAATATTCAGCTTCCGGAAATCCATCCACAGTAGGTAAGTTGCTTCCGGAAGCCGGATTCCGATTTGCGGCATATGCTCTGCGACATACTCCTGCACGTAATCCATATTTCCGCGGATATAGGCAAGACAGTCATCCAGCCATTCTTCGGCACCGTTGTAGGCCGCTTCGGCTGCAACTGCTCCCAACGTGGAGATGTTGGCAAGTCCCATCGTTTTCACGCCCTGCATGAATGATTCCCGTAGCTTGGCATTTGGAATGATGATATTGGAGGTGCAGAGACCTGGAATGTTGAACGTTTTGCTTGGTGCTGTACAGATGATGCTGAGATCAGCGACAGCATCAGAAATAAGGGCCAGCGGTGTATGTGCACCGCGTTGGTGTACCAGATCGGCATGAATCTCATCCGAAACGATAATTACATTATATTGCACGCAGAGTGCAGCAAGGCTTTGAAGTTCTTCATGAGTCCATACCCGTCCAACCGGGTTGTGAGGACTGCACAGAATTAACATTTTGACCCGACCCGTCTTCAGGCAGGATTCCAGATGCTCCAAATCCATGGAGTAATGTCCATCGTTCTCCACCAACGGATTGGTCATCAGTTCTCTGTCTTGACCACGTACCACATCATAGAAGGGTGCATATACCGGAGTCTGAATTACTACTGCATCTCCCGGTTTGGTGAACCGTTGTACAGCAATGCTGAGTGCAGGCACAATACCTGGGGTGAATACAACCCATTCATCGTTAATGCTCCAGTTGTGACGTCGCTCCATCCATCCCGATAGCGCTGCGTGATACGCATCTGTTCGCACCGTATAGCCAAAAATTCCATGTTCCATTCGAGTCTTCAACGCTTGAATGACCGACGGCGGAGCGGCGAAATCCATATCGGCAACCCACATGGGGAGTGCATCTGCAACACCAAAAATCTCCTCAAGCGCATCCCATTTCTCTGATCCCGTGGAGAGCCGATTAATCGGCTCGTCAAATGTATGATTATTGTTCTTGCTCATTGCTTAAATCCCCCTTGAAATCCGTTCCTTCGACTACAATCGACAGATTATTATCTAATAAATTTGGTGTTTTCGCAACTTGTAACCGTCAGATGGATTCCATTTTGTATAGAGCTGCATCCAGGAATATATTCATGTAATAACAATGATTCGAGCGTGCGTAAAACAAAATAATGAAACGACTAATTTTGTGCGCCGCTGGTCCTGTTTTCCTCTTAAATCATGTACAAGCTCTCACCAGATGGTATTATGATTCCAACCTTTGGTTTAACAACGAAGCAGCAACCGTACATATATTTTCGGTAATAAAACAATCAGGAGGTATTTCGGATGAAAAATAAAAGGTGGATGTTAACCGCTGGTGTCTTAGGCATGGTGTTAACGGGATCAGCAGGGGTATATGCAGGAACGCAATTGGAAACCATTAAGGCTTATTTGAACCATGGGTTAGGCATTGAAGTGAACGGACAGAAGTTCACACCAACAGGTGATCAGGGCAAGAAGCTCGTTCCTATTACATATCAAGGCAGTACGTATCTCCCAGTTCGTTCCATTGCAGATACGTTGAACACGGAAGTCACGTATGATTCGAAAACTAATAAAATAAGCATCGGTTCTACAAGTTCCTCCAGTGGGTCCAGTTCCACAAGCAACAGCGGCTCAACTTCAACATCAACAGATAAAAACAATCAGGCTGAAATTGTGAAGGCCAAATATTTACCAGCTGATTTACCTTTACCAACGGATGCCAAGATAATTAGCCTGATAGAGTCTAGTGTAGACGGCGGCAAGAACAAAATCGTCTTTACATATACAACAAAAGAAACGCTGCTGACGGTAGGCACTTCCTACAAAGGTTATTACCAGAACAAAAACCTCACTCAATACAGCCAAGACGTACAGGGTGAAGGATTCAACGTTATTGCCCGTAAAGAAGGGAAATTTGCCGTATCCATTACTGGGTCCACTTCCACAACCGACAAGGATGTTAATGAAATAACTGTTGTATGGGAAGATGAATAAGAAATCGTGACAACAAGTACTCGTAGCCATGCTTTGATAAAAATAAACTTGGGATAGTAACGTAGAACGCAGTAACTGTCCTATATCCAAACGTCCAAACAGTAAAAACCACCAGAGAAGGTCAGGATATGACCGATTCTACTGGTGGTTTTTACTGATCCTGAATTCTTCCCGCTCAGGCAGACATGAGGAGCAGGAGGAAGAATATTTATCTTTTATTTCATAAATATGATCTTATGATGGCGTTACAAGTGCTCGTTAAACCATCCAGCAATATGCTCCAGACGACGTACTCTTAAGTGCGGGTGACCTCCGCGGGACAATTCGTGATTGGCTCCCGGGAAACGAACGAACCGAGTGGTCTGTTTGCGTCGCTTCAAGGCAACATATAGTTGTTCAGCCTGTTCAATCGGACAACGCAGATCCTGCTCACCATGCAAAATCAGCAGCGGCGTGCTGACATTACCCACATATGCAAGCGGGGAGTGTTTCCATAACTTCTCGGTGTCATCCCATGCATTACCGCCAATCTGGTCTTCCGTGAAAAAGAATCCAATATCACTGACTCCGTAGAACGAGAGCCAGTTAGAGATGGAACGCTGAGTGACGGCTGCCTTGAAACGATCAGTATGTCCAACAATCCAGTTAGTCATGAAGCCACCATAGCTGCCGCCAGTGACGCCCAGACGGGACTCGTCGATAAACGAATATCGGGAAACCGCATAATCCATGGCTTCCATCAGATCACGATAATCCCCACCGCCATAGTCACCCCGGCAGGCATTCACGAATTGCTGCCCGTATCCGAGCCCACCTCTTGGATTAATATATACAACAGCATAGCCCTGTGCTGCGAGGATTTGGAACTCATGCATAAACGTAAAGCCATACATCATATGTGGACCGCCATGAATTTCAAGGATGGTTGGGACTTTGACTCCTTCCACCATACCAGCCGGTTTCAGCATCCAGCCTTGCAGTCGCAGGCCATCAGAGGAATCGAACCAGAAGGTCTCGGGTGTGCTAAGTTGGATTTCTTCATCCAGTTGAGGATTGCTATGGGTCAATTGTATAGGCTTGGCCCCAACTTCATCAGGTTGAGTATATAGAAAGAGATCACCAGGACGAAGTACGTCTGCTACGCCTGCCACAATCTGTCCATTTTCCAGCTCAGCAAACTGATAGAACTCTTTCTCGTCCGGCAAGATGTATTCGGCATGACTGCCATCCCGTGCAAATCGGGCAATCCGAACGCTACCTTCAATAGTAGCAAGACAGAGAATGGATAAACCATCACGACTGAATACCGGGCCCGTATTAGTCAGGTGTGAACGCATATCACCAACGAGGCTGTGATTGATCTGGACATCCCAATCCTTGCTCAGACATACGGGTTGGCCGCCTGAGATCGGAAGGGTATAGAGCTTGACCAACGTAGCATTTCCATAGGAGCGGTCGCTAGCAAGCAGTGCAAAGGATTGTCCATCAGGTGCGTACGTCAGCCGGCCGAAAGAGTATCCTTCCGGAGTCAACTGCTGCACGTCAGATCCGTCAGCCTTGGCGCGATACACATGGTTCGTCAGGGTGTAATCGTTATGCTCCTCGCCCTCTTCCGGAAACTGAGCGATCCAGGCAATGGACTCTCCATCCGGCGACCACGCATAGTCCCCGACGTCATAATGGCCTGTAGTTACAGGGATCGCTTCTCCGCCTTCAGTTGGAACACGGAAGAGATGGGTTCGTCGACCGTTCCACAATCCACCGCTGTCAGATTTCATTCGAATTCGATCCACGACAAGTTCTTGCAGCAGTTTTTTATCTATGTCTTCAGTTTCATCTTCGTCTTTTTCACTCATGTCCACAGATGATTTAACAAGCAAAGTGAGCCCATCCGGTGACCAGAGCAGGGAGCTAACGCCATGCTTTAAATGGCTGACTTGCTGTGCTTCTCCACCATCTGAGGCGATCAGCCACACTTGTGTTTTGCCTTCATGTTCTCGTAAAAAAGCAAGCTGTGAACCATCCGGCGACCAAGCAGGAGCGTGATCCTTATCTCCGGATGTGAAAGCTCTGTGCTTCTGGTTCTCCAGGTTAAGGAGTCTCAGGTGAGAAGAATAACCGTCTCGTGCTTCGTTTGTTTTCCGACTTACATATACCAGTTGTCCGCCCTGAGGAGACGGAGTTGGATCATTAACCCATGTAATCTGAAAAAGATCTTCCGATGTTATGCCGCGCAGACTATTCATTGTTTGTCCTCCCACCACGATTAAATTGTTTTAATTTCCTAACCTTTCCATTTATATTAACGGAAAGCATGAGGCAGGACAACACGATTCTGAACGAACGTACTCCTATTTCTTAACAATATCGCCTGTGCCCGAAAGGAATTATTGGAAGCATGACGAATCCTAATGTTGAATAGTCATGAAATGGACGAAAAGCTGTCTGAAAATGATGTTTAATGTCAGTTGAATCTGTTTAATGAACAATGCTATTTAGGTATATTTGGTAATCCAGCTCATTTAATGAGCTGTACCCCGTTTATATAGATCATTCTTGTCTCAGTCACCATGAAGGAGGAGCATCACTTTGTCCACATCCTATGATCAACAGCACGTGGAATACCCGAGCCGGAAGCGAATGGCATGGCTTACAGTGGGGGCGGCACTTTTTGTAGCAGCCGGATTTTTTTTGATGTTTGATGATTCTTCAGCCAAGGGATCTGCCATTTCTTCCGTTATAGGCTTGTTCTCCATTATATTTTTTGGGCTTTGTCTCTGCTACAGCCTGGTGAAGATGATTAAGAAGGAACCTTCCTTTGTTGTCGATGAACATGGGTTTGTGGATTCATCTTCTTACACATCAGGAGGGTTAATTGCCTGGAAAGATGTTGAGAATATTTTTATGTATGAATTCATGGGACAGAAGATGATTGGGGTTAAATTGTGGGACGAGAGAGCGTTTCTTGATCGTCAGAATGGGATGAAGCGCAAATTAATGACGGTAAACAGCAGCATAGTCGATGCAACGGTAAGCATTGCCCAGAACAGCCTCTCATTACCACTGGACCAGTTGTATATCATGATGGTGGAGCGTTGGAAGCAATCGAATGAAAGGGCGAGTGAAGGAAGTAACTTTGATCTGTTTAATAATGAATAGATAATGAGGAATATTGTCAGATTGGAGGAGTACAGATGCAACAAGGAAATCAGACGCGTACGATCCAGCTACCCGATGGGACAACACTGCCTGCAATCGGACAGGGAACATGGTATATGGGTGAGAAGCAATCCAGTCGGAGAGAAGAAGTTCAGGCACTGCGTTATGGTATTGAACGTGGAATGACAGTAATAGATACGGCTGAGATGTATGCTGAAGGCGGGGCGGAAGAGGTCACTGGTGAGGCGATAAAAGACTGTCGTGATGATGTATTCCTGGTATCCAAGGTGTATCCTCATCATGCGGATCGGAAGCAGATGATTACCGCATGTGAGCGCAGCCTTTCGCGTCTGGGTACAGATCGCTTGGATCTGTACCTGCTGCACTGGCGTGGAGGTGTGCCGTTGGAAGAGACGGTTGAAGCTCTGGAACAGCTGAAACAATCAGGCAAAATTCTGCGCTGGGGTGTTTCGAATCTGGATACAGAGGACATGCAGGAGCTATGGAACATTCCAGCTGGTCAGCATTGTGCAGTGAATCAGGTGCTGTATCATGCAGCTTCTCGTGGTATTGAATACGAGCTTCTTCCCTGGTTGAGGGAACGCCGTATTCCTGTTATGGCCTATTGTCCGCTGGCCCAAGGTGGCAGGCTTCGTAAAGAGTTACTGGAGCATTCAGTCATCCGTGAGATTGCCAAGGATCGAGGAGTCAGTCCTTCGCAAATTGCGTTATCCTGGGTTATCAGGGATGGAGACATACTGGCGATCCCGAAAGCTGTACAGCTGAATCATGTTGCAGAAAATGCTGCGGCGATGGACGTTATTTTGACTCAAGATGAAGTTGTTCGGTTGAATGAGGCATTCCCTGCACCTAAGGGTAAAGTGCCTTTGGATATCGTATAGAAACTTCTTGTCAGACCGATTACATCATACAATGACCGTAGTTGGAAGAATCAAGAATAATAAGAGCAGATCTGAGGATCTGTTCTTTTTTTTGCATTTGGAGCCATTTTAAATAAATGGGCTTTACAACAACAAATCACTAGTGTACTATGTAACTAACACACAGATACAGAGAGGAGCGAGGACATTGTGAGCATCGAATTTGACAACAACTTGCCAATCTACCTGCAGATTATGCAGTACATCAAAAGACAGATTGTGACCGGAACACTTAAGGCAGGCGATAAAATTCCTTCGGTTCGTGAGCTCGCGGCCGAATTACAGATCAATCCCAATACAGTACAGCGAACATTTCAGGAGTTGGAGCGGGAAGAAGTGGTTGAAACCAAGCGAGGTCTGGGTCGATACGTGACAAGTGAGGAGTCGAAAATTATGACGATCAAAAAAGAGATGGCTGGTGAATTGCTGGAGCGTTTTCTGACAGGAATGCAGGAACTAGGCATCGAAGAACAGGATATCGTAAATATCGTGGCGGATGCCGTTGCAGAGGGAAAGCAATCACTGCATCGTGATGGAAGAGGAGGAACAGGGAATGAGTAATATTCTTGAGCTGAACCATGTGAGCAAAACGTATGGCGGCAAGAAAGCACTTCATGACATCACGCTTGATATCGCACCAGGCCGAATTGTAGGTCTGCTGGGCAGTAACGGCAGCGGTAAAAGTACGTTGATGAAGCTGGTTGCAGGGCTTCTGCACCCCAGCAGTGGAGATGTTCGTGTTACGGGAAAAGCTGTAGGTTTGGAAACGAAGTCGCTGGTATCCTTTATGCCGGACCGCCCATTAACCGAGAGTTGGATGAAGGTACGGGACGCGATTGCGTATTACCGCGATTTCTACGCTGATTTTGATCAAGAGAAAGCGAGAGAGATGCTTGATTTCATGAAGCTTGGAGAGGGAGATAAGGTAAGACATCTGTCGAAAGGTATGAATGAACGACTGCAATTAACACTGGCTCTTTCCCGTAAAGCTCGTCTTTATCTGCTCGATGAACCGATTGGCGGGGTAGACCCGGTTGCACGTGGCAAAATTCTGGATGCGATTGTGAAGTTCTATGACGAAGACAGCAGTCTGATCATCTCTACACATCTCGTAACGGATATTGAACGAATTTTTGATGAAGTGATCTTCATCCGTGAAGGGGAATTGGTAATGCGGGAAGAAGTGGAGACACTGCGTCTCAAGTACGGTAAAAGTGTGGATGAGATGTTCAAGGAGGTCTATGCGGAATGATGACATTGCTGAAGTATGACTTTAGAAGGAATTGGAATACGCTTTTGGCTGGGTTAGCCGTATTGATTATCGTTCAAATTGGGCTGGCATTGTTTTTTTCTGAAGTAACAGGGAGTGTTATAGGTGTCATTGCATATGTCGGAGCAGGTGTGGCCATTTATGTGAAAATGATCAAGACATACCGATCCAATATCCGTTCGTTCAACCGTCGTCTTGTGCCGGTAACAGGGCTGTCTCACGTCTTGTCTCCGATCATATTCGGAACACTCTGCTGGTTGGGCTTAATGGTTGTTGCTGCCATTCACTACTTTATTTACAGTACAACGCATACAGGGATTAACTTTACCAGCTACATTAACGATTCGGGTATTCATGTTTCGGAGATTCTTAATGTGTTGCTGTTTCTCTGGTGGGTGGCTATGTTCAGCATCATAATCATCTTCCTCTCCATTTCTATCGGAGGCAGCTTCCGCTTTAAAACAGGACCGTGGATCAGTATTGTCGCATTTTTCGTACTAGTCAATGTCATTAGCTGGCTGGAGAATATCATCTTCTCGGGTCGTTTTAATTCGAACGAATTATTTCATTTCACTGAAGAAAGCACAGCGCTCTCCTTTACGTCCAATCGGATTACATGGTCAGATGGAACGTGGGCAAGTATCATTTTTGAAATTATTGTGGCAGTAATTTTGGTTGGCGTTGCCGTGTATCTGAATAATAAAAAAGTAGAAGTATAAGTTAAAATTCTGTCAGCTGCAGTTTAGCTGGCAGATTTTTTATTTGAAGCAATCCCCATTTCTTATACGTAAATAGGGATATATGTCGTTTTACAATAAAGGAGAAGGTTTATTTCTTGTAAGGGAGGGGTTTCATGGAACTCTATTTCAGAGATAATTTCTTTAATGCAGGGTACACCGAGATTATGAACCATGAACAGGAACAGGCAGGTCATCTCGATTTGAAAAGTGCCTTTGGTTCATCGCTTGATGTATTCGATAACTCGGGACTCATTTGCAGTGGTAAATTCCGCATGTTAAGTAACCGTTGGGATGTAACCTCAGCCGATGGAAGGGAATGGGGTGTCTTACGGGCGAGGATCAGTTTCTTCAGTAAGAAGTATGAGTACGATGCAGGACCGCGTGGTGTGTATGATGTCTCCGCTCCGGCGTTTTCACATGAATATGATATCACCGGGATGGGCGGCAAAATCGTGGCAAACTTCAGGCGTACAAATGGCTGGTTCGGTTCTGGCGCATTTGTGTTAGACAACCAATCAGAACATCTGGATACGTATGAATTGATAGCGGTTGTGATGGGTGTGCATGCAATTAATAAAAGAAGGAACTCGGCTGCCGGTAGTGGCGCGTAGAGAAAACATATGAACAAAGAGGCTGTCCCTTAGGTCGTTAGTATAACGGGGGACAGCCCTTTTTGTATTATATTATTCTAATGAAACGAACACACGCTATTTGTCCCCATATGCATAAGTTGGACGTTTAACGAATCACAACTAACAAGAGCTATGCAGAATCACTGCCGTCTGCATTGGCGAAGGGCTTTTCAATGGTGTGGCTGCGCACTCCTCCAGAAGTCCGTTCAGGCAGTGCTTCAAGTTCGGTTTCCGCATAGCGTGCTAATACTTTGGCGGCTGTCTCGGACATTCGCTCTCGAAGCGCAGCATTGTTTGCAATCCGTACCCGTTTGCCCAGAAAACGCATTTTGGACAGCACATAATCCATCTCATTCCGCGGGATGGTCAGTTCAATGCGGTACGTCTGTTGGGCTTCCACAAATTCCACCTGCTTCTCGAAGCAGGAAAAGGCATACAGAATTCGGGACAACTCCTGATTGAACTCCGGCAGCACTTCGATCGTTACGGTCGTCTTCCGGTTTTCCGTTAAAATGGCGATTTTGGCAGCATATTGAGAAGCAGTTTCCGGTTGAAGCGGCTGGGCTTCCGCGGTAATGATGCTGTGCAGCTTGGTAGACATTAGTTTGTTGTAGAGTGGAGCATACCAGAGTACGTACCATTCTTTTTTGACCATGGAATATTCGAGCTTGTAGGGGTATCCAAACTGATCCTGGCTGATTCGTCCATTGCGTACACGCCCTGTCAAGCGAAACCCTTGATGATGCAAAATCATCTGCCGTAATGGTTTGAGCAGCGGATGAAAGACACTGTTTTCTTCACTTTTGGCTTTTTCGGTCAGGTAATCCTGAAGGTCCAGATCCTGCTCTGCATCCAGCATATCATGCATTTTGTGCAACGTATCAGGATGCAGTGCTTCTGGTGCGGCAGGGTGATTCAGCATCATGCGCAGCCAGGCCCGTTCCTGGGATGTCCAGGTGAACAGTCCGGTTTCATTCAATCTCGTCATCATCTGGTAGTTGAACATCTTCTCGAACAGATTCATAATATTGCGCAATCTCCTTCCATTCCTTAATCATCTCCTGACGCAGCCTCAGTGGAGCGATCACTTCACAGCTTGAGCCAAAACTCCGAAGCCACGGCTTAATCTCGGTGATACCGTTGACCTGGATTTCATAGAGGAAGGTATGTTCCGTTTCGGGCGTAATCGTTCCCCATTGGCCTTGCAAACGAACCCGATCCAGAATGAAGTTACGCTGGCCGTCCTGAGGATGGAAAAATCGGGCTTGAACCGTCACGGTGTTTCCCGTATCCACCAGCCAGCTGTAGCGGCTGATCTCGGCCCACTGTTGCTTCAATTCGAGCATATATTCTTCTTCAATCGAATCCTGTTCCTCCAGCTGTGTAATGCCTTCCATCCGGAATTTCACAAAGCCACGGCGTCCCTGATATCCAATGACATACCAGCGGCCATACTGATGGTCATAGACCACTTCAAGCGGTACGATCCGGTTGGATCGTCCGCCTGCTTCCCGTTCAAAGCGTGGATTCGTATTCTGCGAGCTGTAGCTGGACGGTTTTTTGGGTGAATAATACAGAAACTGCACATGTTTTCGTTGGCGAATCGCACTAAGCAGAGTGTACAGATGTGCTTCGTCCAGAATGCGTGAATAATAGTGGTATTTATATATGAATGGCTCGGTGGCTTCTTCCTGCGGATAACTTGCGGCAATGGCCTTTTTGAGACTGTCCCGCAATATATAGCCTTGTACGGACGGAACCTGAGTGTTTGCCATAATATCCACAAAATCATACAACTCCAACTGTTCTTCCACGGATAGACCCGTAAGTACGTCCTGCTGCAAAAGGTAACGATATGGCCTGCCGCCAGGTTCCTTGCGGATCACCCCCACTTCTTCCAGATACTTCAGATCGGAGCGAATGGTCTTTTCGTCAGGCAGCGCCAGTTCCTCTGGAAGTTCAGCGCAGCAGGCATCCAGTAATTCCATTGCGGTTAAAGCTTGATCTTGCAGGGTATGCAAAAGGACAGAAAGTCGCTGCACTTCAGTCTCTTTCATCGACTTGGCGCGAAAGAGGAACAGCAGCATTGGTTCTGCGGATTCTCCGTACTGGAAGCGGACGAGATCCGCCATTTCTTTGTTTTGTTCCGAGCCTGAGCGTTGTTCAGCGATGGTTTGCATGATTTCTTTTAATCTGCGTTGGGTTTTATCAAAAGTATGTACGGAGATGCCGAGTCGTTCGGCATACTGTTTACGGTTGTACGCACCACTTGTCAGGGACAACATGCGCAGAAATTGAATTTCTTTGTCAAAGCTTTCTTTAGCCATGAATATTCACTCCTTGGTGGCCTGGAGTCAGGCGGATATAGTGGATGACTATGTTGGCAGAACAATTCTGCGATATATAGAAACATTCGTGATCTTCCCATTTACTATATCCCTACATTGTATCAGGATGAGTGGCTGGTTTCATTTTAAACTTATGGAGGTCGCCATACTTTCGCCATGTTCGCGTGCAGACGTGTGAGGCATAATAAGGTTGTGAAGCGGGACAGCAACAAACTCTGCGGATCAAGGTTCCGAGGCGCCAGGGAGGGTTACTTCGACTGTTAATCGACCAGGTCGTTGGTTCGAATCCAATCGCCGCCGTTCATGGCGGTGTAGCTCAGCGGTAGAGCGGGTATTATACCTTCCCACCTTTTTCCTCGGAACATTTTATTATGGAATATCAGTAAATAGACTCACACCGGGAGGTCATGAGTGATGAGCAGAGCAAAACAATTATTTAACCAACCTCAGCCAACGACACGTAATCATGGGGGCTACGGAGCCTATGACCGATTGGTGGAGGAACAATATATACAGTTGTTGATGACCAATACATTGAACAATACGTTTTATGCAGATACACAGCAACTGATGGATGATGCGATGGTCAGTCATCAGGAGATGGCTGAGGTCGATGCAGGGTTTATGGCGCGGGCGCTGGTCTATGCTCGTAATGAAGGTTTGATGCGGTTACAGCCTCTATACGGGTTGGCACTGCTGTCTAAGGTGGACCCGGATCAGTTTGCGAAGGTATTCTCCAAGGTTGTACAGACACCGGCTGACTTGGCTGATTTTCTGACGATTCTAAGAGGAACGGGTCGGGGGCAGGGCGGTCGAGCGGTGAAGCGCCAGGTGAGTCAATTTTTGAACGGCATCACTGAATATTGGGCGATCAAATACAACGGGCGAGGGCGAGGATACAGTCTGGGCGATATGATCGCTACAGCACACCCCAAGCCAACAGATATGAAGCAACAAGCCTTGTTCCGTTATTTGCGAGGACATGAGGTGGATCTTACGGACCTGCCGCAGTTGCAGGCGCTGGAAAAGCTGAAGGCTACCCCAAACCCGGCAAGTCGGATGCATCTGATTGAAAAAGGCAAACTGCCGTATTCGGTGGTCACATCAATCATGCAGCCGACACGTACGGTATGGGAGGCGTTGATGTCCCAGATGCCGACCTTCGCATTGTTACGTCATCTGAATGCAATGGATCGGGCGGGAGTGTTTGAAAAATCGAAAAATATCGATTACGTAACGGGCCGCCTATCGGATGCGGAAGCCCTGCGTAAATCGCGCATCTTACCTTTTCGATTCGCCAGTGCGTATGAAATGATCGCAAGAGAAGAGCTGCGCTCTGCTTTGCGGGAAGCGGTGGAGCTATCAATTGGCAACCTGCCATCGCTGCCCGGAAGAACCGCCATTTTCCTGGATCGCTCCGGTTCCATGCAAGGGGATTATTTGCGGATTGGTTCGGTGCTGGCACTGGCGTTATATAAACAAACACGAGGCAACTCGCTGTTCTGGTTATTCGACCATATGGTTGAAGATGCTCGTCCCAAGATGGATGAAAGCATCCTTTCCCAAGCTCACCGGATTCGCGCACAAGGTGGAACCGACACGGGACGGCCTGTACGAGAGCTTCGGGATATCGGAGAAAAAGTGGATCAGATCATTATGATTACCGATGAACAGCAGAACGAAGGAAGTCCGTTATATGTTGAGCTTGAACGTTATCGCCGGATGGTGAATCCGGACCTGAAAGTATTTATTGTGGATATTGCACCTTATCAGCAGGCAATGGTACCGCCACGGGATGGCAAAACCTTTTATATCTATGGATGGAGTGAAACGGTACTGACGTATATTGCTGAGACTATAGCGGGATATGATACACTTGCAAACCGGGTGAGAGAGATAGAGATTTAAATTGGAAATGTGGAGGCCGCAGAGATGACTCATGTTCATGAAGAAATGAGAGATACGATTAGACAGCAGCTGAAGCAGATTGAAGAGGAGGAGCAGGTACGGATCATTTATGCCTGTGAATCGGGCAGCCGGGCATGGGGATTTCCTTCACAGGACAGCGATTACGATGTTCGTTTCCTGTATGTGAGACCGCTGGAATGGTACTTGTCCATTGAGGATAAAAGGGATGTTATCGAACGCCCAATCAGTGATCAGCTCGATATGAATGGTTGGGATTTGCGCAAAGCCTTGAAGCTGTTTCGCAAGTCGAATCCACCACTGCTGGAGTGGCTGCAATCCCCGATTCAGTATGACGAACCGTACAGCGTGGCAGAGCATATTCGTGCACTGTCGCCTTTGACCTTCTCGCCAAAGTCCTGTATGTACCATTATCTGAATATGGCGAAGGGAAACTTCCGGGATTATCTGCAGGGTGAGCAGGTGAAGATCAAAAAGTATTTCTATGTGCTGCGCCCACTGCTCGCCTGTGGCTGGATCGAACGTTATGATGCGATGCCGCCGATGGCCTTCGAAGAGCTGGTGCAAGAGCTTGTAACTGCGACTACACCGCTGTATACGGAGATTCATGAGTTACTACGCCGGAAAAAGGCGGGCGAGGAACTGGATCTGGAGCCGCAACTGCCCGCAATACAGGCTTTTTTGGCGGAGAAGATCGAGCATTTTGACAGACTGGCCGGCCAGATGGGAAATGAACAGATTATTCCATATGAAGAACTGGACCAGATCTTCCGTTTTGCGCTGCAAGAGGTGTGGGATCCAACCTGCGATTAAAGTACGAGGTCGTGCGTATTTGCACATCATTTATGGTATGGATTACCTCGCACCGGACAATTTGTCCCGGCTCAGCAAACGCAAAACGTCCAAAAAAGAGCGCCACGCTCTGATGGAAAGTGCCTTGGGCATGGAGGGAATCGAGCGTTTTGTGCGCATGGAGCCTGTGGAAAGGGTTCATGAATGTGTGCTCGCTACATTGGCTTTGGAGTCTGAACCGGTGGACCCACGTTTGTAACAGGATTGGTGAAGCATGAGACTTCTGATTCCTTTAGATGCAAGGTAATAGGGCAGGTTTGGTATATCCAAGCCTGTTTTTGTTTATTTTTCGTCAAAATATTTCATTCGAGATAATTAAAATTAGGATTTTTAAGGTTAATATAAATAACTAAAGCCCTATATGTTTCCAATCCATTCTGGGTAATAATTAATAGTAAGCAAGTGGTCATTGGAATCTCACAACGTAACGATAGGGGGTAACCTGTATGGCGTCAATGATTCTGTTGGTGAAACAGACGGAAGACGATGAAAAGGTTATTTATCGATTCGGACCGAATGAGCGGAAGATGGGACTCATTGAAATGAATAAGGTCAAGGAAAGTGTGAAAGAACTGGAACCTGTTCAGGTCGAGGGTGTCAGTCCGAGTTTTTATTTCAATCGGGCCGCACAGCGACTGGTTCGATGTTTGTTCAGAGAAGGCGGTAAGTTCCCTGAACGGACGACATGTGAATCTTAGTTTTTTAAGGCTGGTAAGTCGAACAACAGACTTGATCAGATGGCATATGAAGATAACAAAAGAGGTCCAAGTGCATCCGGAATATGGATGCACTTGGACTTTTTTTAGTTGAGCTGTTATATCATCCATATCCGCATAACCAAAAAGTTCACTGCTCCTTGGAGGAAAGTGAACTGGACATTTTTTAAAATATGGTATCAGAACGTCTTCGCAAAGGAAATCAGTGCAGTAATTGTAATGATGTTAAGCAGCGTCGAGATCAAAACTGTCTGGGCCGCAAAGTCTGGCTCGTTATCATACTCCTCGGCCAGAATGGACGCATTGACTCCGGTAGGCATACCGGATGCGATAATAAGGGCCTGAGCGGCGATACCTTGCAAACCGAGCAGCAATACAATCGAAATCCCGATGGCCGGGCCAATCAGCAAACGCAGAAATGTGCTAATATACACATCAAGACGATACAGGCGGATTGGATATTTCACAATTTGGGCGCCAAGTGTCAACAATGCTACAGCGACCATACTTTGCTGCGCGTAAGTTAGTGGCATAGACAGGAAAGTGGGCAATGGAATATTCCCCATATGAAACAAAATACCGAGCAACAGTGCATAAGGAACGGGCATTTTTAGAAATCCAATGATTACCGCACGGTAATTGCCTTTGAGCTTGGCACCCTGAATTGACAGCACACCATAGGTAAATGTCAGCAATGCCTGTAAAGACATGACCAGTGCCTGGATGGAAGAGGCCAGCGGATCACCACGAAAGACCAGGGAGTTGATGGGCAGACCATAATTGCCTGCGTTGTCCAGCATGATGCTGTTGTTGAAGGCAGCCTTCATGCCTTTGTTCATGCGAAGCGAGCGTGCGAACACAGACCCCACAATATAGAGAATAAGTACATATAAGGCGTAAAAAAGCGTGACAGTTCCGAGCAATTCCCCCGACATATCGGAGTGGTACATGCTCATAAAGACGGCTGCGGGGGTAATACAATAGAAATTGATTTTGGCGAGGGTGTACAAGTCCAACTTGAACACCTTTTGCATCCAAGACCCGACGGCAATCAGGAGAAAGACGGGCAGGACGACTTCAAGCATGATGTCTGCAATCATCAGTTCAGCTTCCTTTTTCATGAAAATTTCAGTCCGATTTCGAAAATACTTCAACCATTATATCATTTTATACACAGATGAAAGATGTAAATGACTAAAAAAGATAAGGGGGCTTTTCATTATGATTCCAGATCATCTGGATTATGGTTTATCGATATTATTTATTGGATTCAATCCCAGCATCACGTCTGGAGAGACGGGTCATCATTATGCTTATAAAGGAAACCGTTTCTGGCGCATTCTTGAACGTTCCGGATTGACTCCTCGTTTATATGATGCACAAGAGGATGGAGAGTTGCTGAAGCTGGGGTACGGATTTACGAATATTGTTGCCCGGCCAACAAGAGGTATGGACGATATTACAAAGGAAGAATATGCAGAGGGACGGCAGATTTTACGGCAAAAGCTGGAGGAATACCGACCAGACATCGCCTGTTTTGTGGGGAAAGGGGTATACACCCAGTACAGTCAGCGTGCCAAAGCGGAATGGGGATTTCAGGACGACCCAGTCGTCAAGGAAATTCATGAATTTGTAGCCCCTTCATCCAGTGGGTTAGTGCGTATGTCGATGGACGAGATCGTAGCGATCTATTCCCAGCTTAGTGATTTTGTCTCAGAGAAAAGCAGAGAGGACTGAAAAACGAAGCAAAAATGAAACTCTACATGGCAGCAAGTGAAGCAGTAACAATGAACCTTCAATGGTTGCAGAGTTCGGCTATCCGGTTTACACCGGGTGGCGCGAATTCTTTTTTTTGGATAAAGTGAGAGGTTTCAGGAAGTGCTTCCGTCTATATAGTACAGAACCATGCATGGAAGCTGTAGAGAAGGGGGATTACATGACTCAACAGATACCAGAGGAGGAGCTCATTCAGCGTATTATTGCGGGGGACAAACAGCTATTTGCTGTGCTCGTGGATCGATATAAAAATAAAGTCTTCGGCATTTTGCGCGGAATGGGTGCGAGTCATCAGGATGCACAGGATCTCGCTCAGGATACGTTTCTTCGGATTTACCGCTATCTTCCGACACGAAGGGAAGGAAGCAGTTTCTCGTCCTGGGTATATATCATCGCTGTGAATCGGATGCGGGATTTTATGCGGCAACAGAAACCTGTGATGACCGCTGTTCATACGGGCTTGGAACAGACCAACGGTGAAACACCAGAGAAACATGTACTGCATAAGGAAATGCAGCGTGAAATATATCGCCAGATGGACCAACTGCCAGAGTCGTATCGGCTTGTGCTGCTGCTTAAATATACGAATGAGCTGAGCTACGAAGAGATTGCAGATATTACGGACATGAGCCCTGCACAAGTGCGTAATGCACTTTACCGAGGGAAGAAAACGCTGAAGAAACAAATGGAGCGCAAAGGAGGTTTATCGACGTATGAAGCCTATTCCAAATGATGAGGATCGATTGTGGGAACAGCATTTATTCCGTGAGGAGCCGGATGCGGACTTTACGCTTGAGGTGATGCGGAAACTGGATGGAATGTCCATGGTGAGCGCAGAAGACGGGGATCCATTTACGAAAAAGGCTTCCAAGTCCCATTGGATGCGCCGTACGGGAATCGCAGCGGCATCAGTTGTGATCCTTGTGGGAGGGGCCTGGTTTGCTTTTGATCACACAGCAAAATCGACGCAACCAACGGTAAATGCCGTAAATAACCCGCCATTACCTAACATACCTGTTCCAGAGGAACTTAAGTATTCCTATTATGCCGATGATTACAAACGTTTGAAGCCACTCGGTCTAGTAGTTAATCCAAATATCAACATTGAGGATCAGGGCTACACGCTTAAGATTGAAAATGTACTTGTAGATCGTTCTCAGATTGTAATGACCTTACAGCAAAATGCACCAGATGGCAGTATGATTAATCCGGTATATCCCGATTTGGGAAGAGTTCATATTACAGATGAGAAAGGAAATTCGATTGCATCATTGTCTTCGCCTGGGGATCAGACTCTGTACAGTTCAAAATATCAAAGATTTGTATACCAGTTGCAGGACGAAATTCCGGATAAAGTCGTTGTTCGAGGGGAACTTAGTCATTTAAAGATTCCCAGTTATTATAATTCCGAAAAGGAGGAATTTGTGGAATCTAGCGCAACAGTTGACTGGAGCTTTCAATTCAACATCGATATGACCAAAGCCAAATCACTGGCTGTTAAGGCTCCCATGAACAATACCTACACCACTCCTGAGGGTTTGAAATTAGATATGACACAGCTTGTACGTACGCCAAATGGGACCCGCCTTGATATGAACATCAGTCTGGATGATAAACTGCGTGCCAAAGTCGGAGAAGATTGGGCAGATGATATGGACTTGATGTACCACCTCGAAATTCCTGAAACGAGTGAGTATCGAATATTCAACGGGAGCAGACCAGATGCCCGTCAACCCAAGTTCCGGTTCCGAGATTTGAGTGGATTAATGGATGGTGGTCCATTGAAGTTATCGGAGACATGGGACCCTGCTTTTGTTACGGTGGATGCGAAGAAGATTCGCTTTGTCCTGGAAGGCTACACCATCCCAGTGTGGGGAGAGAAGTCGGTGGAAGTGGATCTGGAAAAGATGCGTAAGGATGCTGAAATTTACACCTACGTACTGCAATTTGAACAATATGGAGATGAAATTTTATTTTCTGATTTCAATTTCAAACCGGTGTGGGAATCCTATGACAAAAACTACTCACTAGTCCTGGAGGGAAGTGGTACGTTCCGAAATGCTTTTAATGGCGATCGCTGGGTGGCCGTAGATTCGGAAGGGAAAGAGTATCCTGTTCAAGTAATCGGTTTTCCAGACCAGCCTAATAATGACGGAGAATACGTTGCAGACAATCTGAAATTGGTCATCCGTGGTTTTTACAAAGAAGATGGAACGAAATTAACCTTAAAACGAACCGTAGTTAATCGAGAGTATCGAGATGTGAATTGGGAAGTAGATCTTCCGTCGTACAGTAGCCTGCCTTGGCTGAAATAAAGAAACGGAACGGAATAAGCTTGGATGAATAACAAGATAGTGATAAAAGGCCTCGCATAATAACATGCGAGGCCTTTTTGATATTCAATAAAGTTAAGTTGTGCACATTGAGCTACGCCGATTCCCGTGGAATAAGGGATGTGGATAACATGACTGTTTCCTTCGGTGTACCTGGACGTTCAATTCTGCGCTGCAAAGCTTCGATAGCACGCTGACCGAGCTCCTCTTTGCACAGGTTGACTGTGGTCAGGGGCGGGGACGATGTAGCGGCGGCATGCACATTATCGATACCGATGACAAGACAATCCCCAGGTGTGGAGAAACCCATTTCCTGCAACTTATTCATCCACTGCAAGGCGATATCATCATTTACGCCAATCCAGGCATCAGGCCGTTCGTCGGCGGGCATGTTTTTGATTGTGGCAGCCAATTGGTCAATCCATTCGCCGTTCTCATAAGGAATATTCCATTCTCTGAACGTGGTCAACCGACTGCTGTCTGCGTGAAAATGGTTCAAAGCCAGTTCGATGCCGATCTTCCGCTGCGCAAAGCTGGCAGCCCGGCCATCATCCGTAATCAGACCGATCCGGCGGCACTGCATCGACATTAAATATCTAGCCACAGTAATGCCTGCTTCCAGGTTATCATGGCTGATGGTATCACAGTTCAAGAGTGGCTCCTGATGATCCACGAGCACAATGGGGCGGCCTGTCTGGCTCAGTCGTTGCAGGACTGCATGGGGGAAAGCGCCCATGGCGATGACTCCTGCACAACGTTCCCAATCCAAGTGAGGAGCGATTGCCCGTTCTGGAGGCGTGTGTTCATCAGCGACTCCCAGAGAGGGAGATACAATGGCATGATGCCATCCTCTTTCATTACAGGCAGAGATCATGCCGGAGAGGACGCGCTGCCAATAGTGGGGCTCACCCCGGTTGAGCTGATTCATGCAGATGAGAGCAAATGGGGGCTCGGATTGTTCCGTATTGGTTGCAGTTGGAACAGTGCTGCTTCCGGGGGTGCTTTGGCGATATCCCAAGGCACGGGCTAATTCCAGCACACGGGCGCGAGTCGCTTCGCTGACACCAGTCTTGCCACTGAGTGCACGGGAGACGGCATATTTGGATAATCCAAGCTGGTCGGCCAGCGACTGGATGGATACTTTACGTGACATTTCATTACTCCTTCATATGTAAACAATTTGCATAAATCCAACGAGCCATTTCAATCTACAAGATATGATCCAATTTATTTTTTAATATACCATCCGTTATGAATTGACGATCATCTTCCGGCACAGTACACTTACAAATAATAATGTTATTATAATTTATCATAACGAAAATAACAATGCGACACAAATCATTGAATGAAACGATGCAAACAAATATGGAAACTTCAATTCAAAGGAGACGACATCCATGGAACAGTTCAGATTACCGAAAATCCCCATGCCGCATCTGGAATTACCGCAAGCTGTGCAGAACATTCTTACCGAGGCCGAGGAACGACTGCAACATAGACCCAGATTGCTGGCACAGTTCCGTAACTGTTTTCCCAACACGTTGGAAACGACGACAAAGCTATTGGATGATGGGACAACCTTTGTTATTACAGGGGATATCCCGGCAATGTGGCTGCGTGATTCAGTGGAGCAGGTGATGCACTACGTTCCGCTGGCAAAGGAAGACGAACAGCTGCAGCGGATCATTGGCGGGCTGATCAAACGGCATACATTCTATGCGGACATCGATATCTATGCCAATGCGTTTAACGAAACGGCTAATGGATGGCATTGGGATGCGAATGATGAGACAGAGATGTCGCCTTGGGTGTGGGAACGCAAGTTTGAGCTGGATTCACTTTGTTTCTCTATGCGGCTCGCCTATGCGTATTGGCGTGAGACGGAATTGACGGATATATTTGACGAGCGTTTCAAGAGGGTGATGGAGAGCGTAGTACGTCTGTGGAAAACGGAGCAGCGTCATGGTGAACAGTCCCCATATCGATTCATGCGCCGGAATTGTCCAGCCCATGATACGCTCCGTAACGAAGGATTGGGGATGCCGGTAAACTATACCGGGATGATCTGGTCCGGTTTCCGTCCTAGTGATGATGCATGTGATTTTCATTATAATATCCCGGCAAATATGTTTGCAGCGGTGACTTTGCGTCAAATGGGGGAGATTGCGAGGTGGGTTTTCAGAGATGAGAAGCTGGTCAGCGAGATGGCTCATTTGGAAGAAGAAATACGACACGGTATTTCCTTATACGGTACTTACCGTCACCCCGAGTATGGGCAGATTTATGCCTATGAGACGGATGGTTACGGCAACTTTTGCCTAATGGATGATGCAGGTACCCCGGGACTTATGTCTATTCCGTATTTGGAGTATGCTTCCACCGAGGACATCGTGTACCAGAATACACGGCGCTTTATTTTGAGCAAGGAAAATCCGTTTTATTATGAAGGACAAGCAGCCAAAGGCATCGGCAGTCCTCATACTCCTCCCGGCTACGTCTGGCATATGGCGCTGTCCATGCAAGGTCTGACCGCAGACAATGATAAGGAAATGCTGGAGATGATTGATCTGCTGGAGAACACGGATGCAGGCACTGGGTACATGCATGAAGGTTTTCATTCGGATGATCCAAACACGTTCACAAGGCCCTGGTTTGCTTGGTCGAACAGCCTCTTCTCGCAGCTTGTGTACAAGGCAATGAAAAAAGGAATCCTATAAAAGATACATGTAAAAAAAGATTGCTTACTCCTCGTAAAGCGGCCGTTTCGGTTACGAATCGTTCTTTCGATCGCTGTTATCCCCGGATTTTTTGATTCCCTTTGTAGGGGAAATCCGGTGATAAAGGCGAGCACTTCGTTTCTTCAAAATCGATTTCGTTCCCTGCACTACTTCGCGTTTTATCAGAAACTTTTTTTGTACCTTGTATAGGAAAAGGAAGTAGATAAAAAACAATAAAGCCCAAACTGCTAAACTTTTGCAGATTGGGCTTTATTTAATTCAAGTACATAGGCGCTTCGCTATGTGGTTTTCAGCAGATCGGCGATGAGCACCTTTTGCCCTGTGCGGGCACTTTCGAGGGATGCGAGCACCATGGCCATACTGAACTGGTTGTCACTGCAATCGGTCTCAGGCAGTTGCCCGGATTCCAGCGCTGCGAACATGTCTTCGAGGCAGCCGTGATGTCCGGTTTTCTCCATGACGGGCAGGTATCCCTCAATCCGCTCACACGGCTGGAAAAAGGACGGTTTTCCTTCCGCATCCAGATGTTGCGCCGAGACAACTTCAGCATAAATGTCATCATTGCCATCCCAGATGGCGGTTCCTTTTTCTCCGGTTACGCGCCAGGATGCTTCCCATGAAGTAGGTACACCTTCTGCGCACCAGGACCCGCGATAGTTAAACACGGAGCCATCGGACATTTCGAAGATACATAGTGCCATCGCATTGCCTTGATACCAGGACCCCGGAGGATTGAATTCGTGGCAGTACACCGAGACCGGGTTGGCACCGAGAATATAACGTGCCTGGTCGAAGGTGTGAATCGCCATATCCAGCAGCAATGGACTATCCATCAGGTCACGGAATCCTCCAAAATGTGGACCCAGGAAGAAATCTGCCCCTGCAAAACCGACTTGGCCAATCGTTCCGTCGGAAATCAACTGCCGATAGGCGCGAATACGTGGATCGAAACGGCGATTTTGCATCACAGCCTGAATATTGCCCGTACGGCGTGCAGTCTGAACAATATCTTCACAGTCAGAGAAGGATTCCGCCAGAGGTTTTTCCCCAAATACATGGCATCCTTGTTGTAACGCTGTCATGGCGATGCCGTGATGGCTCGCTGGAATGGTGACATCAAATACGATGTTGGCATCAGTTGCTTGAATGGCCTCACTGATATCCGTAAACGTGGGACAGGAGAGGCCGTGCCGTGCAGCGAGTGCGGCGGCAGTCTGTTCATACAGATCGACAAGCCCTACAATTTCCGTGTCCGGTCTTTGCATGGCGTAATCAACCCAGGTGTTGGACATGGCCCCACAGCCTGCCACAACTACCCGATAAGGATGACTCATCCTATCATCTCCTTATGCTTTTCATTTTTTATGCTCTTGCAATGGATATCATGCAACTCAATGTTAATCCCGTTTCTATACCGGATTGGGAACAAAATCTCCACCACGACATTGTTTCAAATATTTTAAAGCGTGCACCTGTCCGGTCATTTCGAGTTCATCTTTGTAGACAGGATCATGCCAGCCTTCAATATCAATCGTTCCCTGATACCCGTTTTGGCGCAGAATCGTAATGATGTCGGACCAGTTGGTATCCCCGAATCCAGGCGTACGGTGCCAGACGAATTCTCGTGGGCCGTGCACGCCATATTCTTTGACGATGTCCCAGGCAATGGTGGCATCTTTGCCGTGCACATGGAACACTTTAGGCGCCCACTTGCGTAGCTGCGGAATCGGGTCGATCAGGCTGGACATTTGATGGCATGGCTCCCATTCCAATCCGATGTTTTCGTCAGGAACTGCATCGAACATCATCTCCCAGGCCGTTGGATTATGCGCAATGTTCCAATCACCCGTCTGCCATGTACCGCCCATATCACAGTTTTCAAAAGCAATGCGTACACCCCGGTCTGCAGCCCGGCGTGCCAGTTCTCCAAACACTTCCTTGAACCGTGGAATCGATTGGTCAATCGGTTGATCGGTCAGTCGTCCGGTGAACCCGGAGACGATATCCGCTCCGAAGAGCTGGGCATGGTCAATCACCCGTTCCCAACTGGCCAGTGTATCGGCATTATCTCCGGCTCCGGTGAGCGGATTGCCAAACACACTTACTGCAGAGATGACAATTCCCTGTTCGTCCACGATTTCACGGACACGTTTGGCTGTCTCGGCGAGGTCCAGATCACCAGTCGTTTGCCAGAAGGTCAGATTGAATGATTCGAAGCCATGTTTCATAATCTGTGGAATGACGCGGACTGCGTCATGTCCACCTACAAGTGTGCCTATACGTAACGGATTATTCATGGTTGTATTTCACTCCAATATTGGCTTATAGTACTTCGTGACACACTCATTATAGCCGGGCATCTGCCGGATGGCTCTATACAATCTTGTGCAATATTAGTCTGATCTTGTGGGGAGAGGAGGAGACAGCGTGTTGGATCTGAAAGCGCTTCACGAAAACACCCGCATTGACCATAAATCTCATCCATTTCAGCTGTTCCAGAATCGTTGCTGGGGAATGAAAATGGAAGAATGTATTCTGTACTTGCACTGGCATGAACACTTTGAACTGATTTTTATGCGGAAGGGTAGTGCACTGTTTCATATCGACAGCAGGCCTTATGTAGCTCAAGCAGGTGAGGTTATTATCATTCCTGGAGGGGCGCTGCATGTTGGGTATGCTCTGGAGGAAGGGGATATCCATTTTGATTCGGTTGTGCTCAACAGTGCATTATTTCATGATTTTACCCATGATCCCGTTCACTTGAAATATGTTGCTCCCTATCTGGAGGGGAAGGTAAGGTTCCCGGTAAAACCGGCGGAGCTCGACATAGCTTGCCAAGGCTATTACTCCCTGTTGGATGAAGCCATCGAGGAGATGGCCTCACAGCCGCTTGCCTACCAACTGGTTGTGAAATCCAAGCTGCATGCCTTGTTCACACTGCTTGCCCGTACATTTATGCCACACCAGCTTCCTGATAAAACAAAGGGATCGTATTTTCCCAATCGGGAACGTTTCAAACATTTGATTGAGCAGATTGAAGCGGAGCCAACAGGGAAAATATCCGTTACCGAGGCAGCCGGTCAGGTGGGTCTGAACACGTATCATTTTTGCAAAATGTTCAAAAAACTGACTGGACGCACCTTTGTAGAATATGTGAATGGGTGCCGAATGACGAAAGCCGAACAGTTGCTGCAGGAGAGCAGCCTTACCATTACCGAGATCGCTGCTCAGGTTGGCTGTGATAATGCTAACTATTTTACGAAGCTGTATAAACAATACAAAGGGATGACACCCTCGCAGGGGCGGTTAAAATAGGAAGGCCTTGCGTCAACAGGGTACAAACAAAAATCCGGATCACCGCCAGAGATGTGCGAGTAATCCGGATTATTTTATGAATATCAGATATCAGAACAAACATTTGATCTGTTTTATAAACATTGCTTATTTCATGAATCTCGAGAATAATCGGTTGGCCTTCTTGGAGAGGTCGTCCAATTTGATATTGGCCTGATCCAGTTGATTGTATCCCCATTTGATCGTTTGCAGCATGCGTGGGGAGATGGGCGTACCTTTGATCCGTGGATAAATATTGTGATAGGCCCAGACGAGATGCTCCCAGCGATTATCGTTGCCGTCCTGAATATACTCCGAGACGTCGATGACTTTTCCGCGTCCATTCTGGAGAATTACATTTTTCAGGTGAATGTCCCGTGGATTCAGGCCACGGCTGCGTACTGCCTCACGAGCTTCGTCCACATCGAGCATGACCTGCTCGGGGACCGGGATTCCTTTTTCCAGACATTCGAGCAAGGTATCTCCCGCTTCAAAACTAATCACAAGAACATTCCGGCCGCTGCCGTAATAGGTAGGGAAGTAGGGCAGGCCTTTGAGCTGCTCATATACCTGTTTTTCATTTTCAAGTTTGTCCAGGGCATGATCTGAGTACATCTTGAAGGCATACTGTGGCAAGCCGTCATACGTAAATACCGCCGCATCCGTTCCTGTACCAATACAATTCAGTCCTTCTACATGGCCAATGATGTTCACGAGCTCATTCCGGTCGCTTCCGATGACTTGGATTTGTTGTAATGCTTCTTCCGCCTGGAACCAATCCGGTCGATTCATGGGTGGTGCCTCCTTTTAGGATATGCCTGTACAATTCATCTGTCTAACTGCAAAATACTGTACTCTTTTAGTATAGTATGTGTTCTACGTTGTAATTTCATCTTTTGGTGATGTTACTATATAAACGTTACGCATTGAATCGGAAACGGTTGCGGATAGAAGAAAATTACGGAAGGGTGCTTGCGGCGTTTTTGCCCTTTCCTATATACTGTGAGCATTAAGGGATCTCATGCAGATCCGGCATACAGAAAGGCAGAATATCTTATGGCACAATACCCGCAGTGGTCTTATTCGCAGTCGCGGGCGAGTATGTTCGATGAGTGCCTGCGCAAATATTATTATCATTATTATGGAGCCCATAACGGCTGGAAGGCAGAGTCGGCTGATGAGATGCAGGTACGTCTGTATCGATTGAAGCAGCTCAGTAATCTATACCTCGTATTCGGTGACCTCGCACATCGGATGTGTGAATCGGCGGTACGTAGCAGGGAAGAAGGCAAGGATAAACCTCGTGAGCACTTCCTGGAACGGACGATGCGCAAGCTGCTGAATCAGGCGTATGTGGAATCCATGGATCAGGATCAGTGGCGGCTCGACCCCAAGAACCGGGTGATGTTGTCCGAGATGTATTACGGGGATGACACGTTGAATGACCGGATTGCCACGATCAAAGAACGAGCCTCGGCCTGTGTCGGCAATCTGTACCAGACGCTCACGTGGGAGGACCTGTCCCGTGCGAGTACGGATATTTTGGAGATTGAGAAATGGGATACGATGATGCTGCACGATACGCGTGTGTATGTGAAGATGGACTTGTTATATCGTCGCAGCAACGGCAACATCGTCATTGTGGACTGGAAAACGGGCAAGGAGGATGACTTCTCGGATCAGTTGATGCTGTACGCATCCTATGTGAGGGAGCATTACCGGGTTCCACTGGAGCAGATTGAGCTGCGGGTGGAGTACCTGTTAACCGGGACACACCGAGAGTTTACGGCAACGGAAGAGGATATCCTGAAGGTGGAGGAGAACGTGGGGCGGTATATTGCGGAGATGCGCTCCTGTGTGGATGATGAGTATTACAACCGTCCTAAGGACGTCTCGTATTTCACGCCAATGCCTTCACGCCGCGCTTGCCGGGACTGTAATTTCCGTGAGGTGTGCAGCGAACGTGTAGTATAGAGCGCCACCCGAAGCATCTTCAGATCTCATTCCTATTTCATGTAAAAATAAAACAAGAAGCGCCAGCCTGGACAGGATCTGCCCGGACTGGCGCTTCTATTACGTTCCACAGGCCGGCGGCAAGGCGCCAGGTGGAACGATCATATCAAGATTACTGGACCGCGGCGGTGTTCTCCAGCGCCTGTCCTGCGGGAACATAGGCATGCCCGAGATCCCGGGCAACCGCCTCATACGTGATATGTCCATTCAGCACGTTTATCGCGCTGCGAATGGACGAACTGCCGCGAATCGCGGCGGCTGCACCGTGGTTCGCCAGCTGCAGCGCATAAGGCATGGTGGCGTTGGTCAGCGCCACCGTAGACGTGCGCGGCACCGCGCCCGGCATGTTCGCTACCGCGTAATGCACCACACCATGCTTCACATAGGTCGGTTCATCGTGGGTCGTGATATGATCAATGGTCTCCACAATTCCGCCCTGATCAATCGCCACATCGACAATGACCGAACCGGGTGCCATGGTGGTGACCATTTGCTCGCTGACTAGGGTTGGCGCTTTGGCGCCTGGAATCAGCACCGCACAGATCAGCAGGTCGGCAGCCGCAACAGCCGACGCAATATTGGATGGACTCGATACCAGCGTATGAATCTGATTGCCAAAAATATCATCCAGCTGGCGCAGACGATTCAGATTCAAATCGAGGATGGTCACATCCGCACCCAGACCAATCGCGATTTTGGCGGCATTCGTGCCCACCGTGCCGCCCCCAATAACGACGACCTTGCCACGGCTTACGCCGGGTACGCCGGATAACAGAATGCCTTTGCCACCTTCCGTTTTCTCCAGCAGCTGCGCTCCAATCTGAGCCGACATCCGTCCGGCAACTTCACTCATCGGTGTGAGCAGAGGCAGCGTACCGTTAACTTCCAGTGTCTCGTACGCAATGGCGGTTACCCGGCTTTCAATCAGTGCCTTTGCCAGTGCAGGTTCCGCTGCGAGGTGCAAGTAGGTGAAGAGAATCAAGCCAGGACGAAAATAGGCGTATTCGCTGGCAAGGGGCTCTTTGACCTTGATGATCATATCTGCCTCAGCCCACACAGTTGAAGCTGTATCCCGAAGCTCCGCTCCAGCCGATTGATATTCGTTGTCTGTGAATCCACTGCCCAATCCTGCGCCACGTTCGATCATGACCTGATGTCCGGCTCTGACAAAATCAGCAGCTCCAGCTGGGGTCATTGCTACACGGTTTTCATTGTTTTTGATTTCTTTCGGAATTCCGATTCTCATCGCCATGCACCTCGTCCATTTAATGGTTGTTAGCTTATACTACAAGTTTATGACCTGGATCATCGTTTTGCACCTTACCTCATGTCTATGTTTTGAAGAATTGATTCAACATAATGTCGAGAAAAGACTATTCAGGACATTTGCCCATCGCTTATAATGTAAGAAAAAATGACACTATGAGGGATCGATATTGAGAAATGACCGCGTGTTTACGATAAAGGATATTCTGGCTCGCCCCGTCTTTGCCAAAGCCCGGCTTGCTGCGGGGAAAGAAGGAACATTACGTCAGGTTGGATGGGTTCATGTGTTGGAGATTACCAATGTTTCTCCATTTGTAAGTCCCCATGATCTTATTTTATCCACTGGACTATGGCTTCAATCGGAAGAAGGGCGCGAAGAATATCTGCTCCAGTTAATCCGGAGCGAAGCGGCGGGGCTCTGCGTGGAATTTGGTACGAGCATTCATGGCATTCCCGAAGAATTGATTGAACTGGCTGACAGGCATCAATTCCCACTTATCGTGTTTGAGCAACCGGTACGTTTTGTTGAGATCACGCAAGATATTCACGCTTTGCTTATTAATCATCAACACCAACTGCTGAAGAGTCTGGAAACCTATTCCCGTCAGCTTCAGCAGCGAACATTACAGAGTACAGACATGCCGGCTGTACTTCATCTTCTGCATGAATACGCGGCCAAACCGGTTGTGTATATCTCGTCCATGGAACCGGGCAGTTTTGTGCCGGAACTACCCACCGAGACACAGCAAGCGATCTACACATGGTACGAACAGGAGGTTGAGCATCTGGATCTCAATGATTCAGACACGGAGTTATGGTTCCATCTGGATGAGGAACAGGTGTTACTGTGTCACCCGGTCGTATGTTTTGGTCAGGTTTTTTCCGCGGTAGGCATGGTTGTACATCCTTCAGCACCCGTTGAGTATCTTAAGCTGTTGCTCGATTATACAGCAAAGGCTGCGGCGGCACTGACTCTGCGGTCGCAGTTTTTGGAGGAGAAGATGGTACGCAACCAGAATGAACTGATCCAGGATCTGATGAACGGTAACATTCTTCATGAAGAGCAGGCGCAGACCCGAATGGGGCTCCGTCTGCTGGTAAAGGGACAGTACTGGTTTGCCGGCGGGGTTATTGAGATGGAGCACCGTCTGAAAGGCATCGGCCGTGAGCGAATGGAAACCAACCATCAGGATATTCTGGTTCTGCTGCGTTCGTTACTCAAAAAGAACAATCTGGCCAGCCTCATCATGCTGAAAAATAATCAGGTATATGTATGCTGTGCCAGGGAAGAGAGCAAGACATCCACACGAAATCAACTGGTAAAGTCACTTGAAGGAACTATTGTTGATGTGAAGAGATTTGCGAGTCGCAACCTGAAGCAGGTTACGATCCATGCCGGATTTGGCAAGGTGCGTAACCGTTTAACAGGATTGCCAGACAGTCTGCGGGAAGCGTATCAGGTCATCGAAGTTTCACGATCCGTAGATCGGCTAGAACATATTCATTTTTACGAACGTATGGGTATATATCAAATGTTAAAAGCATTGCCCCAATCGTTTCTGCAGCCTTTTGTGAATGACCATCTGGGTGTTCTGATTGAATATGATCGGACACATCATCTAAGGCTGGTGGAGACCTTGGATGCCTTTCTGCAAAACTTCGGTTCCAAGCGGGATGCAGCTGCTCAATTGTTCATACATCGGCAAACTCTGTACAATAGATTGGAGAAGTTAGAAGAATTAATGGGACCTGATTTTATGGATCAGGAAAGAAGAATCTGCCTGGAGATGGCGCTGCTTGCTCATGCCATGATCGAGGAGGAACATGATTTTTCGTCTTGATGGATCAGGCTGGAAGACAGTCTAGACTGTGCACTATTGAAAAACATGCACAGTCTAGCAATTTTTACTGATGCGACGAGTTTGTCGTAATGCTCTCGGTAATACAGGGTTGCCAGAATCCGGACGGCGGCCGCGAAACAGTCTCGGTTGGCCAGAGGAAGGTGCAAGGGATAGTGAGGTGGGAGCAGCCAAGCGGTATGGTGAAGAGCTGCGCTCTGGAAGAGTTCCCGTCTCCATTTTTTTGGATGAAACATCGGTTTGACGCAACCATTCATCAAGTCGTTCACGGTTGATTCCTAGTTGTCCGCTCAGATTACAGATATCGAGGTTTTTTTTCACACAAATCCGCCTTTCCTGGAATATCGGGCTGTATAGGTTCTGAAAGGGAAGCATGAAGTTTTGAAAATAGTAGCTGCTTATGGACTTCAGCGTTCTGAATCACATCAAATGCCCACTTGATTGGTGTGCTCGATTAGCGGAATGGCGAATATGTTGAACATCCTCATGAAAGATGTATGTACCCAGTGTTAAACGTTTGCATACAGCTGTTTTGTGTATTTTACTATAATTTGGCTTTTATCTAGATTTTATCACTTCACATGTAACTGTGCGTCTCAATATAGTCTCAACTTGTGAGAAAATACGGTTAAGGGAAAGTACCAGTATCTAGTACGGAGGACACAGATGGAAAACAGTAGTGAGATTCAATACGACAGCCATTATGGTCATGGAAAACGTTTTGTGGGTCGAGCCAAGGAACTGATGCTGTTGGACCGATGGCTCAGCAATCCGGAAGCACCTTTAACCATTTTTTCAGTTACGGGCATGGGGGGGATCGGTAAATCATCCTTGCTGTCCGAGATGTTGTCCATTGCTCGAAACCAGGGGGCAACTGCCATATGGATGGATGGCAGATCCTGCGGCTCTACACCGTCAGTTTTTTTGGAGTATCTCTCCTCTACATTGGGACTTGAGACAATGGGGAGTGATGGTAACAAGCGGCCATTAAGCCTGCTGAGTGAAACTTCAGTTCAGAGGCGGCTGGTCCTTGCTGTGGATAATTATGAGGAGCTGGCTCTTCTGGAGAGTTGGTTTATGGAAGTCTTCGTATCCAAGCTCCCGTTATATGGAGTACTTATTATTCTGGCCTCACGACCGGAGCCGGCTTCAGCATGGCGGACACATCCAAGGTTGCGGCAGCGCCTCGTGCAGATGCCTCTTCAACATTTTACGGGTGAAGAAGTGTCCGAATACATTGCGGTGGCAGGATCATTGAACAGGAGCATAGCGGGGACGATTGCACGTATGACGGATGGACATCCGCTCGGGCTGGCGCTTGCTGTGGAGGCAGCGGATCAGCGCAGGAATATTCCTATCTCCGATTGGACTGAATTGTCTCAGATGATTAGTGCCAGACTGCTGCTTGAATTGACGCTTCCCCGGCTGCACCCGATGGTAGAGGTATTAACGCTGCTGGAAACGGCGAATCAGGAATTGTTGGCATCTGTGCTGCAAACAGAGGTGACGCTTGAGGAATACAACGTCCTGAGGCGTATGTCATTTATCCGTTCCGGTCCTAATGGTTTGGCGCTGCATGATATGGCCAGACTGCATTTGCTTCGGGATTTCCGCCAACGTGAACCACAGCGTCTGCAAGCCATGCGTGTGCGAATAGCGGGGCTGTTGAAGCCGCTCCATGAACAAGCGGATCCACATGAGAGACGCCAGATTACCAGGAAAATGCTCCTTTTGTGTCAGGAATCCATGCTGCAGCATCGAAAGTACGCTGATGTATCGGCAGATTCACTATTTTCTCCGATGGAAGTGATGCGAGCGGAAGACTTGCCGGCGTTGCACAAATTGCTCCAACAGTGGTGTGAATATAGTGTGGAGCCCTGGCAGGCGCCGTCTTATCCAGCTTTTTTAGACGAACTTGCACAGCGTTATCCTGAGGGAGTTGTATTGATGCGTGACAAGGGGGGCGATCCGATCGCGATGTTCATTACGGTGCTCGTGCACGGGGAGAGCAGTGGAATGTTATGCAAATATTTTCCGGCCGAAATGCAGGAATGTTTCACACCAGAAGAGCTGGATTGTGATCCGGACCAGACGGATACTCACTTTGCGGTACTCGCTGCAGCAAGGGATGATGTGCCAGGTTACAAACGTGAAGAACTTGTGGGTTATATGTCGCTGGATCGGCTGTCACTACTGGGAGAAGGGGCCAGGGTCATATTGGTCGCAACCAATCCGTATCTGAAGCTGTTTTTGCAGAACATTGGTTTTCGGAGTAAAAGAGCACGTACTCGTTTATGTGACCTGTATGAAGATCAGGCATCTGTGCTGGATCTGGATTTACGTAGCGGGCAATTCGGTGACTGGGTGATGTCCCTTTTGGGTCCGGATACAAAGAGCAGCGGGTTACAACAGGGGACATCTGGCGTGAGTCAGGTTCCCTGGTCCGAACAGGATGTACGCAAAATGCTGACTCATCTGCACTCTCCCGGAGAATTGCATGGGTACGCAGCGCGAGTGAATGGCTTGACGGATGGAATTCAATTACAGACTCATATCCTGGATTTGCTGGAGGGCCGGGTTCATGGTATCTCCCAGCAGGATCAGATGCTGTTATACACGGCCTATTGGACACATGCTGGCAATCCAACTGCCGCAGCGCAAGCATGCTCGATGAGTCGTGCCACATTCTATCGGCATTTGCGAGCGGCTTTGGTCAGACTGGCAAGAGTGCTATAGGTGATAGAAAGCATAATATAATTTCATTGGAAATTAGCATTATCGGAAATTAATATCATTGGAATAAACCAAAAAACACACAGTAACCGGCCTTTAGAGCTGGTCCTGCGTGTTTTTTTGATGGAATCATATAAAATCCAGGGTTACATAAGTAAGGTCGATAGGTTAGTGAAATTGAAGCATTAACGATTCGTTTCCACTAACCAGTCGGCCGGTTCTTCTATCTGGATGATGGTGGCAATGGGGTTCCGTCAGTACCGTTATAACGACAAGAAGAGGCTGGTCATAGACCGAGCCTCTTCATGCGGTTATAGAGCGTTGCTCTGGAGATGCCGAGCTGCCGGGCGAGCGTTCTTTTGTTGCCTCCGGCGGCTTTCAGATATTGCAGCAGCAGTTCCGACTCATAGGTGTCCAACTGCTCCTGATAAGATAGGGTGGAAGTATCTTGCGACTCGTCTTGTTCTCCTTCATGTATTGAAACAGCTGGGTCCGAGCTGCCAGGTAAACAAGACGAGCCTGATTCCAGGCCAGGCTGTGGATGAAGCTGCACTGTCTCGTTCAATATGGATTGTGCCTGATCAATGGATGAAATGAAGGTGTCAGGGAGATATTCAGGCTTGACCTCGCCATCCGTGGTGAGAATGGTGATCCGTTCAATCACATTTCTTAATTCCCGTACGTTACCCGGCCAGTCATACTGGAATAACAGCTTGAACACCTCGGGAGGGACCAATTCAATATGACGATTATAGAGCAAGGAAAACTCTTGCAGGAAGGTCTGTGTCAACTCGTAAATATCTTCCTTGCGCTTACGCAGGGGAGGGATGACGAGGTTAATGACATTCAATCGATAGTAGAGATCTTCCCGGAACTGATTGCGGGCGATCATGCCCAGCAGATTCTGATTGGTTGCGGCGATAATCCGGCAGCTTGCCTGTTTCATGCGTGTTCCACCGACAGGGAAGTAACTTTTCTCCTGCAATACACGCAACAGCTTCACCTGAAGCTCCAGCGGCATTTCACCTATTTCATCCAAAAAGAGCGTACCGCCTTCGGCCAGTTCAATTTTCCCTTTTTTTCCTTTGGGATCAGCCCCTGAAAATGCACCCTTCTCGTAGCCAAATAACTCACTCTCAAATAATGAACCAGGAATAGCTCCGCAGTTAATGGCAATAAACGGAGCTGTTTGCGGTTCACGCAGGTCGTGAATGGCTTTGGCGAATAGCTCCTTGCCCGTTCCACTCTCTCCTAGAATGAGCACGGTAGCTGAGGTAGTACTGATCTTGCGAATAGTCTCCAGACAATGGTTGATTACCGGACTGCTACCCTTGATTCTGGCAAACGGATCGGAATCCGGGCGTAGACGGGCAACGGCTTTCTCCAGATGCTGGACTTTGGATGTCATATGTAATAACTCTTGATGCAGACGAATTTCGGTTGTTATATCCACTTCGGCGGCAACCGCGCCTACAATACGTCCATCGAGTTGCACTGGACGTGCATTAATCAGGGCGAATAGATCGGGCCTTGGCTGGTGCTGCTTTCGATACACAGTTTCCCCTGTATATAACGTTTTGAGCGATTGAAGGCGATCCGGGGGAAAGAAATCCGCTGCCGGTTTGCCGATGATATCTTTTTTGTTGATGGAAAAAACGTGCTCTGCACCCGATGTCCAGTAGGTCACCTTTGCTTCTTCATTAATCAATGTCAGAGCTGAGCCTGCTGTCTCCAGTGTTGTCTCGAAATAAGCCTCCAAAAGCCGATGGGCATGCATCATTTCTTGCAGAATATCGGATACAGCGATATAGCCCAATAGAGGTCCATCATCCTGCACTAACAGGTAAGGACTGGTATTGAAAAGGGGGATGGCGTCTGCCAGTCCAGTGGTTGAAGGGATGGCGGGCATGGAGAGGCCCGAATCCAGGATATTCATATCTGTACGTAATAAGGTCATTAATTCTGGAAGTAAATGTTTCATCGATATCACCTCAGTTAGGGCATAACTTTCGGAAAGTACACCTGTTGCACGAGCTACTTACAAGTGGCCCCCAAATGAAATGATTGGGGGGATGATGGTTACCCATATTATAGCTTTCCAAATGTAGTGTGTATATATTTTTTGACATGAAGCATACATGTTATCGGCGCAGAAGAGAGGGATATTGATTTTTTATTTTTGTTATGCGCTTACAATTTTATTGTTTAGGAATAATTGTTAATTGATATGAACGAATCAGCATTTCAAGTGAGGTGCGAGTTATTAAAACTGACATTTAAATGGTGAACTGCACTATTATCTCTCACCCTGATACCGGGCTGTTTAAGTGATTATTCATATAGAACATGAATTGTCCACACCATTAAGAAACTTCTGAATAATGCTATACGAAGGCTCAATCCGCATGAAGAAGAATAAAAAAGGAGGATGATGAAATGGCCATTCTATCAACCGGACCCATTGAAAACAATATTTCAGGTGTAACCGGTACCCGCCCCACTCAATTCGTCACCGTCAAAATCGATAATCGGGATTCAATAGATGTATATAATGTTCTTCTTTTGGGGTACTATCTCGATGGAGTCAGAACGTTATATGTAGAAGAACTGTTTAATGTGTTGCCCAATCAGGTCATAACCAAAGATTATAGCGCAAATTTTGATGCGTTCGAGTTTATATTTTCCACAGCAGACCTCGCTGCCCCGGAAGCACAAATTTCCGTATGGGGCAAAGACGCCGAAGGAGAGTTAGTCACGGCTCACCGATTGGTATCACAGGAGTTGCTGGGTGAAACCCTGAGCATAACAGGTGTAACCGGAGCGACAGGAGCCACAGGTGCAACAGGTGCCACAGGTGTAGGGGCAGGCTCAACCGGAGCAACGGGAGCCACCGGAGTGACAGGAGCAACAGGCGCCACTGGGGTTACGGGTGCAACAGGCGCCACCGGAGTACCAGGAGTGACAGGAGCAACAGGCGCCACTGGAGTGACAGGAGCAACAGGCGGCACTGGAGTGACAGGAGCAACAGGCGGCACTGGAGTAACGGGAGCAACAGGCGGCACTGGAGTAACAGGAGCGACAGGCGCCACCGGGGTTACGGGATCAACGGGCGACACTGGAGTGACAGGAGCAACAGGAGCCACTGGAGTAACGGGAGCAACAGGAGTAACGGGAGCAACAGGAGCGACAGGCGCCACCGGGGTTACGGGTGCAACAGGAGCCACTGGAGTGACGGGATCAACAGGAAGCACTGGAGTAACTGGAGTAACGGGTGCAACTGGGGATACCGGGGTTACGGGTGCAACTGGAGATACTGGAGTCACAGGTGCAACAGGCGCTACCGGGGCAACGGGAGCCACTGGAGTGACAGGATCAACAGGCAGCACTGGAGTGACAGGATCAACAGGCAGCACTGGAGTGACAGGATCAACAGGCGACACTGGAGTGACAGGATCAACAGGCAGCACCGGAGTGACGGGATCAACGGGTGGGACTGGAGTAACAGGAGCGACAGGCGATACCGGGGTTACGGGATCAACAGGCGGCACTGGAGTGACGGGAGTAACAGGCAGCACTGGAGCGACAGGAGTAACCGGAGCCACCGGAGTGACGGGTGCAACAGGCGCCACCGGAGTGACAGGAGCCACGGGTTCTACAGGGCAAGGTTTGTCGTCCTATGGCTACATTTTTAATACTTCAACTCAGTCTGTAGCTACCGAGACGGATATAACCTTCGATAGCAATGAAAACCTTACTAACATTACTCATACACCGGGTACGGCTGGAATTATTATTGGTAATGCTGGGGACTATGCGATATTCTTCATCGTTGCAGGCGTTCAGGCAAACCAATTCACCCTTTATCAAAACGGAGCCCCTGTAGGCGGTAGTGTCTATGGTTCAGGAGCCGGCACTCAACCGAATCCAGGAATGATTATTATCACCGCCGCTCCCGGTGATGTGTTGACATTACGAAATCATTCAAGTGCATCGACTGTTGATCTGCAAACTCTGGCAGGTGGATCACAGATCAATGCCAATGCGTCTATTCTTATTCAACAATTGAGCAGCTAACTCAAGCTATGAGCTCTGAAGCAGAATGGGGAATAGGCTGCCTGAAGGAGGGGATTGTATGACTGTTCTATCAACCGGACCCATTGACAATAGTCCAGTTCTTGGTGTGAATCCTTCGAGTTTTGTAACGGTGAGGATTGTGAACAGGGATTTGGTCAATAGTTCAGCTCTTCAGATTTATGGTTACATCTTGAACGGTGAGAGAACGATGTATGTCAGTGAGTTGATCGAAGTGTTTCCTAACCAGGTACTCACAAGGAATTATAGTACAAACTTCGTTGCTTACGAGTTCGTATTCACCATCAGTGGTCCAGCTGTGAATGAGACCGAGGTTTCCGTGTGGGGAAAGACATCAATGGGTGAGTTGGTAGACGCGCACCGACTAGTATCTGCCGAACAATTAGGCTCGGGATGAAATAGATAGGCAACTTGAGGGGAATTAAGTCATGGTACAAAGGAGGGTGATTGAATGACCATTTTATCAACTGGTCCCATTGAAAATAATATTTCAGGTGTAACGGGTACACGTCCCACTCAATTTGTCACAATTAAAATTGATAACCGAAATTTGACTGATGTGTATAATGTACTTCTTTTGGGGTACTTCTTGGATGGGGTTAGAACGTTGTATGTGGAAGAACTATTTAATGTGTTGCCTAATCAGGTTATGACCAAAGACTATGTGGCGAATTTTGATGGGTTCGAGTTTGTATTTTCAACTGCAGACACGGCTGCTCCGGAAGCGCAAATTTCTGTCTGGGGCAAAGATGCTGAAGGTGAGTTGGTGACGGCTCATCGGTTGGTTTCTCAGGAGTTGCTGGGTGAGTCTCAGGGTATAACAGGCGTTACCGGAGCAACAGGGGCAACAGGCAGCACTGGGGTTACCGGAGGAACAGGAGTCACGGGAGCTACCGGTGTTACAGGTGCAACAGGAGCAACGGGCGATACTGGGGTTACCGGAGGAACAGGAGTCACGGGAGCTACCGGTGTTACAGGTGCAACAGGAGCAACGGGCGATACTGGAGTTACCGGAGGAACAGGAGTCACGGGAGCTACCGGTGTTACAGGTGCAACAGGAGCAACGGGCGATACTGGAGTTACCGGAGGAACAGGAGTTACGGGAGCTACTGGAGTTACCGGAGCAACAGGGGTAACGGGCGCTACTGGTGTTACCGGAGTAACAGGAGTAACAGGAGACACTGGGGTTACTGGAGCAACGGGAGTAACAGGAGACACTGGTGTCACAGGTGCAACAGGGGCAACGGGAGCTACTGGAGTTACCGGAGGAACAGGAGTCACGGGAGCTACTGGAGTTACGGGAGCTACTGGTGTTACAGGTGCAACGGGGGTAACGGGAGTTACTGGGTTTACCGGAGCAACAGGGGCAACAGGCGATACTGGAGTTACCGGAGGAACAGGAGTCACGGGAGCTACTGGGGTTACAGGTGCAACAGGTGCAACGGGAGCTACTGGAGTTACGGGAGCCACGGGAGCCACAGGAGCCACTGGTATACCTACTTCCGTGAATTTAATTTATGTAGCTAATTCTGGAAGTAATAATGTTAGTGTAATTAACGGGAATACCAATGCCGTTGTAACCACGATTCTCGTGGGCAGCGAACCCCAGTTTATAGCAGTAAATTCAAACACGAGCCTGATTTATGTAACTAATTTTGGGGATGATACTGTTTCTGTTATTAATGGAAATACCAACACCGTCGTCACAACCATTCCAGTGGGTGTTCAGCCAGAGGGAATAGCTGTGAATCTAAACACGAACCTCATTTATGTGAATAATTTCAGCGACAACACCGTTTCCGTTATTAATGGAAATACCAACACAGTTGTGACTACCATTCCAGTGGGTACTGAACCGTTTGGTGTAGGGGTAAATCCGATAACCAACCTCATCTATGTAACTAATGTAGGGGACGATACAGTTTCTGTCATTGATGGAGGCACCAATACCGTCGTAAATACTATTAATGTAGGAGCACAGCCGTTGGGAGTAGCGGTGAATCCAACAAATAACCGGTTATATGTGGAAAATAATGGGGACGATACGGTCTCTGTTATTAGCGGATTTTCCGATACCGTTCTAACTGCCGTTCCAGTAGGGACTGGGCCGTTTGAAGCAGGACTGAACGCAAATACGAACTTTGTCTATGTTGCAAATAACGGCAGCAATAATTTATCTGTCATTGATGGAGATACCAATACCGTCGTTGCCACCATTCCAGTGGGATCTGCACCATCCGGTGTAGGAGTGGATCCTTTAACTAATGGAGTTTATGTCGCGAACAATACGAGTGGCACGATCTCGGTTATTGATGGAAATACTAATACCGTTACAGCTACAATTACCGTAAATTCCGGACCATTGGGAATAGGGATAAATCCTTAATGAGAATGCATCAATTAATTAATTGATGTGTCCAAAAAAATAGACATTTTAAATTGGGGATGCTCATTTTTTAGACATTAAGAGATGAACCAGAGAGAAGAAAAGTTGGATGCTCTGGAATACTGTGTATACAAAAAAACCATGTGCCCTGAAAGTGGCAGCATGGTTTTTGTTTTTATCATTGCATTTTATATAAGGGAGTCCAGCAGGGAAATTATCTGAACATATTTTTGACCACCATCCAGAGATTTGCTGGTTTCTCGGCCAGACGGCGGGTGTAGTATGGATACCACATGGTTCCATAGGGCACGTAACAACGAATGCGGTAGCCTTCCCTGGCCAGGCGTTCCTGCTCGCCCATGCGCAAGCCGTACAACATTTGAAATTCAAACGCATCCGGGGAGATTCCCCGGTCCTTTGCATATTGCTTGGTCCAGGAAATAATGTGGTCATCATGTGAAGCAACCGCAGTGTATACCCCCTGATCGAGATGATTGCGAATCATCGTTTTGAATTGATCAATCACTTCTGAAGTGTTCTGATAAGCTACGGACGCAGGTTCCTTGTAAGCACCTTTCACCAGACGCAGCCGGATTCCTTCCCGAATCATATCACGTGTATCTTCTACGGTACGATGCAAGTAGGCTTGCAGTACCGTACCTGTATTATCCAGTCCTTCCGAGTGTAAACGGCGCACAATATCCAAAGTCGCTTGGGTAAATGGGCTGTCCTCCATATCGATCCGGACGAACAGATTATGCAGCTTCGCTTGGGTGGCAACCGCACGTATATTTCGATAACCTTCCTCAGGGTCCAGCGCGAGTCCCATTTGGGTAGGTTTTAGCGAGACATTGGAGTCTGCACCCTGACGGGCAATGCCTTCCACCAGACGTATATACTCATCCCGATACAACGCGGCTTCTCTTAAATGGGTAATGCCCTCGCCCAGATGATCCAGTGTAGCCATAATGCCTTTGTTGTTGAGTACCCGAATCTCTTCGAGAGCTTCTTCCAGTGTGTTGCCTGCGATAAACTTTCCAGCCAGCTTTTTGCCGTATTTGATGGAGAGATTCTCCACAGCTTTATTACCTGCGACGGTCAGCAGCGTTTTACGGTACATTTCGGTTCCGATACTCATCGGGGTTCCTCCTTAATGGATCATGTTTCTTTATAACAAAGATATCAAGCAATAATCATGCCAAGGTTGTTCTGCATAGAAGAAAATGGGCGGTAATTTTGAAGGATAATATTTATTTTTAAAAAATATTCCTTCATCAACCGGAGTTGGCACGGATCTTGCTACATATATTGGGTGATGAGTAAAATGCATGGCAACTCAGGCAAACAGCCAGCGAACCCCCACATCTGAAGGAGGAAATCATTCATGAATATCCCTTTTGTTAACGAACCATTCACATCCTTTGCAGTCCCGGCCAACCGGGAAGCTTTTGAGAACGCACTTCGCAAGGTGGAGGCTGAACTTGGCCAGGAATACTCCATTATTATTGGTGGACAAAAAATAACAAGCGCCCGCACGGTATCCTCCGTGAATCCTGCGTACAAAAATCAGATCGTCGGAAAGATCTATCAGGCCGATCAAGAGCTTGCTGAGCAGGCCATCCAAACGGCTGCGGAAACATTCCGCACCTGGAAGCATACGGACCCGAATGAACGGGCCCGTTATTTGTACAAAGCGGCGGCGCTCATGCGGCGTCGTAAGCATGAATTCTCGGCATGGATGGTGTACGAAGCAGGAAAAACATGGCCAGAAGCGGATGCGGACACAGCCGAAGCTATTGATTTTATGGAATTTTATGCCCGTGAGATGCAGCGTCTGAGTGAACCACAGCCGCTCACACGAATTGCAGGCGAAGATAATGAATTGAGTTATATACCGCTTGGTGTGGGGGTTGTAATTCCACCATGGAACTTCCCACTCGCGATTATGGCAGGCATGACTTCTGCTGCATTGGTATCTGGCAACACGGTTGTATTGAAGCCAGCCAGCACAACACCGGTTATTGCCGCCAAATTCATGGAGTTGCTTGCAGAAGTGGGTGTGCCGGACGGCGTAGTGAACTATTTGCCAGGACCGGGCAGTGAGGTTGGCGATTATCTGGTGGACCATGCGCTCACCCGCTTTATCAGCTTTACAGGTTCCAGAGATGTCGGTCTGCGGATCAATGAACGTGCAGCACGCACCGCACCGGGTCAGAAGTGGATTAAACGGGTGATTGCTGAAATGGGTGGCAAGGATTCAATTGTTGTAGATAGCGACAGTGATCTGGAATTGGCTGCGGAATCCATCACGGCTTCAGCGTTTGGTTTCTCGGGACAGAAGTGCTCAGCGTGTTCCCGTGCCATTATTCATGAAGATGTATATGACGAGGTACTGCAAAAAGTGATTGAACGAACCAAGCAACTGAGCATGGGCAGTCCGCTTGAAGTCGGAAATCAGGTAGGTCCGGTTATCGATGACAAGGCGTATGCCAAGATCACAGAATATATTGAAATAGGCAAGGGTGAAGGACGCCTTGTACTCGGTGGTAGTACAGGGAACGAGGCAGGTTATTTCATTGAACCGACCATTATTGCTGATGTGGACCCGCAAGCGCGGATTTCACAGGAAGAGATTTTTGGACCGGTGTTGGCCTTTATCAAGGCAGAATCCTTCGGGGATGCATTGGATATTGCCAATAATACCGATTATGGACTGACAGGTGCGGTGATCTCGCGCAATCGCGAACATCTGGAACAAGCCAGACGGGAATTTTTTGCGGGGAATCTATACTTTAACCGTAAATGCACAGGTGCACTCGTGGGTACACATCCATTTGGCGGATTTAACATGTCGGGAACAGATTCCAAGGCAGGGGGAAGAGACTACTTGCTGCTGTTCACCCAAGCGAAGTTGGTATCCGAGAAATATTAGTTGAAAATTGGGTCTGGGCCCGCTGTAATCGCTTGGTTTTTATGCTATCATTTCCTGAAATAGTCTTTGTTCGTCAGTATACTGGAGTAGCTTGAGCAGCGCTTAAGGGGGGAGACGGATGTTAGGATTTCAGTTGGTGCAGGAGGGGCGTATTCGATTATCCATTACGCCGGAGATGAAGCAATCCATTCATCTGCTGACCTTGTCGGGTCAGGAGCTGACTCGTTATTTGCAGGAGGCGGCGGATGAAAATCCGGTGCTTGAGCTAGAAGAGCCCTCTACCCTGCGCACCCGTCTTCCCCGACGGTTGAATCAGGAGAGGTTCTCCTCTTATGATCCGCTGTTACAGATGAAAGGCGCCGAACCTACACTTGAACATTTGTTGATATCTCAGCTTCGGTTGCAGAATCTTACACCTGCAATGGAGACAACAGCTGTATATTTGGCTGGTTGTGTCAACGATGATGGCTATCTACCGATGGAATTGACTGAGGTTGCATCGGCAAGGGGAATATCGATGCCTGAGGCTGAAGCAGCCCTGGACATTCTCCAGTCGCTGGACCCGGCAGGTGTGGGAGCGCGCAACTTGCGTGAATGCTTGTTGCTTCAGATTAGGCGTGATCCATTAGCTAACCAGCATGCGGAGTACATGGTGGCGAAAGGTCTGGAGGAGTTGGTTCGTTTCCACCCAGGCAGAGCAGGAACAAGACTAGGGATTTCTTCACAGCAGGCTCAGGCAGCCTATGACTATATTGCTTGTCTAGACCCGAAACCTTGCAGATCCATCGGTTGTACGGAACGTCCACATTATATTATTCCGGATGCCGTTGTGCAGATAAGGAATGATGAACTTTCTCTACGTTTAAATTCAGCGGGTGTGCCGCGGGTATCCCTGAACGAAGCTTGTTGTCGCTGGATCAAGGAGATTGATGCAGATGAGGTATGGTCAGGCCGGGCAGCAGAGGCGAGAGCGATCATTCGCAGTGTACGCATGCGTCGCCGAACTCTGATGCGTGTCCTAGCTGCAATCATGAGCGAACAGGAATCTTTTCTGCGTGAAGGACCTGCCGGTTTGAAGCCGCTCAATCTGGCGATTATTGCAGAGGCCATCGGCATGCATGAGTCGACGGTGAGCCGTGCGGTCAATGGCAAATATGTTCAGACACCGCATGGTGTCTTTGAACTCAAGGCTTTTTTTGCATCAGGTCTTGAAACAACGAATGGAGAAATGGCCTCTGCGCCGGCGGTGAAGCTCAGACTGAAAGAGCTGATTCGTTCTGAACGGGCGGAACGCCCATACTCGGATAGCCAACTCACCGCATTACTCGCGAATGAAGGCATCGTTATCTCCCGCAGAACGGTTGCGAAATACAGGGAAGAGCTTCAGATTTTGCCTTCACTTGAACGGAAGCGCTGGGCATGAATGACGTTTGCCTTCATTATATATCCTAAACAAGTAACCCCCGCGAGCCGTGGTAACGGTCTGCGGGGGTTATTCGTTCCGATTTAACAGCAATCGGAAGGTTGTTCTATCATCGGAGTGTCAATGTAAATATTCATTAGTGGAACTTAAACAGCTTACTACCGTTCCATATTGTGCAGGAAGTGCTCACCTGCAATACCAGGAGTAGTCATCTGCTCCGGATGCAAAATTTCTTCCAGTTCTTCCGGTGTCAGTAGACCCCGTTCCAGAATGATCTCCTGCAAGGTGTTTCCGGTCTTCAACGCTTCCTTCACAATGGAGGCTGCCACATCATAGCCCAGATGTGGATTAAGCGCTGTAATTACACTAAAGCTCTGCTTCATAATCAATGCACAACGCTCACGGTTCGCTTCCATCTCTTCAACGGCATAACGAGTAAAGACGTCGATACCATTATTCATGATTTTCAGCGATTGCAGCAAGTTGAACGCAATAACAGGGCCCATGACGTTCAATTCGAATTGACCAGCTTCACAGGCCATGCAGATCGTATGGTCATTCCCCATAACCTGGAAGGATACCTGATTGATCACTTCCGCCATAACCGGATTCACTTTGCCCGGCATAATGGACGAACCTGGCTGACGCGGTGGAAGACGCAGCTCATTGAATCCTGCGCGTGGGCCAGAAGCCATCATACGAATATCGTTACAGATTTTGGACAGACTGACAGCACATACTTTCAGTGCAGCCGACAATTCCAGATAGGCATCCGTATTCTGTGTGGCATCCACAAGATCCTCGGCCGTTTGCAAATTCAATCCTGTCACATCGGACAGATGCTCCGTGACTTTAACGATGTATTCGGGTTTCGCGTTGAGACCTGTACCTACAGCCGTCGCACCCAAGTTAATGGTGAGCAGGCGGCGATTTGCGAACTCCAGACGCTCAATATCACGTCCGATAACACGCGCATAGGCACCGAACTCTTGTCCAAGTCGAATAGGCACAGCATCCTGAAGATGTGTCCGGCCTACTTTGACTACATCGTTAAATTCCTGTTCTTTTTTGCGGAACGCATCCTGCAAACGCTTCATCGTATCAAGCAACGTTTCCGACAACCGATACGCAGCAATGCGCAGTGCAGTTGGGATCACGTCATTGGTGGATTGGGACATGTTTACATGGTTATTCGGGTTACAGTGGAAATAGTCACCCTTGTTCTGCAATAACAGTTCCAGTCCACGATTGGCCAGAATTTCGTTCATATTCATATTCATGGAGGTGCCTGCACCGCCCTGAATGGAGTCAACAATAAAATGATCCAGATGATGGCCTTTCATCATTTCTTCAGCAGCCATGACGATGACATCGCCAATTTTGCGTGGCAGCATCTTCAGCTCCATATTCGTGATTGCCGCAGCCTTTTTCACCGCAGCCAGAGCTGTAATCAGTTCCCGGTGTACAGGAACGCCGGTAATCGGGAAGTTCTCTACAGCCCGAACCGTCTGTATTCCGTAATAAGCATAAGCAGGAATTTCTTTTTCTCCAATAAAATCTTTCTCCGTCCTTGTGGACATTGTAGACATTTCGTTCGCCTCCAGTGGCATCCAAAAATAGGTCAGCTCCGGCAATGCCGAAGCGCACTCAGTATATCATTTAAGCAAAATGGATGCCAAGCTAAATCATTTCACCCTTCTTGCCGATAAATAATTTAAATTAAGGATATCACCTTGGTGGATTAAAGGTTCAGTCAGTCAAAACTCGTCTTATCAATTATGCTCCACTTAGAGGAGAAGTCATGCATGAAGAATAAGATGGGGGTTAATTTGTCGTTTTCAGTGATCTAAATCACATGTAATTTGGTTATCTATTGGTAAAATAGGAAAAAAGGACTATGAGGTGTGAATATGAAATGGACTTTAGGCGCAAAAACCGTCGCAGGTTTGGTACTGATTTCACTGATTACGTACGGAACTAGCGGCTTTTTTATATTTTTCCTTCAGGATTGGCTCTCGTTCTCCATGCCAAGCTGGTTGTATATCTCTATCGTACTCATCATGGGCGTATGCTGGAACGCGATTCTGGGCTGGTTTGCCTCTCGTTGGTTGACTCGTCCAATTGTGCATTTGTCCCGTGCCGCACAACAAGTCTCATCGGGGGATTTGACGGCCAAGATTCCAGAGCGGAGAACACAGGATGAAATTACTGTATTATATGATGCTTTTCGAGTAATGGTTTTTAATTTGAGAAGTATTGTAAACGATATTACAGATAGTACACGTACAACCTCACAGAACGCCCAGTCACTTAGTGAAGCAATCGCCCAGGCAGCGGAGCAGATCGAGATGATGTCTGATGCGGTGGATCATATTGCTGTGGGTGTGGAAGAGCAGAAGACGACATCACATCAGTCTTTGATTACAGCGGATGAGATGTTGAACGATTTTCAGCGTATGCACAGTCAGTCGATTGGGATGACAGAGATGTCCGGCCAGATGGAACGTTCTGTTGATCATACGAAGCAGACCTTCTCTTCTTTGATGAAAGGAATGGACGAGCTGACGGAGTCACACAACCGTTCCCGGGACATCATGGTGCTGCTTGAGAAGGAAGCCTCGGATATTGAAGCCATTACTCAGTCTGTCAAAAACATTGCAGAGGAAACAGGGCTGCTTGCCCTGAATGCTTCCATTGAGGCTGCACGTGCGGGAGAAGAGGGATCGGGCTTTGCTGTCGTTGCTCAGCAGATTCGTAAGCTGGCAGATGAGAGCAAACAATCGGTGCATCGGATTAATGAGCTGATCAGCCGTGTTCAGCAGCGTATCAAGGATACAGCCCAACTGATTCATGAACAGCATGGCCTCGTTGTGAATGAGTCCGAGCGCACGATCTCTGTTGATCAGACGTTGCAGGAGCTTACAGGTACGGTAGAAGTGTTTATGAAGGGCGCTCATGAAATCGGATCCAAAATTGGGGAACAGACCAGCCGCGTAGAACAAACGCACGGCCATGTGAAAAAGATTCAAGGGAAAGCCGGATCTTTCTCGGATGAGGCAAGACGGATTATGGATGCGGCACATGAAGAGACGGCAATTATGCAGGAGATTTCATCCTCGGCTGAAGAGCTGAGACAGTTAACAGATCGATTAATGGACAAAACGAAAGCATTTCGGATGCAGCCTTAAGCTGTTTCCGGGGTGTTTTTTTGCTTATTATGGTTAAAGCCGAACGTTCTTTCGTAGAAACTGAAATATGTAAAGATTTTTTTATGAAACATTAACAAAATCGCAACGCTTGGGCGATAAATGAAGATATAATGGTAGTATTCCACTACAGATTAAGGAGCCCAGCATATTGAAAACTTGGACAGGTATCCTGCTGATGATTATTTTGGCGGTAGCGACGATTAGTACAACTTCGTCTGCCAGAACCATGAATGAATCGCAAAAACAGCTTAACATAGATGATCAATCCAGCCAGACCTCAGCGGTCGTGGCTTCCAATATAGAAACAATGAATGAAGCAGCGTTTACAACGAAGGAAACGATTCCTGTAAAGGGAGAGTACGTTTCGGTTGCTCCAGAAAATGAGAATGTAAGACTATACCCCATGAAAGTCGAAGGTTCAGGATATATATATAACGGAATGGTGTTGGAAGTGAACGGCAAGAAACGTGAATTCAGCAAATGGCAAGGAGAAGGCGGATCCTACAAACCCGAAGTGCACGAACTGGATCTGAATGGAGATGGCAAGAAGGAGATTGTTGTGTTGTTTACAGCTGGTCATGGTACAGGCATCTATCTGGGTGAAGCACATATTATCGATCCAGAAACGCTGGAAGAGATGAAGATGCAATCACTGGATGAGATTGTGAAGCAGCATGTAAATTCGAAAGTCAGTGTTACACCAGGTCAGGTGACGATCAACGTTACCGTTGATGGTGTTCATTCAGAACCTTCCCTAATGGAGGAAGACACGAGCGAGGGAGTGTATAACGAGCAGCTCAAGTTCGGCGGTGTTGTTTATTACAGTGTGGAGAATGGCAAGTTGGTTGTGTCGGCATCCGGTGCATACGGTATGGGTTTATATGACGGTGACTTGAACTTTGCCTATGACTATAAAGATGGCGAGTGGCAGGCTGTGGACTTGGAATACAGCACGGAAGAGTATGAAGATGAGTACTATGAATCTTTTGATTAAACGGAAGTAATCAGATAAGCGCAGAATAGCTGAGAACAATGATAAAAAAATATGTCCCCACGGTCTGAAATGACAGAGGGAAACGGGTGAGGCTGAAAAAATGATGTACCTTTAGCCTCGCTTTGTGCTATCCAAAAGCGAATTTCATTCCAGCAATTTACCATGAAATGGTTGACACAAACACTTTAGTCGTTTAAATGTATAAAGGATGGAACTCATCTATTTCATACTTTAGGAGGGATCATTCATGAAGAAGAAGGTTGTATTGGGCTTAATGGTGGGTACACTAACTCTCGGCATCGGCACTGGCGCACTCGCAGCAACGGGTCTGGAACCGATCAAAGCGTATTTGAACAGCAAGATATCTCTGAAATTAAATGGGACAACGGTAACAGCCAAAGATGCCAATGGGAAAACGGTATTGCCGATTACTTACAACGGAACGACCTATTTGCCAGTGCGTGCAGTCGGCACACTGCTCGGTACAGAAATTACGTATGACAGCGCAACATCATCCGTTAACATTGGCAGCAGTAATGGATCTGCACCGCCATCCGAAACCGGCAAGCTGACATTAAGTTCGCTGGGAACTGCAGCCTTGGGCACCTCGGACTGGCATACCAAAGATCCGGCCGAAACGGCGTACAAAGGCAAAGATTACAAAGATGTTTACCTGCATACCGACACAGCCAAGCAAGGCAAGAGCTTCCAAGTTATGACCCAGAAAAAGTATGCCAAGCTTCATCTCGATTTGGCTGTTCTTGGCGGTTCACAGAAGCTTGAGATTATGGACGAAAACAATACAACGCTCAAGACGGTATCGCTTGCTCCTGAAGACGGATTGGTTGGGGTAGACGTGGATGTTGCAGACACGGATGCCATCTTTGTTGAAATCGTTGATGAGGACCCGGGTGCCTCCCTGTTTGTTCCGTTGACGACCTCATATTTAACCAAAAAATAAACGAGATATTAAAAACGATTATCGCCTATGCATCAGCCGGATGGTTGTTCCGGATTGGCATAGTGATAATCGTTTTTTTGTTCTTTTGGGACGTATGATCAGGTTAGCGAATTGCTGTATCGAGCGGTTTGAGATTCGCTTCAATCTCTGCACGGCGACCTTCAAGGAATGGAGGCAATGCCAGGGACTCTCCAAGATGAGCCAATTCTTCATCCGTGTCGAAGCCGGGACCATCGGTTGCCAGCTCGAACAGAATGCCATTGGCTTCACGGAAGTACAGGGAGCGGAAGTAGAAACGGTCTACGAAACCGGAATTCGGGAATCGGAAATTATGAACCCGTTCTACCCATTGTTTCAGTTCTTCTTCATTATCGACGCGGAAGGCAACATGGTGCACGCTGCCTCGTCCAGGGCGTTCTTGGGCAAGGTCATTTCGTTCTTCGACATGCACCTCAGAGCCATTTCCACCTTCACCGGATTCGAAGACGAGTACATCGGGTTGGCCTGCGACAAAAGCAGGATAGGTTCCTTTTTGACGGAAGCCGAGCAGTTCAGTAAGAACTGGAGCCGTAAGGGACGCGTCTCTAACGGTAAGATGGACTGGGCCTAAGCCTACAATGCCATACTCGACAGGTACAGGGCTTTGTTCCCAAGGTTTGCCCCCTGCAACACCTGTATTGTGTTCATCAGAAACCAGAATCAGACGTTGTCCTTCAAAGTCCGTAAACGAGAGAGTGGCACGCCCACCGCGTTCAGTGATTTCTCCATGAGGAACATCGAATTCGTCAAAACGCTGTTGCCAGTACGTCAGGGCTGCATCGCTAGGAACACGAAGTGATGTTGCTGAGATACTGTTCACGCCTTCGCGTGTCTGTCCGGCCATCGGAATCTCAAAGAAGGTAAGTTCGGTACCCGGATTCCCTTTTTCATCTCCATAGAAGAGGTGATAGACCGAAACATCATCCTGATTGACTGTTTTTTTGATCAATCGCAAACCCATGACGTTGGTGTAGAACCGATAATTCTCAGCGGCGTGTGCGGTCAGTGCAGATACATGGTGAAGTCCTTTGATTTGCATTATAAATTCCTCCTGGTGGCTAATTTATTGTTTATAATATTTCCGTTAAGAAAGTTACTAACTTTTTGTGTGTTTTGTTGTTGGATTTATCTTAACATAAAGATATTTAAAATACAATCCTAATTTAGAATTCCATCTGGACAGTGCATTCATTCAATGACAAAATGAAAAAGTTAACATTAAAGAGATAAACTGTGTTTGTGTAATGAGAAGGAGAGAAGAGGAACATGGCTTATCCTCAGTGGCTAGACCCTTATGATGCAAAACCGTTTATGCTGTTTTCCAGTTCCCACCTATGGGCGATCGGTGTGATTGCCGCACTGGTTCTATTGATGTTTCTGTTGCGGAATTGGCTGCGGTCCTGGGCAACGAACACACGCCGTACCTTTCGGATCGCTCTGGCATGTGTCATGTTGGGCTGTGAAATTGTGCTTCAGCTCTGGTATGTATATGGGGATGTGTGGAGTCTACAGACTTCATTGCCGCTGGAGTTATGCAGTCTGTCACTATTGTTATCTGCGCTGCTATTATTGACACGCAGCCGACTGCTGCATTCTGCATTGTTATTCGCAGGAATCGCAGGGGCATTGATGGCAATTGTAACTCCTAATCTCGGTTATGGTTTTGCACATTTTCGTTTCATTCAATTTTTTACTGCTCACGCTTGTATTATTGGGGCGTTGCTCTATATGACTTGGGTGGAACAGCTTCGTCCAAGCTGGAGATCTGTGTTGGGTTCGATGATATACGTGAACGTGGCTGCGTTGGTCGTATATGGTGTGGATGTCCTGCTTGGAGCCAATTATATGTTCCTGAGACACAAACCGAATACGCCTTCAGTGCTCGACATGTTGGGCCCCTATCCCTTGTACATTCTTGGGGAAGAGGTATTGGCGTTAGTCATGTTCTCCCTAATGTACGTCCTACTCTTTGCCATTCCGGAGCGGCTGAATAATCGAGTGAAGAGAGGAAAGAGTTCAGCGCTCTAGTTAAAGGTCATCCGATACCGATAGTAGGCAGCGGGAGCTGTTCTTCGTTCTTCTATAAAGATATATTTCAAACTAAACATCCCGCAGCGGTCTGGATATCCAGATCGTTTGCGGGATGTTTGGCTGTTAACTCCACATGGAACATGTTTCTAATCCTTATCCACGGAGCAAAGATTCCGCTCCATCCACATAGATCCGGGTGCCCGTCACATGGGAAGATTCATCGGAAGCGAGGAAGAGCACCAGATTGGCGACTTGCTTCGACGTTCCGGGTTCACCTTTGAGTGGATGTTCATGACCTTCGGGAAATTCAACCGGGATCTGTACTTCTTTCAGATCGTCCGAAGGATAGGTGTTGTCATCGATGTTCGTGTCTATGGCTCCTGGGCAGACGGCGTTGACACGAATCTTGTAACGAGCCAGTTCCAATGCTGCCATCTTTGTAAAAGCTGTCTGACCTGCTTTACTGGAAGCGTATGCAGAGAACCCTATGCCAGAGAATACACGGTTACCGTTGATGGAACTCGTAATAATAATGCTTCCTCCGCGGTCTTTCAAATGGGGTATGGCGTACTTCACAGTTGCGAACGTGCCGCGCATATTGATGCCCATCGTCTGATCCCAGTCCTCAGGTTCCATCGTTTCAATGGGAGCCATCGTGCCGTTGATGCCCGCATTGGCAAATACAATATCAAGCTGTCCAGCTTGCTCCGCTACCTGATTGATTGCTTTCTGCACGTTGTCCGGTTTGGATATATCACATTCAATGACGTGGCCTTCTCCGCCTGCATTCTCAATCGTCTGTTTGGTTTTCTCAGCATTCTCCGGGGTCCGGTCCAGCATGAACACTTTGGCCCCATGCTCAGCGAAACGAATGGCTGTTGCCTGACCAATTCCTGAGCCACCTCCGGTTACAATTGCAACTTTCCCTTGCAAACGTTGTTCAGTCATCCTTATCCCTCCGTATCGTATGGATTATCAGTAACTCTCTATCTCTACATACCCGACTAAAGAGTGATGAATCATATGCACGATACAAAAAAACAGGACCGTTCAACGGCCCTGTTTCTATCATTTAGATATCATGATGATCTTATTGCTGCAAAAATTACTTGTGTTTCTTCCAGTCCAGCGAACTGTTATTCAACAGGTACTCAAAATCATTATCTTTTCGCTTCTGTTCCGCTTTACGAGCTTCTTCCGCCTGCAGGCGTTCCTGCTCTTTGCGGTCTGCCTCGGCAGCCTTGGCTTCATCCGCCTGAGCTTTCAGTTTCTCTAACACATCACTGCTCAGCAGATCCTTTAGTGTGGTCGGTTTATCCTGTGCTGCTTTGGGAGCAGGGGTGTGTTTTTTGGATTTTGCCATAGAATAATCTCCTCTCAAAAACATGAATCAGCTTCCATTCTCGTTCAGTAAACATATTATATCAGGTTCACCAAACCCATTCCATGAAACTGAGGGACAAAAGCAGGAAATAGGGGGTTACGTGACGAATGAAAACGGGTATAAATTCATATATTATTACCGATACTGCGACTATTCCCTGGAGAAAGGAGTCGTTGTTCGTGGAAGTAAACCGTAGTTTACTGAAAGGGCTTGCATGGGGTGTTGCTTTCAGCTGTCCGCTATGGATTGCGATCATCGGTTGGTTGCGTTTGATGGGATGGATGTATTGAGATCAGCGGGTTGCAGAGCTGCTGCATATAGAGTTGTGCCGGAAGAGGGCATTTTTTATAAAGTCATTTATGTAAACGCTAACATTGAATAAAGCTCTGCCTTGCGTGAATACGCAGGACAGAGCTTTTGTTTGTCTTACAGGTTGTGAATTAAGATGGGTAACTAAAATCCGTTCCAAAGGTAAGGTTAAGGCATTTTTACCGGTTCAGGATATTCTACTCCTTGAGTGTCGACAGTGACTTTTTTCATTACCTGATCGGTAACTGGTTTGTCTTGTTCGCCTATTTGTTGAGCCGCAATCCCGTCAACGACGTCCATGCCTTCTGTCACTTTGCCAAAGGTAGCATAAGCGTTATCCAGGTAATCAGCATCCGCTAACATGATGAAAAACTGGGAGCCTGCGGAGTCCAAATCATTTGTCCGCGCCATGGAGATAACCCCACGCGTGTGATTAAGGTGGTTTTTATGACCATTGGATGTAAATTCTCCTTTGATCGCATAACCTGGGCCGCCCGAACCATCGCCGTTTGGATCACCACCTTGAATCATAAAGCCTGGGATAACACGGTGAAAGTTCAAACCGTCATAGAAACCTTTATTCGCCAATGAGATAAAATTGTTCACCGTATTTGGTGCAATCTCCGGATAGAGCTCGATGACGATTTTCTGACCATCTGACATTTCAATTGTGGCTACAGGATTGGGACCAGTAGGCTCCACTGGAGCCGGTGTTTCCGTCGCGCTGCTTGCAGGGCGCCCACAACCACTAATGACGATAAGCAACATCGCTAGAACCAGCGACACAGCTGTTGTTTTTTTCCACCGAAAAGACATGAGAACGTTCCCCCTTGCATCTCTGCATAATATATTTAGTCAGAATTATTTTCGGATAATCCCTCAACTATCATACCGTTTTTGCGGACAAGATGGCAATGCAAGGCAGGATATTATGGGCGATAAGGGATGGTGTAAATGCTTACAGAGGTGTAAAATAAGGAAAATGCTTCCGCAGTCAGGGACGTACGGGTCTGTTCCGTCCGCTCCAATACACGGCAGTCCCGGCGTCAGTAACGGAAAGGGCGTGCGGGTATATGGACTTCTCGTGGAAGCGTAATCTGGTGATTTTGTGGATTGGTGTGTTTTTTTGCAGCACCGCTTATTCGATCTCCATCCCATTTCTGCCTTTGTTTCTGAGTGGCGATCTGGGCGTTCGTGATCACCTGGAGTTCTGGTCAGGGCTTGCCTTTGGCATCACGTTTCTGGCAAGTGCGCTGGTGTCTCCCTTCTGGGGATCACTGGCTGACAAATACGGGCGCAAGCCAATGCTGATCCGGTCGGGATACAGCCTTGCGGTTTTGTATTTGATCAATTATTTTGTGCAGGACCCCTATTCATTAATCGTGGTTCGTTTGTTTCAGGGATTGCTCGCGGGGTTTGTTCCGGCGGCGATTGCACTTGTCGGTACCAATACACCGGAAGAGAAGACAGGGTATGCACTTGGTATCATGTCAACAGCCGGGGCAACAGGAGGTATAATCGGCCCATTAATTGGTGGGGTGGTAAGCCACTATTATGGCAACCGGAATGCATTTTTATTTTCCAGCATCGTAGTATTGGTCTCGGCGTTGATCGCAACCTTCTGGGTCAAAGAAGAGAACTTCAACCGGAACAAGGCACGTTCTCATGTGATGGATGACATCCGTGAAGCCAGGGCCAATAAATTGTTTATTACGGTGCTTGGCATGATGGGCATATGTACCTTCTCCGTGATGATTCTGGAGCCGTTATTGACGGTATACGTGATGGAAATGGGCATTCAGCCCGATCGTGCTTCTCTCAGCTCGGGCATTATTTTCTCTGCGGTTGGTGTGGCTACGGTTATTATGGCACCGCGCTGGGGTAAGATCGGTTCGCGAATCGGATATGGGAAAGTACTGATCATTGGCCTCGTTGGAGGGGCGATTGGTAACCTGCTGCAGTTTTTCACTACAGGTTATATTGGATTCGGCATCTTGCGTTTTGTGTATGGATTGTTCTTTGCTGCGGTGTTCCCGGCGATTAATGCAATGATTGTGCAAGTGACAGAACCTGGCTTCCGGGGAAGAGCATTCAGCCTGAATCAGTCGGCTTCCCAGATCGGTACGATGGCGGGGCCGATAATCGGTGGTGTTCTGGGTGGCTGGTTGCCGATTCGTTGGATTTTTATCATCAATGGAGTGGCGCTGCTGATTACCGCCATTGTGGCGAAATGGTCCCGACTGGAGGAGAAGTTGCCGGGAGCGGGCAAACCTTTGGCGAAGTAATCAAAAAATGTTAAAACGTGAAATGGCTAATTGGATAGCAGAGAGAGGGATGGCACCGTACGAAGACGGTAGCCATCTCTTTTTCAGGATAAAGTCATTGTTATTACGAAATTAAAGCAAAAAGAAACCTCTTGGGCAAGAGGCTTCCTATATTCTTAATGAATCTGTAATGCGTTCCTATTCATCCAAGGATGAATCTTTTCGTGGACCTTCAACGCCTTCAACGTTCTCCTTCGGAACGGCATGTTCAACAGCATCAAGCTGATCCTCATCTGCTAGGGCTTCGGGAAAGGAATCTTCCGTGAACAATCCAAAATTCGGATCAATATCCCGCTCGGTTACCAGATTATCGGGCTCATGTACTTGTCGCTTGTGATTATCCTTCATCGTGTCTGCACCTCCTAATTCAGGCTGTGACAAGAGGATTAGCGCCGTGGTGGAATATCGTTCTCCGGTTTCGCATCTGCCCCAGCGCCGTTTAGCAGGTCCGTCCCGTGAAGAGCGTTGGGGTCGGGTGCCGCAGGATCAACCGGACTATTCGGTTGAATAAGATCAGCATCAGGTACGGATTCGAGTGCAGGCTCCGCTGTCCGTGACTCCAATTCCGGTTCTTCCGTAGCCGCTACAAGGGGCGGATACACTGTATTATCAGTATCGATACGTTTTCCCGTAACTTCATCAAAAGTGTCTATGTCACCTTCAGGGACTTCGGTTTCCAGTGGAATATCACGGGATCTCTGATAACGGTCGTAGTAACGTTCACTCTCTTCATTGCTAATCGGTCTGTCTGACATAAGTAGCACTCCCTCTCAGTGGATTATATTTATTGGTTGTTTTTTTTGATTGTGCAGTTATCTTGAAAAGAAAGGTTCTTATTTCGTAGTTACCCAAAGGGCTAACGTTGTAATCTCGCACCCATTATGATTCCCTTGTGTTCCCAAAATATAAATATAAGCTGAAAGTGAATAATGTACGGATTACAGATTCAACGTATATGCTTTAAAATTTAGGAAATACATATTTGACCAGAAAGTACAGAAATCCAAAGAAAATAATGATATAAGCCGCATACTTGATAAACGTGGAAGCGACCATACTTGAATCCGATTTGTGTTGGACATCCTTATGTTCTACCTCTACCGTTCTGTGTGGCTCATTCATTTGAATCACTCCTCATTGGTAAGTGTTTGCTTTGAGGAACATTACACCCGGAAGGGACGATTGAATCGCAGAGATCAGTTTTACAGCTTTTCATCTTTGGCCTATGATATGATGAAACATGGATATATGAGGGAGGGATTCCAATTGGATTGGTTTACGCTGGGGAATATGATCACTCAAATCCGAATCGGGCAAAAAGCGTCTACGCCCGGGTTTTCCCGTACCGTTATTCGTCGTCCGGACGGGCTGTTCTGGGTAGGCGGGATATGGTCAGGACAGATTGTCCAGTTGCGGGACTATCTTTTCTCGGATATATGGACGATCTATGACGATGAGGAAACAGAGCAGTGGTTGGAATATCGTACGAAGATTGAACAGAAAGAGCGCGAAATGATTGAGAACCAGTTCGAAGATCTGCGCGGATAATGGAGAAAACACTCGCAATCTATCAAATAAATGGAAATAAAACTATAAATCTACTAAAATGTGAATTTTCATTTTCCTACAAGAAGGTGACACGTCAAACTGTGGCGAATGATAAATGAGAGAACTTGGGGATAGAGAAAATAAGAACTTTGAGGTGCTGTGAATGAAAAATGTGCCCAAAGCTATCATCATCTTATGGATAAGTATGTTGAATATTCTCTGCTTGCCGCATGATTCCGTCTCAGCGACTGCAGGAGAAGTTGACAAACCTGTATCCATTACGGGATGGGAAGTAAAATGGGGGAACGTACACGATAAGGGATTCATCAGTGAGGTTCAAGGTACGGAGGAGATCTGGGAGAAGCAAGGTGCTGAAAAGCTGGAATACAGCAGCGTAGAAGCTCCTTCGGGTTCCATGTGGACTCGTGTGACCATTCCTAAAATAAACGAAGATAGCTCAGCAATCCGTTTTGAGAATATTAAAGGGAACCACATTGTAATCTACTTGGACGATCGTAGGGTATATGAGAATTATCATTACAATTATGATAACAACGCTGTGTTGTTACCCTTATCAAGTGAGAATTCAGGTGGAAAACTTTACGTATGGTCAGAGAATGAAAAAGGCAGACTTGGCATCTACGGAACGGTTCAGGTTGGGCCTTATGCTACATTACAGGAAAAGTACATTCACAATGGACTGCTTGATGTGATATTGGGAGCGACCTTTGTGTTCACGGCTCTAACGATGCTGAGTTGCACTTTTTTCCTGGGCAAATTCCATAAAGGGTTGTGGATTTCGCTATGTATCGTGATGGGTTCAATCGGAACGATGATTATCACCTATTCACAGTTTTTATATACGTTCTACCAGGTTTACGGTAATCTGTATTCCGTATTGTTTGACCTGGCTATGCTGATGGGCATGCCTGCACTCTGTTATTTTTTTGAACAAATTATCGGACCAGGTCGTTATGGCATCTTTACCAAACTAAGAAAATTCCAATTCATCTATTCTGTAGTTGCTGTGGCTGCTCTGATGATTGATTTTATTTCAGGCGGTCAATGGGACATGCTCTATAGTTTGTTGGTTCAGAACGTGATTGGATTCGTTCTCGTAATCCTGTTGAGCATCTTAATGATCGGCACCATCTCCAAAGCGCTTCAACGGAGCCGGGAAGCTCTTTTGCTTGCTACGGGATTCGGCACATTTGCCTTAATCAGTGTTGCTGAACTACTGTGGTATTACCAGCGTAATGGAACATATCATCTGATATGGTGGAAATGGTCCATGGTTGCTTTTATTATCTCACTTATTGCCATACTGGGAAGCCGATTTGCTGAAAAACATACCAAAGTGCTTGAATACTCGAAAGAGTTGGAATTGTTCAATAATGAATTGCAGCGATCCGAGAAAATGGAAATCATTAGTGAACTGGCGGCGTCAGTTGCTCATGAGGTTCGTAATCCGTTGCAGGTGACACGAGGTTTCCTTCAGCTCATGACAGAGCAGGAAGACAACAAAAACAAGGGATATGTGCGGATTGCTTTGGAGGAGCTTGATCGGGCTTCCGGCATTATTACCGACTTCCTAACGTTTGCCAAACCGGAGTTCGATCATATTGTCTCTCTCAATATCGCGGATGAATTTAATCATATTGAAGGTATTCTTGTACCGATGGCTAATCTGGAAGGCGGTAAAATAACAACTGACATTCCGCCAGATCTATGGATTAGAGGGAACTCTTCCAAGTTCAAACAGGCTTTTATTAATATTATTAAGAATAGTATAGAAGCGCTGCAAGGACAGGGTCAGATTGATATTTGGGCCTATGCTCAGGATGGGGTTATCAAGGTACATGTTAGGGATAATGGTGAGGGCATGGATGAGGAAGCGCTGGTCCGGCTTGGGGAGCCTTATTTCTCGAACAAAATTAAGGGGACAGGCCTTGGCATGATGGTGACCTTCCGAATCGTTGAAGCCATGCATGGGCAGATCAGTTTTACAAGCACAAAAGGGGTAGGAACAGAAGCCGTTGTATCTTTTGCCGCGTTCGTCGAATGACGAGCGGTAGAAGTGTACGATGGCTTTTTTGTTCGCTACCCCTTGTGCCGTTCAATTACATATTCAATCTAATCCGTTTAGCTTCTCCACGGTCCGCAATTTACGTCATAATCCACTTTGGCTGGATTGGGAGGAATTACGAGAACGTAGTCGTTCTGTTGTTCTTCAACGGTACGGACTTGAATGTGTTCAGGAATATCAATGCCAAATGCTTCGCGAAGCGCTTGCTTTGGGTTGGAGTGCAGTTGTTGTCTGAAGTGCTCATCGGTCCAGGCCTTTTCAATAATATCCTCGTGCAACGTTTTCTCTGATACCATCATCGTCAACATTCCCTTCATATTTAAAATTCAACTGTACCAGCTCTTCTTTTGTGGTTAGGACAAATGTTGTTTCTCGCTGATCCAGTAATGAAACCCGCCTTGAAGAAGCACTTTTTTGTGTTGTTCAATGTCCTGAACAGTTTGTCCCAGAATGCCGCATAAGTAAGAATTAAACGCTTCGAGATGCGAAATTCCCGAGTTAGAAGATGTTAGTCTGATGTTATATTGCTGAGCAATGTCTACATAGGAGTTCATCAATTGAGTATTGTATACATTATCATGTACACATTCGCTTACAGGATGAGCCGGGTAATTATGTTCCAGTGCTGCGGATATGTGGGAGAGGAAGCTGTTGTAATTTCCATGCACAGCATCTTGTTTGGTGTCTGTGAAGTCATCTGTCATCTGGAGAGTCATCAGTGCAATGTTGACGGCAGAACATACCGGAGTGATACGATGCTCCTGTTCCAAAAGAAGCAGTGAGCCAGCAGCTCCAAGCAGAAGTGGGGCAGCTTTTTGGGCGATTAATAGCGGGCTTCTCTTGAAATAATCGATGGAGTTCTCACCGGTGACGCTCATGGCCCAATCCTCCACATACTGTCTGAAATACGTCCAGAACGGGGAAGAAAGGCTGAATAGCTCTGAATAGGCACAGATCGCATCCACGTAGTAAAGATTACCCAGTGATAATTTCAGTGTCACATCTTCTGGCTGTTCGTCCATAACTTCATCCTGATTCAGAAAATATAGCATATGCAGGAGACAAGCAGTACTCAGTTTGTGTGCCTTCTCTGGAGGTAGACCATCCGAGAGTTGCATCCACAATGGAATAATGTAGCCAATGTAACTGTGACCCGAATCTCGTAACAAAGGATTGACCAAATGAAGTTGTTCTAGTGCATGTTCTGACATTGGTTCAGGATATTTCTGTACCAGCTGCTCTGCTGCAGCGAACACCACCTCCACATCGGATCTAAACGGATCAAACCATTCTCTCCGCATCGTTTGGTTACGCCCTTCCCAAAATAAAGTAATAAGGACTATTCGACTAGATCATGAAGTTACTTTCAGTATACCGGAAATGAATTGAAAAAAATAGGAGGTTTTGTGATGAATTGTGAAAAAAACAATGACATTTTGTATTTTTATGGCATAAAAAAGCGGAAGTTAGGCTCAAACTAAGAGAGCACAGGATTTTGACATATGAAAGGAAGAAGAGAAATGAAATACAGATGGAAAAAATGGATGGCAGCCGGACTGGCAGCCGTATTTATAACAGCATCAACCGGCTATACGGCATCCGCTGATCCAAATGGATCTGTTGAGGATCATGTGGCGACACCATCTTCCTTCTCAAACCAGACCAAGCCATGCATGCAAGCAGGTCATGGCCTGTTTATGATTGGAGAAACCGCGGACCTCCTCGGTATTGGGCTCCGTGATTTAAAGGAACAGATGGAGCTTGGCAAAACGTTGACTCAGATTGCCAAGGAACGCAAGGGACTTAGTGAAAATCAATTGTTGGAGAAGCTGAAGCCTTCGCTCTCTCAGCGATTGGATAAAGCAGCCGAAGAAGGCTGTCTCACGAAAGAGCAGGCAGCAGCAGCCAAAGCAGGAATGGATACCAAGCTGAAGAAGGTAATTAACACACCACTGCGGGAATTAAGACGAGAGTTCGCTCACCATGGCAACAGACGTCCGATGATGGACAAGGGGGCTATTGCACGCTTTATCGGCATCACCCCGGAGCAACTCCATCAGCAGCTTCAAAGCGGGAAATCACTGGCTGAGATTGCTCAGGCAAAAGGCATCAGTGAAACGCAACTGGTAGACAAGCTGAAGGAGCAGTTGACGGGTGACCTGAAAAGGTTCGTTAATCAGAAGGGCATTGCACATCAAGCTCCTGGTCCTCACGAACCTGTACCCGGTCGATCCGCTTCCACAGAAGTGAAGTGACAAAGAGCGTCTTCCACGAAGGGAGACGCTTTTTCAATATTCAACTAGAATTAGCTGGTTTCCGGACTGCGGTTTGCGCTAGCTGACGGATTGCGCTCCGGTGAACTTGTTCTGCTCGCAGAAATAGTATCATGCAAACGGGGACTTAGGCGTTTCTTCCGTTGTAATCCTATGGTGAAGCGAGAACCAGGAAGTTGGGAAAGTCCCCAACTGATTGCAAGGGACGTTGCTACGGTGACAAGAAACGAAAGCAATGTTATCGGTAGATGCCATCCGGTTAGTGTAAGTGGCCGGGTAATATACGCAATGCAATAGATAACCAGTGCATGAACCAGATAGCCACCAAAGGAATATCGGCCAATCCACGTCAGGAGACGCTGAAATGGTGAATCTTTGCCTCGCAGCAGTACAAGGAACCCATAGAACATGAACATCTGAGCCATGATGATGATGAATGTCGTGGGCTTCAGATAGGTTGAGATATTCAGATTAACGACATCGCTTGATCCCCGCAGCACATCATATCCAAGCCAGATGTACATGCCGATAAACAGACAGACCATCCAGGGCAATACCTTTGCAGTCCAACTTCTCCAACTATCCACTGACCAGGCACAGACTGCCCCCAGCAAAAAGTAAAACCAGTACATAACCCATGAATAAGAGCGATATTGCAGCAAACCCGACCAGGGTTGGGGTAAGGAAGCTGTCCACCCGCCCATATCGTAGTAGGACCATTTCATAAGTAAAGTGTATAATGCCATCCCAATGAGAATCAGCGTGATGACGGATTGCATCGGGGTGAAGCGTGTAACTTTTTCAATACGTTTCTGAATGAACTTGGCTCCCGCAAGAAACAGGGGAAACAGAATATAGAACTGAAACACCATAATCACAAACCACAGATGATATCCCGTCTGGGGGAGGAATAGTTCACGAACAAAACTCCGGAAGTCTGGCATACCCGAAATCCAGAACTCAGGGGTGAATATCCGGACAAATAACCAATAGATGAACGTCCATACCACAAAGGGCACATAGATATCTCCAAACCGCTTACGGATAAACTTGGGGTAATCCGGTTTGGTATGACTATGATGATAGAACAGCATTACACCGGACAGAAAGACGAATGTCGGTGTGCCAAAACGAGTCAGATGATAAATCATGGTCAGCATGATGGAATCAGGTTGTTCAATATCAGCGCGATATATATATTCTGCAATGTTATGCTGCATCACAATAGCGAGAAATGCAAGGGCGCGCAGTTGAGTCCATTCCACGATTCGCGGTTTATTCACGTGTATTCCTCCTTCGTGTAACCGGAATTCATCATTTAAGGGTACCTGTTAAACATTAAGACTGCATTAAATGGGGGAAATAGGTACAAAAAAAAGATGGCAGCAGCCATCTTTTAGTCGAAGTATCTTTGCGATACCTGCCTCATTTTGTTTCCATTCCATTTAGTTTAAGTCTTGTAATTTTGTTGATTCATCCTCTGAAGATTTCGCATCTTCCTCAAACAAATTCTGAATGTATGCTTGGAGTTTCGGTTTATTCACACCGAGTACTTGGGCAGAACCTGCAAGTTCATTAGTAAGCAACTTGTTAGGAGGGATCTGCTGTTTATCGATTTCATTTACGTTAATATCGAATCCGAGCGAAGCTAATTTTAACATCTGTGTTGGACTGAGGTCTGTCTCGATATATGGAGCGACAGCTTCCAATATTTCAGGAATCTTGAAGAGTGACGTAGTGCTTTGCATCTTCTTAGCCAGCTCAGTCATGAAAATCCGCTGCCGTTCGGTACGCGTAAAGTCTGATGTGGCATCATGCCGGAATCGCACATATTGAAGGGCGGTCTTACCGTCCATATGCTGAAGTCCTTTTTTGAGATCAATATCGTACATATGTTTATCTGCTTTGCTGGTATAATACATGTCTTTCTCCACATCAATATCGATCCCGTCTACAGCATCAACCAGCGCCATGAATCCTATAAAATCGGTATACACGTAGTGCTGGATAGGGATGCCGAGCAAGTCACCGACCGTTTGTTTGGTTAATTCCGCTCCGCCGTAGGAGAAGGCCGCGTTGAGTCTGCTCTTTCCGTGTCCCGGAATATCAACATATGTATCACGCAGAACAGAGAAGAGATGGGCTTTCTTGGATACCGGATCAATGGAAGCGACCATGACCGAATCTGAACGGCCAGCATCATCCCCCCTGGTGTCACCTCCAAGCAGCAAAATGTTAACTCGTTCCTTCCCTTCCCATTTAGGAACAGGGGTGGTTGGATTGTCCGTATTTTGGTTTGTTTCAGAAGTGGAAGTCTCGGAAGCGGTTGAGATGCTATTGGCAAAATGAACGATCGAGTATCCGTAATATACAATGACACCGGTTATGGCAAGTGCCAGGGTTAGGGATGTCCCCCATAACCATTTCTTAAGCATAATCTTCACCTTTCTATGAATGAACTATTATGTAACCCAAACTAGTTTAACAAAAAGTAAGAGAAATGTCCTCTTTGATTTCGAAAGTTCGGTTACTAGGCGACATATTTGACAAATAGTTAGTGTATATTTATTATGTAAAAAATAATCGTGTTTTGTGTAATGGAGGTATTAAACGACTGTTATGAATCAATCTGTATTTAATTGGATTAACCAGTTTGCAGACCGAATTCCGTTTCTGGACTGGTTTATGATTACATCAGCTGAATATGCGGTTTGGGTTATGATAGGGCTTCTTGTGATTGTGTGGTTTCTTGGCAATCCGTCGAAGCAACGAATTGTGTTTTATGCGTGTGTAGCTTCGATCGTAGCACTTGTTTTGGCAAAATGGGGAATTTCACCTGTGGTAGGTCATCCAAGGCCGTTCATGGAAGGCACGGTGCATCAACTGGTTCCGCATGTACCAGATCCATCATTTCCAAGTAAACATGCTTCCTTTGTATTCGCGCTCGCTGCAGCTTCGTTTTTTATCGGGCGTCGCTTCGGTATGTGGATGCTGTTACTTGCTGTGCTGACAGGAGTGTCGCGTGTCTATGTAGGTGTACATTATCCTGGAGATATTCTGGGCGGATTCATTCTAGGTAGCCTGGTCAGTGTGATCTTGATCGCTACGCGTAATTATACCAAGTCGATTCCCGATTTCTTCATTAACATTCATCGGCGGATTTTCCGTTAGAAACAGTTGAATATAATAGGGATCAGAAGAGAAGTATCGGATACGAGAGCCTTAAGTTTTTGGTGAGCCAAAGACTTAAGGCTTTTTTGTGTTTATTTCGAAGTTAACTGAAATTTACAAAAATTGAATTCAGATATCTACAATTCATGACGATACGTGTCGATATACTATAAATATGTACTAGTTGAGGAGTGGGGAACATGAAAGATACGCGGGGAAACGTGAAGGGGAAATTGAGATTAACAATTCGAATGAAATTACTGACTGGATTTCTAATGGTAGTGGCTTTACTGGCTTTTGTAAGCATTTATGCGTTAACCCAAATTCATGATATGTCCAAAAAGGCCGATGAAATCGATAAGATGTGGATGCCCAGTGTGAGCCTGCTTGGGATGATGAATGGTGATATTTCGGACGTCGAGCGGCTTGCTCTTGCCGTAATTGTCGAAACAAATCCAACTGAAATCACCAAGATGAATGAAGTGTTGGAACAGCTCCAAGCCAAGATTGCGATTGAGCGCAAGGAACTGGTTTCACTCATCTCAGACAATACCGAAGCAGTGGCAATGTACAATACATTTAGCACGAACTATGAGGCGTATTTGGCGAAAATGCCGGAATTTATGAAATTGGGCATGGCTAACAATTACGAAGAAGCCAGCAGATTGCATTCAGAGGCCTATCCGTTTTGGTATACAGCGAATGATACCATTGCCCAATTAATCACGATGGGGAACTCACTGTCGGATGCAGCAACGAATACATCGGTTGAGTCTGCTGAACAAGCATTTAATATTATATTGGGAGTCACTATTGTTGCTTTCCTGGTGGCCATGTTTATTGCCTTCTTCATTGCAAGCATCATCTCACGTCCAATTCAGAAGATGAATGCAGCAGCGATGTTGATTGCAGGTGGGGATCTGACGAGTGAGAAGATCGTGCTCAAGAACAAGGATGAGCTGGGAACGCTGGCCGATTCCTTCAATGTGATGACAGGCAACCTGCGGGAGATGATTCAATCCGTGTCGATGACATCCGAACAGGTAGCCGCTTCCTCCGAAGAACTTCTCGCGAGTGCTGAGCAGAATACAAGGGCATCGGAACAGATTTCCGAAACGGTTGAGGAATTGGCCGTTGGTACATCGGATCAAGTAGATATGGTGAAACGTTCTTCACAGGCGATGAGTGAGATGGCTCTTGGTTCGGAACAAATCGCTGAGCTTGCTCAAAGTGTATCCGTATCTGCTGTTGATGCAGCGAATCAGTCTGCTGAAGGAAATATGATTATTCAGCAGGCTGTTGAACAGATGGGATCTGTTCGCAATTCCATTGCATCAATGACAGAACTGGTTACAGGGCTGGGAGAACGTTCCGCAGAGATAGGTACGATTACCGAGGTTATCAACAATATTGCCCGTCAAACCAACCTTCTTGCATTAAATGCAGCGATTGAAGCGGCACGTGCAGGTGAGCACGGACGTGGCTTCGCAGTCGTAGCCGGAGAAGTGCGAAAGCTCGCAGAGGAGTCTTCTACATCTGCACAACGGATTACGGATCTTGTCCAATTGATTCAGAAGGATACAGATCATGCCGTGCAGGCTGTGAAAGTGAACAGCAATGAAACGGAAGCCGGAATTGAGATTGTAACAGCGGCTGGACAAGCCTTTGAACAAATTTCGAATGTAGTGAACAAGGTTGCTGGTGAAATCCAGGAAGTATCGGCAGGTTCGGAGGAAATGTCAGCAAGTACGAATGAAGTTGTAGGGTATGTGGATCAGATCTCTAACATTGCGGGAGAAGCAGCAGGCGGGGTACATAATGTATCTGCCGCAACCCAGCAGCAGCTGGCTTCGATGGAAGAGATCGCTTCCTCCGCAGGTTCTTTGTCCAAAATGGCTGAAGAGTTGCAGGAGCAAATCAACAAATTCAGAGTGTAAACGATCCAAAAGTAGGGTGTTCAGACTGGATAGTACCATGGATCATCATGCAACCTGTAGCACGGGTTATTCAAAATATCAGGACTGTTTCTCATATTGCGTTCAAGCGATATGAGGGGCAGTCTTTTTTGTCATATCACTACCCAAACATGTCACAACAATGTTATTTCAGAAGTCACCAGCGCTGATATTGCAACTGGAGCAAAAGGATATAATGGTAATTAATGGTGGAAATACATGGAGTCACACCATAGAAAGGAGCGGGTCATTACATCAGTGTAATTGGAAAATTACGAGACGACTATTGCAAAAGGAGATGAATGGTTGAAGATGAAGGGAAGCTGGTGGAGACGAATCGCTATCCTCGCGTTATCGGTAGGGCTACTGGCAGGAAGTACATCCATACAGGCATGGAGTGGTAAGGCAGATGCGGCTGCCGGAAATCATAACTATGCGGAGGCATTACAAAAGGCGGTTTATTTCTATGAAACACAGCGTTCAGGGAATTTGCCCGAAGACAATCGGGTGGAATGGCGTGGTGATTCCGGATTAAATGACGGAGCGGATGTTGGGGTTGATTTGACCGGAGGGTGGTACGATGCTGGAGATCATGTGAAATTTGGTCTGCCGATGGCCTATTCGGCTACGATGTTAGCTTGGTCTGTTGTGGAATACCGTGAGGGATACGAGCAGGCAGGGCAACTGGAGCAGATTAAGGATAACTTGAGATGGGCCACAGACTATTTTGTGAAAGCGCATACGAAACCAAATGAATTATGGGGACAGGTCGGAGCGGGCAATACAGACCATGCCTGGTGGGGACCGGCTGAAGTGATGCAGATGAACCGTCCTGCTTATAAGATCGATGCATCCTGTCCGGGAAGTGAACTTGCGGGAGAAACTGCAGCGGCACTCGCTTCTTCATCCATTGTGTTTCGGGACAGTGACCCGGCTTATGCCAACAAACTACTTCAACATGCCAAGGAACTGTACAGCTTCGCGGATACGTATCGAGGCAAATATTCGGATTGCATTACAGATGCCCAATCGTTCTACAATTCATGGACAGGTTACTATGATGAACTCGCCTGGGCTGCAACATGGTTATATATGGCGACAAATGATAGCGCTTACTTGTCCAAGGCGATTGCTACAGCGAATCTGTGGCAGGCAGATGGACAGAACGGGAACTGGGCCTATACTTGGACCCAAGGCTGGGATGACAAACACTACGGAGCCCAGATTCTGCTAGCTCGCATTACGTCGAGTCTGAACATGCCAGAAGCGACGCGGTTCATTCAATCCACAGAGCGCAATCTGGATTATTGGTCTGTAGGCACGAATGGACAAAGAATCAAGTATACACCGGGCGGGCTTGCCTGGCTTGATACATGGGGATCGCTCCGATATTCAGCAAATGCATCTTTTATTGCTTTTGTATACTCCGACTGGGTCAGTGATCCGGTGAAGAAAGCAAGGTATCAGGACTTTGCCGTCTCTCAAATGAACTACATTCTGGGGGATAATCCTCGCCAGAGCAGTTATGTGGTCGGTTATGGTCAGAATCCGCCTAAGCATCCTCATCACCGGACCTCTCACAGTTCATGGACGAACAATGAAAATACACCTTCAGAGCACCGTCACACGTTGTACGGAGCGATGGTTGGTGGACCGGATGCAACGGATGCCTATACCGATTCCATTGGCGACTATGTCAGCAATGAGGTGGCAACCGATTACAATGCAGGCTTTACAGGCGCGTTAGCCAAGATGAATCTGTTATTCGGCCAGAATGATCAGCCCATCGCGAATTTTCCGGCTCCGGAAGTGAAGACAGATGAGTTCTTTGTCGAAGCTGCCGTGAAGGCATCCGGTCCCAATTACACGGAAATCAAGGCTCAACTAAATAATCGTTCCGGCTGGCCTGCGCGGATGGGGGATAAGTTATCTTTTCGCTATTTTCTGGATCTAAGTGAAGTTTACGCTGCAGGATATACCGTATCTGATGTCAAGGTTACAACCGCATACGCCGAGGGTGCTACCGTATCCCAACCGGTTGTGGTTGATGTAGCGAAACGAATCTATGCTGTTACGGCGGACTTTACTGGAACCAAGATATATCCAGGCGGGGAAGGACATTATCGCAAAGAGGTCCAGTTCCGCATTACCGGCCCGCAAGGCGCCTGGAATGCGAATAATGATCATTCATTCCAGGGCTTGGGCACAGGTAATGTGGCGAAGAGCGTATATCTACCAGTCTACGATGCGGGAATACGGATATACGGTCAGGAACCTGGTGTTACACCGGTTGTCACTCCTGTTGCACCTTCTGGCGTGCAGGCTATATCAGGGAATGCTCAGGTCATCCTGAACTGGGTAGCATCACCTGGGGCAGAATCGTACACCGTGAAGCGTGCCGAGGTGAATGGGGGTCCATATACTTCTGTAGCGACAGATGTACATGGATTGACATACACGAATACGGGGCTTACGAACGGAAAGACCTATTATTATGTGGTGACGGCTGTTAATTCAGCCGGAGAATCGCCCGGGTCTGCACAAGCCTCTGCCACGCCGCAAGCTGGAACATCGTTGCCTGGCGAACTGACGTTAAGCGGTACGGCTGGCAACGCCCAGTCGATTCTGACCTGGACGGCAGCAACGGGAGCAGTGACTTATAAGGTACAGCGCTCCGTTGTGGGCGGCGCATATGCCGATGTGGCAACTGGATTGGCAGTGTTGAATTACATCGATGCAACAGCGGTAAATGGAACGACGTACAGTTATCGAATCGCCGCCGTGAATGCGAGCGGACAGACGTTGTCCAATATCGTGACGGTGACACCGAGTGCGCCTCCGGTAACGACGGGCACGCTTGAGGTGCAGTATCGTAATGGAGGGTCAGGTGCTTCCGGCAATGCGGTGACTCCGCAGTTTAATCTAAAAAACACAGGCACTCAGGCGATTGATCTGAGTACCGTGAAGCTCCGGTATTATTTTACCAAGGACGGTGCAGGGGATCTGACCTTCTGGTGTGATTATGCTCAGATCGGCACGGCTAATATTGAAGGCAAATTTGTCACGCTGACTCCGGCAACGGGCACAGCGGATACGTATCTGGAGATCAGCTTCAAATCCGGGGCTGGCAGTCTGGCTGCTGGAGCGGAGACGGGTGTGATTCAGGGGCGCTTTTCCAAGAACAATTGGAGCAATTTCGATCAGAGCACCGACTATTCCTATGATGCAACCAAGACTGCTTTTACCGCATGGAATCAAGTAACTGGGTTTCAGGGAGGTACGAAAGTCTGGGGCATTGAGCCGTAACCTAACAGGGAGTTCAACAGCATGGGCAGACCCACGGTAATTCTAATTGAATTTCACCATTCCAGGGAGGTATATACATGTTGAAATCAGCTGCGAAAAAAAGTTTGTCTGCCATGCTAGCAGGGACCGTTATGCTGACCGGGTACACCGGTTTGTGGGCAGGTCCCCAAACGGTTTATGCCGAAGAGCAGAACATTGATGCTCAGGCGGACGGAATAAATGAAGCTCGATTTTTGCAATTGTATGATCAGCTGAAAGATCCGGCGAACGGTTATTTTTCTCCAGAGGGCATTCCCTATCATTCCATTGAAACGCTGATGAGCGAGGCACCGGATTATGGGCACATGACGACATCCGAGGCATACAGTTACTGGCTCTGGCTGGAAACGATGTATGGTCACTATACGGGAGATTGGTCCAAACTGGAAGCGGCTTGGGACAGCATGGAGAAATACATCATCCCTGTCAATGAAGGTGACGGCAAGGAAGAGCAGCCTACGATGAGTTATTACAATCCGAACAGCCCGGCCACCTATGCAGCGGAAAAACCTTTTCCGGATCAATATCCTTCTGCCATTAACGGTCAATATGCGGCCGGAAAAGACCCACTTGATGCCGAGCTGAAATCTTCCTACGGCAACAATCAGACGTACCTGATGCACTGGCTGCTGGATGTGGATAACTGGTACGGGTATGGTAACCTGCTGAATCCGAATCATACAGCGGCTTACGTGAATACATTCCAGCGTGGAGAGCAGGAGTCTGTATGGGAAGCCATTCCACACCCATCCCAGGACAATAAAACGTTTGGCAAAACGGGCGAAGGTTTCATGAGCCTGTTTACCAAGGAGACTCAGACACCGGCTGCCCAGTGGCGTTATACCAACGCAACGGATGCTGACGCACGTGCGGTGCAGGTACTGTATTGGGCGAAGGAGATGGGCTACACCAATACAACGTATCTGGACAAAGCGAAGAAGATGGGCGACTATCTGCGCTATGGGATGCACGACAAGTACTTCCAGAAGATCGGAAGTGCCAAGAACGGCACACCAACTGCCGGTACAGGCAAAGACTCTAATATGTATCTGATGGCATGGTATACCTCATGGGGCGGCGGCCTTGGCGAGGGTGGGAACTGGGCTTGGCGGATTGGAGCCAGTCATACGCACCAGGCTTACCAGAATCCGGTGGCAGCGTATGCCTTGTCTGATCCGGCAGGTGGCCTGATTCCAAAATCGACAACTGCCAAGGCAGATTGGAATGCATCGCTGAAGCGCCAATTGGAGTTCTACACCTGGTTACAGTCTCACGAAGGGGCAATTGGCGGTGGAGCGACGAACAGTTTTGATGGCTCCTACAAAGCTTATCCTGCTGGAACCAGTACGTTCTATGACATGGCTTATCAGGAAGCTCCTGTATATCGGGACCCCGACTCCAACACGTGGTTTGGTTTCCAGGCTTGGTCGCTGGAGCGTGTAGCTGAGATGTATTACATTCTTGCCGAGAGCGGGGACCTCAGCTCCGAGAACTTCCAGATGGCCAAAAAAGTCATTACCAAGTGGGTCGACTGGGCCAAGGATTATGTATTCGTCGATGAGCGTCCGGTGACGGATGCACAAGGATATTATCTGAATGCGGCAGGTCAACGGATACTTGGAGGTACCAATGCACAGGTTGCTACTACACCTGCACCGGGCGAATTCTGGATTCCAGGCAGCCAGGAATGGCAGGGGCAACCAGATAAATGGAATGGGTTCAGTTCCTTTACGCAAAATCCGAATTTCCATGTGGTAACCAAAGATCCTGCTCAAGATACAGGCGTACTGGGGAGCTATATCAAAGCCCTGACGTTCTTTGCTGCGGGGACTCAAGCCGAAGGCGGCGTACTCAGTGCCAAAGGCCAGGAAGCCAAAGATATGGCCGAGAAACTATTGAATACGGCGTGGGATTACAATGATGGTGTGGGGATCGTGACTGAAGAAGTCCGTAAAGACTACTTCCGCTTCTTTGCCAAAGAGATCTACATTCCGGCAAACTGGACGGGAACCTTCGGGCAGGGGAACACGATACCGGGTACAGCCGGCGTACCTTCTGACCCGGCCAAAGGTGGTAATGGCGTATACATTGGTTACTCTGACCTGCGTCCAGCCATCAAGCAAGATCCGGCATGGGCTTATCTGGATAATCTGTACAAAACGTCTTATAATCCAACAACGAAAAAATGGGAAAATGGCGCACCAACCTTTACGTATCACCGTTTCTGGTCACAGGTGGATATGGCTACCGCGTATGGCGAATATGATCGTCTCCTTGGTAACACAGGAGGCCCAGTGGTCCAAGTGCCAGCAGCTCCGGCGGGTCTGACAGCTGCAGCAGGCAGTGAGCAGGTTGCTCTGAACTGGACCGCATCCACTGGTGCCGCTTCTTACACGGTAAAACGTGCAGAGGTGAGCGGTGGCCCGTATACTTCCGTAGCAACGGGTGTTACCGGTTCGACCTTCACAGATACAGCACTGACCAATGGAAAAACGTACTATTATGTGGTGACCGCAGTGAATACGGCGGGTGAATCTGCACCTTCTGCTCAGGCCTCTGCAACACCGCAAGCGGGAACCTCTATACCGGGAGTGTTAACCCTTACGGGAACGGCAGGCAATAATCAGGCTGTGCTGACATGGACCGCATCGACCGGAGCTGCAAGTTACAAGGTACAACGCTCGGTTGCAGGTGGAACCTACGCCGATCTGGCTACAGGTCTGACGGCGCTGACTTACACGGATGCCACGGCAGTGAACGGTACCGCATACAATTACCGAGTGGTGGCAGTAAATGCAAGCGGGCAGACCTTGTCCAACGTAGTGACGGTGACACCAACAGCGCCTCCTGTAACAACAGGTGCACTTGAAGTACAATACCGCAATGGTGGTTCAGGGACGTCAGGCAATGCGGTGACCCCGCAGTTCAATATCAAGAACACAGGCACGACAGCAGTGGATCTGAGCCAGGTGAAGGTGCGGTATTACTTTACGAAGGATAGTGCATCCGATCTGAGTTTCTGGTGTGATTACGCTCAGATTGGCAGCGCCAACGTTGAAGCTCACTTTGTGACGGTAGATCCGGCTAAAGGGACAGCGGATACGTATCTGGAGATTGGGTTTAAATCCGGGGCAGGCAGTCTGGCTGCCGGAGCAGAGACGGGAATTATCCAGGGGCGCTTCTCGAAGAACAACTGGACGAATTTTGATCAGACCAACGACTATTCTTTTGATGCTTCCAAAACGGCCTTTAGCGCCTGGAACAAAGTGACCGCTTATATTAGTGGAGTCAACGCTTGGGGTATTGAGCCATAGTCGATTCATATTGAGACAGAGTACAGCCGGGGAGAGATCTCCGGCTTTTTGTATGATGATTTTAGGATTACAGGTGCTCATAATCGGGAAATGAACCATAGTAATGTTTACCAAATATAGAATTTAAATATTAAAATATAGGTCATATGACGCATGTCCTAAGTGATGCGCGGTTTAGGCCTCTTTTCTGCGTAAAACGAAGCGTAGCAAATAGTTACAATAATTTAACCTTTGAAAAAGAAGAGATTTGCGGCAGTTTTAGCCAACTGGTGTGAGAGGTTTCCCTGATTCTTAGTGCTCAAGCCTGCCTGATCGAATACAGGACTTTGGACTGATGATCGTTATGGACAGCCCGTTTTACAATGGGGCAAGCCCGGCGAATGAGGCCAGGTTAAAATTCTGTAACATCAGGGGGAACACGACATCATGAACTGGAAAAGCAAGATCATTACTGCAAGTGTAACAGCAACGATGCTGATGGGAAGTCTGACAACAGGAGCATTAACGACACCTGCATCAGCAGCGGCAGTTGATAATTCAAAAGTTAAAGTCATCTGGGGAGTTAATTTGCGTACATCGCCATCTTCTTCCGCAAGCATTGTTCGTTTGGTGCCAAAAGGAGAGACTGTCACGGTAGTGCAAAAATCCGGATCAGGCTGGTATAAAGTTACGGACTCCGGTAACCGGACAGGATACATATCTTCTTCTTCAAAATATACACAAGCTGTGAAAGGCAACACGACAACAGGAAGTGGCAGTACTAGTGGGTCTGGTTCAGTTACAGGCAGTGCTTCGGTGGAGAAAGTGATTGCTGCCGGTATGAAATATTGGGGGACGCCTTATGAGTTTGGCGCAAGTCGTAACAGTACGGCTACGTTCGATTGTTCAAGCTTTGTCCGCCAGGCATTTATTGATGCGCTCGGAATCAAGCTTCCATCCGATTCGCGTAAACAAGGTGCTTATGTGAAAGCCAATGGTACCGTTCAGACGAATTGGAAAAATCTGAAGCGTGGTGACCTGATGTACTTTATGTCCTACAAAGGCAGCTCGGCTTCATCGTATTCTAGTGTGAACAAATCTACTGCTACGATTACCCACACGGGAATTTATCTGGGTGACGGCAAAATACTGCACACCTATTCCAACGCTGGCGGCGGTGTAACGATTAGTGATATCTCCGGAAAACATTGGGAGTACCGTTTCTTGTTTGGTGGAAGTGCACTTTAAGTTCCAGCATACTTATTAAATAATGACCATATATAGAACCTTCCATCTCTGCTCTATACGGGGGATGGAAGGTTCTTTTTGTTGTTTATTAGTCCTGGTAGTACAGACGGAACAGAATATCCTGATCGTAGTTGCCGAATCCTTGACCATACAACGTTAGCCCACCCACATGCTGCGCATCTTCCTCCACGGAGAGGCGCAATGTCCACTGATTGCGTTCCACGGGGATATCCGCAAGCGTAATTTCGGACATATGCTGTCCATCAATAAATGTGCCCTCATGGGTGATCCGCAGCACCTTGAGCATGCCGTATTGATTGACACTGTCGCTCCACCATTCCGGGGTGAACATGCCTCGTCCATTTCCGGAATCTCCAGGACTTGTCCATTCACCGAGTCGAATTCCGTTGAGCATGAAGGTAATATCCGAAGGCCAGTTTGGGTTGACCGAAGGAGCTTCTGAACCTATCTCAAGTGACAATTCAATGGCACTGATCTGTTGACCTGACAAGATATAGTTTGGAATTTTGTATTCCACGAATCCGCGTCCAAACCAGAGAATATGGGCATGCATGCGTTCGGGATCTAGAAAATAGCGTGGATCATCATACTGTCCAATGACCTGATTGGATGTAGCCAGACCACAAGTTGGATACACATCAAAATGGGTGTAATGCCCGACAGGGATTGCCACTTCATGAAGCTTGCGGATGGTGCCCGTTTCCTGTGGCATAGAGATGCCGATCCAGTCGACTGCCAGGCTGTTCATTTTGTGCGTGCCGCCATCCTTGCGAATCATTTTGGACTGAATAATGCCCACATCCTGTAGCTTGCGAACATGCATGGTTACAATTGCGCTGCTCAGGCCGAGGGATGCGGCAATGTCCTTCACGTTCATTGGGGTCTCCGCGACAAGCCTGATAATCTGCAGACGGACTTCACTCGCGAGTGCCTCATATAGGGGCAGCCATTCTGCATCGGTATTTGCTCTGATCACATCTGTTCCTCCATTTTTGATTTATAGAATTAAGTTAAACATAAATCCAGTCAAAAGAATAACATTTTGCAAAATTCAGGTTGAAATTGGTGCCATAATCGATTTTAATATAAATATGAACGTTGATCCATAGATTATCAATTAATTTTTATATTAATCTTAGGGAGCTGAACTTCACGATGGAAAAAGCAAAAATGACGGTAGACAAGGATTTCACAATTGGCGTAGTTGATAAACGTTTATACGGTTCGTTTATTGAACATCTGGGACGTGCCGTATACGGTGGAATATATCAGCCGGGTCATCCTACAGCGAATGAAGCGGGATTCCGTGGAGATGTGCTCGAGATGGTTAAGGAGCTACAGGTTCCGATTGTGCGGTATCCTGGCGGTAATTTTGTATCCGGTTACAATTGGGAGGATTCGGTTGGGCCTGTGTCTGAACGCAAACGCAGACTTGAACTAGCCTGGAGAACTATCGAGACCAATGAATTCGGGTTCAACGAATTTGTGGATTGGTCCAAACAGGCGAATTCGGAAGTGATGATGGCCGTCAACTTGGGAACAAGGGGTGTAGACGCAGCTCGCAACATCGTGGAGTACAGCAATCATCCTGAAGGTTCCTACTATAGTGATTTGCGTATTAAACATGGATACAAAGAGCCTCATGCCATCAAAACCTGGTGTCTTGGCAATGAAATGGACGGTCCGTGGCAGATTGGTCACAAAACAGCAGAAGAGTATGGACGGATTGCACTTGAAGCGGCAAAAGTGATGAAGTGGACAGATCCAACGATTGAGCTGGTCGCTTGCGGAAGTTCATCCCTGGGTATGCCATCCTTTCCGGAATGGGAAGCAACGGTGCTGGATCATACGTATGATCATGTTGAATATCTGTCGCTCCACCAGTATTACGGTAATGCTGAACAGGATACGCCAACATTCCTTGCGCGTTCCCTTGAGATGGATCGTTTTATTGAGACGGTAAAAGCGACCTGTGATTATATCAAAGCGAAGAAGCGCAGCAAGAAGACGATGTTCCTGTCCTTTGATGAATGGAATGTCTGGTACCACTCCAATGAAAGTGACAAGAAGCTGGACCCGTGGCAGATTGCTCCGCCACAGTTGGAGGACGTATACAACCATGAAGATGCACTGCTTGTGGGATGTATGCTGATCAGCATGCTGAAACATGCGGACCGAGTTAAAATGGCATGTCTGGCGCAGCTCGTCAACGTTATCGCTCCAATCATGACGGATAATGGTGGTGCTGCATGGAGACAGACGATCTTCTATCCGTTCATGCATGCTTCCGTGTTTGGACGTGGAACTGCACTTGTACCGTTGATCCAGTCTCCGAAGTATGACACCAAACAAATTACGGATGTTCCTTATCTGGAGGGCATTGCGGTGCATAACGAAGAGCAGGGTGAAGTGACTGTGTTCGCCGTGAACCGTCATCTGGAAGAATCACTGCCGCTTGAAGTGGATCTGCGCAGCTTTGGGAAGTGCCGCTTGATTGAGCATATTGTGCTGGAAAGTGATGATCTAAAAGCAGCCAATACCGCAGCACAGCCGAATCGCGTTGCTCCGCATAATCGTGGTGATGCAGAAGTGTCAGATACACTGATCACGGCAAGCCTGGCCAAAGCATCGTGGAATGTAATCCGATTGAAAGTTCAATAATAGGTGAAATGAGACGAGGGAATCATTCTGGCTTTCACAGAGATACAGAGCACTCCGATGGCACAACTATCTTCGGATCGCTGTTTTCCTCAACTATAAACGCAAATAAAAGCTGGATGCGAACGAATCGCATCCAGCTTTTTTCGTGTTCCATGGAGAGAATTACTAGAGTATACTCCGTTTGTTAAAAGCCACTCACCGTATCAATGAACTTTATTTCAACTCAGTATCCGGTCCGAATACAAAGCTCTCGCCGTCGCGTGGAATGAGCACCTGTCCATCCAATTGTTCGGATGCCAGATAACTGGCGAGGTCCACGCGGGACATCATGCAATGGTTAATGGCATCCATATGCACAGCGATGACATGAGCATCCGGCGCATGGTGTTTCACGGCAGCTACGTCAGGCCCGTCCATCGTTATCGGATCTCCTTGCAGGAAGCGGGCACCGCCAGCATTCACCACAATTACCTCAGGTCGATATTGACGAATGGCTTCGGCGGGTTCTTCACACCAGATGGTATCCCCGGCGATATAGGAGACAGGTTCTTCGTCAGCTTCCAATACAAAACCAGACACTTTGCCCATACGTTCGCCGATTTCTCCAGTTCCGTGTTGTCCTGAGGTGCGGACAAAACGTACAGAATGATACTCATGTTTCTCATCCACGGCGGTAACGTTGGTAAATCCGGCTCCAGTGAACACGGCCTCATCTCCTGGTTGGCATAGCAGAGGTACATCCTTGCGTAGCTGCTTCGCTGCTGCTTCATCCCAGTGATCAGGGTGGGTATGCGTAACGATCACCAGATCGGGATTCACATAATCCGTTTCCGTCTCGGGTAAAGAGACTCTAGGATTGCGTAATTCATTGGGCGTGTTCGGGAAAGCAGGCATCACTTCTTTATCCATCAACATGGGATCAACCAGTATATTCAGACCCCCATATTCCAACCATAATGTAGCATTACGAATCAATTGAATTTTCATTGAACCTGCACTCCTTCGGGAATTAATGTTATTATCCTATATGTTATACAACCCGTTTATGGGCGTAAATAACACACTGAAAGAAAACAGGCCACTTTAATTTCAAGTTGAAAGGATTGCAAAATAGATGAATGAGACGATTGATGATACAGATATACGCATACTGAAAAGCCTATTTTTCTGAATTCCGGCGACCGACATGCCGCCTTCCGTGAATTTATGGCTGCACGTGAAGACATCGTGGAGGTTCACCGTGTCAGCGGAGAGGGCTGCTATTTGATGATCGTACGCACAGGAACAATGGAGCAGCTTGGTAGTTTACTGGAAGCCATTTTGCCGTATGGAAATTATAGAATGAACCTGTCTGTTGGTATCGAAAAGTCGGAATGATGTGAGCTGAATTCAGATGTCCTGTTGCTGTTTCTCACGCAGCGTCTCCTGCAGAAGACCAACTGCTCGACTGAGCTCTTTTTTGGTTAGCAAATGATCGGTCTGGATATGACGCCGGGTGCCGTCTTTCAAATACAGGGCAATCATGGGGGAAGCAGACAATATCCATTTGCTGAAGGCGGGAGAGCCAATCTCAATTTTACGAATCTCATTCCAGGGAATGGTCCGTTTAAGGATACGAAGCCCTTCATCATTCCAGGATAATAACACAGGGGAACTTGCGATTGCCCGGGACAGAAACATAAAAAATACGGGCCCGATAAACCACATGCCAAGAATGGCTGCGATGGAATAATATAATGTCTCCAGTTGTTCAGCGTGATCTTCATAGATGATCCATAACAGGGTGACACATAATAGCAAGAACAGAAGACATATTGCTCCTTTCCATACAGCCGTGAAACGGCGATAGCCAATCTGTCGATGCTCCAGCTTCGACTCTGATGATTTATATAATTCAGGTTTCATAAATACGCCTCCTTAACATCATTTCCCAGAAAATATATCAAACATGCCGCCTGCATCGCAGAGCGGCACGTTCAACGTTTATTTAACCCCATTTGGTTCGATGAGCTATCCAGAAATAGCTGAATCATTACCGGCTTCACGAGCATGGGTGTAAAGATCAGCATATACCCCTTCAGCATCAATCAACTTCTGATGTGAGCCTTCTTCGACAATTTCACCATTCTCCATAACGAGAATCCGATCTGCATGCATGACCGTAGAGAGACGATGCGCAATAACAATTGTTGTTCTTCCCTGAGAGACGGATTCCAGCGCCTGTTGCACCAATTGTTCGGTATGCGAGTCCAGATTCGCGGTTGCTTCATCCAGGATAAGCACTCGGGGCTGAAAGACCACAATTCGGGCAAACGATATCAGTTGACGTTCTCCGGCGGACAGACCGCTTCCGCGTTCGGAAAGACGTGTATCATACCCTTGCGGCAAACGTGAAATCATGGCATGTGCTCCGACGAATCGGCAGGCCTGAATAGCCTGCTCTCTAGTAATATCCTCGCGGAACATTCGTACATTGTCAATGATGGAGCCCGAGAAGAGGAATGGTTCCTGCTGGATCAGACCAACGATCCGATGAAGATTGGCCTGCGGGAAATGGCGAATGTCTATGCCATCAATTTCAATGCTGCCCTGATTCACATCGTAAAAGCGATTGAGCAGGGAGATCAACGTACTTTTGCCAGCTCCTGTAGTGCCTACAATGCCCACCATTTCACCTGGATAGAGATGCAGATTCATATGCTGAATCAGGGGGCGATCTGCCCGATAACCGAACGATACATCATTAAAATCAATCTGTCCCATCACACTCCGTGGTTCAAGTGTGGAGGCAGTCCCGGGTTTGGGGTCAGCGACTTCCGGACGGGTACTCAGAATGTTCCAGATCCGATCCATGGATACGGTGGTTGATTGGAATGTGTTCCACTGCATGGTGATCTGGTTAATCGGCTGGAAGAACTGGCGGATGTAACTGATAAACGCATAGAGCACACCCACCTGCAATGATTCACCCAGCACGGCACGTCCTCCAAGCCAGACCATCATAACGAGCGCCGCATTGCCAAGGATATCAAACGTCCGGTTGAATATGACATTCGAACGGGCTTGTGTGATATTGGCCTTCAGGTGAAGTTGGTTCTGTTCCGTGAATCTTTTCTTCTGCTCTTCTTCCTGATGGAACGCCTGGATCAAAAACATGCCGGACAGGTTCTCTGCCGTGAATGCAATCAAACGGGAGAGACGAGTTCGGGCATTCTGATAAGCCCCGCGCAGTTGGCTCCGAAATAATACAGCAACGATGGCGATCACAGGCAGCACGATGAGAGAGTACCCTGCGAGTACCGGATCGAGCTGGAACATAAAGACGATAATCAGCACCAGCATCATGCCATCCCGGATGAGACTTAGCAGTACTTGAGTGAAGAAACTGCTGATCGTTTCCGTATCACTGGATACATTCGTCACCAGACTGCCGATATGGAAGCGATCGAAGAAAGACATCGACATTTTGGAGATATGCTTGAACAGGTCCTTACGAATGCGAGAGACGATGTTCTGACCGACATGTTGCAGCAGGTTGTTTTGTACATAGGTAAAAATAAAGCTGATTACAGCCAGCCCCAAAAAGATAGCTGCCAACTGGACAAGAAAGCCTACACTAGTCTGACCAATTGCCAGATGATCATCGATCGCGATCTTCACCAGATAAGGCTGAAGCAGATCGGCGGAAATACCCAGCAGCGAACAGAAAAAGATACCTGCAAAGGCCCATTTATGGGGGTGGGCGTAGGACATCATCGCTTTGAAGGAAGTCCGCTTATTCTGGTCTGCGCCTGCGTCGGAACCGGACCCATGGCCTGACGGTTGTGCTTGGGCTCCCGCATCTGAACGAACTTCAGCGTTACGGTCAGTCATGATGTAATCCCTCCTCCTGCAAACGATAGGTTGCAGCATATAACCCTTTTGCGGCCATCAGCCCTGCATGTGTTCCCTGTTCAGCGATTCGACCTTCATCCAGAACGATAATTTCGTCGGCATGACGGACTGCACTGATCCGGTGGGAGATAATCAGCGTTGTTTTTCCTTTACCAATCTCACGCAGGCTGCGTAGAATGCCACTTTCGGTGACGGCATCCACAGCACTCATACTGTCATCTAGAATGAGCACCTGCGCTTTTTTGATCAACCCCCTCGCCAGACTGGTACGCTGACGCTGACCGCCAGACAACGTGAGTCCACGTTCGCCCAGCAGGGTATCGAACCGATCAGGGAACCGGATAATGTTCTCGTATATCATCGCTTGTCGTGCACTGTGCTCTACTGTGTCCAGCGGAACCTCGCGGTCACTAAAAGCGATGTTGTCCCGAATGGTTGTACTGAACAGGAATCCATCCTGCGGTACGTAGGCAATACGGGATCGCAGACTTTCCAGCGACAGCTGCCGGATGTCGGTGCCGTTAATGCGGATTGTGCCTTCAGGCGGCTCATATGTACGCAGCAATAGCTTCACAAAGGTACTTTTACCAGAACCTGTTTTACCCACAATACCCACGGTTCGTCCTGCCTGGATATTCAGACTGATGTTTTTGAGCGCAGCGGATGAACTGCCGGGATAGGAGAAAGATAGATTCTCAATCGTAATGTCGTTCACGGCTTGGAGACTTGTCGCATTGGGAAGCTCGCGCACGTCAGGCACTTCCGTCAACAGATCATTTACCCGCTCAAGTGATGCTCCAGAACGCTGCATAGTATTGATCACATTACCGATTTGTTGAAGCGGTCCCATGATGATACGCAAATATAACGTCAATGCGACAAAACTTCCGAGTGTAATGGAATTCTGCATCGTCAAAATTCCGCCGACAAGCAGGGAGACAACCAATGAAATGGCACCCAGTAGCGGTAGCAAGGCCTGAAATAGAGAGGACAGACGAACAAGCCGCAGCTGTTTGCTTTTGATTGCATCTACTGTGAACCCAAATCGTTCACGGGCGCTGTCTTCAATGGCAAATGTTTTGGTTACACGAATACCACCAAGCTGTTCCTCTGCGGATTCCGTCATCGTTGCAAGGGCATCCTGCACATCTCGAGAGCGCTTGCGAATTCGCGGACCGAAAAAAACGACCAGAAAGGGAATGGCCAGCAAAGGCACAATACTGATCAGAATAAGTTTCATCGGGATTCCGCTGAGCAGCATCATCACGATGCAAGATAATAATAGAAATGTTGCATTGGTCATCATGGTGACGCCGTTGGAGATGGCTTCACGTACAGAGGTAACATCATTCATGACGTAACTGAGCAGTTTCCCATTTCCCTGTTTGGAAAAATAGTACTCGCTAAGTTCGGAAAACTTGCCGAAAATGCGCTCGCGTGTCATGAATTCGAAGCGGCGTCCAAGCTTCATGATCATGAATTGTCCGGTACCGAATAACAGATTATAAGCGATGGCAATAGCCAAAAGCGAAAGACTGTACCGGATGACCGTATTCATCTGAAGTGTGTTCTGCATGAGTTGATCCGTGAAACTGCCCAGAATTCGGGGTAAGGACGCCTGACCCACATTGGAGGCAATAATCAGTAGTACAGCGAACAGATATACGGGCCAGTTGGCAATGACATAGCCTCGTAGTAATCCTTTCTTGGACATAAGATTTGTTCTCCTTTGTTCAGGGTGAAAGTCGGTTTGGAATCGGAGTCAAGAAAAGGGCCGACACCTGATAATAGCGCGTCGTGCCCTCTTACTTTATGCGATCCGGTTTGCAGTTTATCCGTTATTCGCTAGAATTCTCTATTCTTATTTTTGCGCTAAACGGTAAGGATGTCAACGAAGCAAGCAAGCATAATAGAAAGAAAGCAGATCGGCGCCCGTAGGGTAAGGGATATATGCAGTATTTCCATCATTTATTCACCAGATGTCGATTTTACTGAAACATTTCAGGGGGGGCTACCGTCTGTAGGATTGAAGAGGTCAAAAATTGGGTTTACTAATTATGGAGGTGCCAAGAAATGAAACATAAAAAAGGATTGGCTGCAACGCTTGCGCTCTGCGTGTCTTTGACGGCAGGAGGTGCATCAGTACTTGCATTTTCGGATGTAAAAGATGAAGGACAAAAAACGATTGTGGACTCGTTACATTCCAAGGGTGTTGTTAATGGAGTAACGGCGGATCTATTTCGTCCGGATCTCGCATTGTCCGAGCCACAGGGTGTTCAGCTGATTGTGAACGCTTTTGGTCTGAAAAATGAATACGCTGCCGCTTCGGCACAAAATAAAATTAGTCCAAAGACTTGGTACGCCGATGCGGTTCAGGCTGCAACACAGAATGGTTTGTCCATTCCGGTGGAGTTGAATCCACAGGCCAAAATGACGCGTGAGCAGTTTGCCATTTTGCTCCTTGAAGGGATTAACACAACCGGAGAATATCCGGTGATCATGCTGTATAATGATATTAAGGACGAAAATAAAATCGGTAAGGACGCCAAATCTGCGGTCCAGAACCTGCTGAACATGGACATCATTGAACTGGATAAGGACGGAAACTTCCGTCCAGATCAGTCGCTTACCCGTATGGAGGCTGCAAGCATGATCTTCAATGCACTTGAATTTGTAGATAAGCACGGCAATGGCGGATCGACAGAACCGACTCCAACGAATCCAGGCGAAGGACAACAGGGGATTGTGCCTACCGTGACATCAACCAAAGTGGATGACAAGACGGTAAAAGTCAAACTGACCGCGCAAATGCCTCATCCTGGTTATGGGTTGAAGATTGAAGATGTGAAACTGGAGAAGGATGGACGTGCCATCGTGCTGTATACGATTATCCAACCTGACCCGGACATGATGTATCCAATGGTTATTACCGATGTAACCGCAGAGACAGACATTCCAACAGGATACACTGCAGAAGCACAGCCTTCTGGAAAATAATCAAGCCTTGCCAGCGTGCTTCGATCTCAGATCGGAGCGCGCTTTTTTTATTTTTTCTGAAACCGACGATCGATATGAAAAAGCTTGCGTAGGGAGAGCGGCTGTCTTCCAGTCCGAATCTTGATTAGTCCGACTGAAAAGTATTGATTCTATTTATATATGTTACATTTTGTAACTCGAAAGTAATTCAAAAAGTGGAATTAAGGTAATTAATGTGATGTTAAATAACATTAAAATTGTCGTTTATAAGATGTAAATCAATATCTATTGAGGTGATAAAGCCGCTTCGTGTTAACGGAGCGGCTTTTTTTCTGACCTGATCCGGAAATTATCATTCATTCAAGATCTCCATGTCATGTGCAAATTCAACATATATGACTGGATATACCCAGTGTTTATCTACGTTTATGTACCTTGTAGCCAAGGGTGAAAACGACATATTTACGGAGACGGGAAGAAACTCATAGAATAAAGCCAAGCCATAAGGGAGCTTGATGCAGGTGGTAAATGTGTGATAGATAATATTACATTTATGTGGTTGAATTAAATCTATCCTTTACTTTTCCTAAGCATCAAGAGAGAAAAGGTGCGCCTCACCCATTACAAGAGCAGACCGAAAGACATTAGAAGGTCAAATGCATGAGGAGGAGGTCGAAACACAGTAGCAATGAAGAGGAACTTCTATTACATTCAAGATGGTAATGCGCTATGCATGCTAAGACCTTGCGACCTGTATGACCGATGTGAATCCAGAATGCGACCTACACACATGGAATAGCTCTTTCCTAAACATATGTGGGTTTTGACTTTAAGGTCTGTTTCTCAACTTTCATTCAGATCGGACATCTCTCAAGTTCATGCGAAGCTACTCCAAACGACAACTTCAAGAGGGAAATGGGTCAAATTCCACATGTTTTATGTCTCCAAAATGACAATGACAAGCTGGAACCAAAAGCGTAAACCCCTGTTTTAACAGTACTTTCCGTGTTTTTAAGAGTGAAGATCGAAATAGCATATTTACGAATTCGGAAATGATCCATAAACTCAGTATGTAAGCGTTACCAAATTGCGAGGGAAACAAGGGCCTCGCATGAAGAAATGTGGTCCGGGACTCATTCCTTACATTTGAACAGGAGTGTTTCGCTCTTCTTACAAAACGGACGGATTTTCATTTAGAAAAGGAGGAAACAACTGATGCAGCCAGAAGGGAAGTCCGCCTTGTCGCAAAACCTATCGGTGTACACGATTCCGAACCGCAAGAAAAATAAATTATGGAGAAGGATGATTCGAAACTGGGAGTTGTATCTGTTTATCGCGCCAGCATTTCTATACTTTCTGATTTTTCATTACGGGCCGATGTACGGCATACAAATCGCATTCAAAAACTTTATCCCGACGCTTGGTGTTACAGGAAGCCCGTGGGTTGGTTTCGATCATTTTATCCGGTTCTTTAATTCGTATTATTTCTGGGATTTGTTATGGAATACCCTCAGTATCAGCTTGTATGAGCTTGCTATAGGTTTTCCGCTGCCGATCATTCTGGCGTTAGCCTTCAATGAAGTAAAGGACTCCTTCTTCAAACGTACCGTACAGACGGTCACGTATGCACCACATTTTATTTCGGTCGTAGTCATGTCGGGTATGATCATTACCTTCTTGTCACCTTCGTCAGGCATGATTGTCAATTTGGTGGAGGCTCTTGGATTTCAGGCCCCTCAATTTCTGACGGACCCTGCGTGGTTCAAGACGGTGTACGTACTCTCAGGTGTCTGGCAGAGTGCAGGCTGGGGTACCATTATATACCTCGCAGCTCTCTCGGGTGTGGACCCTCAACTGCATGAAGCTGCCGTGGTGGATGGTGCGAGTCGGTTTAAGCGGATTCTGCATATTAACATTCCAGCGATCATCCCTACGATCACCATTTTGTTAATTCTGAATATGGGCAGTATTTTGGGCGTCGGATTCGAGAAAATCTTGCTGCTGCAAAATCCGTTGAACATGGGTTCGTCCGATGTCATCTCGACATTTGTCTATCGGTCCGGTCTGGTCGATGCACAGTACAGTTTCTCCACAGCTGTAGGATTGTTCAACTCGGTAGTTAATGCGATTCTGCTGATTACGGTGAACCAAATTGCACGTCGCACCAGTGAAAACAGTTTGTGGTAAAAGGAGGGGAAAACACATGTCAACCGCGGTTAAGGAAAGCAGAAGCGATAAAGTGTTCTTATGGTGCAACTACATCTATCTGACGATAGCGCTCGTCATTGTGCTTTACCCGCTGTTATACATCATTAGCGCCTCAATCAGCGATCCCAAATTTGTAAGCTCCGGTGAGATGTGGCTGCTACCCAAAGGAATTACGTTTGAAGGGTATGCTCGCGTATTTGAGAACACCAACATCTGGATTGGGTACAAAAATACGATCATCTATACCGTCGTAGGTACACTCGTCAACCTGATGGTCACTCTTCCGGCAGCCTACGCGCTCAGTCGCTCTGATTTTGTGGGACGCGGATTCTTCATGGCGATGTTTATGGTAACGATGTTTTTCAGCGGAGGGCTTGTCCCGAGCTACCTGCTGATTAAGGATCTTGGTATGGTGAACAGCATGTGGGCTCTTATTCTGCCAGGAGCTGCATCTATCTGGAATATTATCGTATGCCGTACGTTTTTCCAATCGACCATTCCCAAGGAGCTGCAGGAGGCGGCCCATATCGACGGGTGTACCAACACCCGGTTGTTCATCCGAATTGTGCTTCCGCTCTCCATGCCGATCATTGCCGTGATGGCGCTCTTCTACGGAGTCGGACACTGGAACAGCTATTTCAGTGCCATGATCTATTTAAATGATTCCTCGAAGTATCCGCTGCAGCTCTTTCTTCGCCAAATCCTGGTACTTCAGGAGATGGCAGCACAGGGCGGTGGAGCTATCGATACCTCTTCAGCAACGGCGATGAATTCCAAAGCGGAAATTGCTGCGTTGGTCAAATATGCCGTCATTATTGTTTCAACCTTACCTGTGATTGCGATTTATCCATTCCTTCAGCGTTACTTTGTACAGGGTGTTATGATCGGTTCCGTCAAGGGATGATCTTAAACCATAATCCACACTAAAAAAGGGGAGTTGTCGTCATGAAAAAGCTTCGCAAGGCTTCATCCATTGTACTCTGCCTTACCCTATCCGCAGCATTGCTTGCAGCTTGTGGTTCCAATGAAGATGGAGGTTCTGCGACTTCAAATGTCGAAGGGGTCAAAAAAGAAGGATTCCCGATTGTGGACAAACCACTTACGTTAAAGGTCATGTCCCAGGATGCGGGCGTTGCCGACTGGAACACGATGCCAGTCCTGCAAGAGATGGAGAAATTGTCAGGCATCAAGCTGGAGTACCAGCTTTCGCCGATCGACAGCTTTGAAACAAAGAAGAACCTGGTATTCGCAAGCGGCGATTTACCGGATATGTTCTATGCTGCGGATCTCAAGCCAGCTGAGCAGGTTACTTATGGAACTCAAGGCATTCTGATCCCACTGGAAAAATACATTGATGAGGGCTACGCCCCCAATATTAAGAAGATTCTCGACGAAAACCCGGATGTTCGCAAATCATTTACAACGCCTGACGGACATATGTATGCACTGCCATTTATTGATACGGCTGCCGTATGGTACAGAGGCCCGATGTGGTATAACGGGGAATTCCTAAAAGCACTTAATGTAGAGGAACCTAAGACTACGGAAGAATTATATACGTACCTGAAGCGTGTTAAGGAAGAAGACCCTAACGGCAACGGACAACAAGATGAAATTCCGCTTACTTCTGTAAAACTGGATGATCTCCGTATGTACTTCTTCGGATTCTGGGGAATGTACAACGAAGGAATCTATGCGGATAAGGACGGAAAAGTTCACTATCCTTACCAAGAAGAAGGCTACAAAGGTTATCTGACGTTCATGAACCGCTTGTGGAAAGAAGATTTGCTGGATCATGAGACCTTCTCCCAAACCGGCGATCAGAAAAAAGCAAAAGGCGAAAGCAACAAGCTTGCGCTGTTCAATGACTACCATCCATACTTCACACTCGGCGGCGAGCCTAGCACAAAACATCCGCTGATGACACCCGTGAAGAGTGAGATCGCAGACTCACCTGTATACGGTAAACACCCAGGCATATCGGCACGTGGTACCTTTGCTATTACTAGTAGCAACGCGTCCCCTGAGGCAACTATGCGTTGGATCGATTATATGTACAGCTATGATGGGGCGACCCTGTTCAATCAAGGTCCTGAAGGTCTGCTGTGGAAATTCAAAGACAAGGAAAATCTCGTAAAAGAGTGGCTGCCTGTTCCTGGCGGCGGGGATCGTGAGGAATATCGCGGTAAAATCACGCCGAACTATGGCATTTTGACACCGGGTATTAATGATCCGGATATAGCGAAAGGTCTTCGCACCGAATTTGATGAATGGCTTGACCAGCAGAATCAAGAGAAGTTGGTGCCTATCGGAAAATCACCATTCCCTAACGTTTATTTAACAAATGAAGAGCAAAGCGAAGCGACCGCTTTATTATCTGATCTGGATACGTACGTCAAGCAGATGGAAGCGAAGTTCGTAACAGGCCAAGAGCCGCTTGAGAACTGGGATAAGTATATTGCGCAGATCAAAAAAATGGGCAGCGACCGTATCGTTGAACTGTATCAAGGGGCCTACGATCGCTGGAACACAGGCCAATAAGAACAAGGACTCCAGAAAGAGGTGTGAACAAGGATGCAGAAATGGTTTGAAGAGGCCAAGCTGGGAATATTCATCCACTATGGCATCTATGCTGTGGACGGGGTTTCGGAATCGTGGTCCTTCTATAATGGAAGGATCTCTTACGAAGAGTACATGAAGCAGCTGGACGGCTTTACGGCATCGAAGTTTAATGCGGAGAAGTGGGCGGACTTGATTGAGAAATCCGGAGCCCGATACGCCGTGCTGACAACGAAGCATCATGATGGTGTTGCTCTGTGGGATACGCAGTATAGTGACCTCAATGTCGTTAAACAGACACCAGCGAATCGGGATCTCGTGAGGGAATATGCGGAAGCAATTCGGGAGAAGGGCATACATCTAGGGATGTACTTTTCGCTGATTGATTGGTCGCACCCGGATTATCCTAGCGTGTTTGAAGGTGGAAAGGTACCAGAGGATCTCAGCAATGTCAATCGGCATTCAAGTCCTGTAGATGGTGTTCAGGATCAGGAGAAATGGGAGAAATTCCTTGAGTTTAATAACCAACAGCTGCAAGAGATCATGACGAATTACGGAAAGGTGGATCTGCTGTGGTTCGATGGGGACTGGGAACGAAGCGCCGAGCAGTGGAATCTGCCGGAGTTCAAGCATTACCTGCAATCTTTTAACCCGGATGTCATCATCAACTCCCGCCTTCAAGGTTATGGGGATTATAAGACGCCAGAGCAAGGCATTCCGATTACAAGACCAGAGGGACCGTGGGAGTTCTGCACCACCATCAACACATCATGGGGCTATGTGCCAACAGACCATAAATACAAATCGTTAAATCAGATCATTCGGATGTTCTGTGATTGTATTTCAATGGGGGGCAATATGCTGCTGGATATCGGTCCGCGCGAGGATGGCACCATTGATAAGAGGCAGGAGGATATTCTGCTTGGGCTGGGAGAATGGATCCGAACCCATGAAGAGGCCGTCTTTGGAACGGGTGAAGGTATTATGCCTCGCTATTATCTGGGGGGAAGCACCGTATCCGAGGATAGAAAGGCATTGTATCTGTTTGTTTATGACGATCCAAAAGAGAATGTATGCATCAAGGGATTATGCAATAAGATCAAGAAGATTACTGTGCTGCATTCGGGCAAAGAACTTAACCATGAGATTCATGGGGGCGTGCCTTGGTTCAATATCCCGGGGACAACGTGGATCAAAATGACTCCGGAGGATACACATGAGCAGGTGACGGTTCTTAAGCTCGAATTCGACGAGGAACTGGAAATGTACGGCGGTTCAGGGGCCGTTGTTACTCATAACTAACATTACGGGAGGGCATGCACCTATAGATGCATGCCTTCCCTCATGAAGCGGAGAGAGAGCGATATGAACCAAAGTGGAGTACCTGAGCCGAAGATTGAGTATGCTCCCAAACATTATATATGCAAGCGTGCGCAGGAACCGCTGATGCTGGACGGCTGCGTAGATAAGGCGTTCTGGGGTGCGGCCGATTGGACGGAGGATTTCGTTGATATCGAAGGGGATCTTCGTCCGAAACCCGGAAAACAGACTCGGGTAAAAATGCTGTGGGATGACGACTATTTCTACTTTGCTGCCGAACTTATTGAAGATCAGATATGGGCTACGTTGACCGAGCGGGATTCTGTTATTTTCTATGACAATGATTTTGAGATTTTTATCGATCCCGACGGGGATACCCATCAATATTATGAGTTCGAGATCAATGCGCTGAATACAGTATGGGACCTGTTATTGGTGAAGCCATATCGGGATGGTGGACCTCCGGTCAACGGTTGGGATATCAGCGGTCTTAAGACAGCCGTACATATCGATGGGGAGCTGAACACACCTGGCGCCGATAACCGAAAATGGAGCGTCGAGGTCGCGATTCCCTGGACCAGCCTAAAGGAATGTGCCGAAGGTAACCGTCCGCCAGCACCGGGTGAGTTCTGGCGTGTCAACTTCTCACGGGTGGAATGGCAGACTGAGGTGCAGGATGGTGAGTACCGCAAAGTGCTGAATCCGGATACAGGCAAACCTTATCCGGAGGACAACTGGGTCTGGTCGCCCATGGGTATTATCAACATGCATTATCCGGAGCTATGGGGATATGTCGTATTTTCGGATGACGGAACGCATCAGCCCTTTGAGCTGCCAGAAGATGAACGAATTAAATGGGAGCTTCGCAGACTCTATTACCGTGAACGCAATTATTTTGAAGCCCATGGTGAATTTACACAAGATGTGAAGTTACTTATGGGTGAGGAATCGTTGATTTGCCAGCCTGTAATTGAAACGACCCGTAGCCTATTCCAGATTAGTACGCCTTCCTCGGATGGCACTACCTTAATCTGTATTCGGGAAGACGGAAAGCTGTGGAAGGAGTGAGCTAGCGATGACCAGCCAAACCTTGGTGTTCTCAATGGATGCACAGTCCTTGGAGCGGATCGAGCAGAAGTTCCAGGAGAAGTTAAACTTTGCAGATACCTGCAAAGATAAACTGTTTCATGTGTTTCAGCAGCCATTAACTGAAGAAGAGGCATGGGCTTTGAAATATGTGTATGCCTACATGCCAGTGAACGACCTGGCTGATTATGATGGGGAACTGTTCCTCAGTCATGTGCGTCGGGCACTGGACATTCGCAAGCGTGTGCCTTGGGGGGAGCGCGTACCAGATCATCTGTTTCTGCATTTTGTGCTTCCCTATCGAATCAATACAGAGAATATTGAAGATTTCCGTGGCATTATCTTTGACGAGTTGGCCGACCGGACAGCGAAGTTATCCATGGCGGATGCCATTTTGGAGACCAATTACTGGTGTCATGAAAAAGCGACTTATATTGGCAGTGATCTGCGAACGATATCGCCACTGACGATGATTCGAAATGCCCGCGGCCGCTGTGGAGAAGAATCCACGCTGGCGGTAGCCGCTCTTCGTAGCATCGGCATACCTGCCCGTCAGGTCTACACACCACGCTGGGCTCACTGTGACAGCAATCATGCTTGGGTAGAAGCCTGGGCGGACGGCCAATGGTATTACATTGGGGCATGCGAACCGGAAGCCGGATTGAATCAAGGATGGTTCAGTCCACCAGCCCGCAGGGCCATGCTGATTAATACGAGAATATTTGCCGACTATCCGGGACCGGAGGATATAACACTCTCCGAGAAGGGATATACGGAGATCAATTTACTGGAGAACTATGCGCCAGCGCATACCATCTGCGTGAAGGTGATAAATGAGCAGGGTGCGCCCGTGTCTGAAGCGAGTGTCCGCTTTGAGGTATACAATAGTGCTGAATTTTATCCGATCGCCGAAATCAAGACGGACGCACAAGGAGAAGCTTCCTTTAAGACAGGTCATGGCGACCTAGTGATTCGTGCGGTTAGTGGTGGCAAGTGGGGTGAAATTCTATTCAAAGCTCAGGAAGTCGCTCATGTTGTGCTCGTGTTGAATTCGTTAGAGCAGCCATCAGGGATCTTGGATTTTGATATGGTTCCTCCTCCGGAAGGGGAGGGAGAGGTAGTGGCTTCGTTACCAGAAGAGAAGATCCTGAATCACAACCGCCGCCTGGAAGAAGGTACGAAGATTCGGAGTGGATATGAGGATACATTCCTGAGTGAGGAAGATGCATTTGCATTGGCTCATACAACTGGACTGCCTCCGGAGCGCGTACGGGATATTCTACAGAAGGCACGGGGCAACAGCCGCGAAATCGCTGCTTTCCTAGAGGGGCGTTCCGGTGAATTTGGCGAGTGGCCACTACAGTTGCTGGACTCGATGAACGAAAAAGATTTGATCGACACTTTTCGGCCGACACTGGACGATCATCTTATAGGTTCACTCTCGCAGCGTGGACAATGGGCAGAAGAGACGTTTGTGAAGTACATCCTGTGCCCAAGAGTCTCCTATGAAATGGTGGTGCCTTATCGATCCGTATTCCAGAATGCTTATTCCGAGGAAGAAGCAGCGGCGTTCAGGGAAGATCCTTCGAAGCTTGTATGCAAGCTGGAACAGAGCTATTCGTATTATGAGGATCTTCCTAACCTGAAAGGTAAGGGAAACCCTGTAGGTACTTACAGCCTGATGAAGGGAGATCCACAGTCGCTCGATATTCTGTTTGTCGCGGTGTGCCGCAGTTTGGGCATTCCGGCCCGATTGCATCCGAGCGAGCAGAAACCGCAGTATCTTAGTGACAAAGGCTGGGAGGATGCGGTGTTCAGTCTAACTTCTTCTCGAAATCAGGAGAGCTCAAGCTGGGGAATGCTGCAACTTCTCAAGGATTCAGAGGCTCGAGAGGATGTGCCGTCAGCATCCTATGCGGAGAATTTCTCGTTGGCCCGTCTGGAGGATGGCGTTTACAAAACGCTGATTTATCCATATGGTCACACCGATATCTATAGTGATCCATTTGAGGTTGAACCGGGAGCTTATCGCTTAACGACCGGTATTCGTCTGAAAGATGGAACGGTAAGAGTCCGCTTCATTTACTGCACCGTTCGCGCCGGAGACACCACAGAGGTAGTACTGACTTATCGCGAGACGGTGGTAGACATCCCTGTGCTGGGCAAACTGGCAACCGGCAATGAGCTGACTCGTCTGGATGGTTCAGAGGTGGTACTGAAGGATCTTTTGGGAGCTGAGGGGGCCATTGCTGCTTGGATTGAACCAGAACGGGAACCGACCAAACATCTGATTCGTGAGCTGTGTGAGCTGGCTGAGCCGTTGGATAAGCTGGGCGTGCCAATCGTGCTGGTGATCGGAGATACAGAATGGAACGCCTCCTTTGACTCTGGGGCTTATCCGAAGCTGCCGATACGTACGATTTTTGTGCGGGATTCCAGCTATGCATCCTTGTCTGGTTTCATTTCGAAACCTGCCGCTCACGAAGCGGGCTATCCGCATCTGTTCGTGCTGGATAATCAGGATCAAATCCGATACTCGGCCTCTGGGTACAAGATCGGTACAGGCAAGGAAGCTCTGCAGATTGCTGCAGCGATATTTCAATCATTGAATGGATCGGAGTGAAGAGGATGACGAAATATATTGCTGCTGGTTATGTCGTCGATTCTGTTCTTCCCGACATGACGGATGAGGATCTGTTGAAGTTGACCCATCTGAATGTAGCCTTTGGACATGTCAAGAATGATGAAATCACCACCGAGCATTTAAAAAACGGAGAGGTTATCCGTAATATTAAGCGGAAGCATCCGAATCTAACGGTGCTGCTGTCCGTAGGTGGATGGAGTGCTGGTGGTTTCTCTGAAGCCGCCTCAACCCAGTCGGGGAGGGACAGCATGGCTGCATCGGCGGTTAGGGTGCTGGAGGAGTACCCTTTTGACGGGATCGATCTGGACTGGGAGTATCCTTGTTACGGTGAAGCAGGTATCGCATCCAGTCGTGATGACAAAAGGAATTTCACCTTACTTCTCAAGACGATCCGGGAAACACTGGATGCCAAGGGCTCCGAGGATGGCCGTCATTATCTGCTCACCATTGCGGCAGGGGCTGATCAATACTACGTAGACGGTACAGAGATGGCTGAGGTGCAGCAGTACCTGGACTTTGTGCAGTTGATGACCTATGATATGCGCGGCGGTTTTCAGGTTCTGACCGGACATCATTCGAATCTGTATACGCCAACCGGAGATCTGTTCCGAATTAGTACTGATGCTTCCGTGAACCTGTTCATCCGTGCCGGTGTTCCGAAGGAGAAGATCGTTATCGGCGCTGCGTTCTACTCACGGATCTGGACTGAGGTTCCTAACCGAAACCACGGTCTTCACCAAATGGCTGGTAGCACAGGCGGCTATGGTCCGGCATTTGCTGAACTGGAAGCGAAGTACATCAACAAGAATGGTTACGTCCGTTATTGGGATGAGGAAGCCTGTGCACCGTTTCTCTTTAATGGGTCGAGCTTAATATCGTATGATGATGAAGAATCGATTCAGTGCAAATGCGATTACGTGAAGGATCAGGGCCTGGCCGGCATTATGTTCTGGGAATACGGCTGTGATCCGACCCATCGTCTGCTGGGTGCAATACATCAAGGGCTTCAAGATGTTCCGGTAGGGAAATAGAAGAAGAGATTCGGTTGCAAGGATCGGCTTGCCTATATGAGCCAAAAACATACAAAACCTCCCCGGACCAAAAGGTTCGGGGAGGTTTTTATCTATTTTACGAATCCATCCATTATCCAAGACATTCTTCGTCGTCATCTTCCGGGGAATCGGCGGAGTCGTTGGGACGGTGCATTTTCCGGTACTGTCCAGGTGTGTAACCTGTCTCTTTCTTGAATTTACGGATGAAGTTCGGTGTGTCCAGATAGCCGACGCGAGTGATGATATCTTTTAACGGGTCGGTCGTATGCAGCAGCAGTCGGATAACTTCATCCATTCGTTTCTGCCAAATATATTGGGTAAAGTTCATGCCGATCTTCTCTTTGAAGGAACGGCTGAAATACGATGAAGAGATCGTGAATTTCGATGAAATCGTACCCAGGCTAAGGTCGTAATCGGAGAAATTGGCATCAATATAAGCGACAATTTCATCCATAAGGGAGCTTTCTTCCGTCTCGCTCTTCGCCTCGACATGAGCGCAGATTTCGGCGGCAAGTCCTGTCAATTTTTTCTCCAAATCCTCTAACGAGTCGTAGGAAGTGATCCTTGGAAGTTGATTAACCACGTGATGAATGCCAAGTTCCGAGGCCGTTTTGAGCATCGTATTCAGAATATCGAAGCAGATGCAGCGCAGCAATGGTACAGACGGCATTTCGGATTTCAGGGTATTCAACGCAGTTGATACCATCTGAACTGCCACATCGTAACTGCCCTGTTTTAAGCTTTGAACCAGCTTCAGCAGCACATCCTTAGGTACCCAGAAGGAAGAATCCTGTGCACCGGAACCGGAAAGGGCGTTAAAGAAGGTAGTGCTGCCCTGTCCGTGCAGCATGGATGCTTCCAGCGCGGTTGATGCCTCGATGTAGGATTGGTTCAGCTGCAATGGAGAACTATAGCTGTTACCGATCCCGATCGCGGGAGCGAGTCCGACGTGTTCTGCCACCATCAATTGTAGTGATTCAACAATAGACTCCATACGAGCATTCAAGCTGGATTCATGCCCGACCTCGGCATCAAATCCGACGATGAGGGCCACTTGGTCTGGCTGTGGAAGCTCCACGCCGTAAGCATAAGCAGACAACTCGGGCAGTTCCATATCGTTGATCAGCTGCATAACAGTACGCTGTTCGGGATAATCTCCGCGGGGAAGATCGTGCATTTCCAATCCCAAGGTCATAACAAAATAATGGGATCGGTTAAAGCGTATGCCGAGATTATCCGTAAACTCAGAAGGGAGCTCTCCGGTATGACCATGCTTCAGTAACATAAGCAGAATATGATTACGAGCGTAGGGCTCCTGAAGGTCCACACGCTGGCTGTAATCATGCAGCGTTTTCTTGATCCATTCCAGCTCGTTGCTGGTTGTGGAAGGTTCAGGATTATTCTTTAAACGGATAAACTCCATCAAGTCTGAAATCGGATGGTATTGTCTTCGGGCCAACAAAATGGCGAGAAAGGTGCCCATCACCACCATGAAGGAGAAAACAAGAACAACAAAGGTACGAATATGGACGATTCGGCTGAAAAATTGATTGCTTGGCATAGCGGTTACATAAGTCCAGCCCGCGTCTGATTTGACGGATACCACCGAATGCGGTTCTTGATTCAAGGAGAGGCTGTGTGTTCCCGGCTCAAGTTCAAACAGGGATTTGACTTCCTGTTCGGTAATGGTTTCCCCCTTATAATTAGCGGCCAGCACCTGCCCATAATTATCGAAAATATAAGTCATCCCATGGTAGTCGCTGAGAATGGAATCAATCAATCCGGTCAGATTGGACTCGTGAATCAGGTACATGACAGTGCCGTGGGCGGGCGTATTGTTAGGTGCAATCGGTACAAGGTAGGCCAGCATGGAATTGGGTACTTTGGTTCCTTGAACGACTTGTTCAGCTGGTCGTATCGTGGGAAACTGAACGTTATTCAAATCCCGGATCATGTCCGTTTTGTTCCATGTATTAAATTTGTAGCGGCCCGTGAATACATCCAGGTTCTCAGAGCCCTGAGACGAGTAGATGCTATCATCTCCGCGGAAGAACAGGAATAGCTCATCGATAATGGAACTGGTGGCTTTGTATTTGACCAAGGCAGCAATTGATTCCCGGCTATAGTAGGGATGGTGAGTCCAATAACGGGTTAGCTGCTCATCATAGGCGATACGAAATGCGATGTCCTGTAATTCCTTCATGCGGTCATCAATGACCGTTTTTGCTTGGGTCAACTGATTGACATTGGTCTGTTCAATCTCTGAACGGAGCGTGTCCACAGCATTGTGATAAATAATAATAGTTAAAATAACAAGAGGTATAAGGAAAATGGAGATATAGGATAGTGTGTACTTAAGCAGAAGCTTGGACTTGAAGTGATTCCATTTCATATCTGCAACCTCCCGTTTTTCTTTAGAGCTGCAGCGACAGCGCTCTCATAAAGACAGTGAAGTATTACCATGATGCCGAGCCGCTGGGTGTTCCTACTAAAAATATTAGGAGAACTTCTCCAATAAATCAATGAATCTTTTCTAAGTTTCAGAGCAAACAGGAAGAAAGTCACATGAAAGAAGAGGAACTCGGTGAGAATAACAGGTGTAAAGCTATGGAAGGGCTTTTTTTATGAGAGGTTCATTTGCTTCTGTACATGAGGAATTATATCGATCCAAGGATCAGCAAACCTTGATTTTTCGGCCATGGAGTAGCATGATATAGACATTCATCCCAACATGAACTATGGAGGGCGAATTGTTGAGTAACGCCTATTTGAATTAGTTTAAAGCCAATTTTCTAATGAATGCGGGTTTAACGATAGCAATTATTTTACCCGGCAGTTCACAAAGGCGTATGGCATGTCTCCCAAAACGTACAGGCAATCTCTATAATAATCCGCTGTGGTGTGATGAACGAAAGAAGGAGGGGTGAGTGTGAGAGAAACCTGTGTTCCAACTGGCGTGGCACTAAAAGATACCGGCTTTGGATATACGCTGTCCTTGGTAAACGGTAAATATAAAATGGTTATTCTGTATTGGCTGTCTGAAAACAAGGTGATGCGACATAATGAACTGAAGCGAAGCATTGGTACCATTTCCCACAAAACATTGAGCGTCATGCTTAAGGAGCTGGAGGAACATGATCTGATTCTACGCAAAGAATATCCCCAAATTCCACCCAAAGTTGAATATTCATTGTCGGAACGAGGACAATCAATAATGCCACTGTTAGATATGATGTGTGATTGGGGAGAAGCCAATATGGTGTCTGCCCCGGGGTTAATGCAAGGCTAACGATCAGGTTGTGAGATTAAAAAATTAAAAAAAGCAGTATCTTCCTGAATCGGTGGTATTATCCCCTCAAGGTAGACAGTGAAAAAAGAGGTCATGTTAAAATGAACTCAACACTGAAAACCGGAGGGGATTTTTGCTATGCCAGCTAAAAAAGGCCAAACCTTTAATCAATATAGTGAAGAAACGAAGAAAGAGGCTGTTCGTCTGCGATTGGAAGAAGGTTGGACATACAGTCGGATCATGGAGAAGTTTGGTATTAAGAGTGAGAGCCAGATTATTACTTGGGTACGGAAAAGCTATAATGGAGAGAGTTTTGAGGATTATCGAGGACGTTGGACGAAGAAACATTTTAGCACTGCAGAAGAAGAAAATGCTTATCTGAAAGCGCAGGTAGAATATCTAAA
>NZ_FRDO01000008.1:0-308887 GCF_900143165.1 Paenibacillus sp. ov031
AGTTGTCCCAAACTTGAGGGCAGGTTGCCTACGTGTTACTCACCCGTCCGCCGCTAACCATCAGAGAAGCAAGCTTCTCTTCAAGTCCGCTCGACTTGCATGTATTAGGCATGCCGCCAGCGTTCGTCCTGAGCCAGGATCAAACTCTCCAATAAAGTATTGAAAAGAGCGATAAGCTCATTTTGAAACTGACGAGATTAAAAATCTCATTTATTTTGCTTTGAAATCAAACAGTCCGAAGACGTGTACCAATTTCTCAGCGTCGATCTTGCAAGCAAGATCGTTACTCACTCGTTGTTCAGTTTTCAAAGATCAAACTTGTTTGTGTTACTCTTTTCGTTGTCAGCGCTGTGTTTCAGCGGCGACTTAAATAATATATCATACTGACGAAACCAATGCAATAGTTTTTTCAAAAAAACATTTAATAGATTCTAAGTCCCCAAAGCCCCCAATAAAACTATAGCGAATATAAGGCTCTATTCCCCTAACAATCCCGTCCACATTCATGGATTTTCTTGATAACTGCTAAAGAATTCTACAAACGTGACACTTCCATACTATAGTAGGATTACCATGCTCTCCATACAAACTCAAAAGGCCGACTCTTCTCAGAGTCGGCCTTTTGAGGATTAACGGTTTTCCGTTTACTTTACAGTGTTATTGCTGTATCCAGGGATTTCTACGCTTTTTATTGTTAGAACTACGTTTAGTGGTTATCCCTGTGCGCTCTCTTGCTTGTTTCCCGGATACAGATACTTTAGATTTAGATTTAGCAGCAGGTTTGGCTGTTCTGCGTTTCGCAGTTCCTGTTTTGGCTGATTGTTTAGGCTTTGCTTCAAGATTAAACTCAGCCTCACTCTCTGTAGAGGACTGGCTTAAGTTAGCCTCGTCACGTCCACCCTTTTTGCCTCCCCCCTTACCTTGTGGAGGATACAGTTCACCAAATGCACCCAATGGAGACGGCGGCACCATGTTCTGAGTAGGGTATGGATTTTGATAGGCATACTCCAATGGCTGATTAGGCATCATGGATGTGGTCATTTCGGGTTGCATCCCATAAGGATTGTATGTGCCCCACGCTGGGTTCTGGTAGTTATGTGAGGGATGTGCGTATTGATGGTTAGGCATATGATGGTTGCCACATCCGCATGGCGGGTACGGAAGCATAGAGTAAGGAGAAATATGAGGCGGTTGGTGGTTCATATGCTCATTGGCCGCAAATGGAGGGTATGGGCTGTTCACTTGACCTGATGGAGCGATCGGATACGAGTTGTTCTGCATCTCAGCAGATACGTTTGGCATAACGTTGTTATGATTATACTCCGCGCCGCTCCAAGGCGTGTTGGATGTATTACCTATGGAGTAAGGACTCACTTCAGGTATACCTGGGAATGTAGCATTGTCGTTCGCCCCAGCCGTATACATGTTTTGTGGAGCAGTGTATACCTCTTGTGCAGGTACAGGAACTTGGGCATAGGGATGCTCGGCAGGAGCATGCAGCATTTTACTGCCGCAACCACATGGAGCTTTGGTCGCAGGAGCTACTTCTGTAGGCCATTTCGTGTTGTTAGGTATTACAGGTAAAGGCAGGACTTCAGGTGAGATATTAGGCATCGTATACGTCGGCGCTTCAGTTATCGGTTTTAATTGCACTTCAGATTTGGTATTTTCTTTCTTCTGAGCTTCCTTCTGCGGTTTCTCTTCAGGAATTTCAGGTAACTGAGGTAACACTTCCACTTCTGGCTTGATATTAGGTACGACCGGATTTGCAGGTACAGGAGCCGGAACCACATTGGAGACTTCCGGTACAGGAGCTGGTTCAGGTACTGGGACTACTGGTACGACTGGAGCCGTTTCTTCTTTAACTCCCGTGTATTCCTTCCCTTCAGGAGACAGCTTCTCATGAGCAACATTGGATGAGGCACCATTCTCTGAAGCCGCATTCCCCGGTGCATTCGCTGATGGAATGTACACGGTCTCCCCTACAAGAAGAGCATTAGGATTTTTCAATTGCGGGTTCGCATTGATCATATCTTTCAACGGAACTCCCCAAGCCTGTGACAACTTCCACAACGAATCTCCTTGCTGGACTTTATGACTGTGCAACACGCCTTCTGGCTTTGGTGTTACAGGCTCCGCAGGGATTTTGACCTTCATGCCGATCTCCAACTTGTCAGGATTTGAAATTTGCGGATTAGCTGCGATAATTTTGTCCAACGCTACATTATATTTTTGGGACAGCAGATATAATGTGTCGCCTTTTTTCACCATGTGTATTTTCACTTGGAACTAACCTCCTAGACGTGATACTTGGGCAGTGCATTCGCCCATACCGTTACTACATCCTATGCAGAAATTGGGCCAATGACATCAACTAAGCAAAAAAAATCCTTCCCGCCCCAAAAACCGCATACTCCAGGTATGCTGATTTTCTGAGACAAGAAGGATTTCCTGCTTCCCTATTCAGTTCGTTCCTTTTAATCTTCCCAAACTTTGTAACCGTCTTTGTCGACAATTTGACGGAACGCTTCCAGCAATCTCAAGGTTACAGGACCTGCAACACCCGTTCCAATCGTTCTGCCGTCCACCTCATATGCAGCAATAACTTCTGCGGCTGTTCCCGTGAAGAAGACTTCGTCGGCAATGTACACATCATGTAGCGTAAATGGCACTTCTTTTAATTCAAGACCCAGCTCACCGCACAGATCGATAATGGCCTGCCGTGTAATTCCCTCTAATGCACCAAGATAACAAGGTGGCGTATAAACTACACCATTTTTGATGATGAAGATGTTATCACTCGAACCCTCAGTAACGTAACCTTGGGAATTCAGCATAATCGCTTCACCGGCACCTGAATAGTTAGACTGAATTTTAACAAGAATGTTGTTCAGATAGTTCAATGATTTAATTTTTGGATTAAGTGCATCAGGAATGTTGCGGCGCTGCGATACAGACACGGCTTTCAGCCCAGTAAGATACGCTTCCTCCGGATAGATCGCGAGTTGCTCAACAATGATAATAACAGACGCTTTAGGGCAGCGCAGCGGATCAAGACCCAAGTTACCAGGTCCACGTGAAACGATCAGACGAATATAACCGTTACGCATATCATTGCGACGTACCGTTTCAGCCATCACTTCCAGCATCTCATCATAAGACAACGGAATGTTCAGACTGATGGATTTAGCTGAATCGTACAAACGATCCAAATGCGCTTTGCATCTGAAAATGTTACCGTTATAAATCCGAATACCTTCGAAAATACCGTCTCCATACAAAAATCCGTGATCATATACCGAAACGGTTGCATTCTCCTTGGTCACATATCGACCATCCAAGTAAATCCATTGTTCTGACACCGATGACTGCACCTCCATAAAATTTCCATCCCCTGATTCCGAAGATACATTTATCTCGTTCATTGGACAACAAATGACAAGCTATTCTTGCACACATTACCCAGTCTTATGACAACCTTCACCAATGTACGTCCTGATTCAGGTCGTTTTTAAAGAAAGATATGTATAACACGGATAGCTGCCAAGAACACGTACCTGACAATTCAAAGCCTCAATCTCAGCCATGGCTGCGGTAAGCAATACCGAATCTGCACTTTCTTCAACATCAATGTAAAAATAATAACTCCCCAACCTCTTCTTCGTTGGACGAGATTCCAATCGGGTCAAGTTCAGCTTCCGCCAGGCAAAAGCCGAAAGCACCTGATGCAATGCACCCGGTGCATCTTCAGGCAATGTAACCAGCAAACTGGTTTTCACATGATCAGGCTCTCGTGGTATCTGAACAGGCTCATGGCCTATCAACACAAAACGAGTATAGTTGTTGTCATGATCGGTAACCCGTTCAGCCATAATGTCCAAACCATGCTTCTGTGCAGCCAGCCTTGTACCAATCGCGACCCAGCCTTTGCCAGGATTTTTTTTAACAATCTCCACAGCTTCCGCTGTACTGTTTACACCTTCAAGGTCTGCTCCAGGTGAATGCAGGCGAATAAAATTCTGGCACTGTGGAATCGCTACAGGATGGGACATGATCTTCGTAATTTTCCCGAAATCATATTCACCACTCTCTGTCCTGAACTCAGAGCCATGCCCAATGACATTTTGGATGGATGGATAAACCCATTCTGCTTGCATCGGAATATCCACTTCGTTAACCAGCCAGTCCATATGCAAACTAACGGAGCCTTCAATCGTATTCTCAATAGGTATGACACTATACTGGGACTTTCCACTATCCGTAGCCCGGAAAACATCAGAAATCAGTTTGGAATGAAGCAATTCCAAAGACTCCCCATTAAACAGAAAATCTACTGCTTCATGAGAAACTGAACCTTCAGGTAATACTGCAATTCGTTTCATGCGTTAACTTCCCCTTTAACTCTGTCCATAAAAGGACTTTCATCTTGATCAGGCAGCACGGTAACACCGTCCAGATCCGGATCCAACCACAATGCAGAAGCAGTGATACCTTCACGGCTCATTGTGTCTATCAAATATTGCTCCAGTTCGAGCTTACGAGTGTCATGACGATCTACCAACGTCAAAACGGTAGGTCCGGCTCCACTCAAAGCAGCCCCCAGGGCTCCATGATTGACCGCATGTTCAAGGATTTCAGCCATACCGGGTACCAAAGATGCCCTGTAGGGTTGATGAATCCGGTCAGACATCGCCTTTTGAATCATGTCCAATCTCCCACTTGCCAAAGCTGCAACGAGTAAGGATGATCTGCTTATGTTGTGAATGACATCAGACTTGTCAAACTGCTGTGGAATTACATTTCTTGCTTTCGAAGTGGACAACTCGAAGTCCGGTACGATGACCAACGTCTGCAAATCCTGATGCGGCTCAATGCGAATATGGTCTACCCGACTGCCATCCCATGCTGCTGTAATGATACCTCCATATAGCGAGGCTCCTACATTATCCGGATGTTTCTCCAGCGACGTAGCCATGTCCAGAAGCTTGGCATCAGATAACGTAGTACCAATTAAAGCATTAGCAGCAGCCAACGCACCCACAATTGCAGATGCACTGCTTCCCAGTCCCCGAGTAAGCGGAATATCGGAATACATGGAAATCTCCAACTCCGGCACGGAGATTCCAGCTTCGTTGAACACCATCTGTGCAACTTCATATATCAAGTTGGATTTATCTGTTGGCAAACCCGTCAGATGATCTCCATGTAAATGAAATGTTGTCTGCTCAGCCGGTTTCATCTCAAGCCATGCATACAGAGACAATGCCATGCCCAGGGTATCAAACCCTGGACCCAGATTGGCTGTACTTGCAGGTACCTTAACAGTTACCCTTTGCTGCAAACTCATACGGATTGTTGCTCCAATTGTGCAATTGCCGCCATAACCGCTTCTTCGGAATCTTCCACAACAAGCGGTTCAGTCGCTACCGTTTTGATTGCAATATTAGGATCTTTTAGACCATGTCCTGTCAGTACACAGACCACAGTTTCCCCGCCTTTAAAGTACCCTTCACTCTTCAGTTTGTATACACCAGCAACGGAAGCAGCGGATGCAGGTTCAGCAAAAATCCCTTCACGAGCGGCGATCGTACGATATGCTGTCAGAATTTCTTCGTCAGTTACATAATTAATTTGTCCACCAGACTCTTCAGCTGCAGCTACAGCAGTTTTCCAACTTGCTGGATTACCGATTCGAATAGCCGTTGCTACGGTTTCAGGCTCAAGGATCGGTTCACCTTTGACAATCGCCATCGCGCCTTCCGCTTCAAAACCGACCATACGTGGCAGGGAATTCGATTTGCCTGCTTCTTTATACTCCTTGAATCCTTTCCAGTAAGCCGAGATGTTCCCTGCGTTACCCACCGGGATTGCGAGTACATCAGGTGCTTGACCAAGCTGTTCAATCACTTCAAATGCAGCCGTTTTCTGTCCTTCAATTCGGAACGGATTCACGGAGTTCACGAGCGTAATTGGATGTTTGGCTGTAATCTCACGCACAATTTCCAATGCACGGTCAAAGTTGCCATTAATCGCAATTACCTTTGCTCCATAGATCATAGCTTGGGCCAGTTTACCCAGCGCAATGTTATTATTCGGGATCAATACGATACAATTCAGACCAGCACGAGCCGCATAGGCTGCTGCTGCCGCCGAAGTGTTACCTGTCGATGCACACATGATCGTGCGACTGCCTTCTTCCATCGCTTTAGCAACAGCCATAACCATTCCGCGGTCTTTAAATGAACCAGTCGGATTCAGACCTTCATATTTGAAATATAAATTCAATCCGAGTTCCTCGGACAGATTCTCCGCATGAACCAGGGGTGTGTTTCCTTCATGAAGCGTAAGCAGTGGCGTGTTTTCATTAACCGGAAGGTGCTCTCTATACGTTTGCAGTAATCCTTGATATCTCATTGTGGGTAAACTCCTTTGTCGTTAATAATAGGAATATGATTGCATACATCTATATGGTTAAACGTGTACCTTAAACTTGGATTTAGATCTGAAAATTCAAACCGGAATTTGGGGACAAATTATCCTTCTACCCGGTATACACTCTTAATTCGACGAATGACGGCAAGGGATTCAAAGTGTTTCAACACTTTATCCATGCTTGCCTTGCTGGCGTTATGCGTAACAATGATGATCTCAGCATCCGGGTTGTGCTCGTTCGGCTGTTGCACGACTGAAGCCAGGCTGACTTCGTATTCAGCGAAGATTTGTGTAATCTGCGCCAGTACCCCTGCCTTGTCATCTACATGCAGCAAAATAAAGTTTTTCGACATAATGTGCTCGTCACTTTGCAGGCGCTTCTGTTTATAAGGCACAATCGCTTTAAGGCCATTCACACCCAGCTTCAGGTTTTTGATCACAGCCACGATATCCGCTACTACAGAAGTTGCCGTCGGAAGCTCACCTGCACCCGCACCGTAGAACATCGTCTCACCTACAGCTTCGCCATGTACATACACAGCGTTGAACACCCCATTGACGGATGCAATCGGATGATTCTGTCTTACCATCGTTGGCTGAACACTAATGGTGATCTCATCATCCCGACGATCTGCGATACCTAGTAGCTTCATCTCATAGCCAAGTCTTTTGGCATACGTAATATCTTCACGGGTCACGGATGTAATCCCCTTAACGGTTACGTCTTTCAGTTCCACATTGGTACGGAAGCCCAAAGTGCCCAGAATCGCCATTTTGCGAGCTGCATCGAGTCCTTCGACATCCGAAGTTGGATCGGTTTCTGCGTATCCGAGTGCTTGAGCCTCGGCCAGAACCTCTTCATATGAGGCGCCTTCCTGGCTCATTTTGGTCAAAATAAAGTTCGTTGTTCCGTTCACAATCCCCATAATGCGGGTAATCCGGTCGGATGAGAAACCTTCAATCAGCGTTCTGATGATCGGAATGCCCCCAGCCACACTCGCTTCGTAGAATACATCACATTGCTTTTCCTGTGCCTTGGCCAAAATCTCGGAACCGTGCAGAGCCATTAAATCCTTGTTCGCGGTTACAATATGCTTACCCCGCTCCAGTGCTTCAAGAATGTACTCTTTGGTCTGATCAATGCCGCCCATAACTTCCACGATAACATCAATATCCGGGTGACGAATGACTTCCCAAGGATCTTCAGTGAGCTTCGCACGGTCTACAGCAATGACACGATCTTTTTCCGTATTCTTCACTGCAATCTTCTCTATAACAATCGGTGATCCAACCTGACTGCTCAGATCCTCCTGATTTCCTTCCACGATGCGAACGACCCCAGTCCCCACCGTACCCAGACCCAACAATCCCACTTTTACCGGTTTCACTAACGATCTACCCCCAATGTCTTTTCTCCTTCACCCCTGTACGATTTAACCATACATACAACTTATTCCTAAACGTTTTACGATAACGTCTAATTAACCTTGGCCTACAATGCGCGTGCGTCGAACCCCGGGCATATCCTGCATCCGATCGAGCATTTCTCCGATTTCCCCATGGAGGTGTGATGTCTCCACTGAAATGACAACATTGGCTCTCCCCTGGAGCGGAATACTTTGATTAATAGTTAGCACGTTGGCTCCATAACCAGCTACATGTCCGAGCACACGAGACAATATTCCTGACTGATGCTCCAAATCAATGGAGATCGTTACAATTCGCTCCCGTTCAAGCTGATTGATCAAATGGATGCCATCCTTGTATTTATAAAAAGCACTTCGGCTTAATCCAACCTGTTCAACCGCCTCATGAACTGTTTTGACATCCCCGGAAGCTAGCAGTTCTTTTACCTGCATGGTCTTCACCACAGCCTCTGGCAAAATGTCTTCCCGTACTAAGTAATAGCGTTCATTCACAGAACGTCCTCTCCTCAAAGACTCATGTATTCATATAGTGGACATTATATAGGATCTGTCTCAAAAGGGCAATACCTCACATGTCTATTTTTGAAAAACTATTCCTAACAGTATACAAGTTTATCCCATGTGCAGGTAAGGAAAAATAAAAAAACGCAGAGCAGCGGGTAATCTCCCACTACTCTGCGTATATGTTTCAATCCTTTATATTCGTAAGGGTTGCACTATCTTAATAGTAGCTGCTACCTTCCACAAATTCGAATTCAAACTCGCCAATGCGCACAATGGTGCCTTCTTCAGCTCCGCGTTTACGCAGTTCCGCATCCACACCCATATAGCGCAATGTACGCGCCAGTTTGAGAATCGCTTCATGCGAATTCAGCTGCATCCGTTTCATCATACGTTCAATCTTGGCACTTTCGACTACAAAGATTTCATTCTCCCGTACAATACGGAAACCATCGTCCTCTTTTTTGTCTAAGCTGTACACTTTGCGTTCGGATAAGTCAGCAACTTCTTCGACCACTGGCTCGTCCGGAATTTGATCCAGCAGATCAGCCGCACGATACAGGAGCTCTTGAATCCCTTTCCGTGTCAGGGACGAAATAGGCATAACTTCAATATCCGGTTGAACTTCACGAACCTTCTGCAAAAACTCTTCGAGATTAGCTTCGGAATCCGGCATGTCCATTTTATTGGCTGCTACAACTTGTGGTCTCTCAGCGAGGATAGGATTGTACAATTTGAGTTCCTCGTTGATTTTCTGCCAGTCTTCGAACGGATCACGTCCTTCTGAACCAGACATATCAACGACATGAACGATAATGCGTGTACGTTCTACGTGACGCAAGAACTCATGTCCAAGCCCAATACCTTCGTGAGCACCTTCAATCAGGCCCGGCAAGTCGGCCATAACAAAGCTACGGCCTTCACCCACACCTACAACACCCAGGTTAGGTGTAATGGTTGTAAAATGATATGCTCCAATCTTTGGCTTGGCTGCCGAAACAACAGACAACAGCGTGGATTTTCCGACACTTGGGAAACCAACCAAACCGACATCTGCCATGACCTTAAGCTCAAGTACGATGTAACGTTCTTGACCTTCTTCGCCATTTTCGGCCAGTTCTGGCGCTGGATTGTTAGGCGTGGCAAAACGAATGTTTCCCCGTCCGCCTCGTCCGCCACGAGCAACAACAACCTGTTGACCATGACGTGTCAAATCAGCCAGTACTTCTCCACTGTCTTCATCCAAAATCACGGTTCCAGGTGGAATACGTACAATCATGTTCTCAGCGTTCGCGCCATGCTGACTTTTATTACGTCCCTTCTCACCACGAGGGGCCTTGAAGTGACGCTGGTAACGGAAATCCATCAACGTACGCAGACCTTCATCCACACGGAAAATGATGTCAGCTCCTCTGCCTCCATCACCTCCGGCAGGTCCGCCGTTCGGTACATACTTCTCACGACGAAACGAAATAATTCCGTCCCCTCCGTCTCCGGCTTTCACATAAATCTTCGCTTTATCTACAAACATTGGTTAACCCCTTCTTCCTATATTCCGCAAGGCATTCTGAATTGTATAAACGTATCCTCAGACGGAAGCTGCTCCGTTCTGACTTTTTTTCCTTTGAGTACGGCATTGAGCTGCCGCAATGTTTCCGGATCGGGTGTTTGATCCCCATCCAGCCGGACAACCACATCTCCGTGATCCTGTCCGAAGTTCAAGGTCAGTTTGCGAACCTCTCCCCAAGACGACCGGCCGCCGCCATATTGATAGGCTCGAATCGCATCGGCAATCGCCCCCGTAAGCGACTCGCCATCCTCGGGAGAGACCAGAGCACTAAGCTGCAACTCTTCCTCTACGACCACATGCAATTCCAGAGCGACTCCACTGGTCCGGAAAGATTGAAGATAAAATACGAGTGAAGGAATACCCAATCTGGAGATTCGGCTTTCTTCGTTAACCCGCTCTACTATTCTTTCCACACATTGCACTGATTTATCAAGTTTGCCCAGTCTAAGATATCCATACAATACCTGAAGATCGTTCATCCAATCATGCCTATGATGATTTAATGATGCAATTGCTGTCTTTTCCATAGATTGTATGATGGTTCTGCGTTCCGCCTCTGCTTGTCTCTTCATCACATTCACAGAAACAAAAAGCACCGCGACGGACCACAATGCGTATACAGCTATTGAAATAATCACTGGATACAGCATAACGAAAACCAAAGGAATCAGAAGTGAACATGCCGCAATCCAAGGCACTCTTTTCCAAGATTTCATGGCTTCTCCCCGTTCTACAAAACTCGGTTGGTTTAAACCCCACCGTAACCAAGTATAACATGTCTTTTCTGCCAGTTCATTATCGAATAACCTATAAATACAAAAAGCCTCCGGCAAAAATGCCGAAGGCTCCTTAGGCGGAATGCCGATATTATGCTTCTACTGCAGCTGCTACTGGAGCAACATTCACAGGGTAGATGCTTACTTTTTTACGATCGCGTCCCCAACGTTCGAATTTCACAACGCCGTCAACTTTCGCAAACAAAGTGTCATCTTTACCGATACCCACGTTAGTACCTGGGTGAATTTTCGTTCCGCGTTGGCGAACGAGAATGCTACCACCAGTTACTGTTTGTCCGTCAGCACGTTTAACGCCAAGGCGTTGTGCGTTACTGTCACGACCATTCTTCGTGGAACCTACACCTTTTTTCGATGCGAATAACTGAAGATTTAATTTCAACATGATTGGTTGTCCTCCTTCTTTGATTATTTGACTTGCTCTATCTGAATATACTTTCCGTATGACTCTGCAATATCAGTGAGCATAAGCACCATGGATTCGAGTAGCAATTGTACCTGGGACCAAGTTCCGTCTTTCTCCAGCACCGGTAAAGAAGCGCTTAAAAAGCCATTCTTCATCTTGGCGTCCATTTCGACACCAGTCAGTGTTTCAATCGAGTTCACCGTACCCACTGTAACAGCGGATACCCCGGCACATACGATGTCTTCTCCTCGCTTGGCAAAATTAGCATGCCCTTTGATGGAGAAACGATCGATGCTCCCGTCATCATTACGAAAGATTTGAACGATAATCACTTATCGCACCTTCTTACGCTTTGATTGCTTCGATAGTTACTTTTGTATACGGTTGACGGTGACCTTGCTTCACATGGTAGTTCTTTTTAGGTTTGTATTTGTATACAACAACCTTTTGTCCTTTGCCATGTTTCTCCACTTTAGCCGTTACAGTTGCTCCGGAAACCAATGGTGTACCTGCTGTCAAACCTTGATCGTTAGATACAGCCAGGACACGGTCGAACGTTACGCTTTCGCCATCGTTCGCAGTCAATTTCTCGATGAACAGAACATCGCCCTCTTGGACTTTGTACTGTTTGCCACCTGTTTCAATAATTGCGTACATTTGCCTTGCACCTCCTCATGTCTCAGACTCGCCCGGTCTCAGGTGACAGTGTCCTTGCGGAACTGTTCTTGTACCCGGCCAGTGCGGTTACAGCATGTGCAAGACCAATAGGCTAAACACATACCTGATGATTATACCACCAACTATACTAAAAATCAATGCAACGGCGAAATATATCTTTTGCCTGTCCCATGACAGGAAGAACACGGCTCCACGTAAGGGAGCGTGCTCTCTTCCCGTACCTTCTTACGGGTAAGTTCGAGCAATCCCAGCTTGGTCCAACCCATTACAAAAGCCTTGGTTCGATCCTTCTTGAGTTCATTTTCCAGCGTTGCCGCAACTTCATGCCGATTCATCGCTTCCTCCATATCAATGAAGTCCACAATAATCATGCCACCGATATCCCGAAGACGCATTAAACGGGCGATCTCAACCGCTGCCTGCATGTTCGTCTCCGTTACGGTCTCTTCCAGACTGTCGCCGCCTGCTCCCGTGTACTTGCCTGTATTGACATCGACTACAGTGAGCGCTTCGGTATGATCAAGGACAATATATCCGCCTCCAGGCAGCCATGTCTTGCGGGCGAAATCCCTGTTCAACTGCTCCTGCACACGATAAGCAGCAAAAATTGATTCTTCTCCCCTGTACACCTGTACTTTAGGTTGATGGCCTGGACAGATCTCCTCCAGCAAAGCACTCAATTCACGGGCTTGTGCTTCATTATCCGTAATGACTTCATCGCTACCAGGCGTATACACATCACGAATGATCCGCTGAACCATACTCTGATCTCGATGCAGCAGGCTTGGTGAAGGCAAACTATCCGCTTTTTCACGAATCAGACGCCACTGCTCACGTAATGTTTCCAAGTCGGCCTGAATGGCTTCCCTCTGTTCCTCTGCGGATACGGTTCGTATGATAAGCCCCTCTTCGTCCCGTCTCAGTTGTTCACCCAGCGTTTTGAGGCGGGAACGATCGCCCTCACGGGCAATTTTCTTGGAGACGGCTACATAGTCCGCTAAAGGCATGTAGACAAGCCAGCGGCCCGGCAGCGAATAATGAGTCGTCACCCGGGCTCCCTTGCTTCCTACTGGCTCCTTCAGGACCTGGACGATTACATCCTGACCTGGACGAAGCAGCTCCGAAATTGAAGGCTTCACTTTGGGTTGTTTCTCCAGATTGGGATGCAATACATCGTCCACATACAGAAAAGCATTCTTTTTCTGACCGATATCCACAAAAGCAGCTTGCATACCTGGTAACACGTTCACTACCCGTCCTTTGAAATACGAACCCAGCAGTCCACGCTCGCGTGTACGCTCTGCCATGAATTCTACAGCTTTGCCTTCTTCCAGAAGCGCCATTTGCATGAGGTTATGTTCATTATGTACAATCATTTGTTTCATGGCTTCACCTCTAGAAGACAATTCAATTCATCCACATCCATTCTGTATCTTTGCATACTCATTGTACATGTATTAACCCAATTCAGGACAGATCCACCAAGATGCTACAACTTATCCGTGTCTTGTTTGAAATAAGAACCGATGATTCGCTGCTCAGGCAAAACGGCCATGATTCTTCCCTGTCTATTCATCACATATATCATATGGTATCTTTCTCTCTTTAATAGACGCAAAATAGTCTCCAAAGGTTTCGCCGGAAATGAGATTATCGGCTGCGCCAAACTGCCTGTAGACGCATGACGGGTGAATGCACTTTCACGATTCATCAGAAATCGGATAAACCGGTAGGGAATATTACGGTAATCGGTCACATTGGAATAGAACAGAAAAATTCCGATCAACAGGATATTTAACGGCAGCCCGTAATCACCGGTAAACCAGCGACCGATGGCAACCAAGATAACCCCTGCGCTACACAGAATGCTGATTCTGTAAGTCCACATCAATGTCGTATAGTAGGGAGCAGCAAGACTAACGAGTGCCTGTACAATTTTACCGCCATCCAGCGGCAACACGGGTAGCAGGTTAAATAGGGCAATCAGCAGATTCCCCTGTATAATATAATCCAAAAAAAGCGGGTCTCCCAGGTTCCCATACTTCAGCATCAAAACGATTCCAACCATGAGCATATTTTGAAAAGGACCTGCCAAAGCGATAATGATCTCCCGCCGGGCTGTAATATTTCCGGCATCCTCAATAACGGCGACGCCGCCAAAAGGAAGCATCTGTATCGAAAGGACACGGCAGCCCAGAAGGGCTGCCGCTGCAGCATGTCCACATTCATGAATAAAAACGATGGCAAACAGCGTGATGAGTTCAATAAAGTTGCCAGTCAACAGGGAAGCCATCATGATAATCACAAAAAAAGGATGAAACGAGATACGTACACCCCACAACCTAATCAAGGGCAACCACTTCCGCAGGGTCTACGTACTGCTCGCCCTCTTTTACAGCGAAATACAATGTGGCAGGTTGATCATTTCCAGTCTCCTTTAGGCTGCCGACCGCGTCACCCGCTTCTACCCAATCATTCACCTGGACTTCACTCTCGTTCAAGCGTCCGTATATCGCTGTGACTTGACCCGAGTGCTGGATTACAACCGTTGTCCCATTTTCCGGATCATCCAATACTTGAAGTACTCGTCCGGCATCTGAACTAACTACTTGAATAAGTCCCGTACCGCCAGCTTCAGGAACAATCTCAATGCCTTTCATGCTCAGAGCAAAAGGCTGAACGACAGTTCCCGAGATCGGTTTGCCGAGCAGATGTCGAATTCCCGAGCCGTTCACAGGATCGGTGGTATGTCCAAGAACAGGCAGGAATGACGGCGTTCCACCAAAATGCCGTTCGTACCAAGCAGCAGCATAAGCAAAATCCATATCCCGATGCAGCACATCGGCGATTACGGTTTTGGCAGGTGTCGTCCATGAGGTGTTCAACTGAAACAATCCCCAGACACCGCCGAATAATAAAATGCTAACCACCGTTCGTCCCACGAATGACTTCATCAGATTAAAGCGTGGATGGCCGCCAGGACCATAATGCCCATTCTCTTTTTTCCACAGCCACTCCGGATCTCTTTCCTGTTCCGCCAACGAAGATCTTGCCGTTCGTAGATTTTCTTGTATATCCATAGACGAGAAAGGATTACGTTGCGCAGATGAACGCTTATCGGATACCGAGCCCGATTCTCGCTGCTGCATAATTTCTTCCGTAGCACCATCCATTAACCGCCGAATGCGCTCTTCTCTTCTCTGCTTGATTCTGAGTTTCGTATTCATGGAATGTCCTCCCGCCGAGGCTTGTTTACTACATCTTATGAGGGGCTCGTTCATAATATGAACAAGCTTCGGCTGGAAGCAAAAATAACCCCACACCGTGGAGTCCTCCTGTGAAGTACATATCCTGTTCTATACAAGTCGCCTTTAATCAAAGGCTCCATAATAATCAAAAAGCCGGGCTTGAGGGCCACGGCTGTCATACATAAATGTGATAAGGAAGAGCCAGTTAACCCATTCCAAAAAACTTCTTAAAACGTGTGAAAGCACCCTTTTTTTGCTCCAATTGCATCAGAGGAACGGTATCTCCCAGAATACGACGGGCAATATTTCGATAGGCAATGGCCGCAAGTGAATCCGGATTCATTACTGTGGGCTCTCCCGAGTTGGCTGCCTTGATGACAAGTTCATCATCAGGAACGATCCCGATCAGATCAATATTAAGCACTTGCAAAATGCCGTCAATGTCGAGCATGTCGCCTGATTTGACCATATTGTTACGGATACGGTTCACAACCAATTTTGGCGATTTAATGTGCGAACTCTCCAGCAAACCAATGACACGGTCCGCATCACGCACAGCCGCATTTTCTGGTGTAGTGACCACAATGGCCTGGTCAGCTCCTGCAACCGCATTTTTGAACCCCTGCTCAATTCCGGCTGGACAATCAATAATGACGTATTCAAAATCTTTTTTTAGTTCGAGAATAATATCCTTCACCTGTTCTGGTGACACAGAGTTCTTATCTCTCGTTTGTGCTGCAGGCAGCATATATAATTCTTCAAAACGTTTATCTTTGACCAAAGCCTGATTCAGTCGGCAGCGGCCGTCTGCAACGTCGCACAGATCATAAATGATCCGGTTTTCGAGTCCCATCACGACATCCAGATTGCGAAGGCCGATATCGGTATCTACCAGACAAACCTTTTTGCCGAGCAGCGCCAGCGCTGTCCCGATGTTTGCCGAGGTGGTTGTTTTACCCACGCCGCCTTTACCCGAAGTGATCACGATCGCCTCTCCCATGAGCTACACTCCTTTAAACACATTAAAATCTCGGCGCAACCGAACGATATTGCTCATCTTGTCGATCTGCATCTGATTGTCCTGTAAATAAGCAAATTCCATTCCGGTCTCTCGGCTCTCCCACTCATCGGGAGGACGGCTGATGATGTCAGCGATCCGCAGCTGCGTTGGTGCAAACACCGAAGCAGCAATGATCGAGTCTTCGTCCCCACCAATTCCAGCGTGAGCCATGCCTCTGAGTGAACCCAAAACATATATATCTCCGGTACACGTTACTGTGCCCCCCGGATTGATATCACCAAGAAACAGTAGATTCCCTTCATGATGAAGCACCTGACCCGAACGTACCATACCACACATGGTTACAATCGGCGGCGGCCCTTTAACCTCTGGTTTAAGGGCCGGTGAGTCAATGGAACGAATGAGCAAATTCCCTTTTTGTTTCAATATATCAAGAACTGCTTCTTTCTGGTCCTCCGTCACTTCGCGGCTGCCCAGTTTGATATCCACATGAACAATCGGTCCGGTTAAAATATTTTGATGGCTGTGTTCCAGCTTATAGCGGAGCTCGTAGAGCAATTCCTCGAATTCACATTGATCGTCCAACAGGAAAACCAGGCCGTCTCGGATGCCTTTAATCGTTACGTGATTCGATTTTACCGTCATAAGCCTGTCCCTCCCATCTCATTACATTTCGTGCCCGGGTCCCCAAGTTCCTGCTTCTCACTCCATAAAATGTATCAAGAAGCTTCTTGTGCTTTGCTCTTTCTCTTACCAATCCGCTCCAGTTGTTTCCGAAGAGGAACATAAATGATCAGCGCGAACACAAAATGAATGAACAAATTGGGAATCATGTATTCAAGCAATGCCCAGTCAAATGTCACATGATTGAGTTGGAAGAGCTTGTACAGAAAGAATAACATGGTGTCATTCAGCAGACTTCCCAAAAGGACGACGGAAACCATAACCGGCAGTGGTGCACGCGGCGCTTGAAAAATAAGTCCCATCATATATGCCGATAATCCCATCGAGAATCCGTATGGTCCAATCATTTCGCCGTAGAATACGACATCGTGCAAGAGTCCAAATAATATGCCAAGCACCAACGCCGTGTGCCGATGATGATATACAGCAATAAACAAAATCACGATGTAGACCAGGTTGGCAGAAATACGCATTTGCCAGGCCGAAGGAATGAGCAGCGGAAGGATCGTTCCCTCAACAATGAACAAAACGAACAGTAACAGGAATAAGACTTGCTTGCGCGTTACCATTATTCTTTTACCTCAGGTGGAATAATCACAATCAGCTCTTTCCAGTCCAAAAAGCTTGCATAGGGCTTAATTGTAGCAGTTTGTGTTAAACCATATTCGCTTTTTTCAACCTTCTCCACTTCTCCGATACGCATGTACTTCGGAAAATTGTTGATAATCCCGGAGGAGATGATTTCATCACCCTTTTTGATATCTGAATCTTCCGAGATCTTGGTCATTTTGAGCATGCCGGATTTTGGATCATAACTCTCGATCATACCAAACACTTTTTCTTTACCAACCGCTGTAGCTGCAATGGCGTTGGATGTTGGATCATTGGCGTCCATGGATGTTAACAGATTAACCGTTGACGTATATGAACTGACATGACTGACAACCCCAACCAGCCCCTCTTGCGAAGTAACAGCCATTCCAGCCTTGATTCCCGCATTTTCACCAATATCGATATTAATCGTTCTGCTGTTCGGGTCAGAGTTAGCACTGATGACTTGAGCAATTCGTGAACCGTAGTTATACCGATTTTTTTGTTCCTCTGTAAAATTGAGAGCTTTCTGGAGCTGTTCATTCACCTGCTCCATATCATTGTATTTCAGCCGATCTCGGGTATAGTGACCCATTGCAATGCGAAGCTCTTCATTTTCTTGATATACCGTACGCATGTTCGCCAAATCTTTGAAAAAGCCCGCTACAGAAGAAGCGGGCTTGTAAAATACGTATTGTACAAATCCGACTGAATCCTTCAGGAATTTCTCCGGCCAGGATAGAGCGGTTCGCGGACCGAGCGTAAAGCCCATTAACGCGATAAATGTAACAAGGCCCACCAGCAAAACAAAAAGTCTTTTGTTACCCAGCAGTTTAAACAGTTCGACCACCCTCTAACATCCATTATTCTCTTCCGAGCCATGCCCGGCGGGGAGACTGTCAGACTTATAGTCCCATCGAGAATATCAGTCGATTCTCCCCGGGTATGCGGGTAATAGCTCTCCCGGGGTTAACCGGGTCCTCTTCGTTGATATCATGCCCTTTGGTCGATAAACGAGCCAAGCATAGCATATATCAATTAACGTTTGGAACGAACTGCCGAACTGCTTCTGCTCTTGAACAAATGAATATTCTCAAGCGCTTTACCTGTTCCGATTGCAACGCAATCGAGCGGGTTCTCCGCTACGATAACAGGCATTCCTGTCTCACCAGCAAGCAGCTTGTCCAGATTGCGAAGCAATGCGCCGCCACCTGTGAGAACAATACCACGGTCCATAATATCTGCTGCCAACTCAGGAGGACATTTCTCCAATGTTACTTTTACAGCTTCAACAATGGCATTCACCGTATCCGCCAGAGCTTCGCTGATTTCATCCGAAGTAATCGTAATCGTCTTCGGCAGGCCTGTAACGAGGTCGCGTCCACGAATTTCCATTGTTTCCACTTGCTCAAGCGGCATAGCTGATCCGATATCCATTTTCAACTGCTCCGATGTACGTTCACCGATCATCAGATTATACTGGCGTTTAATGTATTGAATCACGGATTCGTCCATCTCGTCACCCGCTACACGAACCGAACGACTTGTTACAATACCGCCAAGAGAGATGACAGCCACTTCCGTTGTACCGCCACCAATATCGACAACCATACTACCCGTTGGTTCCCATACAGGCAGATCTGCACCAATGGCAGCTGCAAAAGGCTCTTCAATTGTATAGGCTTCACGTGCTCCAGCCTGTTTGGTTGCATCTTCAACCGCGCGTTGTTCTACTGCAGTAATCCCGGATGGTACACATACCATCACGTTCGGATGACGTTGGAACATGGAGCGTTGTTTCTGCGCCTCACGGATGAAATATTTGATCATCGTTGCCGTTGTATCGAAATCGGCAATAACGCCATCTTTCATTGGACGAATGGCACGAATGTTACCTGGTGTACGTCCAATCATTTTTTTGGCGGCTTCACCTACTGCCTCGATAGTTTTTGTATCTGTCCGTATAGCGACAACCGAAGGTTCGCGCACCACAATTCCTTTTCCACGTACATAAACCAGCGTATTCGCTGTCCCCAAATCAATACCCAAATCTTTCGTAAAACCACCAAACATGACGTAATCTCCTTTTCTGCCTCATATAGCCGCCCCAGTGAATCAAGAGCATTTCATTTTCATTACCACCATAATGGTGGAGCTAATATTCGCATTTGTTTTGTGTTGCATTGTTTTGCATTTGTAAAGTGAACCTATCTTCTACGGACAACGCCGTCAACATTCATAGGAAAACATCAACGCCAACCATTATATTATACTAAGCCCTTCTCCTTCAAACTTACGTACGTTCCATCTCCGATAATAATGTGATCCAGCACGTCTATGCCTACAATTTCGCCGGCTTCGATCAGTCTTTTGGTTATTTGGATGTCCTCTGGACTAGGCGTAGGATCACCACTGGGATGGTTGTGTGCGCACACAATAGAGGCGCTGCTGCATTTGATGGCAGCCCGGAACACTTCACGCGGATGAACAATCGAAGCGTTAAGGCTACCCATGGAGAGTGTTTCCTGGGCAATAATGTGGTTTTTGCTATTCAGGAAAAGACACACAAAGTGTTCTTTCTGCAAGTAACGCAATTGTTCGGTAAGGATATCGGCCGCATCACGTGGGGTACGAATTGAAGTTGACTGTGTAAGTCTGCTCTTCGCAATTCGATGACCAAGCTCAATGCTAGCTTTCAGCTGTACAGCCTTGGCCATGCCGATACCCTTCATCGCAGTCAGTTCTTCCAGGCTCAAATCCATCAACGAGCGAATTCCACCCGCTTCAGTCAGAATCCGCTGTGCCATATGCACTGCGGATTCCTGTCTTGTACCTGTTCGAAGTAAGATCGCCAGCAATTCAGCATGGCTTAAGGCGCCCGCCCCATATTCCATCATGCGTTCTCTCGGGCGTTCTTCCTGGGGGATGTCGCGCATCATATATTGAGGCGACTCCATATGTTCCCTCTTTTCAGATCGTCAATTGCGGAATTTCATGTACGTGGCAATACATGTACGCCGAATCCATCCAGCATGTCGCTTAGCAAGGACAACGGTAGGCCCACCACATTGAAATAACATCCTTCAACACGTTCTATCAATGAAGCACCAATGCCCTGAATGGCATATGATCCCGCCTTGTCCGAAGGCTCTCCAGTCTGAACATACGCACGAATCGTAGCTTCAGACAGTTCCTTCATCGTTACATTAGTCTGTCGATATTGAACCATGGATTGTCCATTACTTGCATCGATACAAGCTACTCCCGTGAAAACACGGTGTACACGCCCCTGTAGACGAGATAACATTCGTTCAGCGTCCGCTTCGTCTACGGGTTTACCAAGAATATCACCATCCAGAACGACAACAGTGTCACTACCAACAATAACAGCATCCTGTTCGCGACCTTCCAGCCCGCGATAAACGGCAAGCGCCTTACGCATCGCAAGCTCCTGTACCGTCTGTTCAGGAGTCCATTCCGGCGGTGTATCTTCATCGGCGTGACTTGGTATTACTTCAAAAGCTAGATGGAGTGATGCGATCAGTTCTTTACGCCGCGGCGAAGTGGAAGCCAGAATAATACGACGCTGTTGTGTTTTATCCAAAATAACCGGCCCCTTAAGCTACGGCGACATCCTGTCGGATCACGCTAGTAGATATCATTTTTTTTAGTTTCTTCGTCAAAATTCGTCATTCTCCTATAACCTGCGATACAGCCATACAGCAGCAATAATACCGATCAGACTCAGGAGGCTCATTTGAAATTGAAGTGAAATATCATAACTGATAATATCCAGATCAGCCTGCGGCGACCAACGAATGGTCGTGGCTTTCGTTAGAAAGGCAACGGCCTTTACAGGCTGCAGTGCCTTGGCGATCCACGCACCGGCTAGCCAGCCGAGCAGCAGAAACAGCAATAACATGCCGAAGTTTTTTTTCATCGGTGATCTTCCCTCGCCATTTTTTGACACCCACATTATTATACGGGGTTTTGTACGTCAATACAAACACAAATCCGGCAAGGGGAACTATTTCCAGTTCCTTGCCGGATAGGTATTTCAAGGCTGTGTTATGGGAAAGCGGTGATTACTGTTTTATCGCTTCAAGCCATTTTTTTTGTTGTAATACATATTCCATCAGATCGGACTGTACAGACCACATATGCACATTAGCCGGATTTTTGTTGTATTCGGCAATTGCTGTTACCGCACTGGCCATCGATTTTTCCATCGCCGATACATAGGGTTGCACGTCTGCACTCAGGCCTGGTGCAATACTATTCAAACCGGTCAGCCAGAGCTGATGCTGGTTCTGTAATGAGGTCATCGTTTCAGTTGAGACGGCTTCTGGAACAGACTGACCAAGTTGCTGGATCGAGAGGGTAGACAGTTGTTCAACCAAAGCAGATCCACTTGCGAAGAATTGCTGCACATCCTCTGCTTTTCCGCCAAATACTGCCGGGTTCACTTCTGGGTTGACGATTTCCTTGACGTACAGCTCCACACCTTCGGCCTTAAGCCTTGAGCTGAGCAGCTTGGCCTCCTCACGGTCAGCCGAAATGCCAGCATACACCCGATTACCATCCTCCGGGTCGGAGCCTGCGGCAATGCCTGCCTGGGACAGTTCCACCTTCGCCTGTTCAGCGCGTTCAGGAGAACTGAACACACCATATTGCAGGGCATAATAGCTGCCACCTGTAGTCGTTGCCTGGAGCTGCTGTTCCGAACCTGCCACTCCCTGCTGACCTGTTACGGCCGATACCGCCTGATTGGCAGGGATCTTGCTCCCAGGATCTACGGCACCTTCACGGTTAAAAAAAGAAAGAATTACCATGCCGAAGAGGGCACCGGTTACAAGTGCACCCGTTACTGAACCAATCATTTTCCAGCCCCTTGGGGGACGATTTCGCTTATAAGAGTAGTTTTCACTATCTGCAAGCCAATCATGACCTCCATAATTCTCGTCCGATCTGTTCTCGTCCTCATCTCCCGGATACGCAGTAAGATGATTATAATTATATCCAGGCTCATCGAGTTTCGAATCCTTGTCCGTTCTTTGGTAAGGTTCAGGTACAGTGGAGCCTGTCAGTATCGTCTCTCCCCAGTCACCGGGAATATCCTCTGGTGTCCATGAAGGCGTTGAATTCAACCGCGTTGGTGTTGGCGTTGGACTGTGCGGAATTTCTTCACTCAAAGCTACAAATGTGCTGGATGTGGGTATCCCCTTGTTTTCAGGCTTGTCCGACTCGTTATCCCCAAAGCGAAACGTCATTCTAGCATTGCTCACCCCGTACCCTCTCCTTTGTCCCATTTATAACAGCTATATGCGGAGAGAATTAGAAACATTCCATTTCATGCAAAAAAACCGCCTGCTTCGAAATGAAGTCAGACGGTTTTATGATTGTAATTATTTCAACCCTTTGGCAAGTGTATCGCCAACTTTCCAGATATCACCTGCACCCATCGTGAGCACAAGATCGCCTGGCTGAAGACGGTTCTGCAGATCTGCAACAACTTCTTCCTTTGTCGGAAGATAACGCGCAGAAGCATTACTGTTTTGAACAATGAGTTCAACCAGCCTAGCCGAGTGAACACCTTCAATCTGTTTTTCGCCCGCAGGGGAATAGATATCGGTAATGAGAACCTCATCTGCTTCTGCAAAGGCACGACTGAACGCATCAAGCAGGAAGAACGTACGTGTGTAACGCTGTGGTTGGAATACCGCAATGATACGTTTCCCTGTTGCTTTGGCCGCACTGATTGTAGCCTCAATCTCGGTCGGGTGATGAGCATAATCATCAATAATCAGCATATCACGCGCCTCACCCAGCACCTGGAATCTGCGTTTCGCTCCATGGAACTGGATAATGGCGGCTGTAATTTTCTCAAATGGAATACCTGCTTCCAGACAGGTAATAACCGTAGCCATCGCATTATAAACGTTATGTTTACCTGGAACTGACAACTCCACCTTACCCAACACATTGCCCTGATGGCTCATCGTAAAGGAAATTCGGCGGTCGCCAAGCACGATATCTGATGCTGTATAATCAGCAGCATAATCAATGCCGTATGTGGTCACCCGTGATTTCAGCTCCGGTAAAATGGCTTGAACATTCTCGTCGTCAGCACATACAATGGCCGTGCCTTCTGGACGAATCTGACTCAGGAACTGCACATAAGCCTTTTTGAGTTCTTCAAAATCACTGTTGTAGTTCTCAAGGTGATCCGCTTCAATATTAGTCACAATACCGAGCCAAGGGTGATACTGCAAAAATGAACCGTCGCTCTCGTCCGCCTCTGCAACAACCCAGTCGCCTTGGCCTGCCTTGGCGTTGGTCCCCACGTTCATGATTTCCCCGCCAATGATGTATGTCGGGTCTGTATCACATTTATCCATAACGAGTGCAATCATGGATGACGTAGTTGTTTTGCCATGAGCCCCGGCTACAGCCACACCTTTGCGCTCGTTCAGCAAACGTGCGAGCATCTGGGCGCGATGCAGAATCGGGATGTTCAGCTTTTCAGCTGCCACCCGTTCCACATTATCAGCTGGAGCTGCCGTGGAGTAGACAACCAGGTCTGCCCCGTTTACATGCTCTGCCGTATGTCCGATATATATTTTCGCTCCCTTGGCTGCCAGCTTCTCGGTCAACTCCTGTGAAGCGACATCCGATCCGGTAACGGTGTATCCCATCTCAAGCATAACTCTCGCGATGGCACTCATGCCATATCCGCCAATCCCTATAAAATGAACGTGTTCCGATGTATTTAACAAAACTTTCACCAACCTTTTTCAGAATCGGTTTGATGCAAAAGGGCTGCCCGCACATCTGCAATCAGGTACAATGTGCCGGACACCACCCCCAGATCTTCCGCTTCCGTCCGTGACTTCAATAGATCAAGTGCCTTTACCCATTCGGGCTCGACGATGATTTCCAGTTCCGGTTTCGCAATGGCGGGACGTACCCGTTCGACGATCTGCAGCAATTCGGCTGCATCCATTTTGCGTCGGAAATCTGGCTCGGTCAGGATCAGCGTATCCACTAGTGGCAGTATATGCTGCAAATACGCTTCGTGATGCTTATTCGCCAGCATGCCCATCATCAAAATTAACTTGTTGTGAGGATATACGTCGATAATGCTCTTGGCCAGCGATTCGGCCCCCTCCGGATTATGCGCTCCATCCAGAACAATGCGGGGCTGATCAACCACCTTCTCGAACCGTCCTGCCCAGAAGGCATGTTCCAGTCCAAGTGCAATATCTTCATCATCCAGCATAAATGCCATGTATTGGCGAAGCAACTCTAGTACCATAAGTGCGCCCGCTGCATTGTCGCATTGATGTACGCCCTGCATGCGAATACGAGCGTCCAGATCACGGAACGGTCCTGTAAAATGAAAAGATTGTCCGTTCTCATCACTGTCCAGTCTATGATAGGAGAAACGATCTCCCGCCAGATACACGGTTGAACGCAGCCGCTCTGCCGTCTCCTGGATCACCTTCACAGCCTCTGGCTGCGTGGCACAGGTAACAACGGGTACCCCCGCCTTAATAATACCCGCCTTCTCTCCAGCAATCGCCTCAATCGTATCTCCCAGTACATCCGTATGGTCCATACCGATATTGGTAATGACCGATACCACGGGTGTAACAATATTCGTTACGTCCATCCTTCCCCCGAGCCCTGTCTCCCATACTACAATGTCAGGGTAGCACTCTTCCGCATAATACAGAAGGGCGATTGCTGTAGATACCTCAAACATCGTAGGTGATCCAAAGGGAGTTGAAGCCATCTCTTGAACCAATGGATACAGGCGGTTTGAGATTTTGAGCAAAGTTTCTTCCGGGATATCCTTACCGTTGTACTGAAAACGGTTTGTGAATTTGGTGATATAAGGGGACGTAAACGTTCCAACATCATATCCCGCCTGAAGAAGCACTGACGTCAAAAAAGCGCAAGTCGAACCTTTGCCGTTCGTTCCCGCGACATGAATAAATTTGAGACGCTGGTGAGGATTACCCAGCAATGACATCAATCCCTCGATTCGTTCCAATCCAGGTCGGATGCCAAAAGGAATAAGGCCATTGATCCAGTTCACGGCCTCGTCATAGGTAAGTAAAGGAGATGCTACTTCTGTCCCGTTAAGTTCCGTCATATGATTCACCTTTGGTTTGAGTTTGGTTGAAAAAAGCGGCCGGATGGCGCAGAAGCACTCCATCCGACCCGAATATATTAACCTTTCAGTTCCTTGATTCGTGCAATCACCTTATCCCGTTTATCGGAATAATCAGCTTGCTTGGCGCGCTCTTCCTCAATAACCTTGGCAGGAGCCTTGGCAACAAAGCCTTCGTTCGCCAGCTTTTTCTCCACACGGAGTACTTCGCCCTCAAGGTTCTGCAACTCTTTCTCCAGACGAGCCACTTCCTGATCAATATCAATAAGACCCGCCAGCGGCAAGTACAGCTCAGCCCCAGTAATGACTGCAGTCATTGCTTTATCCGGTGAACTCAGATCCAAGCCGCTGTCGAACTCGGACGTATTACAGAAACGTTTGATGTAATGGCTGTTGCGTTCAATGATGCTGGATGTCTCTGCGTTGTTCGCTTTCACCATCAATTCAATTTTCTTGCTCATTGGTACGTTTACTTCTGCACGGATGTTTCGTACTGCACGAATGGTATCCATAAGCAGGTTCATCTCGGCAACCGCTTCTGGGTTCTCCAGTGCAGGGTCATACACAGGCCAGGAAGCCAACGTAATCGTTTCGCCTTCATGCGGCAGATGCTGCCAGATCTCTTCCGAAATGTACGGCATGAACGGATGAATCAGGCGCATAGTCTGATCCAGCACATAAGCAAGAACCGATTGTGTTTTCTTCTTGGCAACCGGATCTTCCCCATAGAAGGACAACTTCGCAAATTCAATATACCAGTCACACAGGTCATCCCAAATAAAGTTATACAGCAAACGGCCTGTTTCTCCAAATTCATATGCTTCGATTAGACGCGTAATATCACGAGAAGTTTCGTTCAGGCGGTGCAAAATCCAGTAATCCGCTGTTCCAAGGTCTCCACTAATATCACGATCTTCATAGGTGAACCCTTCCAGATTCATCAAAGCGAAGCGCGATGCATTCCAGATTTTATTGGCAAAGTTACGAGCCTGTTCAACCCGCTCCCAGCGGAAACGGAGATCCTGACCCGGAGTACTACTTGTAGAGATCATGTAACGCATTGCATCCGCACCATATTTCTCAATCACATCCAACGGATCAACACCATTGCCTAGCGATTTGGACATCTTGCGTCCGTCTGCATCACGAACAAGACCGTGCATCAGCACATCCTTGAACGGAACCTCTTCCGTGAACTCCAGAGCGGTAAAGATCATACGCGCCACCCAGAAATAAATAATGTCATACCCTGTTACGAGTACACTTGTCGGGTAATAACGTTTCAGATCTTCCGTGTCTTCCGGCCAGCCTAAAGTAGAGAACGGCCATAATGCGGAGCTGAACCATGTATCCAGAACATCTTCATCCTGTCTCAGCTTGCGTCCAGCGTATTCTGGCAATGTTGTCGGATCTTCAGCAGATACAATAACTTCTCCAGTCTCCTCGTCGTACCAGGCAGGAATACGATGACCCCACCACAATTGACGAGAGATACACCAGTCACGAACATTCTCGATCCAGTTCAGATACGTTTTCTCAAAACGATCCGGAACAAAATGAACCCCTTCACCGCTTTGTTGCTTCTCAATCGCTTTCTCCGCGAGCGGCTTCATCTCAACAAACCACTGTGTGGACAAATACGGCTCAACAACAGCTCCTGTACGTTCGCTGTGTCCAACCTGATGCGTATGATCCTCGATGTTGATCAATACGCCCTGTTCTTGCAGGTCTGCAACAATCTGCTTACGGCAGTCACTGCGATCCAGTCCCTGATATTTGCCTGCTTCGGCATTCATCGTACCCGTCTCATCCATCACCGTAATCTGTGGCAGATCATGACGAAGGCCCACTTCGAAGTCATTCGGATCATGAGCAGGCGTTATTTTCACGGCGCCGCTTCCGAAATCTTTATCTACGTACTCATCTGCAATAACCGGAATTTCCCGTCCGATAATAGGCAGAACAAGCACCTTGCCAATCATGTCTGCGTAACGCTCATCCTTAGGATGAACTGCAACTGCCGTATCTCCCAACATCGTTTCCGGGCGAGTAGTCGCTACTGTGACATACCCACTTCCGTCTTTGAGCGGATAACGCAGATGGTACAAGTGACCCTGAACTTCTTTATATTCAACCTCGATGTCGGACAGTGCAGTCCGATTCACCGGGTCCCAGTTAATAATTCGTTTGCCTCGATAAATGAGGCCTTTTTCATACAGTTGAACAAACACTTTACGCACAGCCTGGGATAGACCTTCATCCAGTGTAAAACGTTCACGCGAGTAATCGAGCGACAAGCCCATCTTGCCCCATTGCTGACGAATGGTCGTTGCGTATTGCTCTTTCCAGTCCCATACCTTCTCCAAGAACTTTTCGCGTCCCAGATCATAACGAGTCTGACCTTCTTCACGCAATTTCTGCTCTACTTTGGTTTGGGTAGCAATACCTGCATGGTCAGAACCCGGCAGCCACAGTGCATCATAGCCCTGCATCCGCTTGGTACGAATCAGAATGTCCTGCAGTGTGAAATCGAGCGCATGCCCGATATGGAGCATTCCGGTTACGTTCGGGGGTGGGATTACAATCGTATAAGGTTCAGCATCTTTACGCTGGCCTGCTTTGAAATATCCATTTTCCATCCAAGTGGAATACCATTTTTGTTCCGCAGCTTTCGGATCATATGTGGTTGGCATTTCTGTTGCAGCTGAATTTTTTTGTTCAGACATGTGTCATTCCTCCGTTACTTATTCATCATCGCCAAAAAACAAAAAAACCTTTCATCCATCAAAGGACGAAAGGTTAGCTTTCGCGGTACCACCTTTGTTTCACGCAGATAGAAAGGTAGACTACCCCCTCTGAACTTACGTGACACTTCAAGCAGATAACGGCTGCGACCGGCCCATCCTACCTTAGGAATGAATGATACTAAAGTTACTCATCCCTTGTATTCAAACAGGCAACTCCCGGGCGACTTCGATCAGTTGGTTCCTACGGAATTTCCCAGCGCTACAATCCCGCTCTCTGAAAGGTCATACTGTCTACTACTCCCGATCCACGTTGTTCTTCAAAAAACCTAAACACATCATACCCTGCCCGTGCCCGATAGTCAACCTGACAACAGCGGAAAAAGCGCGCTGCAATGCAGGTTGAGGGCTGACAAAGCAAAAACCCGCCATCCTCAAGGGATCACGGGTCGAAATGGTCATTAAACCAGCCTACAGGTTAAGGGATATATAGAATCTGTCCTTCTTCCACAACCTGTTCGGACAAACGATTATACAACTGGAGCTCTCGGGTACTTAACTGATATCGGTCTGCAATGGTATCGAGCGTCTCTTCACGCTGTACAATGCATAACTTCACCTTACGGAACGGGGTCTGATCGACAATGGTGCCGAGAAACAGGTTCTTCCACTCTACATCATCAGGCGGGTATGCTTCTTGCTGCTGGACTCCAGCAAGTGCCTCTTGCTCCCGTTCAGCCTCCGCCTCCCGTGTCACCCTGCCAGAGGATAACAAGGAGGAGATGCCTACGCCCTCTTCCTGTTTGGGTGCGGATTCTCTCTTGCTGCCAAAAGCAACCTTAAGCTCCGGCTTGTCTTCCGTCTCAGCCACAGGTTCAGGGATAAAAGATTCTTTTTCAGCAGGCTCATTCGTCTCCACCGCTTCAAGAGGAGGTGTGTTTTCCTCCGAAATTTCCGGTTCAGATGCTGCGAAGACATCCTGCCAGTTCTCTGACTGCGAACCTGCCGGAACATTTGCAACCGTCTGATCCTCCTGCTTTGGTTCAGATCGGGCAGATTCAAAATGCCATACGTCCGGCGCTGCCTGTTCATCCGAAGGCTGCAGATCCAGTTTGGAATCGGTCTGCTCCGAATTCCTTAGGTTCGTATGTAAGGTCTCGACGGAAGGCTCGGACCAGACAGACGACTCTTCAGCCAGAGGAAGCAAAGGCTCAGATTCAGGGTAAGAAGCCAACCTGTCGGCTGTCTCCGCTAAAAAAGACGAAACGGGAGAAGGCGTATCGGACAACACATCCGCTTGCGCTTCATCCTCCTTGTCCCTCAAGGACGAGGACTCTTCGTTTTCAGCTATTTTGCTTTGCTCCGCATTCCCATCCCCTTGCTGCCAGGATTGAAACGGTTCGGAAGCAGCTTGAAATAGATGTTCCTGCTGTAACTCCTCTTCGCTCCGTTGAAGCAGATACTCCTGAGCAAACACATTGGGATAGCTGCCTATCTGCTCTGTTTCAGCAGAACGGTCGCCCTGCTTAGGGTCGGGCGAATGTACAACGGTAAACTCATCTGCTGACCAGACCTGCGGTTCCTCCACCGGAAAGCCCTCGATACCGCGAAGCGACAATACGCCAGTAATGTTCAGACTTCGGTTGGATAACAAATCGACATCAAAATTTTCGATCTCAATGGAAATATCCTCAAGCGATCTTACCCGGTTCAGGGGTACCGTGATCTCCACCGGAATAAAATGTTTGAGTTCCTCCGAGATCTCGTTCTCTCCCCGATACGCACCTGTTAGCAAAAGATGGCCTCGCAATGTTGCATGATCATCCTGACCTATCACCTGAATGCGGGGATATAACTCAATTTCCTCCAGTTCCTCAATTGCAGGAACTCCCTCTGACAAATGAACGCGCTCATAAATATCGAACCGTAAACCATAAGGTTGATTCAACAAAGGTGGCGTCCTCCTTTCGGCATATGTTCACCATGATCCTTCTCATGGGACTGATCCATGGTCCAAATCCTTCGTTACCCCATCTATATGCCTTGAATGAGATGAGCATGCCACCTTTTGTGTAAACCTTCCCAGTTTATTGGTCCTTGCCTTCCCGTTGTGCCAGTTGTTCAAAATCCTGCGGCCAAGGGTCTGCCACTTCAATTCGTGCACCTGTTAGTGGATGAGCAAAACTCAGTGTCTCACCATGAAGCGCTTGTCGACCAATAGAATCCCTTCTGCCTTCATATAACTCATCTCCAACGAGGGGATGTCCTGCATAACTTAAATGCACCCGAATCTGGTGTGTGCGTCCTGTATCCAGTGTCAGCCGGACAAGGGTCGCCCTATCCCATACCTCCACGATCTCCACGTGAGTTACAGCGTCCTGCCCACCTTCAGAGATACGTCTGCGTTGCTTGTGATGCCTGTCCTTCCCAATCGGAGCATCAATTGTATTCAGCTCCATGGATATCTGACCGCCTGCAATGGCGACGTAATGGCGTCCAATGTCTTTACGGCGCATCGCTTCATCCAGTTTCGCGAGGGCAAAAGCATTTTTGGCATATAAAACAGGTCCAGTTGTGTCCTCGTCCAGACGGTGAACATGGCGTACATTCGTCTGAATTCCATTCATTTCGTAATAAGACGCAACCGCATGATCCAGTGTAATCGCTTGATCCGCCCGGCTCCCATCGGGATGAAGCTTCATTCCGGCCGGTTTATGCACGACCAGACAGAAGTCATCCTCATACAGAACATCGATATCCGCCCAACGCGGTTCAACATCGATCGGCTGAGACGCAAAAAGGGCCAGCCGAAGCCGGTCCCCTGCGAGTTGTATGCCTTGGTTCGTCTTTAGCTGACGCAACATTTTCTCTGGTAACTGAAGCTCAGACAAGAGCCATTGCTCTGCAGCCGTTTGCCTGTCTGAACTGCCTGTCACCGCTTTGCCTGGCATTAGCTCAAGCCATTCCCCACGACGTCTCCAACTTTTAATGGTCATAATGATTGAAGAGCCTTACGGTTTGCCTCGATCGTATCGTCAATATCCTGCTCCGTATGCATGCCAGAAACAAACATGCCTTCGTATTGGGAAGGTGCAACACTTACACCCTGATCAATCATGGCCGCAAAGTAACGACGGAATTGATCGAGATTGCTTTCTTTAGCAATATCATAATTCGTAACCGGAACAGCACTGAAAAATGGACATACCATCGAACCAACACGGTTAATCGTTATGGCTACACCCGTCTCTGCTGCATTCTTCTCAAACCCAGCCTGCAAGCGTGCAGACAGTGTCTCCAGACGATCATAGACCTCCGGTGTCAACAATTTGAGTGTCGTATAACCTGCTACCATAGCCAGTGGATTACCGCTCAGTGTACCTGCCTGATAGATCGGTCCGGTCGGAGCAATCTGTTCCATCAGATCACGTCTGCCGCCATAAGCGCCCACCGGAAGCCCGCCACCGATTACTTTACCCAGACAAGTCAGGTCAGGTGTAACGCCATATCGTCCCTGTGCACAGTTCAACCCTACACGGAAACCGGTCATGACTTCGTCAAAAATGAGCAGACTGCCGTATTGAGACGTCAAATTGCGCAGGCCTTCAAGGAAACCTGAAACGGGTGGCACAACTCCCATATTACCTGCAACAGGTTCCACAATGACGGCGGCCAGTTCTTCACCATAACGTTCAAAAGCAAGCTTCACTGACTCCAGGTCATTGTATGGAACCGTAATCGTATTCATAGCCACACCTTCAGGAACACCAGGGCTGTCAGGCAGACCCAGTGTTGCTACACCAGATCCTGCTTTGATCAGCAAGCTATCGGCATGCCCGTGATATGATCCTTCAAACTTCAAAATTTTACTGCGTCCGGTTACACCACGTGCCAGCCGAATTGCACTCATGGTTGCTTCCGTACCGGAATTCACCATTCGTACGATATCGATCGAAGGCACACGGTCACAGACGAGTTTTGCCATCTCGGTCTCCAGCAGTGTTGGCGCACCAAAGCTTGTTCCTTTAAGGGCTGTCTCACGCAAAGCTTCCACAACGTCAGGATGCGCATGTCCCATAATAAGCGGACCCCAGGATCCCACATAATCAATAAAAACATTGCCATCAATATCATAGATTTTGGAGCCTTCTCCGCGCTCTGCATAGATCGGGGTAAGCCCCACCGATTTGAACGCCCGAACGGGACTGTTCACACCCCCAGGTATGTACTGCTTGGCTTCTTCAAATGCGCTGCGTGAGCGCTCATCATTGCGACGAGTTCCTTGTTGTGCAGTCATGAACATCCTCCTTAATATAAATTTATTTCTCGGCCAACCAGCGTGAAGCGTCTTTTCCGTAGTACGTAATAATCATATCTGCCCCCGCACGTTTCATACTCAGCAGAATTTCCATGGCCACTTTCTTCTCATCAATCCACCCTTGAATCGCCGCTGCCTTCACCATGGCATACTCTCCACTTACGTTGTAAGCAACCAGTGGCAGATCAAAATTGTCCTTGATTGTACGCATGACATCCAGATAGGACAATGAAGGTTTCACCATCAACATATCCGCGCCTTCGAGCACATCGGTTTCGGCTTCACGCAATGCTTCACGCGCGTTTGCCGGGTCCATCTGATACGACTTTCGATCTCCGAATTGTGGCGTGGAATCCGCAGCTTCGCGGAATGGACCATAGAATGCTGAAGCATATTTTACGGAGTAGGACATGATTGGAATGTGACTGAAGCCATTCTCATCCAGTCCGGCACGAATCGCTTGGACAAATCCATCCATCATGTTGGATGGTGCAATGATGTCCGCTCCAGCTTTAGCCTGGGATACCGCTGTTTTCACGAGCAGCTCCAATGATTCGTCATTGAGAACATCTCCGCAAATGTGACCGTCCACTTCCACGGTGTGCACCATGCCACAATGACCATGATCGGTGAATTCGCACAGACAGGTATCAGCAACAACCAGCAGCTCAGGATACAAGGACTTAATCAGCTTCGTTGCTTCCTGTACAATGCCATCTTCAGCAAATCCAGACGAACCAACACTGTCTTTGGTTTCAGGAATACCGAATAAGAGCACAGCCGGAATACCCAGATCGGCAATCTCCTTCACTTCTTCCTGCAGACGATCCAGCGAGAAGCGGAATACGCCCGGCATGGATTTGATTTCGGATTTTACATTTTCACCATAAGTAACATAGATGGGTTGGATAAAGTCATCCACAGTCAAATGGGTCTCTCTCACCATATTGCGAATACCTGTGGATTGACGTAAACGGCGATGCCGCACAATTGGAAAACTCATACGTGTGAAACCTCCCTGAATAGTAATGTGGAGCAAAAAGCGAAGCGCGCCGGTATCGTAACGAATTCAGCACGCTTCATCTATCGATTGCGGTTCAATTTATAGGTTTAACGGGGAAATACAGCTTCTGTAGCAGGCTTTCGTTTCCACTCAGACAACACAGAAATCAGACTCTCAATGGTTGCTTCTTCAGCCATCATTGTGACCTTCAAGCCTGCTGCTTCTGCCGTCTTCGCTGTAACAGGCCCGATACATGCAACCTCTACATTTTCCAAAAAAGATAAGGGGTCCTGCAATCCCATTCGTTTCAGAATACTCATGAAATTGGTGACTGTGGAAGAACTCGTGAAGGTCATCGCATGAATGCCGCCCTCTTCAAGCAGCTTCAGCAGTTCATCGTCATCCTCGCCAGCCAGAATGGTGTCATAGATAATCGCCTCGGTGACCAGAAGTCCCCGCTCCCTCAACTGTTCAGGCAACCAGGAGCGTGCGAGATCTCCATGCGGTAAAAGAACCCTCTGCCCTTCCTTCAGTTCACTTTCAAAAGCTTCAAGCATACCTTCGGCCTGAAATGGTCCTTGGATGACTTCCGCCACGATGCCATACCTACGCAAAGCTTCCCCAGTGGAAGGCCCTACCGCCGCAATTCTCGCTTGATGAATGGAGCGAATATCTTTTCCCTGCTGCTGCAAATGACGGAAAAAGAATTCCACCCCGTTTACACTCGTGAAAAATACCCAGTCAAACGTATTTAACGCACCAAACGCCCGTTTGACACTTTCCTGTGCCGACTCCCCTGATGGCATCACGGTCTCAATTACCGGAAATTCATAAGGTTCACCGCCAAGTTCCTCGATCCGGTTGACCAATTCACTAGCCTGACTGCGTGCTCGCGTCACCAAAATGCGTTTGCCAAACAGCGGCAGTGCTTCCGCCCATTTCAATTGTTCGCGCTGGTTCACCACCTCACCAACAACAATGACAGCGGGTGGTTGAAAATTCGCAGCGATGACTTTTGCTTCAATATCTTCAAGCGTACCTGTGATCGTATCCTGCTCTGCTCTTGTTCCCCATCGAATCAATGCCACTGGTGTTTGCGCAGGGCGTCCGTGGCGAATCAACTGTTCGCTGATATATCCAATTTTGGAGACTCCCATCATAAATACCAGTGTGCCTGTTGCATTCGTCACTTTATCCCAATGAATACTGCGATCAAGCTTGTCCGGACTCTCATGCCCCGTAATGATGGAAATAGAGGAAGCATAGTCGCGGTGGGTCACAGGTATTCCAGCGTAAGCAGGTACACTTATTGCTGAGGTTACACCAGGTACGATTTCAAAAGGAACGTCGTTTTTGCGCAGCAGATCAGCCTCTTCACCTACGCGTCCGAATATCGTCGGGTCTCCCCCTTTAAGCCGGACCACAACCTTGCCTTCCAGTGCGAGATCAACCAACAGCTGGTTGATTTCTTCCTGCTTCATCGTATGTCGATCCGGCCGTTTACCCACATATATCTTAACCGCGCCGGGCTTCATTTGTTTGAGTAATCTTGGACTAGCCAACCGATCGTAAACAACAGCATCCGCTCGACCGATCGATTCCCAGCCTTTTACCGTAATCAGCTTGGCGTCCCCTGGACCTGCACCAACCAAAAAGACCTTCCCCACCATGTCTTCATCCCCTAACTTCTGCCAGTATCTGCTCTGCTCCCCGTTCAATCAATCTCCAAGCCACTTCTTCCCCAAGACGAACCGGATCTTTGCCCGTCATTGCTTCTTTAAGAATCAGTCCACCGTCCGGCGTACCGACCATACCTGTTAATTGTAACGTGTTTTGTCCATTCGGGGAATCTGCATCTTGCTGTTTCACCCATACGGCATGAGCTCCAATCGGAACCTGACAGCCCCCATTTAATACACTAAGGAAGCGACGTTCAGCCAACACAGGAAATGCGGTTTCCGGATCGTTGTACAACTGCAACAGATGGAGCAGTTCCGCATCGTCTTCACGGCATTCAATGCCAAGCGCACCCTGACCTACTGCGGGAAGACAAGCTTCCTCTGACAGATATTCCGTAATCCGATCCTGCCAGCCCATTCGATACAGTCCAGCGGCAGCCAAAATAATAGCATCCAAACCCTCTGTCTCCAGCTTGCGCAGACGGGAATCAATATTGCCACGAAGCGATTCGAGTTGTAAATCCGGACGGTATGCTTTCAGTTGACTGGATCGACGCAGACTGCTCGTCCCCACTCTTGCACCTTCTGGCAATTGATCCAATGTGAGTCCACCATTCGAAATTAGTGCATCACGTGGATCCGCACGGCGCGGAACAGCACCGTTCGTCAACCCTTCGGGCAACTCGGAAGGCATATCCTTCATGCTATGAACAGCCATATCAATCGTACGATCCATCATCGCCTGTTCAATCTCTTTGACAAACAGTCCTTTGCCTCCGACTTTGGACAGGGTTACATCGAGAATTAAATCTCCTTTTGTAACAATTTTATGTAATTCAAAATCAAAAGCTAATCCTTCCCGTTCACAAATATCACGTAAATCTTGAATTACATGGCCTGTCTGGGTCAAAGCAAGTGCGCTTTGTCTGCTTCCCACTTTAATTGTCCGCATGTCTACATGTCCTCCTGATTATGGGATATCCAGTCCCCAATTTGTTCTTCGGTCCACCACTTAAACTGACCTGCACGGATCTTTTCCAGTACATTCATTTCGGTTAAACAACGGAGTAATTTAGCTCTGACACCTGGTGAAGATACACGTGCCTTTACTTCCATCCTCATCTGATACAAAAATTCAATATATGTCTCGTACTCATCTCCGAATTGCTGTTCCAATGTGTCACGAATTTCTGCTGCGGCCACAGGCCCTGCTCCAGCGGTCGATATCGCAATGCTCAGTCTTCCACGCCTGACCACACTTGGTGTAATAAAGGTACTTCGCTCAGAAGATATGGCGTCATTAACCAGTATACCCGCATCTTCAGCTTCTTGGACAACAGCTGTGTTCACTTCACTATGGTCCGTTGCTGCATATACGAGAAAGGCCCCCCGCAAATCTCCATTGCGGTAGGACCGGGCCAGCCATTGAATTCGGGAATCATGATGCAATTGTTGTAACGTTGGCGTAACTTCCGGACTAATCACCTTAATTTGCGCTTCCGCATGAAGCAAACCTTTTATTTTACGTTCAGCAACACGTCCGCCTCCAACCACGCAGCAGGATTTCCCTGATATATCCACAAATATTGGCGTGTACCGTTCCATCCCTTCACTCTCCCGTCCAACGATGAAACGCTGAATACGCATTGGATAAAAAACTGATAATGACAAAGCCGTATCCGATCAGCGTCCATCTCGCCATAATAACTGTGGAGAACTGTTTTCTTCTCTTAAAGACGAAGTACCCCACATAGATCGCTATGGCAAGCCCCGTTGCAATAACCTTGAGATCCAAGAGCAGGCTCCAGCGCGTTTCGGCTACAATGGACAATACCGCGAGCATGATAGAAACACCAAGGAGAGGTGTGCCAATCAGTGTAGCCCCATCCATATATTTGCCGATCACTTCGAGACTCGGCAGACGACGTACGGTATCGTTCCATTTCTTATTCTTCAGCTTGCGGTGCAAAAACAGATATAACATGGCAAATACAGCACCCACCGTCAAAGCCGCAAAACCAAGATTGGCCAAGGTGATATGCATAATAAGCAATCCATGCACTGTCTGCCAGTTATGCAGAGATATCTCACCTGCTGTAAACCACAACCGGTTCAACACTGTAACCGAGAAACCAACCACGTTCAGCAACAAAATGACAAATTCGGAACGTTGGATACGAGTCATCACTAGAGACATTAGTACGATGCTAAATGAAAATATAAACAAAAAATCAAACGTCGTGTAGATTGGAAAATGCCCTTCGGTTAACATACGTAAAATGACATGGAACACCTGAAGTGCCCATACAACAACAAGAAACCCTGTGCCTGTCCGCTTCGCCCCCGCATTGCGTCGAATGCAGTCCGAGAAATAGAACAGTAGGCTCAGGGCATACATATAGATTAAAGCTTCATAGATTTGTTCAGCTAGGGTCAAGCTGCCCACCCGCCTTATACGCCTGCCGGAGCATAAGCCGGCACAGGGTCTTGCCGGGAATCGTTAAGATGAACGGCATCCGGTTTGCGCAGAGCCGTGGCATCGCTCTGATTTACTTTCTCAGCGGCCCCCTCTACGGCATCCTCCAGAGCAAAGATCTGAGTAAACATGCGCAGCGCTTCATCACCATGCTTGGTACCAGCCATTTCCTTAATCCGGTTAATCGGATCTGTCGTCATTTGATTCACGATGCTTTTCGTCAGACGGCGGATAACTTTACGCTGATGTTCATCCAGTTCAGGCAATTTATTAAACAGACTATCCATCGTTTCTTCATGAATGGAAGCACCTTTTTCCTGCAATGCCCGAATGACAGGACGAACGCCCAAGGTTTTGAGCCATTGATAATAATCTTCCATCTCAAGTTCAATCATTTTCTCGATCTTGGCAGCTTCCACCTTACGCATCTCCAGATTGCTCTCCACGATTCCTTCCAAATCATCAATATCATAAAGGAATACATTGGATAACTCGCCGATCGCCGGATCGATATCCCGCGGAACAGCAATATCAATCAGGAACAGTGGACGCGATTGACGACGCTTCATGCTCTCTCGAACCACAGTGGCATCCAGTACATATCTTTCGGCCCCCGTCGAACTAATGACAATATCAACCTCGTTCAGTCGCTCTAGTGCCTGTTCCATCGTACAAGGGGTCCCCCGAAACTTCGCTGCCAATTCCTCAGCTCGCGCAAGTGTCCGATTCGCCACAATGACTTCGGAGGCTCCATTGGTATACAGATGTTTTACTGTAAGTTCACTCATTTTGCCGGCACCCAGAATCAGCACCTTCTTATCCGTGAACATACCAAAGATACGCTTGCCTAGTTCTACAGCAGCATAACTTACAGATACCGCACTCTCTCCGATCGAAGTCTCTGAATGTGCCCGTTTGCCCAATGTAACAGCCTGTTTGAACAGCATGTTAAACCAGGTCCCAGTAGCTTTCTCTTCCTGTGCTTTGAAGAAAGCCTGTTTCACCTGTCCAAGAATCTGAGTCTCACCAATAACCATGGAATCCAGCCCACAAATGACACGGAACAAATGGCGCATGGCTTGATCATCTTCATATATATATAAGTGTTGCGTAAATTCTTCCCGCGGAACATTAAACCATTGTTCCATGAACGTCCGAATAAAATAACCACACATGTGAAGACGGTCTACCACAACATACAACTCGGTACGGTTACATGTGGCTACGATTACACCTTCCAATACACTCTTGGTCAGCTTGAGCTGCTGCAGCGCTTCAGACAAGTCCTTTTCTGCAAATGTGAATCGTTCCCTAACCTCTACAGGCGCCGTGCGATAATTCAAACCAACGACAACGATGTGCATTGCAAGTTCACCTGCCTAATAAATTTCCAATCAAAGTGTTTTCTACATATGTTCATCCATTTATGATTGACATGGTTAATTATATCACACATCCATAGTATGACCGGGCCATTTTTATGAAATGTTTATGAAATCCCCATGTAAATCATCTTATGCATTGTCATTTATTGTAGTGTCTCACCAATCTTCACCGTTATGCGTTAAATACTTGTTTTAATGATAAAGATTCATGAAAATCCCATATAAAACAAATAGCCATGGATGGCTCCATGACTATTCAGGTTTGGGATGATCTTCGTTCCATCCCGATATGTGAACATTATTCATGCTGTCGTTATTCAATCGCGTTTCTTTGCGTACTTGGTTCCTTTATTCTTTTCATTTCAATGAGATTAAAAATAACATCTATCCAAAGGGAATGCAACCCCTTTAGGAAGATCAAAAAATAAAAGATTCGTATCCATCAAACTCCCGAAATCAAGAAATCCCCTTTCGCTTCTACCTGGAATGTACCAGATCAGAGCATTAGGGGATGGTTAGTTAAATACTTGTATAATTCACTCTTTTGGGTCAGTAGGCTTCAAGCTCAAACAGCCGTTTCTGGTGGCGCGCAAGCTTTTTATCAATCTGCTGGAGTTGATCAGAAGTAGAAGCATCCATTCTTGTATCAAGTAACGAATCAACCTCGGCGTATAACCGGTTTATCTCGCGTTCAATATCTCGAGCCTGAAACACACGCTGCAATTCAAGCAACGTATTTTTGTATTCGTAGATGACACGGGTATTCTCGCCGATCTGCTCCACAATTTTACGGACAACGCCCTGCGTATAAACATACGTCATGGTAAACTCCTCATAAATGCGATGAACAACGCCATCACCCTTAAAAGTCATAAAGAGCTTCCGGACTACGTTCGTCAGATAATGGTTTACCAGGCGGCAAGATAACTCACAGATGTAAAACCCTTCCCTACGATCAAAAGGGAAATGAACTTCTTCTCCACTCACATCTACGAGCACAATTTCCTGGCAGCCATTCTCCATCACCTTCACTCGTTGATGAATCCGGCCATCTTCTGTCATGCGTAAAAACTGATGCATCTGGGGTTCTGACAATTTCAAAGTGGCTTTAACATACTCTGTGGCTAATCGCTGAGCCATAAAATCTCCTCAATTCTTTCCCGATTGTTTTGTCTTCCTGCACATGTGGCAGTGATCTCAAAATTCTTCAGGTCGGCAAGGCCGCTACTTTGGTACTGTTGGCGCAAATGCACCTATACTCATTATACACTACCGTATAGCTATTTCGCCCCAAAATAAAACAATGAATGTTCACGAAAATCCATAAAATATGGATTAATCCTTGATTGCATCAAAGATCAAAGATCCACCCCAGTTGCTCGCTTTCCTGCATCAAAATGGCGTAATCCCCGGTTATCCGTTAATTTCGTGGTCTGCGTGATTTTCCTCAGCCTGTGACTCTTCTTCCGCTGAAGCTTGACCGATTCCGGCAAAGCGGGTAATGATCTCCCATAATTCTTCTTTTCCTAAACCTTCTTCCGATGAAAACGGTACAAACAGATCACCCGGGCGAAGATCCAAAGCTTCCTTGATGACTTTAATATGTTTGGCTCTACGCGTTTTTGGAATCTTGTCCATCTTCGTCGCAACAACTACCAGAGGCAAGCCATGATGGCGGAGCCACTCATTCATCATCATGTCATCCTTGGACGGTTCATGTCTCATATCCACCATCTGCATGACCAGTTTCAATTCTTCGCGTCCCAACAAGTACTTCTCCATCATTTTGCCCCAGGCAAAGCGTTGCTCTTTGGAAACTTTAGCGTAGCCATATCCCGGGAAATCGACGAAGTAGAGATCCTGATTGATCTTATAATAGTTCAGTTGCTGTGTCTTACCAGGGGTAGAACTCGTCCGTGCCAAGTTTTTACGATTAATCAAACGGTTGATCAAAGATGATTTCCCTACATTTGATCGTCCCGCCAAGGCAATCTCGGGCAGGCCGTCCTCGGGGTATTGTTCAGGCCGAACGGCACTGATAATAAATTCGGATTGATTTACTTTCATAATGTATCTGTCCTCTCTTGAATCCTGTGCTCTTAATTAGAGCTGCTGTTGGTATTATGCCATGGATTGTTCTATCATACCAAAAAAACCGTTCCAGCGGACGCCAAAGCTTCCGCAGAACGGTTTACTCTTCATACGATCCCTCGTTTAACGGACTACAGGTGTATTCCTGCCTGTTCCACAAGCGCATGTTGCAGCACCTGATCCATATGGGCTACAGGAACAAATTCCACATCTTCTTTGATGCTGTCCGGAATATCCCGCAGGTCCCGTTCGTTATCCTTGGGCAATAATATTTTTTTGTAACCGGCACGGTGGGCCGCCAGTGATTTTTCCTTAAGTCCGCCGATCGGCAACACACGGCCACGAAGCGTTATTTCGCCCGTCATAGCAATGTCCTTGGAGACATGTTTGTTCGTCAGAGCAGAGATCAACGCAGTCGCCATCGTAATCCCAGCAGATGGTCCATCCTTCGGAATGGCACCTTCTGGAACGTGGATATGGATATCGTTCTTCTCATGGAAGTCAGACGGAATACCAAGCTGTGCAGCTTTGGATCGGGTGTAGCTGAATGCCGCCTGAGCCGATTCCTTCATGACATCGCCCAGTTTACCTGTCAGCGTCAGCTTGCCTGTACCAGGTACAACGGTAACCTCGATCACGAGGGTATCTCCACCCACTTCAGTCCACGCCAGTCCCGTCACAGTACCAATCTGATCTTCCAGTTCGGCCATACCGTAGCGGAATTTACCCGGACCAAGGTAATCCTTCACTTCATCTGCTGTAATGTTAATCTGACCTTCCACACCAGACACGATGTTTTTGGCCGCTTTCCGACACAACGAAGCCATCTGCTGTTCCAGATTCCGCACGCCGGACTCTCGTGTATATTCACGAATGACACGCAACATGCTGTCATCCCCGATATTCAGCTGATCTTCTTCCAGACCATGATCCTGTTTCTGTTTCGGCAGCAAATAGTTTTTGGCAATTTGCAGCTTCTCCAGCTCGGTATACCCCGGAATATTGAGCATCTCCATCCGGTCCAGAAGCGGACGTGGAATGTTATGCACTGTGTTGGCAGTTGTAATAAACATAACGTTAGATAAGTCAAACGGCAACTCTACAAAGTGATCACTGAATGTGTTGTTCTGTTCAGGATCAAGTACTTCGAGCAACGCTGCGGAAGGGTCTCCGCGGAAGTCTGAAGCCATTTTATCGATCTCGTCCAGCAGGAATACCGGATTGAGTGAACCCGCTGTCTTCATGCCCTGAATGATACGACCTGGCATTGCACCCACATAGGTACGTCGATGACCGCGAATTTCCGCTTCATCTCGCACGCCACCCAACGATATTCTGACGAATTCACGTCCAAGGGATCTGGCGATAGAGCGGGCAAGCGACGTTTTCCCGACCCCTGGAGGTCCAACCAGACAGAGGATCGGTCCTTTAAGCTTTTTCACCAGCTTCTGAACAGCCAGATATTCAAGCACACGTTCTTTCGGTTTTTCCAAACCGTAGTGATCTGCATTTAACACATCTTCAGCCTTTTGAATATCCAGATCGTCAGCTGTCAGCTGCGTCCAAGGCAGTCCCAGCAGCCAATCCACATAGTTGCGGATAACGCCACCTTCGGCAGAACTTGATGGCATTTTCTCCAGCCGATCAATTTCTTTCTCAACCTTTTCCTTCACCTTGTCCGGCAAGCCAAGAGCCTCCATTTGATTTCGGAGTTCCTCAACCTCCCCGGCACGGCCTTCTTTCTCACCCAGCTCTTTTTGAATCGCCTTCATCTGCTCACGCAGATAGTACTCTTTCTGGGTTTTCTCCATCTGTTTCTTCACGCGCTGGCTGATTTTGCGTTCAAGCTCCAGTACTTCCCGCTCATTGTTCAGGATGTCCAGCAACTTCTCCAGCCGTTCACGAACGTCGATGGTCTCCAAAATCTCCTGTTTGTCCTTGATCTTCAAAGACAGGTGACTGGTGATGACATCGGCCAAGCGACCTGGTTCTTCAATATCAGACACAGCCGCAAGTGTCTCAGGTGTAACCTTTTTGGACAGATTAATATAATTTTCGAACTGGTTCAGAACTGTACGCATCAGCGCATCTGTTTCCGGATGACTGTTCTCCTCTTCAGGAAGCTCTTGTGCCAGAACCTCATAGTATTCCTCGTTGTCCGTATATTCAATGATTTCAGCCCGTTCCAAGCCTTCCACAAGTACACGAATCGTCCCGTTTGGAAGCTTCAGCATCTGTCTGACCTTGGCAACCGTTCCGATTCTGAAAATATCCTCTTGTGTTGGTTCTTCAATATTTACCTCGGCTTGGGAACATAGGAGAATCAAATGTTCTTCTACCATCGCTTTTTCTAAAGCCTTGACCGATTTCTCCCGGCCCACATCGAGATGCAGTACCATACTCGGGTAGACGAGAAGTCCTCTTAAAGGCAGTAAAGGAAAACGACGACCTTTCGCTTTGCTCGGTCCCATCGCTTTCGCACCTCCAATGGCTCTCAGGTTGTAGTCATTCATTATTCTATCAAATGTTCACATAAAAAACCAATGAAGGGAAGCGCTTAGCAGCTTCCCGAATCTGTAACCTGTCCTGGACGGGGCAAGTCAGCACGTAAATAGGATGCGGATGCCGGCGGGAAAATCTCCGGTGCAGGTGTTGCTGTCTCCTCCGCAAGGTTGATTTGTTTGGCTTGCTCCTCATTAGGCACCCAGTCAAATACTTCTCGGAATACGTCTTCAACGGTATCGACCGGGATAACTCGTAAGCCATCCAGATTTTCAAAGATGGACTGCCAGTTCTCTGCCGGAATAATGACCGTTTTGGCGCCCGCCTGGAATGCAGCCTCCACTTTGGCGAGTACACCGCCGATCGGTTTTACCCGGCCATGAATACTGATCTCGCCAGTCATCGCTGTCTCATGGTCAATCGGACGCCCCTGGATGGCTGATGTAATGGCTGTCGCCATGGCAATCCCCGCAGATGGGCCATCAATTGGTGTTCCACCTGGGAAGTTGACGTGTAAATCATAGTCGTTAGGACGAATGCCCATGGCCTTTAATACGGTTATCACATTTTCAACCGAGCCTCTAGCCATGCTTTTTCGCCGGAGTGTGCGCGAACCGCCTCCAATCTCTTCTTCATCCACAACTCCCGTGATGTTAATTCGTCCCTGATCTCGAAGAGTCGGAACAGCGGATACTTCGATCTCCAGAATGGTGCCCATATTCGGTCCATATACGGCCAAGCCATTCACAAAACCGATCTGTGGCCGCATAGGCACCTTGCGATCTGGCCGGGGCTGAATCTGGCTGCTGCCAGCGACCCATTCCACATCCGACGCCTGCAGCGTTTCACGTTTTTCAGTCAAAGCCAGCCCAGCAGCGAGTTGAATGATATTGACCGCTTCACGGCCATTGGTTGCATAGCGCTTAACCACATCAACTGCCTCTGGACATGGACTGAATCCGATTTTCTGTACAGCGTCTTCCGCAATTTGCCCGATTTCTTCCGGCAGCAATGGACGGAAATAGACCTCCATGCACCGCGAGCGCAAGGCTGGAGGCAGTTCATGGGACGATCGAGTCGTCGCTCCGACAAGACGAAAATCGGCTGGCAGACCATTTTGAAAAATATCGTGGATATAAGCAGGAGTATGCGTGTCTTCCGAGTTATAGTACGCACTTTCCAAAAACACCTTGCGGTCCTCCAATACTTTCAGCAGTTTATTCATCTGAATGGAATGCAGTTCACCGATCTCATCAATAAAAAGCATCCCTCCATGCGCTTTGGTAACGGCACCGGGTTTCGGCTGTGGAATGCCTGCTACGCCCATCGCTCCTGCTCCCTGATAGATCGGATCATGCACTGAACCAATCAAAGGGTCAGCAATACCCCGTTCATCAAAACGCGCCGTCGTGGCGTCAAGTTCCGTGAATTTGGCATCGGCCTTGAAGGGAGATGACGGATTCTTTTTGGCTTCTTCCAAAACCACCCTTGCAGCAGCTGTTTTACCTACCCCTGGAGGTCCATATATAATGACATGCTGTGGGTTAGCACTGCATAGCGCGGCTTTAAGGGCGCGAAGTCCGTCTTTTTGCCCTACAATGTCATTAATGGTTGCCGGACGTGTCTTCTCTGATAGGGGCTTGGTGAGTGAAATGGAGCGCAACTTCCGCAGCTTCTCCAGTTCCTTGCGGGATTCACGCTCCACCGCACCGCGATTCGTTTTCTGCCCTCGAAGTAAATTCCAGAAATACAAACCGATCACCACACCAAAAAATAACTGAATCATCATTATGACCATACCAAATTCCATGTCTCAACATCCTCCTGTTCTATCCCTATTCTCATACGAGATCATGCTAATACTTGGTAGTATAGCCTTTTCACCGAGACGTAAACGGGTGATCAGGAAATTGTATGTTTGAGAACAAAAAACAGCCCGTCAATGCTGACGGACTGTTACAAAACGATATATAAATCAATCAGTGCGAGCGGCCAGGAATAACGCCTGTCGCTTCATAAGACTCCACGATTTTGTCGATCTCTTTTTTCAATTCCTCAACCATGATCTCTTCTGGCACTTTACGGATCATTTTACCATGACGGAATAACAAGCCTTCTCCGCGTGCACCGGCAATACCGATATCCGCTTCCTTGGCTTCACCCGGACCGTTAACAGCACAACCCAGCACCGATACTTTGATCGGCACCTTAAGTTTGGAGATATACTCTTCCACTTCATTCGCAATGGAGAACAGATCGATATCCAAACGGCCACAGGTAGGACAGGAAATCAGCGTAGCTGCATTTGAAATCAGACCAAAGGTTTTGAGCAGGTCACGAGCAACCTTAATCTCTTCAACCGGGTCCGCACTAAGCGATATCCGCATCGTCGAACCAATGCCCATGGATAACAAGGCACCCATACCGGCAGAACTTTTGATTGTACCAGAGAACAATGTACCCGCCTCGGTAATGCCCAAATGCAACGGATACTTGATGATCTCAGCCGCTTTGGAATAAGCCTCAATCGCCATCGGCACATCCGATGCTTTGAGAGACACGATAATATCGTGAAAATCCAATTCTTCTAGAATGCCAATGTGATAAAGTGCACTTTCTACCATAGCATCAGCTGTTGGATAACCATATTTTTCGAGCAAATGGTTCTCCAGAGAACCTGCGTTTACCCCGATCCGAATCGGAATACCCTTCTCTTTACAAGCTTTGACGACTTCCTCTACTTTGGAACGTTTACCGATATTGCCGGGATTAATCCGTACTTTATCGATGCCATTCTCAATCGCAAGGAGCGCCAGTTTATAATTAAAATGGATATCCGCTACGAGCGGAATATTAATCCGTTTTTTGATTTCCTTGATGGCTGCTGCAGCTTCCTCATTGTTCACCGTTACACGCACCACTTGGCAGCCTGCTTCTTCCAAACGCAAAATCTCTGCCACGGTTGCCTCAACGTCTGCCGTTTTCGTTGTACACATGCTCTGGATGATGACTTCGTTGCTGCCACCAATCGTTAAGTTACCCACTTTTACGGGTCGTGTATCTTGTCTTAAAAACATGAGTGATTTCTCTCCCCACAACGTCAAAGCTCCACCCTGACAGAGACATGAATTCGCCTTCTGCCAGGAGTGGAGAACTGACAAGTCTATATTTCAGTGTTGAAACGGAATATTCGCCTTTAGTTAGGCACTTTCTTCCTGCTTGTCGTCCTTGGATTGGCTCAGTTCAGGCACGACTCTCTTCTCAACGACCTCTTCGGTAATGACACAGTTCGTAACATCATCACGGGAAGGCACTTCGTACATAATCTCAAGCATAATGCCCTCGATGATTGCACGTAGTCCACGTGCACCCGTGTTACGTTTAATGGCTTCCTTCGCAATCGCCAGCAATGCTCCTGGTTCGAACACCAGATTCACATTATCCAGCTCAAGCAGTTTTTGGTACTGTTTCGTAAGCGCATTTTTTGGCTCGGAAAGAATCCGTACCAATGTGTCTTCGTCCAGCGGCTCCAAAGTGGAGATAACTGGCAAACGGCCTACAAATTCCGGAATCAGACCGAATTTCAGCAAGTCTTCCGGCAATACCATACCCAGATATTCACCTGGTTTAAGATCTTTTTGTTCCGCAACGGTATTAAAGCCGATGACTTTTTTACCGATCCGGCGTTTAATCATTTGCTCGAGACCATCAAAGGCACCGCCACAAATGAACAAGATGTTGGTGGTATCAATCTGGATGAATTCCTGATGTGGATGCTTACGACCACCTTGTGGTGGTACAGAAGCTACAGTTCCTTCCAGGATTTTCAAGAGCGCTTGTTGAACACCTTCACCCGATACATCACGAGTAATGGATGGGTTCTCGGATTTACGCGCTACTTTATCAATTTCATCGATATAAATAATGCCGCGCTCTGCTTTTTCCACATCATAATCAGCAGCTTGAATCAGCTTGAGCAGAATGTTCTCTACATCTTCGCCGACATAACCTGCTTCCGTCAATGAAGTTGCATCAGCAATAGCAAAAGGAACATTAAGGATTTTGGCCATCGTTTGCGCAAGCAACGTTTTACCAGAACCCGTAGGTCCTAACAGCAAAATATTACTTTTTTGCAATTCAACATCCTCAATCTTACTTTGTGTGTTGATCCGTTTATAGTGATTGTAAACCGCTACAGACAAAGATTTCTTCGCCTGATCCTGACCAATGACGTACTGGTCAAGAATGTCGCGGATTTCTTTCGGTTTTGGAATATCTTTGAGGTCCAGTTCTTCGTCATGACCGAGCTCTTCCTCTACGATTTCAGTGCACAGTTCGATACATTCATCACAAATGTAAACGCCCGGTCCAGCGACCAGCTTGCGCACCTGTTCCTGAGATTTACCGCAAAAAGAGCATTTCAACTGCCCTTTCTCATCGTTAAATTTAAACATGAAACCACCCCTTTAGGAATTGATCGGTCTGCTGAGCACCTGGTCAATAATGCCGTACGTTTTGGCTTCTTCAGCACTCATGAAAAAGTCACGGTCTGTGTCCCGCTCGATTTTCTCAAGGGGTTGACCTGTACGATCGACGTATATTTGATTCAGTTTCTGACGTGTTTTAATAATCCATTCTGCGTGAATTTTGATATCCGCAGCCTGTCCTTGAACGCCGCCAAGCGGCTGATGAATCATCACTTCGCTGTTAGTCAGCGCATATCGTTTACCAGGAGCTCCGGCTGTCAGCAATAACGAGCCCATGCTTGCTGCCATACCTACGCAAATGGTCGATACATCCGGCTTGATATATTGCATCGTATCGTATATACCCATCCCTGCGGTGACAGAACCACCAGGTGAATTAATGTACAAACTTATATCCTTCTCAGGATCGTCGGCTGCCAAAAACAAAAGCTGCGCTATGACAAGATTGGCTACATCGTCATCAATCGCACTGGTTAAAAAGATAATGCGATCCTTCAGCAAACGCGAATATATATCGTAAGACCGCTCGCCTCGATTGGTTTGTTCAACAACCATTGGCACCAGACTCATGAGACCAACCTCTTTTCTACATGTAATTAGACATAGGCTACCTGTAAAGCAAACCCAAATTCATTCTAACACGTTCCTGTGACAATGTCATTTTTCACAAGTGGTGTAAAGACGGAGTAAGTTTACTTTTTTGCCTGATCATATTTAACCATGTTTTCTATGTATGTGCAAATCGGAGCAATCCTATGCCGTTTCACCTTTTTTTTATTTGCAGGAGAACCATAGGACGTTGATTGTGCATAACCAATGCCACAACGAATTCCATCCATATTATTACTGAATCCTCTATAAAATGGATGCCATAATTTAAAAATAAGGCACGCAATGATTCACGTGCCTTATCGTTTATTCAGCTGTTCATTACGTAACAGCTTGTCTTATTTTTCGTCAGCTTCTGCAGCAACTTCTTCAGCTGGAGCTTCAACAGCTTCAACGACTTTGCTGTTCTCAACGAGAACATCGATCGTTTTACGCAGTTTCACTTCGTCACGAAGGCTGTCCAGGGAACCATTACCCTCGAGAATGCCACGAATCTCTTCAGCAGGACGCTTGTAAGACTCAGCCATTTTTTCGAGTTCTTGGTTAACTTCTTCGTCAGACACTTCGATGTTTTCCGCTTTACCAACGGCTTCAAGAACCAAGTTGTTGCGAACACGTTTGGAAGCATCTTCCTGCATTTGTCCTCTCAGGTCAGCTTGTGTTTGACCAGAGAAGCTCAGGAACATTTCCAGGTTCATACCTTGGTTGCGCAGACGGTTGTCGAAATCACGCATCATGTTTTGTACTTCGCTCTCAACCATCGCAGCAGGAATATCCACTTCAGCATTTTCAGCCACTTTTTCTACAACAGCATTTTCTTGAGCTGCTTTGGCTTCATCTGCTTTGCGGGATTCCAATTGCGTTTTCAGATCAGCTTTGTACTCTTCAAGCGTATCGAATTCGCTAACATCTTTTGCAAACTCGTCATCCAGTTCAGGAAGTTGTTTACGTTTGATTTCATGTACTTTCACTTTAAATACCGCTTTTTTGCCAGCCAGTTCAGCTGCATGGTAGCTCTCAGGGAAAGTTACTTCAACGTCTTTGAAGTCGCCTGTGGAAAGACCCACAACCTGCTCTTCAAATCCTGGGATGAATGTGTTGGAACCAAGTTCCAGGGAATACCCCTCAGCTTGTCCACCTTCGAACGGTACACCATCAACGGAACCGTCAAAGTCGATTACAGCAACGTCGCCGTTTTGTGCGGAACCTTCGTCGATAACAACGAGTTCTGCGTGACGTTGTTGAAGACGCTCGAGCTCTTCAGTCACTTCTACATCCGTTACTTCATGTTTGGCTACAGCAACTTCAACGCCTTTGTAGTCACCCAGTGTAACTTCAGGTTTAACTGTTACTTTCGCTTTGAACTTGAATACTTGTCCTTTAGCGAATTGCTCGACATCTACGTCAGGACGATCAACCGGGAAGATATCCGTTTGGTCGATTGCTTCTGTGTAAGCTTCAGGAAGCAAAATATCAATTGCTTCTTGATACAGGCTTTCTACACCGAAACGAGCTTCAAAGATCGAACGTGGAACTTTACCTTTACGGAATCCAGGTACATTTGCTTGTTTAACTACTTTATTAAAAGCTTTGTCGAGTGCTGCAGTTACACGATCTGCACCCACTTCAACCTCAAGAACCCCAAGGTTCTTCTCTATCTTTTCCCAAGTTGCTTTCATTGTATACTTTCCCCTCCAAAATTCGCATGTTCACGTAGGCAATCACGTACAAAATAACCATTTTAGTATAAACAAGATTAGATTCTTTTTCAAGGGGAATCCCTTGATACGGTTTGAGGAAAACGTTTCCGGGTCCTATTGACCATCCAAACCGGCAGAAACAAACTGCTTCATTGATCGATATGCTTGCTCCAGACGAAAGCGCATCGCCCCTGTCACAGCATACATTGAGCGAGTATCTTCCTCGTCATGCGAACCGCCCAGACTGTCTGCAACGGTCATATGTAGAGCAGCTCCCCATATATCTGTCATGGAATCATTTTCTTCCAGCATGGACATGTAATCACGGGTTCCGTACACAGCCATGACATATTGAATCCACAGTTCTTGTGCAAAATAAAAGAGCGTAGGTTCATGAACCTCCGTCTGATCTGCCACTCTTTCAAGAATCTGAACGATCTGAATCGGGAAATCCTCAGGTCTAAGCGGAACGGTATCAATCTCCACTTCAACTGGTTCTTCCCCACGAGTAAACGCAATAATGCCTTGAACACCTCGGCGACGTAATGTCTGAAGCACGCGGAACTGAAGTAAAGGATGCAGCGTCTTGTCTTTGAGCCAACCGATAAGCGAATCATCAATTTCTGGCCGATCGAGATAAGCAAGCTGCTCCAGCGCCAGCATTGTTTGTTCAGATAAAGGCTCCTCCATTACGGTACGAAGAAGTTTATCCGCATAGCCATCATCCTGCTCAAGCTTGGATCGGGCATGTTGGCGTGCCATGTCCTCTTCACTAATTTCCTCTTCCTCACGCTCTTCACGAACCTCGGGTAAATCTTCCCCGTAATGAGGAAACGCAGCTTCAAGCCATTCGAGCAAGGCTCGCCATTCGTCGTAATGCCGTTCTTCCTGCCCTTGGCATTGCAGCAAAAAGCGAAGCAGGTCCATCGCTTCACCATATCGTTCATTTTCTAGCATAACCGTCAATTGAATCTGGTAATAGTCCAGCGTCTTAGGAAACAGCACAATATTGTTACTGTGCTCGGTTTCCGGGGTCGTGGATTCCTTAATAGGAGCACCTCCTCTGTATCCTGAATCTCCAGTCGCAATCAACCATAAATAGATGTATATTAAACGAAAGTCGATCTATTTTTTGAGTTCTTCTGATATTCTAACATAACCTTAATTATAATGAAAAAAACGTTACTGCCGCCAAATATCATATACGAAAAATATATTATAATAAAATGTTTGATATTCATCATTATTTATGATAAAATCAATTTTGCTTGAAAAATTTCATGTCTCAGTAGCTCAGCTGGATAGAGCAACGCCCTTCTAAGGCGTCGGTCGGGGGTTCGAATCCCTCCTGGGACGTAATTAAAGAAAAGTTTCCTTCGGGAAGCTTTTTTTTGCGTTCTGGGGATGAGAACCCCAATGGTTCGTCGGAGCATAAGCTTCGGTAGGATTACTTCGCAGTCTCGACTGCAAGGAGAGTATCCCTCCTGGGACGTAATAAAGAAAAGTTTCCTTCGGGAAGCTTTTTTTTGCGTTCTGGGGATGATTGAATACGTTAATCGGCTGATGTTGACACGGGATGTTATGCTTGTTTATGTATATGTATGTATCAAAGTATACATATTAGACAAATAAACTATAGGAGATTTACCATGCCATCCTCTTTACATCAAAACTCACCTGACCATTCTGCAGTCGATAATTCATCGTCAGCATCCATGAAACTTGGACTCTTGCTGGCAGGCATTATCGTTATCGCTGCAACAATGCGTTCACCTATTACGGCAACAGGTCCGATTGTGGAACTGATTCGTACAGATACAGGAATAAGTCATACATTGGCAGGCTTGCTTACCTCTCTTCCTTTGCTTGCCTTCGCAGCAATCTCTCCGTTCGCTCCACAATTGGCGCGAAGATTCGGACTAGAAACCGCTCTGTTAACTGCCATAATTCTTGTGACCATAGGCGTATCCCTCCGGTTTATGCCCTCTGTTCCCGTTCTTTTTACAGGAACAGCAATCCTTGGATGTGGTATTGCCCTGAGCAACGTATTGCTGCCCAGTCTGATCAAAAGGGATTTCCCATTGCGAGTGGGTCTCGTTACCGGTCTCTATTCCGTGTCCATGAATATATGGGGCGCTATCGCCTCAGGAATCAGCGTTCCCACGGCAGGCTTAACCTCCATGGGTTGGCATGCTTCACTGGGCATGTGGGCTATACTGTCCATTCTAGCCCTGATTCTCTGGCTGCCTCACGTCCGTTCTGGACGTCGCGGCGAAGTTTACGTGGCTTCGAGAACGGAAGCGAAGCCCGTTCGTCTTATTACATCTCCCTTAGCCTGGTATGTCACATTGTTCATGGGACTGCAATCTTTAATTTTTTACACTACAATTACCTGGCTGCCAGAGGTTCTATCTGATCAGGGTTTCAGTTCCTCTTCAGCCGGCTGGATGTTGTCTTTGATGCAAATGGTTAGTGTTCCGGTAACGTTCATCGTCCCCATTCTGGCTGGACGAATGAAAGATCAACGTTGGCTGACAGCAATTACAGGTTCATGTCTGATTCTGGGATACGCATTCCTTTTAAGTGGTATTTCCTCTCTCGTAACCGTCGGTGTTGCTTTGGCTGGCGTTGGAGCCGGGGCTTCGTTCGGACTTGTAACCATGTTTTTTGTACTGCGTACATCCGATGCAAGACAGGCTGCGGGACTTTCGGGTATGGCTCAATCCTTTGGGTATATGCTGGCAGCCGTCGGACCGTTGCTGTTCGGTGTGCTTCATGATTGGACACAAGGATGGACTCTTCCATTGCTGGTACAGGTTCTCCTTGCCATTGTATTACTGATCGCAGGTATAAATGCCAGCAAGAACCGAGTGATCGGTTAGATTAATTAAACTCCCCTCATGAGTGACAGGCTAACAAAACCTGTCCCCATGAGGGGAGCATTTTATTATTAACAGACTTTCATGCGAACTATATTCAATTTACAACTAACAGGACAACGAGTAGTTATCCATTCACGCAGCAGAGAAAAAACAAAATAAAACGGCCTCCATCCCGCGAGATCAGGATGAAGACCGCTTATGCGAAAAACAAATGCTTCAATAAATAAGTGCTGAAGTGTTTATTTCACTTTTACCGTGATCTTGTCAGTACTGGTTACACCAGCTGCGTTGATTAACTCAGCCCGGTACGTATACGTGCCCGAAGTGCGTCCAGTCAGCGAAGTAACAGCGCTTTGCGCATTAGGCGTAACCGCATTGAGTGCTTGGGTGTCGATCAACTTATCATTTTCGTAGAGGCGGTACTCAGTGGCATTGGTTCCCCACCATAAGTTCATAGTAACTTTATAATTGCCGTCGCCGTCCCAGTTATCTTGAGAGAGAACTGCTTTGCCTGGCGATGCGTTAGTAACCTTAACTGTCAGTGTCTGACTCCGCGTGGTTCCTTTGTCGTTCGTCAGCTCGGCTACGTACGTATACGTGCCATTGGCTTTGCCTGTGATCTTCGTTTGGGCAAACTGTGCCAGAGGCGCATTGTAGGTCAACTTCTGCGTATCGATCAAAACCCCGTCCTCATAAAGCTTGTAGCTGGTGGCGTTTTCGCCCCACCACAGGTTCATGGTAACGACGTATGAGCCTTCGCTCAGACCATTACCAACCCAATTATTATGAGACAACACAGGTGTTCCAGGCGCTTTGACAGCTGGAGTTTCCGGCTCAGTCTCCTTGGATTTCAGACTCAGTGCCGTAGTGGCTTTACCAGAAAGCCCTTGTTGGTCTTTTACCGTAAGTTCAACGGCATATTCACCCGCTTGGATGCCTTCTAAAGGAAGAGTGAAGCTACCATCAGGTTTTACTTCAAATACACCCTCCTTGTAAGTCGAACCATCCTCTTTTTTCAGAACGTATGTTGCTTTCAAGGCAGCAGCCGGGTCAAACTCAATGCTCCAGTTCTCTTTAAGTGCAGGAGCGACACGGAAGTATAAATCATCCACGCTGCCGTTAATGACAGCAGATTCATCTTGCTTGAATTCCAGATTTTCTGGTGCTGTTACAACCGGAGCTGCTTTTTTCACCAAAAATGGAGAAGTATCTTCGATATACGTTTTTCCATCAACACCGATTGCAGTGATATCAACCGTGTAAAGACCATCTGGAATAGTCGTTACCTCGTCGGTAGTGTAGTCTGCATACTGTCCATCCCAAGCCAGAGTATATCTTGTGTTGGCAGCGAAACTATAGTAGTTTCCAAAAATAGATCCAATATATCCATCTCCATAATAGCCCCCATCCGGGTTAAGGCCATCGAAGATCTCAATAAGGGCAAAATTCATGGGATTGTAGAATTCCATAGCTACATTGAGTGTATCCAGCGTACCATCAGGCTTCAATGGATAATGGAACGGGTTCTTCTCTGTACCTTTCACAGTCTCAATGTATTTAACGCCTGCCAATGTAAGGTTGAAATGTGCGACATATGGAACACTAAATGTGTCCGTTCCATTAGACAACTGAAGGTAGCCTTGCGCTTCTGTTACCGCAGTAACACCTTTTGGAACTGTAATAGTAACCTGTAACTCTTCCTCACCATTCAGTGTAAAAGAGCTCTTATCCACCGCAACGGATACACCAGGAATTGTACGAGTTGGATTCACGCTTACAGTGTAGTTTCCACCGCTGCCATTCAGCGACTCCACTTTGATCGTTTTGCTGACGGTTTTTTCGTCCGTGCTGAGGAAGTTACCAAAATTCACACTACCTGTAACATTTGGTTTCTCGACAGCCACGCCATTCTCTGTGTATTTCGTTACATCCAATACTTTAACAAATGCAGCAGGATCAATCGTTTTCACCGCTTGAATACGACCTGCACCTTGATCAAACACATCGTATTTGGTCGTGTCGAGCACTTTACCATTGTTCATGAGTGCAACTTTAATATCAAATGGTGTCCAGTCACTGTGCTTCTCAATCAACAGGGCAACCAGTCCGGCAACATGAGGTGTGGCCATACTTGTACCTGATTTACGATCGTAAGCCTGTGAATAATCAGCTCCAGGTTCGTCCTTGCCATAGGCAGGAACAGTAGACAGAATGCTGGTACCCGGTGCAACTATATCCGGTTTGATATCCAGAGTCACCTTGGCTGGTCCGCGGGAGCTGGATGGATTCATTTCATCGCCAGCCGTTTGACCTTTAACGAAGTCACTAAAGCTCACTTCAACGCTTTGACCGGCATCCAGCTCAGCCTTGATACTTTCTCCATCTTCCTTCGACATGCTCAAGGTTGGAATAAGTTCAAAATTATCTCCCAAACTCACCCCGATCGGGCCTGGAATATTGTTATATACGATAATAGCAACTGCACCAGCAGCTTTGGCATTGGCTACTTTCTCTACAAATGCCAGCTCACCGCGCTGTACAAAAGCCACTTTGCCTGTAAAATCCTTGCCTTCAAAGTCGGTCGGTTTACCCAACCCTGCGAATAAAAGATCATATTGATTCGTCAAAACAGATTCCGGATCTGCTGAGAGGCTCCAGCCCATTACATCAAGTCGGTACACCGACTCAGTAACAGCCAATGGATTTTGCTCCGTTTCAGTTGGAGCAATCGCAGGCTCTTCTTTCACAGGTGCAACCTCTGGAGAGGTTTCGACTGGTGCCGAAGGCGAGGCTGGCTGAACACCCTCTTCGGATTGGCTCGCTTCCACATCTAGAGCTGTAACATCAGCAGACGCTGTTCCAGATAATGCCGCTTCGTTTGTTGATGAAGCTTCTTCGCCTGTTGCACCTTCCGGTGTTGTTGATGGTTCACCTTGAGCCGGAACTTCAGGAGTTTCCGTTCCCGGTGCTGTTCCCAGTTCAGGAGATGGCTCAACTTCAGGGACAGGCTGTTCTTCTGGAAGCGTACCTTTACCTTCCTCACCAATCCAGAAATGAGTGTTGGCTGTAATGCTTTGGCTAGGCCCTGTGGAGTTACCTACAGTGATTGCCATAGCCGATGCTCCTGGAGAACCTAATGTATAACGATTCGGGCCATCATTACCACTTGCCACAACTGCAGTCACGCCAGACAGCATGGCATTGTTAAGAGCAACCGAAGTAATGTAACTTGGATCATTGGCAGCGTTACCCAACGAGAGATTGATTACGTCCATACCATCGGCAACGGAACGATCAATTCCCCCTAATACCCATGAGGTTTGTCCACTACCATAGGGTCCAAGAACACGATAGGCATAGATATCAGCTTCGGGTGCAACGCCGACAATGCCGTAGTCCCCTGCTTCTCGAGCAGCAATGGTACCGGCTACGTGAGTACCGTGGGATGTGTAATAGGCGCTTCCATTGGCATTAAACTCAGGTGCCCCAGACACTTTCCATTCTTCATGTGTTGTTTCGTAAGGATCATTGTCATTTCCTACGAAATCCCATCCACCTTTGTAGGCGTCTTGCAAATTAGGATGCTCATAATCGATTCCTGTATCAATAACACCAACTTTGACACCTTTTCCTTTGTATCCCAGATTCCATACTTCAGGGGCGCCAATAAATGGTGCGGTATCTTTCATATAAGGATTCACTTCATCTGTTTCCGGGGATATGGTAATTTCAAGGTCAGGGTATACACTGACAACGCCCGGTATGCGAAGCAACTGTCCCAATTGGTTACCCTTAAGTTCAATGGCTACACCATTCAGGGCATATGCGTAGTTTTCCAATACTTCGTGTTTGATTTTATTCTGAGTGAGGCTATGTACAAATGACTGTTGTTGTTGCTCGACTTGAGTCACAGCCTTTGTTTCCATAGAGGAGGTAAAAGATTTTCCTGAGAGGGTAGATTCGCCTTGCGCAACAGCAACTGGTTTATTGGAGAGCTCAACAATTACTCTTGTTTTCTCTCCCCCAAGACCTTCTAGGCTCTTGTCCAAAAATGGATCTGCTGCAATCTTTCCTTCCCGCTGGGCAAGAATCTCTCTCCATTGTGTGGCTTCGCCCTTGCTTAGCGAGTTCTCAAGCTGAACACCTACAGGAGCGGCTCCGGCCGCTGGCATGATGATAGAAAAAGTCATTAGGATACTTAACAATATGGATATCAATCGTTTATTCAAGGCTATGCCCCTCCTTCTCAATATGAAAGTACCTCACCAATCGCTTGGGTCCTGCTATGACAAGTACTGCAATACCTGTGAACAACTCACCGCCCTATCTGCAAGAAGATTGACCCTTGGTAAATTATTCTACTAAAATAACACATTTTCCTTCTAAATAATTACAAATATGATATCAAAATTACTTATATGGTTCTTGAGTAAGAGAAAAGCGTGAAATTGTATTTATTTGTCGATCGAATATTTCAAATTTTAAATAAGGCATAGGAAAAAAGGCCAAGATCCTCTTCATTCTGAAAGAGATTCCTAGCCTAATTGTGATCGATGGATTTCATGAAAAATATTCTATTAATTCATTTAACAAAGATACATCTTTTGTTTATTTAACTTCCCGGCTTCACTGCTTCAATTCGAAGACGCTTATAATCGGCATAGATTGCGTCTTCTTTCCAGAGCTTCGGCACAACGATTTGGTTCGTTTCACGACAGATTTCCTGAATTTGTTCCTGACTCAAACCATCAAAATAGTCCCCTCCAAAATGAGCCAACCAGCCCTCTATACCCTGTTCACCATCCGCCAGTCTAGTAGGACGGTCATAGTGGTAGGCCTGTCGCACCAAAAACCCGCATTGTTCCAAAATGTTGCTATATTGCCCGATCGTCGGGAAATACCAAGGGTTGCGCTCTGATCCAGGAATACCAGTGTGTCGTTCAAACACTTCCTCTAATGCATCTACAATGATCTGTACATTGCCTTTGCCACCGAACTCCGCTACAAAACGTCCCCCAGGCTTCAAAGACTTCCATATACTATCCACTACAAGTCGCGGACTTCGCATCCAATGTAGAGCTGCATTGGAAAAGACGGCATCATAGAGCTTGTTCGTCTCAAACTGATGTCCGTCCCCCTCCATGAACTCGATATTGGGAAACTTCTCTCTTGCACGACGAATCATGTCGGGTGATGCATCCATGCCGACTACATCAGCCTGCGCTGCAGTAATTTCGTACGTCAAATCCCCTGTCCCGCATCCCAAATCAAGGATATACTCCCCTTTTTGAGGTTGAAGCCATGAGATTAAACTTTTACCATAACCCGATACAAAAGCCAGTTTGTTGTCATACTCATCCGCTTGCCATTGATTAATCGATTGCATGGATACCACCATCGCTTTCATGATTGATATCTTCATTGTGTCACAAGATGGTTTATTAATTAAATATATAAATTCTATACATTTGATAGTTTACACCTATAAACAATTACCAACCTCCTAACCTCGGGGTTCTCATCCCCTGTACGCAAAAAAAGCTTCCCGAAGGAAGCTTTTTTCTAACGTCCCAGGAGGGATACTCTCCTTACAGTCGAGACTGCGAAGTAGTGCTCCCGAAGCGGATGCTCCGACGAACCATTGGGGTTCTCATCCCCAGAACGCAAAAAAAGCTTCCCAAAGGAAGCTTTTCTAAATACGTCCCAGGAGGGATTCGAACCCCCGACCGACGGCTTAGAAGGCCGTTGCTCTATCCTGCTGAGCTACTGAGACAAATATGTATAATAAAAATACCGCGCGATTCCTATTATACTCTCATTTCTATATTTTTCAATAGTTTTATAAAAAAATTAATAATTGCATCATTCCACATGACTTGAACGTATTATTTTCATACTCAACACAGATACAGAATATGAATGCTTTAAGCAGGCAATATTGAGGATATTAAGCTCAGTTGCATTTAAAATGGGCAGACATATTCAGGATGAGACTTGCTGGGTAATCATTTGCATACATACATTCAACTGAACCAAATAAAGGAGAGAAACCGCTATGAGACAACTTTTATCAGCATTATCCTATTTTAGTATCTTCTTCGCCCCGTTCCTGTTTCCCATCATTATTTGGATTGTAGCTAAAGACAACTATATTGAGGGACATGCTAAACGAGCCTTACTCTCACATATATTCCCGTTTCTTGCGGCAATCCCGCTACTTTATTTCTTCGTTACCGCCCACAGTCTAGGTTCAGCTGTCGGATTCGTAATTCTGTTCTTTGTCATTTATGCATTAAGTTTTGTGTACAATATCGTCAAAGGTATTCAAGTACTGCGTGAATATGCCTAACCTAACCACAAGCTCCACAACGAAGTTAAAATAAACATTCAAAAACCCGCCTTTCGAAAGAAGGGCGGGTTTCTGCATTCCGGTTACTTGTTTCCCTGACGCCACGGATTTCTCTGGGCAGGACGCTTGCTGTTAATGGCGAGCACTTCCTCGGCAAACTCGGTGTGATGCGCATAAAGGTTCCCTTTGTTTTTCTTGAACTTGGAAGCCACTGCTATCACCTCCCCGGAACTTGCATATAGTATGGCTCCGGGTAATTCCGCTTATCCTTTGCAGCTATCGGCATTTGTTGGAACGCCCACCTTAACCTTGCCCCACCAAATAACGCTGAAGCGTCGGTCCCAGTAATCCAAAAGCAAGTAACTCACTCTGAAACCGGGCTTTATCTTCTCCTGCTGTAATGCCTTCACTGTTCTCAAACGCCGTTTCCGTGGCATCTTCAAACGCGTTGTGCATATTGTTATTGTACCAATCCAGGACTGCATCCGAATGATTGCGTACAATTCGAACGACTTCAAGCGAATTCCCTGGCTGGGTAGCCGCAACGTATACAAGCAAAGACGGATCACCCGTATTTCCAGGCTGTACCTCAACTTCTGCACAAGACAATCCATCCACTTCGGTTAATCTGCGTATTTTGGCATCCTGAATGGCATACATTTGTTATCGCGCTCCTTTGTCCATTTCATGTACTTTGTTCGATCTGGTATCGGGTCTCTGGTGTTCCCAAACGGTAAATCTCCCGATACACCTGCTGTAACACAGCTTCATATGCGCGGTTTACAGACTCCTCCGGCGTATCCGGCCAAGGGAATACCATTCCTGGAAAGGCCTCTTCCTCTTTTTCCTGCATCAGATTAAGCAGTCCCAGTAATTGTTCCGCCTCCTGAGGCGTCGCCTGGATCACCCATTCATACGACGTTACGTGCGGGTCCGGAATAACGGAGCGCCCCATGACAGATACATAATAGGTCATACTGTCCATTTGCAAGTTCTCTCCTTCACAGGCATGTTGAGGCCGTTGTCCCTAGATATAGTTTCCGAAGAGGACAGACATTTTATGCCTGCTTTCGGCATATATTTGTTACGACTTCTGACGAAAAAGACAACATTTGCTGGCTGTTAGCAACTAAGCAGCCATACGGATGAATGACTCGACTAAGAAAGGATGAACAAACCATGTGCGGTATAACCGGCTTCATACAGTGGAATCGGGATTTGACCCAGGAATCAGAGCTGCTGGTCCGGATGACGGACAGCTTGTCGAACCGGGGGCCCGACGCTTCAGGTACATGGATCTCCAATCCTTGTGCGTTCGGACATCGGCGTCTCAGCGTTATGGACCCGGAGAACGGGGCACAGCCCATGCATGCGTTACAGGGAGACACCTCCTATACCGTCGTGTATAACGGAGAACTATACAATGCACCCGAGTTGAAAAAGGAATTGCTCCAGCGCGGACACCATTTCCGCACACAATGTGATACGGAAGTGCTGCTCGCCTCTTATATTGAGTGGGGTCCGGCCTGCGTTGACCGGTTTAACGGAATTTTTGCTTTTGCCATATGGGATGGCGGACGTGAACAGGTTTTTATCGCCCGTGATCGGTTGGGTGTCAAACCCCTGTTCTACAGTCATGCAAAGGATGCACTCGTATTTGGCTCAGAACCGAAATCACTGCTCATCCACCCGGATGTAGAAGCTGCAGTAGGCCCTGAAGGTTTGGCAGAAGTATTTATTGTCGGTCCTGCCCGGACACCTGGACACGGCGTATACTCCTCCCTTAACGAGCTCAAACCTGCGCATGCGCTTATCTACAACCGAAACGGTATTAAAACCTATGCTTACTGGAAGCTGGAAAGTCAGAATCACGAACATAATTTGGAAGAGACAGCTGCCGAAGTACGCAGACTGTTGCAGGATACATTAGAACGCCAATTGGCTTCGGACGTTCCGGTCTGCTCTCTTTTGTCGGGGGGACTGGATTCAAGCGCTCTATCTGCGTTAGCGGTAGATTATTATAACCGTACAGGTCAAGGCCAGGTCAGCACGTATTCTGTTGACTATGTGGATAATGCAAAGCATTTTCAGGCCCATTCCTTCCAGCCTGGTGCAGATGGACCCTGGATTAAGCGTATGGTGGATGAACTGAAGACAGATCATCACTGGATTGAGATTGAAAATGGCGAGTTGGTTCACGCACTGACCCAGGCGATGCTTGTGCGTGATTTGCCGGGTATGGCGGATGTAGATTCCTCTCTCTATCTGTTCTGTAAAGAAATCAAAAAAGGAGCCACCGTTGCCATTTCGGGCGAAGCAGCGGATGAAGTATTTGGCGGTTATCCTTGGTTCCACCGGGAAGAGATGCTCAACTCCGGTACATTCCCATGGTCTGTTGCGCCTGATATGCGAGCAGGATTGTTATCCCCGGACATTCGGGAATGGATCAGGCCACTCGACTATCTCGCGGACCGCTACTCGGATGCTGTGGCTGAAGTACCTTTACTCGATGGGGAGACCGGTAAAGCAGCTCAAATGCGAGTAATGTCCTATCTGAACATCACCCGCTTCATGCCTACACTACTGGATCGGAAAGATCGGATGAGTATGGGAGCGGGCCTTGAGGTTCGGGTACCTTACTGTGATCACCGTTTGATTCAATATGTATTTAACGTGCCTTGGGACATGAAAATGACAGGCGGACGGGAAAAAGGCATTCTGCGTAAAGCGCTGGAAGGTGTACTGCCTGACGATGTGTTGTACCGGAAAAAGAGTCCTTATCCGAAAACACATAATCCGCAGTATCTTGCTGCCGTTAAACAGCAGGTGCTTGATATTCTGGATGACGCAAGCTCACCGATCTTGCCTTTAATCGACAAAGCTCAAATTCGTAAATTGGCCTCTTCACCGGATGCTTCATCGAACCTGCCCTGGTTTGGACAGTTAATGTCGGGTCCACAGCTATTTGCATATCTGACACAGATCAACTCGTGGTTGCGTACGTACAAAGTGGCCATTCGATAAAAAAAGCTATCTTTTCATTCTTAAAAGGGGTGCCGATGAGCAGCATAATAGCTGTTCATCAAGCACCCCTTTACCGATATCTATGGATTGATCAGTACCGGATTACGTTCAAGCAATCCACTTCCAAAGATATCTCTGAACGGAGAATCCTCCATATGAATATAACCGATGTAACAGCCACACTTCTTCATGCCACACGGCCGATCTGCGGCCAAAGCCTGCAAACCATCGCGGTAGAGATGCCCAATAATTCGACGATCCTTGTAACACCTTTTTACATGCCCTGACCCTTGCACATAAAATACCTCCGAACCAGCGGAACAGCGCTTGCCCAGACTATCATAATCCCGCAGGTTCCCATCAAACAGCGGATCAACGGATCGTAAAAAGTCGACCTCTTCCACGCTGTAATAATTGGGTCGATCTTTAAATGCATTGATCCACATATACACGTCATCGGGTAACGCCTGCCTCATCGATTCAATAGCAGGAAATGCGCTGCGCAATCCAACCGTCCCCACACTGAAAGCAAGTCCCATCTCACGTAAAGTCAAACATTGTTTGACGAAGGAAGACTCCTTCGTTTCACGCGGGTGATAGGTTGCCCAGAATGCCGCTTTATCCCGGTTCATTTCGCGGGCCCAGTCCAGTTTGACAGACAGATTGGTTTGGACTGCAATTTTATCCACATGTGGCATATGCGATAGTTCAATCATCGCTTCCCGATACCAACGCCTTACCAGAGCTTCTCCATACGGGTTAAAGAAAATCGAAAATTGATGTCCAGCACTCTCCTGATCCCTAACCCAATTCACAAATTGACGCAGTTGTTGTTCATCCACTTCCAACGTCTCCTTGGAATCTACCGTTTTGCTAAACGGGCAGTATGGACAGTCGTAATTACAGGACGACAGCTTCCCCCGATAATACAAGGTTGCTCTCATGAGAACACAAACCCTTCCATTTGTTCACGAACCTCAGCGGAGATGAGCCAATCTCCAATAGCATCCGAGTAGCCCAATCCCTCTTCTGTCAGACGCAGCACCTGGTTACCCTTATCGTCCTGCTCAAGCTCAGCCATGCCCTCAGACAACAGTTCACTCAACCATCCGTAGTCTGACAGGACTTCCGTTCCGAATCGTTGATCATAATCAGATAGCGCCAAACCTTCCCGATGCAGCAGAGCTTTCAGAATAAAGCGGCGCTTCTGCTCCTCTAGGCTGAGTACTATGCCGTAATCGGCCACATCATAACGCTCAGTTGCCACATAATCGGCGATGATGCTCTGTGTGGCCTTATAACTAACACCATACTTGGAAGCATAGTGTACTTCACTAGTATAAGAGCGTGCACCGCAACCGAGACCTACCATGCCTTCCTCCTGACAGCTGTAGGGTAGAAGCTCTTTGCTTCCAGAAGATGATTGTTCTTTGGCAAATCTGCGCATGGAATACTGGAGATAGCCTCTGCTTTTTAAAGTCTCACGCGCAGCCTTATACAGCTCCATTCGAATATCCGGTCCCTGACGCTGAATATCATCGGGTTTCACAATGGTATTCTCGCGAGTGTACAGTGGGTAAATGAAAATTTCACCCGGTTCATATGAAAGGACACGTTCCAGCGAATACAACCATGATTCCACCGTTTGTCCTGGCAGACCATAGATTAGGTCCAGATTCAACAGAGGGAATTCATACCGTGTAAGCTTCTCAAGCGCGCGCTCCACTTCCTGGGGTTTTTGCGGACGGTAAATGGCTGAGGCTTCGGCTTCAATAAAACTTTGGATGCCCATACTTACCCGGTCCACACTTCGCTCCTTCATAATCGCCAATTTGGCTTCCGTCACGGTATCCGGTGATGTTTCTACCGAGATCGAAGCTTGCGTTGGATCGAGCCCCATCACCTGTTCCGCAATATCGAACAAGCGGTTCAATTGAATTTCATTTAATAATGTGGGCGTCCCACCACCGATGGCAAACCTCGAATAGGGTCTCCGTGATGTGAGTGGTGCCCACTGTTTGGCTTGCCGTTCCAGCGCATCCACATAACGCACATGGGTGTCATCACGACGATCCGGCAACGTGAACAGGTTGCAGAATCCGCAACGAGCGGCACAAAACGGAATGTGCATATATAAAAAATACGTATCGGTATTCTCACGTTCCCACAATGGACCGAGCGGTAAAGGTGGGTTCAACTCCCGATATGCGGTCTTGTGGGGATACGAATATAAATAAGAGCGATAGGGGGAAGCAAGCACTTCTCTGAGACCTGTAGCTGTATTGGATCCGGACTGTGCGGAATGACCTGCTGTCGTATGTTGAGATTGATCGTCCATCGGTTTCCTCCCTGTATCCGGTTTGTAGTTGTTGATGATATGAATCATTAGTTCTATAAAATAAATTCACGGTAAGGCACATTCCAGACAACATCATGCGCAAGCCTGTGCCCCTGATAACCGTCCTCCCCATACGCCGTTCCATGATCGGAAAAAGCTAAACAAAACGTAGGCCGTGAACGCTGCCTCATTGCATCAAACAATGGCCCAAGGGCCTCGTCCACATACCGAAGCGCTGCACGCTGTGTTTCTACCGAGTCCTCTCTTGCACCCTCCACAAAATAGCGATTGGGACCATGGATAGCAGACACATTCAGGAACAAAAACAACCTCTCATCCGGTGCGCTTTGCTCCAGCAGCTTCAAGGCATGCTGAACCTGATGCTCAGTTGATTTAGGATTGGTTACCCCAAAATTCATCCGCCAATAGCTTTGCTGAAAATAACCCGGCAGCACTTTGGCAAGTGGATTTTTCTTGGTGAAGAAAATGACCCCGCCAATACAAATCGTACGGTATCCTTCAGCCGCTAACCCGGATACGATATCCGGTGTGTCAAACAGCCACGTATGCGGATGCGTCTTTAATCCGGTATTTCGGGAATGAAAAAGTCGTACGTGGGAGGCTTTGTCCGTATTGGCAGGTGTAGGCATGAAGCCACCAAAAAAAGCATGATGTGCCGCATAGGTAAAACTTCCCGGAGTATGGCGCTTCTCCCAAGGACCCGTACCGCACAGGTTGGGGCAATTCTGTTCCTCCAGCTTAGCCACGTCATACCTTAACGTGTCCAGCGTAACCATTAATAGATCATGGGAGCCTACGATGGTGTTCATATCAGTCATGGTTGTAAGGCTCCTTTCGCAAAAGTTCCATTTGCCATTCATAGGTTCCAAGTCCGTTATGCTGCACTCTGTACAACAAATCTCCGAACGGATTCACATCCAGAATATAGGCACGCGGCTCAGTACCTCCACTGAGCATCACATCAATCCCGGCAGACCATGAGTTGGGGAAGGCAGCCATTGCTGCTTTCGCTGCTGTCTGAACTCTATCCATCCGCTGTTCATCCAGCCCTGCTTCTGCAGGCAGCAACCGCTCATTACGCAAATGCAAATTGGTGATTGGTGTCTGACTTAGCCGTACGATGGCATGACCTGCTTGTCCACCTGCCACAAGCTGGCGAATATCAAATACGCTTGAACCCAGGGATGCTTTTGCCATCCAACGTTCAATCTGGGCACCCTCAGAACACAGCCAATCCATCAGCGCAGAAATCTCTGAAGTATGTGTGTACCTGCGCAACCGGCCTTCATTATAAAAAATGACCTTTCCCTGAACCCGTTCCATTCCCACAGTGGTTATAGCGATTTCGGCACCCGTTCGCGGATTAATTTGATAGGCAACAACGCCTGAAGCCCCGGAGCCACATGCAAGTTTCACGAAAACGCGATTCATACCGGCTGTTGTAATCGCTGTACGCAGGTCCGCATAATTGCGGATCGGTTCCGAAGATTGGAGCGTTGGGGGAACGTGAACGCCATGGACAGATAGATGCTGCTGGCATTTCCTTTTATCAAACATAATCGCAATGTCATGAGGATCATTCATGAACCGGGCATTAGGCCAATATTCCAGAGCTTCATGGCGAATTCGTTCCAAACAGGCCTTCCAGCCACGAAACCATTGGTTGGGCGCGTAGATCCGTCCCCACTCCTGTTCAAGAGTGAGTGTCTGTTCTGCCGGAATCATTCCCGCAGAAAGGCCATCGATTAACGGAGATACATCATTCACAGCTCCAAGAAAGAGCAGCTCACGCTCTACTTCCCATTCCTCACCAGGGGCATCCAGTCGAATAAGAGGTACACTATTCACTCCATGAACTAAATCATGATTCGCATATAATATCGATGCTGGTGAAGATATCCACGGCTCTCCCTTAACGTGTGTAGTCCCTCGCCCTTCCAGACATTGCTGTACGGCATCCGCCATGGTTCCGCCCCGTCTCCAAGTCTTTAGCAACCGGGCATAAGGCAGCACAAGTGCAGGTTGTAAGCCAATACGCTGTCTTGCCTCCTGTAATCCAAGGGTTCGGCGATTATTCGGGTTTCCAATTAACAATAACGGCTGCTCCAGCGTCATATCCGAATCCTTAACTGGGCTTTGCAAATTTTCTTCCATTTCTGTCATGCCTGACATCATTTATTCCGTTAACGACGGGTAACGCCAGTCATCTTCATCACTCTGTTGTTGCTCGCTAACATCTACGTGTATACCTGAACGTTTCCAGCGAATGAGCATGTCGTCTGTCATGTAGTGGTAACTAAGATTGAGATGTTTCAGTTTTTTGATCTTATCACTAGCGAGCAGCGCCTCTGCCCCTTCATCAGACAACGTGCCCTCTGACAGATCCAGGATTTCAAGTTGATCCAGAATGGGTGCCTCAGCCGCAGCTTTCGCAATCTCATCCTGAATTTCACTGTCTTTCAGACCCAGGTATACGAGCTTTGGAAATAAGCCCTGTTCCAAAAGTGGAAGTACATCTTGAAGTGAACCGTCGAATCCATAATCATCCACGCCCAGATACAGCTCAAGCTTACGCAATTCAGGCAACTTAGCCCGGGCAATTGAAGCTAACACGCTTTTGGGAAGACCACCGCAAATAATGATTAATTCTTCAAGTTTGGCATGTTCGATGGGTTCCAGACTTAGTCCGCTGCTGCCCTTCACTGAGAATGACTTCAATTCAGGAAAAGCAGCCAATAGTGGTGTGAGATCCGTCTGAATAATCCATGATACTTCGCATTCTTCAAAGCCCATATCTCCGATGAACAGTTTCTTCAAAGAAGGAAAGCTGGGAGCCAGCTCGATGAGCGTGCCCATAAATTCATCCGGCGAATTTTCATAAGCCTGCCCCCAGTCTCCAATAATCAGACTCTCCAGCGAACCAGCCTCCGGTTTGGCAGCCAGTTCCCTAATCAACGTTTCCATACGAATACCGTTCTCATAATCATCATAAGACACCGTAAGCTTCACTTCTTGCATAAGCAAATCCCCTCCGTTTGAGTTCATTGATGATTCGTTAACTTGAATGTTAACCCATACTGTACAAGACTTGCAACTTCTTCCAACCCCGGTCCTAATGCGCTGCTCAAACGTGAAATATCCGTATTTTTTATATAGGTACAAGAACGTACGTTCCGATATTTTCACTAAAAAAAGCGGGATTTATTTTGGGTCCCACGTATTGGCTTTAAACGAATCTGCTCCACTCATAAAAATAAAAAAACGTTAATGGTCGGTGAAGCATTCCACAGGAATGACTCTTACCTTCCACTAACGCTTTGATATTTAAGCAAGGCCATAATTCACCTTATACATTCATATTCATATGAGCTGATTCGTTTGAATCTCAGCCTTTCAGGCTGGATACGAGCGCTCTCAGGGCATGGCCCCGGTGACTGATCGCCTGCTTTTGCTCCAGCGTAAGCTCGGCCATCGTCATCTCATATTCAGGCACATAGAAGAGTGGGTCATATCCAAAACCGCCACCACCGGCTGCCTCAGCTGTGATCCAGCCTTCCACCATGCCTTCTGATTCATACTTGTCTCCGGTTGCCGGATCATACAGCACCAATGCACAGACGAATCTTGCTGGACTCAAAAGCGGTTGCTCCGTATCCTCACCGGATTTGAGCGATTCCAGCGCTTCAAGCAGTTTGGCATTGTTCTTCTCATCGGTTGCACCCTCGCCTGCATACCTCGCAGAATACACTCCCGGGTCACCGTCCAGCAGATCCACGCACAATCCCGAATCGTCAGCTAGGACAGGCAAACCAAGAGCATCGCCCACCGTTTTGGCTTTCTTCCAGGCATTATCTGCAAAGGTTACGCCATCCTCAACAACATCCGGCAGCTCCGGATAGTCGAACATGCTTTTGACCTCTTTGCCCAGTGGAGCGAATGCATGAGCGAATTCACGTACTTTCCCTGCATTACGGGTTGCGACAATGATAATTGGGCTATCCAGACTCATGTTAGGCTTCTCCTAATCCACGAGCACCGATCTTGAGTGCAATGGGTCCGAGAACTTCTTTTTGACGCTCAATCATCTCCAGAATGCCCTGCTCACCCAGCTCCAGCATCGCGTTCAGCTCACGACGGTCAAATGGTGCTTCTTCACCTGTTCCCTGAAGCTCCACATATTTCCCGCCGCCTGTCATCACGAGGTTCATATCTACCTTGGCTTTGGAATCTTCATCATAGTTCAGATCCAGCACAGGCTGTTCTCCAACTACACCCACACTTACCGCTGCAATGAAATCCGTAATCGGGAATACTTGCAATTTATGCTGTTGGGCAATTTTGTTCACCGCGAGTGCCAGAGCTACAAACGAACCAGTAATGGACGTTGTGCGTGTACCTCCGTCTGCTTGAATTACATCACAGTCCAGTGTAATCGTACGTTCACCAAGCGCCTGCAAGTTAACGACCGAGCGCAGTGCCCGGCCAATTAGACGCTGAATTTCCATGGTGCGTCCAGTCAATTTGCCGCGGTTCGCTTCACGTTGATTACGGGTATGTGTTGCACGTGGCAGCATGGAGTATTCAGCTGTTACCCAGCCTTTACCCTGCCCTTTCATAAAGGGAGGAACACGTTCCTCCACCGTAGCTGTACAAATAACCTTGGTATCTCCCACTTCAATCAGTACAGAACCTTCGGCGTATTTATTCGTGTTAATTGTTAAATTCATCGGGCGCAGCTGGTCGCTGGTTCGTCCGTTAGATCTCATCATTTCTGCCTCCTACGACTTAAGCATCCTGTAATGTCGAGCTTGTTCACACTTTTACTAATCCCTTCTATATTACCAAAGAGTTCACTTAAAAGCATCCTGTCCCCCAAAGAGTTCTACCAACAGTAGGCTAAAACGCCTTTGTGACTTAAATTGGAATTTCATTGATATATTCAGGCTTCGATACTGGGGCACTGTAATCCCGATTATCATCACTCATGACTGTCTTTTGCCCATTCCATTCGATCTGGACTTTAGCTTCCTTGCCAGCTGTATTCTCGGCCGTAGTCAATACAACGGATTGCAGCAGTTCACTTGGCACGACATCTCCCTCAGTGAACATATCATCTTTGAGTGCAACCGTTACGGTTCCATCCTCAGACGTTTTGACCGATTGCAGCTGCGTTCCGCCCGTCATAACCTCTTCCAGCTCGCCGCCTTTGGCTGGCCCCTTGATCAGTTCATTCAACGCCGCCTGCACCCGGTCTCCACCTGGTGTCACTAGACGTGTAACCGGGACGTAATATTGAATGCCTGCTGGCGAAGCGGCTGAGAAATAAACCGTTACCGGACTGCTGTTGGTCGTGAATGTATCACCCAAATCAAGATTAATGCCTACCGCCCGATTCAGCGGTTCCGGCAGCGGTGTGCTGTTTACTGGCATTTGCGTTAACTTTTTGCCGTCTACCCAAATCTGTACATTCTGCACATCTGGTGTGCCGGTGAGAGTCCAGGTGACAGCCTCCAGCATTTTGCGCTCGTTCTTGGCATCATACTTGGCAAAATTGCCGGAGAACTCCACGACTGCCAGTTTATCATCCGAATGAATCGTTACGTTCTGAACAACGGTACCCTGCGGGAGAACGCCCTGAAATCCTTCAGGCAACATCCCAGCATATGGACCACCCGTCACAAGTGTATCCAGAGCGGTCTTGGGACTGCTGACGTCCGTGCCCGACGGAAGTGTCATGGATACTGGAGCCAATAAACCTTGCTGGTCCTGCAGATACACGGTTGTAAGTGGCAGCTTGGCAAGTGATCCGTTGCCTTCGGCCGCCTGAATCATGGCCGCTTCCTGAATCGGCGGCGGTGGATCAATAGCCTCGGAGGACTGTGCCCCAAACATACCACATCCGGATAACACCACAGGAATACTCAACAGTGCAGCTGCAGAAGCTGTACGCAAATAACGGATCTTACTCATGATCACGTTCCCCCTCATCATTTTTACAGTTTGTACTACCATGTATACGAGCCTTTGCCCAAAAAATAACTACTTTTTAAACAAGCTCATCATGCATAAAACTGAAAACAGGCTTTCCATCCCCATCGAGGGATAGCAAAGAAACCCAAAACGGTTAATAACGTATTAGGATACAAGTGTAGGGACAATGCTAACTTCAGAGGAGGAATCGCCCATGGAACATCCGGAGCAAGAAAAAATCCCTTACAGCCTGAATAGCCGTAAAGTGGCAGAGGCAACGAGGGAATGGCTGCACAAGCGGGGCGTTACGATCCCTGAGATCGCAGAACTGGTCATGATGCTGCAAAATAAGTATTACCCAGGTCTAACGATGGAAGAATGTATCGACAATGTGGAGAAAGTATTACGCAAACGTGAGGTGCAGAACGCAGTCCTGACAGGTATTCAACTGGACTTGCTGGCAGAGCAAGGCTTACTCATTTCTCCTTTGCAGGAGATGATTGAGAATGATGAAGGGTTATATGGCGTGGATGAGATTCTCGCATTCTCCATCGTCAACGTATACGGAAGTATCGGATTTACGAACTACGGTTATGTAGACAAGCTAAAACCCGGTGTGCTTGAACGTTTAAACGACAAGAGTCTCGGGCCTGTGCATACGTTTCTGGATGATATCGTGGGGGCCATTGCCTCAGCGGCCAGCAGCCGGATTGCGCATCGCAAACAATCGGAGCTTGAAGAAGCTTTGGGAGAAAAACCTGTCAGCGATGATATCGTATAATTTGCATGTGTAATAGGAGTTGGAAATGAACGAACCAAGTAAATTCAACAATCAGACTTCTTCTGATCATGACAAAAAGGCGGCCACGAAGGCCGCTTCTTTTGTGTTGATTCACTTATTTTTGTAATACGCTATTTCAGATGCTCCTGTCTTCCCGCTCCCGCCAAACGATACACCTCAGCCCATTTCTGTTCCGCTGCTGGCTTAGGCTGTACACGACTGGGTCCAATTGTAATTTCCGGGCCTTTGCGTTCTCTCAGCATGCCACGAAGTACCGTAATACCAAGAATGCTCAAGCCAGTAAACACATACATCAGACGCAAAATCACATTGCCTGAATCAGAGCCGGTAACCATGCCATGGAACAATAAACCGATGAATACGGGATAAGACAACATATGGAACATAAACCACCATTTGCGGCCGAGCTTGTTACGCAGATCACTGGATAGCAGAACGATCACCAAACCATAGAAGGATAACGTGCCCAGTCCGCTGCCGATCGGATGTACTGAAGCCGTAAACGGAATGAGCAGTTCACTCCAGGTGAATGGACTATAGTGATCAATATATAGGGTTAACGCATGCACGAGCCCAAGTCCAAAGGCGAGCCAGGTCGTTCGGGTATGCCATTTAAACATGGCCGCTTTAGGTTTGCCTTTAGCCATGGGCATGCCTTGAGCAATTCCCAGAAATACCCCCGCAAAGAGCAGCAAATAAGCGGCGATCCCACTAATTCGAATGATATTCCACGTCGGCAGGTAATCTACAATCCATTGCGCCATAACCGGCTCCCCCATATCTGATAGACTTGTCGTTTATATAAGACTGAAGCGGTGATCCGGATCGAAACCAGGCCAGCGTTCAGCGAGCGTGTCGGTATTTCCTCTAAAATAAGTGCTCCCATCCCGGGTCATCCACAGGACATCATGCCGGTCGTAATGACGGTTTAACCAACCTACTGCATCGGCACTTCCCAAAATACAGACGGTCTTGGCAATAATCTCACATTGCGAAGTATGCTGGCCCAGAACGGTACACTGTAGCACATCCGTATCTGCTGGCTCCATCGTCCGGGGATCAATTAAGTGATGTGAAAGGCTTCCGTCCGTATTCTGCCACTGTCTTCGTACCACTCCTGAAGTAGCAATTGCACCTTTCCTCAATTGAATATTCCCTATCAGATTACGCTCCTCCTGATAAGGATCGGTGACTTGCACGGACCACATCGGATGAAGTGTTGTCCCCCATGCCTGAATATCTCCACCTGCATTGATTAATCCGGCTGAAATATGAAGTGTACGTTGCAGCCAATCGGCGATACGCTCAACGGCCCAACCCTTAACAATGCCCCCAAGGTCCAGCTCAGTCCCAGGGTCTTTATGAACCATTCGGCTGCCTTCCCTTTGAATCCAACGTGGGCGGCTATAGTCATATTCGTCTCTCAGCATATCTGTTATATCCAATTGTCGGATGTCCAATCTGCGTTCGGTTCCAGATTGCTGAAGCTCTCTTTGTTGCAGCTGCTCGAAGCTGACATCGTAACCAGAAGCCCGTAGAGCCTGAGAAATACCTGGCTGAAAAATCCCTTCCGTCTGTCCAATATAACCGTATGCCAAACTTAACACTTCATCCATTGCTGCGGAGATGGGCATCCATCCTGTGCAACGATTCAGACGATTCAATTCACTGTCTGCCACAAATCGGCTGAAACGCTGTTCCTGCGCTTCGAACCAATTCTTCACCAAGGCTGCTGCATGCTCAGCTTCTTCCCGTCCTGCGGCTAACTGAACTTCCACGTCCGTGTTCATCGCCCGGAAGCGGAACTTAAGAAGACGGGAGACTTGCTCCGTGCGGCTCATGATGCACCCGTGCGTGACTGATAATTGCCACGGCTGTATCCGGAGTCTGTATCCTGATTGCTGTTCTGATCTGTTATCCAACCGCCCGAAGACCTGCCTTGATTCGAACCGATGGCATTGCTTCCATCGGCCGTTCCCTCATCCAGGCTATAGCCCTCATTGGACGATGCATCGGAATTGCCATCTGCGTTGTTCGTCCATTCGTCCATGACATCATCCTGAGCATCTATCTGAGTAGAAGCTGTACTGCTTATATCGGTACCATTAGCCGCCGCATAAGCGACATCAAAGGCATCAGAAGTTCTTACATATTGAAAGAGTGCAGCCACGGTCAACGTTGCTGCCGCTGAGGCTTGCCATTTTCTCCATTGATTTCGTTTTTTCCTAGTCATCGCTCTTCCCTGCTTTCTCTGGCGAAGTTCATGCATTTATCATAGAAGTGCTGCCTTAAAAGAAGATGAATGAACGGTTAAGAGAGACTAAAGCTTTCATTTATTGGAGTCGTTACACGCAAAAAAAAAGACTCTGAACAGGCAGTTCTCCTGGTCAAAGTCTTGTCATCCTAAGTATTTTCGATAAAAAAGAACACTCCGTCGGGCTGCTGCTCCTGTACTATACGCTCCCGCCGGATCAATTCCTGCAGGTGCGCCAAAGTCTCGCTCATCGCAAAACGAAGCTGATGTGTTCCCAATCGGTCACCAAACATAAACACACAGATATCATACGCATTCGTCGGTGCTTCCCGGATTCGCTCCATCATCTTCTGAAGGCGCTCTTCATGATGAGTAAGCAGATGAACCGTTCGATCGCCAAAATGGCCAAACGGATTCCGATGCCCTGGATATGCCACTTCTACATCCAAAGCCCCCAGTCGATGCAGCCCTTCCATATAAGACAATAAAGGCTGATCGTCACTTCCCGGCTGCAGGCTAATATTCGGTGAGATCTGCGGCAATACGGCATCTCCACACAAGATCTCCCTGGATTCTGGCGCATAGAAGGATAGATGTCCTGGCGCGTGACCACCTGTTTCTACAGCACGCCACTTTTTCCCGCCCATAACCAACCATTCGCCATCTTCAATCGGTGTCACTACGGGAAGTGGCGTAATCTGTGAGATGAATCCCTCCATATGTTCACGGATCTGCTGCGTCTTTTCTTCCGGCATTCCATGGTGACTATAATATTCAGGCAAAACTGTATTTATAGTTGCCTCCGTTCCCCACATGTAATCCGCTTCCTGGCGGGATCGTGTGGACATTCGAACAGGCACACCCGTTTGCTGCTGTATCCAGCCGGACAACCCCAGATGATCGGGGTGATGGTGGGTCAGTACAATCTGACTAATATCCTGAAAAGTTAAATTGAAATCTGCGAGTGCTTCGTGCCACTCCTGTTCCGTCTCAGTACTGCGTGGTCCCGGGTCAACAATCGTTATTGTTCCATCCGGTTCATGAAGCACATAGCTGTTCACCCAACGCAGTGGAAAAGCCATTGTAATCTTAACCCGATGCATGCCTGCTGGCATGGGAATGGATTCCGTTCGCTTCATTAATATTCTCCTCCAACTCTACTGCTCCGGCCGATGACCGACAAAAATCATCCGCGGCGATGTCTGCTCATCGTACTTCTCTTCATCATAACCGCCATGTACCTGATCCACCACGAGTCCTGCCTCGTGAAGCAGATCACGTAGTTGTTCGCGAGTGTACAGCTTGACGCGTTCCTGATAGATTCGTGGTTTTTGGCCCGATTCGGTATCGGTAATGTGAATTTCTTTTTGCACAAATCCATCCTGGATCTTGCGAAATTCCTCAATATTCTGTCCTTCGCTTTCACGTGTTGAATGCTGCACCAGATGACGAGTCACATAAGCCGTGTTCATGAAATCAATAATATAGCTGCCCCCCGGCTTCAGCATCCGATGAATGGCGCGTAACACTCTTAGTTGCTCTCCATCCTCTCGGAAATAGCCAAATGAGGTAAATAGATTGACCACGGCGTCAAATCCGCCCTTCAGTGGAAGCTCGCGCATATCGGCGTGATACCACTCTACACGATGTTCGGTATCCATGCTGCGTGCTTCACGCAGAAGCACATCAGACAGGTCGATTCCGGTCACCTGAAAACCAGCATCTGCAAGGGCCAGAGAATGTCGGCCCATACCACAGCACAGGTCAAGTACCTTGGACTTTGGCTGAAGCTTTAACCAATTGATCATTTTATGTACTTCCTGATATGCACCTTGCACATCCCGATGTTTGTACACAAGAAGGTAGTCTTCTCCAAAACTCTTTTCATACCATTCCGTCATTACGTATCGCCCTCCACATGGTCACTGGCCCAACTATCCGTAATACGCTGTTATATCAGCCGGATCATATCTCTATAGCTTTTAGCCATTGTACCGTCTTTATCCTTCAAACTCAAAAATTTCCAAGCTTCGCCCACATTGAACGGCCGGAAACCACACGATATAATGTTAAACATAGTCAGGCCCACGCGAATCGGTTAACTATACATAGAAGATTGATATATAACTACTATGGCATCTTCACTTCATGAACGCCATTAGACGACTAAAATATAACGCGACATCAGAAGAAGCAGCAGGAGGTGTTATTTATGATTCGGATTGGACTTACGGGCTGGGGAGATCAGGAAGATTTGTACCCGAACCGTACCAAAGCGAAAGACAAGCTCCGTCTGTATGGACAATATTTTACGACCGTGGAGGTAGACAGTTCCTTCTACGCCGTTCAGCCTCGGGATCGGATGGCACGCTGGGCAGCGGAGACGCCGGAGTCCTTTGCTTTTATCGTCAAAGCCTATCAAGGGATGACCGGACATCTGCGGGGAAAACCCTATTTCACAAGCACCTCGGAGATGTATAAGGCTTTTCGCGAATCCCTGGAGCCTGTCATGGAAGCAGGCAAGATGCAAGCGGCCTTGTTCCAGTACCCGCCGTGGTTTGAATGCAATCGGGACAATGTCAATGAACTGCGTGAAGTAAAACTGAGAATGGAAGGCATCCCGTGTGCCCTCGAATTTCGTCATCGCAGCTGGTATGAAGAGGGCATGCGCGAACGAACGCTTGCATTTCTGAAGGAACAAGGCTGGATTCACAGCGTCTGTGATGAACCTCAGGCGGGGCCAGGATCTATCCCTATTGTACCCGAAGCTACCGATGCCGAGATGACGCTGGTACGTATGCATGGGCGCAATGTATCAGGCTGGCATCAGAATGGTGCACCCAATTGGCGCGAGACCCGTTATCTGTATCGCTACAACCAGGAAGAGCTGCTGGAGTGGAAAGGTTATTTGGAGCAATTGCAAGAGCAGAGCAAAGATGTCTATGTGATTTTCAACAACAACTCGGGCGGTGACGCGGCTGCCAATGCACAGATGATGATGGAGCTGCTGGAGCAGCCCGTGAAGCCCTTTCCTGACCGTACGGAGCGGGAGGAGGAAGAGGGGCCGGAGCAATTGGAACTGTTTTAACCACACATTTAATTCGAAAATTGAACGTTGTTTCCATTCATAACGAAAAAAGCGGCAAGCCCTTCAGGCTGTGCCGCTTTTTTTGTCGTTAGGCTGTATGCAGAGGAACTCTCATAATTGCTGTACTAGCGTTGTCCAGCTGTAACCGAAGGGTCGAGCGAAATCTGGCTCAGCTGCTGGTTCATTTTATACGCCTCAATCCCGGCCAGAAGCACAATGCCGATACCGTGCGTATCGTTCAGAATCCATCCCAAATCGTCCCGGTAATAAAGTGCGGTAAAGGAGTAACCAGAACCCCGACATACACCGTAGACGTTGCCTTTATAATCAATGGACAGATGGGTCATGCCCTCCCATCCTTTGCGCACCGCATCCAGGTAGACCTCTGGCTGCTCCAGCCAGCCTTCACGAATACCGCGGGCATAAGCGTAGATGAACATCGACGTGCAGGAGGTTTCCTCATATGAATCCGGGCGGTTCAGCACCTGATGCCAGAGACCATTTTCACCTTGCAGCGCCAGATACCCCTGACATAAATCCCGGTAGAAGCTCAGCAGTTCTGGCCGTTTGACGTGATCACTTGGCAGAATCGACAGTAGTTCGGTTAGCGAAAACAGAACCCATCCATTTCCGCGTCCCCATGGTATGCCCGTCGCCCGTCCACGCACAAAATCATACACATGGGACATGATCTGTTGCTCGGGAATATACAGATATTTGCGGAACATCAGGAACTGGTTGATCGCATCATCCCAATAAGAAGTATCTCCCGTCAACTGACCGTAACGCATCAGGAAAGGTGTGCTCATATACAGATCATCACACCAAATCGTTTCCTGCCGCATCTCGCCGCTGCCACGAACACGGTAAAAGGCTCCGTCGTCTAGACGTTCCTGTTCATCCGTAATATAGCCCGCAATACGATCTGCGGTATCTTTACCTCCACGAATGTCGCCGAGTTCCATCGCTGCGAGCAGCGTAGATCCAAATGAACCGCAATCATCCAGACTGTCGATTGCAGACAACTGATTATTAATTCCCGCGGCGCCGTACCCTTCCCGATCCCACAGACCATAACGGTCAAACGACGTACTCAGGCCGATATGGTCCCGCACATACTGAACATAGTCGTCACGTCCCAACTCCTGTCCAATCTGAAGAAGTCCAAGGAGGGTGACACCGAGTGGATAATTCCATTTGCCATAATGGGTATTTTCCAAATAGGGCCGGACACTCGTTTCAGGTAGATCAACATGCCAGTATACACCTTGGGCTCCATCATCAAATACAGTATCTGTTACCATGATGTCTCGGTGAGAGGGTTCAGAGCCTGGGGAAAATACACCCGTATACAGCCACGCATCGGGACATCCTGCAACCGGATGAGGTGGTCTTAATCTCCATCCGGTTGCAGTGGAATCCTTCGCATCGTCCAGTGTGAATCCCCACAACTTGCACCCAGCCTTGGTTTCACCTTTCGCTACCAGATCAGATGGACCGTAGCGGCGAGGCAGTTCAATGCGGAAATTGCCGCTTTGCCCAGCGGAATATATCTCCTTGCCATCAACGTACAGGGCGAGAGCCCCTTCATGTTTCCCTTGCAAAAGAACAGGTGACGATCCCGGTTGGATGACATCCAGTTTGGACCATGCGTACGCAACAGCAGGCTGCTCTGTCCCAAAGATTCTGGCGAAAGCTCCAGCGTTCTGTTCCCCTTCTGTCCAGTCCCTGCGCGGATACCAGGACAGGCCCGTTTCTTCTTCAGTCATGCCATCACGAGGGAGTGATGATAAAGGTTCATCGACGGGTTCCGAGTACAGCCAGCCCTCCTGTCCTTGGCGATTCACACCAGGTATGAGGAAGTGAAGCGGAAAGTTTTTAAATGAGGCCGTTCCGTAGATCCCGCCGAATCCCACCTCTGTTTTTACAAAACAAAGCAACACATCGTTCCAGCCATATTTCACGGAAATCGGAATCTGGGTTCTGCGCTCGGGAAATAACTCCTGCAATAGCTCAGATTTGAAAATCTCTTCTCCGTTCACATAGACCGTCACCGGACTATAACAGTTCAGTCCCGTATTTAACGTAGCCTCCTGCTGGCTCCACAACTTGCCCCATACGTATACGTACTGTCCTGCACGAGCCTCTTTCCACTTGGCATCCAGATTCAGATCATAACGATAATCCCCAAGTCTGCGGAAGCCTCCACGATGGTACGCTCGGAACAGAAAGGAGTGTTTCGGATGGTCCCCAATATAACGCTGTGCCACGGTAGTCAAAATATCCGGAATTGAATCATACACCTTGCCTGCAATCGCCTCGTTCTCATGAAAATAACGAATGATCATCAGCTCCCTTCCTATACCTTGATTCGTTCGGTTAGTCGCAATGTCTCGCCAGCCTTCACTTCAACCACCTGCTGATCCGCCGTAAACCAGACGGTGATCGCGGACGGATTGTGGATGATGGACCTATCTGCTGAACACTCCAGGCGTTTGACCGCTTTCCAGTAAGCAATCACTTCGATGTTCGTTGCGTACCAGATATCATCCCGGCCACCAATCTGCTCAGCAAACTGCTCTATAATCTGCCAATTGTCGTTATCATTGAATTCATAGCTGTGACCCCATACATATAACAAGAGTGGCGTACCTGTCTTCGTATGCTGGATAAATCGTTCGGCATGGGCCGCCAAATTATGGTTATGGTGGCAGGTTGGATGCCATTCAAGCGGCCGCTCAGGCAGTGTGTACCTGCCATGGGATTCAACCGTGCGTGCATAATCGATGCCAAGCCATTCGAGCTTGGTGCTGAGTGAACGGTCATAACCTCCATTCGGATAGGCCATACCTCTTACCGGATAACCGACAAGCTGTTCCAGCGATCTCCGATCTTCCATGATCTCTTCGGTCAGCAGCTCATCCGGGACATAGGGCAATGTGGGATGGGTGACCGTATGTACAGCCACTTCATGCCCGGCATATAACTTCGCAACTTCTGTCGTCTCAATTCGGCCAGGCTTGCTCAGGGTACCGGAATTCAGATTGAATGTGCCCCGCAGCCCATGTTGATTGAAAATCCCCACCAGTCTGCGATCATGCACCACACCATCGTCATAACTGAACGTCAAGGCCTTCATCACGCCACCTGGGTAGCGGTCAAACTGGATACGATGTCCCATCTTGTTCCTCCTCCCACTTCAATTGCTTTTTCCGGCTTTTCATTTTCCTTGCTGTAAAACAGCAGATCAACGATCCAACCACTGCTTCGCTAGTACTGTATAAAAAAAACCGCTCTTCCACCTGTTACTACAAGCACATAACTCTATTTAGCTCATGTGCTATCTCTCCTTTGGGAATAAATCCGTTTATCTTGGGAGGTTTATTCTTCAGCTGATACATGACCGGCTTCCTGCAAACTGTGGCTGCCCGAGTCAAAATACGTACCTTCCAGCAGTCCGATTAATGTATTGGTAACGCGTACTTCAATATCGTTCTCCCCTGCTCGCAGCCACGAGGCTTCTCCCGTCCAGCGATATGGAGACCAGCATCGAACGCCCAGACTGTAACCATTCACCCGTACTTCTACCACATCCTGCACCTGCCAGTTACTGAATTCCAGTTCAAAAGACGCGACCTCTTCAGCAGGCTGATCCACCCAGAAGCTTCGTTTGTAACTCATCTCTCCTGCAAAATGGGGATACAACGGCTGTGGCTCAGGCCCAATTCGGATCGACGTATCCGGCTCACGAACGAGAGAGACCATGCCTTCATGATGGAATTCCACGCCAAACCGCCCTTGCAGATACAGCGGATCAACGATACCTTCTTCATCCCTCGTGACCTCTAAGGTAACGATCATTTCATTCAGGCCACTGCGCAACAACTCAGTTATATTGCAGCCAATATTATGGTGATCGGTAATTTCAATTGGCTCAAATAGATCAGGTCCGATCGGTTGACCGTTGATTTCCATGGTCCAGTCACCTGATATCGCTGCCCTGTCCATGAATAACAGACATTCTTCCAATGCCGTTCTCAGCTCAAATGTAGTTGTATACTTGCACTGGATTGGATAGGCAACGGATGCTTTCTTCGGTGTACCAAATACCTGATTAAACTGGAGCGGCAGATGATGGTTCTCCGACAATTCAGCCGCCTGATCAATAAAGGGCTTGACTGTAACATGATTACGTTCAAAAATTACACCGTTGTCATTGGAAGCTGTTACGTTGAACTGCCCCATCCGAAGTGTGTTGGACTGCACCGTTTCCAGTCGCCATGGCCCCTCCGCAGGAAACTGAATCGTATAGGGTGCGTTCTCAATCTCAGTAACTAAACGATCCGCTCCAGACTTCGTCCCTGTTTGGTTCAGAGCAAAAGAATTCTCCTCTGATGCCTCTTGAGCATGTTGTAAAGTAAGCCTCACCACATGTGCTTCATAGGGAGCAAGCTTTAACGAAATGCACCATTCACCACCACTGCTGGTAAACGGCAATGATTCACGCTGTCCTGTCTCCAAATCGAGCCGTTCCGCCAGCAGACGTGTACCCGTCGAAAAATCCACATCCGTCCATAACCGCTTGGCTACCATTTTCAATTGCCCTTCAAGTTGTTGTCCTTCCTGGTTGGACAAAAAGATCATAAACTCTCCGTCCGATAATTGACGGGTCTGCATAAGCAGCGACGCACTTTCTTCTTCCATGATCCAACAGATCGGTTCGGGCAGTACCTGATCCAGCAGCAGGGAGATCAGTTCCAAGGAGAAGTCATCCCCGCGACCTGTTCCAGCAGGTAGAAAATAGGCATTTCCCTGTCCCTGCAGCCACATCAATTCGCTGCTGTAATGACCTGTTTCGTCTGTATTGCCCCAATATGCCTCGTGCGGCTGGTTGCCTGCTCCAAAGAACTGAGCGGCCTCATTTCCTGCAGGGCTTCCTGGCTGGATGGCTACATGCGGAGGCATGCCTACCGATATGACCGTTCCCCCCTGTTCTACGAACTGCATAACCTGCTGCCAGGCTGCTGCCTCCAGGTTCAGCATCGGTGGAAGAATCAGCACTTCATAACGTGCAACACCAATCTGAATTGTGCCCTCGGCCAGCACAGCTTCCGCTAACAGCTCGGGGTCCAGATGATCATAGTCACGTCTGTTTTCGAGCAGATGCGAGGTGATCCGCATCCAATCGTTCGTGAGACGATCCAGCTTCGCCCGTTCTGCTTCGTCTTCTCCGCCATATTCGAACCCGTGTAACGGATTGCCCATCAGGCTCCAGAACGTGGTCGTTGGATCAAGCACGGCAATACGAATATCCGCAGTCCCGGTGCTCATCAGATAGCTTAAACGTCCTGTGTAATCTCCCAACTGCCGGAAGTGACGCCAATACGGGTTCTGTAAAAACTGGGACGGCGGTGCATCATGCTTGGCGAGTCCGCCGATGGTATAGAAAAAGGCGTGGAAATTAAAAAAGTTGGTGCCCATGGCTGCCATTCGGTCAATCATCCATTTGGCATCCTGTAAAGTCATCGACCAGCCCACACTGTGAAAACACTCAATCAGATTGCGGCTTCGGCCAAGCTGTCTGGCAAGCGAGCTGACCATCTTCGGATTGTCGCGCATCTTCTTGCCATACCGTTCCAGAATCCAGGATAAGGGGCGTCCGATTTTCTCATGTGCTGAATCTCCACCTGGCATATGACTGAACAACTGCGTGGTCATCCGTACCCCGGGCACTTCTGCCGCATACTGAATCCCTGCCTCTTCACACCAGTCATGTACCTGTTTGTGATACGACTCCCTGAGCAGCAGATGTAGCGACTGATAATAGTCATACCTGATACGTTCCGCGTCTGGGACATCGCCATGCAGCAGAGCAGGTAGGGACTCAATCAGACTGTAACCGCAGCGTTCACTGAAATAGCCGGGAAGCTGTGGAGACCAGGGGATACGCCCAAGCGGCGCAATTTCATCGGAGAACATGCCTTTGATTACGCTTTCAAACTGTTCTCCAATTGCTTCCTTATACCGTTCGTGGGTCAGTTCAATAAAACGGCTCATCGCTTCCTTGTGACACGGGTCTACAAAGTTGCCGTAATATTTGAAATCATCCATCTCTTCTTCCTGAAATATAATCACGTCCCATTCCCCAGCGGGAGCTTTCCATGACAGGCGGAAAGCCGTTCGGTATGTAAAAAACCGCTTGCGATTATACGACGTGAGCCCTGTCTCCTGATAGACCTGATCCGTCTGGATATTGCCGATGTTATTGCGCAAATCAATGGATTCATGCCACAATCGTTTGCCCTGCGCATCCTTGGGTATTGCCTTCGCCACTAGAATTCGACCCCACGGCAACTCATGATCCACTGTATCTCCGCCATGAACACGAATCTGCTGATGCACAAGCTGGCGCTGCTTCGCCTCGGGAAAATCAAGTGTCACCTCACCGCCAGCCATCCCACTTGGATAGGGATACTCGTCATATAACCATACCTGCATACCGCAGGCAGCCGCCGCTTCCACTGCAATCCGTACCTTGTCAAACCATGCTTCGGACAGATAGGGAATCTCCAGCCCCTGACGTGGACAGATGAAAAAACCACCTACGCCCTGTGCAGACATTTCGGCTATTTGTCGTTTGATTTGCCCTTCTTCCATATCCCCATTCCAAAACCAAAAGGGATGAACCCGGTACTGCGCCTCGGGATTTTCAAATGCATCCCCGTTCCACATGTCGCTTCCTCCCTGTATGAAGAGTGGTCGTCCATCTACCGATAACGTTCATTTAAGTTCAAATAGGTTTGTTTTGCATTGATTATACATCAAAATCTAAATACTGGAAGCTATAATTCACAAAAAAAGAGATGAAGATCGTTTTTTAAATAGCCTGAACTAACTAGGGATACACGGAAATGCCCGGCTGCCACCTTTGCACTACAAGAAAGGCTGCCGGGCTCTGGAACATCAATCTACTTCAGTGCAGCGTACAGCTCATTCACTTCTTTGACATAATCGTCGCCACCACTGCTTTTCCACAGTGCTACAGCATCCTGGAAACCTTTTTCATCAATTTGCCCCACGATGAATTTGATACGGGCATCATTAATGATGTTATCCAGCTGTGGTCCTTTCTGGGCATACACATCGGAAATCAGCGGTTCGCCAGGATTAGCAATGACGATTTCCTCATTGGCTTTCTGCACTTGTGCAACCTTTTCGCGAACAGGTGTCTGTTGCACACGAAGCGTTTTGTCCTCTGGAATAAACATAAGGATCTGATTCAGACCCTGTACATCTCGCAGCGCCAGTTTGTCAGTTGTCGGAATGATGTAACCCTCTTTTTTCTCATACTGCTTGCCTTCCAGACCGTTCCCCAGCAGCGCCTGCAATTCAGGTTCATTCAGCTGATCCAGGAAACTCAGTACCTTTTTCAAGTCTTCTTCCGTTTTGACACTGCTTTTGGAAATGGCAATCATGCCGGAATAGCCGGATGTTGGCATGTCACGCAAACCGTTCGGCCCCTCCATTGCCTGAAGCACATCCACATGCCCAGTTGCTGACGGATCTTTCTCCAGAATCTTCTGATCCATGCGCTGTGCGTTATCTGCTACATCCACCATTACGCCTGCTTGCCCGTTCACAAACGGATCGGACAACTTGGTTGCATCCATCACGGCAAAGTCCTTGTTGACCAGACCTTCGCTATAGATTTGACGGAAAAATTTCAAAGCTTCCATATATTCTGGAGTCTCGTGTGCCGGCATCAAACCTCCGTTACCATCCTCGCCCCACTTGTTGGGTGCACCAAACCAAATCTGCATATTATCCCAAGGACCTGTGAATTTGCTCGCCACCAGACCGTAGGTATCGTCTTTACCGTTGCCGTCTGGATCATCCTTCGTGAACGCTTTCAATACATTGTAGAACTCGTCAATGGTCTTTGGCTCTTCCAGACCAAGCTTCTCCAGCCAATCCTTGCGGATCGTGACACCGTTACGTCCGAGAGCACGTGCGCGGTAGATGCCATAGGTTTTGCCATCGATAGAAGCATTGTTAGTGATAATTTCATTCATCTTGCTGAGGTTCGGATAGTCTTTCAAATAAGGTCCAAGCTCCCAGAAAGCTCCAGTACGAGCCGCATTAATGAAACTTGGGGACTTACCAAGCACAACCATAACATCGGGCAGCTTGCCCGAAGCCAGTGTGATATTGAATTTATCCTCATAGGAGCTACTCGGTACCCATTGCAGATTCACATCCATCTTCGTCAATTCCTCAAGCTTCTGAATCACAGGACTGTTATCCGGCGGATTCTCCGCTTCAAAGTTCGGAAGCATAATCGTGATCTGATCCGTGCCACCCGCAGCTGTTCCTGAACCTGCTTTGTCCGTGGAGCAAGCTCCCAGAATCGTACTCAATACCAATGATGCAGAGAGTAGCAATGCGCCTTTTTTGAATCCCGTCTTTTGTCCCATACGTTCTCCCCCTTGACTTTAGCCTTTAATTGAACCTAACATGACACCCTTGGCAAAATGCTTCTGCAAAAACGGATACACCAGCAAAATCGGGATGGTACCAACCACAATGACCGCCATTTTAATGGACTGCTCCGGTGGCTGTACAAAATTGGGGTCCATGTTCGCCATATCTCCGACACTGGCCTGTGAGAGCAGAACGATCTGTCTCAGCATGACTTGCAATGGCCATTTGTCACTGTCGGAAATGTACAGGAGTGCCGAGAAAAAGTTGTTCCAGTGCCCTACGGCGTAGAATAACGCAAAGGTGGCAATCACCGGTTTGGACAATGGCAGAACAATTCGCCACAGTACCCCAAGATCCGAACAGCCGTCGATGCGGGCCGCTTCCTCCAGCCCTGGCGGCATTTGTTGAAAAAAGTTTTTGACAACAATTAAGTTAAAAGCGCTGATCGCGCCAGGAAGCATGAGGGCCCAGTAGGAATCCAGAAGTCCAAGTCCACGAATGACGAGATAGGTCGGGATCATCCCGCCGCCGAACAACATGGAGAAAATCACCATGTTCATCATGACATTTCGGCCCCAGAAGTCACTTCGGGACAGTGGGTAAGCCATCGTCAGTGTGAAGAAGAGATTGACCAATGTACCTGCAACCGTAACAAATATCGAAACCCCTATACTGCGGAAGATGGTGGACGAGGAAAAAATATACTCATACGCACTGAACGAAAACACCTTCGGAATAAGGAAAAAACTGCGTTCGGTAATCTCGGCTTCGGTTGCGAATGAATTTCCTATAATATATAGGAAAGGAAGAACGGTTAATATGCCCAGAATCCCCAGCATGACGTAATTGAAAATATCAAATACTCTGCCGGCAGGGCTGTTGTATAGACGGCTGTTCATGGGCGATTTCCTCCTTATGAATGGATGTCAACACACGCTTAATAGATCCCAGGATGCCCGAATTTCTTGGCCAGTTTGTTGCTGCCCAGCACCAGAATAATGCCGACCACTGACTTGAATAACCCAACCGCGGTACTGTAACTGAATGCACCTTGCGTAATCCCGACGGTGTATACATACGTATCAAATACATCTGCCACATCACGATTCAGCGAGTTGGTCATCAGATAGATCTGTTCAAAACCGGTATCCAGAAAGTTCCCCAGCCTGAGAATGAGCAAGATAACAATGGTCGTGCGAATCGCTGGAAGCGTGATGTGCCACATGCGCCGTAATCGACCTGCACCATCCACAATCGAAGCCTCATACTGCTCTGTATCCACACCTGCCAGTGCTGCAAGGAAGATAATTGTTCCCCAGCCCATCTCTTTCCACATCATCTGAACAATAATGAGCAGACGGAATGACCCCGGACTCGCCAATACATCGATCGGTTTGCCTGTGATCCAGGAGATCAGGTCATAGAGTACCCCGCCTTGCGGAGTCAGGAATACATAAGTGATACTCGCGATAATGACCATGGAAACAAAGTGAGGTACATAGACCAGCGTCTGAATCGTTCTTTTGAAGAAAGCGACCCTGATTTCATTAAGTAACAAAGCGATAATAATCGGTGCCGGGAAAAAGAATATAAGATCATATAGGGCAAGGACGAGCGTATTCCTCAGCAATCGGAAGAAGTCCGGATTGGAGAAGAAATTCGTAAAGTTCTCCATGCCCACCCATTGACTGTCGCGAATGCCCAGAAAAGGCTGATAGTCCTGGAAGGCAATAACGATCCCCCACATGGGCAAGTATTTAAAAATGACAAAGTACAAAAATCCGGGAAGCACAAGTACGTACAGCCATTTATTTCGTTTGATCTGCCTCTTCCAGTTGGACTCCCGCTTCATGGGCAATGCGGCGATTTCCACCTGAGCTGCTGTAGCGCCAGTTCCATTCCAGTCCGTCTTCCCGTTCATAATGTCTCCCCTCCCTGTTTATGTAAGCGTTATCAATCGACCTGTTATTCAGACTATACAGCTGCCCTGTTTCCGGCAACCTTCATTTTTTGCATGGTTGCGCAAAGTGGTCCGAAAGCCCGCTATAACGCCATTCCTTCTTCAATTTGGATATATTTCGGCAAAGGTTATTGCACATTTTTGCAGCATTATCCTTCTTTGTTTCCGAGGTGAAACATGAAAAACCGGACTCCCATGAAGCGGGATTCCGGTCAATGATGAAGTCTCATGAACAGGTTTATTTACCTAGCCATTGATCCCGATACTGGCTCGGTGTTAAACCTTCCTGTTTCTTGAAAATCCGATTAAAGTAACTGTGCTGGTATCCAACAGCTCCTGCGATATCATTGATTTTCATCGTGGTCTCACGCAGCAATTGCTTCGCCGCATCCATTCGTATCCGTGTTAAATAATCAATGAAATTCATGCCCGATACTTGCTTGAATGCCTTGCTTAATGCATAAGGAGTCATCTGCTCCGCATCTGCACAGCCTTCCAGGGAAAGTTCGTTTCTATAATTCTCATCAATAAACAACATCGTACGTTCCACTACCTGCTTCATCGGCTCCTGGGAACGCATCTCGATCTCCTGAACATATGGCAGCAATACTTCTCCGATCATCCATTTCATCATTTGTGCAGGTTCGCGAATCGTGGACAAGCGCTCATACATGTTGCAGCCACCAAACAGCTTGTAAGGCGTTACCCCGGTCTGCAGCATCATATGCTGAATACTTCCGAGCAATTGAAGCATCATCTGCTGCACCTGGAATTCGGAACTGCCCGCTTGGGTGATCTCGGTCACAAATTGCTCCAGTACACGCTCAGACTCATCCTTCTTCCCAAGCCTGATCGCCTGAAGGATCTCACGTTCCAGCCCCAGTGGATACGAGGCTTCTTCCGTTCTGCGGAAACATTGCTCATCCTCCAAATCGAGAATCTGGCTCCCGTCCTCCACGCTGCGATAAGCAACCGCCTGCTCCATCTCCATGAATAATCCCGGCAATTCCTGCGGGGAAGCAGCAGGACGACTTACGATCACCGTCACGTTCATTTTCAAAGTCTGACCTATGACCTCCACCAACTCTTGTCCCCACAATAACGCTTGTGATTTCACAGGCTCGTCGTTGGGAGCAATCACAAGCATGGCTGAAGACAGGTCGTGAAAGTTCATTACACTAATTTGACTGAAAACATTTTTAGCAACTTCTTCAATGATATTAACTGCTGCAAAGGTAACCAGCCCTGTATCCTGGCTCCCAAATCGACCCTGTAACTGGGCATAGCCCGTAAAATACATCTGAAGCAGCAAAAACTGCTGGTCTTCCACCTCAAATCCAAGATTCCTCATCCGCTGCTGAAGATCCTGCTCGTTATAGGCATACAGATGCCCCTGCACCAGTTGTAATACAAAACTGTCCCGCAAATGGGGAAGCTGCTCCTGTAATTGTCGATGGGCGGTCAGACTCTGCGAAGTCAATTCGTTCCACTGTTGTTCCAGCAGCTGGAATTCATCTAGCCTGGTATCTGTTGTCGTTTCACTCCTGCCCGGCGTCAATAAATGGAGCATCCTTGCTACGGGAGAGTATATTCTGCGTGAAGCAAACCAGGATAATACCAACCCCAGGATAAGACTGCCAGCACTCGCAATGACGATGATTTTGGATACGAGCTTCACCGGTGAGGTCACCGATGTCAGCGGAGCTGCGGAGACATACGTCCAGTCCGAATCAATCCGACTCAGTGATCCATAGGACACGGAATAGGTTTCGTCCTCATATTTGAACAGGAATGAATGGTTGTCTGCATGCAGGGCTACTTCTTCTTTTAGCTGCTGCTCAAAAGCAAGATCGGTCTTCCCTGCTACCGGATTACCGGTAACCAGTGTATTACCCTGTTTATCCATGAGGAACGTTAACCCTTCATCATAAGGAGTAAGCGTTTTCAACAAGCTGGCGACTTTCTCATTATCCAGCGTAATGATCAGCGCACCAAATGGATTAATGCTTTCACCCGGAATCTTATGTACAAGAACCAGTGCATTACCCGGATCGGTATGCAGTATACTATCATTCGTTTGAGATACTTTATCACTACTCTGGCTCGCAATCCAGTCTGTCCAATACACATGGTTGCCCATCGTCAGATAGCGGTTGTAGGCCTGTATTTTTGCATCATCCTTCAATTCGTTATAATCCCGGTTAAACAAAATCGGTTTCGGTTCCTGCAAATATAGCTGCGCGGATTTGATGAGCGGATGAGAGCCTTGCAACACGTATAGTGTGGTGACGATCTCCTGTGTTTCGTTGAAATAATACACAAAATCCAGTGTTCGCAGCGCATTGCCAAACCTGGGTTCAAAAGCCCAATGGGACAAGGTCATCTCCAAATAAGCGAGTTGGTCGTCCACGTTGCGCGCCCGGTTCTCAATCTGGCTTTGGTGCATCTGATTAAATTCATTTTCCATCCGGCCAACGACCAACTGATACATCACGATTCCTGTAATCAGTCCGGGAATGCTGGCAATGAGCAAAATAAGCATCAGGCTGTTTCGATAAAAACGCCCTTTATGTCGTCCTGTGGTTAACCCTGGCCAACGCGTGAGTCTGCCGGAGGATCTTACCTTCCTAACTGGTTCCATCAGTGCTCACCTGCTTGCTTGCGTATGCTCTGACTGTCATGGGAACTCCCTCAACTCCCCTGCTGAATGGTTTACATGAGAATATATGGATGAAATCCGTTTCTTGTATTATACGCATAATTTCCGGGGGAATGAAACGGTATGTAGCAGATCATTTTTTAACCAATGTTTTATTAACGCATCAAAATGGATTACAATAGGATAAAGCAAAACATGAAGGAGGCCTTTTAATGAAGGAACAAACTTATTTTCAAGAAAATAGAGAGAAACACCTGGCGGAATTGAACGAATGGTTGTCCATTCCAAGTATTTCAGCCATTTCGGCACATAAAGAGGATATTAACCGTGCGGCACAATGGGCTGCAGATGCACTCACTCGTGCAGGTATGGAAAATGTAGAGGTTATTCCAACAGCGGGACATCCGATTGTATATGCAGATCACCTGCATGCACCCGGCAAACCAACCGCACTGATCTATGGACACTATGATGTACAGCCTGTCGATCCGCTTAACCTGTGGGAAACACCTCCATTCGAACCTACCGTTCGGGACGGCAAGCTGTTTGCACGTGGTGCTACGGATGATAAAGGACAAATCTTCATACATATCAAGGCGGTTGAAGCTCTGCTTGCCGAAAACAAGGAACTTCCTGTTAATGTGAAATTCTGCATCGAAGGTGAAGAGGAAATCTCCAGCCCGAACCTGCCGATCTACCTGAACGACAATACAGACAAGCTGCGTGCAGATATGGTACTAATCTCGGATACGTCCCTGCTCGAAAAAGGAAAACCGGCGATCTCTACGGGTCTGCGTGGTCTTTGCTCGCTCGAAGTGGATCTGAATACAGCCAACACGGACCTGCACTCCGGTTCATTTGGAGGCGGTGTACCGAACGCACTGCACGCACTCGTATCCCTGCTCGCTTCGCTGCATGATGAGCAAGGTCGCGTGAGCGTAGATGGTTTCTATGATGGCGTTCTGCCGCTCTCTCCTGAGATGAGAGAAGAGTTCGTGAAGCAAGGCTTCAATGAAGAACAGCTTCGTCAAGACCTCGGATTGGAGCAATTGTACGGGGAAGAAGGCTACTCGTTCGTAGAGCGTATTGGCGCACGTCCAACGCTGGAACTGAATGGCGTATGGGGCGGATTCCAAGGTGAAGGCACCAAAACGGTTATTCCGAAGGAAGCTCATGCCAAAATTACATGCCGCCTTGTTGCGGATCAAGATCCACAGCAGGTGCTGGACCGTATCGAAGCACATCTGCGCGCGCACGTTCAACCTGGCGCAACGCTGCATGTGAAACAGATCGAGAAAGCCTTTGCGTTCAATACTGATCCTTCCGATCCGGTACTGCAAAAAGCAGCTGATGCCTATGAGCAAGTGTACGGCGTTCGTGCCCTGTTTACGAAAGATGGCGGCTCCATTCCGATCGTGGAGAAACTTTCACGCGTGCTTGGTATTCCGGCTGTTATGATGGGCTTCGGTTTGCCAGATGAGAACCTGCATGCACCGAATGAGCATTTCAACCTGGAGAACTTTGATAAAGGGTTGTTGACGATTGTTCAGTTTTTAAAAAGTTTGTAAAGTATAGTTCATGTGAAAAATAAGTGCTGGAAAGCGTGCAAGTGGCCGTTCCGGATACGAATCGTTCTTTCGATCGCTGTTATCGTCGGACTTTTTGGATTCCCCTTCTCAAAGGGTAAGATCCGACGATAGCATATGCTTCCGAAGTAGCTTTCTTGCAGAAAGCTTTTAGGCGAACGCTTCGCTTTTCCAGAATCGATTTCGTCCCCTTCACTACTTTGCAGCTTTTCCATGAACTTATTTTAAGACTGAGCTTGCTTTACAAATGAAGGGTAGTAGTAGGGTAGGTAGATACAACAAAAAAACGACGGCCCTAGAGGTCGTCGTTTTTATTTCGAGAAAAGTGAATTCTATGCGTAAGTGAGATTTAAAATTGGATAGTAGATTAGGTATAACTTTATATGAGGTGTAAAATGATAGCTTTCCGCATGCAAGCATTAGGCTAAGCTATTCGCCTTATAAGTGACATACCAAAGGGGAGTTCAGTTATCTTCATTACTGGACTCCCCTTTTTGCTTCTCAATTGAGACAGTTACATTCGTTACAACGGCTCGTTATTTACCTTTTAACGAACCTAGCACGTAGCATCCTCCACTTATGAGCGGAAGGTTGTGAAATTTAACATATGCACAAGCTGCATCATGTGCGTGATTTCCTGCTGGACTTCGGAGGTGTCTGTACCAGCCATCGCCAGATTGGCCCGCAGCGTTCTACGGGTGTTCAGCATACCGTCGATTAACTTCATGACCGTGTTGCGTCCACGATGATCCACAATCATATACTTTTTGCGTGCATCCAGCTCCACCCATACGATATTGCTGAATGAGGTGAACAGGTGTCTACGGTACTGCTCCATATCGGTCTCATTGTAGTGCTCGCCATAAAAGGCATAATATCCGTGTACGTGCAGCTTTTCCGCCAGCTCTGTGATGAACGGGTCGAATTCGAGCATAGCGTTACGTTCCATGTTTCACGCCTCCGTAATGCGTGATCCGCAGATCCCGGCTTTTTTGAGATCTATTTTAACACATTACGCAAGCTATTGCCTGTTGAGGCACACGACAACACTACAAATGTAGAATTAACCGCCGATTCGTCTTCCCTTGACCCACACTTCCTCAATTTTCAAATCACCATTCAGCAAAACGACGTCCGCCTGTTTGCCTTTAGCAAAGGAACCCGTGCGGTGATCAATGCCGAGCAGACGTGCCGGCGTCAGGCTGGCTGCGCGTGAAGCTGCATTCAGACTCAAGCCTACTTCCTGTACCAGATAGCGGAAACCACGAATCATCGTGAGCGTGCTTCCTGCCAGTGCGCCTCCGTCTTTCAAACGTGCCACACCTTCCGTAACAATCACAGGCAGATCGCCAATTTTGTATTCACCATCATCCAGCCCGGCAGCAGACATCGCGTCTGTGATTAACACAAGCTGATCTGCTTGTTCTTTCAGTTGAGCCAAAATAGACATCGCCGCCGGATGCACATGGATACCGTCTGCAATGATCTCTGCACTGATGCGGGAATCACTAAGCACTGCGCCGGCAGCTCCGGGATTCCGGTGATGGAGCGGTGTCATCGCATTGAATGTATGCACGGCATGGTGCAGCCCGGCCTCGACCGCAAGCTGTACTTCTTCATAGGTCGCATCCGTATGTCCTAATGCTGCCGTAATTCGCTGCTCGCGCAGCCATGAAATGACTTCGAGCGCTCCCTCACGTTCCGGCGCCAGGGTGACTTGACGAATCAGGCCGGGATATTGTTTTTCCCACGCGTCCAGCCAGGACACATTAGGCAATACAATATGATCCGGGTTTTGTGCGCCGGGCCACTTCGGACTGAAAAAAGGACCCTCCAGATGTACACCTTCCAGCTGTGCATAAGGCATGTCACCGGAACGGTAGCTGTCCACTTCAGCCAATACCCGGTCCAGACTATCTTTGGGCGCTGTCATAGACGTTGCCAGCATGGCAGTGGTCCCCTGTGTGCTGTGGAATGAAGTGATTTTATCCATCACATCCTTACTCGCGTCCATAAAGTCTTCGCCATTGCCACCATGTACGTGGATATCTATAAATCCAGGCACAATGACGCCATGCTTGGAAACAGGCACAGATACGGCTTCACGGCGAATCTGTTCAGATAATCCCTCGGGTGCGCCAGCATAAAGGATCTTCCCATCCGTCCAGACCAGTACACCATCCTCCATTACACCATCGGGCAGTACGATTTTACCTCGAAGAAGTGAAATGGTTTTTTCACTCTCTTGCTCCTGGTTTTCCATAGCTTCTACGTTCATTTCACCAGCCTCCCAGCCGCACGGTCCAGTAACACGACCACATTAGGATGACATTGCAGCAGCGAAGCGGGACATTGTGTCGTAATCGGCCCCATAAAGGCTTCACGAATAATTTCGGCTTTCTCCTCACCACGGGCGATCAGCAGAATTTGTTTGGCTTTCAGAATTGTACCTACCCCCATCGTAATGGCCTGAGTTGGAACTTCATCAATATGATTAAAAAAGCGGGCGTTTGCTTTTCTTGTCTCTTCTTTGAGATCCACCACATGTGTCCGTCCTGTAAGCTCGGTTCCGGGTTCATTGAAGCCAATGTGGCCATTATGTCCGATACCCAACAATTGCAGATCTACTGGTCCACGATCATCAATCCGTTGTTCATAGGAAACACACTCCTCATTTAAATCCGAAGCCTGTCCATTCGGCACCTGGGTTCTGGCGAGATCGATATCAATATGCGAAAACAGTTGCTCATTCATAAAGCTGCGGTAGCTTTCGCGATGTTCTACAGGAAGACCGACATATTCATCCAGATTGAAGGAAGAGGCCTGCGCAAAGCTGACCAGACCTTTCTGATACAAAGCAATAAGCTGTTTATAGATACCCACAGGAGAACTTCCAGTCGCGAGTCCCAGTACAGCCCGGGGTTTTGTCTGTAGCAAACTGGCAATCACCCCTGCACCCGTTGCATTCAAATCTTCTTCATTTTCAAAAATACGAATATTCATCTTCTTAGGCACCTCCGTTATGTTGAACTCGATAAGACTGTACATTGTGATACGATTGTTCCAATTTGGGGATAAAACGGTCAAAGTCGGCACTAACCATGCCCGTGAATAGAATATCGACGACATGCAGCAGTGCAATACGTGAAGCCATATCCCCCCGTCTCATGCCTTCTTCCAACGAAGACGTAAAGAGCGGAATATCAGACACCCCCGCAAGTTTGTTATTTCCATAGGATGTCAGTGAAATGGTAGAGGCTCCCGCCTGTTTGGCACAATGCAAGGCATCGATCGTCTCCGGTGTTTCACCCGAATAAGATACCGCCATCGCCACATCTCCCTCACCCAGTGAAGAAGCCGACGTAATTTGCATATGTGAATCCGAGAAGGCAGTACAGCTTTTGCCGATCCGCACAAGTTTCTGGTAGAAATCCTGCGTAACAATGGAAGAGGTTGCGACACCGTAGAGATCAATACGACGGGCATGACATAGTAACTGAACTGCATGCTCCAGCCTTCCTAGATCCAGCAAACGGGTAGTGTCCGCAATGGATGCAAGATGATTGGCTTCAATGGCTTCCACAATTTTGGATAAAGGATTACCTGCCACGATATCCTGATATGCTGTTTCATTGGTGGAATGCGACAATTCTGCGGCCAGCTTCATTTTGAAATCAGGAAAACCTTTGAAATGGAATGATTTGCAAAAGCGGGTTACCGTAGCCGCACTTGTTCCGCTTTGCTGTGCAAGATGGTTAATGGTCCAGCCAGGAATATCAGATGGGGACTGTAAAATCACCTCTGCGATTCGTCGTTCCTGAGACGGAAGTTCATTCAGCTCTTGCTGCAACGCATGTAGTATGGCTGCCATGAGTTCTCCTTTTATGAAAATTATTTTTATTAATTCATTATAAATAAAGAAAATTATTTTTATATTTTCATTTTAATCAATACGTTGTTGCAAATCAAGAGGATTTTAACCATGTATTCGCGGTATGTATGATGAAATTTTTGAAAAGGTATCTTCTTGATTAAGGAATGGGATTCCGCTTATATTGGAGATAAACCTTGAAGTGAATGTGAACATTTTCATTTCTAAGGAAGGGGTACACTCGATGAATCAACGACAACGTCAAAAAATGATTCCTTCCACCTGGATTATTGCCATAAAACAGACCGAAGCTCGTAAATACTTTGCCCTCTATGCCATCGACTGGAAGCGCGGAGCGCGACTGAGCTGGGAAGGTTGGAATAGCCTCGCAGACTTGCTGCAGTTTCATATTCCAATCAAACGTAAAACTGGCGGTACAAAATCTTCCCCCCAACCTGCTGCCAAAATTGCGAAAAAAGCACTCTATCTGCACCTAGATGAAACACAATACAGGGAATTGGAGCAGCTCTTCTATCAGCCTTTTTCAAAGAAACAATGGAGATCCTTTATTGAGGAACATTCCAATAACCATATGTAGGTGAACCCTTATGCCATATACGAATACGATTTCCATCACGCTCTGCCCGTAGCAATCTATACCCTTGGAATTTCTGCGGGCTGAGCCTTTTCCCAAGGGAGCGTGATGATCCATGAAATCTCAGCAAAGAAATCAAGCCTACTACAGGCACCACAGAAAGCGTGTTATTCAACGTAAAAAACAGCTCGCTATGCGGTACGATTGGTCCTACAAGTTCGAAGGGACTTTTGCCAAAGGAAAAATTCATTGTTCCTGCTGGTGGTGCTGCGAAAAGACAAAGCGGCTAGGCTATCCAAAATCTGAGCTAACCAGAATAGCGGACTGCAATCAGCAGCTTCTGAATCCAGACTTCTGAGAATGAATATTTAAAACAAGCGATTCCTTCATTTTAGGAATTCGCTTGTTTTTGCTTTCCAACCTAAAACAAAAAAGTCTTTCCCCATTCTTCATGATGAAGAATAGAAAAAGACTTTCATGCTGCTTCAATCAACTGTGCAGTATCGCGTCAGATCTTCAGTTCTCCGAGCTTAATCAGCTCTACAACTGCTTGCGAACGACCCTTAACATTGAGTTTTTGCATCACATTCGAAATATGGTTAACTAAGTTCAAATTTTCAGATGAGATTTATTTATTTCCGCCAGTTTCCATAGCACTTTAAATAAAGGCTGGTTCCTCATGGAAATTAAGACTCTGCTTTCTTTTTTATGCCTTCTGTATTTAAAACAATGATAGAGATATAGACAAGAAATAATATAGATTCAAGCATTGAAAACATCTTAACAATATCAATAGTGAGATTAGCATCGTCATATTTATCAATGTAATTCGAAGCTATATTATTTTTATCTATAAGATTATTATGGTCATTATATCTAAGACTAACATCACTTAAATCTGTTCCAAAAAAAGCATCTGCGCTATAATAAATAAAATCACTTGGGATTATTGCTTGTGGGTAGGTCATTCCCTGTTCAATCTTAAAACTTTCTAATCCGTATCTGAAATATATGGAGTATAACGAGTTATAAAATCCCCCGAAATTTAAAATTACTGTTATTAGACTTATAATTAAATACAAATTAAATTTACCAACAAACTTAGTTTTAGCTTTCCATACAACTACTAAACCTAATATTACAATTGTAATAAATATCACTGCTTTGAGCCATAATTGCCATACATCAAACCATATACCTGAGACAAAAACGTAACTAATAACTGAAATAATATTTATGCTTATGAGATAAACCAACGAAATTTTTTTGTCTTTTTTGCATTTTTTAATTAACATAATAATTAAAATAATGATACTGATTAAAAAAATTGGAGTATTAAAATACTTGGTTATAAACCAGCTTGGTGGAACAATTACTGATAAAATATTAACTAATAACAATGACATGGCGACTATCATTGTATTTATTTTTTCAGCACTAATCCATCTGTATATCTTCTCCATCACTACTGCCCACCTCGCAAATTTTATTAATTTCTACAATGTACCACATAATCATGATAATCAGAAATTACTTCTTGCTATGTTTAGTTCTAACAAGTGAGGTACATCCTATGAATTATTAGAATTCGCAGAATCATAACTTTGAACTTTTCAAGTGATAAGGGCAGCTTAATAATTATGCTAACATTTATGTAAATATAACTGTTATGTATCCGTTCTAAGATTCTAACTCACAACACTTTGGCCCATATTATAGGAAAATCCTTTGATACAGGTGGTGTTACACACGATATTTGGAACGGATGACTTATTTAGATGAAATTTATCTTTCCACATAAAATAATTTTGAAGAGTTTTTCACTTGTTTTTTGATCCACACATCCTTAATTAACAAAAAAGTCTTTCCCCATTCTTCATGATGAAGAATAGAAAAAGACTTTCATGCTGCTTCAATCAACTGTGCAGTATCGCGTCAGATCTTCAGTTCTCCGAGCTTAATCAGCTCTACAACTGCTTGCGAACGACCCTTAACATTGAGTTTTTGCATCACATTCGAAATATGGTTGCGCACCGTTTTCTCGCTGATGAATAACTGCCCTGCGATGTCACGCGTCGTTTTGTCCTGAACCAGTAATTCGAATACTTCGCGTTCACGGTGGGTCAACAGAAATTTGCTTTTATGATCGATACCCTTCAATGTTCACCCCTCCTTGCCTGGGTTGTGTTGGTGTAACAAGGTTAAGGGGATACAGTCAACTCATCTTATGTAAGGTCAAGGGCGTTGGTTCAGTTTTATCAAAAAAATGGGCAGTGAATTGTAATTTGAATGAATAATCGCTATGTAGGTACAAACGTAGTAATCCAAAATCGTCAATTTGGACTAAGTATTATAGAGCATACTATGTATCATCCTTCTTAATCGTTATTTTCAATAACCCTTTAAAAACAAACATGCCCCTGCAACTAATGTTGACCATCAGCGCAAAGGCATACTTGTTCAACTTAAATTACCGATTCATGCGGTTCATCATGCCATCGTTATTGTTACGATTCATGATGCCATCATCAAGCACGCCGTCACGGTGATTTGTGTTCATCGCATTCGTTGGGAAAATACGTTCAACCATCGATTGGAACGTGTTAATCATGCCGCTAACCGGTTTGCCGTTACGGATATCTGTGGCATAGCTCTCCACATGTTGAACAAATTCCGGGTTAGCCGATACATATACGTTCTCGACGTTAGGTGCAAATTGTTTGATTTTCGCCGAGATTTTGGATTTAATCTCTTCGGATGTGTTGTCATCCGTGCTGTCAATACGCGATGTTTCACTCTTCATCCCGTAGTGACCTTCGGTCATTGTACGTGCATTGCCATTGCCACTGTTAGTCAGACCACGCATCATGCCATAAGATCCGGTACCCATGGTGCCATAGATACTGCGGTCATTGCCCATGTGGCTGCGATCCGTAGCTGCATTGGTGTTCAGTCCCGGAGCAATGCCACTGGTGCTGTATGGAGACATGGTTCCATTACCACCATTTACACGCAAACCGCCCATATCCTGACCCATGCTTTCTGTACGCATAGTGCCATTTGCCCGGTTACGCAAAGATTTGCTCTCCAATTTGCCAGTGTGACCATCTGTCAAACGGACTGCAACATACGCGTTACGATCGGTCAGCATAACATGTGCTGACTTCACTTCCTTCATTTCCGTAATACGTTTAGCCAGCTCGTCACTTGATTTCAGGTCGGTGACGTTATGCGTACGATAACTTTTCGCACGAATGCCATCCATCCCATTGGATTCAACACCATAACGGTTAATGCCTTTCACTTCATGACGAACACTTTGGGTGTGCAGATTGTTATCTTTTGTACTTGTTCCACAACCCGTCAATCCGGCCATTACGAAGATTGCAGTAGACAAAGATAAGCTGATTGCTGTCGCCTTTTTGGCTGCTGGCATGTCTCATCCTCCAATTATGTTGGTTTTGGTCACAAGGATAGGATGCTCTTCTGTACGGAGCGATATGCTGAAAGGATATGGAACATTAGCCTCCTTTATCTGGGCTCAATGGGTTCTGTTCCACATAAAAAAGCGATGCTTGCACAAAGTGCAGCACCGCTCTTTATAACCGCGTATTTCCTGTTCAAGTGAGAACCTTCATTATTATGTTGAAGGAGCCATTCCCTTACTTGGATGTGGATGAGGAATTCGCATCAGCATCTTCTCCACTCAAAGAAGATGTTGCATCTGATTCTGATTTTTTGATCGAATTCGGAAATTGCTCTGCTTCCTTCAGACTAGCCGCATCCATCAGATAGGCCCATTGACCGTCCGGTGTGACTACCCAGATCTGATCCGGTTCCGATGGAATAGTAAGTCCCCGGTACACATCCGTAACAGCTTCTCCATTAACCGTCTGCTCAACAGATAAAGTAAAGCGTGGCACGGTGCCTTTCAGTTCAGAGGCTTTGCGCACATCGTCAGCTGTGGACAGGTTTTTAATTTTGCCAATCAGCGATACAGCATCGTTAGCTTCAACCGCTTCACCATTAAGCTTCCATGTCTGCTCTGCCGCACCTTCCTCAAAGGAAGATTTGAGCATCCAGGTGGCTGCTTCGCCTTCCCATTCCAGCGTAGTGACATTGGTTTCATCCAGATTAAACGGAGTTGTATCCAGCAGATCCTGCCGTGATTTTTCTATATTACTTATGGATTCCGTTTGTACTGCTACGACAGGTCCGGAGTCTACTCGCACATAACGAGCGTCATTTGCTGGCAGCTGACCACCGATGCTCAGTTTGATCTCACGGTTATCCTTCAGTTGGATATCCAGCAACGTTGCATCTGAACCCAATCCATATTTGGCGAGATCCTTCGGCTCTTCCTCCACAACCAGTTCCTGATCTGCACCACTTAAGGCATCAAGCCAGCTGCTAACCGTATACCCATTCAGAGGATATGCCTTGGGTTCCACCATACTCCACACGCCATTTTTTAGTTCCAATTGTGAAGATGAGGGTTTTGAAGCACCTGATGTGTCTGTATTGTTATCATGAATCGTGATGGACTGTATATCGGCAGACTTAATACCAAGTAACTTGACTTTCTCCGCTTCCTCTTCACGAAAATAATTCTGACTGGCCGCATAGATCCACCCGATAATCAAGACCAATAAGACTAGAATCGTTGGGACCCATTTTTTCATACGCGTCTGCGCCTCCACCATAAGAGTACACCTATCATAACAAAGATGAGCGGGAATGCGACAATCGCCACGAAGAAAATGGTTCTGGCTTGTTTACCATCCAGGTACGCCGTTTGATAACCGGATTGCACCCGAGGCCGGATCGTTAATCCATCTTCTTTTTCACTTAAATAATTGACGGTATTCAGAATAAAATCTCGGTTCCCACCGTTCACTATTTCCGAGTCCTGCATGAAAATAGATGAACCCAGAATTACAGCCTTCGGTTTGCCATCTGTTGTATCCGCCGCATATCCAAGCTCAACAGGACCTTGTACATCCTGATCCGGATCGTTGGTTGTTTCGTTTTGCAATAAACCTGCAATGTTCGTCTCGCCATAACTGTCATCCGATGAATGAATGAGCGGCGACAAGGTGTATTTATCCTGCTCTTTGCTCGTCAAAGCAATGGACAAAGATAACATCGGGTAAAGTTTGCTTTCTGATAGTTTATCCGTGATGGCATGTGTGCCATACTCCGGCACAACCCACAGTGGGCCCATTGTGCTGGCTTGCTGATTATCCACCATGACTGCATGCTCATCAACCACGCCATAATCCGTCATGAGTGCATCGATATTTTTCCAAGTCAACTTCATGTCTTCATGAAAACCGAGGGATAACAGCAATTTTCCTCCGTTACTTAGATAAGTCCGAATAGCCTTCAATTCTGTATCACTAATATCCCGCTGTGGTCCAATAATCGCGAGTACATCCGCATCTTCCGGAACCTGACCTGCCTGATTCAGCTGAAGTTCTTCAGTCGTGATATTATTCTGTTCCAGAGATGAGCGCAGTGTAGTCAGTTGATCCAGGCCGAGCTCTTCATGTCCTGTCAGGAAAACCATCTTGTGCATCTCCGTGGAAGACAGATTCATTAGAGCTTGTGTCAGCTTTTCCTCACCTGTGAACTGGTACGATCCATCGCTTCCATCCCCGACAGCCGTGAATAGACTGGCAATATCAATGACTTTATGCTGATCGCCCTGCTCTAATACAATGGAGCTGCCTGTGATGCCATATTTGGAGGCCAGTGTAGGCTCCTGCGTCAGATTGTATTGCTTCATCGTCAGTTTGCTGTTGCGTTTCGTATATTCTTGAACCATATCCGATACTTCGCGGTTCAAGACCGTATTATTCGCATTTTCGACGGTTAATACCAGAATGTTGACGTCTTCTTTTACATTTTTGATCGCGGTAAGAGACTGGTCTGACAAGGTATATTGTTTATTCGAGGTCAGATCCAGTTGGAAGCTGCCAAGCGAATTCAGAAACAGGGTCAGCAAAATAAAGATGCCAATCATCGCTACAGACAGCACGGTACTGTTGGTATGACTCAACCATTTTTTCATCTTCTCACCTCCACCGCTTCCGTTCCACAATTTGAATGCTTAATAGCAGAAACACACCTGAGAGCGTCACGTAATACAATATATCTGGGCCACTAAGTACACCCTTCGTGAAGCTGTCAAACCGGTTCGTCAGCGCAAATGGATCCAGCCATTGCTGTAACGTAGATCCGGAATTGCCTGCAAATGAATCAAGCATCCACAATACGAGCAAAATAATAAAACCGGCTACCGCAGACACCATCTGGTGCTGAGATAACGTGGAAGCAAACAGTCCAATCGCCATCATGCTTCCGCCCAGGAAAAAGAGACCCAGTGCAGACAACCATACGGATGTCAGATCTAATTCACCAAAGAAGGACATAATAAACGGATAAACGAGACTGCACAGGATAAGTACAACAAGAATGGCGAGTGACGCCAAATATTTACCGAAAATAATCTCGGTCACCCGTGCAGGTGAAGTCAATAACAGTTCGTCCGTTCCCTGCCGGAATTCCTCTGCCACCAGTCGCATCGTCAGCAACGGCACCACAAACAGCAGCATGGATAACGTGTCTCCGAGCACCAGGCGATAATCCACAATGCTTGGCTGGTAATACACAAAGCTGGAATAGAACAGCAAACTTGTCATCAGTACATATACGGCAAAAGCGAAATACGACGTCGGTGACAGGAAGTATGCCTGCAGTTCTTTATTGCAAACCGCCATCATTCGTCTCATTTGGAACCCTCCCCTGTGTGGGAATCAGATGAAGCGCTCTCGGACCCAGTCGATTGCTTCAGATCTGACGTCGTGCTCAAATTGGCCTCTTCATCCGTCACCTCATTGGCGAGCTGCACTTTATCAGTTTCTGTCTCCTGGGTTGCCAGTTCCACTTCGGATTCCGTTTCCGTTGTGGTCAGCTTCAGGAAAATCTGTTCCAGACTGAGATTTTCTTTCTTCATCTCCAGGATCGGCAAGCCTGCACCAGACAAAAGGTAGAACAGTTCTTCTCGATAATCCTCGGAAGATTCACCGGTAAGCAGCATTTTGACCGTATCAATAGAACCAGTGGATGTCTGTCCATCTGCTGCTTGAATGACTTCACTTCGTACCTTCTCCCATGGTGTCAGCACATTATGTAATTGCTGCTCTGTTGCCTTCACTTCAATGGACACCTTGAACTGATCCCCCATCGCTGAGCCAAAATGCTGCGGTGAACCGTCCAATACGAGCTGTCCCTGATTAATAATCAACATTCGATTACACAGCGCGCTCACTTCCGGCAAAATATGTGTACTGAGCAGCACTGTATGATTCTCACCCAGTTCACGGATCAGATCTCGTATCTCCATAATCTGATTTGGATCGAGTCCTGAAGTCGGCTCATCCAGCACGAGCAGATCCGGTTTGTGAATAATGGCTCCAGCCAGACCCAGACGCTGCTTGTACCCTTTAGACAGTCCGCGAACCAATTGCTTTTCGCGACCTTGAAGACCCAGCCTACTCACCATCTCACTGATTCGCAATTTCACTTCACGTGTCGGGACATCCCTCAGATTAGCGACGAACTTCAGATACGACTGTACAGTCATATCTGGATAAAGCGGAGGTGTCTCCGGCAAATAACCGATCTTGGAACGGACGCTCCTGCCCTGATCGTGCACTGATATGCCATCTACTGCAATGGAGCCTGCCGTTGGATGTAAATAGCCCGTGATCATTCGCATCGTTGTAGTTTTCCCGGCACCATTCGGTCCCAAAAATCCAACAATCTCACCGCGCTCCATTGTGAAATCCAGTTGATGCACGCCGCGCCGTCCATCAAATACTTTGCTTACCTGTTTCACTTCGAGCACATCATTCATCCTTTCCCGTTAAAATACCCGTGTGCCATCATCGCTTTCTTCTGATGGTCAACACGGGAAGTTCCTTGTATCTTACGTGTTGTATCCTAAATGCAGCTTAAAGTCACTTAAAAGAGAGCTTAAAAATATGTGTCTAAAATGTGAACAACGCTTCATTCACCCACACCCTGCACTCTGGGGCAACGTACCTTAAAGTACAGGAGCATGAGCACCTGCACAAAAGTCAGAGGGTGAACCGTGTGAAAGTACTATTCACATTTTTTGTTCCAAGCGGCGGTGTGGATACTTTAAATCGATTGCGCACAGCCGTTCTGCAACGCCATGGCATCGAAGCGCATGTATTGTATCTGTACCCTGGCTCGGGAATGCAGAACAATACCAGCACGCCGGTCTTCACCGCTTCCAGTGATGAGGAAATTCACAGTTTGATTCATCATCATCGTTATGATGCCATTATTGTTACCTCCGATATTGCCATGCCGGGCAGATTAAGAGCCCTCGGGTATAAAGGACGCATTATCTATGAAGCACAGGGACTTGGGACACGTGAGCAAGCTATGGAAACCATTCAGATGGGAGTACCTTATCTGCAAGCCCACTGTAATGCTGCGCTCATTCCTCCAACAGATCATTTACTGGAGCTGTTCATCCACATGTGTCCATGGCTTCACCGGTTTGTCATTCCCAATATGCTGGATACCAATACCTTTGCCCCAATTTCGGTGGATACCCCTCCCTATCCAGTAATTGCATGGGTAGGAAGGCTCGAACACAACAAAAACTGGCGGGAGTATTTGATGATATCCAGTGAAATCATTAAAAAAATTCCAAAAGCCAGACTATGGTTGTTCCACGATCCGACCTTGGCTAATCCCGAGGACGAGGTCATGTTCCGACACATGCTTGCGGAGTACGGACTTGAAGATCGGATTGGCATCTTTATCAACGTGCCCCATTCCCAGATGCCTACATTCTATTCCATGGTTGCAGCTTCCGGGGGTATCATGCTGTCCACATCGCTGCTTGAAGGTTTTGGATACGCCGTTGCTGAAGCCATCAGCTGCGGCTGTCCGGTACTCAGTACCGATTCGGATGGCGTAAGGTCCTTTATTACACATAACCGAACGGGTAAATTCTATCCGATTGGCAACGTGAATACGGCTGTATCCGAAGCTGCAGACCTTATGCGCAACAAAAAGCTGCGGGAGTATATACGCATTCAGGGCAGACAGCATATGGCCATCTCCTTCTCCCCTGATCGTTACGCCACTTCATTTCGAGAAATGATGACAGCCTTGAGCATTTTCTTTTAAACAAAACAAAAAAGGCAGTTCAGAAGCATGCTCTGAACTGCCTTAATTTATTTTCTTAAGATCGGCTTATAAAATTAGTGTCCCATCATCATTGCAGGATCAGGTTGATCCCCTGTTTGAAGGGTATCTTCCTCCATCCGTTTTGGTTTGCGCAGAATCAGACTGAGCAGGCATCCAAACAAGGCAATACACGCGGCCAGGAAGAAGGTGTCGTTAAAACCAGCCACTAATCCATTCACCATACCTGTAGCGTCAGTAGCTCCAGCTGTATTGCTTGCAATATGGGAGGTCAGGAATCCAGTCAGGCCAGCAACTGCAAAGGACACAACCACTTGTTGTGCAGCAGCAGTAAGCGGGGTAACCCGACCTACCAGCTTACGTGGAGCAGCATTCAGTACATGCGTATTGAGTGGCATCATGGAGAAGCCCATACCCAATCCCATCATGACAAGGCTAAGAATGATCAGACCAAGGCCCGTTTCCGCCGTAATCGAAGACAGAATAAACAGTGCACCCGAGATTATACCCAGACCCACGAAAGCAAGTGGTCTTGCACCAATTTTATCAAACAAACGTCCACCAAGTGGCATACCCACACCCGAAGCCAGCGCCTGCGGGAGCAGAATGAGTCCTGTTTCCAATGCAGTGTAGCCTTTGATTTGTTGCAGATAAAGTGGGATCAAAATCATCGCCCCAAACAAAGCGACTTGTGATACCCATGCCAGAATAATACCCCGTGTGAAATCAGATGATTTGAACACCCGAAGTTCCAACAGCGGATTTTTGTGACGAAGTTCCACGATAACGAACAGGATCAGCGCCACGCCTCCGACAATCACACCTGTCAGTGTTGTTGCAGACGTCCAGCTTGTTCCGCCTTCACTTACACCGTATGCGAGCATCGAGAATGCGATTGGTGCCAGAATCATACCGAGCAGATCAAGCGCAGGCGTGCGTCCACGATCCGTATCCGGCAGGAATTTGATACATAGAATAAAAGCGGCAATACCAATCGGCAGATTGATCAGGAAGATCCAGTGCCAGCTGAATGATTCAATGAACCAGCCCGATAATACCGGACCCAGTGCAGGAGCCAACAGCATCGGAATCCCGAGCATACCCATGATAGAACCTCTTCTTTCAGGAGGAGCCAGGCGGAATACCATCGCCATACCAATCGGAGCAACCATGCCTCCGCCAAGTCCCTGAATGATACGGTAAATAATTAATTGTTCAGGAGATTGCGCGATCGAACATAAGACCGAACCCAGAGTAAACATCGCAATCGTGAACAGAAATACTCTTTTGGCACCGAATCGGTCGGTCAACCATCCCGCCAGCGGAATGACGGCTGACAAGGCCAACGTGTAACCTGTAACCGTCCATTGAATGGTCTTCAGATCGGTCTCAAAATATTGAACCAGATTCGGAATCGCCACGTTAACCACCGTGCTGTCCAAGATGACCATAATCATCCCGACGATAATAGCCAGTAGCGGCAGAATAATCGTTTTAATCGAGAATTCCGCCGGGTCCTGGGGTACTGCTGTTTGTTGTTTCAATCTCTCCACTCTCTTTTCCGGCCTGGAGGCATTATCTTTGTATGTGCCTCTCCATTGGCCTTATATTCACGACGTTTCAAACTTTTGTTTTAAACCGTCGTTTTAAACTCTTGTTTGAGCATAGGTTAATTCTAATGAAAATACCTTTGCTGTCAAGCTATTTTTTATTGGATAACGGATCACGTATGTATGCCAAAAAATGGACCAGGTCTTCTCCTGCTCCACCCATTTGGTTAATCGATGCTCATTATGGTGATCTTTGCTAATCTGCCAATTTGATCATCTGATGCTCCGAAAGTATACCCAGGGTCTGGCCTTGGTCACTTCTGCAGTACATGCGAATAACCAGATGACTTGGTATAGAACTGTTGCTAATGATGCGTAGTTCGGATGGATCGGATGAGACCGCGAGATTATGAATAATGTGATTTCCCGTATCCGCCCCAATCCGACAAAGATAGCGATACAACTCCCCATGGGTGTGACTGATTCCTCCGACAAAGATATCCACATCGTCATTCCCCACAAATGACAATTCAATGTCCATATATCTCACCGGAACAACGGTTTGCAGCAAGTTTTCGTGAATCTCCAGCACATATGCGGCCACGGTATATCCCTCCTGTAGAGCAGAGTTGAACCTTTCTCTAGATATGGTATGCCTGCTCTCGTCCATTGCTATTTGCAATCACCCATTTTAATCAATTCCACGGAAATGCCCACCCTTTCGTCTGCTTTTTTTCATAGACTAACAGGATAGAAGATCGGCCTGTGCAGGCCGTGACAAGGAGGTACCTATGAGAGTTCTGCTCGTTACCTATTGGGAGCTTACACAGATGGGTGGAATATGGACATATGTGAAACAGCTAGCTGACAGGCTGATGGCTCTTGGCGTAGATGTGGATATTATGGGCACCAACGGAGCCAAAAATGAAGTATACATTCGCAATCTCAATCGTTCCTTCTCCAAAGATAAAGTATGGCCCATGCTTCAAGCCAAACTTAATCCGACAGATTTGCCTGAATTCACTGCCGATTCTCTCGTGGCTTATTATGAATTGAACAGGTATGCCTTTGAAATGGGAGCCGCCTATCTCGGCGTTGATCATTACGATGTCATCCATGCGCAGGACCCGGTAGCAGCGGTCGCGATGAGACGCATATTGAATCGCAACACACCCATGGTAACGAGTTATCACGGAGCGCTTGCGCGTGAAGCCTTTTACGATGCTCAAAACTCTAACGCGAAGCTCACGCTTCCCGAATATTTGCAATCCACACGAGGACGTTACTTCCTGTCACTGGAAGAGCGAAGCGCTGAGCAATCCCAGCTTATTCTGGTCTCCAGCCATTGGATTAAGAGCACCCTTACGGATCTCCATGTTCCCGAGTCCAAATTTCGAATTATTCCTTATGCTGTGGATATTCCAGCCTACCGTGCCCAAGCAGCAGTCAAGTTCCGTCAGAGGAAGCCAGCGGGCAAAAAAGTGATCGCATTTACGGGCAGACTGGAGCACATCAAAGGGGTTCATATTCTGGTTAAAGCGCTCTCCAGCCTGAAGAAGAATCGCTCGGATTGGATCTGCTGGATTGCTGGGGAAGGCAATCTGATGGAGGATTTGCGCTCCCTAGCCAATGATCTTGGAGTAGGTGCTGACATCGTTTTCTGGGGTAAACTCGATAATATCCCTTCATTCTTACGCCATGCCGATATTTATGTGCAGCCCAGCTTGCAGGATACGCAGCCTTTCTCTGTTACAGAGGCTCAGCTCGCCGGATTGCCTGTCATTGTAAGCGGTACGGCAGGTATGCCTGAGATGGTGCAGCCTGAACATACCGGTTGGGTCGTGCCACCGCAGGATGTCGAAGCCCTTAGCGCACTGTTAAATGCCCTTCTGCAGGATGGTGCCACCCGTGCAAAGGTAGGAGCAGCAGCTAAAGCATGGGCTGAACAACATCGATCACTGGACGAGATGGGATTGCGCACGCTGCATGTCTACCAGGAAGCCATTCAGTTGGGAGGTCAGAGGATATGACATTGCTCGTCCCCAGTGATTTGTATAATCGTTGGTTCTCCACCCCTGTGTCGACGACACATATTGAGGTGGATTACGCTGTAATGAACGAATTAATGAGGAAGCTGCCCAAAGGGTACGTTTTCCCTGATCCGGCAACCATGCACATTCTCACATCCGAGAAAAATTAGAGTCAAGTATTTTACAAACAGGAACAAATAAGAGGATATTCGTTCGTGCCGCAATCACTTAACGGCAACCGAATACCCTCTTTTTATTGCAGTTAGGTTCATATGTCTAGCATTCGTGATTCCAAGACTTCTAGCCTCTACTTCCAGTAACCGCCAACCTGCAGCAGATTAAGTAAAACGGGCCGATGCTTCGCTTGAACAAGTTCCATCTCGGCTTTTAATGCCTCAAAGTGTTTCTTGGTTCCCATCGATTCATGAACCCGATAACACATCAGTGGCTCATTGTAATAGAACAGCTCATAGAGCGGAAACAGTCTCAGCCACATCTCATAGTCATGCGTGTAGCGAAAATCGGTGTCAAATACGCCGAACTTTCGAAATGCATCCATCTCAAGCATTACAGTGCAACCGTTGATTGGGCAACCTTCGGTCAGTACCTGAAGCATCTCCAGACGACTCCCTACTTCTGGTCTCACCGTGTCCATCCATACGCTGTTCGCATCAACATAATGATAAGCCCCGTGACAGAACGAAGCCTTAACGTCAAGCATGAACTTCAGTTGTTTCTCTACCCGGTCCAGCAACATTACATCATCGGAGCTGAGCCAGACAAAGTAATCACCTGTCGCCTGCTTGATTCCCTCGTTTAAAGCGGTTGCCGTTCCACCATTCTCTTTTCGAATATAGCGAATGCGATCCATGAATGGTTGCAGCCGCTCCACATGCTTCGTAGAGCCGTCATCCACCACAATGACCTCAATATGCGGATACGTCTGGTGAATGGCGCTGTGAACAGCCTGCTCGATGTACGCGCAATTATAAAAAGGAATGACGATTGATACTTTCGGCTCCATTCGGTCCTCCCCTTTCTCCGCGTGAATAATACCATTCTCCCTATTATATGTAGATAGGTCCGTTAGGTATCAGGCATCTGTTGCATAGCGACGTATAAATTACGCACATGGAGCATTTTGCATCAATTCAAAGAGCGGCTTTCCATCATTAAGATATAGATCGAAATGCATATAAATAAAGAGGGCGTTATTCGGCCAGCTCACGGCCTCCATAACCCCCACCAAAGTTCTTTATCCTCCCATGGCAGCAATGCGCTGCAACAAAGGCTCCCGATATCTGGACCATACCATAGAGGCCTCTCGGCCGATGGCATCCGCGTGACGTACCGTCCCCATTCCCCCGTGCCGACGATATGCCGTAAGCGATTCATTCAGATATGGAAAACGATGGCCGTTCAGCAGAATACGCATCCATAGATCCAAATCATGCGTATAAGGCAAAAGTTCATCGAACAGACCCACCCCACTAAACAGATCCCTGCGGATCATCACGGTACAGCCGTTCACCGGATTACCGTTTACGAAGAGGCGCAGCCAATCCGGTTCGGCCATCGCTTGAGCTCCACCGTTCAGCTTGGTCACTGTAGAGTGCTCATTAATGTAATTAAAGTTGGTATGTGAGATGAGCGCATTCTCCCGTTGCATAAATTCAACCTGATGACGAATCTTATCTGGATATAAGAGGTCATCTGAACTCAGCCAGGCGATATAGTCCCCGGAAGCATGACGAATGCCGTGATTCAGAGCCGAAGCTGTACCGCCGTTGCTTTTGCCAAGAACATAAATGTAGGGAAGATACGGCTGAAGCAGTTCTTCATTCCGGGTAGAGCCATCGTTGACGATAATGATCTCCACATCGGTATATGTCTGGTTCAGTGCACTCTGGATCGCTTGAGGTACATAAGGATCATTGTAAAACGGAATGACAATAGACACGCTCGGATTCATGTAGTCGCCCTCCCCTGCTGAGTACGAACATCGCTCAGAATGTCCTGAAGAGATTGGGTAAATGGAATCAGCGGCTGCCAGCCCAACTTGCGCAGTGCCGAGAACTCCTCCTGATCTCCAGCCCCGTCCGGCCCGGAAGAAGCTCCGTCCCAGCGTACCGGCACCTCCGCTTCGGTCATCGTTAGCAGCGTATCCGCAATCTCTCCGAGGCTGCGCTCCGTGCCCGATACAACCGGATATACGTTGCCCGTTGTGCCTTGAACAAGCAGGGTCGCATAGGCCCGGACCGCGTCCCGCACGTCTAGAAAATCACGGGTATTATTCCGGCCGGATAGACGAAAGGCCTCCGTCTTACCTTCCTGTTCACAGGCAACAATATGACGTGCCAGTAGCGAACATATGCCCGTTGAAGGGCCTGCCCCGATCAGATTCCCCGGCTCGGCCAGCATAATCTGCTGTCCAAAAAGAGACATCCATGATAGAGATACCATTTCCTCTAATGCTTTGCTGAGACTATACGGGTGCGGAGGCTGCGGTGGCCGACCGGGTTCAGGAGTATACTTTAATCGGGAGCCCACAATAACGGTCCGTGCCGCCGGACAGCTTCTTAGTGCATCCAGCAAATAGAGAACAGCCATCACATTAGTCTCTAGCACCAGCAGCGGATTGGACCACGAATCGGGCACGGAATTTTTACCTGCAAGATGCAGCACATAATCCGGCTTCACCTCTTCAATCAGAAGACGGACTTGCTGCTTATCGTTAAGATCACAGACATGTACAGCCACACCATCGCCAAAAGAATGTATACCTGCCCGCCTGACCACTGCTGCGACCGCCGTACCGGCTGACTTGAAATAAGCAACCGCATGCCGTCCAGTAAAGCCAGAAGCACCCGTAATCAGTACCTTTTTGCCAGTTAGCTCTGCTCCATCCATAATGCCAGCTCCTTCAGCATCGTAGAATAATCCGGAAGGTCTGTCTTCACATCCTCACGTGTGGAAACTAACGTGCGGTCCTGCACAACGCTATCATCGGGTAAGATAACAACATCCTGTTTATCCCATATCTGCTTGAACAGCACAAGCAGGTCATGCTTGCTGACAGGCACCGGATGAGCCAGATGGATTAGACCACTGACCGGAGATGCCAGATAATGATCTACCCATTTGGCCAGTTCAAGGGTGGTCACCCCATTCCAGAAGACGCGTGTATATCCGCCAACCTCACCTGTGCAGGACATGAACCAATGCATCAGACCAATGCCGCCTTTCCGAATTTCGGGTCCTATAATGGACGTACGGATCGTCAGATGACCCGCATCCTGAACTTCACCCAGTGCTTTCGTGATTGCATAGGCAGATGTTCCATCGGTAACATCATCCTCCCGGTACGCCCCCCGGTCCCCACTAAACACACAATCTGTACTGATGTGGATCAGACGTGCACCGATCGTGTCAGCGATCCGCCGCAAACGATGCGGCAGAAATCCATTAATATGATAAGCGGTAATTTTGTCTTCATCTGCAAAACTGTTCAAAACACCCACCGCGTTAACGATGACATCCGGGTGCACCACCTCCACCAGACGGTCGACCATAAAGCAGTCATTTACATCCAACAGAAGACCATTAGGGTCCGATACATCTCGGGTCGTATAGAAGACGCTGTGGACGCCTTGACGGCGGAAATAGTCGACCATAATATGGCCGGCCATTCCGTTCCCCCCAAGTATCAACAACTTCATGACAGGAACCCTCCGCGTTGCAGAATGTCACGAATCTCCTGTTTGGTCATTAGCTGATGCTCGGAACTGAAGCTGCTGAAGGATACCGGAGGACAGTTCGTATAATGCTCTTTCAACCCCGGTATGCCGAGTGTAGGCAAGATCACCAAGTATTGCTCATCGTATACCACTGTGGTCATGCTCTCGAATTCACTCATCAGAATCTCGTGAATCTTCTCACCTGGCCGAGTACCACGCTCCACAATGGAGACATTCTCCACACCTGAATCCTCAATCAGAACTTCTGCCAGATCTACGATTTTGCACGTTGGCATCGTCATGACAAAAATCTCACCACCGACACTTTCCACCGAAGCTTTGAACAGCAAAGTGATCGCATCTTTCAGCGTGAGAAAAAATCGAGTCATTTTCATATCCGTGATGGAAACTTGACCTTTGGATCGAATCTGATTTTTGAATAAGTGCACGACACTGCCGTTCGTTCCAAGTACATTGCCACCACGTACGGTGACAAACCGCGTATTGCTGTGAAGCAGATTGGCATATACGATCAACTTCTCACCGATCGCCTTTGTCATGCCGTAGAAATTGGATGGATTGGCGGCCTTGTCGGTCGAGATGTAAATGACTTTTTCTACATTATTTTCAATCGCAGCTTCGATGACATTTTGTGTTCCGATCACATTGGTTTTGAGTGCTTCATAAGGTTGGTCTTCACACACCGGCACATGCTTGAGCGCTGCGAGATGAAATACATAATCCACATGTTGACATGCAACGGTTAAGGCATCCTTGTCTCGAATATCACCAATGCGAAAATGAAGACGCGGGTCTTCGAATTCACGACTCATCGCCACTTGGCTGGACTCATTCCGGGAGTAAACGATAATCTCCTTGGGCTGCTGGGGCAGCAGTTGAGCCACAAGTTCATAACCCCATGATCCCGTACCGCCAGTCACGAGTATACGCTTATTTTCAAACATGCAATTTCCCTCCAAGCAGAAATTTGACCACTTTACTGGATACATCGGTTGCTTTGTAGCCTTGTGGACAATCCCAGTCGTTTGACATTTCGGTCATTACTTTCACACAACCCGCAATACGCTCCGCATCCAGACCTGAGACCACATTGCTGCCGCAATCCACCGTCTCCGGTCGTTCTGTCGTGCGACGCATGGTTACCGTTGGCACACCCATGATGCAGCACTCCTCTTGTACGGTACCACTATCCGTAAGTGCACAGCGTGCATGTCGCTCCAGCATCACGAAGTCGAAAAAACCGAATGGTTCGTGAAATTCCACCAGCGGGTGCATCTCCAGTTGCAGATGCTCGGCGATTCGAATAGCCGTTCGAGGGTGAATGCTGCATATGACTCGCATGGCATGTTCTTCAGCAACCTGATTCAAACCTTTCATAATCTCCAGCAAATGAGGAGGGTGATCCACATTCTCCGCCCGGTGGGCCGTAACCAAAAAATATTGCCCGGACTTCAGCTTCAATTTCTTCAGTATTTTGCTGGAACTTGCCTGTGCGTCGTAGTGACGCATCACTTCATAGATCGGGTTCCCTGTCAGCACAATTCGGCGACTAGGTACCCCTTCACTAATCAGATGTTTCTTACTCTGTTCGGTATACGGCATATTAATGGTGGAAATGGCGTCGATAACCCTGCGATTTTTCTCTTCGGGCACATCCAGGTCAAAGCATCGATTGCCTGCTTCCATATGAATGACGGGTATGCCCATCCGTTCAGCCAGAACAGCACATAATGCACTGTTCGTATCGCCGAGCAGCAGCACTTTATCCGGTTTCTCCTGATTTAATAAATCTTCCATTTGCGTAAACATCGAGGATAACTGTCGACCCAACGAGGCCGCTTCATCCTGAAGGACGTAGTCCGGCGCACGCAAGCCCATTTCCTTGAAGAAAAGACCGCTGAGACTTTCCGTGAAGTTCTGTCCCGTGTGTACCAGAATATGTTTGGACGCGTACTGGTCCAGCTTGGAAATGATCAGGCTGAGCCGTATAATTTCAGGTCGCGTACCCAGCACCGTCATGATCTTCATCGTAATCCCTGCCTTCATCGTCTATTGGATAATCTCCGGCGAACCCGGCTTCGTTTGGCTTTGCCAGGCGCACGTTTGCGAACAGTCGGTTGCACCACGCGCACACGTTGTTTCCTCTTTTTGCTTGCCTTCAGCTTCCTCCTGCCTGTTCCCGTTCCTCGTTTCATTCGGTCACGGATCCTGCTGCGGTGGGTTGAATGCGGGTAACGACTTCGTCCTGATCTATGGCTTGAGCGAGGTTCTGTATCTTCATGAACAGGCTGACCTATGGCAAGCGGAGGCAAGGGCGAGAGTGGCAACGCCTGAATCACAGTCAATGGGAACAATCGTGCCCGAACCGAAGCCGGTTCCAGAATCAGCACGGTTCGCAAACGACCCTCACCCCATGCGTACACTGGACCATTCGGAGGCTGAATGTACGGAAACCATCCGGGAAAACGAATCAACCACTGTGTCACCATCGTATGCAGCTTTGCCCTGTAGGTTTCAATACCGTACAGCTTTTCCGCTTCTGTCCGATTACGCCAACCGGTGTCGGAGGCCAGTTCAGGATCATTCAGCAGAGTTGTTGCCAGAGTAGTAAGCGCCTGAGAATCCCCGGCCGGGGCCAAAAATGCACCGCTGCCTACCGATTCCAACAATTCCTTGAGTCCGCCCTGGGCAAAAGCGATAACCGGTTTGGCGAAATAAAGCCCCTCCAGCGCGGTCATGCCAAATCCTTCTTTGACCATGCTCGGAATGACCACCATGTCCATAGCCGTATAGGCTAGAGATACATTCTCTTCAAACGGCGTAAAGGTAAATCTGCGATAATAACCGGATTTTTTCACCCGTGATACACATTCGTCATAGTACTTTTTGTCCGCTGATGTACCAATAATCCAGAAACGGCAGCGCGGATGGGTTTCACACAATTGCAAAGCCATATCCACAAAAGGTTTCAGACCTTTGGCATCATATATGAAGGAAGAGATGTAACCGATACAGATCTGTGATGGCTTAAAACCAAGCTCTTTGCGTTTGCGTTCCCTCAAGTGAACCCATCGCTCCGGGTCCGGTAAGGCCGGGTCCCAGGTTGGGGAGATCACGGTTAATTTGGCACTCATGCCGGCTTGTTTGAATGGTGCTACTGCACTTTCGGATATGCCTATGATCCAATCGGAGTAACGCTCAATCATCTGTACAGCTTCGTTTGTATGTTCATTCAACGCAATAATCTCGGTAATCTTCCAGATCACCGGAATTTGCAGAGACTTCGCTGCTACGGCAGGCATCACATTGACACAGGTATTCGTTAACACCAGATCAGGTGCAGTCTCCCTGATGAGGGAGACCACGTCCTGATAAGCTGGTTTATGGCGAAGCTGTTCTGCATCCGTTGCAATCCCCCGGTAAGGTGTGTACACACCGTGAAGCATCGGCAGGAAGCATACTTTGACCTGGATATCGAATCTCCGTGCAAGTCCGGCAAGCTTTCCTTCCTGAGGAACCACGAGTACACAATCAAAGATGGAACCCATCTCCCTCATAAAATGAAGCAACAGCTTCTCCGCACCCGTAATGCTGCGGGTGTTGCACACATGGGAAAACAACATGAGTTTGGGTTTAGTCGCCATGGCCGCACGGACCCTGAATACGAATATGCAGGGTTCTGTGCACACCTCCTTCCGGACAAGATTAAGGGAATATAATGCTCAATATTTCGTTGATTCTTTTGCCATACGTGTGATCCTTCAATGTCCGTTCCAGCCCTCGAAGTGCAATTTCACGGCGCTCTTTCTCATGAGTGAGGTAGTATTCAACCTTATCGAGCAACTCCTGAGGGGAAGAGTAGGTCTCGATCTCCACACCCGGTTTATAGAAACGTGCCAGGTCATCCCGCGCATCGGTCAATTGAAGGGTCGTAGACGCCGCAATTTCAAATGTTCTCGGATTCGGGGAGGCTGGTGAAATTTTAACATGGTTGTTGTTAACGGAATCGTCTTCATGGGAGCGGTGAAGGTTGATGACAATTTTAGTGCCGTTATAGACATCATTCGTTTCCTGCGGACTCATCCAGCGACCCAGTTCGATCTTCTCACCGTAAGCAGCATAGTCTGGCAGGCGATCCCACCAGATGCCATTAAATACGGTATTGTGTGACATCAGCTGTGCCATGATCGGATTGAAGAAATACACCCGGTTCCAGTAGGCCGATCCGATAAAACTGACATCCCGGTGTAATGCAGATGGTGTGGTGATTGGGAAGTAATGATTAGTGAATGCAGCAAAGGGCAGGTAGTGAACGGAAGGGCAGCCGTTTTGTCGATACAACTCGACACAGTTCAGTTCCAATGTGAACACATGATCGAAATGCTGTACTGTCTCAAGCGTCATATCCGTATAGTACGGATCATCCGTGAGCCAAATTGCCGTCTGAATGCCTGCTTGGCGAATCGCATCGAGATGTTCCAGCGGAATATCCATACCATCCAGCACAAGCACCAGGTCAGGACGGGTTTGCAACGCAATTTCGGATACAGGCTGACGTGGATCGGAAAGAGTTACTTGGGCAACCATGCCCTGCAATGTTGCCATGATGGCTTCGTCCAGTGGGGAATATGGGAATCCTTTACCCGAAGATACATACAGCACGTGAAGCTGCCGGAAAGGCAATGGCTCCTGTGCACAATTGACGATATAGTTGGCACGGCCACGTAAATATCCTTCTTCCTTGCCCGCATCATATCCGGCATGTTGCCCGTTTTTGCGTGCTTGGTCAGCCAGACTGAGCACTGGTGCATGAGACTTTCTCGTTTTACGGTGTTTGAGAGACATACCGCCACTCCTTTTATTTTTGGGATAGGGTTTTCTAACGCTGTTGCCCTGCAGAAAGAGAATTTACACGTGCTCCAGCAGCTGAGCAATACGACGAGTGAACGTATGCTGGTTCAGTGTGGTAAGCAGCCCTCGCCAAGCCAGGGCTCGCCGTTCCTCTTCATGGTGCAGATAATATTTGATTTTGCGCTGAAGTTCAGCCGCGGTTGTAAAGGTCTCGATGTCATATCCAGGCCGGTAGTAACGTGGCAGATCATTGCGTGCATCCGTTATCTGCATCGTGCCACAGGCGCTGATCTCATACGTCCGCGGATTAATGGAATGGCCTTGGAGATGATGCGTATTGCGATTGTCTTCCCCATTCTCGCAAGTCCGGTGTACGTTAATCACGATTTTGGCGCCATTGTAATAATCCACTGTCGCTCCAGGATCAATCCAGCCTTCATGGATGAATCGGCCCAGGATGTCGGAGCGTTTCAGCCGGTTCCACTGGCTGCCGGCAATGAATACCTTTTTGTCCGCCAGAAAAGGAGCCAGCTCATCGAACAGTGCAATTCGGTTCCAGAATCCGGTGCCGATAAAACAAATGTCATACTGATGCTGCGGCGCCGTACGCCTTGGTTGAAACATTCCCGGGTTCACTGCCAGCGGCATATAGATCACCCGACCTGCTCCATGTGCAGTATAGAACGGCACGGCCGCTTCCTCATGCGTGAACACGACATCGTAATGCTGACAGATGGTTGTCGTATCTTCGGTAAAATACGGGTCATCCACAAACCATACTGCTGTTCGTATTCCAAGTCCCCTTATGCCATTCACCTGTTCCAGATGATCGGGAGGAAATACGTGTAGTCCATTCATGACCAGCACCAGATCGGGCATGTGCTGGCTGGCTTCCTGCAGCATGTTTGCCGGCGATCCGACAACACATTCACGAACAGATTGCTGCAAGGCTCCAATGACGCCTTCATCGATGGCATCGAATCCTTGCGGAATGTACAGCACTTTCATATTCCGCACGGTCGGCTCAAACATCTGCACTCGCTCCATCATGGCCTGACAGCCGCCAAATCTGCGGCCTTCTGCATATCCGCCACGGTAAGCTATCTCCGCTTCTGTAGGCGGCCGGTGTCGTCGTTTTGCCACATCCTTCACCCTGTCTTCCTTCAGGAGATCCCACTTTCAGATTCTCCCCGAGATTGGTGTTCCCTCTAAAGGATATGCCCCGGGGTCAGATGCATCATGGACGGGTGTCCTGCAAGGCGCAAAATTGGCGTCTGCCCTCCACAACCGCCTGCACGGGCATGTCCGCTTTTGCAGCGATACAAATAACCCGGAGGGATCCGTCCCCCCGGGCAATCGTCATACACTGGACATGCATCTATAGTCATCCGAAAATGTACACCTACTCTGTTATTGCGCTTTGTAAGCCAACTGATGTCCGTCCTCGAATCCCTTGGCGAAACCCGCGTTGAATCCCTCGTTGTACGCCTCGTTGTACCCCTGGCTGTACGCGCTGTCCGGGTTCGGATCGGTAGGGGTAGCCGGGACGACAGGTTGTGCGGGCTTCACACTCCGGTGCCGTCGTACCGCACGTTTCTTTTTTTTGAGCCACGCACTGCGTCCTTTGAGGGTACGTTTGTGAAGCACACGTTTGCCTTTGACCGCACGCAGTTTACGGATTTTACGCAGACGGGCCCCGCGAGCAAGCAAAGCTCTTTTGGTTCTCAGACGTATTTTTTTCTTCTTTAACATGTCAACATTCCTCCTGTATGTTCCGGACCATGCGTATCGCATATCCAGGGTCTTTGAGCCATGGCACACCAGGCTCCCCATGCTGGATTCGGGCCAGCCTTATCCCCGTAACCATCCGGGACATCTCCTCTTGATAACGGCTTAGCAAACGAATGTTCTCGGCCAGACTGCGGGCGGATACTTCCGAGTGGGCAGACACGCTGGCCACACTGTCCAGAATGCGGGCGAGCGCCTGCTGACTGTGTGCAATGGACTCAATGAGGGACAGTTTCGCTTCCTGCTCACGCCGCAACAGACTCATTTTCCGAGATCCCCCATATCCATGCCGCCAAACATGCCACCGTCCATGCCGCCTTCTTCACCATCGTTCTGCACCATGATGGCCTTCAGGTTGTTGCATAATCCGGTTTCCATTCGGGTCAATCCTTCTAGTATTTCCACCAGTTGATCATGCATTTTGAGTGGCTCTGCCACCTGATCGCTATGCGTCAGAAAAGACTCACCATTCAAATGATTTAACGCCCAGTTCCTTACCTTCTCGGCTTCAATCGCCTTGGCCTCCAAAATCAGGGCAATATTCCACTGCATCTTGGCTGCTGCATCCAGCATCAGTATGAGACTTTGTTCTCTGCTCATGTCCATTCACCCGCCTTCCGGGCTTATTCTTCCTCTTGACCCGCCATCTCCCGCATCACCTGAGTCAGCGTTTCGGCTACGGCTTCTTCCAAGTCTGCCAGGCCTCCCAAATAGGAGATGATGCTTTTGTTGATTTGTCCCGAGCTATCCAGCAGACCGTCAACGCCATCCAGCTCCGGTTCGATATCCGGCAAATGATTAATGATTTCAGACATGCGCACAGCGACTTGACGTTTGGCATCCAGTACACGTGCAACCTGCTGGTGAGAATGTGCAATATGTGTGAGTATTTCATCGATTTTGCTCTGCATGGTCCTCCTCCTTACCGTCACGGCCTGCTTCACCCATAGAAAAACCCGGCCTATCAGCATTTGCCTGCTACAGCATATGCCGGGCCGGGATCGTCAGTTACTCCAGCTTGCGCCTATATCGTCAGATGACGTAACTCCAATCGGATGAGTAACGGCTGAGGAATTGGCGGGTACGTTCCTGTTTGGGCCGCGCAAATACTTCCTCCGGTGTTCCTTCTTCCACTACGGAACCCCCATCCATGAATACAACTCGATTTGCCACCTCGCGGGCAAAACCCATTTCATGGGTGACAACAATCATGGTGATGCCCTCCTGGGCAATCGATCGAATGACCGACAGCACCTCACCTACAAGTTCAGGATCAAGCGCCGAGGTTGGTTCATCGAACAGAATTACCTCTGGATTCAGTGCCAGCGCCCGAGCAATGCCTACCCGCTGCTGTTGTCCACCTGACAGCATGCTGGGATACTCATTAATTTTGGCGGACAGGCCCACTTGTTCAAGTACACGCAAGGCTCGTTCACGAGCATCGGCTTTGGACATTTTCTGAGCGATGATTAATCCTTCCGTTACGTTATCCAGTACCGTTTTATGTTTGAACAGGTTATAGTGCTGGAACACCATCGCCGTTTTTCGCCGCAACTGCACAATGTCATGTTTGCGGGCATGCTTGCAGTCTACGGTTAATCCGCTGATCTGTACCTTGCCCTCATCGGCACGTTCAAGAAAATTCACACAGCGCAGCAATGTCGTTTTGCCGGACCCGCTCGGTCCAAGAATGGCAACAACATCCCCCTGCTCCACAGTCAGATCAATACCTTTCAACACTTCCTGCTGACCAAAAGATTTGTGTATATTCGTCAGTGATATCATGACACCCCTCCTTTGCTGTACACGGCAACTCTGCGTTCCAGCAAAGCTGTAATCCGTTCGACAATCACCGTCAGACCCCAATAGATCAATGCGGCAGCAATGAAAGCCTCCAGAAATTTCAGACTGACCGAAGCCACCACATCCGCTTTCCCGAGAATATCCATCTGTGATACGGTAAACGCGAGTGTTGATCCATGCAGGAAACCAACAAACATACTGCACAGATTCGGCAGAACCGCACCCACCGCCTGCGGTAAAATAATGCGTCTCATTGCCTGGGAGGTACTCATGCCCACGGCATGTGCAGCTTCCATCTGCCCAGTGTCCACTGCAAGAATACCGGAACGGATAATCTCGGACATATAAGATCCGGCAGTCAACGAGAAGGCGATGAGCACGAACACCAGAATCGGGATGGAGGAAGACTGAAAGGCCCAGCCGTACCGGGCTGCAAGCTTGTCGATGATCAACGGAATCCCGTAATAGATTAGAAACAAGTGCATCAGCATCGGTGTCCCCCGAAAAAACGAAACATAGAAATCAGCGATCCGGTAGACCCAGGGAACCTTATAGATTCGAATTAAAGCAGTAACCAGACCAATGCCAAAGCCTGCGATCAACGGTACAATCGTAATGACGAGTGTTAGTGGCAATGCCTTTAGAATCTGGAAAAAAGATGTATAGATAAAGTTGAAATCAATAGACATTCGCTCACCCCGCTATTCGTTTCAGGCGTTCAGCTCTAACCACTGGCCCAGGGAATTCTTTCTTACGTTCGTGACGCTGGAGTCTGCGTTCTGCGATAGCAAACCCTTTTTCAAGTACAAGCACGATAACATAGTAAACAATCGACAGACTGATATACACTTCAAGTGCATGCGATGTAGCCGAGATCAGCGTTTGCCCCCTGCCCACCATGTCCATGACCCCAATCGAGAAAGCAAGTGACGTATCCTTTAACGAACCAATCAACGTATTCGCCATATTTGGAAAAGCAACGATGAGCGCCTGCGGAACCACAATGCGCCGAAACGACTGAAACGTGGTCAAGCCCGCAGCATAAGCCGCTTCCGTCTGACCCTTGTCCACACTGCGTACAGCTCCGCGAAAGATTTCCGCAAAGGACGCTGCATCACTTAACGCATAAGTCACGATGACAAATACCAGCGGATCGGTCCTGGACAGATCGACGCCTATAGGCTTGAGCAATTCAGGTAATCCGTAATAGACCAGAAACAACTTGATGAGAATCGGTGTGCCCCGCATGAAAGAGACGTACAGGGTCGCGAGCTGGCTCAGCACCGGAATCCGGTATAACCTCGGAACCGCCAGAAGTACACCGCCCACCAAACCGAGCACAATGGAACCGCCCAGTACACTCAGTGTAATATGCAAATATCGCAGCAGTTCAGGGACGAAATCCAGAACTAATGACAGATCGAATGATTTACCCATAACCGTCGCTCACCTTTCTCAACGAACTATTCCTCAACCGTGTAATCGGCTCCCAGCCACTCTGTGCTCAATTTGCTCAATGTTCCATCTTCCTTGATTGATTTGAGCGCTTCATCAATTTTTGTTTTGAGCTCTTCCTCATCCTTGTTCAGAATGAAATACACTTTGGAGTTGGACAGAGCCTCTCCTACAGTCTTTAACTGTGCATCCACCACTTTGTTCTGATAATCGATGGCAAACTGCGTGCTGATGGTTGCATCCACTCGGCCTGTTTTGATCTGGGTATTCGTATCTTCTCCTGCTCCGGAATACACAATGTCGATGGCATTTCCATTCGCTGCATTCCATTTCTCAGCCAGTACAGCCGCATTACTCGTAGCGCCAACAATCAGTTTTTTACCTTTCAGATCCTCGATGGATTTTACATCCTGGTTTTTCTCGCTTACAACGATTTTATTAGGGAAAATGTTATATGCCTCGTCATTAAAAAGGAACTTGGCCTGTCTCTCTTCATTCACTTCCATTTGGTGAGCGATCAGGTCTATTTTCTTCGTTTCAAGACTAAGCAGCAGGTTTTTAAATTCCATTGTACTGAACTCGAATTCATATTCAGGCAATCGTTTATCAATCTCGCGGATCAGTTCTACATCGTACCCCGTCAGCTTGCCATTCTCATCAATAAAGCAAACATTCGGGAATTGAGTACCTGTACCCACAATGATCTTCTTCACTTTATCTTGACCGGACGCAGATGCGGAATCCGATTCATTCGATGCATTGCCTGAACTGCAACCCGCCAGTACCACCAACATAGTAATGAACAGCAATGCTGTCCGGAATTTCTGAATCCCCCATTGATTAACCATTCCCGATCTCCTCCACAGGCTGTTATTTCAGCCAATATGATGTGTACTCCCATTCCTCATCTTTGATTTAACTAACCATTCACACTTGTATAGTCGGAATTAGGTTGAACAAAGAATAGCATCGTATGTCATACCTAGGCAATATATATGTTAATAGGACATCCTGATAACGTTATAGAACTTCTCTATGCTTCACCCGTTCCCTAATCCAAAAGTAAACCAAAAGAAGCGATCCTCCAACCAGGCTGGGGATCGCTTCTTCAATTGCAGATCATATTAAATTCAAATACGCATCTATCTGCGACTAGCCCATTTAATCTTACGAGCTACTTCTATACGCTGCAGTTGCAAGAGTCCGATTCGTTCTTCAAACTTCTTACGTTCATCCGTTGAATGGGCCGCGTGAATCTGGTGGCAGAGACCTGTTAGTTTACTGTTGATATAATCAAATCTCATCCATAATTCTTCTTCAGGTGTGCGCTGCTCCGCTTCCGGCTGAAATATTTTGAGCTGGTGGATAAGGGACTGCTGCCATTCCTGATCCTCGATTTGGATGGCAAAATGCAAAAGATCCAGATAGTCGTCGATTTGCAACGATATACCGCAATCAGGTTTCGTATTCATTAGTCGTCTCTCCTTATTTCAGTTCTTGGCTGGAATCAGTTAGTTCTATTTTACAGGATAGAGCATGGTTTAGGCGAGTCCTGAAACGAGTAAAATTGGAAAAAGTTTTGTCATTTTTACATATAGAAGCTTTCGATGGGCTTATAGACAGATCTGATTCGAGAATTATATTCCAACCATGAATTTCATGATAAAATAACACCAAAATATTAAACCAACTTAACAGGTTGGAATAGTTAATTTTCATAGAAGGGATTGATCGACCATGACCGAACAATACCGATTGGCAACACTTGAAGATGCCGAACAATTGCAGGCTGTTACCGTTGATGCCTATGAAACGATTCGGGCCCTGAACATTCCTTTTCCAGCCGGACACGCTACACTGGAAGTTATACAGAATAATATTGTACAGCATGAATGCTATATTCTTGAAAAAGCCGGAGAAATCATTGCCACGGTTACCCTTGATCGAGCCGAAGATGTACAGCGGCAAGCCATCAGCCCCTATCCTTTCATCCGCTGGTTCGCGGTAAGTCCGGCCCATAAAAGCCAGGGCTATGGCTCTAAACTATTGGATTGGGTTGAGCAACATATCATTCTACAGAAGCTTGATGCTCCTGCCGTATTTCTGGCAACGGCGACCCGCCATCCCTGGCTTGCTCCCATGTATGAACGGAGGGGATATGAACCTTTTCATCACAAAACGGTACAGACACCTGAACGGCAGGAAGAGATTGTATTTATGGTCAAAACGCTCGACCCTTCCCGTTATGAGACGCCTTCTGTTCAAACAGGCTGAACAAATAGCGGCTTGGACGAACGTAAACATACATGATATACGATATACGCCGCCTGTGTAAATGAAAACCCGCTCCGAGGAAAGATTCCTTGAGCGGGTTTTTGAATGCTAATCCTTATCGCTTTCACTTTATATAGCCCGCATCATGCCTTCCCGTCGCGCGGCTGTCTGGTTAAGAGCAGCATGATAAACGAAATGATAATAATAGAGCCGGTCCACATCCAGGCCATCGTCTGATTGCCCGAATCCACAGCAACATAGATCGCAGTGGGTACGGTTTGCGTTTTGCCCGGAATATTACCTGCGATCATGAGTGTGGCCCCGAATTCCCCCAGTGCACGAGCGAAACCCAGGATGAACGCCGTCATCAACGCTCTCCCTGCAAGCGGAAGTGAGATATAACGAAATACCTGCCATTCATTCGCTCCGATGGAGCGGCCTGCATCTTCCAGATCCTTATCAATCCCGCTAAAGCCGGATTTCATCGTCTGATATACCAATGGGAATGCAACCACCACCGAGGCAATCACGGCAGCCCACCAGGAGAAAATGACAGGTGCGGAGAAGATGGCTTCAATCCACTGTCCGAGCAGGCTCTTACGCCCCAGTAACACGAGTAAGATGAATCCGACCACGGTCGGCGGAAGCACAAGCGGAAGCATAAATGCCGTTTCCAGAAAAATTTTGCCACGGAACGAGGTACGCGACATCTTCCAGGCCACAGCGATGCCAAACACTGCTGCGATCACACTGGACAGCAACGCAACTTGAAGAGAAAGACGAACCGGTGGCCAGAATACCGCCCAGTCTATTGCGCTCACATTCATTTCGGAATGGAGAACCCGTATTTAGCAAATACATCAAGCACTTCAGGCGTTTGCAAATACGTGTAGAATTGTTCTGCTTCTGTCCGGTGCTTCGTACCTTCAATAATCCCTACTGGATAATTGGCTGGTGTATAGCTGTTCTTGTCCACTTCAAAAGCAATTTTCACCTGATCAGAAGTGAGTGCATCCGTTTTGTACACAAACCCCGCATCCGCATTGCCTGTTTCTACATATTGCAGAACCTGTCTGACATCCTTGCCCTGTACAAGCTTACCTTCCAACTGATCCCACATTTTGGCATTGGTCAGTGCTTCCTTCGCATAGGTTCCTGCAGGCACACTTTCCGGTATACCAATCGCTACGGTCTTGATAGAATCAGCCGTCAGATCCTTCTCGCTTGTTACGGTATCTGAACGATCCGCTGGAATGATGGCTACCAATGAATTTTGGAGCAAATTCGTCTGATCACCGGATGCAATCAGCTTCTCATCCACGAGCGCGTTCATATTTTTGGTCGCAGCCGATACAAAAACATCTGCTGGCGCGCCTTGTTCAATTTGCTGTTGTAATGCACCGGATGCACCAAAGTTGAAGTTAAGCTCCACATTGGGATTCGCGGCTTCAAAGTTCGTTTCAATTTCCTTCATGGCATCCGTGAGACTGGCTGCGGCTGAGATGGTTAGCTCCACCTTTTCCTGAGGATCTGTTGCCCCAGCCGTTGAACTCTCACCTGATGTCGCTGGTGTTGTACCCGTTTGTTCCATTGCTGTGGATGTATCTTTACTGTCTGTGCTTGCACCACAACCGGCCAATACGAGAGCCATTCCAAGTGACATACTCCCCAACACATATCCAATACTCTTTTTCATCTACTTCTCCCCCGATGTTATGTTTAGTTATAACTAGATATAATTAATTATATTTAATTATACATAAGATCATTGAAATAGGAAGGTAGTCTTTGACGTGTCTGTTGATGGGCAAGCCATCGATAGCTGCATTGTGGTGGGCGAGTTTATCCTCTCTGGCTGTTAATGGTATAGTACAAGAGACCCCAGCGTTTATCCGGGACGATGAGCGTTGATGAACGAAACGTTATATGATCTGTACCTTGAAGGAGGATCTTCACTGATGACGGAGGAGCAATCCTATACCACCGAAGAAATATCCAAGCTACTCAAAATATCCAAACTAACGGTCTACGATCTGATTAAAAAGGGAGACCTCGTCGCTTATCGCGTCGGCAAACAAATGCGTGTTGACGCCACCGATCTGGAGGCTTATAAACAGCGCTCCAAGCAGCTTCAATCGCCAACGCACCGGGCCGCTGTGGATTCAGTTCCCCCTTCTGAGTCTTATTCCGGGACGGGAAGTGATCCGACCAATCATGCTGTTCATTCCGCTACAAGTGCTTCGCCTCTATCCAGAGGGACATTCGCAGCCACTACCTCCATGACGGGCAATCCTTCGCCAGCCCATTCGGCCCGTCATCTGGTCATTACAGGACAGGATGTCAGCCTCGATATTCTCATGCGATATATGGAAAAGCACACACGGGATATTCGTCCACTGCGTTCGTTCATGGGTAGTCTCGACGGCTTGATCTCCATGTACCGTGGGGAATCCGATCTGGTCAGTACCCATCTGCTGGATGGAGATACAGGAGAATATAATCTGCCCTACATTCGCAAAATCCTGATTGGCTGGTCATATGTCGTCGTGAATCTGCTAACACGGCCTGCCGGGCTGTATGTGCAACGAGGTAACCCGCGGGGCTTGCAAAACTGGACAGATCTGAAGCAGCCTGAGCTGCGATTGGCTAACCGGGAGAAAGGGTCGGGTGCACGTGTATTACTGGATGAACAATTGCGTCTGCATGGTATCCCTGCTTCCCAGCTGATTGGGTATGACGTGGAAGAAACCAGTCACATGGGTGTAGCTGCCAAGGTCAGTTCCGGTGAAGCCGATGTAGGGATCGGCAGCGAGAAGGCTGCACGACTTGTCGGTCAGGTTGATTTTATTCCACTTGTTCAGGAACGTTACGATCTGGTCATGCTGAAGAAACAAGGGAACGAAGCGTGGATCGAATCAGTACTGCGCATTCTGCAATCACCGGCATTCAGGCAGGAACTGCAATCATTTGAGGGATATGATGTATCCCGAACGGGTGAAATTTTGTATGAAGTCTAGTGCAATGGCACTTGGATTGCTCATAGGATCGCTAAAAAAAACAGAAGAACCGCCGCTGAAGCTCTGACGGTGGTTCTTCTGTTTTCTCTTCATATTGTAAAGTGATATAAAATAAAATGAATTCCTTATCCCTCACACTATCGTTATCTCGACTTGTCATATACGATACGAGCTACGGCATCATGTTGATGAATGGACTCTTCATTTTTGCAGTCTACCTTAAATTTATTTACCCAGTGCTTCTCATACAGATCTGCCGCCACCAGCCTGACGATATCTTCCACAAATCGCGGGTTCTCATATGCACGTTCCGTGACCCGTTTCTCATCAGGCCTTTTGAGTATGGGGTAAAGACAGCTACTTGCATTGGATTCCGCCACATTCAACAGCTCTTCCTTCCAATAGCCCGGCAGCACTTCTCCCGGGTTGGCTTGGACCTGGATACGCAATAACCCCCGCTGGTTGTGCGCGCTAAATTCGCTGATCTCCTTTGAACATGGGCATAACGTCGTGACCTGTATATGTAAACCTGTTCTCAGAACAGGAGATTTTCCAGCTTCCCAGATGACATGAACCGTAGCCAAAGAATGATTTAGTCCAGACAAACCGGTTACGGGGGCGGTTCGTTCGTAGAACCAGGGATAGGTCACTTTCAGCTCTGCCTTCGCCTGATTCATCTGTTCGGCCATCTGCTGCGTCAGCGCAACGAGATCCGGAATCCGGTCACTTAACCCTTCACCGCGACTGTGCTGAAGCTGCTCCATCAAGCGGCTCATGTTAATGCCTTTCGATTCGCGATCCAGCGAAGTCGTCAGCCGGAACGTTCCGATGCTGGACAATCGAACGGGATCTTTGGCCGAAATGACATCCAAAGGATACTTCACCTGATCAATACCGACTTGCTGCAGCTCAAATAGAAAATCATTTTTGCTATTCTGCAAATCTTGCATCTCTTCTTTCCGTACAGGCTTATCTCCCTGTATGGGATCAACGGAGCCGAATAACCGCAAGCGCTCAGCTTTATCCGGTATGATAAAAGAATCGTTCACTACTCGGCTAATCCTGTTATTCTGTTGTACCTTTTGCATTACAAATCCTCCCTCCAGCACATATTTGCGTTAAAAACCGCGCATTCAGCGCCAGAACAGACCCGCTTCGTCCCGCTCAACCTGCTCTAGCAGATCTTCAAAATCAGGACAAGGCTCAATAACGTCTACCACATTCCAGCTACTGTGTCCGTCTTTGGCATATACCTTCCACTGATTCTCTTCCCAGTAAAATCGGGCAATATGCAGTTTTTCCCATTGATATCGTTCTTCAGCGAGCCTTTCTTCGGTCAAAATCAGTTCATTGTCATTCATCTCATACGTTAATTTCACCATGGTGCGCAGTGGTGCCGGGACCTTCTCATGGATATAACCGTTCATCACCGATTGAATTCTCCGAATGGTAAACGAGTCCAGCATGGAGATCACACCCTTTCATCAACATCGTTATGCAATCCAGTTCCATAGCCATGCCAGTACAAATGCACTGCCTAGTGACGTTACGAGCTGTTTGCCTGCCAGTTGCATGGCAAAGACTGCTCCCAACTCCTTGCGAATGGTCCACATCGTCACCAGACATGCCGTTAACGTGGAAGCCAGGTACACAAGAATAAACAGCTGCCCGCCGCTCAAGTCTTCAACGAAGGAACCCTGATCCTGATTCAGCACCAACAATCCGTCTTTTCGCAAAATGGAAAACAGAATGCCGCCTGCGGCATCGCCCGGCAGATGAAAGATCGCAAGTGTCGGCGTCAACGCGCCAGTCAGGGCAGACAGTACCCCCGTCTGCTCCAGCAACGTAGCCACCACACAAATACCGATGAAAATAGGCATCGCCTGCACGAGAAACTGCTTCATGACAGACCGAACGCGCCAGCTAATAGAGCGCCATGATGGCTTTTGCAGAAAGGTCCGGTTAGCATGTAACGGGAGCGTGTCATCCAGCCGATTTCGATTCCACAGACGTGTATGAATTGCACCCGCAAGTACCAGTACAAGCATATAAGGAAAGAACAGCCACGGCTTGCCGCCGGAACTGAATATGGATAGAGAAGCTCCTATCTGGTAGCTGCAAGCAGAACCGAAGGAAATCAATGAAACACAGGCCTTTCGTGTACAGGAGCTGCAGGTACGACTCTGGAACACAGCCACGACATTGCACCCAAAACCACTGAGGACCGGAATCAGATCCTTGCCGTTCATGCCGATTTTGCGCATCCACCCATCCAGCGAGTCGGTAATCCGGTCTTTCAGTCCGCTTTCCTCCGTCGCCGCCACACTGAACCCAATCAGGAATACGACCGGAAATGCCCATATAAACGAATACAAGCCCAGACTAATCATGCCGTAATCTCCGAGCATTATCGCCTGCAGCGGGCTCCATAATCCCGCAGTAATGCGATGGAGCGGTTCAAGAATCCAGGCATCTGCGAGCGGTTGTATCCAGCCGGAGAACAGATAGGCCACATACACTGGTGCTGCAAATAATAATACCAATGCAGCCAAAGCCACAAAACGTCCCCAAACCGTATGCTCAAACATCGTTGTCTGCGGTTCGTCCACAGGCGATTCAGGAGGTGATGCGAGCTCCGGATGCCTCTTCATGGGTCTGGCGGCAACAATCGCCCGGCATATCAGGTCTTGGGTGTTTCCATCCATTTCCCTTGTATTGAGCGGCAGAACGGAAATGCCCAGACCTTTACGGTAATAGTTAACCTGAGCCGATAATCCGGGACCACATTTGTCGGCAAACGTAAGTACCAATACAGCATTTTTGTCTGTGACATCCAGCATACCGAGCAGTAAAGGCAGTTCCTGCACCACATCCGTGCCGCGGATGACCAAGATTACTGTGTCACCAGCTGCGAGCTGATTTAACGTCAGCATGGTCGTGACACTGTCATCCTTCATCCGGATTCCAGGTGTATCGAGTAGTTCAAGCTGGTGCTCAAGCAACTCCGCCCTGCGGACGGTCACCGTGGAGCCCCGCACATTGGATTCCTCGCCTGTATCTCTGCCCGTAAGTCCCCGAAACAGAGCCGATTTGCCCGCGGATTCGAAGCCAACCAGCACCACTTTACGAAGTTCTTCGGGTTGCTCCACAACCGAATTCAGCATGTGCAGTCTTCACCGCAGCAGGACAGATCATCAAGGAACATGCCTTCTTTGCGATAGGTTTCCAGCGGAGCCAGATCCAGCCCGAGCCTCTCACCCATGGCCTGAGCCACAACCGCAAAGCGCTGTCTGAATTTATAAATGAAGCAAAATTGGAGTTGACCATGCATGACCTGTGGTCCAGTAATGAACAGTCCGGGGGCAATCGTCGATTCATCCGCCGCTCCCAATTGCAGCTGACCTTCCTTGTTGCGCTCGACGAGATTCTCAATCAGGTGCAAACTGCTGCGGAACCCGGTCGCCAGAATAGGAGCCTGACCCGTCTTAAGCAATCGGGACTCTCCGGAATCGTTCTCGCAATAGAGAACATAACCGCCCGGTTCATCCGGTTCAATCCACTTGACCTCATAACCTTGCATCATGTGTATTCGCATATCCATCATCGCCGCGCGCAGGCGATCCTTCGTATAGGGGCTTAGTTCCACACTTGGATCACTGCTGCCCTTGGCGAGTCCTCGTCCATTACGGTCGATTACCGTTACGTTTTTCCCCAGTTTACTCAGGTGAATAGCTGCATCCACACCGCTCTCATAGCCACCAACGATGACACATTCTTCTCCCTGAACCGCCGTCCAGCTGGAAAATAAACTGCTGTGCACACCATACTCAGCCCCAGGAAACCGGTCCAGTCTCGGATATTGAAATTCACCTGCTGCCCAGATGACATAGCGTGTCCACAGTTGTCCATTGGATGTCACGACCCTGAAGCCTTTCTCCTCCGCAATAACCTCCGAAACATCTACTCCCGTTTGCACAGGCAATTTCTTGAACTGGCTCACCACCTGCAAATACTTCGCATACTCCAACCCTGTCGGGTGTTCTGTTCCCAGTGTGTACGCTGGAGACGTATTCAAAGCCACGGCGTTCAGATCCATCATGCCGTAGGCATTGCTTGTGAACGAAGGGGTGATCAGACGCATTTCCTCCGGCCACGCCAGAAAAGTTGCCCCCACCTCACTGCGTTCCAGCACAGTAAAACGAGGCATTCCCAGATCCTGCAGGACAGAGGCCATGCCGATCCCCGCTGGCCCCCCTCCAACAATTACACAATCATAATCAAATGGATCATGCATGTGTCTTACCAGCTTGACTTCGTGACGCCCGGAATTTGCCCTTGATGAGCCAGCTCACGGAACACAATCCGCGATACCTTGAACTTGCGCAAATATCCTCTCGGACGGCCTGTCAGTTCACAGCGATTTTTCAATCGGGTTGGGGAAGCATTGCGCGGCAGTTTCTGCAGCGCTTCATAATCCCCTTTTTCTTTCAGTTCCCGGCGCAGCTCCGCATATTTGGCTACGGTTGCCTGACGTTGTTTTTCACGTACCACTTTTGATTTTTTGGCCATGGTTTACAGCTCCTTTTATAAATTTATTTTTTATACGACTTCAACTGGCCAAGGCAGAGGATTGTCGAAATGCCCCCAATCGGCCTGCATTTCTTCATCACTGAGCAGACATTGGTCAAGTTCGTCTTCAATGATGACGCGCTCCATTTCAATCCCGATCATGACCAGCTCGGTCTGACGGTCTCCCCACTGCGCATCCCACTTCTCCAGCACATCTGGCTCCGCACGCAAAATTTCTTCCTTATCAGCTTCCGGCAATGCCGCAACCCAATGTCCGGCAGGGCCAAACTGAATCGACGATCCCGCCTGACTCAGACTTGCAGCAACATCCCCTTTAGCCGCGAGCCAGACCAGCCCTTTGGCACGCACCACTTCTTCCGGCCAGTAGCTCATGAATTCAGCCAGACGAGAAGGATGGAATGGTTTTCGACGACGATACACGAAGGAGCCAATACCGTATTCCTCGGTCTCCGGTGTATGGGATTCCTTCTCCAGCTCCTGAATCCACCCGGCGGACATGCTTGCTTTCTCGAAGTCGAAGAGACCTGTACTCAAAATTTCAGACGGGTTGACCTGTCCGTTCACAGTCCGAATGATTTTGGCCTTAGGCTGAAGCTTGCGGATGACACCTTCAAGCTTGTTCAGCTCCACGTCATCGACCAGATCACATTTGTTCAGCAACAGGACATCACAAGTCTCTATCTGATCAATCAGCAGGTCCACAACATCGCGGGTATCTTCCTCACCTGTGGCCTGGTTCCGATCCAGCAGACTCTGCCCTGAGGCAAAATCATGCCAGAATCGATGGGCATCCACGACGGTTACCAGACAATCCAGCTTCGCCAGACTTGTCAGATCAATACCTGACTCCTCGTCTGCATATGTAAAGGTCTGTGCTACCGGCACAGGTTCACTGATGCCTGTGGATTCAATCAGGATATAATCAAACCTGCCTTCGTTCACCAGCTTCTCAATCTCCTGCATCAGATCATCCCGCAAGGTGCAGCAGATGCAGCCATTGGACAGCTCCACCAGCTTTTCTTCGGTGCGCGACAACGTCGCCTCACCCTTCACCAGAGCGGCATCGATGTTGACCTCACTCATGTCATTAACGATGACGGCGACCTTGAGCCCCTTCCGATTGTGCAGTACGTGATTAAGAACGGTTGTTTTACCTGAACCGAGGTAACCGCTAAGAACAGTTACCGGAACCTGCTTTTGTGTCATGTGTATCTACTCCTTATGGTTGTGGTCCATATACCTCTGACCTTAATAGTAATTATTACGATTAACAACAATGACTATAATCCTGTTGAACCATGTTGTCAAATCATTTTTGTTTTTCTCGCGCGAGGTGGCCGCTTGGGTCACGGATCGTCCTCCGATCGTTGTTGTCTCATATCTGGAATCGGCAGGCAGCATATATGACAAATAGGTCATCGTTAAAAACACCCCCGCTCTCCTTCACGGTCGATACCATATACAGCGGAAGAAAGGTCGTGGTGGCTCCAAATACGTATGAAGCAAACAGCATGACTACACTGCTGATCAGCCGTGGTCTGCTGCGCCCGATGTCAGATTGATCCCGCACTCTTCGTTCATACAATATGGAGAACCACAACTACTAAATTAAAAATACGGAAACAGTAAAAAACGGTCACCTGATTGAGGTCACCGTTTTTTGCGTCATTCGCTATTGTATTAGCATATTAACTTATTAATTAATCATTAAATTAATCACTTATTCACGTAACTGTTATCGGTTACTCGCCGTTTGACTGCAATTTCTGCAGTGAATCTTCAGCCAGCGCTGCCAGAAGATGTGCGCCAAGTGGCAGTGCCCGTTCGTCCACATCGAATGCAGGATGATGCCATTCGTGTGGGCCTGACGTTCCGAGGAAGAGGAACAGTCCCGGAACCTCCTTTTGGTAAAAGGAAAAATCTTCGCCAGCCGGGGAAGGTATCGGCCGGATACTGTTCAATCCAACTTCGCTCGCGACCTGCTCAGCCGCAGCAGCCAATGATGCATCATTGACTACGGCAGGTGGTCCCTGAATCCAGCGCACAGTAGCCCGTGTCCCATAGGCTGCTGCGACACCGGCAACCACCTGGTTGAAACGTTCGCGAATCCGGGCGCGCACCTTCTCGTCAAAGGTACGCACGGTGCCGTCCAATATGGCTTCTTCGGGAATGACGTTCCAAGCGGTGCCGCTGTTAATTTTGGTCACACTGATCACGGCGCTCTCCTGTGCTCCAACATTACGACTCACGATGGCCTGTAATGCAGTCACAATATGAGAGGCCACCACAATCGGGTCAATGCCCGCTTCCGGAACTGCCGCATGGGTTCCGATACCCTCCACTTTAACCACAAAACCATCTGCCGCTGCAAGCAGCGCTCCTTCACGGATACCTACCGTACCGACCTGCAGATCCGGTTTGTTATGCAACCCAAAAATAGACTGAACTTCGGATAGCGCTCCGCTCTGAATAACCTGCCGTGCCCCCGTCGCCTTCTCCTCCGAAGGCTGGAAAATCAAACGAATCTTGCCCGGCAGCCGGGACTCTCGCTGTTTCAACAATCGTGCAGCACCGATCAGAATGGCGGTGTGTGCATCATGACCGCAGGCGTGCATCCGGCCAGCGATTTGCGAGGCATACTCCAGCTTCGTTTCTTCCTGGATCGGCAGGGCATCAATATCTGCGCGTAAGGCCACTACCGGGCCATTACCCTGCCCAATTTCAGCGATAAGGCCCGTTCGCAGTGAATATTCATCTGCGATCCGTACCCCTTCCTCCACCAACCAGCCTCGAATAGCTTCTGTCGTTTCCCGTTCCTCTCCGGATAGCTCGGGGTTACGATGCAAATGTCGCCGAATCGCGGTTAAGTGCTCTGCAAATCCTTCATCCTGCCCAACGTAAAATTCATGCTTGCGGCTCTGTTCTTCTTGCTCTGCCTGTTGCTCAGGCTGTTTCAGATCACTACTCACGACATTGCCTCCTTTTATCATCGTATGTGCCATGTAAGATGGGTTAATATAATACACGGGTCACTTCAACAGGTATGCTCTATACCATGTATATACCTAACCGATCACCGCTTGCGCAGGTGTCGACTCATGCGCAAATTCGCCCAGTCCCTGCTCATCCAGCGCCTCACGCAACAGTTCAAATGAACGAATACGCTTGGCAAAATCACGTGTGGCTGTGGTAACAATCAGTTCATCCACGGCAAAATCCTGCTGGAACTTCGCCAGAGTCGGACCAACCGTTTCCTTCGTACCTCTCGTCACACTTGGCTCCAGAATCTCGATCCGATACTTCTCGTTCGATTGCCGTCCGAATTCTTCCGCCTGCTCCACGGAACCAACCGTCAATACCTTGCCATTCTCCAGATGGATCTTGACCAGCATGTGTTCACTTGCCAGTCCTTCGGCTTCTTCCGCACTCTCCGCCACAATCAATGATATAGCGAGGATGGCATATGGCTCCCGTCCATGTGAGCGGTCGAATTGTTCCCTATAAGTTCGCAGAGCCTCCAGAGCAACCTCCGTATTGCTATTAATAAACAATGAAAATACATAAGGCAGTCCCAATTCTGCCGCCATGCCTGCGCTATCGATACTTGCTCCAAGCACGTATAGCTCGGCCGGGATTTCGGATACCGGCGCAGCGCTCAAGCCGGCCAAAGGATGTGTTTCGTCTTCATGCGGTTCATTATGAATGAACTGCTTCACCTGATTGATTTTCTCTTTCAGTGAAGCGGCCTCCTGAATCCCTTGCTGTAGTGCCTGCGTGGAGCGGGGCAATCCTCCCGGTGCACGTCCAATACCCAGATCAATTCTCCCCGGACCAAGCGCAGAAAGCACATTGAAGTTCTCTGCCACTTTGTAAGGACTATAATGTTGCAGCATCACCCCGCCAGAACCGAGACGAATCCGCTCCGTATGCGCCAGCAAGTGGGAAATGAGTACCTCGGGTGAGGAGCCGGCAACATGACCTGAATCATGATGTTCCGATACCCAGAAACGATGAAATCCAAGCTGTTCAGCCCGCTGTACCAATTCAATCGTATGCCGAAAAGCATCAATCGGCGTCTCCCCTTCATAGATCGGGGTTTGATCTAATATGCCAACACGAATACCCATCATATTCTCCTCCTTCGATCATGCCGAACCTGACTTTTTAAAATCCGTTCTTACTTCCGTTAATAAGTCTCTATAGCTGCCGCAGCAGTTCCCCGAAAGGCTCTGCAAAAGGCGAATGTTCTTCTTTTAACGTAACGACGCTGATCTGCAATGATACACCTGCAACCTCATGTACCTGAATAGGAAACAGCTCCTGATCCTGCACTTCCTTTTGCACTGTCAGACCTGGGAGAAACGCAATACCTGCTCCTTGCTTCACCAGCTTCTTCGCCGTTTCCGAATTATCAACGTGATATGTAATATCCGGCGGGTGCTCCAGCGAGTCAAAGGCCCGGTGAATGCGCAGCCAGTCCAATGAACCACATTCAAAAAAGACCAGCTGCTCATTCCTGATCGCCTCCATGCTGACATGCCCGCGTTCAATAAATGGATGCCCTTTGTACACGTATAACTGGATTGGATCTTCATAAAAAGCAACCGTACGGATCGCAGGATGCATGACCTTCCGCACAAAAGCAAGATCGATTTCCTGACCCAGCAGCTTGGCGACGAGTTGGTCCGTCGTCGCTGTAGTCAGTTTGATGTTCACCTCAGGGTAAGCTTCCTTGATTTTGGGCAGAAAGTCGGGAATGACATAGTTAGATACGGATACCGTACTGCCGAGTCGAAGTGCATCGGGCGTCGTACGGCGTTGCTGTATTTTCTGTCTGCCCTTCTGAATCACTTGCAGCACCTGCTGGGCGTAGGGAAGGAACTTTCTCCCCTCTTCCGTGAGCACAATCTGTTTGCCAAGACGGTCAAACAATTTGCAGCCGAGTTCACGTTCAAGGGACTGAATACGAGCGGTGACAGAAGGTTGGGACAAAAAGAGTACCTCGGCAGCCTTATTGAAGCTTCCGTAATGATTGATGTATACAAATGCTTCAATGTTCTCAATATTCATAAGCGCCCCCCGAATCCACGTCCGCAGACGTTATCTATATCTATTTATCCAATGAATTTACTTGGTTTTATGATATCGTAATACCATTCTTTTCCAGAGTCAATATCAATTCTTCCAGGGAACGATTCAATCTTGTAGTAATGTCCGCCGAAAGCACATATTTTCCGTCATCAAGTCGATCAATTCCCTGATCAACTGCATATACTCCGCCGAGAATATGTCTTCCGCCAAGTGCTGCCAGAACAGGCTTCAATGCATAATCGATGGCGAGCAGATGGGCAATCGAGCCGCCGATGACTAATGGAAGAGCCAGCTTGCCTCGCAGTCCTTCCTGTGGAATCAGATCCAGGAACAGCTTCAGCACGCCAGAGTACGATGCTTTGTATACCGGTGTTGCCACGATGACTGCATCCGCGGCTTCAACAACAGCGAGCGCATCCCGAATGAATGAGCTATCGAACTTGGCCTGCACCAGATCTTCCGCTGGCAGGTCGGCTACATGAATCACCTCAACGGTAATGCCTGCCTCTCTTAATTTATTGCTGCTGTAATCCGTAAGGCCTGTCAGACGCGAACGTTTGGAAGGCGATCCGGCAATAATAACGACATGTGACATCATGATTCCTCCTTGGAATAGCGGTCAAGCCGCTCCATTTACTTTGGGGTCCAGCCGATCGCGGATATCGTCTCCAATCAGATTAACCGCCAGTACAAACATGGTAATTGCCAGTCCCGGGAAGGTACAGATCCACCAGGCAACCGTCAGATAACCTCTCCCTTGAGAGAGCAACGCTCCCCAGTCGGGAATTTCCTTCAACACGCCAAGTCCGAGAAAGCTGAGCCCGGAGCCAGTCAGAATGGAGGTACCCACGCCCAGCGTCGCCATAACCAGCAAAGGTGACAACGAATGAGGCAGTACATGCTTCCAGAAAATACGGGCATTGGAGCCCCCAAGTGAACGTGTAGCTGTAATAAAAGGCAAACCTTTAACGGACATGACCTGCCCACGCATCACCCGTGCATATCCTGGAATGGAGGATACCGCAACAGCCAGTGCAATGTTAAGCAGTCCAGGTCCCAACGCTGCCGCAACGGATAATGCCAGTAACACGCCTGGAACAGCCATCAGAATATCGACGGCACGCATGGTGATTGTGTCCAAAACACCTCCTGCATAGCCGGCAATAATGCCAAGAGCACTGCCCACAAGACCACCCACCAGCACCGAGGCAAATCCAATCAGCAGTGAATCCCTGCTGCCATGTACAACCACACTGAAGATATCCCTGCCAAAATAATCGGTCCCAAACAGGTGCGCAGCAGAGGGAGCCTGCAGGATGGCATCCGTCATCATCTGAGTTGGATCATAAGGTGCAATCCATCCCGGCACGATTGCACAAGTGACGGTAAACACCACGACCAGCAAAGCTGCATAAAAGAATAAACGGGATACCGTGAATGAGACGCGTTGACGCAGGGGACGGCGACTCCAGAGGCGTAAACGCCCTGTTCTGGCCGTCCAACCTTTTTCGTCACCCACCAATGGTTTCATGCTCATAAGACTCCTCCTTCCTCACTACGCGTTTAGATGTTTCAGACTGTTCCATCCATCCTCACGTTCGGACTGCACGCCTAACTCTGGGATCAATGTACGCATAAGAGATATCCACCAGTAAATTCAACACGACATAGATAATTGCTGTGAAAAAGACTACGCCCTGCACAACAGGCAGGTCTTTGGCCATCAACGCATCCGCGATGATTCTGCCTATGCCCTGTCTGGAGAAGACCGTCTCCACCACGACGGTTCCTGCAAGCAAATCACCAATCAACATGCCGATGACCGTCACCGCAGGAATCAGCGCATTACGCAGCGCGTGACCGTACATGATGGTTCGCTGTGAAAGACCTTTTGCTCGCAATGCTACGATAAACGGCTCGTTTACCACTTCCAGCATGCTGTTACGCACCATACGTACGATGAAACCCGCACCGACGAGGCCTAGTGTTGCAGCAGGAAGCACCAATGAACTGAATCCGTCGGAGCCCATCGCCGGGAACCAGCCGAGCTGAACTGAGAACAACAGGATCAACAGAATGCCGGTCCAGAAGGTGGGCATGGAGATGCCAAACAATCCAACGAGCCGGGCGATGAAATCAATCACGCCATTACGATGAATGGCAGACAATACGCCGAGCGTAATACCAATGGTTATCGCTATGATTGAGCTGAGCGCGGTCAGCGCCAGTGTGGCTGGGAAATGTTCCAATATTTTGGGCAGCACCGGGTCGGAATTAATCATTGATTTGCCGAAATCGCCGCGCAGCATGTCTCCGAAATAGTTGGCAAACTGGATGTAAAACGGCTGATCCAGACCCAGCTGAACCCGCAGATTCTGAATCATCTCGGGTGTTGCCGATGACGGGTCCAGCATAAGCAGGACCGGATCACCCGGCAGCAGATACATGATGCAGTACACCAACACCGAAGCTCCCAAAATAACCAGAAGCGATGTAGCAAGTCTTGTCAGTATCGTTTGAACCATACCGGGTCGTCTCCTTCCTGTCTGCATAATTGACGTTTCGTATTATGGCTGAATCCGAACATCGTTGAACAACGGATAACCGAGTGAATCAAACTTGATGCCCTGCACCGACTTGGATGCAGCCACCGTATAAGGGAACACATAGATTGGCAAAATTACAGCCTGCTCGATCAAATATTGTTGAATCTGATTATAGATATCCACGCGTTTATCCGGATCAGTCTCCACCGCTCCCTGTTCCAGCAGTTTATCGATCTTCGGATCAGATAAACCGGATAAAGTCGGACGTTCACCTTCTGCACTCGTATGATAGAAGGCATAGAGCGCATTCGGATCAGAATTGACCTGGCTGTTGCCATAGAGATCATAATCCCAGTTCTGATAAATGACCGTAGCAACGTCCTTCGTAATTTCAACCTCAACAGCTATACCCACCTGCTTGAGTTGCTGCTGAATAATCGCTGCAATGTCGTTACGCTTCTCCCGGTTCGGCGAACCGTCCACATAATGCAGGGTCAGCTTCTTACCATCTTTTTCACGAATGCCATCTGCTCCCTTGACCCAACCTTGCTCATCAAGCAGCTGATTGGCCTTGTTGATATCCGGATTGATACTTCCTTCCAGAGAAGTATCATAACCGAGGATTCCCGGAGACAGTGCAGACCACGCGCGTTCGTAGTTGCCCAGATACAGTGTCTTCACGATGGACTCCACATCAACTGCAGATTGCACCGCCTGTCTGACTTTCACATCATCCCAAGGCGCTTTGCGCAGATTGAAGAAGAGAGTATACGGCAAACCAACGGTATTGGCTTGAAGCAATTGCTGGTTCGGATCGTTCTTCAGGGCAGCAATATTTTGCGGCGGAACAGTCTCCGCTGCGAGTACTTGCTTACTCTGAACACTGCCGATACGCGTTGCTTCTTCCGGTACAATTTTGAACGTAATCGTATCAATATGCGGGGCACCTTCGTTTTCAACAGTTGCGGGAGCCCAGTTGTAATCCTTGTTTTTGGCGACAACGATATCCGCATTTTCATCCCATTTCACAAAGGTATACGGACCGGTCCCCACAGGATTTTTACCCAGTTGATCCCCATATTTCTTGGCGGCTGTAGGTGATACGATTCCTAGCAAGGCCTGACTCAAGTTACCGAGAAAAGCTTGCGAAGGTTGTTCCAGATTTACCTTAATGGTGTATTCATCAATGACCTCCGAGGAGCTATAAGGTCTAATCAGGGCAAGGGAATTGGCGGCTTTGGTGGCCGGATCGATTACCCGATCCAGATTGAACTTCACGGCTTCCGCGTTAAATGGTGTGCCATCATGGAACTTCACATCTTCACGCAGTTTAAACGTATAACTTTTGCCATCCTCCGATACACTCCACTCCTTGGCGAGCCAAGGTTTAATGGAACCATCCGGCAGCTGTACCACCAGATTGTCATAGATCGTTCGGATCGCACGTACGGTTACTGCAAGGCCACTTCGATGTGGGTCCAGCGTATCCGGCGATGTGGCGAGTGCGTAGGTTAGATTCCCACCTTCTGCTTGCCCAGCCGCCTGCTCCCCACCGGAAGCCTGAACTGCACTGTTCGAGTTACCTGCCGCTCCGCAACCGGATAATACCAGCACCAATACTGCCGCCAATGCCATATATTTCATCCATGAGATAGACCTGTTCATATAGCTTCCCCCTCTGTGTATACAGGTGTCATTGATTCATTGAATTAATGAATTATAGATTTTTTATCAACATAACCTATCCGTTAACTTGGTTTTAGGTCATCATTCGGCACCTTCCGCATATGCAATCCGAATATTTCATCCGGATACCATTCCTAGACTACTGCCGAACTTCAGCTATCTAATTGTTTCTCAAGCCTCGGTTCCAACTTGCTCCCGGGCAGCCGTGTAACGATTCACCGGAATTTTCACACCGAGATTGCCACGCAATGTGTCATGCTCATATTCGGTGCGATAGATGCCACGCTCTTGCAGAATCGGAACAACCAGTTCCACAAAATCGGCCAATCCACTTGGCAGTTCGGAATGAATAATGAATCCATCCGCCGCTTCGGCTTCGAACCATTCCTGGATCTTGTCAGCCACCTGCTCCGGTGTACCAAGGAATTTGCTCTTCGGTGTTGCTGCCCGCAGGGCTACTTCACGCAGCGTCAATCCTTGCTCTTTGGCATCCCGCTTGATTTTGTCCGTACCACTACGGAAGCTGTTGCTACCGATGCCATTCAATTCAGGGAATGGTTCATCCAGCGGATACTGGGAGAAGTCATGATGCTCGAAGAAACGTCCCAGGTAATCCAGCGCTTTATCGATAGTGACCAGGCTGGCAATCTCCTGATATTTCTGTTCTGCTTCTTCTTCTGTCCGTCCGATAATTGGATTGATCCCTGGCAAAATGACGATATCCTGTGTGGAACGTCCATAGGTTGTTGCGCGGGTTTTGACATCTTTGTAGAAGGCCTGTGCATCCTCAATTGAATCATGTCCTGTGAAAACAGCATCCGCTTCTTTGGCAGCAAGGGTCTTGCCATCTTCTGAAGAACCTGCCTGGAAAATAACCGGCTGCCCCTGCTTTGAACGTGCAATGTTAAGTGGACCCTGTACGGAGAAGAACTCTCCTTCATGATTGAGTGTGTGCAGCTTGGATGGATCGAAGAAAACGCCGCTTTCTTTGTCTCTTACAAAAGCATCGTCTTCCCACGAATCCCACAAGCCCTTGGTCACCTGCAAATATTCCGTTGCAATCCGGTAACGTTCCGGGTGGGTAGGATGGTTGCTTTTACTGTAGTTTTTGGCTGAGCCTTCAAGCGGGGATGTAACCACGTTCCAACCAGCGCGGCCATTACTGATCAGATCAAGGGAACCGAACTGTCTGGCAACTGTGAATGGATCACTATAGGAGGTGGAAAGTGTTCCAACCAGACCGATTCGTGACGTAATGGCGGCCAGGGCGGACAACAAACTGATTGGCTCAAATCGATTCAAGAAGTGAGGTATGGATTTCTCGGTAATATAAAGACCGTCAGCGATAAAAACGAGATCGAATTTGCCTTCTTCTGCCTTCAACGTTTGGCGTTTGTAAAATTCAAAATTCACACTGGCATCCGATTGAATCTCCGGGTGTCTCCAAGTCGTCATGCTACCTCCGACACCGTGGACAATCGCTCCAAATTTCAAACTGCGCTGAGCCGTCATATTACATTCCGCCTTCCTTGGATTAGGATATATCAAGAAATTTCTAAATTCCGATCTGATATGGATTACGAATGAAGAAAATTCAAAAGTTAACTATTCCTATGAGTTTGGTCAGCTTTAATTTCACAAATCTTATCACTGCCCCGCACATCGGTCAACAGCGTTGCTTATAGAACTTTTCTATATAAGGATTGGATATCTGAATAAGAGGATGGATTAGAGCTTATAAAAGTCCCCGACTGCTGCACACTGATATGTCAGCCTTTAGCAGCCGGAAACTGCTTTATCAAGAAATCCGCCACGTCCGGTCAGACTGCTGCTTCATCAGGCTGAGCGAGAAGTTCCGCCAGTTTCTCCAGATCGGGCTCCAGCAATGCTTCATACTTGCCGTCTCCACCCACCTCAATGACAGGTACATGTCGAATGCCATATTTGGCTTCAAGCACGTCCCTCAGCACATCGTTCCCTTGCACTTCGATGTTCTCAAAAGGCTGGTTGCGGGCCGTTAGGAATGCCTTAACCTCTCCGCAGAAATGACAGCCTGTTTTGCTCCAGAGCACTACTTTTTTCGATGTAGAAGACATCGGCATACCTCCTGATTGATTCATTGTCAGATCAGGATGGATTACCACCCAGACCATTAATTCCTATCTGTTAAATAAGAATTATGGCTATAAATGTACTCCTCACCTCTTCAAGCGTCAATGGATCTTCCAATAGAATAAACCTATAAGAGGATAGAAAGATTAAATTTTAAATTTGAAAAGAGCTCTGCAAGAGCTCCCATTATCCCTTGAACGCATCCCTAACCATGTTGAAAATGTTCGGATGACGCTCTTGGAGTTTATACAAAATGCTCGTGGAAAAGTAATTTGCTAATCTCTCTATCGTTTCATTTCGTGATTCGTGATATATGTATAGTTCGGATGCGGACAGATGTATAGCGATACGCTTTACATCACATTCCGCATCATGCTGTCGTGCCGATATACAAGGCAGCCGAACCCGGTCATTACAAATCTTCGTTCAAGAGCTGGGGAGGAGCTATAATGGGCCAGCCTTCTTCGATCGTACGCAATTGGTTCGCAGATACATGAACGATATGCCCGAATTGCACTCCCCACCGTTCCGCAGCATAAGGGGTTGCAAACCTCCTGCGTTTATTGCCACTAATCTGGTACCATGTATCCCTTTCATTCGTCGCGGCAACAATCATGCCTTCCTCCAGCGCATCCCGGTTGCTCTGAACGGATTGAGCATGAACATGACTTCTTTCCAGGGGCCAGCCCTGTACCTCACCCGCAGATACCAGCGGCTCACCTGCGGGTACGCCGAGCAGATCCGGTTTTGCAACCAAAACAGGAGAAATGCCGCGTGGAACCGGGATATTCAGCTTACGTCGCTGTCCACGCATCAGTCGATAAACATCGCCCTTGATATCAGAGATGAAACAACCCTCCGGGTAAAAGTCCGTACTCCGTCTCAGCTTATGAGTTACATCGCTGCTGCCCTTAGTGGAAATGCGCTGTCGCAGGTCAGGGGTGTCTGTCTTGCCCAGGGGTGTCTTGTTCTCCTGCTGACTGGTCGACACCTTGGCACGCAACGAGAGCCGAGAAGTATCGGCAACCAACGCATGGGGATCTCCCCATTTTTGAGTATAAAACTGTTCGTTATCCTTATTTACGACTTCATAATCCTGTTCTCCCAGCGCCTTCATGCTTACACTTCCGTAGTGATGTATGAAGGCATCTCCGGCTACCCCCAGCCTGTATCCCGCCAGCTTCGCCCGAATGATCCAGTCGTCATCTTCAAAATTGCCCACGGCGTAACCTTCATCAAGATAACCTACCCGCTCAAGCAATTCCCGTGAGAACAGCCAGCAAAATCCGACCAGCCTGTCGGTCTCCCGATGTTTCGTGGCATCCGGGCGATTATGTCGGGCAGCAAAAGACCACATGTCATCCACATCACTGTATGGGACTTCAATCTGCTGATCTCCGCCGATGTAATTTGTAACCGGACCCACAACTCCCATCTCGGGATGACTGTCAAGACAGGTCATCATGTTTTCCAACCAGCCCGGGGTGACCAGTGTATCGTTGTTCAGCACGACGATATGTCGCCCCCTCGCCATCATCAGTCCATGATTGACACCGCCGGCAAAACCACGATTCTTATCCAGCGCAGCGACCCTTACCATGCCACCTTTGCGAAGCACGGCTTCCGCCGTGCCATCCTTGGATGCGTTATCCACAACAATAATTTCAAAGGGGGCCGGTGTATGCTTTTCAATACTGGACACACATTGCAGGACATATTCGCGCTGGTTGTACGTCGGAATAATAATGCTTACGCCTTCGAATACCAGCCCGAATGAGCTTTCCCCTTGTCGTACGCCCTCATCATAGCCTCTATGGTAGCCCTGCTTATACAGTTTTGCGTTCTTGGCTGCCCGTTTGCCTGAGCCTTGGCGTCTAATCTTCCCTCCACTCCGGCTTCGAGCTGCATGCAAAACAACGGTTTCGGATGATGATGCTTTCCGCTGTTTTGAACGTCTGCCTGATGTGCTCATGTTGCTTCCTCCATTTCCCCTCATCCAAATGCGCGTTACGATGAACGTCGCACCAGATCGTCCATTAGAGATGAAGCTCTCCTGTAACCAATTTGTCAGCCAAATGTCCAAAATCTATGGCAACCCGCCCCAGTTCACCAGCGATTCGGCGGCACAGAATGACGGCCGGAATTCCCGCTGCTACCAGAGCGATATCGAACGAATGCTCCGCAGTCTGCTGCATCACTCTCGGGATATCCACAACACCATCCACTGTTCCTATAATGCCTGTCACTTGCACCCCGTGGCCGTTCAACAACGCCCCGAGCTCTGCAGCTTGGCTTCCAATCAGCAGCACCCGGCGCCCCTGTACCACAGGCAACAACAGACCCGAATGATGCAGGCTGTAGTTAATCGTGGAACTGGTCAGATTCAGACGGGACCAGTCAATGCCGAAATGGCGCAATACTGGAAATAAAAGTCCCTGAAAAGTAGGCGCACGCGAGATGGGGACACCGATCCAATCCGCGCCGCGAATGGCTTCCGCGAGCTCAGCGCGGATGTCTGGGGTGGAGCGTGGCACCCCTGCATAAGGCAGAAACGGTGCCAGCTCCTGCACTTGCTCGCCGGGCAGCACCGTATCGGCTGCCAGGGTCAGCAGTTCGCCATCTCCGAGGCGAACGACAGACAGGGGGCGCTGCGCATCCAGCGCCCCCTGGATATGGACAGCCATCTCATGAGGGCTGGCCAGCCGGGTTAGGGTGGGCGCATATTGGCGGAATCCCGCCTCGATCAGATCTGCCGCCGCCACGGCAGGCAGAATATGATCGGGCGGGATGTGCTGCGCCACCAGCGCCTCCCCGCCCGCGAACACGCCGTCGCGGAAGCCCTCGGCGTAGCCGCTCTCGGGCGCTGCTGCCGGCTGCGCAGGCGCCATTGCCCTTGCGCTGCCAGCATGCGCGGCAGCGCTTTCCCGCCCCGCGGGGGCGACACCACCGTGTCGGTGTGTCGCTTGCGGCGGGGCGGGGCCAGCACCGCTGGCAGGCAGCGCCTGTGGCGTGCTGGCTTGTGGTGCTGGCCCGGGCGCACGCTGCGCAGCCGTGCGCTGTTTGGCGCGGGCGCCTGCGGCCCACCCGCCCCGCGGCGCAGCATGCCTGCGGCCTGCAACTGCGCGCATGCCCGTTTTGGCTCGCGCCCCTTTACGGCCACGGCTCACGCCTGTACGCTCGCCTGCTTTCACGCGGGTGCCTGCAATGCCACGCCCTTCGCCTGTTTTCGCTCCCGTTTTGGTTCGTGATCCAGCGCTCGCACCACGTCTTGCGCCGGTGCGCCCGCTGGCTTTGCCTTTCGGTTCTGCAAGAAGCTTGCGCTCTATTCCTGCGAGTTCCACATTCCCCTGCTTCGCACCTTGGTTTCCCCATTCGTGATTCGAACTTGCTTTGGGCTGCACTCCCACAGATACGTACAAGGAGCCGGCATGACCGCCCAGTGTCTTCTTCCTGCCCAAGTCGCTGCGTTTTGCTACTCTCACGGCATTCCCTCCCTTGGCATGCACGAGGAGTGCCGCCGCTGCACAAAGCGCCGGAGCATTCTTCCGGCTCCGGCGCAGGTTGTTCTGCTCTCATGGGACCTCTCACAGCGGCAGCATCAGGCGCATATATTTTAGGGCAGTTGACCCTTCATGCGGATGGCTGCTTCCTGAAGCGATTGGAACGTCCCTGCATCACTCCAATATTTTTGCAAAATATCGTATTCCAGTCCTCCAGCTGCTGCATAATGATTGTTCACGTCCGTAATTTCGAGTTCGCCGCGTGCAGAAGGTGTAATGTTCTGAATGAGGTTGAATACATGGTCATCATACATATATATGCCAGTAACACAATAAGAGGTCTTCGGATCACTCGGTTTTTCCTCAATGTATGAGATTCGTTCCGGATGCTGTGGATCAAACACCGGCACCCCATACCGCCGTGCATCGTCCACTTCTTTGAGCAAGACACGAGCTGTACCCGCAGGCTGCTGCATATACTTATCCACATAAGGCTTCAAATCGTCGCTAAACAGATTGTCTCCCAGCAGCACAACGAATTTCTCTCCAGGAAGGATAAACGATGTCGCCAGATCCAATGCTTCGGCAATCCCGCCTGCCTTTTCCTGAATCCGATACGTTAGCTTGACGCCATGATCTGCTCCACCACCCAAATACTCCGTGTATAAACCAGCGGAATGTTTGTTGATCACTATCAATATCTCTTCAATGCCTGCCTGGCGGAGTCTGTCGATGCCATACATAATCATCGGATGCTTGCCGACTGGAATCAGATGCTTGTTAATCAGCCGGGTCAGAGGATACAGTCGTGTTCCTGTTCCACCAGCAAGAATTACACCTTTCATTCCACTATCCCTCCTTCATCGGATGTCTCAATATATTTAAGGGGATCGACATGCCATTTGTTGATAAAAATGGATCGATTGCGCTCAAGCAACTGTTTCCATGCTACAGGATCGGTCTTCAGGAAACTCGCGCTGCCGCGATGATGTACCAAGACATCCCCGCATACCAGCAAACGATAGCCTTTCTGGCAGGCCCGGTAGCAATAATCGTCATCTTCATAGTGTCCCGGCGAATAGACTTCGTCAAGCACACCAATGTCCTCCATCACACTTCGCCGCATGAGCATACATAAGCCGACAATTCGTCTGACTTCCTTCCATCTGGAAGAATCGACTATATTGTTGGCAGCTGCCAGTTCCTGAAAATGTGCCATGTCCCGGAACTCAAGCTCTACCTGCTGGATACCACTTGCATAGTTGGTCACCGGACCTGTAATACCAATGTTTGCATCACTGTAGAGGGCTGCCCGCAGATTTTCGAGCCAGCGGGTGGTAACAGTAACGTCGTTATTCAGCAGCAATAGCTCATCACCACAGGCTGCACGGAGCCCGGCATTGCAAGCCGCCGGGAAACCCCGATTGTCCGGCAACCGAACAAAACGAATTCGTTCCCGTGCACAATACGCTGCTGTTCCGTCAACCGAGCCATTATCCACAACGATGATTTCATAAGATGTATGAGAATCGGTATATTTTCGAATGGCATCGATACACGGCTTCAGCAGTTCCAGCCCGTTGTACGTCGGAATAATAATACTCGTCAGTGTCATCTGGCGTTCCTCCTGTAGGCCACTTCAGCACGAGAAATGGATCGGGCTTGTGACTTATTGCCGCCCATATCCAGCCAGGTTGCAATCGCCTCCAGATGGTCGCCAATGATCAATCGGGCGACTTCGTTGCCGCTGCCCGTATTGGTGGAACGCAGGCGATTGGAACGAATGACATCCACTTGACTGGGTGCAGTCACTTTTAATCCATGCTGAATGGCTAGACTTTGCGCTTTGGGAGGAACGGCCAGCGCCTCCGGTTTTACGATCTGGATCATCTTACGTGAGAGGGCATGAGGTACAGCCGTCAACGAATTGGAACCCAGATCCGAACGATTAAGCACACGGTTGAGATATGCCTTGATCCGGCTCACTTCATCCTGGCGGGCAAATGGAGGCAACAGCGATGAAAGATTGTTCAGTGCCACGTCATCTCCCCGGTCGACCGCATACAGAAACGGGGCGAGTTGCTCTGCCGGGACGACCATATCCCCATCCACAAAGAGAAGGGTCTCCGCCTCCGTCATTTTGGCCCCCAAGGCGCGGCCTACATCATGTCCCGCCCGGTCAGGTTCATAGACCAGCGTGATGCCAGGCTGTTCAAGCACCTGTCTCAGACTGTTGTCCGTTGTTCCATTCAATACCACAACGATATCTGTCAGCGGCAAACGTTTCAGTTGTACAAGTACTTGCCCCAGCGTAAGTTCCTCATTGCAGGCACAGACGACTGCAGCGGCAGGTTTATTCAGGGCAAGTGGAATAATATTCAATGAGCGTCCCGCAGCTTGAGCATAACCCTGCATGAATGCTTTCCCTGCCTGCATTGCAGCAGAATAACTCCTTAGCTCCGCTGAGATCGCAGCCCCATGCTCCTGCCATGTTGAACGCGCATGTTGTTCAATCGATTGTTCATTTTCCAACGTCATGCGTCCTGCCCGTTGCCCTGCGCTGAATGCTTCATGCAATACGGATTTGTTCATTGCCGACCTGCTCGATGCTGAACTCTTTAGCGGCGATTTAGTCAGGCTCTTCCTGCCCATGGTTCTGGTTCTGTTCCTTGGTGTTCGTCTGCCTGCTGTCCGTTGACGACGGACACCCCCTGAACGCTCCTTCATTTCCTCACCTCCAGCATGCTGCATCTTTTGACGAGGTTTCTTTCTTGTTTTAGGCAACATGCTCACCTCGTCAGGCTACGAACACGCTGCAGATCGGAATGTCCTCCACGTGGGCCGAGTGTATCGGTTATCCACCTGATCGCTGTCAGATGATCATTCCAGACCACTTGACTGAGCGGGTCAGGTCCGCTTCGTTTCTTGACTCGAACTGCGTTCATTTTGCCTACAGGCACATGATGGACGGCACGCACCTTCAACCCGTTGGTAACCGCCTTTGCATGTGCCAACGGTGGAATCTCCAGTGTGTCCGTCCCAATCACTTCAAGTGCCCTGCGACTTAATGCATGCGGAATGGCTGTCATGGAAGCCCCTTGCAGATCAGGTCTCGCGAGCATGCTGTTCAGCGCATGTTTGGCCTCTACCACAGGGTGAACAGGGATACGCGCGACCGGTCCGTTATAATCATTAAGCGCCACATCCGTCCCGTCCAGAACCGCTCGCACATAAGGCGCGAGATGTTCTGCCGGAATTGGAATGTCTGCATCCGTGAACAACAGCACCCTGCCACGAGCTGCCGCTGCACCGATTCTTCTCCCTCCATCATGTCCCAAAGCTTCGGCATAACGAAGCACCTGTGCCCCTGCCCTTTTTGCCGCTACTGCCGTCCCATCCGTTGAACCATTCACAATAACAAGCACTTCAGCATCACGGCATATCCGCAGCGACTGACGCACGACTGCACCAATGGTTCGCTCTTCATTCATGGCAGGTATAATGACCGAAAGCAGTGGTTTATGCGAGTACGTCGAATCCTGTGCAAGTGTCTCTCTCATCGCATGCTCAGCTCCGAATGCTGGCAATTCCGTTTGCTCCACGGGTGGAATTACGTACTTGTAGGCCTTTGTACCCTTTTGGTAAGCAGATTTCAAACGACGCTTCTTTAATTGCGCTTTTCTTTGTGCCAGATTCGATTTGGCTGCATAAAAAGCTGTATTGCCACGTTTTTGCAACACAGTCACCTCCCGGGTGTACATCATCGGCATGCAAAGGGAGTACACGTTATTCTATGTATTCATGGAGCAGTGGAAACGGCGTATGTCCTTGAACCGAGCAGGTTCTGTCTGCCACCCGGCTCAGTCAATCCATTTATTTAGACAGAATTCGTCAAAATATGCGAAATATGCTACCGCTCCCCTACTTCAGACACAATTTTAAAAAAAATTTAAAATTGCATCTTTTCCAAACTTTTACATTGTGATAATATACGTTGCAAGCAGTAGATTGACAAAAAAATCCTAATGAGGAACAAACGTTCCTTAGTAATCTTTTTTCATTCCTGTTAATTGACCTGGGGTTAATTATGCGTACAGGATGATACAAGAGGCTGTTTTTGCTCTGTTGCATGTACCTTGAGAGGAGTGATGCCGTTCAATACGTAGTTCAGGCTCTATTATGTGAACCCGGAACGAACACCCCGGCTCCGTAAGAACATCTTCTGCTTCGCAAGTGGACAAGGCCCCTGGCTTCTGAAAGAGGAACCACAATGAACGATTAAGCCTCATGGCTGAACCGGATAAACGGTACTCCTTTGACACGCCCAACCACAGGCATACAGGCTCTGCCGACTTTGTTCCTTATCGTTTCTTGTCATATTCCACGTTTCAGATTCAGCCCCACACTCCGCGCTGCCCAAGTTGCAGACGGAACTCCAACCGAGATTGGCATAATTATGTGTTTTCCAAAAAAATCATATTGAGAATGGGAGAGTTTACTATGAAATTTGCTAAAGTTATGCCAACAATTCTTGGAGGAGCTCTTTTGCTCGCTTCCGTATCTTCTGCTGCTGCAGCTCCATTGTCTGATCAGTCCATTCCATTGCAGGCCCCTTATGCCTCTGAGGAGGGTATCCAGTTGAACAGCGGTTCTGACGAAACAATCTTCAATTTCCTTGGACAACAGGAACAATTCCTGAATTCCGACGTGAAATCCCAACTCAAAATTATTAAAAGGACTACGGACACCTCTGGTGTAAGACACTTCCGCCTGAAGCAGTACATTAAGGGCATTCCAGTCTACGGTGCCGAGCAAACGATCCACCTAGACAAAACAGGCCAGGTTTCATCCGCACTTGGAGATCTCCCACCGGTTGAAGAACAAGCTATCCCTAATGACGGTGTCGCTGAAATCAGTGCAGAAGATGCGATCAAGATTGCATCGGAAGAAGCCACTTCCCGCGTTGGAGAGCTTGGCGAACCACAGAAAACCCCTGAAGCCGAGTTGAACATTTACCACAATGAAGAGGACAACCAAACCTACCTTGTTTACATTACCGAAGTCAATGTGCTGGATCCTGCCCCATTACGTACCAAATATTTCGTGAATGCCGTTGACGGCAGTATCGTATCTCAATATGACCTCATCAACTTCGCAACAGGAACAGGTACAGGTGTACTTGGTGATACCAAAACCCTTACAACCACCCAATCCGGCAGTACCTTCCAACTGAAAGATACCACTCGCGGCAATGGGATTGAAACTTACACTGCAAACAATGGTTCCTCCATTCCAGGTACACTCCTGACAGATTCCGATAACGTATGGACTGATCGTGCTGGCGTAGATGCCCACGCCCATGCTGCTGCCACGTATGATTTCTACAAAAACAAATTCAACCGCAACGGTATTAATGGCAACGGTTTGCTCATTAAATCCACTGTGCATTATGGCTCCAACTACAATAATGCATTCTGGAACGGAGTACAGATTGTATTTGGTGACGGTGATGGAACGACTTTCCGTTCACTATCTGGTGATCTGGATGTAGTAGGCCACGAATTGACTCACGGTGTCATTGAGTATACAGCCAATCTGGAGTACCGCAATGAGCCAGGTGCATTAAATGAAGCCTTCGCTGATATTTTCGGAAATACGATCCAAAGCAAAAACTGGTTGCTTGGCGACGATGTCTACACCCCTAACATTGCAGGTGATGCACTGCGCTCCCTATCCAACCCTACATTGTATGGACAACCTGACAAATACGCTGACCGTTATACTGGAACAGCGGACAACGGAGGCGTTCATACCAACAGCGGTATCATTAACAAAGCGTACTATCTTGCAGCTCAAGGCGGTACACATAATGGTGTCACTGTAACAGGGATCGGGCGTGATAAAGCCATTCAAATCTTCTACAGCACACTCGTGAACTATCTGACACCTACATCCAAATTTGCTGCTGCCAAAACAGCGACAATCCAAGCCGCTAAAGATCTGTACGGAGCGACTTCGGCTGAAGCTACTGCAATTACCAAAGCTTATCAAGCTGTAGGACTGTAAGAATCATTCGTTGTTGAACTCATATTAAATCGTTCAGGCACCCCTCATCGTCCGAACGGAGCAAGCTTATATATGAAAAAAAGCGGTGTCCCGGACATATCCGGGAACCGCTTTTGTCTATTTAAACATGTGAAATCATTCGTCTACAGATGTCTTGAATGAGGACACATGATCTCGCATTCTTACACGGAAGGCCCAGCGGCAATCCATGACAATAATCCATAGGTGTGTGTGGAGCCCGTAGTTCGTGACACTTCCAGTACGGCTTCATCCTCACTCTGGGAGAGGAGCGACACCTGGAATCCCCGATCATTACACATGGCTACAATCACATAATGCTCCGATATAAACGACTCCTCAAAGGCTACCGTTACTTCCACGCACTGTTCATCCTCAGGCAATATAAAGGCCTCCATACCGAACTGCTGCACCACAGGCTGACGGCTGACACTTCGTACGGGCTGGAATGACAGGTGTTCAGGACCCACAGCTCCATGCTGCAACTGGCTGCTTCCAACAGCTCCATCACTCAAATGCTCCTGCTTAACTGCTTGCTCCCTCAGCTTGAACTCCTTAATTCCATCGATCTCATGTGAAAATTCAGGCTGTGGTAGCGGTAGCTGTGGCTGGACCGTGCCAGCTGTCGTCAATGAATCTCCAAGCTGGTTAGCTTGCGATGGATGCTCTTGTTGTTGCCCCAGCTCCTGACCCGACGTCTGGATAAACTGCGTTTCCTTCAGATCGACACTTGAGGGTTCCACGACAATTGCCGGCTGTGATGGCGGTACTGCCTCACTTCCTGCTTGAAGCAATCCCTCTTGTCTTTTGATAGCTGCCAGTTGTTCCAGCGTTTCTCCACTGAACTGACGAATCGCATTCCATATCTCTTCGCTCAAATGCGCCGGACCTACAATCCCCGCATTCAAATGATTAGAGGTAATACTCTGCTCACTCAGTTTGCTGCCGTTCACGCTGCCATCGGCCAATTTGGCACTTGTGACGGACCCATTCTGTAGATGGATCCCGCTTACTGCTTCCTCTTCCAGATGGGTTGTGCGAATACTGCGTTCCTGAATATGATCAGCAAGAATCGTTCCATCCTGAATATGCCGAGATTGCACACTTTTGTCTGCTATGTGGATAGCCGATACCGCACCTTCAAGCAATTTATTACCGTTTACACTGCCGTCAGCCATTTTGGCACTTGTTATGGAACCATTGTGCAGATGAATCGAACTGACCGATTCCGCTTTGAGGTGGGAGATTCCAATGCTTCGCTCTTGAATATGGTCAGCATGGATGGCTCTCTCTTGGATATGACTGGATTGCACACTTCCATTGGCAATATGGACATCCGACACCGCATCTTCAAGCAGTTTGCTGCTGCTCACACTGCCATCGGCCAGTTTGGCACTCGTTACGGACCCATTTTGCAGATGAACCGCACTTATTACTTCCTCCTCCAGATGGGACGTACCAATGCTATGCTCCTGAATATGATCAGCAAGGATCGCTCCTGCCTGGATATGGCGAGTTTGCACACTTTCCGACGCGATATGGCTCCCCAATACAGCATCTTCGAGCAATTTGCTGCCGCTAATGCTACCGTCAGCTAATTTAGCACTCGTTACGGACCCATTTTGCAGATGAACCGCACTTACTGCTTCCTCTTCCAGATGGGTTGTGCCTATGCTTCGCTCCTGAATATGATCAGCTTGAATGGCTCCTGCCTGAATATGCTCGGATTGCACACTTTCCGATGCGATATGAATCCCGGATACCGTACCTTCGAGTAACTTGCTGCCGGTTATACTGCTATCCGCCAGTTTGGCACTCGTTACAGATCCATTTTGCAAATGAATGGCACTTACCGATTCCTCTTCCAAATGTGCTGTGCCGATGCTTCGCTCTTGAATATGATTAGCAAGGATTGTTCCCTCTTGAATATGACGGGATTGCACACTATCGTCTGCAATGTGGATATCCGATACTGCTCCTTCAAGCAACTTGCTGCCGGTTACACTGCCGTCGGCCAACTTGGTACTTGTTACAGATCCATTTTGCAGATGAATGGCACTTACTGCTTCCTGTTCCAAGTGAAGCATGCCAATGCTGTGCTCCTGAATATGGTCAGCAAGGATTACTCCTGCCTGGATATGGCGGGATTGCACACTTTCAGAGGCGATATGGATTCCCGACACCGCATCTTCGATCAACTTGCTGCCGGTTACACTGCCGTCGGCCAGTTTGGCACTGATGACAGACCCATTTTGCAGGTGAATCGCACTTACTGCTTCCTCCTCCAGATGGGTTGTGCCGATGCTCCGCTCCTGAATATGGTCAGCATGAATGGCGTCTGCCTGAATATGCTCGGATTGCACGCTTTCGGACGCAATATGAATCCCCGATACGGTTCCTTCAAGCAATTTGCTGCCGTTTATACTGCCATCCGCCAGTTTGGCACTTGTTACAGATCCATTTTGCAAATGAACCGCACTTACAGACTCCTCATCCAGATGAACTGAGCCAATACTGCACTCTTGAATATGATCAGCAAGGATTGCTCCTTCTTGGATATGACGGGTCTGCACACTTTCATTAGCAATGTGAGTAGCCGATACGGTTCCTGCGGCTAATTTACTGCCATCCACACTACCAGTTGCTAGTTTGGAGCGTGTTACAGATTCATCCTGCAATATAATCGTACTTACCGCTTCTTCTTCCAGATGAGACGTTCCGATGCTGCGTTCATGGATATGATGAGGAAGAATCTCACCATCTTGAATATGACGGGAATGCACAGCTCCTTGCTGCAGATGAACAGCACTTGTCGACTCTGCCTGAAGATGCAAACCACTAATTAAACCTGGCTGAAGATGAGCCGCTGTAATGGATAAAGGTGCCAGATGGTCTGTTTCAACAGATCCAGGTGCCAAGTGATGCGATGTGACCACCTGTTCAGCAATATGCTCCTCATGAATGATGTCTGCCTTCAGATGCTGTGAGCTCACTACTTGAGTTCCCAAATGGTCAGATTTCACGCTGCCTTCAGCCAGATGGACGGATTGTACAACGGATGGCTGCAAGTGCTCGCTACCTACAGCAGCCTGTTGTAGTTCTGTCCCCGATACCGAGTCTGCTGTCAAATGGTCCGCACTTATGGAGTCATGCCGAAGTTTGTTGCCGGTAATACTGCCATCAGCGAATAATTCCGGCGAGCGTATTTCTTCCGACAAATGTTCCAAGGAAACGGCATGCTGCTTCAGGTGATATCCGCGAATGGTTCCTGATGGAATATGTTTGGCGTTAATGCTCTCTGCCATAATCTTGGAAGAAGTCACGCTGCCGTCTGCCAGTTTAGCTGACGTGACAGCAAAATCCGCCAGTTTATCTGTGGCAACACTCTCTGGTGAAAGCTTGGGGGAGGTAACCGCATGATCTGTTAGATGAGGCGGAAAAATGGACCCGCCAGCCAGCTGGGCTGAAGTTACACTATCAATAGCCAATTTATCTGTTGTGACCGCGGCCCGTGCAATCGCATCCGTTTCAACACTGCCTGGCTGAAGATGAGGCACACCTACGGCATGTTCTGTCAGATGTTCCGATTTCACTGCATAAGGTCTCAGAGCCTCGGAACCCACGCTGCCTGGAGCCAGATGTGTACCTGTGACTCCACCACTCGCAAGATGCGAGGATATAACACTTCCCGGGGCAAGCGCTCTGCTACTCACCGATGCCGTTCCAAGCTTTTCTGTTGTCACACTTCCATCCGCGAGTTTAACGTCTGTAACGGCAGCATCCTGCAATTCATACGTACCCACGGCCGACTCTGCAAGATGCCGCTCACACACCACGTCGTCTGCGAGAGCATCTCCGGACACACTTGCGGTAGATAGATGAGTTGCCTCGATGCTCCCACTTGCAATGTGAATGGAGTGAATTGCGGAATTGTCCACATGTACCGGTGTAATTCCCCGATTCGCAATGTGTTCCGCACGAATGGACCCTTTGGCAAGATGTTTACCTTGTACGGCTTCATCCGCAATTTTGGAAGAAATGACGCTCTGATCAGAGATCTTGGATGCCGTAATGGACTGCTCCAGCAATTTTGCTGTTCCCACAGACTGGTCTGCCAGTTTGCTGCTGGTTACTGCACCTTCCGTCAAATGCTCACTGCCCACTTCTCCATTGCCAATCTGCTCCTTGCCAACAGAATGAGCGCGAATCTGGCTTGATCCGATTGAACCGTCCAAGAGATGTCTTCCACTTAGTGAACCCTCAGCTAAATGTCTTGTTTGTATGGACCCATCCTCTATCTGGTCACTTCCAATACTGCCATTTAATAGTTGTGAACGACCGACAGACCCTTCTGCCAGATGTGTCTGTTTAACAGCACCTGCCTGAATATGGTGAGACTCGATGGATAGTTCTTCGATTTTGCTGCCTGTGACAGCAGCTTCCCGAATTTTGGATGTAGTCACTGCATCGTCAGCCAGTTTGGAGGTATTCACAGCTCCCCCCGTGAGATGTCTTGTATCCACCCCGCTAATCGCAATCTTGTCTCCAGTTACGGCATGATTCTTGATTAATTCTTCCGTTACCAGCATGCGGCTGAGATGTCTTGTGCCGATGGAACCGTCGGCAATTTTGGCCGAATCGATGACCTGGTTGCCAAGCTTCTGAGAAGTAATGCTGCCATCTCTGATTTTCTCACCTGCAATAGAAGCATTTCGTATTTTATGACCAGACACAGAGCCGTCAATCAGGTGCTCCTCAGATACAGACGCTTCCGCAAGTTTCGCTGAAACAATGGCCCCGTCTGCTATGTGTATGCTGGTCACCGCATAATCCTGCAATGCTTCACTGCCGACCGCATCCGGTTTCAGCTTGGAGGCATCCACAGAGAAAGGAGCCAGTTTGCTCTCCGTAACAGCAAATTCACTCAAGTCGTCCGTGTAGATATAGTGTCCGGTATGACCAGGCATCTGGTTCTGGTTCAGGATCTGCAACCGGTCCCTGCTTGCTGTTTCTTGCTTGTTGATACCCAGCTCTTCTTCCAAAACAAGCGGAGCCACGCTGCTGACCTGAATCTGCTTTTCCAGGATATCTTGCGTCTCGACGACTTTCTCGCTATCAGACTCTACGGGTTCCGGTTTGATGGCTTTGGTTACGATCTCCAGGTCTTCCAGCTCGTTCGTTGAAGCAGGTAGCTCCATTGATTCGGATAGGAATTCTTCTGATGCCTGAATGGCCTTCGAATTCCGTTTATTTGTATTCAAGCGTTCTTCCCTATTCGAAGTGAAACCTGAGTCCATTGTGTCTGACCGTCGATTGGTCAGATCCAGTTCCTTAAATTTAGGACTCACATGCCGCAGTTTTGGCGTAGGAACCTTCTTATTGCCTTTTTTACTCATACAGCTAGCTCCTTCCTCTAACGTTCGTCTCCGGCATCTTATGCGTCAGTATGGGCATCTGCCACTGTAATTCATGACTTTGGTGGGTTACATTTTCATCGCTGCACAAGCTTCAAGGTATGAATGATCGAGCTGTCCCTATTGAAATAGGCTGTACCCGTTCACTTATGTAAGGCGGCTGTCCACGCCCCTACCCCAGAGATGTCATACGATATCATGTAAGCCATTTGCATAAATCCATATGATGCAAAGGGCTGGAAAGAGCACTCTTTGATGCATATCGAAGCATCATGATTCCGGTCTGCGTTATCGTGATGTCCAACCATGCGGTGACAGGCCGGCATTCCATGGATGGACGATCCATGGTCGCGATAACATTGAAGGAGGAACGGTCATGCTACAAGAAACGATCGGTATTCTGTTCGATTCACGCATGTACCGGGGGATACCGGCTGGAAGGACGGGTCAGGAATCACTCGCGAATGTTGAACAGGCAGCGGCCTGTTATGGATTAACCCCTTGTTTTTTGCGGCTGGAAGACGTGGATTCGGACAACAAAACCTGTATGGCTTATGTAAAAAAAGAGGGTATATACGTTCGTCAAAGGATGCCATTGCCCTCCGTTATTCATAACCGGGCTCTCCAGCTTCGCCGTTCGGAGCAGCATCAGGTGACCAAACTGCTGTTGCAGGGCATACAGGTTTACAATGTCCGCAATCGATACCGCAAAGACCACATTCACGAGATGCTTTATCAGGACCCCGGTCTCAGGCAACATCTCCCCCGTGCGGTCAAAGCTACACCTGATTCTTTGGCATATATGATGGAACATTACGATGATCTGGTGATCAAGCCATGCAGCGGAAGCATCGGTCACGGCATTATGCGGATATTCCAAAAGGACGGTCAATGGAAACTGACATGTGAGACAAGGACTTCACGCAAGGGATGGGCCACCTTTCGACTGAATAAGGGACAACTGCCATCAGCCACCCTGCGCCGTATTTTCCGGCATGCCTATCTCATTGAAGAACGCATACCTCTGGTTCGTTTTGAGGGAAGACCTGTAGATCTGCGGGTATCCGTGCAACGAGGAAGTGACGGATTGTGGGCGATCACAGGCATATTCGCCAAGGTGGCTCCGGCGCATACGTTTGTCACGAATATCGCCCAAGGCAGCAAAGTCATGACGCTGGCTGAAGCTCTTGACTTGCAGGCAACCGACTGGCATGCACTTGAACTGGAGACCAGAATCCGGTCTGTCGGGCTCCGAATCGCACGGACGCTGGCTTCGAGCCTGCCTCATCTTGCGGACCTCGGACTTGATCTGGGGATCACAGAGAAGGGCCAGATTTATTTTATCGAATGCAACGGAAGGGATCAGCGCTACGGTTTCCGCAAGGCCGGAATGACGGAGACTTGGAAAGCCAGCTACCGGCAGCCGATGGCTTATGGACGTCTGCTGCTGGAGCAGAATTCGCGCATACCAAGGCAACCCCAGACGTATGATCGCGGCCTATATTGATTTCGTGGGCATTCTGTGTCAATATTATGCAGAACGGCCGGCCCTGCCGGCCTTGAAGTTCGCACTAACCCTAAGGGGGATATTCATGGCAAAAACGCTGTTGCGGTTAATGACCGAGCTTTCTTCTCGCAAATGGATCTCCCGGACTGTGGGAGCCTTCTCCAAGAGCCGGGGAAGCAAGGCATTTATCCCTTATTTTGTCCGGACCTACGACATCCCTGTTCAGGAAGCTGAGAAAGACTGGAAGGAATATCGTTCATTGAATGATTTCTTTACCCGTAAACTTAAACCGGGCATGCGCCCGCTTGAACTTTCAGAACATGCACTGATCAGTCCGGTCGATGCCAAAATCACGGCAGCCGGTCCTGTATCTGCTGGAACGCTCCTGAATGTTAAGGGACAAAATTATACACTTGCTGAATTATTAAACCACTCACCACATCTGGAGAAGTACAAGCACGGTTATGCCTTTGTCCTGTATCTCAGCCCACGCGACTATCACCGCATTCATGCTCCTGTTAGCGGTCGCCGCATTGAGAGTGAACATATTAAGGGCAAGGTTTATCCAGTAAACGATTTTGGTCTGACCCATATGAAATCGGTGCTGAGTCGGAACGAACGGCTCATTACGTATATTGCTCATGATTATGGAGAAGTTGCTGTCGTGAAAGTAGGCGCAATGAACGTGAGCAGCATACAGTACGCTGGTGCGGATGTAAGTTCATGGGCACAAGGCGATGATCTCGCATATTTTGAATTCGGTTCCACCGTCGTACTGTTAACACAGAGCGGTACATTCGAACCGGACCCAGGCTTGCAGCCTGGCGACTCCGTCAAAATGGGAGAATTGCTCGGTCGGTTAAAACCAATCCATTGAGCAATACGCAGATGATTCCTGAATAACAGGAGTCATCTTTTTTAATTTCTGATCTCAAGAAACAGATTACACAGAACTTTGGCCTATATAAAAAAATAAATATAAAAAGGTACTCACAGCCGGAACACCTTTTAAGGGTAAAGTGTCCAGGCTATGAGTACCTTTTGCCGATCAGAGAATCCGATTATCCGCTTCAGAGCTATGTAGAAGTCAGGATGATTACCGTTCCCATTCCATGTATACATGCAATACGAAGCTAAGCTTCGTCATATTGGTTTTCTGACCATTCCTTAAAACCATACGTCCTGCATTTCCTCTGCCGGTTTGGAGCGGCGCAGGCGGTTCCGGAAAATATTAAAGCCCCTGATAGAGCATCCCCGGTTGCGGACCCGACGTTTTCCGTTCATCACAAGTTCCCCCTTTCGATCGTCTGGAATGCTACATACTTACCCCTGCTTCCCAGAATTGAAACGTTACCATATTCTACCGGACAGAGAGGCCCTAACGAATCTCGGACGGACTTTTGCCGGTATACTGCTTGAACTGACGACTGAAGAAAAAGATATCGCGGTACCCCAGGGCATCTGCCACTTCGGTCACATTCATGCCGGTATGCACCAACAGATGCTCAGCCCGCTCAATGCGCATGCGAATGATATAGGATTGCACGGACGAACCAATCAATTCCTTGAACTTGATCGAGAAGTATCGCGGCGATAATCCAGCCCTTGCAGCGAGGTCTTCCACGCGATGTGTTATCCCCGGATGCTGGCGTACATAGTTAGCTACCTCCTGGATGACATCGGACAACTGGTTGCTCACCTTTTTCTCCACAGGAGCTTCTGTATCTGCACGCAGCAAATGAATCATCAGCTGTTTCAGAATCAGTCGGCTCTCCTCATCCCGCCCATATACATCGGATAGGAACAATCTTACATAACGAGCCAGCAAGTGCTCGAATTCCACCGTTTCCAGTACCTCACGATAGGACTGGGGAACATCATTAACGGGTATATCTACATCAAAATGAATATACGTTAGTACCAACGGTTTTTGCTTATTATGTGTTGCAGTAGGATGATCGCCTGGCCTGAACAGAAAACAACTACCCTTGCCAACTTCATACGATCGGTCATTCAGCACAACGGTCCCTTCACCACTCCATACATAAAATAAGTCATAGTTTTGCATCGGTTTTTCCCGCTTTTGCCACTTCCATCCCGGTTCGCAGACAATTTTGGCGACGGCGGGCAAAATAACAAAAGATGACGGCGATGCCTGCAGCATGTCGCCACTCCCCCTTGAAAGTTAATCTCTTTTGCATACTGCATCAAAAATGATGCGATATGTGTTTATATATTTCTGCTCCTGCTGGAGCGAAACGTCTTATTCCATTATACAGCGGAATTCACCGAAACGAAAATGTGCACTTCTCCCATGCTAACCGCATTCGCCTTATCCCCTCTTCAATCTCCTCTTTCTCCAGATGTGCAAAGCCAAAACACACAGCCGGCGGACCTGGAGTCAGCCAATAACGAACCGCATCACGGAATACGACACCTTCTTCCTGAGCCAGTGCCTTGAACCGCTCGTAACTGTCAATATCCCCTTTCCACGTAGCATAAATATGCAATCCAGCATCCCCAGGCTGCATGATGAAAGGTTCCGGTAATTCCCGCTTCATCTCACTGACAAAAAAAGCATGCCGTTCCCCATAGAGACGGGTTAACCGTCTTAGATGGCGCAAATACCCTCCTCGGGCCATAAACTTCGCAAGTGCACGCTGCTCCAGAAGGGCAGGAGGTACGGGTTCGTACAGTGCTTTTGCAGCGATCAGTGGCTGCACCAGACTGGGTGGCAGAACGGCGTAACCAAGCCGGAAGGATGCAACCATCGTTTGTGAGAACGATCCGACATAAATGACCCGTTGTTCACGATCGAGTACTTTGAGCGGTTCAATCGGCCTACCTCCCCAGCGAAATTCACTATCATAATCATCTTCAATAATGACGGCATTTCGCTCCGAGGCCCATTCAAGTATTGCTCTCCGTCTGTCCAGACCAAGGACAGCCCCTGTAGGAAACTGGCGGGTAGGTGTCACAAATAACGTCTGTGCTTCCCAGGACTGCGGAATAATCCCCCCGGTATCTACTTCCGCTGGAATAATCTTTCCTCCGCAGGACTTAACGGCATGAGCAATTCCCTTATATCCCGGGTTTTCCAATACAACAGCGGCCCCCTCAGGGATAAGCAGCTGTGCTATCAAAGTGATGCCCTGCATGGAACCACTAAACAGTACGATCTGTGATGCCTCAGCCTGAATGCCCCGTGTCCACCTCAGATGTGATGCGATGGCCTCACGTAGTTCAAGGTCTCCAGCAGCACCACTTCGTTCATGCGATCCGCTCCGATGAACGGCGGCCAGCGCACTTTTCCATTCCGCTTGTGGGAAATGCTCGGCAGGCATACGCTGTACATGGAAGTTGATGACCCGTTGCTCCCGGTCAATGGCTGACGGTTTTTCCTTTTCATTCTGAATATTCAGCGTACTCACCCGCTCTCCCCATGGAGAAAGTTGAATCATTGCCTCCTGCTCTGCATGGTCCTGTGCTGTTATGGTGTCCGAAACAAAAGTCCCTCTTCCCCTATGCGCTCGCACGTAACCATCAGCCAGCAGCATGTCATATACCTGTGCCACGGAGCCGCGTGACATTTCATATTGACGTGCTAACTCTCGAGTGGAAGGCAGTCTTGTGCCTCCAACCAGCGTCCCTGCATGAATGGCGTCACGCAAAGCATGGTACAATGCCTCGTATTTGTAACGGTGTTGAACCACGTATGAATCCATAGGCAGCCACAATTCCATCGTGCACCTCTTTTTCCAAATAAATTGGTCTATTAAAGTGAATGTAAATTGGATCTTTTTATATGTCAATGCAAGTTCTAATGTTATGGCTAAGGTACAGTGATTTAATCCACATGCTATTCAAGGGGGAACACCGATGAGAAGAAAAGAATTCAATGTAGATGAAGAACAGGAAATGATAACATTTCTGGACCAATGCTCCTTTGGTTTTCTGGGAACGGTTAGTCCGGACGGGCAGCCACGGGTAACACCGCTAAACTTCGTATATATGGACGGTTGTTTTTATTTCCATGGCAGTCTTGCCGGAGAGAAAATGAAACAGATCAAGCAGGATTCCTCCGTCAGTTTTACCGTGGCAGAAGAGTTTTCCCTGATTCCATCTTATTTCAGTGATCCCGAATTAGCTTGTCCGGCAACTTCTTTTTTCAAAAGTGTAATGGCATTCGGACAGGCAGAGCCGGTTCAGGATCTGGACATCAAGGGCAAGGTTCTTCAACGCTTTATGGAGAAACTCCAGCCGCAGGGCGGATATGTCCCCATTGATGCAGCTGATCCCCGCTACAAGGGTAATCTCAAAGCCGTTGCTGTGGTTCGCATTGTTCCTGAACGGATCAGTGCCAAGTTCAAATTTGGACAGAACCTCTCGGCTGAACGCTTTGACCATATTAGCGGCGAACTGGAACAGCGTAACGAAGGACGAGATGCAGAAACTGCCGAAATGATGCGGAAATATTGTCCTTTCCATCAGAAATAACATTCATTTTCCATAGTATAATCAATCGGGAGAAGTAACATTAACCTAACTCGAAAACACCCGCAACAACGCGGTGAAGTGATAAAACTGTCATTATGCGTAATTTCCGTGACGGGGGCAAGGCAAGGTGTTATAATGTTAGGCAGTTGAATCCCAAAGACTTGGAAGGATGAAAAGAATGAATCCACTGGCTGAACAGTTGAACGAAAGTATTCAGGCAGGCAGCAGTCACGTCTACTCCATGCTGTCGCAGCTCGGCAAAGAAATCTATTTTCCAAAAGAAGGTATCTTGAGTCAGTCTGCTGAAGCAGCAAGTCTGGCCAAAACCTACAATGCTACGATTGGTATTGCTCTGGAGGGCGGTGTGCCGATGCACCTAGCTGTTATTCAGGATAAGCTGTCCGCATACCAACCGAAAGATTTGTACCCTTATGCTCCGCCTGCAGGGAAGCCTGAGTTGCGGACCGTATGGAGAGACAAGATGCTGAAGGAAACACCTTCCCTTGAAGGTAAAACATTTGGTAACCCCATTGTGACTAACGCATTAACTCATGGACTGAGTATCGTAGCCGACCTGTTCGCCGAAGAAGGGGACGCTGTTATATATCCGGATAAAAACTGGGAAAATTATGAGCTGACCTTCGGAATTCGTCGTCATGGCGAGTTAGTTCATTATCCCCTGTTCGATGATCAATTGAACTTCAACAGTGCTGGCCTGCTCGAAGCGTTGCTTGCGCAGAAGGACAAAGGCAAAGCCATCGTGCTGCTGAACTTCCCGAACAACCCGACAGGTTATACGCCTGGAGCCGAAGAAGCAGATGCAATCGTGGATACGATCCATCAAGCGGCTGAGGCTGGTGTGAACGTCGTTGCTGTGACAGATGATGCCTACTTTGGTCTCTTCTTCGAAGATTCCATTCACGAATCCCTGTTTGGCAAACTGGCGAACCTCCACCCACGTGTGTTAACTGTCAAAGTTGACGGTGCCACGAAGGAAGAATTCGTATGGGGCTTCCGCGTTGGATTCATCACGTACGCCCATGAAGATGCTGCAGTTCTCCATGCTCTGGAGCAAAAAACACTCGGTATTATCCGGGCAACCATCTCCAGTGGTCCGCATCCTTCCCAAACTTTTGTATTGGATGCGCTGAAAGCACCTGAGTTCGAGGCACAGAAGCTGGAGAAGTTTGAAATCATGAAAGGCCGCGCCAACAAAGTAAAATCCATCCTCGATAGCGGTAAATACGGTGAGGTATGGGATTACTATCCGTTCAACTCCGGTTACTTCATGTGCCTGAAGCTGAAGGATGTCGGCGCAGAGCAGCTCCGGACCCATTTGCTACAGAAATACGGCGTCGGTACGATTGCGCTGGGTGAGGCGGATCTGCGAATCGCCTTCTCCTGTATTGAAGAATCCGGACTGGAAGATCTGTTCGACACGATCTATCGTGGAGTTTTGGATCTACAGACAACTTAATTTATATGCAGTAATGCTAATCCAAATAAATAAGTCAGGGAGCGGACTTGCATCCGTTGCCTGACTCAAATACGAACCCCTTTGTATCCTGATGAATGTCTCTCGATATAAAGGGGTATTTTGTGTTCCGCTTTGAAAACGTGTGGCTATCTTGACGGGCAAAGGCCCAAAACGATGAATTTTCAGGCTCTACCGGGCAACGGCCCAATCAGCCTATCCCCAAAGCACATAATATACGATGTACGCAAGGGCGTGCCCAACACCACTTGAAAGGGGAATGACCATGTCTGGAGTAGTTGAAGAAACAAGAGGCGGTTATGGATGCGGCGGTTACGGTTACGGAGGAGGATTTACAAATACAGGTGCCATTCTCGTTCTGTTCATCTTGCTCGTCATTATCACAAAATCATTCCTCTGTTAGTTCATACGTCCTCACCAGGAGTCGGAACAAGGTAAGCTGACTGTAGCACAAAGAAGGGTATTCCGGGATACAGCTCGGAATACCCTTCTTTTGTTATGTTACGCAAGCGTCCCTAGTCGGCGTTGCCATTGAACGTTAACTAGTCAGACGCCCAACCGTTCATTCATCCTCTTCTTCCTTCAACCACTTGTTACCCTGAGAACGTCGCATCAAGTAGATGACCAGCACACCAAGGACCAGTGCTGCTATGGTCATGCTCAGTCCACTCCATCCCGCAGCCAGCATCGGCAACCACATAAGCAAAGCAACCAGCGCATGTAGATTCGAGATGAACCCTAGCACCTGGGATCGACGACTTTCTCCCGAGATGGGATAAATCATAATCCAGAACGATTCACCATGACTGCGACGCAGTGCACCCAGTTGCACACCCACAAGCAGCAGGAAGAACAGGTATACACCAATCCCGAAATAACTGCCTGCCGTCCACCAGGACAGCAGCATGCCCAGTACAACCAAGCGCACAACGATAGAGAACACTTCAGTTCGGATGAACGTTTTGGTGATCAGATAGCGGTAGGCTTTCCCTGCGTTCCACGGGAGGCCACTCCCCCATTTGCTGAGCCAGCGGCGAGAACTTACTTTTTGGCCTGATGAAGGCACATCTACGAACCATCCCAGCGTGCGCATCACTCGTCCAGCCTGGCCCTGCTCCACCTGAATGAGACGGTCCCATGAAACCCGATGTTTCAGAGGGATACGCAGAGCAACGATATAAACGACGGCCAGCAGCAGCAGGAACCAGATACTGCGCTGTGGAGGCTGCCACAACCAGGCGGCAATCGCCAGTATAGCCAAAGCCCATCGGAGCAAACGATATCCTCTAGCGGCACCGATTTGCACCATGCGTAGTTCTTGCCAAGCCCCATAGCTCGATAACCCTTTCCACAACAGAAGAAGCAGGATAAACCAGCCAAATGGCCTTGCATCCTGATCTGCTCGAACATAGAGCGGCCACAACGTTACAAATACGAGCAGCATACCCAAGGTTTTATAGATAATGCCACGAGCAAAGCTGTTTTTCAGATATTCGTGCATCCGATATTCCTGCGGACGTAAAAATACGATGTCTGCCGGATGCAGATATGTACGATAGCTGCTAAACAGCACCAGTGGCGCCAACAATAGCAACGTTATCCAGCGAATCGGAAATCCCTCCGGAATGTGCTGTACAAACGATGTATACCAGGCGGAGAACGCAATGACGAGAAATAAGAACACCATGGCTACGCCGCTCTGAATGACATAACCCAGATAAGGAAGAATTCCATTCCAGAATCCAGTGCGTCTTTGCTTCCATAACTGCTTGAGATCCATGCTTAATCCCTGCCTTGTACAAGGGAATAGAACATATGCTCCAACGTGGCATCCGATTCCCCGAATTGAGTACGCAGCTCATTCAGCGTCCCTTGAGCAATGACCTGTCCTCTGTGCAGGACAATAAAACGGTCACAGTAATTTTCAATGGTGGACAGAATGTGTGAACTCAACAAAATGGATGATCCCGAAGCCTTCATTTCAAGCATAAAATCAAGCAAAGAGCGGATTCCGAGGGGGTCAAGTCCCAGGAAAGGCTCATCAATGATATAGAGTGGCGGACCTGCCACAAAGGCACACATGATCATGACCTTTTGCCGCATACCTTTGGACAGGTGGGTCGACAGACTGGTACTTTTCTCATTCATGCGGAACAAGTCGAGCAGTTTCTCCGTACGCTTTTTGAAATCAGCCTCAGAAACGCCATATGCTCTGGCCGTAAACTCCAGATGCTCCATGACTGTCATCTCGTCGTACAGCTCAGGAGATTCCGGTACAAAGGCCATGGCGGATTGATATACCTGTGGATCTTCGTCCCGCTTCTTGCCCATGACCCGCACTTCTCCCTGTTGAGGAGTCATCAATCCTAAAATATGCTTCATCGTAGTACTTTTGCCAGCACCGTTTAATCCGATCAGTCCGACCATTTCTCCGCGTCCAACTTCCAGATCGATGCCGTGGAGGACCGGCCGCTTGGCACTGTATCCTCCGCTTAGCCCGTTGATTTTCAATACGGGTGGTTGAACGTTATCCATCTATCCCTGCACCTCTTTCGTCAGGTTTTATTCTTCAGAGCGTGGCTCTTTACCTTTGCTCCATTTAGGAGCGCCCTTGTTCTTACGATCCTGGTCCCGTTCTGTTCTGCCTGTATTGCCAGCTGGCTTGCCGCCCGCCGGACGTTGATTCGAAGCAGCAGTTCTGGCGCCGCCATTGCGGCTGGCCTGACCAGGTTTACGATCCCGGGACTGCCCTGGTTTTCTGGAGAAAGAATGTCCTTCAGGCCGCGTATCCGGACGCGGATCAGCCTCCAGCACTTTACCCCCGAACAATACACGTTCCGGCAATTCGATTCCAAGTTCCCGCGCAAACTTGCGCATAATGAAAATTTGCGTTTCGTCCACGATCGACAACACGATACCACTGCGACCCATACGACCTGTTCTTCCTGCACGGTGAACATAATGTTCCGAATCAAATGCAGGGTCATAGTTAATGACCATCGGCAAACCCTCAATATCCAGTCCTCTGGCTGCAACCTCGCTCGCGATCAGCAGTTGCAGTTTCCCGTTACGGAAAGCGGATAGCACGTTGCTGCGGGTCACTTTGTCAGCATCTCCATACAGCGCAGCTGCCGAGAAGCCCAGATGATTCATTTTCGCTTCAACCTCGCCAATATCCTCGGTAGCATTCACAAAGACGATGGCACGATCCGGGTTATACTGTCTAACCAGACGGCGCAGCATATCAATTTTGTTGCGGTTTTCTTCTACAAAATAAAAATGCTCAAGTCCCGCCGCAGTTGCCCGGTCCGGTTCAATTCCGATCTGTACCGGCTCTTTCATCTCCCGCTTCGCAAGTCCAGCAGTGTGCTCATCAATCGTTGCTGACAAGAAAATAAGCTGACGGTCGCGCAGGGCACTGCGCAATACGAAGTCCACGTCACTTACCCCGCCGAGCTGGAATACCTGGTCTGCCTCGTCAATAACAATCGTGGAGACATTGTGCATTTTCAGCTTTTTCAGCGTGATCAATTCCTTCAGACGTCCTGGCGTTCCTACAACCAGTTCCGGGTGTTCACGCAGCTTCTCGATCTGACGTTTTACTGCGGCGCCGCCAATTAGCCCCAGAACGCCAATTTTGCGTTCTTCTCCATATCGCTGTGCTTCGCGGACAATCTGCATCGCCAGCTCTTGTGTAGGAGCTATGATGAGCTTCTGTGTCCCTTTTACATCACTTTTGATGGATTGCAGCAGTGGCAGCAAATAGGCGAGTGTCTTGCCTGTTCCCGTCTGCGATTTTGAAACCACATCGCGACCTTCCAAAATAACCGGGATTGTCTGTGCCTGTACCGGTGAAGGTTCGTTGATGCCATGTCTGGCGAGTACAGCCTCAAGATCCTGTTCTACGCCAATTGAAGCAAATGTTTGATTCGTCATGTATGTCCATCCTTTAAATTTATTCGTTTTGATGCTCTAGCCCTGCTTGTACTAATAAAACCGAAGCCTGTCATCACATTACCTTTCATTATATGCGAAAAAAGCCTGCGGACCAAATCTTATTCATGAAACATGTCTTTGCACACAAAAAAAAGAAAAGCCCCTCGGCGGAGCCCTTCTTTTATCCGATATATGATGCCCATTGTTGCATCTTACTTCTGATTCATTACTCCGTGCGACAGCCTGTCAGCGAGACGCGGAAATAGCTGATACAGCCACACTCCAGCCGAAGCCAGTCTGGGCAGATTCACTTCTTCCTTGCGCTTCTTCATCGCCCGGATCATATGCCCCGCAACCTCTTCCGGCTTCAGCATCATCCAGCGTACATTATTAACATAGTTGCCGGAGGGGTCTGCCCGTTGGAAGAACGGTGTATCGATGGGTCCGGGATTAATGGTCGTTACCGTGACTCCGGTCTTGCGAAGTTCCTGGCGCAGGGCATTGCTGAAGCCAAGTACGGCATGTTTGGTTGCCGTATATGAAGCGGATTTTGCAGTTCCGATCTTGCCAGCCATGGAAGCTACATTCACGATTTGCCCTCTGCCTCGTTGTAACATCTGCGGCAGCACTGCCTTGGTGCAGCGAACAATGCCCATGTAATTAACGTCCATCATCTCATCGAATTCCTGCACAGACATATCCGTCATCGCTGCAAATTTTCCGTAACCAGCGTTATTCAGCAAAATATCGATTCGTCCGTATTTCTGCAACATCGCATCCACGGCTGTCTGAACTTGCTCAGTATTCGTTACATCTAACGTGAGTAGTTCATGTTGCCCTTTCAGCGAAGCACCAATCTCTTCCAGCTTGTCCCGCGAGCGGGCAGCCAGAATCGGGATGGCTCCTTCTTCTATCAGCATCTGTGCACAGAGCGCACCAATTCCGCTCGACGCACCTGTGATAAAAACAACCTGATCTTTCAACATACCCGATGTCCTCCCGTATTGAACACATATTGCCCCAAGAGGCGTATGGTTCTATTCTACGAGATCATCACTTGAATATCCATCTCACCGATTCCGTCCATCAGCAAAGGAATGCTCAATGCCTTCGTTGCACTAAAAGAACTCACGTATTCAGAATTCATCACTTGTGGAGGTGTAATATCAACAACGACACCCTGATTGGACAGGATGGTACTTGCATTGCCGCTAATCATATTGCCAAGTTCAGAAATAGCACTTTTACTCATTTCGTCCATTTCTGTAATGACAAAGCCGCCCATCATGGCAGAAACGATTTTCAATGCTACCGACTCTTGTATTCCAAACACGATGTTTCCGCTCAGTTGTCCAGTCATTCCGATCACGATCCAGACATGGTCTGCAATGTACTCCACATTTTTCACGCCAAGACTCCCGGTGGAAGGCGAAACCTGGATGAGCTGTTCGAATACGTTCCGTGCGGATTCCAGGAAAGGATTAATCACTTCCGCTTTCACTGTCTAATGTCCCCCTTACACTGGGTTATTGGTCACACACCAAAAGTCCCATATTCAATAAATTTATTATACTTTATCACGTACAAGAATTCACCAAGAATTCGGTAAGGCATGTGTACTATAATTTATCGTCATCCGCGGGGCAAATGTTTATAGCTGATTCTAGCGAAAAAACGAGGCTTTTCGCATCTGTTGCAAGAACAATTGCCATAGAGAGGCATGGCAAAAGGCATTTAGGACTTTTTTACTGTTTCTTAAAATGTTAAAAATTTAATTTCTTGAAATAAAATTAATTTCTCGTTCTAATGGACCTCCCCAAATCCATGATGTTCCCTTCATTGCCCTGCTGTCCTGAATCACCTATAATTTAAGGAACGGAACAATGACCAGTTACGGGATTCCACCTATGGATAGACAGAAGACATTTTACGTGCAAGGAGGCCATACATGAATATCAGTCAACTGGAGACGCTGATTACCATCTCGAAAACGATGAGTTTCCGCAAAGCCGGAGAACTTCTAAATCTGACTCAACCCGCCGTCTCGGCCCAGATCAAGAGCTTGGAGGATGAATTCAGAACCGTTCTTGTCGATCGGAACCAACCGGTCACCCTCACCGATCGCGGACAGGTATTTCTTCAACATGCCGAACGTATGCTGGACATCGTGGGGGAGCTGAAACAGAAGCTGATGGATCTCGATGAGACCCCTCAGGGACATATCAGACTCGGTACAACCACATCCATTGCCATTCAGATTTTGCCACGGGTCTTATCCTACTTTCAGGATCAATTTCCACTCATCAAGACCAGTATCCAATCCCTGCCTTCCTCCCAGATCTATACCCAGGTCGAGAATGGTATGGTCGATATCGGTATCGGTTATCTTACAGAGCGTAATCCTAACCTGAATACGTCTGTGCTGTATTATGATACTTTCGAGCTTGTGGTATCTCCTTTCCATCCACTGGCGAAGCAAAAGCATGCCGCGGTGGATGTCCTGCGCAGCACACCTCTGATCTTGCTATCTCCGGATACAGTGGGGCGCCGCTTTACGGAAGGCATTTTCAAAAAACATAATATTGAGCCCAATATCGTTATGGAGTTGTCAAGTAGCGAGGAAGTAAAACGGATGGTTGAGATTAATCTCGGGGCAGCCGTTATATCCAAACAATCCGTTGCCCACGAGTTGCGGCAAGGCACACTGCGCATGATTCCACTGAGTGAACTGGAAGTCAGTCACCCTGTCGGAGTCATTTACAAATCAAGTCGTTATGTGAATTCGGCCATGCAGCAATTCCTGAGCGATCTCAAAGGCATGCCGGAGACCCAGTTCATCAGTTCAGAATGATAAATGAGCCATGAGAAAGGAAGGATTTCCATATGAAATTTGATCTTCACACCCATCATTTTCGTTGTGGTCATGCAGACGGCAATATTCGCGACTATATTGAGGCAGGTATTCAATCTGGACTTCAGGTCATCGGTATCTCAGATCATACACCTTACTTCGGTAGTGACGAAGAACAGGCTTTTCCCCGGATCGCGATGGGCAAGTCGGAATTGCATCATTACGTGGAAGAAGTACTGGCTCTGAAGGAAGAATACGCGGGCAAAATTGATGTGCTGCTTGGCATTGAATCTGACTATTTCCCCGTCCATGCCGATTTGTATCGCAATACACTGGGGCAATATCCTTTTGATTATATTATTGGTTCAGTTCATCATACGGAAGATGTCAGCATATTCAACAAAACCCGCTGGAACGGATTAAGCAATGCACGTAAGGTTGAAGTGAAAGAGAGTTACTATGCTTTAATTCGGCAATCAGCCCGAAGCGGAATGTTCCAGATTCTCGGACATATTGATGCCATGAAAGGAAATTATCCACCTTTCTCGGATATTATCGCGGATCAAGCCATCGATGAAACGTTGCAGGTCATTGCAGAATCGAACGTGGCTATTGAAATTAATACATCGGGTAAAACCAAACTCAGTGGGGGCTGGTACCCTTCCGATGCCATTCTGGAGCGTGCGCATCATTACGGAGTTAAAGTGACCTTCGGATCGGATGCCCACAAACCGCAGCGTGTTGCTGATGAACTGGATGACGTTCGTACACGTCTGCAAGAGATTGGATTCACCGAATGGGTATACTTCAAGCAGAAACAAATGCAAGTTGTACCGTTTTAAACATAGAGCACCACAATAGCCCTCACGGCGGCGTAAAAAAACGCTGTGGGGGTTTTTCTTTGTATCCTAATATAAAAAAAGATGTTATATACGTTCAAATAAATATTTACACAATAATGGAAAGTAGTTCTGTCATCGGAGTGTTGGCGTAGAAATTCCATAGTTAAACTTATACAGACAAAAAAAATGAACCCGCTAAGCGCGGGTCCCAACAGCATTATCTATTATCAAAAAGGGGGTCATGAGATAAGTTTACCCGCTGTCTGTTAGAGTTCAATTGCAGCTATATTTCATTTGTGTAACAAATAATTGAAGTTCGTTTCAAACCTCTGCTGTTTCATTTAATTTCAGCATTTTGCATAATTCGACCCAACTCGCTTCCGAGTAAAAAAATAGACGAATAGAAACATTTCGATCTATATTTTTCTGATTGAAATACGCTCTTTGGATTTATGCAATATACTCTATTCTATGTTACTCGTGGTTGTCGGATACCAACGTTTGCAGGCGATTTTCCCAATGAGAACGGACATGCTGTTCACGATAGAGACTATACACCTTAACATCCAGCAGGGTTTCCGGCGTCTCACCATCCTCATGATTCAAAACAAACGAGGGCAGGGTCCGTTCATAAATCATACCGCTTTTACAAAGAACCCGTTCGGATGATACATTTGCCTCGTAACAGCGGGCTTCTACTTTACACAAATTAAGCTCGGCAAAACCGAATTCCAGCAAACGCTGCACTGCCTCAGTCGCGACTCCCTTACCCCAGCAGGACCTGTTCAGAATATATCCGATCTGTGCGGTACCATTCTGGTCGTTCCAATGCTGGAATGAAGTGATGCCGATGATCTGTTCGCTGCCTTTCCAGCAGATGCCGTAATGCAATGAATCCAGCTTGGCACTGCTGCTGCGGATCTGATTCAATAATCGCCGAGCCCGGATTGGCGTGGGCTGACTCCCCCTGTTTACATAACGGATCACCTGCGGGTCGGAAAACAGCTCCGACAACGTGCTGTAATCACTCTGACGTAATGATCGAAGAACAAGGCGCTCTGTCCATAAAGCAGGCAATCCTTGGCCCAGCATTTTTCGGGTCAGCATGACAATCGCTCCTTTTGCCTAACGGGTTCTAGTCCGGTAAGACAAGCATGCTCTGAGGATGATCCGGCGCAAATAAAATACATGGATAAACAATAACATCACTATACTCCACAATACCCGCTCAGTAGCCCGAACATTAGTATGCCAATTCATTACAGCGGTTTATTCCTGACATAACTAATCCGTTTGCAGCCCGCGATAAACGCCTGTACGAAGCTCTCGGATATAAAAATCAAGCGAAGGCACCTGAGCCTGCTGAGCAATCTCTACTTCCTGCTCAATATCATAAGGCACCCTTACAAATTGAAGGTTGAACGGGGTGTTCCGATCGTTGCTGTTCTCTCCTTCAAGAATACAGTAAGAAGCCTGGGTAAAATCAAGCGGGTTACCCACGCTGCCTGCATTGAACAACATTTTTCCATTCATAAATTGCAAGTATGCATTATGCACATCCCCATATCCCACGACATCCGCCATACCAAGCTCAGGTTCATCTGCCGGAGGATCGAACATGGCCAACCTCTTCTCAATCTCATCCCACGGCTGTACACGGTGATATACACTTTGGGGAGATGCGTGCACCAGACGGATCGTACGACCACTCAGCTCTAATTGGTGGCTAAACGGCAAGCTCTCCAGATATGCCAATCGCTCCTTACCCAGCCGCTTCGCTTGCCAAGTAAAATTCTCATTGTCCTGATTAACCGCAACCAACTCATCCCAGTTGCCACGGATAACTTGCTCACATGTCTCTCTCACCAGATCAACAACCTGTACTGGATCAGGCCCCTTGCCAACGAGGTCGCCAAGACAAAAGATTCGCTTCAATCCGCGACTCCGAATATCTTTTAATACCGCTTTCCAAGCAGTCATGTTGCCATGAATATCGGATACAATCGCAATTCGTTCCATCTGGCTAACCTCCCTTTATGCTCTATATTCTTTATGTTGTTAACCCTTTAGTTCAAAAACCGTCAATTCCGGCCTGCACAAAAAGCGAATCGGCAGTTGGGTCATGCCAAAGCCTCGGTTCACATAGACTGGCATATGCTTATCCCCAGCGTAATATAACCCTTGAATATACTTGAGTGAACCTCTTGGTGTAGTCAGTGCCCCAATCCAAGGAAAACGCACCTGCCCGCCATGACTGTGTCCCGAGAGCTGTAGTCCGAAACCGTAAGGTGCTGCAATGTCTGCATAATCGGGCTCGTGCATAAGCAGCAGTTTCCAGACCTCTCTACTCAATCCCTTGATTGCTACAACAGGATCAGGTCTGCCCGTAAGAGCGTCATCCAGACCTGCTATCGCGATACGTGAATCCCCTCGTTCAATCAGAACATGGCTGTTTCGAAGCAACGTGAACCCGGCCTCTTTAAACATCAGCTCCACTTCATGCTGCTGCTGGCCTCGATAATCATGGTTCCCCAATACGGCATATTTGCCATACTTCGCTTGCATTGATGCCAGTGCAGGAATACATTCACGCATCGGTTCTGCTTCCCGTTCAACCATATCACCGGTAAAACAAATCAGATCAGGCTGCTGTTCCCTTATCGTTTCAGCCAGCTTCTCCATTTGTTTCAGCCCCGTATGGAATCCAAGATGAGCATCACTGAACTGAATCACACGCAGTCCCTCAAATGCTTTTGGAAACTTGGGCAGTTTCAACTCAACGTGCTTGATCTCCAGATGACGAGGCTCCCATAACCAGGCATATCCTCCTGTGAGTATACTGGCACTCGCCGTCATTAAGATCATGCGCAGCAAAAAACTGCGCCGGGAGGGATCATGATCCTTTTCCTCTCCGGGAAAAATGGAGTCCTGCGAATCAGATCCATTCTGTGAGCGCCGGGGCGGCGAGATCTTGCTGCCCTCACGCGGTGTTTCTCCCATGCGTCCCCCTCCTTCTTCCGCTACAAATCCATCCCCTTAGTATACCATATTCTGCATGACTAGCCCGGTTCCTTTGCGAGTACAGAAAAAGAAGCCGGGATCTTAGGCTATATGTGCCAAGGATCACGACTTCTTCTAATGGTGCAGATCCGAAGTTCTGCATTAAATATGACTAGATTACACACCCAACCAGCGTTTGAACATGTGTTTGGTTGTTTGTTTGTTCATTTCGGCAATGGAGGTAGTCAACGGAATACCTTTTGGACAAGAGCGTACGCAGTTCTGCGAGTTACCACAGCCCTCAATACCTCCGTCTTCCATAAGTGCTTCCAAGCGGTCTTCAGCGTTCATCTCCCCTGTTGGGTGAGCATTGAACAGACGTACTTGAGAAAGAGCTGCCGGACCGATAAAGTCTGTTTTTTCATTCACGTTCGGGCATGCTTCGAGGCATACACCACATGTCATGCATTTGGACAGCTCGTAAGCCCACTGACGCTTCTTCTCAGGCATCCGCGGACCTGGACCGAGGTCATAGGTACCATCAATCGGAATCCACGCTTTAACCCGTTTCAGGGCGTTAAACATCCGGGTACGGTCGATGACGAGGTCACGAACCACCGGGAAGGTTTTCATCGGTTCGATGCGAACTGGCTGTTCGAGCTTGTCGATCAGGGCTGCACACGCTTGACGCGGCTTGCCGTTGATGACCATGGAGCATGCTCCACAGACTTCTTCGAGACAGTTCGATTCCCAGCAGACCGGGGCAATGGACTTGCCTTCTGTATTAACCGGGTTCCGCTGGATCTCCATCAGGGCGCTAATAACGTTCATGCCGGGACGGTATGGAAGCTCAAACTCTTCGTTGTACGAAGATGACTCCGGGTTGTCCTGACGGGTGATGATAAACTTGACGGTTTTTTTTGCTGTAGCTGTGTCCGTCATATCGTTGTCCCCTCCTTTGGTGACGATGATTGGTGTTGCTGATGCGCAAAGTTACTCTTTTGGTGCACGGGTGGCGCTCCGGCAGCGGAATGCCCTTCTGATCGCTGTTATCCCCGGATTTTTTTTATCAACCCTTCCCAGGGTTAAAATCCGGTGATAAAGGCGAGCGCTTCGCTTCTTCTGGGCATTTCCGCTTCCTCCGTTACGTCGTGCACGCAGGGTCACTTTGCTGGAAACTGCACTCCATTCATTCTGGTGGCAGTAACATTGAGAAGCTCCGTGTACGCTTTGCCTCTATGTGTCTAGTGCTTTTCCGTTAAGATGCTAAGTCTTTATCTTTATGAATAGACCGAAATTTCGCTTTACTTAATCCTTCGAGTAGTCCCGGATCCGTGGTGGGATCAGGGAAACGTCTACAGGCTCGTACGAAATTTTTGGACCTTCCTTCGACCAGCTTGCGATCGTTGTTTTCAGGAATTCCTCGTCATTACGTTCGGTGAAGTCTGGTTTGTAATGCGCTCCACGGCTTTCGTTACGCAGCAGTGCGCCCAAAGTCATCGCTTCTGCCAGTTCAATCATGTTCCACAGCTGACGGGTAAATGCTGCACCCGGGTTGTTCCAACCGGAAGTGTCGTACATGTTGATTTTGCCGTAACGCTCTTTCAATTCCTTGATTTTGCCGATGGTCGCTTCCAGCTTATCGTTGTAACGTACCACCGTCATATTCGCCGTCATCCACTCGCCAAGCTCTTTGTGAATGACATAGGCATTTTCATTGCCCTGCATGTTCAGGATGCCTTCGTATTTATCGGTTTGGCGCTTAGTATAACCTTCGAATACGGAAGAACTGATATCTGCGGACGATTTTTTGAGTCCTTTGATATATTCAACTGCTTTCGGTCCAGCTACCATACCACCGTAGATTGCTGATACCAGGGAATTTGCACCCAGACGGTTCGCACCATGATATTGGTATTCACATTCACCAGCTGCGAACAGTCCTGGAATGTTGGTCATTTGGTTATAATCTACCCACATGCCGCCCATGGAATAATGGACTGCCGGGAAAATTTTCATTGGGATTTTACGTGGGTCATCCCCCATGAACTTCTCGTAGATCTCAATGATTCCGCCGAGCTTCACATCCAGCTCCTTCGGATCTTTGTGTGACAAGTCCAGATATACCATGTTCTCGCCGTTCACGCCTAGGCCCATATCCACGCAGACGCTGAAAATTTCACGCGTCGCGATATCACGCGGAACAAGGTTACCGTATGACGGATATTTTTCTTCGAGGAAGTACCAAGGCTTACCGTCCTTGTACGTCCAGATCCGTCCACCTTCACCACGAGCCGATTCGGACATCAGACGCAGCTTGTCATCGCCTGGAATGGCTGTCGGGTGAATCTGAATGAACTCACCGTTCGCGTAATTTACACCTTGCTGATACACCGCACTTGCGGCAGTACCTGTATTGATAACCGAGTTGGTTGTTTTACCGAAAATAATGCCTGGGCCGCCGCTCGCCAGAATAACTGCTTCAGCCGGGAACGTCTGTACCTTCATCGTTTTCAGATCCTGTGCTACAATGCCGCGGCAGATGCCTTCGTCATCAATAACCGCCTGCAGGAACTCCCAGTTCTCATACTTGGTCACGAGACCGGCCGCTTCCCAGCGACGCACCTGCTCATCCAATGCGTAGAGCAATTGTTGTCCTGTCGTTGCACCGGCAAACGCTGTACGGTGATGCTTCGTTCCGCCGAAACGACGGAAATCAAGTAAACCTTCCGGTGTCCGGTTAAACATTACGCCCATCCGGTCCATCAGGTGAATGATGCCTGGTGCGGCTTCACACATCGCTTTGACTGGAGGCTGATTCGCCAAAAAGTCACCGCCGTATACTGTATCGTCAAAGTGTACCCATGGGGAGTCGCCCTCACCCTTGGTATTTACCGCACCGTTGATACCGCCTTGGGCACATACGGAGTGGGATCTTTTGACGGGAACCAGTGAAAATAAATGAACATGGACTCCGGCTTCAGCCGATTTGATCGCCGCCATCAATCCCGCGAGACCTCCGCCCACAATAATTACATTAGATGATGCCATTGCTGTTCACTCCCTTATAAGTCAGCATTTAAAGTCCAAATGCTTAAATCAGAACTGTCTTAACTGCGTCAATCATCGAAGTGGCTACCTGGAAATCCATGCTCCGGAAAGCAAGCAACGATACAATAAACATGATGGCTACGATAGCAAACAAGCTCATGCAGATGTAGGAAGATACACGCTGCGCACGCGGACCGACGGTAATTCCCCAGCTAACCAGGAACGACCACAAACCGTTGGCAAAGTGATAGGATGCCGCAACCACACTGATCAGATATAAAATAAACGTTACCGGGTTCATCACGATGCCATGTATGACACCGCCAAGCTCTTCGTGTGTGACATTCCCCAGCGCAACCTGGAAACGAGTCTCCCAAATATGCCAGATGACGAACACAAACGTAATGACACCGCTGACGCGCTGCAACGTATAGCGCCAGTTGCGCTCATTGCCAAAACGTCCCACGTTAGGCTTGGCCTGATAGGCAATGTACAAACCATATACACCGTGATAGAACAGCGGCAACCAGATGAGAAGCGTTTCAAGTACAATTACGAGCGGCAGGCCATTCAGAAATGCAACTGCATCGTTAAAGCCTTCTTTGCCGCCTTCAACTGCCGAGAAGTTCGTCACCATATGCTCAATGAAAAACAGACTGAGCGGAATGACGCCAAGCAAGGAGTGCAGCTTTCTGGAGTAAAACCCTTTCATAAAATGTCGATCCCCTTTCGCTAAATACAACGTTTTCATAAATAAAATTCGCTTATCATGACACAAACCTTTCCCAAGGAAAGGTTCGACAAATTGTTCCGTTTTCTTCAGGTGTGAACAACTTGTGTCACGATTCATGTTACTCCTTTTTTTCTTATAAGGGAATTGCAATATAATTATTAAATGTTATAACCTATAGGTATAAGTTATAAACATCGGTCGTGCAGGCCATACAACATGGAGAAATATTTGACAAGGAGATGCCTCACGCAAAGTACGTTCATACGTTCATTAGAAAAGAGGTTAGTGCTCATGTTCGAGGAATTAAACGCTTTTGCGGCGGTTGTAGAGCAGTCCAGTCTGAACCGTGCATCGAAATTGCTGAATCTGTCACAGCCCGCGCTGTCTCGCAAAATCTCCAAATTGGAGGATGAGCTCGGCGTGGCGCTCTTTCATCGCCGTGGTAAACGACTTGAATTAACCAGCGTAGGCCAGTTCGCCTATACTTTCGCGGTAGAGCAGAAACAGCAGCAACAAAAATTTCTGACCATGCTGGCCCAGTACAAGGACGAAGAACAAAGCTCCATTACGCTTGGAGCCAGTCTGACAACGCTTCAAACCACATTGCCACCGCTGGTAAATGCCTTTATGGAGAAGCATCCGAACGCGGAAATCAAGCTGGTGACGGGGAAAACACATGAAATCGTCTCTTTTGTCCGGGATAAAAAAGCCGATGTGGGCATCGTTGCCTCTTCTATAAGTGAAGCCGGGCTAAACTGTGTGCCGCTCTTTGATGATCATCTGGAGCTGGTTGTACCCCTAACGCATCCCCTATCGGGTAAAGAAGCCGGAATGGAACATTTGCAAGATCTGCCGATGATTACGTTCTCCAAAGGAACCTGGTATCGCAAATTGACCGACGATCTGTTCCAGCGCTGCGCCGTGATGCCGGATATTCGCATGGAGATTGATTCCTTTGAAGCGATTGTCCGTCTTCTGCCTACCTGCAAAGCAGCAGCCCTGCTGCCCAAGTCGTATCTCCGGCCTCAATTGCTTGCGGACAATGATCTCGTCTCGGTATATCTGCCGCAACTGCAACAGACTCGGCGAACAACCTGCATGATCTATGGGGAAAAGGAAGACCTCAGCCAAACCTCCAGACAGTGGGTCAGGGAAACGGCTGCGCTCTTTACAGCAAAGGCGCCGCTGCCCTCACGGAGGACTACGACGCCTTAGCATTCATATTAATCAGCCGAGCTCAACGCTCTGCTTTCATAGACTCAGCTCTAGCTCTCTTGGCTGATCACTTCTGCCTCAAAACGGTCAATGTCATCATTCATGCCGATAATCACCATGATATCACCCATCTGAAGCGAGTCCAGTGCAGTCGGGGCAATGATAACCCCGGCTTCCTTTTGCAGAGCTACAATACTGCAACCAAAACGTACTCGAGCATTCAGAGTGGACAGCGTTTTATTATGCAGACAGGCTGGAACCTTCATCTCCACAATACTGTAATCATCGGACAATTCGATATAATCCAGCAGATTCGGGGTGACGAGCTGATGGGCAACCCGAATTCCCATATCACGCTCAGGATAAACGACACGATCGATCCCCAGCTTGTCCAGTGCCCGTCCATGAAGGACTGAAATGGCTTTGGCCACAACTGTTTTTACACCGAGTTCCTTCAGTAAAATAGCAGTGAGAATACTGGTCTGGATATCAGCCCCAATGGCAACAACACAGCAGTCAAAATTACGGATGCCCAGGGAGCGCAGCACTTCCTCATCAGTTGAATCCGCGACGACGGCATGGGTGACCAATTCACTCATGTCTTCGACGACTTCTTCATTTTTATCGATACCCAGCACTTCATAACCAAGCTCCATTAATTCCTGTGCCAGACTGGAGCCAAAGCGCCCTAGCCCAATTACCGCAAACTGCTGTGTTTTCATTGTTCTTCACGAACCCCTTATCCAATAATCATTTTGCCTTCCGGATACCTGTACAATTCTTTACCCTTTTTCTGTCCGAGTGCATACGCGAGCGTAATTGGTCCAAGACGTCCTGCAAACATGGTGAAACAGATCAAAAGCTTGCCGATCGTGGTCAGCTTCAGTGTAAGCCCCATAGATAAACCAACGGTACCGAAGGCGGATGTCGTCTCAAATAATATCATCAAAAAACTGCTGTCTTCCGTCGTACTAAGCACCATCGTAACGGCAATAATGAGCAACAGGGCAAGCAGTGTAATCGTCAGTGCTTTGAAAATGCGTTCTTGTAGGAGCCGATATCTGAAAAAGACGATATCTTCCCGTCCCCGCATCATGGCATAGACAGCTCCGGCCATAATCATGAATGTGGTTGTTTTAATGCCGCCTCCAGTAGAACCGGGGGAAGCACCAATAAACATTAATATAATGATGAAAAATTGCGTTGCCTGTCTCAGGCCAGCAATGTCTACCGTATTCGCCCCTGCTGTTCTTGGGGAAACCGACTGGAAGAACGAACCGAGAATTTTACCACCCCAGTTCAAACCACCCAGTGTCCGGGGATTGCTGAATTCAAAAACAAAAATAACCAGTGCGCCAAATACGATTAACAAACCTGTCGTCAGCAATACCACTTTGGAATGCAGCGAAAGCTTCTTCGTCCTCCGATACTCCACCAGATCAGATAGAACGACAAAACCGATACCGCCTGCAATAATCAGGAACATGGCAGTAAAATTCACGAGTGGATCATACACATACCCGGTTAAGCTGCGGAATTCCCCGAACATATCAAACCCAGCATTGTTAAACATGGAGATGGCATGCCAATATCCATAATAGATGGCCTGCCCCATTGGCATATCAAACGACCACCGAATGGCGAACAACGTGCCACATATGCCTTCCAATATGAGCGAGTAGATCACAACTTTGCGAATAAGACGGACAATCCCCTCCATCGTACTCTGGTTCATCGCTTCCTGCAAAATCAACCGCTCACGCAGAGAGATCCGCCGTTTGAATGCAATCGCCACCAGTGTCGACATCGTCATAAAGCCAAGACCGCCAATTTGAATCAGGATTGCAATTATAATCTGACCCAACGTCGAAAAATGAGTACCGGTATCCACCACAACCAGCCCCGTTACACAGACTGCAGAAGTCGCAGTGAAGAGTGCATCAATAAAAGGAAGGCTGACTCCGCTTCGACTGGATGTCGGGAGCATCAACAGAAGTGTCCCGAGCAATATAATACCCGCGAACCCTAGGACCAGAATTCGGGGTGGCGATAGACGCATCCATTGAACATTCATTTTCACTTGAGTATCATCCACCTCTGCCAAAAAGAAAATGACCCCACGACGTGGAGCCTTTCTCCGAAGTGCTTTTCCATATCACTTGACGGAATAGCCAAGCCCTTTGAAAGCCCTATTTCGGAGCGTAAACATGTATGATTTTCGCTGTAATACATATACATTAGGTTGGAATGCCTTTTATACCTTCTATTCGTTCCCTTGTTAGCCTAAAGACATGCGGAATATTGGACATTTGATTCAAAATTATAAGCGCTGCGACGTTTGTACACAAAACGATTTTTGTGTAAATAGCATCGAATTCCGTCAAAAAGGGAAAAACTCAGATATGGCGACGGATAGATCAGATTGTTTCGATCATTTTCATTCGTTTTCATGCATTTGCACCACTTCTCGTTTCGCCATTGGCATTCGGGGCTTGGGCTGTGCTATCTTTACTTTAATATCCACATTAATAAAGGAGGAACAATATTAAATGAATCCCTTAGGGCAGCCTTTGGTACTCAAAGCTAACTTCAAGCGTTTAGGGTTGCTTGCGGCGATTGGTCTGATTCTGTTTTTCGTTTTTCAAATCTTTCCTGCCACCTCATCGCAAACGACTGATATCCAGTCTACTTCCTTCATAAGCAAGGAGAAAGCGGCGGAGTCGGCACGATCTTTTGCAGCTTCTCTACCTGATTATACCCTTCCGACGGATACCGGAAACGAGCTAGTGACGTACCAAACCCATTCCGATATTTATGGGTATATGGCCAAAACCAAACAGTTAGAAACCTATAACAAGAAATGGGAAACAACCTATCCTTACGATGTGTACCGCGTTCGTTTGCCCGATCAGGACAAAGGCGGTTATTTGAATGTTGACGTACATATGAGAACAGGAAAAGTTGTCGGTTTCAAGCGCGAACTGCCTTCTTCCCTGTATGCATCCATTGAGGCTGAGCAGGACAAAAGCAAAGTGAATGCTGCCCAACGTTTAGCTGAAGATAACCTTTCTCTAAATGAAAAAGAGCAGCTTGCCGCTAGCGTCCTTGGCGAATTCGGGTATACTGTACCGAAACTTCAACTGGACACCCGTGAAGAAGAAGCGGGGCTGCAATACACAGATAATGAAAAGCAAATTGGAGATTCCAAGCTGGAACTGAATTTTACGTTTGAAAACGGAGCCGTTCGCTCCTTCGAATCGGTCTTCTCAGTCCCTGACTCCCATACTGACTATGTAGAAAATCAGACTCGGCAAGCCAACTGGATGACTTACGGCGGTTATGCTTTCCTGACCTTTGTGCTTGGCGTGCTCGCGATCATCTACAGTATTCTGACGAGGGCAAACACGTCGTTCAAACGCGGAATCGTTCTGTCCTTGGTATACTTTGCGGCTTCCGTGATTGGCACACTGAACATGATCCCGCTCTTTCAGGCGCAGGGGCTATCTAATTTTATGCTGACCTTCCTGATGGTGATGCAAGCTGGGATAACGCTGGTTATGAGTGCAACCATCTATCTGTCGCTCGTTGCCGGTGACGGCATGTGGCGCAAAATCGGTCTGAATCCTTGGCCTCGGGCCAAAGAACCCGGATACGGCAAATATGTACTGCACAGTATGTATACAGGCTACTTATGGGCGTTGATTCTACTGGGTGTGCAATCCGTACTGTTCTTTATTCTGGAGCGCAGTATTGGAAGCTGGTCAACAACATCGGCTGACCAGTCCACATACAACATGAGTTATGCCTGGATCTTCCCGATTATGGCTTGGATGGCCGGGATCGGTGAGGAAACGGTCTATCGCCTGTTCGGGATTCGCATGATGCAGAAGGTGGTACGAAATACGTTCATCGCCTGCCTTATCCCAACATTGATCTGGGCTCTGGGACACACCCTGTACCCGATCTATCCGGTGATCACACGTCCAATAGAGCTTACTGTCATCGGACTTTTGTTCAGTCTGATCATGCTGCGCCACGGCTTCATCGCCGTTGTATTCGCGCATGTTATCTTTGACAGCCTGTTGATGGGGCTAAGCCTGATCTTCATGGGTGATGCACTGAACATTTCCGCAGGACTCTTCTGGATTGTGCTTCCGGCCATCGTTGGTTATGTCATCTATAAGATGAATCCAAAACAAAAAGAGAAGCCGTATGTCACGACTCCTCATCACGAAGTGCTGCAATAATCTGATTCGCAAGCTTGTCACCAATAGATAGAGGCCGGAAGTCTTCGACGCTGGCCTCTTTTATTTTGCGTAAAGAGCCAAAATGCTTCAGCAGCAGCTTGCGCCGCTTTTCTCCGATCCCCGGAATGGCATCCAGACGGGAAGTCACCATCGATTTACCACGTTGCTCGCGGTGGAACGAAATCGCAAAACGGTGGACCTCTTCCTGAATCCGCTGCAACAGGTAGAACTCCTGACTGTCACGCGGCAAGGAGATGACTTCCGGCGGGTTGCCGATCATCAATTGTGAGGTCTTGTGCTTCGCATCCTTCACCAGACCACATACCGGAATAAACAGGCCCAATTCATTCTCCAAAATGTCCACGGCTGCCGAAATTTGCCCTTTACCTCCATCGACCACGATCAGGTCAGGCTGGGTTAAGTTTTCCTTCAACACCCGTTCGTAACGACGACGGATGACCTCTCGCATCGTTTCATAATCATCTGGACCTTCAACAGAACGGACCTTGTACTTCCGATATTCCTTCTTATCCGGTTTTCCATCGGTAAATACGATCATGGCAGATACCGGGTTCGTACCCTGGATGTTCGAGTTATCAAACGCTTCGATACGGTGAAGCTGATCCAGTCCAATAAAACGTCCCAGTCCTTCAGCAGCTTTCGATGTCCGTTCTTCATTCCGCTCAATCAGGCGGAACTTCTCTTCCAGTGCCACACGTGCGTTATCCACGGCCATCGTGATCATCTGGCGTTTCAATCCACGCTGCGGAATGTGGACTTTGATTTCCAGCCATTCCTGCAATGCTGCTGCGACTTGAGAAGGATCTTCAAGACCTGGGGGCTGTTTATCAGCCGATACATCTTCCTGAGCAACAGCGTCTTCCTGGATAACCATCGTAGCTTCTTCCGCTTCTGCTTCGGGTTGGCTATCACCATAAGATGCACGGGCCTCGGCAACACGTAGCTCAACCACAGAATCTTGCGCCAATCGCGTTGTCTCTTCTGACTCGGCTGTCACCGCCGCAGGTACCGCTCCAGCAGCATCGGATATATCATCCGCACCACCGTCATCAGCTGCCATATCTTTTGGCATTTCCGGCAGTAAGATCTCCTGTGGCAACGCTGGATTATCACTGTAGTACTGGGTCACGTAAGACATAAAGTCACTGTATGCCTCACCGTAAAATGGAAACGTTGATACATGTCGTTCAATCATTTTCCCCTGACGCATATATAGAATCTGGACACACATCCAGCCTTTATCAATGGCAAAACCAAACACATCGCGGTCTCTGGCATCCGCCATCGTAATTTTCTGTTTTTCCATCATCGCATCAATGGCAATGACCTGATCCCGAAGTTCCTTGGCACGTTCAAAATATAGATCCTCAGCCGCTTCCTGCATTTTGCGCTGTAAATCCTTCTTGATTTCCTCATGGCCTCCACTCAGAAAAGAACTGATCTCCTGGGAGATCTCATCATACTGCTCCTTGCCCACTTCTTGCACACAGGGAGCGAGGCACTGTCCCATATGATAATACAGGCATACTTCCTTCGGCATCACACCGCATTTGCGTAACGGATACATCCGGTCAAGCAGCTTTTTCGTTTGGTGTGCCGCATATGAATTCGGATAAGGTCCGAAGTATTTGGCTTTATCTTTGAGCACCCGCCGGGTCACTTCGAGTCGAGGATGCTTTTCATTCGTAATTTTAAGGTAAGGAAATGTCTTATCATCCTTGAGCAACACGTTATACCGCGGCATATGTTTCTTGATCAGGTTACACTCCAGAATGAGTGCTTCCATATTGCTGCCGGTAACGATATATTCGAAATCACGGATTTCGGACACCAGGCGCTGTGTCTTCCCATTATGACTGCCGATAAAATATGATCTTACGCGATTCTTCAGCACTTTGGCTTTACCTACATAGATAATAGTACCTTCACTATTTTTCATCAGGTAACAGCCGGACATGTCAGGCAGCAAAGCCAGCTTGTGGCGAATCTGCTCTAGTGCCTTCTCCTGCTCCTGCACGTTTGTAATGAATTCATCCATAATTCGGTGGGTCCTCCTTCCCGATTACTGAGAAAGCTGATAGCTTCACCTTACATGAGGCTTTCCGATGACAGAATGACCTTTCGATCGCTGTTATCCCCAGATTTCTTTGATTCTTTTCTTATAACGTATAAATCCGGGGATAGGGCATGCTTCCGAAGTAGCTTTCTTTCAGAAAGCTTTTAGGCGACCACTTCGTTTCTACAAGTCATTTCTGCCCTCTCCGTTGTTCATGTAAATTTCAGTTTCACCTTATAATAAATAGTATATCTTATATTGTCCTATATGAAAGTATTCGACGCAAAACGCCCCCGGCGCATAACCGGAGGCGTATGTGAAATCTTGGTTAATTATTGGTGTTTTTCGATAATTCCTTTGAGAGCATCTTTTGAGTTCAGACCAACCACTTTATCAACCGGTTGACCATCTTTGAAGAAGATCAATGTTGGAATGCTCATTACGCCGAAGCGGGAAGCGGATTCCGGATTTTCGTCCACATTGACTTTAGCAATTTTCACTGCATCGCCAACTTCGGTGGACAGCTCTTCCAAGATTGGAGCGAGCATTTTACAAGGACCACACCAAGGCGCCCAGAAATCAACAAGAACCGTTCCTTCGCCTTCGACTTCAGCGTTGAAGGATTGATCGGATACGTTAACAATAGCCATGAAATTGTCCTCCTTATATATACTTACGGTTTATTTTAACCTGTAACGTCGCGAACGACACTTCCAGTATAACACAGCAACTCTAATGTTGTGAAATGAACGCATCAATGTTCATCTTCCCAACATCAAATCTTCACAATTGGGGAACTAGCGGGTTCACTGCAAAATCTTTACAAACGCTTTCTTTTCCAAGTATACTAAAATTACTCCGGGCTTCAGTTCCCTGTAAGGGCAAGCTGTTATCCCCATAAGGAGGCAATACCATGGATGCAAATGTGCGGATCAACGACCCGCGTGAACATGTGAACGAGGAACCCCGTAACGATCTGTTTGATCTGATTGCGGGTGTTGCTGGCATGGCCGGCCTGATGACGGTTATCTTTTTCGGAATGGTGATTTTCAAATTTATCACCGAATAGGATCTTCAGGCTGCACGCAGGCCAGAAAAGCCCGGTTTTCGCGACATTGCGAAAGCCAGGCTTTTTTTGGGACTATATGAGTAAAAAATAGATCAGATCGGTAACATAAATAGAAATTAACGTTTACCCCGTTGATTCTCACCTCGAACCGAGATGACATCAACAAACGGACGAATCCGGTCCATCAAACGCTGGCCTTTGTTCATTTCCTCGCCGTCCCTGCTGGTGAAGCTAAGATGTTTCTCCAGCCCATCCAAGTTGTAATTAGACGTGTAGAATGTAGGTTTGCGATTCATACGGTAATTCAGAATGGAACCCATCACATGATCTCGAACCCATGGGTTCAGATTCTCTGCCCCAATATCATCAAAGATGAGTAGATCACAGCTTTTCAGAATATCCGTCGTTTCCTTCAGCTTGTTTCCTTCACTAATCATGGATTTCAGATCCTCCACAAAATCAGGCATATAGATAATAACACCTGTGTGGCCCACAACCGCGAGTTCATGCAGCAGATAACACATCAGAAACGTCTTGCCCGTTCCAAATGATCCTTCCAAAAACAGTCCTTGCGGAGACAATCCATTCTCCTTGGTGTCGTTAATATAACGCAGAACCTGGTTCACCGCCGGAGCACGCATCCGATCCTTGCCCATAATTTCCACATCGTTATATCCTGCATTGAGCGCACGCTCGTCCACATAGAAGCTGCGGATTCTTTGCTTGATAACATGCTCATTCTGCCGGGCGATATGTTTGGAACAAGGTGCTTTTTTATCTATAATTTCGGGTTTACCGTTAAAATGCTCTACTTCCAGTTTGCAAAAGTGACCCTGGAAATCGTTAGGACAGTTGTCGAGCCCCGGACAGTTCGCACAGTTCTTCGAATCTTTGGCATACTGATACAGCTTGCTCAGATCGGTAATAAGCTGTGCATCTTTCAGTTCAGGATGACCTGCGCGGAATTCGCGTACGTACGGATCTTCCATCAATTCCGCCGCAATCCGCCGCGACTGTTCACGAAAGGAAGGATTCAGCTGCTGAAGCAGTCCTCCCAAGGATTCCATGGCTTCAAGCCCCCTTAATAGTTTCAATATAGAATGAACAATTGAATTTTACGATGACCATCATGATGGCAGGGTAACCTTCGATCGCTTGTAATTCTACTGTTCATTCTATATAAACTTGAGGAATAACTCAACATTTTCAGCTGGAAAAAGCATTATCCATTCCATGACAGTGCGCAGAACTTCGGTTAGACATTACACAAAAAATATATCCGATCACGCTTGGAATATTAACGACGTAACCCCACCGTAACAATCTCACAAGGTCCCGCTTGAAGAGCCCATTCTTTGCTGATTAAGGCAGTGGAAGATCCATTTATCATCGAAGAATTCAGTTTACCTGTCTCTTCTTCCAGAATGTTGCTCTGATATGCATCTTCCAATGCTTGCGGGATGGACTCAGAAGCAGCAAACTTCAACTCAGTCGTATTCGACCCCATATTATACCAACGCAACATCAGATCACCCGAATCTTCGTTCACCTTCAGTGAAGAAAACGCAAGACCGTCCCCTTGCCACTCAAAAGGTGTGTTGCTTGGCGTCAGGAATCCCGGGTGTACGTTCGTCTGAGCCAAAGTCCATGGAATCTGGAACTGATAAGCTTCAATGTACGCTCCGGATGTTGCTCCGTTCCCGTCATGAGGGATAATCTCCAGTTGGAAGGAATGCTCGCCAAGACACTGAGCTTCCGGTGTCGGGAACAATCCCCAGTCTCCAAGCTCTCCCACGGCACGAAGCAATGTCACCGCAATCGTATTCCGTCCATCCTCAAGAACCTCATATTCATTCAGACCGAGATTGGCTACAACCAACCCGGCCTGATCCTCGCTCACATCAACAAAACTTTGCTGATGCTGGGTGTTGCTCGGATTCTGCCATTCCGGTGCAGGCGTATTATCGCGAGTAGCAATTTCGAACATCGAGTCAACGTGATGAACAGCAGCTGTCAGATCCGTCGGGAAGAGTGCCCGCACCCGATGATCCTTCGCCTGATTGTTGAAGGTTGTTTCGAGCTTGATGCCTTTTCCACTGCGGCTTAACGACACAATGGTTCGGATCTTGAGCGTAACCATTTGTTTGGAACGTTGAGCTTTACGATGCGGATAATAGATAAGTTCCCGCTGCTCACGATCAAGCGTTTCGTCGGCGGATTCAGGAATCTCCCAATGATGAACAATTTCGTACGAAGCTCTGTAAGGCGCATCTTCGATAACTCGAATTTCTGCCCGAAGATCCTTCGTAGTCAGTGCTACTTCGTTCTCCGGTTGCTTGAACATGTACTCATTGCCGATATCACCGACATTTTCATACACGCCAAGATCTTTATACGTTCGGCCTGTCCGTTTATCCGTAAGTGCAAAAGATCCATTGTCTGCAATATTTACGATAAAATATTCATTTTCCATGCCACGTTCACCACGCAGCAGTGTATTTGAATTCGCGGCATTGCTGTCCATGCGAACCAAGGCATACGTCTTCAGGCCAAGTGCAGGCACATTCTCTGCTTCAAACGTAATGCTGACCCGACGGCAGCTATATGGCTGACGGAATCGATCATCCGGCAGATCATAGCCGAATTGCAGACCCAGATCCTCTACCGTACACGGAACTGGTTTGCCTTCTTCATCCACCAATATACGACCTGACAGGTCGATGGCATTCATTTTGGCTGCCATATCTTCCAATGAGAAACCGTCGCGGAAGTACAAACGGGCCGCATCCAGTTCAATCTGAACCACACCGCTGCGCTCCCATCCCGAAGTGTTAAACACAACCACAGGCCGGGCTTCATCACCATATCGTTCAAAGGTTGAAGTATCCACAGCTGCAGCGATTTGGCTGGTGCTATCCTCAATCAGGGCCTCAGCGACATGACGGCTCTTATCAAACCGTGTGACCATCTCGCGATGTACTTCGTCTACGCTACAGCCACAGATGCTGTCATGCGGATGATTCTGCATCAACGTTTTCCAGGCATAGGTAAACTGATCATGCGGATATGAATGACCCAACAGGTGCGCGAACGACGCCAGGGGCTCAGCCACTTTTTCCAACATGGCTTGGCCCAGCTGGTTCATCTGTTTCAGATAAACGCGTGCGGAAGCCGTGTTCACCAAAGTGCCCCAGCCATCGGTACGCTGGCTGCGCAGCTCTCCTTTTACAACAGACAGCTCCTGAACCGCAGATGCTTTCAACGCTGACAGATAGTCCGGGAAGTTGGAGTGAACAAACTCGATATCGGGATACAATTGTTCAGCCATACGGATGGCTTCAGGCAGATCCTTCTGAATCGGCTGGTGATCACATCCGTTCATGTACAGCAATTCATTCGTCGATGCATATTTCTCCGCATCAGCCAGCTTGGTTTCCCAGAACTTACGAGCTGAAGCTTCATCCACCGGAACTTCATTCCCGTTAGAGTACCAGTTGGCAAATAAAACACCGAGCACTTTAGATCCATCCGGACCTTCCCACATCAGCTCTGAGAAACTGGACTCGTATCCATCGTCAGACACCATGTTGTTGAAGCCCGTTGGCTTCACGCCTCGCCCAAAAAAGACATTATCAATGCCCGATTGCAGCATAAGCTGCGGTGTCTGTCCTACAAGTCCGAACGTATCTGGGAAGTATCCGATCTTTGAAGGTGTTCCGTAACGTTTGGCATCCCGATGTCCAACCTGCATATTACGTACGTTTGCTTCACCACTGGTCAGGAAGGCATCCTGCAAAATATACCAAGGCCCAATGACAATCCGGCCATCACGAATATGCTTCTCCAACCGTTCCTTCTGCTCAGGTCTAACCTGAAGATAGTCATCGATGATGATCGTCTGGCCGTCCAGGTAAAAGCTTTTAAAATCTGGCCCCTGATCGAGCTGATCCAGCAAGGCATCCACCAGTTGCACCAATCGCATATGATGCTTCTCATACGGCAAATACCATTCCCGATCCCAGTGCGTGTGAGAAATAATATGCGCTCTTTTCGATTTGCTTGTTGGTTTGGTCATTGTATTATTCCCCCTCTACCTCTTGTTGTACAATCTCTACTTCATCCGGACGATATACGGCTTGCAGCTGTCCGGCATCATCTGTGGCAAACAGCACCGAGCGATTTTTCTCCAACAGGAACGTATATATGACTCCCGTACGTGTATCTCTGACTTTCACCTCATGATTCAAAGCGAACTCCGATACAAATACGTACAGATTCCCTTTCGGGAAGCTCAGCTTCCGGCCATAAATCCCTGCCAGATCACCGCCAGATATCCATTCCAGTTCATTTTTAATACCAGCCACTTCTGACGCATATCGATACAGGTCAGCCAGCGGCTCATCCCGGCCATTCAGCTCCAGCGGCAGCGGGCTCCAGATCAACTTGCCTTTGCCTAATGGCAGTACTTCTACTTCATCAGGTGTATGATTCTCCGCATGAAGCAACGTTTCCTTCGCCACCTCGGCAATCCGGCGACGACCATACGTGACGCGGTGATTCACCCCGTTAATATTCAGCATTTCTTCTCGCTGTACGTTGCCCAGACTGCGCTGGCCAACAAGATGATCTGCTCGATCACTTCTCTTCCAATAAGCATCCAACCCGAGCGGGCCAGTAATAAGCAGCGTAGCTCCTTCATTCTCCACGAAGTTGAATAGCTCACTTAAGGCATCACTGTCCATGTTGTGCGGACTCGGAACCATGATCAGCTTCGGTGGTTGCTGCTTCAATGCTTCCAGATGATACTCGGATACAGCCCGGAATGGCTGCTTCAGCTCATAAGCCATCACACGGGTCAATTTTGTAGTTGCATCGTAAGCCAGGGAACGGTTCGAGAAATCGTTGGAATACGGGAAGACCACCGCAATCTCCTCCAGCTCGCGATCGGTAAACAAGTCCCGAATCTGCTCCATGAATCGGCCAAAATCGTAAGACACATCGGCTTCAGGTTTTTCCGTACCATCCGCTCTCAGCGCTCCAATATGAGATTCATTGGCATTATCCATATAGAAGTTCGTATTCCAGATCCATTGCACTGCTCCTGCACCGCCTGTTGAGAAGGCATAGGCGTATTTGCGCTCCAGAATGCTGTGAAGCTCTTCCTCTGTACGTTTGGCCCGGCCATCAGGGGTTTCCACATACATGATGCCTGTCTCCTGAATGAGATTGGGTTTATGTGGTGTTTTGGCGAAAATGCCGTCCCAGATCAGGTCATCGTTGAGCCACCAGGAATGCACGGTTGTATAATCCACTTCCCGCTCATAGAAGAACGGTGAAGGCCGCTGTGCTCCGAGAGCTTCATCCTGCCCTACGGTAACCAGATGATGGGGAACAAGATCCTTGATCGTGCCTACAAGCTCTCTCGCCCAAACATTATGCATCTCCATCGAGAAGAGACAGTAATCAAGCCAGCGTGTTCCTTTTTTAGCCTTGTGCATGTCCTGTACATCGAAATTGATCTCTTCCGGTTCAGGAATAATCGCTGCGGTAAAGTCCGGCAGCTGCTTAGGTGACATGTTCCATGCCTCCTGCAACGCTTCAATCGTCTGATGCCGCTGCTGAAGCCACTCGATAAACGCCTGCTGCTCATACGAATCTCTTGCCGAACGTGGCCCATCGGAGAATATGCGCACAGGATCAAACATCGACGGTTCATTAATCAAGTCCCAGTCCACATGTGTGGAATGTCTGTGACGGCTAACAATGCTGCGGATGAAGCGTTTCTGTGCATCTACACTCTGCGGGTCCAAATATGGATTTGTTCCTTCCCACGTCTCGGGTGTAAAGGAGAAAAAGGTGAACGTCACTTGAAGGCCGTGCCGTTTTGCCGTTAACAGGAACGCATCAATAGCACGCAGTACATCCTCAGACATATGACCATCCACCTGCATCATGTTGCGATAGGCAGTCCAGATTCCGGTCCGAATCCAGTTAATGCCGGCCTTCGCCATCTGTGCCATATCCCGATCCCATACATCCGCATTAGGAAGGAACAGGAATTTCCGTGCCACATCAGAGGTCATGTAGGTCATACCAACCACAGGCAATGGACGACCGTCTTTGATAAAATAATCTCTGCTGCGTGTAATGACTTCCCCTTCTGCCAACAAAGCTGCGTCCTGACCCCAGAAGCCTTGCCGCAGTATGCGAACTTCGCCATCCGGTGCCTGAACACGACCCACGATTCGGTACAGCCCGCTCTCGATTGAAACCGGAAGAAGAATGCGTTCAAAACGCTGTTCGCCGGAAAGTTCCAGCTCCAGTTGATGATTCCATACCTTCTCTACCGTGCCGTTTGTGCGATCTTCCCGTTCAACGGTTAAATCAAACGTCCACAGCTCCGGCTCACTTCGTCTGCTTCCCGCACGCTGTAGAATTTGAGTTTGGAGGATCAGTGAAGCTCGTTCACCCAATTCATACGAAGCATAGTTCGGCTTCAGAGATAGCTCGGTTACACCTTTGGCGCAATACTGCGCCCAGTTCACGATTTCGGCTGCTCCGTTCTGATCCCAGAAGGTAGCCGTCAAAGGCAGATGCACAAACAGCCAGCGCGAACCGGCAAACGTACTGCGGGAGTTTTCCCATAGTACGATTGGGGCAGCGATGTTGCGACCATCCTTGCTGCGGCCGCGGAGCAGCGGAGAAATCTGCGTGCTCATCGGACCTGAGGAACCCATCTGATGTGGCAAATCGCTTGTTTTGGTTGTATGAGGTACCAGATTCCACGTATCCGCATTCTCGAACAGTCTCTCTTTGCCTGCAAGGAGTGGAATATCTTCTGAGGAAGTTAGTGAATCCACTTTGGCTGCGGATACCTTTAACGCCTCATGAATGTAAAGTTCCTGGTGATACGCCGTTTGTTCCGACTCGGAAATCCATGCCCCATTCTCCTGACGAACAGGACGTTTGAATGGTGCGCCACCAATGCTGATCAGACTTCCCCCCTGATGAAGAAAAGCTGCGATTTCGGTCCAAGCGGATTTAGGAAAATAAGGCGCATGCAGGTTCACGAAACACCCTTCACCTGCCGCTGTGCTCAAAGCCGAAGCCAAATCATCCGCGCCCACAACGATGATCTCTTCCGATGCTTTCCATGAATCAAGAGCACCTTGCGTTGGCAAAGTACCCTCCACTGGAAACGTTGGATCAGAGAAAATAATCAACTTGGTTCTCTTCACTTGTGCGCTGCTCATAGCAAACCATCCTTCATGGATTTATAGACCAACTGGGAGAACAGGCTGTTGGACCAAGCAAACCATTTTCTCGTAAAAATCGTCGGATCATCGGCATGGAAACCTTCATGCATATATCCTGTATCCGCATCCGTTGCTTCCAGCATCCGAATGATTTCGAGCTTCTCTTCAGCAGACTGGGCCGTCAATCCTTGCATGGACAGACCCATATGCCAGATGTAATCCGGCGGTGTATGCGGGCTGCCGATTCCTTTGGCAACTTTGCCTTCATAATAGAACGGATTCTCTTTGCTAAGCGCAAAACATCTCGTATTCTGATAGATCGGATCATCCGCTGTGACGTAGCCAAGATAAGGAATGGACATCAGTCCCGGTGTACCCGCATCATCCATCAGGCAGTAGTTGCCGAAACCATCCGTCTCATAGGCATAGATCGGGCCAAACTCGGGATGACGGTAAATACCGTACAGCTGAATACCATGATCTACTTCGGCTTCCAGATCCTTAAGCTCCTGCAGGAACTCCATATCCCGGAATACCCACTCCGCGAACTCCTGCATCTGACGCAGGGCAACCACGGCAAACATATTGCCTGGAATGTTGTAGTGGAAATCACACGCATCATCACTAGAACGGAAACCGGACCAGATCATGCCTGTGTAATTGACGGGCATACCTCGTCCGTTATTGCGAATTGAATCCGTAGCAATGCCGTTATTGCGGGTAAAGCTGTATGGTGACTTCTCCATGTGATGCTGCTCCACCCGGAACAAATCCACGATTTTGCGCATGGCGGCTTTGAAGCTGGAATCGAAAATATCGGTCAGTTCGGTTTCTTTCCAATATAAATAAGCGAGACGCACAACAAAGCACAAGGAATCAATCTCGAATTTGCGCTCCCACACCCAAGGTGACATCTCGGTCACGTCGGTGGTGTTCCAGTGCCAATCATTGGCTGTCTCGTTGAAGGCGTTGGCATACGGATCAATATGAACGTACTGGATGTGGCGCTTAATCAGACCACCAATAATGCGTTGCAGGTCTTGATCTTCCTTGGCAAATGGAATGTAATGCACCACTTGCTCCACAGAATCCCGTAGCCATGAAGCTGGAATATCGCCAGTGATGACAAATGTCGTGCCGTCGTCCATTAATTTAGTTGTTGTTTCAATCGTATTCGGGAAACAGTTCTTAAATAGTTGAAGCAGCTTCGGTCGATGTGACAGCTTCTGCTCTGCTTCTTTCATTACAGCCTGTACAGCTTGTGGCAATGCAACAGGTGGCATCGGTATTTTGGGTAGTCTGAATTGTTCCATGAATGAGTGCACTCCTTAAACAAATTGAATGGTGTAGCTGTAGCAAGATCAGCTGAGAACATTCACACTAGCCACTACGATGACAGAATAACCTTCCGATCGCTGTTATCCCCAGATTTTTTGATTCCCTTCTCCAGAAGGTTAAAATCCGGGGATAAAGGCGAACGTTTCACTTCTTCAGGTTATTTCTGTCCTCTCCGTTAACGTGTGAATAAAAAGCTGAGCTTACATAGCTCAGAGTATTTCAAAAAGGTTTACCGTAATAGCACGGTTTTTATTTCGTAAGGTTTAAAAGATAATGTAATCTGACCATTGGTGGTATCCAAAGGCTCGCCTGCTTCTTCCAAAGCATTGGAGAGATAAGCTTGCTCAAATGCATGCGGCCATTGCAGCGTCACTCGTTCACGTGTGCCCGAAGACTCATAGAAACGGAGTACTGTACCGTTTCCTGCCTCTGCCAGTTTGACCGTATCCAAGATGACATGGCTGCTATCGAATTCAATCCATGCTCCAGTTGCCGGGCGTAAGCCTGCGTTCTGGTCCACCTGATGCACAGGCACTTCATGGTTTAATTCGGCTGCCTGACGTACCGTATGTGCACTTCTCCAGTCGCCTTCATGTGGATACAGGGAATAGGTGAAGTCATGTTCTCCAATATCCGCAGTCCGGTCAGGCCATCTCGGTGCACGCAACAAGGAAAGGCGAATCGTGCTTCCCTGTACGTCGTATCCATATTTGCAATCATTAAGCAGACTGACGCCATATCCGTGCTCGGCGACATCTGCGAAGCGGTGTCCGCACACTTCATACTGAGCCTGCTCCCAACTCGTGTTGCGATGAGTTGGACGCTCCAATGCACCGAATGGAATTTCATAGGTTGCTTTGGAAGTCACTATATCGATCGGGAAGCCCACTTTGAGCAATTTATGATCTTCATTCCAGCTTACATGGGTCTTGAAATCGATCCGTCGATTGTCATGATAGAACACCATATCCTGTGTAATCACAGACTGGTGAAGCTTCCACTGAAAACGAAGTACATCCTTCGTAGTACCTGCCAGAACCAGCTTTTTCTCCAAGAGCTCCACTTCTCCAGCAACCTGAGCCTCATAACGGCTGTCGATATCCCAGGCATCCCAGAGCGTCGGACGGTCATGGAAAAAGTGAAATTGATTGCCGTGCTCACCTGGCTTCAGAATCTCTCGTTCTGCTGTCTTGTCCCACAAGCGGGATATCTCGCCACGCTCGTTAAACTGAACATGGTAATACGCGGTTTCCCATGTATCTGTAAAGTTCTTTTGCCCGGCAATGCTCGCCATTTCCCTTAGATTCGTTTCCCTTGCATTTTCCGGTACGAGCCAAATCGTCTTATGACCAAACGTTGGAATATCCGTCACCAGAACCGAAATTTGACTATCTTCCCGATCCATGCGCAAACGCTGACCTTCTTCATCGATGACGTAACGATCCAATCCATCGTGCATTTGAAGTTGAACGACTTCAATTCGATTCCAACCAAGGCTGTTGAACACAACATAAGGTATAGAACCCTCTGGCCCCTGCGTGTTTATTCCCCTCGTTAAAGCGGCTACCCCTTGATTCAAACCTGCTCTACCCAATTCAAATACCCGGACATATTCCTCGTCTGAAGTTACATACGATTCGGTAATTGCAGAGCCTGGGATAATATCATGGAATTGATTCAGCAAAATCAGCTTCCATCCATCATGCAGCGCCGAACGTACTTCAGCATCCTGCTGCGGCTCCATATCCGGTAAGGCAAGTGTGTTCCAAAGCTCCGCTTCGCGATAAAGCACCTCAGCCTTCCGGTTGTTGCGCTTATTGCGACCATGGGTCGTATAGGTACCCCGGTGAAGCTCCAAATACAAGTCGCCATGCCACTTCGGAAGATCAGGCTGCGCCTTCTCGATTCCGTCAAAAAAGGCACCGGCGGTACTATAACCATTCTTCGGTTGGCCCACCATCAACTCAGAACGATCCACGTACTCCAACATCTCTCGCGTCACGCCGCCGCCACCATCGCCATGCCCGTACAGAAGCATATGCTCAGGATGCGCCGCCTTCTCGCGGTAAGACTGCCAATGATCATGAATGTCCTTCGGCAGCGTATGCTCGTTAACACCATGATTGAGATAAGACAGGATGGACGTGCCATCAATACCTACCCAGTGGAAAAGGTCATATGGAAATACGTTCGTATCATTCCATCCGAGCTTGGTCGTCATGAAGTACTCCACATTGCCATGCTTCAAAATCTGAGGCAGGGAAGCACAATAACCAAATGTATCTGGCAGCCATTCAATCTGTGATGTTTTGCCGAACTCCTCCATATAGAAGCGTTGACCATATAACATCTGACGAATCAGGGATTCCCCACTCGGAATGTTCAGATCCGGCTCAACCCACATCCCGCCAACCAGTTCCCAGCGTCCTTCGGCAATGCGCTTCTTCACCCGTTCATATAGCTCGGGATCATGTTCCTTCAGAAAAGCGTACAACAAAGGCTGGCTCTGGGAATAAACATACTCCGGGTATTCATTCATGAGTGCATCCACCGTGGAGAATGTACGACTGGTCTTGCGCACCGTCTCACGTACAGGCCACAGCCAGGCAATGTCAATGTGCGATTGCCCCACCATATGCTCCAAGCCTTCGGCGTTTCCACCAATCTCTCGCACTTCATGGATCAATCCTTCTTCGATACTGTGGATGCCATTCCCCTGCTTGACAGCGTCTTCTGTCAGACCTACGAATTGATCCATCGCCCGATAGATCGCTTCCAACAGTCGCACACGGCGAAAATCACTTTCCGGCAGCAGCACTGCGGAATCACGCACAATCGTGACCGTGTACATCAGGCTGCGGACAGGTTCATTCGGTCGCACCAACAAACTGCTAATTGATGTAATCGGCGGCTGAATAACCGCTTGTTGGTTCAGTGGATCTACAGGCTCGGGTACCGGATCGAATAACTCAATCTCAAGTTCAGGCTGAGCCCCTACTCGGGAAGGGTCGAGTGTTACATACGTATGATTACGATCCAGCCCCTGATAGGAATGTCCATTCACCCGAAGCAAGCCTTCCCCACCGGATTCAAATACAAGTCCGTAAGGTTCTTTCTGCCAGGAGGCAGGTACATCCAACCGTGTCCGGAAGAAATAGGTCGTTCCCTGATCACTCGGGAAACGATTCAACCCCTCGCCTTCTGGATAAGCCTTCTGATCTTCATATTGTCCTGGCACTTTATAATAAGCGCGGGTGATGTCCCAGCTGCGCAGCTCCATTTGCTCCAACCACTGACGTTCGGACAACTCGCGAATAAATCGTCTGATGCGTTCCAATTCCTTACGCCTCCTCTACCGTCAGCTCGGCGAACTGCGTATCTTTCACATGTCTTCCGATATGAATATGGAATTGTCCTGGTTCAACGACAGGCGTGAGATCACGACCGATATATTGCAGCTGCTCCGCTCCAATATGGAAGGCTACCGTCTTCGTCTCTCCAGGTTCCAAATTCACTTTTTCAAACCCCTTCAGCTCTTTAGCTGGACGTGCCACACGGCTAACCACGTCGGATACATACATCTGAATGACTTCTGCACCTCTGCAAGACCCTGTATTGGTGACTTCCACTGATACGGTGACTGTCTCGTTGGCCGTCATCGATTCTGTACTTAGCTTCGGCTCACTGTAATCAAAAGTAGTATAGCTGAGCCCATATCCGAATGGATAACGAGGCTCCAGATCCTCTTCCAAATAACGCTTGCCGCGTGAACGTTTGCCATTATAGTAAATCGGTAATTGACCCACATGCTTCGGAATGGATACCGTCAGTTTACCGGACGGATTCACTTCGCCGAACAAAATGTCCGCAATGGCGTGCCCACCCTCTTGGCCTGGGTACCATGCTTCCAGAATGGCATCGGCATGTTCATCCACCCAAGGCTCGGTGATCGGGCGACCGTTGATATAAACAATGACAAGTGTTTTGCCAAGTTTGTGAATCTCTTGAATCAGCTCCAGCTGGACTCCTGCAAGCCCAAGCGTCATGCGGTCAATGCCTTCTCCACACTCCATGTCATTCCATGAGTTATCGGACACATTGGAAGCACCTGTCTTCAGATCGATGGTTCCTTCACCAAAATCACGGGCACTCGAGCCGCCAACGACCATGATGACTGTATCTGCCTGACGTGCAGTTTCTATTGCGTGCTCGAACCCTTCTCTCGAATCACCCTTGATGCGACATCCCGGTGCATAGAAAACCTGATTTTCACTATTCGAATGTCCAGTTGAGCCTTCCCCTGCGTGCCCACTCTCACTTACAGCAAGCTTACTGCGGATGCCATCCAGTACCGTAGCCACTTTGGACTTCGGTTGGGGGGAAGTATAATCGCCCAACTGGTTGTAGGCTTGGTCTGCATTAGGACCAATGACAGCAATTCGGCCCGCTGTTGCCGTCGACAGAGGTAACGTTGCAGCTTCATTTTTGAGCAATACCACACCTTCTGCAGCCAATTGGCGTGCCAGTTGAATATGCTCTTCACTGCCAATGACTTCTGCCGCTCGATCGGCATCCACATAAGGCTGCTCAAATAATCCCAGCTTGAATTTCAGTGCCAGCACACGGCGGACAGCTTGATCCAGTACATGCATTTCAAGTTTGCCTTCCGAGATCGCTTGCACCAGATATTGTCCAAACATCTCACCGGACATTTCCATATCAATACCAGCCTGAATGGCCTGTACGGATGCTTCCAATCCATCTGCCGCCACATCATGCCCACTTGCGAGCATGTTGATGGCTCCGCAGTCCGTAATCACCAGACCGTCAAAGCCCCAGTCTTTTCGCAGAACGTCATCCAGCAGTTCCGTATTAACCGTACACGGGATACCGTCGATTTCGTTATAAGCCGGCATAATGGATTGAGCGCCTGCTTCAACAGCTTTGCGGAACGGATACAGATCTACTTCCAGCAGCTCACGCCAGCCCATATGCACCGGTCCCGCATTGCGTCCACCTTCCGAGCTGCCATAACCGACAAAGTGTTTCAGTGTAGCCGCTACCGCATCCTCTTGGTCCAAACGCTCGCCCTGAAGTCCTTGCACGGAAGCAACAGCTAGCTCACCAATGAGATACGGGTCTTCACCAAAGCATTCCTCGGTACGCCCCCAGCGTGGATCACGTACAACATCCAGCACCGGAGAATACGTTACTGCACCGCCTTGAGCACGCGTCTCGCGAGCGACCGCCCGGCACATGTCACGGTACAGATCCACGTTCCAAGTACTTCCTAAGAGCAGGGGAACTGGATAGACCGTACCGTCAATCGCCATATGTCCGTGAGAGCATTCCTCTCCGATCAGAATGGGAATCCCCAGTCTGGAGTGCTCTACAGCATGGCGCTGAATAAGATTTACTGCTTCTGCCCCTTCTCTTGCAGACAGTCCATTTTCAAGCGTAACACCCGTCCATGGATCTGCACGAAGTGCACCGTACAGGGAGCCTACGCCCCCGTTTTCCACCTGCTGCTTAAAGGATTCATTCAGCGTAATGTTCCCTTGATTATTGGTATATGTCTGCCAACCAAAAGGCTGGATGAGTTGACCCGCCTTTTCCTCCGTCGTCATTAAGCCCAGCAGATGTTCTACTCGCTCTTCCACGGATTTACTTTTGTCCTTATATATCATCATCCTTCGATACCTCCACCCTATAGAAGTGATTCGGTTACTCTTTGACAGCTCCGACCGTCAGACCCTGTACAAAGTAACGCTGGAAGAACGGATAAGCGAAAATAATCGGCAATGTAGCGAGAACCACCATGGCCATCCGTGAAGTATCCTGCGGGATGGATTGCATCGCCGCCAGACTCATCGAGCTGTTCGCCGAGTTCTGCTGGATGAACTGGATGCTGGACTCGATCCGCATCAGCATTGATTGCAGCGGTACGAGGTTGGGATTATCGATATATAACAGTGCATTGAACCAATCGTTCCAGTAACCGAGCGTACTGAACAATCCGATTGTCGCCAGCCCTGGCAGTGATAATGGAATGACAATTTTCATAAACGTATAGAATTCTCCGGCTCCATCAATTTTCGCGGATTCAATGACTGCATCCGGCACACTGGTTGAATAGAACGTACGCAGGATCATGATATAGAAGGCATTCATTGCAAGCGGCAGAACCAGTGCCCATATGCTATCTTTTAAATGAAGAAGTTGGGATACGACCATATAGGTCGGAATCATCCCGCCGTTGAACAACATGGTCAGAATGGCAAATATGGAGAAAAATCTCCGATAACGGAAACTCTTGCGGGAAATTGCATAAGCATACAGCGACATTAGAATCAGACTGATGATGGTACCCAGCACCGTCACCAAAATGGTTACCCCATAAGCACGCAGCAGCGTGTCTCCACTCTGCCACACAAACTGATAGGCTGCGAGACTCCATTCCTTCGGAATCAGTCGATACCCGTCACGGGCCAGTGCTTTCTCGTCCGTGAACGAGATGATCACTACAAACACGAAAGGAAATACACAGATTAAAGCGAATAGTCCGGCCAAAATATTCATAATGACGTTCCAGCCATTGGATACATGATGGAAGTCGCGTTTTTTTACGATTTGAGCCACAGTGGTTCACTCCTTTCCCTTGTCCTAGAATAAGCTGCTATCTTTATCGATTTTGCGTACAACATAGTTGGAAATGATAACAAGCACGAAGCCTACAACGGATTGATACAATCCGGCAGCGGTACTCATGCCAATCTCACCACTTGTTTTCAAGCCACGATACACATAGGTATCAATAACATTGGTAACGGCATACAGCGTACCCGAATCCCTTGGAACCTGATAGAAGAGACCAAAGTCGGCATAGAAGATGCGACCCACAGCCAGCAACGTCATAATAATAATGATAGGTGAGAGCAAAGGAATCGTAATGTTGCGGATCTGCTGCCATTTATTGGCGCCATCGATCATCGCTGCCTCATACAGCGACCGATCAATCCCCAGAATGGAAGCGAGATAGACAATGCTGTTGTACCCGATCGTTTTCCACAAAGCTACAAACACCAGGATATACGGCCAATACTTCGCTTCCGAATACCACTGAATCGGTTCCACACCGAACCACCCAATAATCTGGTTCAACATCCCCCGGTCCATGCTCAGGAAGCTGAACGCGAAATAACCGACAATAACCCAGGATAGGAAATACGGCAGGAACATACCTGTTTGATACAATTTGGCTAATCGTTTATTGACCAGCTCCGAGAGCAGAATTGCCAAACCTACAGCGAATACCAGCCCCAGAATAATAATGGCAAGGTTATAAAAAAGCGTGTTTCGAGTAATGAGCCAAGCATCGTTAGTGCTGAACAGGAATTTAAAGTTATCCCAACCCACCCATTCGCTCTTCATCAGACTGGCCCAGAAGCCTTCGCGGCTGAAACGATATTGTTTGAACGCTGCTACTGTACCAACCAGTGGCAAGTAGGAAAAGAAGAAGAACCAGATGGCGCCTGGCAGCACCATGAACAGCATGACTCGGTTTCTAATCAGATTTTTCAAAAATGCGGTCATATGAAGATCCTCCTTCAGGCTTGAATGAAAAAGGATCGGGCGCAACAAGCAGCGGCCCGATCCCTGAATTTACCCTTACTTATTTGCCGCTCTCCAGGCATCAAGCTGGGTTTGGGCTTCAGCCATCACTTTTTCAAGTCCGGCTTGATTGAACTTCTCAATCACTTGCTCCAAATTGTTCTCTGGGTCCAGCGTACCTGTCATCAATGCGGCCCAGTATTGCTCTTTGACATTCTGCACAGCTGTCAGTTCCGAAGACACCTTACTTGAGTCAAAGTTAAAGCTCAGAATTGGGGAATTTACACCCTCTGCATTAAACTTCTTAAACTCATCCCATTTGTTATCCGGGTCATTGTTGTTCAGATACAACAACATGTTGTTACCGAGGGAGTAAGAAGGCATATCGTAGTTCTTGGATTCAGCGAGATTTTCCATGTGCGTGTCATCCACTTTTTTGTAGTGAACGCCTTCAATACCGGAATCAACCATATTGCGCAGAACTGGATCTGTATTCAACAGGTTCAGGAACTCCATTGCTTTCTCCGGATATTCGGAGTTAGCCGAGATGGCCATGATCGAACCTTGTACAGACGTGTTAGTGATGATCGCATCACTAGCTGGTGTGGAAACTACCGGATATCCGTAACTTGCCGACCATTGGTTGTCTGCAAGCGGTTGAGTTTGTGCACGATCCAGGAACCAGTTGCCTGATGTAGTCAGGTCATTGGTAGAGCCTGTTGTTGCTGCCTCTGCAGATACATAACCAGCTTTATAGTATTTGCTCATCGTTTTGAGTGCTGCTTTCATTTCCGGAGTATCCAGAATGTTCACGATCTTGTAATCCGTTGTATCCAGTTTGATCGCCATTGGCAAATTCTGAATGACATAGTCATAAGGAACATAAGGAACGAAGTTTTTATCCATTCCAAATGGAGTCACGCTTGGCTCATTTTCCTTGATTGTTTTGAGCAAAGGCTCCAGACTGTCCAACGTACGGATATTGGAGATGTCCATTTTGTATTTATCTAGCAGCGTTTTGTTGAAACGCCATACCTCTTGTTGAGGCAGCTCTTTGTTGGCCGGAATTCCGTAATTGTGTCCGTCTACTTTCGAACCACTCAGGAATGCAGGATCAATCGTTTTAATAAGGTCCTGACCATATTTAGGGAGCAAGTCATCCAGTTCCAGGAATGCACCCTTTCTGGCATTTTGAACATAATCGAATCCGCCGGAAGAGGTGAACAGGATGTCCATTGGCTCGCCGGATGCTACGTTAACTTGCATTTTTTGCGGATAGTCACCCCAGTCAACCATTTTCATCGTTACTGTGGCATTAATTTTTTCTTTCGTGTACTTGCTGACTTCTTCCATCACTTTATTAACATCTTTCTGAGGGGTACCAATGGTGTACCAGATCAGCTCGACAGGAGCCTCTCCTGTTTCCCCTGATTCTGAAGCATCCTTGCTTCCTCCACAGGCGCTAAGAACGAGTGTAACCGCCATCAATAATGCAAGTACGAGAGAAAAACTTTTTCTTTGTTTACTCATTTCCTTGATCCTCCCTTTTCGTGTTCCCTTTAGCTCTACAAACTAACTGCTTTAACCTTATCGAATGAAAGCATTTTCAAAAAGAAGATAAACTTAATATTTCGAGGTACAAATTAAAGAGAAATCTGTACTGATTCATTAATTTGTACCTATTTGAATAAATCGCTTACATCAAAAAGACATGCTGAGTAACATTTGGCATCAACTCCATTGCATGCCCTCCTGTCCCCAGAATGTCTCATTCATTTCAGTCCACTGGTCCAATCGGTGATCCACTGAACATTATCCAAAAACCTTAAAATCAGTTGGTGAAATTCCCACATACTTGCGGAACTGTTTATAGAAATATCCGGTCTCCCAGTACCCGACATTCCTTGCAATCTCATGTACTTTCAGATTCGAATTGCGCAGCTGTTCCTTGGCACGTTCAATCCGGTATTTATTGATATATTCGGCAAAAGTCTCCCCGGTCTCCTTGTGGAACAGTTGTCCCAAATATACCGGATGAAGATGATAGTGAGCACCCAGCAGCTTCAGGGAAAGCTCTTCTGCGTAATGTTTGTCAATATGTTGAAGCACCTGGTTGACGATCGGATTCTTTAAATCCTGAAGCAGAGACTGAATCGTCTCCGAACCAACCTGCTGCAACGCCTGCACGAGTTCGTCAAACGTTCCGCTGTCCAATACAAGGCGAAGTCCACGTTGGTAAATAGGCGATTCATCGGAATGTTTAATGCCCTCCAATTCCATCTTGAAGCGAATGACCACTTCCAGTGCGATGTTCTGCAACTCAGCCGGAGTAACCCCGTCGCGGTGCTGTTCAAAATCGACCCGAATCCGCTCCGCAAGCAGCTCTGCATTACGGGATAGAATGAGCTTCGCGTACTCCTTCCAATCGATCGAGAAGGAAGAAGCAGAGCTTCCACCCTTCTCCAATATGGCATGATCGATCACTTTGAGATCGGGATAGATCATCACATACTGGAGAGCCTTTTTCGCCTCCTGATAGCTTGTCGGCGCATGGTGAAGTCCACGTATCAGACTTCCTACCCCAATCAGAACAGCAGGATGTGTCTCACATAGCGCAGCGGATAATGCCTGAAGGCACTCCATAAACTTCTCTTTCTCGTCCTCGCCTGCATGCACATTGGCAACGATGACGATGTCCCCATCGATGTCATGAAATATATTCACATAGGACTTATCCTTCAGCATGTCCTCCACTCGCTCGAACATGCCGGATACTTCCCCTTTAGTTCGCAGGATAGCTACTGCAACATCGGGTGCATCCAGCGAAAGGTTCAAGAACTGAGCCCGTTCCTCGAATTCCGTGGCGGCAATCTGTCCCGTCAACCATCGGTGAAGGATGTTGTCTTTCAGAATCTGAACACCATAAGCATCATCCGTTTGAGGAGACAACGCATGGTCCAGCTTGGAAGCCGTATTGCGAAGCGTCGACTCCAGCTCTTCCACATTGATCGGTTTGAGCAGGTAATTTTCGATGCCTAGCTGCATGCCCTCTTTCAAATATTCAAACTCATTAAAACCACTTAAAATAATCACCTTGATCTCAGGCTGCAACTGCCTTGCTTCCCGAATCAGATCCAGACCATTCATGAATGGCATCGATATATCCGTGATCAGAATGTCCACAGGCTGCGCAGACAAGGCGTTTAATGCGGCCTGTCCATTGCCGGCATGACTTACAATTTCCATATCAAACGACGACCAATCCAAAATATCGTACAATCCTTCAATGATGAACGGTTCATCATCCACAATAAATACCTTGTACATATTAAAAACCTGTCCCTTCTGTATGAGGATAACGAACCCTGATCAGGGTTCCTTCTCCGAGTGTACTTTCTATCGTGATGCCGAATTCCGGTCCATACAGGAAACGCAAACGGGTGTGTACGCTGCGCAGTCCGAACATTTTACCCGACTCTTCCGGACGTTCCAGTTCTTCTAAAATTTCAGTCAGGCGCTCAGGATCAATGCCTTTACCGTTATCTCTAACCTCTACCTGCAAAGCGTCGCCCAGTTCCTCAACAACAATCGCTAATTGATTATCCGAACGTTCTGTCTGAATGCCGTGCACCACATAGTTCTCAATAATTGGCTGTAGGGACAGCTTAACCACCGGATGCTGATTATGCACAGGGTCCAACTGAATCGTGTACATGAAAATATCCTTATACCGGATTCGGAACAATTCCAGATACAGACGGCAAGCTTCCATCTCATCCTTGAGCGTATAATTTTTCTTCTGTTGAACAAGGCTCTTGAATAACACGGATAAACTGTAGATCATCTCCCCGACATCCTTCGCCCCCTGCGAAATTGCCCTCATTCGGATGACCTCCAACGTGTTATAGAGAAAGTGAGGATTAATCCGTGCCTGGAGAGCGACCAGTTCTGTCTCCTTTTGTTTGATCTCGGCTTTGTAGACGCGTTCAATATATTGATTAAGTTCATCCAGCATATCGTTGAAACTGTGTGAGATCTGTCCAAGCTCATCATCACGGGCATCATCGATGCGTGCTGTCAGGTTGCCGTATTTCACCCTTTGGGTGAAACGAATGATTCTGCGGGTGCGTTTGGCAAAATTAATAATGAAAAACGCCGGAACCAACACTGCAAACAGGATACATATGATGCTAATCGAAACGATTGTGTTGCGTGTACCCGCATAGGCCTCAGCCATCTCATCCACAGGAACCGTGCCAACGACCACATAGCCCTGATCCGCCGAGACAAACTTGTTCACATACATATTTCGCTCCTTTTTCATCGAGTCCATATCCGTCTGATCAAACAGGGAATCGGCCACATTGATATAGGGGTACTTCTTGCCGTAATAGTTACTGTTGGAATCGAACAATACTGTACCTTTGGCTGACAGCACCACAATTTCTCCCTTGAGATTACTTTCGTAACTATCCAAAGCGTTGCCAATACCTGCTGAGTCAAAGAAAACAAGGAACTGACCCAAATTTCGAAGGGTCTGTGTATCGTTGATAGGCACCCGAATCGCATACAGCGCCGGGTCCCATTGATCAATTTCTTTACGAATCCAATAGTTTGGTGCGCTGATATTCGGTGTCTCCATCGCCATCACGTCAGGAATATAGGAATGAGCCACATTGGTGTTCAGCTTTCTGAACTGCTTATGTTGATTGAAGGAGGACAGATCCTGCCGCTCGGCACTATATAACATCACTTGATTGATATCCGAATTGCGATCCATGATATTTTGAAAATGTTTCAGTACATCAGCTGAATAATCATCCTGATTCGCATAATAGCCATTCGTCAGATGCTGTACATACTCGGCGTACGTGTGGTTCATCAGATAGGTGATATTGGCTGATAAGGCCTCATTCTGATGCATGTCCCTCACCATGTTTTGCACCGATTCATACTGCTGATGAATGTATCGGTCAACACTCTCCATGGCCGCTTTCTGGATCGCCAGTTCTCGGCGAATTGTGGCATCGGACACCGACAGGAAAATGATATAGGATAAGGTAATAATCGTTACAATTGAGATCATGGAGAAGATGAACAGCATCTTCATAAACATATTATTTTTAAAGAAATTTTTGTAAACGCTAACAATTTTCAAGTCACATGTTCCCCCCGATGCTGTTTTCCTGTCTAAAGTATATCATTTGCCTTCTAACATTAACTTGTCACCTCGAACTTTTCTTTAGTTTATACCTTCCTTTCTTTAATTTCTCCCTATTTGAAAATGCTTTCATACCCTATCGTTAACCATAAGTTTATTTTTGTGTAAAAGAATACCTTACATTCATTCGACTTGAAGGAGGAACAACATGATACGCAAACACAAACCCAAAGGCCTTATCCCCAAAGTAACCGCAATGGTTCTCACTTCGGCTCTGCTTGGACAAGTCATTGCCTCATCCGTTTATGCCGGGGACACGCTTCCTTACACAGGTGACAGCGCCAAGGGAGTAAATCAGCCTTATCAGCATGGCTACACCGCTGCCCAGATTCTGAATTGGACACCCGAAAGTGATATCCATGGTGATCTGCTTCGTGCTCATGTACCTTTGCAACCACGTAACGATGCCTTTGCGGCCACGCAGGCTTATCCCGAACTCAGCCCGGACACCCAGCTGTTTACGATGAGTGGCGATTATGGCAACTCATTCTTCGATAGCACCCCTTACACGAATGAATTCAGCGAGTACCTCTTTAATTATTGGCAGTACACAGACTATTATAGCTATTGGCATGGTATGGCTTCTGCTGGCGTGCCTGAGGAATTGTATGACCCCAATAAGGAATGGACGGAAAAGTACTTTGAGTTTGGCATTTTGAACATTCCGAATCCGGCCTACACCAATGCTGCACACAAAAACGGTGTCCGTTCCATCGCCAACATCTTCTTCTCAGACAATGATCGTGGACCACAAACCTACAAGCAGATGCTTGTGCAGGATGAAAAAGGGAACTTCCCTGTTGCTGCAAAGCTGGTCGAGATGGCAAAGTATTATAATTACGACGGATACTTCTTCAATCAGGAAGAGGTTGCCAAAGGCGTTGCGCCTGAAGACATCGCTTCCTACAAGAAATTCATGAAATATTTAAAAAACGAAGGACTATATGTTCAGTGGTATGACTCCACCATCAATACAACGGGCAAAATTCAATACCAGAACCAGTTTAACGGACTCAACAGTCCTTTTGTGCAAGATTCTGCTTTAGGCAGAGTCTCGGATTCGATTTTCCTGAATTACGTGTGGAACCATGACATGCTGCGTGATTCACGCGATCATGCCATTGGTTTGGGACTTGACCCACTGGAAACGGTATTTGCCGGTGTCGAAGGTGGGAATGACCAGTTTGGCCGTTGGAAGCAGCTCTACGATCTGCGTAACAATCTGGACGAGAACGGTCAACCGATGAACAGTATTGCAACACTTGGTGCTGACTTTACCCATAATGCCCTGGATGAAGAAATGGGCGATGGCAGCACGAATCATAGAGCCGATGATGAGTACCAATGGATGACCTTTGTGCGTGACCGCGCTTGGTGGTCAGGTCCAAATCAGGACCCAACTAACGCACGCCGTACGGCATCCGTCGATCTGTCCGATGTGTATGCTTCGGGTGCAAAGTGGGACGGCATCGCCGCTTATCTCACCGAACGCTCCGTTATTCACGGCTCCAATTTTGTGACCAATTTCAATACAGGCCACGGTCTGAAATATTATGAAGGCGGAACCGTCTCCAATGCAACCGAATGGTCCAATATTAATATTCAGGATATCCCAGTCACCTGGCAGTGGTGGATGGATAGTCAAGGTGACAAACTCACTGTTGATTTTGACTATGGTCCAACCTATGAAAAAGGTGCTCGTTATACGTATGATTCCGTTGGTGCGTTCACTGGCGGCAGTTCTCTTGTCGTAAATGGAAGTCTGAATACGGACAATTTCCTACGCCTGTACAAGACGGATCTGTCGATCAACGCCCAATCCAAATTGAATCTCACCTATAATAAACCGTCTGTCAACGACGCTTCCTCCATGTATGTCGGACTGATATTTGAGGATGAACCAACCAAAGTGGCCAAAGTCAAAGTGCCCGATTCAGGTCAGCACACGGCAGGCTGGAAGACTACTTCACTCGATCTAAGTGCACACCAAGGGAAGACCGTCGCAGCTTTTGGTCTATCCTTCGACCCTAACGGTACTACGATTGAAAAATATCAGATGAACATTGGTGAGATTCGTATATCCGACGGTTCTGCCGCCAAACCGAATGCTCCAACCGGATTCCATATTGCCAAAGCACTGACCAACACCGATGAGTTGGTTGTCGAATGGGATATCGAGGACTATTCAAAGGTTAAGCAATATAATCTGTATGAGAACGGCGCTTATGTCGGCGGCGTGTATGACTCCACATTTTATATTAAATCGCTCAAACATCCCGCTGGCGAACTGTCCATTCGTGCTGTAGGCGCAGATGGTACCGAAAGTGAAGCAACTGTCCTGTCCTATGGTCTGAATGCAGCTGTTCAGGACATTGATGTGAAATTCAAGAACAATGGCGATGCTATTGTCAGTTGGAAAAACCCGAAGAAGAACCCAGGTAAAGATCCGATCCAGCTTACACTCCAAACGGAGTATACGAAGGAACCCTTCACCAAGACACTTCAGGTCAAAAAAGGAAAACAGTCTGCCATTCTGACAGGTCTTCCGACCAATGGCGAACATTACGTCCTGGATATTGCCATTGGCAAACAGAATCCAGTCACAACGACTGGACAACTGGCAGATACTCAGATTACACCATATGCCAAGGAAAAGGTTACGGTAAAGGATGGAAAGTACACCCTCGCATTGCCTGATTTGGAGGATTGGTACAAAATCTATATCTATGAAAATGAGGTACCACGCGAATTCGGAGTAACTTACGTTTCGCAAAAATTCCCTTATATCATTCGGGGCAGAACGAAGCTGAGCGAGCTGACATTCACTCCCGCATCCAGCACCAGCTCCCTGAAGCTCGTTATCAAAGATTATGCTGGCAATAAAGCAACGACGATTCTGCGATAAAAGATTCACAAGAAATCAATCCAGCCCTTTCGCTTCCCTACAGGAAGTCGAAAGGGCCTAATTTATGTTTGGCACTTTTAATTAAACCCTACAATACTCCGTTCATCCCACCAAATATCCGACCTAAAACATTAAAATAGATCATAATAAATGACAATATAACTGCTATCGATAGAATGGATAAAAATTGTTTTTTATTTATCGGTATGATCAGCAACAACACAACAATCATGATTAAATATATTATCATAAGGACTGGAATTAAATAGTAATGAGTGTGAATGGGTAAGTAAGCGTGACGTAATTGAAACCCTTCTGACAGTAATAATGTAATGGGGAGAGCTGCAACAACATTAGATAACAGCCCATTCCCACGTGCATACCACATAATATAAGCACAGATCGGAGATACCACCGCACATATCCCCCAAAAAAACATAACCTTATCTGGAGAAAAATGTAGAAATAACACGGTGTAAACATAATACACGGTCAGCATTGACCCAAAAAAGATGAATATTTTTACTGCCGCCAATTTTGGAGAATAGCTAAAAACCGCTATAAGCGCTGCAACAAATATCCATACGCCCAGACGTCCACCAATATCATCAAATACAGGATTAAATCCCGGAGCATCAACAATTTTGGCTGCCACCCCCATGATAACTCCGATCAGCATGGCATACCCTATCGATACAACTTTTTGTTTTGTGGTTGATTCGCTCTTCACTCTAATCTGATTCATTTACCCTTGAACTTTCTGCTGTTCCAACAAATAAAATATATAATCGGTTGGCACACCGCTATAACCCTGCTGTCTCAACATCGCCGTCACATTGCCCCGATGATACGTCCCGTGGTTGACAACATGCTGCAGGATGTCGGAAAAACGTGTTTCCATTTTACCGTATTTTGGATGCTCGATCGTCATCTTCTTGTCCGGTTCAGGCGTATTCCGCAGTAAATCGCGGAAACGTTCAGCAACGTTGCCAAACAGCTCCCGCATCTCATTCACAGTTTTACCCTGCGCTTCCTCTGTCCAGCCCGAGATTTTCGGGAAGATCTCCTCGTTCGGAACTTCCGCGAGCACGAGCATATAGAGCTGTTCGAACAAATACATGTGTGCACATGTTTGTGATACAGATGGGAACACGCTCGTCACTTCCGCATGGAATACCTCCTCCGGGAGTTGCTCCAGGTGTGCAAACAATCGATCGTTTGCCCAAACATGATAGTCATACTGTTGGTATGGTTGTTGAAGCATCGATAAATTCACCTTTCCCTTCTTCGCATGGTTTGGCTGCCGCTGCTGTGTCTTTATCATATAACAAGTTCGCTGACAAATGTTGTCAGCAAACTTCAATTCGGATCGTTTTCATAATGTTTGGCGATACCGTATGCCTTTTCCTGAATCCGACGCTTCAACTCCAGTGGTTCGCGGATGCGAATGGCCGTGCCGAACGTCAGGAGATATGTTGGAAGGTACTTGTTCATCGTCGGAGCATCGATCAGAAACCGTGCCTCCCGATCGGTTCGTTCCGTCAAATAGTGGCGCAGATGCCAGTGGTTGCAAACATCATTAAGCGTGTCAGGCTGTCCCTCGATACGGATAACGGTTAACGGCCCATCTGCCTCCCGTCTCTGGTTGGACTGCTCACAGAAAAACGCGGACGCAGAGAAAGACTCCGGCTTGTCAAACCTCGCTTCGGTTGACTCCAGCTGTTCAATTCGTTCGACGCGAAACGTCCGCATCGCCTGCGACCGATGGCAGAACGCGACAATGTACCATTCATTTCGGTCATACGCTAGCCCATATGGATCGACTTCACGTTCGTCAGCCTGCTCCGCATTCGCTTTGCGATAGACCATACGGACCGTTCGCCCGTCTTTCGTCGCTTGTTCCAAGTCCCGCAACAACGGAACTACAGAAGGTGCACGCGCTGAAGAAACGACGTCCAAGCTGCTCTGCTGGCGAGACAGATCGTGGCGCTGCTCCTCGTGCAGTCCGTTCTCCACCTTCTTCAACGCATACTCCAGCTCCTGCACATACGGATAACCAGCACCTTGGGCAAATTTAAACGCATCCACAAGTGCCTTCAACTCTACAGAGTTGAAGAACAATGGCGTTTCCTTAAAACTCTCCAGAATACGAATACCGCCATCATGGCCCGATTCCGCAACGACCGGCACGCCACTTGCGCATAATGCGTCGATATATCGGTACACGGTGCGGACGCTAATCTCCAAATTGTCTGCGATCTGAGCGGCGGTGAGCTTTCTTCCGGATCGCAGCATCCAAAGCATGGACAGCATGTTATCCCATTTCGCCATCGGGAGTCCCCTCTTTTCTTGAAAGAATAAAAGGCGAGTCTCCTTTAATTTAGGTGACTCGCCTTTTGGATGTATATTATGAAAATTATGAAGTTCCCTTTTGTTTGCTTGCCTGCATCTGCTGGGCAAACCTCATCATCTCTTCGAACTCTTCTTCGGATACGGCATCGCCGTCGGCGCCTATGTCTTGTACAATCGGAATTTCGGGTTTGGCTTTGGTTCCTTTGCCGTATGTACGGGAACGGGTTCCAGCTGCACCAGCAGCCTGTTTGCCTTTGACCTTGGCTTGGTCACGAATGTATTGTACCGCCTTCTCATAGGAATTCACCTGCTTGAGCAGCATGTTGGAGGCAATAGCCTCAACAAAGTTACGGTTAATTCTTTGCTCACCGCCGGATACAAGCAATGCCATCAAATAATGAATCAGCACATTGATCACTTCACCAGGCAACTTGTAACTGAGGTCGATCTTCTCAAAAATGTCCACCAGATTGTCCGGTACGGCACCAGGGAAGAACGTCTGAAGCAATCGTGTGTAAGGCTCATTACGCAGCATCATATTGTATTGATGAATATCACACTTGGTCGAAAATTGCGGAGGCACTTCGACGTAGTATTCCATCTGTACCACATGTTCGACAGGCGGTTCACCGGAATCCTCTTTATGCTCAGGCACCTCCATATGCTGTCTGAGAGCAACAACCTTCGCTGCCTGCACCGTCTGCTGCTCATGTCGCTTCTTGGTCTGTCTGAACTGCAGGCTTGCCTTGTGTTGAAGATCATCCAGCACCAGCTGCCCCTGTGGGTTAAAGATATCATCTTCATCCAACAAACGACATACATCCTGTACGCTGAGATTGAACTTGTTCACCACATAATTCACAATGCCGAGCTGTTCGTGATCGAACCGCAATTGCTCCACATGACGGCGATTGACCGACTCACGCGGAAAACGCAATATAATGTCGGCATAATTCAGGCTGTTCTCTTCGGCCGCACCACTTATCCCGCTGCGCTGAGCCGAAGTCGAAACTTCCGACAACGCTTGTTCCAGTTCATAATCAATGACATGGGTATTCAATTCAAATATATCGTAAAAAGGAACGGAAATATTCTCTTTATTCGCTGCTGGGTAAGGCGCGTCACCGCTCTCTATCGCCGAAAAACCGGAACGTAGTGAGAGTACGGCGAACTTGCCGATTTTGTCACGAAGCAACAGTGTCAAATGCTGTGTACGGAAAAATTCTGCCGGAGAGAGCGGAGGTTGCAGCTCATATTCATAAATGTAGTCGTCATTTTCCGGAATATACAGCCGTGAAGTCTGAAGCAAACCAACGGCTTCAAGCTTGGATGCCTGCTCCACCAAATACTTGCGCCCTTTCTCGCTGGGCTCGAGTCCCAACGTCATGAACAGCCTCCGTTGCTGTTCAAGCGGCGAGTAACCGACCTGTTCACCGGGAAGATGCTGAAATAGCAGTCGATACAAGCCTATCGCAAAGGCACCTACCATTGGCTGATACGCTCCGGTGAGCATGCGGTCATCCAGGGCACTAAGTCCAAACTCCCTGTATACGCAGTAGCGATGATGTTCAGTATAATGGTGCAAATTCTTCATGCGCATAGCTTGATCTCCTTCTCCCCAAAAGTATGTTTATCTATTCTATCATAAATGTCCGATCCTCAAATGCTCAAAAACAGGTAAAAAACGGACCTGTTCTCGCTCCGTTTCGTCCTAGGTCGACAACATTCACGTTTTCGCAGAGTTGCTAGATTACTATAAAAGCTACAGCCTTAGAACACAAGTAAACATATGGAGAAATGTTATCCAGATATATATGAGACATGTCCGAATTATCATGCACATTTTTTTGATGCATGCCAAAAAGCCTTCCCTTTGCACTCGTAAGCGTTTACGACAAAGGCAAGACCTTTACGGAAAATGCAGTCCAGCGTTTGCTGCCAAATTGGCTAGCCGATTAAAACATTTTGTACCCACCCAGACGAAGTTTGCGAATGGCCCAGCCACTGATGACCGCTCCAGCAAGTCCAGCTACGCCCGTCATATAGTCTACAATATGGAAAGAACCCAAATGCGACATCAACGATGCCGTATGATCCCATAAGGAATACACGACGACAGGCAGAATGACAATAATGAACAGATAGGAAGGAAACCAGGTTGTCTTCATCAGCATATTCAGAATGAAACCGATACCAAACATCATAACGAAAAATAACACCATTAATACCAGCACAGGTATAAACTGCATCGGGTGACGTTCACCTCTTCTTTCACTGACTCGGTTTCTCTTACTACGGATAGTAGATAGTGTACCGCAAAAAATGTGGCGAAGCAACGAACTTTCAGGACAAATTTCCCTATATTCACCTTCTCTTCATTTGCCCTTCTGCTTCCTGTTGGGATACAATGAAGACGATAAAGTACTCAACCGTCCCTTACCGGGATTTGGAAATATAACCTGCAGGAGGAATCAATTCAATGAACGAAGCCGCATCAACACTGGAGGGCTGGTACGCCCTGCACGACTTCCGCTCGATTAACTGGGCCGCCTGGAAAGCAGCCGATGATGAGGAACGCGCCGTAGCACTGGACGAGCTTCAGGCATTCTGGAAGGAATGGAAAGCAGTAGAAGATTCATCCAAAGGAAGCACTGTCGTTTATACCGTTGTGGGACAGAAGGCTGACCTTGTCATGATGCACTTGCGTGAAACGCTGGAAGATCTGAAAGCCGTTGAGAACGCGTTCAACAAAACAATGTTTGCCCAGTACACCACCAAATCATATTCTTATGTCAGTGTAGTGGAATTGAGCAATTATCTTGGCAAAGAGGGCGAAGACCCTATGCAGAACCCGGAAATTATCGCCCGTCTCAAACCGGTCCTGCCACAGCGGCAATACATCTGCTTCTACCCGATGAACAAAAAACGCGAGCTGAACGACAACTGGTACATGCTGTCGATGGACGAGCGTCGTACGATGATGCGCAGCCACGGCATGATTGGTCGCAGTTACGCTGGCAAAGTGAAACAAATCATTACCGGTTCCGTTGGTTTCGACGACTGGGAATGGGGCGTTACGTTGTTTGCGGATGATGCACTTCAGTTCAAGAAGCTCGTTTACGAGATGCGTTTTGATGAAGTCAGTGCCCGTTATGGCGAATTCGGCTCTTTCTATGTAGGAAGCCTGCTGAACGAAGGAACATTGGAAGAGATGCTCAAGCTGTAAATCGGATAAATTACAAAAAGCACCGCGACACCTCCGTTAAGGATAGGATCAGCGGTGCTTTTTCTTTTTCGAATGAATATGAAATGTTCAATAATAAATGGATGACTCATGATCTTTGGGATAACGTGAATGCTTAATCCTGATCCTCTTCATCAATCGCTTTCAGAGATTCCAAAAACTCAGCCGTTGCCCGGTCACGGTCACGTCCCTTCTCCTTAAGCCGCTCAATGGCAGGCAAAATGAGAATATCAACTTCCTTCTGAACGATATAAGCTAGATCATATTGATCCTGTTCCTCCAGATAACCGCCAACCTGCATCAGGGCGTTGTAACGATCCAGTTCTTCGCGTGTGAGTAGTCCTCTGACCTGAACACTGCAATGTCTCATCCAAAAAACCGCCCTTTCTTCAGTACCAAAGGAATGCCACCGATGATAAACAAGTACCGGAGATCCACCAGTTTTTTCAGCTGAGCAGCCTTCCATCCCTTGTATTTCTTACCGCCTACAACGGCGATAGCTTCACCTTTGCCTAGTGACGCAACCGTACCTTTACTTGTAAACACAAAAGGTTGAGGCTGCTTTTTGCGGATGGCAGCGACAACGTTTTTGGCACAGTTAACACCTTGCTGCATCGCAATCTGAGCTGTTGGTGGATATGGGCGCCCTTCGTTGTTGAACACGAGGGAATTGTCACCGATGACATAGACGTGCTCATGCCCTGGGGCACGAAGGAATTCATCGACCTTCACCCGTCCGCGCATCACTTCAAGACCTGCCTGCTCAAGCAGAGCATTCCCACGAATACCGCCGGTCCATACGACCGTTGCTGCATCGAGTTTTTCTCCTTCACCCACAATGACTCCGTCTGGTAGACATTGTTTGATCGGAACACCGATTTTAAAAGTAACACCTTTTTTCTTCAACACGTTCATTGCATGCTCAACCAGTTCTGGATCAAAGCCCGGAAGAGCTGAAGGCGCTGCTTCCACATTATAGATGTGAACATTTTTGGGATTCACGTCGAACTCCTTGCAAAGCTGAGGAATTCGATCCGCAAGTTCAGCCACGAATTCGACACCACTGAAGCCAGCCCCACCCACAACAAAACGAATGCGGTTACGTTTATTATCGTTTTTGTACATAGCAAACTGATATTCGATATGTTCGCGAATCATTCTGACCGAGTTAATGCTGCGAATCGTCATGGCATGATCGAGCATGCCTGGAATACCAAAGGTCTCCGGTTCCCCACCCAATCCAATAATCAGATAATCATAGGATAACGTGCCATCCTCCAGAATAATCTTCCGATCCTGCAGGCGGATCTCTTTCACCGAAGATTTGACCAGATCAATCTTGAACTCGTCAATCAGCTTCGAAATCGGGACCCTTGCATGTTCAATGGTATCTGTGCCGGCTGCCGGCATATGTAGATGTGTAGTGATATAATGATAATCATGCCGGTTCACCAATGTGACATCGGCCTCGTTATAGTTCAATTCCTTCTGCAGCCGCTGCGCTGTCAGAATCCCGCCATAGCCCGCGCCGAGGATGACGATTTTGGGAATACTGCTCATGTCTATACCCCTTCCGGTTTCGTTGCATCAGCCATTCGATTGTTTTGTTGTAAAAAGGCTCTTACTTACCCATATTGATGAGGTCTTATCCATTATGACGACAAATGTTAACTTCGCGAATTTATTTGAACTTTTTGCATGCAAGTTATCGATTAAAATTGTGAAATTATACACAAGATTCAACAAAACGCGGGTATTGTCTTCACATTACAAATTGGGGCTAAATTAGACAAAAAAACACATAGTACAGGTCAAGGATATCTGTATTTCTGGCAAAGATCAAGGTTTTTTTTGTTATTTTTCATAACCTTTCATTTCCAATTTCATCCTATTCTCACCTGATCTTCATCTATTGTTCCCAGATTCATCAAACTGCCAACTTTGCAACCCAGTTTACACCGTTTATAATGAGAAAGACAGTTCAGCAACAAACGCTGGTTACCATACGTACCCGGCTTTATTATTTCTGTTAACTACCTATTAAAATAAGAAAGGTGTTGTTGATTCTTGACTGCACAAACTGCCGGTCATGACATGACCGATTTACTTATTATTGGTGGCGGCCCTGCGGGTCTGTTCGCCGCGTTTTACGGAGGGATGCGTCAGGCATCTGTTACTCTGGTTGAAAGTATGCCACAACTTGGTGGACAACTTGCCGCCCTCTATCCCGAAAAATTCATCTATGATGTAGCCGGGTTCCCGAAAGTTACCGCTCAGGAGCTGGTGAATAACTTGGTGGAGCAAATGAGCCATTTTAACCCGAACATTCGTCTTGAGGAAAAGGTTGTATCCGTAGAGAAATTAGAAGAACGTCACTTCGTCGTAAAAACCGATGTGAATGAGTATCACGCCAAAGCGGTAATTATCACTGCAGGTGTGGGTGCATTCGAACCCCGTCGTCTGGAGCTTGAGGGTGCGGCCAAATTCGAAAAAACCAATCTGCACTACTTCATCAGTGACCTGAATGCCTTTGCAGGCAAAAAAGTACTGATCAGCGGTGGCGGTGACTCCGCTGTAGACTGGGCGCTTATGCTTGAGCCAATCGCTGAGCAAGTAACCCTGATTCATCGCCGCGACAAATTCCGCGCGCATGAGCACAGTGTCGAAAACCTGATGAATTCCAAGGTGAACATCGTTACACCTACCGAAATTACGGAGCTTCATGGTGAGGACAGCATTACCAAAGTTACTTTGGCTCACGTTAAAACCAAGGAAACACAGGAAATTGAAGTCGATGATGTAATCGTCAATTTCGGCTTTGTCTCTTCCCTGGGACCTATTGCAGAATGGGGCATCGAAATTGATAGCAATTCCATCGTGGTCGATTCCCGCATGGAAACTTCGATTCCGGGTATCTATGCTGCCGGAGATATTACAACTTATCCAGGCAAGCTGAAGCTGATTGCTGTCGGATTCGGTGAAGCACCAACCGCAGTGAACAATGCCAAGGTTTACTTCGACCCAGACGCTAAGTTGTCCCCGGGACACAGCAGTAACATGAAGCGCTAATTCCTTATGGAATCATATAGAACATAAAAGACACAAAAAAGGGTATCTTACTCCTGAATGAATTGAACATCAGGAGGGATACCCTTGTCTTATATATGCCCGCTGTGTAACGGTCTGGTTGTACCGGAGCAGGCTTGTCCCCACTGCCTTCAGGGACTGTCAGAATGCGGCAAATTGGACGATTACACCGGACCATACAGCCCCTACGTCATTCACACTTCCTCTGACACGGCAGACGAAGCCGAAAACGTTTGCAATCATATGATGTACTGTCACCATTGTCAGACAAGCACGCTATGGCCTGTCAATCTATGGGACATGTCCGGAAACCTGTAGCATTGCCTGCAATGAGGATCTCTAGTGAAGAATGGCAGATACGTCGGTACCCAGTTTGCGCTTATGGATTTCTGCCAACAGCAGTGCGATGAAATCTCGTTCGAGATCCAACTCAATCGCCTTATGGTAGGAATCCAACAACATCTCATCGGATAACATAGCCATTTCCCGCCACAACCTTTCCTTTTTTTTCCTCAAAACTATCATATCAGAGATTTATAAAGAGAACAAGCGTTCTTGTTATCCACAACGTTATGTGGAAATCCTGTGTATAGTTTGTTGATAAATGGTAAAAATGTTGATTGATCAACGTGGATAGTGTGGACAGTATTTATACACAGGATCGTAGCTTACCGAACAGAACGATTATCAGAGCATTTTTTTTAGAATAAATTCATAGTTTCAAGAGTTGATGCGAGTAAATTACCCTTAATTGTTAAATTTCAAACGTTTTCCATCTAGTTTCCTACTATATTACTATCGGATTTTCTTTGGATTTTTTTAGCTTTTGTCACCATTTTCATTGCGGTCTGGTGTTCACTTCCAAAATCCATATCTTGCCTGAATGATCCAGTCCATAATCGAAGCCGAGCTGCCCCACACCTGGGAACTGACTTTCCATGATATGTGTACAGGTGAGTGTCAGTGAACGCATCTCGCGACGTTTATGTTTACCGGAAATATGAGGTAAGGACAGAGCGAGCGCTCTCCTACCGGACAGCATCGTCCCTCCTTTGCTAAGATTGGTCACGACAAGTCCCGGACGAGCGAGCCGTCCCACCATAGAACGGAATACCCAGCCTCTTTCCGTCTTGACAACTTTGACTCTGTAATCGATTGGTCTGCCTTGAATGGTTGCGAGATGAATGCCTTGTTGAATAAGGTATCTCCGTCTGGCTTTTACACGGATTAGGGAGCGGTACATCTGATCAAACTGAGTAAATGAACGGGTTATCTTCATATGAGTGTAACGATAGGCTCCTCCGCTTCCTGATACTCTAATGACACCGTAACCTCCACCACCGACAACAGGTTTGATATACACCATTCCATAATGACTAAGCATGTTTAGCAGATTCCCCGAGTTGAACGCCTTCGTCTGTGGAATGTGGACAGCAGCTACCGGATATTTTAACAGCGCCGCTGTCTTCAGCCATTTGCTTGCAAGCTGTCTCGACATGGGTTGATCTCCTTTCGTGAACAATAGTCCTTCCTTATACATACTCAACAGAAGCCGTGCTTTCTTGGATGTCTGTCCAAGGCTGGGGCCCCTTTTCCGTTGATATAGTCCATCAGCTTGGTTCAAGGCCGGAACAGGCGCCTGGTTTGCTTTTCAAACGCATCAATCTATCGTATGCTACTAAGGAATGGTTTGGAGAGGCTTAAATATGAGGATCTAAGGAGCGTTCAGAAGACATGGAATCATTTTTTAAATCACTGTATGGCGTAGCCTATTTTGCAATTTCTATCGTTCTGGTAGCCATTACGGTACTTCTATTCGTTACAGGTATTCGACTGTTTATGAAGAAAAGCAATCGCGGTTTTGCTGTAAGTTGTATTCTGTTTGCCTGCTTTATCGTCTTCATCATTGTGGTCATGCTGACCACGCCCTTCTCCTCGACGCCTCCGGGTTCACCGGAAGCCATGGCTGCCTTGCTAAAAGTCGGGTAGATTAACCTCTGTAGAAGGAGATGCTTATGACACATAACGAAATACTCGGAATCATCGATATCGGCTCCAATTCCATTCGTCTGGTTATTTATGAACTCGACCAGGATGGAGCCTATCGCATCATTCATGAAGACAAATATGCCGCTCGTCTAAGCAATGTGGTTGAACAAGACGGAACCATCCTGCGACATTCACTGGATAAGGCCATTACGATTTTGCGACAATTCAGGGCTACTTGCGAAGCATATCAAACCAAGCTTATCCGCGCTGCAGCCACGGCTGCGATTCGAAATGCAGGCAATGCCCCAGAAATTATAGGTTGGTTGGAAGCCGAGACGGGACTTACCATCGAATGTGTATCCGGCGATCAGGAAGCCTATTACGGTTTCCTTGGAGTCACTCAATCGATTGATCTGGCAGATGGTTATGTCGTGGATATTGGCGGTGGCAGTACCGAGATCACTGTATTCCGTGATCGAAAAAGACTGCACAGCATCTCTCTGCCTATTGGTGCGGTTAACTCTCATGCCCGTTATGGTGGAGAAGATCAGTGGACTGAGGAAAATGCAGCTGCGCTATGTAATGAAGTTATACAGGCATTGAGCGGTCAGGATTGGATCAGACAACATCCCGGACTACCTCTTATTGGACTTGGTGGCACCATGCGTACACTGGCCAAAGTGGAGCAGAAGAGAACACAATATTCACTACCGGTTACGCATCATTATGAAATCGGTGCAGAAGAGATGGAAAATATCGCTCGTTCTTTGCCACATCTAACCTCGGCACAGCGCAAGAAAGTACCCGGACTGGCCAAGGATCGTGCCGATATTATTGTTCCAGGTGTACTCATATTGCGGACGGTCTTCCGAATCATCCAAGGGGATCGTTATGTCGTGAGCGGAGCGGGATTACGCGATGGTTTGCTAAGGGATCTCCTTGCTGAAGGTAAGCCAGTCGTGCCAGATGCGCTGCGGGACAGCATTCGCAACTTCATTCATTTTGGTCCACCCATTCCGGAGAAACGTCTGAATCGGATTCACCATGATGCACTTACTCTGTATACTGCCCTACAAGGTAATGCTCCCGATCCAGCGGATGCCCGAATTCTGTATACGGTCTCCATGCTGCACATGGCTGGAAAACAGATTAACTACTTCCGGTATCCCCAGCACTCGGCTTATTGGATCATGAATGCAAGCATCTACGGACTATCTCACCGGGAGACCATCCTGAGTGCTGTTGCAGCCGATTATCATCCAAAAAAAAGAACGCCCCAGCTGCTGCATAAGCACAAGGACATTCTCAAGGATTCGGACGAACGGCATGCCCATCGTTTGGGCTCTCTGCTGCGCGTGACTGAAGCGATTAATCGATCTGAAAGTATAACCGCCATAAAGGCGGCAAAAGAAAACGACTCGCTGCAGATGCAATTCATCTGTACAGCCGAGCCGTTACTGGAACTCAGTGGCCTTGACGATGCCGTCAAGGATTTACAGGAAGCTTGGGGAGTTACGTTAACGCACTCCATTCAGCAGGCTTCCAGGGAATAATGCCCATCGCCTCCGTCTGACTTCTCAGCGGGGGCTTTTCATTTTGTACAAAAACATAATTGCCGCCAGGCATAAGCTCTCTTGCCTTCACATTATCCATGAGCGACAGATTCAATATATCGACCAGCATCTTCTTCAACTCCGGATCAAACACGGGACACATCAGTTCTATTCTCCGCTTCAAATTACGGGTCATCCAGTCTGCGCTGGATAGATACACATCCGGATTCCCGCTATTTTCAAAATAAAACAGTCTGGAGTGTTCCAGAAACCGGTCCACGATGCTGATCACCCGAATATTCTCACTAAGCCCCTCTACCCCGGGACGCAAGCAGCATACACCGCGCACGATCAGATCGATCTGTACTCCAGCTTGAGATGCCAGATACAATTCATCAATGATATCCTGATGGGATAAGGAATTGATTTTGGCAATAATCCTGGATGGTCTTCCCTTGAAGGCATGCTCCCTTTCCCGACGAATGAGCGCGAACAGTTCATCCTTCATGCCGTCAGGGGCGACGCGGAATGCTTGCAACGCTTTGGGTCCTGAATATCCGGTAATCTCATTAAACAATTCCGATGCATCCTCACCAATGATGGGATTGGAGGTAAACAGTCCTACATCGGTGTATATTTTGGCCGTACTTTCATTATAGTTACCTGTTCCAACATGCACGTACCTTCTCAGACCACTCTGTTCCCTGCGTACGACGAGAATAATCTTGGCATGAGTCTTTAATCCGACCAATCCATATACGACATGACAACCTGACTTCTCCAGCGTGCGGGCCCATGCAATATTCCGTTCTTCATCAAATCTGGCTTTTAATTCAACAACAACCGTCACCTGTTTGCCGCTCTCAGCTGCATGAGCCAGTGCGGGGATGAGACGGGAATCCCCATTCACCCGATATAACGTCATCTTGATCGCCATCACACGCGGATCTTCCGAAGCTTCCACAATAAAGTCCGTTACCGGTTCGAACGATTCGTATGGATGATGCACGAGCACGTCCCGTTTACGCAGCAGTTCAAAGTGACTTTCCCGAGGAAGGAACTCCAGAGGATACACAGGCTGCACCGGACTATATTTCAAATGAGAGAAGCCTTCCAGACTATCTACAAACCCGGCCAGAAAGCTCAAATCCAGTGGTCCATCGATCTCATACATAGGGTCTTGAATATCAAACTCTTCCTGCAACTCTAGCAACGCATCCGGGCGGAAATCCTTACAAATTTCCAGTCTTACCGGTGCTCCCCGGCGTCTGCGTCGCAGCTCCTTCTCAATCGCCTCAAGCAAATCCTCAGCTTCTTCTTCATTAATAGAAAGATCCGCATTGCGGGTCACTCTGAATTCCTGTACAGCCAGCGGCACATATCCGCTGAATAAGGTATGAATATGATGTTTGATGAGATCTTCAATCAGAATGAACGTTTTCTTTTTACTATTCGCCCTTAAAGGCGCCTGAACTACGCGCGGCAGATTGGAAGGCACCTGAACGATAGCCAAAAATGGCTCGCCCTCCTGCTCTTCTTCCTTCTGCAGCATCACGGACAGATATACAGATTTATTGTGTACCAGTGGGAATGGCCGGCTCGAATCGATAGCCATCGGTGTTAAAACCGGGAAAATGATCTCATGAAAATACTGGTCCATTGCTCGCTGTTGGGTCATATTCAGATCGGTATATTCCTGGAAATTCACGCCTTTCTTGGCGAGAAGACGAATGAGCTCCCGATAGGTTTTATATTGCTCGGCGACCATGGTCCCCGTTCGTTTAATCAATCTACGGTACAATCCGGCAGGGGTGTAGCCCGTAAAATCCTTTTGCGTAAATCCAGCCTTGATCTTCTCTTTCGTCTCCGCTACCCTTACACTTACGAACTCGTCCAGATTACTGGCGACAATACCAAGAAACCTCATGCGTTCCAGCAGAGGTGTTGTTGGATCTTGTGCCTCCTGGAGCACACGGCGATTGAATTCTACCCAACTTAAATCACGGTTAACGTAGTTACCTGTTTTGACATCTCTATGCATGTATGGCCTCCGAATTTGTTACATATCTATTCTTGGTTAGATGTTATGAACTAATTGTACTATTCGTGATTGGCTACAAGCGTCAGCGTAGTGTAAACGCTATGTAAAATTTATGTAAATGATACCTCATGACGATAACTTTTTCCATCCCTTTACAAAGAGCAGGAGACAGAGTAAAGTGATTTACAGTGTAAAATGTCCGGTTGCTGTCCACATTCTAAAATTGTTTTTGTTAAAGGAGTATATAATGAAATCGAATAAACCTAGAACGTTACAAAAAAATATAGAGTTTTTCACGGCTGCACTATCCCAATGCACGGTAACCGCATGGCAGGAAGATCCAGCTGGCGTATATTGTGAAGTAGGTCGCGGCATCGTAGAGCAGATCAGCGAAGACAGCGTGAGAATTCGCAACGATAACGGTACAAAGAGTCATTATGATCGGGATATCACGATGTTCCAAACCGAAAAATAAATTTTTCGTAAATATGAAAAAAAGACTAGCTTTCCGTAAAAGAGTGATGTATACTCTTGGCACAAGGAAAGGAGGTGCGTCAACATATCTAATCACATGTTGAACGTGTCCCTTACCCAATCCACTAGCTCAAATTAACTGATTCTGGTGGAGGCGCGGGATACGGATCAAGGTTTCAAAAAGCGCCACGGGTAGAAAAGCCGTCTTCGGACGGCTTTTTGTTTTGTCTTTTTTGGGGAGAGGTTGAAAAAACAACCAAAATATTGGAAATGGACCCTGTAGCTGAGTAAACAATGCTCGCTATAATTAGGTTGCAACTCAACCCATATTCGAGGAGGCATATTGTAATGTTCAAAAATGTAAGGGGTTTCAAAACATCCATCGCTCTGGTCTTTGTTTTGTTATTCACCTCCATTATGCTGCCCGCAGGCCAGCATGCCAGTGCAGCACCGAGCTTCGCCAAAGGAGCCGACATCAGTTGGGTGCCCGGGATGGAAGCGCAAGGCTACAAATGGAAAGACAAAAACGGCGTACAGCGTGATATTATTGATATTTTGAAAAATGATTACCAGATCAACTCCGTTCGTATTCGTGTCTTTGTTAATCCTTCGAATGATTATGGTAACGGTTACATGAACAAAGATCGTGCAGCTGCTCTGGCCCTGCGTGCCAAAAATGCAGGTATGAGTGTCATGCTGACCCTGCACTACAGTGATTCTTGGGCTGACCCGGGTCAACAAACGAAACCTGCAGCCTGGAAAAACTACACGTTCCAGCAGCTGATGGATGCTGTATGGAATCACACGCGTGAAGTTATGACGGCCATGCAGAGCAAAGGCGTAACCCCGGACTGGGTACAAATCGGTAACGAAACAAGCAACGGTATGTTATGGGAAGATGGAAAAGCATCCACCAACATGAAAAATTATGCGTGGCTGGTGAATACGGGCCATAATGCCGTAAAATCCATCAGCACCAGCACCAAAACAATCGTTCACTTGGCGGGCGGAGATGATAATGCCCTCTATGTATGGAATATCGGTGGTCTGATCGATAACGGTGCCAACTTTGACATGATTGCCATGTCCCTCTATCCTTCCGCTTCCGGCTGGAACACGGCTGTTACCAATGTTGTGAACAATGCCAAGGATCTGATCAACCGGTATGGTAAGGAGATTATCGTATCGGAAATCGGGATGGATAATACCCAACCGGCAGCCGGTAAAAGTTTCGTCGCAGCGATGAAAACGCAATTCCGCAACCTGCCGAGCAGCAAAGGTAAAGGTGTATTCTATTGGGAGCCTGAAGCAACGCCGGGCTACAACGGCGGTTACAGTAAAGGTGCATGGCAGTCTAACGGCTTGCCGACCGTAATGTTGGAAGGATTTATCGACTAAACACGGAGATAAGTGACTGGTGAGCAGTAGGTGGCCGTTACGGGTACGGATCGTTCTTCTGATCGCTGTTATCCCCGGATTTTTTTGAATGTCCTATTTCATAGGACAAAATCCGGGGATAAAGGCGAACGCTACCGCTTCTTCAGAATCGATTCCGTTCCCTTCACTACGTTGGCTGCTTATGAGACACTTCTAAAATGTGTTAAGTAGGAATTTGGGGTAGTAAAAAGAAAAGCGCTATTTCCGTTGGGGAGTAGCTCCTTTTTTTGAGAGTTGTAGTGAGTTGTTTGGGTTGGATGCTTTAAGCTAGGCTAGGTGGTTTGCTTCTTCAACTCAGTTAGATCGAATTCGTTGAATTGGTTCATGTTAATTAGGAACGCTTGATGAATCTGAACGTAAATAGTCTTATCGCTCATATACTTATATAATATAAGATATAGAATTCAGACAGCACATGTGCAACCTTATTTCAAAGGTGGGGAATATATATGGGATTTTTAAAAGAACTGGGTCAGTTTGCTGGAGAAGTTACCGGAAAAGTACTGGGCGGCACCGTCCGAGTGGCTGGAGAACTTACAGGAAGTCCATTCATTAAAGAAATTGGTAATGGCGTAGAAAAAGCTACGATTAATACAGGGAAAACCGTAGGACAACTTGCCAGCGGTACATATGATATGGCGAGTGGTGTGATCAGAAAAGACAACACAACTTTAGACGCCGGACTTGCCGATATTGGAGGAGCTGTTTCCAATACAGCTAAAGGCGTAGTGGTATCAGCTAAGTATGTGTATAACGGTGGCAAAGATGTGGTTGTCGGCATGAAAGACGAGGACATGGAGAGAGTTAAGCTCGGGGCCAAGAATCTAATTGCCGCTGCGGCAGTCACTACTTTGGCTGTAGGACTCGTTGAGGTTGTAGATGGTGTTGAAAGTATGGAGTCGGCAGAGTCCGTAGAATTGATAGAAAATCCAAATACAGATGACGTTACACCGCACTAGCATTGAGGATTATAGAATCTCAACTTCATAAGAAAAAAATGGACGCTAATCATTATAATGATTGGCGTCCATTTTTATCTCTTTCAGTTCAAATCAATTACTTCGCTTCGCCTACAACCGTAAAGCGTTCGTTCTTATGCTGCGGGTTTTCGATCTCATCGACCAAAGCGATGGCATAGTCAGCATAGCTGATGTAGCTGTTGCCTTCACTGTTCACCAGAATCTGATCTTTACCCGATTGGTATTTGCCTGTGCGTATACCCTCTGGATTGAAGAATCCCGCCGGGCTCAGGAACGTCCATTGGATACCTGAAGAAGCTTGCAGATCCTGCAAGTTTTTACCCTGGTTGGTCGCTGTTGCTTTGTATGCATCAGGGAATCCAGGGGAGTCTACAACACGCAAGGTTTGAGTTTCATCTGTGAACAGACTGCCTGCACCACCAACAACGATCAAACGAGTATTCGGCGCCTCTTTCAGAATGTTAATCAAGGCTTGTCCTGCTTCCACATGCAGATTCTCTTTACCGGCTGGAGCACCGAAAGCATTGACGATCACGTCGAATGATTTGGCATCCTCTGCCGTGAGGTCGAATACATCTTTTTCAAGTACATTCAGACTTTTATCTTCCACTTTGGATGCATTACGAACGATCGCAGTCACTTCATGCCCTCTATCCAACGCTTCTTTCAAAATCAAATTCCCTGCTTTGCCTGTCGCGCCAATAATTCCAATCTTCATCATAATCTCTCCTTTGGTTAGGTTCTGTTAAATTTCATAATGTAACTATATTAGTTACAACATAACTTGTCAACTTCACCTCTCTATAAAAAAGCGTCCAGGTGCCCTCTTAATATGAACAACCAAAATACATACCAAACCACCACGCAAAAAAAAGACCTCCATAACGTGATTAGTACAAGACTAATCCGCTATAGAGGCCGCAATTCACAAATATTAACAATCTTTATCCGGTACGCCTGCTTCTTCTCTCGTCCGGAAGGATGATCCACAGCCGCATGTTGCCACTGCGTTCGGGTTGTGAATGGTGAAACCACCGGACATGCCGGATTCTTCAAAATCAATTTCCAGTCCATTCAAATATTTCAGGTTTTCCTTCTCTACAACAACCTTCATATTCTGAATATCCATATAGAGGTCCTCATCGGACTCTTTATCGTCAAAGCCCATGGCGTACGAAAATCCGGTACAACCGCCCGGTGCTACGCCAAGACGCAAGAACATACCAGGTGTCTCTTGCTGTGCAAGCATTTCTTTCAATCTGTCTGCAGCCGTTTCGCTGATGCTAATCATGCCAGGTCACTCTCCTTTTTCATATAAAATCATGTTCAAAAAGGGCGCTTTTCAGTACCAAGAAGATGGGATGAAGATAGAAATGGAGTAGCGGAGCGTAGGCAAAACTACGTGAGCAACGGACATTTCGGCTGAATCCCATATTCGACGCTGAGATGCCGCTAGGCATCCTTCGTAATCAAAAGTGTACTTTTTGAACAACCTTTCGTTAACTCTTCTTTAAATTATACTCCACCCCGTCAAGGGGCTCAAGTCATCTTTGCCTGTTTCCGCGTTCCCCCTTAACTCCTTTTTCTTCCCAGTGTATTGAACCCCCGGGACACGAGGTTTATAATGAGTAGGTGATCGCTTTGAAATGTCGATATTTTGTCATGACTTATTCAGGCGATGGTCATATATAGAGTTGTAATTTTTTTCACATTTCGAGACTGTACGCAGTCCCCAATGCATATAGAGTCACAAGACTCATTTTGATGAAAAATCAGCTTTACGTACGCAGCACAGGCTGCACCGGGTAAATAAGAGTTAGTTTATATAAGAAGCGGCAGATGACCGCATCTTTTCTATGTAGTTCTGTAAGTAAGTCCTACACACAACTCGATTCCGGTTAAGAATAGGAGGATACAAAATGTCTACATTGGTAACACCGTTCACAGACAAAAGAATGGCTGAAATCGTTGAGAAAGTGCAGAACGGCGTAAGGCTGACCGTAGAAGACGGCGTTTATCTGTATGAAACGGATGATCTGCTGACTTTGGGCCAACTGGCCAATGAGGCCAACCTGCGTAAGAATGGCAAGAAAGTTTATTTTATTGAAAACATGAGCCTTTATTTTACCAACGTATGCGAAGCCCACTGTGCTTTCTGTAACTTCCGCAAAGATCAGGGCGAAGATGGCTCTTACACGTTGTCCGGTCAAGAAATGATCGATTACGTAGAACAGCATATTCACCCAGGTGTACGCGAGTTCCATATTGTAGGCGGACATAACAACCATGTTCCTTTTCAATATTATGTCGATTCCTTGCGTGCTTTAAACGAGAAATATCCGGATGTTACGCTGAAAGCCTACACGGCTGCCGAGATTGATTTCTTCACTCGCATCAGCGGACTGAGCATCAAGGAAGTACTACAAGAGCTGCAAAAAGCAGGTCTGAAATCACTGACTGGTGGCGGCGCTGAGATTCTGTCCGATGAATACCGCAAAAAAATGCGTGTAGACAAAGCGAACGTTGACCGTTATCTGGAAGTGCACCGTACTGCTCATCATTTGGGCATGCGTACCCATACAACGATGCTTTATGGATCCATTGAGTCTTATGAGGATCGCGTGAACCATATGGTACAAATTCGTGAACTGCAAGATGAGACCAACGGATTCATGGTATTTATCCCGCTCTCCATGCAGCCGAAAAGCAAAAACGCCAGCATCATGCGTCGTAACTCCGCATACGAAGATCTCAAAACGATTGCGATCAGCCGTCTGATGCTGGATAACATCGATCATATCAAAGCATACTTCATCAACATCGGTCCACAGCTGACTCAAGTCGCCCTTGGATTCGGTGCTTCGGATGCACACGGAACTATCGTTCGCGAACGGATTAGTCATGCAGCAGGCGCACTAACGCCTGAAGGCCTCACCCGCAAAGAGCTTATATGGTTAATTAAGGGTGCTGGACGCATTCCGGTTGAACGTGATACGTTCTACAATGAAATTCAAGTGTACGAATAGCATGTAGTATGAGCATCATTCCCATAAGCGACTTTCATTCAACTCGGGAGCGTTTGGCATGGAGTGGTGCGGATTACTGAAACATATCTGTAATTTTAAATGCCCATTTTCAATCATTTCAAATCCAGATTAAAAAAACAGGAGCAGCTATGTTATTGCATAGCTGCTCCACAGGTTACAGCCCCGTTCACACGGGACTGATGCAGAAAGGAAGCCGAGTCATGAAAAATTTCGTCATTCTCGGAGGCGGCTACGGTGGCCTCACGATTATCAAGGAACTTCTGGAAGGCAAGATCCCGTCAGATACACAAATCGTGTTGGTGGACCGCAGTCCCTTCCAAGGATTGAAAACTGAATATTACGCACTCGCAGCAGGGACCGTATCCGATTATGACCTGCGTATCCAATTTCCAGTCAGCGACAAAGTCACTTATCGTTACGGAGAAGTAACTTCGATTGACTTGGAACAGCGTCAGATTGAATTTGAAGGACAGGACCCTTTGGAGTATGACAAGCTCGTGATTGGACTTGGATGTACAGACCGATTCCACAATACGCCGGGAGCCGAGGAATATAGCTGTACGATTCAAAGCTTTAGCAAAACACGGGAAACCTACCTTCGTCTTAACGAAGTCAAAGCTTATGGTAACGTGCATATCGTCGGCGGTGGATTGAGCGGCGTCGAGATCGCTGCCGAGCTTCGTGAGAGCAGACCGGATCTGAACATCAGCATCCTGGACCGTGGTGAACGTGTATTATCCGCTTTTCCGCAGCGCTTGTCCGCTTATGTTCATGAATGGTTTGGTGAGCATCAGGTCGAGACACGTGGGCATATTGCCATTTCTCGACTTGAACCGAACGCCATTTTCAACCGGGATGAAGAAATTCTGACGGATGCGGTAGTCTGGACTGCCGGCATTCAGCCCGTAAAAGTCGTACAGGATCTCGATGTGACCAAGGATCCACAAGGTCGTGTCGTACTGAACGAATATTATCAAATTCCAGAATATACCGATGTTTATGTAGTAGGTGACTGTGCCAGCGTGCCTTATGCACCAAGCGGTCAGGCTGCCGAAGTACAGGGTGAACAAATCGCCCATATTCAGCATGCCCTCTGGAAAGGCGAAAAGCCCAATCCGCAGCCACTCAAGCTTCGTGGCACACTCGGTGCACTCGGCAAGAAGGCTGGATTTGGGCTGATGGGCAAAACGTCCATGATGGGACGTGTGCCACGTATTCTAAAAAGCGGCGTGCTCTGGATGTCCAAGCGTCATCTCGGTTAATCGAGATCCAGCTCATCCCAGGCATCGGCTTCGGCAATTTTGGCCAATATAGCGTTATATAAATCCTCCACTTTGTCGGTGATGACAAGCTCGCCATTCACCAGTGCAAATGGAGTCATGTAACATTGGCCGCAGTTGCTGAGGCAGCCGTATTCTATCACATCATAGTCTGGATTTTCTTCCAGTTGATCCATGACTTCATCTGTGCCAAAATGCATATTATTGGCACAAAATTCAATAATCGGTCTCATGTAGGTTCACCTGCTTTGTTTGACCATTTTAATTTGTGGCCAATTGTAATATACTATAGTGAGGAAAGGAGTTGAAAAAAATGAGCGAAAACGCACAAAGCACCATGTATGATGAGGTATCTGAAGTGCTTGACAAACTTCGTCCGTTCCTGCAACGCGATGGCGGTGACGTGGAACTGGTCGACGTGGAGGACGGCATTATTAAGCTGAAACTGGTCGGTGCCTGCGGCAGCTGCCCAAGCTCCACCATTACCTTAAAAGCCGGGATTGAACGCGCCCTTCTCGAAGAAGTTGAGGGTGTCGAAGAAGTCGTACAAGTATTCTAATCAATCCTTCACGAAATAAACCTCAAGAGCCTTTCGCTTCACATGAAGCGGAGGGCTCTTTTTTTGTGCTATGCATCCTCACGCTGTATGTTAGGACGAATCGGGTCAAGTCCTCCAGATACATCCATAATGTTACCTGTTATAAAATCGGAATGATCCAGACACAGATAGGTAATCACCCGTGCAATATCTTCACCGCTTCCAGGACGTCCTCTCGGCGTTTCCTCGTCGGTTATACCTGCCATCTCATCAATCGTTTTCTCTTTGTTGGCACCGCGAATATCACCTGGACAGACCATATTAACCGTAATGCCGTAGGGAGCTTCCTCCACAGCAAGTGTCTTTGTAAATGAAACCAGACCTACCTTCGCAGCAGCATAAACCGCCCGATGAGGCCATGACCTCGCTTCTCCTGCATGACTGAAGCCAAAATGTATAATTCGTCCCCACTGCTTGCGCCGCATCTCCGGCAATACACGCTGATCCAGCAGCATCGGTCCAAGCAGATTTCCTTGCACAAGCATCTGAACCTCATCTTCGGAATACTCGGCAAACAGTCGACGTTCACGGACAAAAGGACCCGCGTTGTTCACGAGAATATCAATGCTGCCCAGTTTCTCTTCGACCTGAGCAACGAGCATAGTGATCTCTTCTGTCTTGGAAATATCGGCCTGAATGGCAATACACCGCACACCCTTGGCTATGATCTGAGTCTGTAACGCCTCAGCTTCCGTACGGCTATGTACGTAATTGAGAGCAATATGGCAACCCTGATCCGCCAGACTGAGAGCCGTCATTTTACCAAGACCTTTGGCACTTCCCGTTATGAGGGCAATCTTTCCCTTCACGTTCATCCCCCTCTTCAAAGAGCAGTCACTCATTCAGTATAAAAGATTTATCATCCCCCCACAACTCGTGTTTCCCACCAATCTGTACCATTTGCAAAAAAGTGTAAATTAAGGACTAAATACTTATCTTTCAAACCACTGAAATAAAATGAATTAGGTCTTTTGTAGGAAAATTAACCCTTTATCTCCAGAATTCCCTTGTCTGGTCTGGATGCCTATGTTAATGTCGATAAGTCCTTATTTTCTTATGAATATAACGACACAATACATATGTTCATGTAAATGACAACATTTCGAAAGGAATACAGCGTAAATGAAAAGATGGTTAGCCTCTCTACTCGCAATTTTGCTTATCGCCTCATTTCAAGCTCCATTCTCGACCACAGCATCTGCAGAAAGTGAAAGCAATAGCTCCACCGAAGATTATCAATGGATTGATGGGCCTTCAGACGTAGTCCTTGATAACAAAGCAACATTAAACGTAGCTGAAAATCTCTCCTATCTCGATGCAGCTAACACCCAAAGGTTCCTGGAAGACACGGACTCCTTCCCCAATGGAACGGAAATTGGAAGTATCTATGGCGCCGGCGAAAACTCCAACTGGTATGTTATCTTTGAATATAACGATACCGGTCATGTCGATGATAGTGAGAAAGACGATCTGGATGCCGATGAACTGCTCGATAGCTATAAAAGAGGTACAGAAGATCAAAATGAGAAAACAACACCCGAAAATCAATTGTTTATCACCGGATGGGAAATTGAGCCCACCTATGACAGCAGCAAACATCAATTGATCTATTCTCTTGGTCTTGAGGATGCAGAGCGGGAAAAACTCGTCAATTATAATGTGAATGTACTCACCCGCGAAGGATACATCGGTGTTATCCTCGTTACGGATAGTGCCAATTTTGAAGAAAATCGCAAACAGTTTGAAAGCTCCGTGCTTAACCAGCTCAACGTGATCAAAGGAAATACCTATGAAGAGTTTGATGCATCCGTAGACAAAAAATCAGAACTTGGCCTGACCAGTCTGATTCTCGGTGGTGCTGGTGTAGCTGTAGCTAAGAAAGTTGGATTATTGCTTTTACTTAAGAAAGGATGGTTTGTCATCGTGGCCGCTATTGTTGGTGCTTTCGGATGGATTCGTCGCAAGCTGACCGGCCGCAAAAAAGATGCTGACCCAGGAGATCAGAATTCGCTATCTCCTGCAGAGGAAGCTTACCAACAGCATGCTGCTGGACAGGAGTCCGCAGGCTCTGATAGCCAACAGACAGATGGACATTCAGATACTGATCCGAATAAACGTTAAGCTTATAAGTAAAGCACTTATAGTATTCCTACATCGAAGTGCTCTTACCTCAAAACGTTCTCTTTAACATGATGTACAAAACAGAAAGCCCTGCATTCTCAATAAAGAGAATGCAGGGCTTTCTTTAGTAGTTCCATAACAAGTGGAGCCGAGTATACAATATATTTTCAGCTTAATCGTTCAGCTTAAAACGCCGGTTCTACAGCACCTTGATAACGATCTTTGATGAATGTTTTAACCTCTTCGGAATGCAGGGCTGCAGCCAGTTTTTGGATGGCATCTGCATCTTTGTTATCTTCACGGGATACGAGAATGTTTGCATAAGGGTTACCTTGCAGGTCCTCGATCAACAGCGCATCCTTCTCTGGGTTCAGATTGGCTTCCAACGCGTAGTTGGCGTTGATGAATACCAGATCTGCTTCATCCAGTTGACGAGGCATCATGGCTGCATCCAGCTCGATGATATTCAGATTTTTCGGATTGGCTGTAATATCCTGAATCGTAGAAGTGATATTTGTGTTGTCTTTCAGCGTGATAAGTCCTTCTTTTGCAAGCAACAACAGTCCACGACCGCCGTTGGATGGGTCATTAGGAATGGCTACTTTTGCGCCGTCTTTCAACTCATCCAATGATTTGATTTTTTTGGAATAGCCAGCAAATGGCTCAACATGCACAGGTGTTACAGCAACGAGATGAAAACCACGTTCTTTGTTCTCTGTATCCAGGTAAGGTTGGTGTTGGAAAAAGTTCGCATCCAGTTGTTTATCTTCAAGCTGTTGGTTCGGTTGAACATAGTCATTGAAAGTCACGATTTGCAAGCGAATGCCTTCAGCTTCGAGTTCAGGCTTGATGCTTTCCAAAATTTCTGCATGTGGTGTAGGGGATGCTCCCACTTTCAATTCTACGGTGCGCGGTGCGCCTCCCGCATTGTCAGCGCCGCTGTCGGAATCCTTGTTGTTTCCGCAAGCCGCTAGAACCGCAATCAGCATAATACTAAGTAGAGCAAAAGACCATTTTTTCATGTGTAAAACCCCTTCTCCAATAAATTTTTTTTGCATTTTGCCCCAAATCGATACCGAATCAGGTAAATGCTATATATGTGTTATTTCCTGGTGAACCATTTAACCAAACGATCGCCAGCCATCTGAAGCACTTGCACCAGAATGATCATAAATACAACGGATATAATCATAATTTCATTCTGATAACGGAAGTATCCGTAGTTGATTGCCAATGTTCCCAGACCTCCACCACCAACCATCCCCGCCATCGCCGTGTAGGAAACTAGGGTAACAATTGTAATGGTGATACCAGCTATCAGACCCGGCAATGCCTCTGGCAGAAGCACACGCCGTACAATCTGTCCGGTTGAAGCTCCCATCGCCTGTGCGGCTTCAATGACGCCACGATCCACTTCACGCAGTGTAGTTTCCACCAACCGGGCAAAGTATGGAGCTGCGGCAATGACGAGTGGTGGTATAACACCCAGTACTCCTGTAGCAGTGCCAACCAGTGAACGCGTAAACGGAATGAGTGCAACAATCAAAATGATAAATGGCACTGATCGCAGAATATTTACAATAAAAGATAGTATCGTGTACACCACTTGAGATTGAATCGAAGTCGACCTTGCCGTCATAAACAGCAATACGCCTAGCGGCAAACCAATGATTATCGTGAATAGGCCCGATGCTCCGAGGATTTGCAGTGTTTCAATTGAAGCCTTACCGATTTCTTCCCAACGTACTGTTGAAAAATCCATTTAACGAAGCACCTCCACATCAAGTCCCTGATCCACTAATTCTTTAATGGTGAGATTGATCTCATCTGACTGCCCCTCAAAACGAACGGTCAGCTGTCCATAGGGAACTTGTTTGATCGTTGAAATGGTGCCTTGCAAAATGGCGAAATCCACTCCTGTTTTGCGAACCGTTCTGGACAAAATCGCCTCATAGGTTTTATTGCCCAAGAAGGATATTTTCACAAGCTTAGAAGATCCATCCTTCTGTAATGAGACATCTGCACTCGCCAGAGCGGTCTCTTCTAATGCAATTCCCACCTCATGGTCCCGCATCATAAAGTCACGCGTAATGGCATGCTGCGGCTTGAGAAATACTTCCGTCACTGGCCCTTGCTCCACGATGCCTCCCTGATGGATAACCGCCACCTGATCACAGATATTCTGGATCACGTGCATCTCATGGGTGATTAGAACAATCGTGAGGTTATACTTTTCATTGATATCCAGCAATAACTTCAGAATCGAATCAGTTGTCTGGGGATCAAGTGCCGATGTGGCCTCATCACACAGCAGCACGTTCGGATCACTCGCGAGCGCTCTCGCAATACCCACCCTTTGCTTCTGTCCGCCTGACAGCTGGGCCGGATATTTATTGCTGTGGTTCTCCAGTCCAACCAATGCGAGCATTTCCTTCACTTTTCGATCAATTGCAGCCTTGGGCGTATTAACGAGCTTTAAAGGAAAAGCCACATTGTCATATACCGTAGCTGAGGATAACAGATTAAAATGTTGAAAAATCATGCCGATCTTACGCCGTTGTTGTTGCAAATCGGACTTATTGAGATCGGTTAGGTTGATTCCATCAACCCAAACCTCGCCTGCCGTGGGGCGTTCGAGCAAATTGATACAACGGATCAATGTACTCTTGCCTGCACCGGAATGACCGATAACTCCGAATATTTCACCCTTGCGGATATTCAAATTTAGTTCCGATAAGGCCGTCGTACTTTTTGAACCTTTACCGTACTTCTTGGTTAAACCTTTTAATTCAATCAAAATTACTGCTCCTTCCCACTGCCTACATGTATCTTTACCCGAATGAAAGGAAAACTCCCCTTCATCGTACAAAAAAAGAGCCCCTTTTGCAGAAACAAAAAGGGCTCTTCACGTGAAAGATTATACCTTCTCATCTGCCAAAATCGTGCCTTGCACCATTTTGTAGGAATTAGCACCTAACATCTATAAAGTATGACACAGCTGTCATGCAGTTATAAATCGGTTGCCGGGCTTCATCGGGCCTGTCCCTCCGCCGCTCTCGATAAGAAATATTTAATTTATAAGTTCAGTAGTAGTTATAATGTTAATGTCATAAATGTTAATTCCATCTAACTGTCGATCAGGAACTCAGTATAATCCAAGTATTCCGATTTGTCAAAGGCAAATATTACTATCCAATCAGTTCGTCGGTTGATGCATTACCTGCTTATGCCACTTCTCGTTGATGTAGCCATACGCTGCTTTTAACGTCTCACATACCATATCCACACCCTGCCGGAGTTCCAAAAGATGCTGATCCAGGTCTTCCAGCTTCACTTTCCCTTGCAAAGTCTGGTGCAGCTGCCACAGATCATCCTGCATTTCGGAATTCATGTAATGAATCTCCATGTTTCGCCGCTTGCGCAATTTGCTCATTGGCTCACGGTAAGAGTCCTTGATCCGAATTAGTTCGTTAGCAAGAACATAATGCAGCTTATCATATCCGAACTGTCTTAATACGGTGAAATAAGAATAATGCGTTTTAACATTGGTTGTGTTCAGCTCAAATATTTCATTCAACACTGTACCTAACTTATCCAGAATGGCAAAACATCGGATGAAGCCATCCTTATAGAAATAGACGTAACGGGCATACTCTGCTTTTTCTGGTAATGTCATATCGTCCGTAGAGCCCGCTTTGACTTTCTGACGGAAATGGGAAGCTGCAAAACAGCTTTGCTCCAATTCATCCAGCGAAGAGATCAATCCCTGGGTCCATATATACAGTTTACGAAAATCATGGGTAGGATCATGGTCCACATGCATCTGTCGCTGAAATAGCTCAAGCGTATCCGCCATCGCTTCCATCGCGTCCTTTAGTATGCCTTCGTTCTTACGCGGCTTTTCACCCAGCAACGTTCGCAGCATATATAGCCTCCTCTTTCCACTCTGCAGATCATTAAATTAATAATAATTCATCATATTAAACAAAATCGGAATCAGAGTAAACGTATGACCGCTGCTTACAATAGGGTGCCCTGACACGCCTGACATCAAACAAAGTTCACCTGTCCAATGATGTACATCATCGGATGGTGAACTTCGCTGGATTCATCCCCTGAACTACAATAATTCGGATATATTAGAATCGGTTAACGGGCCGATGCAACTTGTACACCAGGAAACTCATATAGGTTAATACACCGAACAAAATAGCAATATCAAGCATATGCGCCAGCGCCACGAACATATACACTTCCGGACGATTCATCGTGAGCATCAGTCCAAAACCAATGACCACTTGCAACAAAACCAGCACAACAGAAATGACGCCAAGTGCTCTTAATTCCGTGTTATCCGGATGTTTGCGATACGCAAAATGACCTAGGATTGCAATGACGATTACTAATGAAACAGCTGCCACCCGGTGAGCAAAAGCAACAGCTACGCCTCCCGAGAGCTCAGGAATAATCTGTCCGTTACAGAGCGGAAAGCCTGAACAGCCTCCAGCAGAATCCGTATGGCTCACAAATGCTCCAGTATATACCACGAGGTACGTATAGATTGTGGAAAACCACACCAGATTTCGGAAGCCTTTGCTGACTCGCGGGTATCGATTCAGTCGTTCCAATCCACCATGGCGAGCTTCCTGCCGAATACCAAGCGCCATCATCAATGAGCTGGCAAAAGCAATTAAGGCAAATCCGAAATGCAGTGCCATGACTGCGGAAGATTGGGAGAATACGACGGCAAAAGCACCCATGATTCCCTGGACAATAACAAATATCAGTGTTAACAATGAAAACAATTGCAGATCACGGCGTGATTTGCCAAACCGCAAAAATGCTACAAAAGAGGCTATGGACAACAGCCCTGCCAGTGCGCTGACGGCGCGATGGGAAAATTCAATAAGTGAGGCAACAGTATGTGCAGGCACAAGTTTTCCGTTACATAAAGGCCATTCTGCGCCGCAACCGAGGCCCGATTCCGTTCGGGTCACAACGCCTCCGCCAAATGTGGCCAGAAACATGACAAGACAGGTTAATACGGTTAACCATTTAAACAAGGTTAAGTGTTTCAATTTTTTCTCACCCGCTGTTGGTTTAAGATGGCGAAGAACTACATCCTCCGCTTGATTCGATACTTTGACACTTATTTCACAACTAAATTCATTATACCGGATAAATGTGTCATTGACGCCGCGCTTTGTGACAAAATGTTAACGTCTGTCGAGAAGTTGACCCGCAGGTCATCGGTAAATATGTACATTATTACAACGTTAGTTTCTCCCGAAAACTCGGAAAATACAAACGCCACTTCCCTATTTCAAGAGAAATGGCGTTCCTTTAATTATAACCTTTAACATGGTTAACCTGTCATGCTTTATTTATGAATCGTGTTATACACCTCAACTGCACGCTGCAGGAATTGCTCAATCTCTTCTCTCGACTTGCGCAGTTTGTTCACATAACGAACAAGTTCCCGGCCATCTGTGTAAGCTACAAAGCTGGGGATGCCGAGGATATTTTGCTCTTCGCTCACAGTACCCACCTGATCTACGTCGACCTCAACCAACTTCAGCTCACGAGCAAACTTTTCTTCAACTTCAGGCATAAACGGATCGATGTACTTGCAATCACCACACCAATCTGCCTTAAATACAGCTACAGTCAAACGCGGAGATTGGATTGCCACATCAAATTCCGGTTTCGATGTAATCTTTTCCATTACAACATCTTCCTTTCTATACCTTGTCTTATCCTCTAAGTGAAGCAAATTGCGGAGTGGAAGTCAAATATTCGGCGCATACTGACATCAACAGCTTCTTAAACTAAAAGCGTAATCAGAATATCAGGAAAGGAGGTCATGTCATGACTTCCGTTAAATCGGATTCCTCCGAGTCTGCCCATCATGGGTCAATATTACAGATGGTTCGATCCATCCCCGGTGCGGCCCGGGAAGTGTGGAGGGGCAAACAGGCGGCTTGGCAGGCCTCTGCACAGCTTCGTCATCCCTTGCGTGATATGGCTTGGGACTCTGACATGGCTGCAACCTTACAAGCAGAGGTGGAGCGCCTATTGCCTGGAAACGAGAGTTCTTTTGCCCGAAATACGCTCAGTGCACTGGTCTGTGAAGAGGACTGCATCATTCTGGAAGAGATCAAGACATTAACGCAGGAAAACAACCGGAGTAACATCACTCGCACAGCAGCATACCTGGAATGTTACGAACAGTATCCAGAGCTGCATTGGGCCCTGCTTGCCCATATGGTATCTCGCAACGGCGGATATCACATGACCGATCTTCAGAGTGACCTTATGCACAATCTGCAAAATCAAACAGACCGTGAGCATATGTATCGACTACTGGAGCGATGCAATGCCCTCATTTTTCAGGACGCATATCCCCAGCTTTTATTGTATATGAACAGCCGCCGGATCGGCCGGAGCTGTTTTCATTTGTTGTCCCATTTTCATGTATCGGCGTTCATGACACCGTTCTGGGAACGATTTTGGCTGGAGCGATGCAGCTCGCTGCTTAGTGTGGCATTAATTATTAATGAGCAGAACTATATCGAGAGCCGTGTCGTGCAGCATCCTTATTTTCAAAAACAAGTGCTGTCCAAACCCGCATTCCATCTGCATAATCTGGCTGGGCTGAACCATATCGTATTTCCACTCGGGCGGGAAAAAGGTCTTGCAGGCCGGGTTATTGAACATTTTGGCAAGCTGGATGAGCGGATTATGTTTGGTAAAGGCTTATATGCGATGCTGTTTGGAGTGGAACAAGTGTACACACAAGTATTGGAGTTTGCGCGCTCGGTTCCCCACCGTGGCTCACGTGCTGAATACTGGCCTGGTCTGTTCACCGCACATAAAGATGAAGACGGAGAAGCTGAGCTCTATAGTCAGGAGCTGTTGGATCAAGAATGGCTAGGGGAAGGACAACGGTTATATAGTCCTGAATTGCTGGCTGTATGGGGTGATACGCCGTATGAACCGATTACAAGGCAGGATTGGCTGCAAAATCGCGATTGTCTCGGTCATCTCACTGCCCCGCGCCGCCCTTGGCTGTTTGAGATGAGTCATGAGCATCGGTATGGAATGCTAAAAACTGCATTGGCCCATGATGCCAAAACCTTGACTCATTAAGGACAGAGGCCTTACCAGGGAATACGTCTAGAGTACAATAATGGACTACTTTTTTGGTAATATAAAAAAGCCCTGTCCGCTTTGAGAGCAGACAGAGCTTGTACTTATTTCAAACAATATAACGAAGTGTGTATTGTGTGTTGAATCGATTATCCACGTTGCCCGGCTCCACGTTGTAGACGCATGAGCGGACGGAGTATTTTTTGCAAAATACGAGGGTAACTGCCCAGTTCGTCTTTACGAAGTACACGTAGAACAACCATGAGTACCAAGTACACGACAACCACAAGCGCACCCACAAACAGACAGGTAACGAGGAATGATACACGTGTTGGCAGGAATAAATCAAAGATGGAGTTCCCAGCCCAGTTCGCCGCAAAACCAACACCCGCTGCACACAGCACGGTAATGATGAATCCTTTCCAACGATCACCCATGATCGAGAAATCAACAATTTTGCGAAGCACCCGCAAATTGAGGTACGTAATAACCAGGAAACACAATGCGGTCGCAATAATGATCCCGTAAATGCCAAAAATTGGAGCCAGAATTAAACTCGCTACGAGTTTGACTACGATACCGGCAGCTACACTGATCATTGTAATCCGTGGTTTACCTACCCCAAGCAAAATGGAGTTGGTGGTCATCATCGTAATTTGGAAAATGGTACCGAACGTCAGCAATGTAATGATTGGTGTCCCGTCTGGGCTGGTAAACAGTAAACCGTTAACGGAATACGCTGCCGCACACAGAGCGATAACGATCGGCATTCCTGTCAGAATCGAAATGCGCAAAGCAAGCGTCACCTGATTTTTCAGATGAACTTCATCTTTGCGTGCAAAAGCTGCCGAAATGACTGGCACAAGTGATTGACTCAGTGCGATAGCCAGAATCGGAGGAATGCCTGCAATACTTTGGGCTTTGGCACCGAGAATGGCAAGAACTCCTGTCGCTTCATCCATCCCGATTCGTCCGCTAAGCAATGGAACTACCAGCGATGAATCGATAAAGTTAATCGCCGGAACAGCGAGTGAAGATAAAACGATTGGAATCGAAAGTTTGAATATATCGCTGTAGATGCCCCGCATGGGCAATTGCTCCGCACGCTCATAATTCAATTGCGCCGCACGGTCATTTTTGCGAAGTTTCAAGGTGAAGTACAACATGACCGCAAAAGCGCCAATGCTTCCGAATACGCCCCCAAATGAAGCCCCTGCAGCAATGGTTTGATCATCATAATTCCATTGCAGCATAACAAACGCCACGATGATCGCTGTACCTACACGTGCAAACTGCTCCACAATCTGTGAAATGCCGCCTGCCGTCATATTGCCGCGACCCTGGAAATATCCACGCATCATTGCGATGGCCGGGAAGAGCAGTAGCGCTGGAGCCAAGGCCCGAATGGCGCTCACCGATTCCGGTACTTTGGATACGTACGTCGCATAATAAGGTGCTGCGAACCATAATAAAGCAGACATCACTACCCCGGCTACAGCCGCAAAGATCAGGGCTGCACGGTAGATTTGTTGTGCTTCACCTGCGCGTCCCAGTGCATAGCGTTCCGACACCATTTTGCTAAGTGTACTCGGTATGCCCGCTGTAGCTACGGTTAACAGCATTAAATATACCGTATTGGAGATGGTAAACGATGCGTTACCGATATCGCCGAGGATATGCTCCAGCGGCACCCGTTGAACCAATCCGAGTACCCTCGCAATTAGCGCAGCTGCCGCCAAGATGAGCGTACCTCTAATGAATGTTTCCTTCTTAGACAAACCAATTCCCCTTCTTTCCCCCACAACGACGTGCATCCAGATGAAGCCGCTCCCGAACGTCTATGCGAATCTTACCACCCAGATAATAAACAGAACAATCATGACGATTTGCAAAATAATTTTCATAACGGTGCTTGTAAACAGCCCCACCACGGAACCAAATCCGACTTTGGAAGCTTTGGCAGGTGAAGACCCTCCGATCAGTTCCCCGATAAAAGCACCGATAAATGGTCCCAGTACCAGTCCGAATGCCGGAATAACAAATGGGCCTATGATGACACCAATCGTACTGAGAGTCGTCGATAATTTGGAGCCGCCGAATTTCTTTACACCCCAGGCACTGACGACATAATCAGCCACAAACAGCACCACTACGATCAAAATCTGGATAATCCAGAACCATACACCGAACGGAACAAAGCTGAAGAACCAGCCATAGACCAGAAACGCGAAGAAAATCGCTACAGCACCAGGCAGTATGGGATATACCGTTCCGGCCATCCCCACCGCAAACAGCAGTACAATTAAAATCCAGCCAACGGTTGCGAGCAAAGGTTATTCCCCCTTCAAAATATGATCACGGATGACTTCGACAATGCCATCTTCGTTGTTGCTCGCTACGATCAGGTCAGCCGCTTCCTTCACTTGCTCCTGTGCGTTGCCCATGGCAACACCAAGACCCACGGCTTCAATAACCGCCAGATCATTCAGGCTGTCTCCAACAGCAACCACTTCGGACATCTCTATGCCCAGAAGCTTGCAAACTTCAGCTACGCCACTCGCTTTGGATACACCAGCAGGGTTAATCTCAATATTAACTGGTGAGGAGTTCGTCATTTGCAAGCCGCCCATTTGTTGCAGCTCCATCATAATCTGGTGACGAACTTCATCTACTTCGGTATTGAATCCGAATTTCAGCCATTCCAGACCTTCAATATTGTCCGTCCAGCGATCACGGTTGAACAGCTCTTCCACGGAGTATGCCCAGTACCAGCTATTATATTTTTCGCCAATCTCCTGCATTTTGCGGATCAATGCCGGGTCCATCAGATGGCGCATATGCAGATCATGCGGAGCTTTCCAGACTTCACTGCCATTGACCGTTACCATCGGGGTCTCCAGCCCAAGCTGTACCGCATAAGGCATCGCATGAAAAACAGCTCTTCCCGTCGAAAGGCACACATGCACTCCCCGACGAATGGCGATCTGAATCCATTTGGCCGTTTCCTGTGTGATCTCATGATTATCGTTAAGCAATGTTCCATCCATATCCAATGCAAGCAATTTGTATTTTAGTTCACTCATACCGTATTTCCTCCTCAGTTGTCTCTCTACTTCTCCCTATCCAAATACTCTCACAAAAAGATCGCCCGGCATCCGCGTAGGCGGATACTCCGGACGTCACAGCTAACGACATTTTACCACAGATCGTCGGCCTGCAACAAAGTAACCCGCGATACGGGTGAACCTTTGCAACAAGGGCACAGGTGTCTGTTCCAATTCGTGTAAGAGTCTGGTATAAGATAAAACTTACCCGTATCCATGAAAAAACCGCCTGCAATGCAGGCGGCTGCTACTTTTTATCCTTTAACGTGCCGCGAATTTGCGACGAGCATATCGGAAGACAATACCATGCTTTGGAGACAGCAACAGGGCCAGCACAAACAGAATTCCTGCTACCGCCACCATGCAACCTGCAATGGAAGCATCCAGCGCGTAAGCCATGATGTAGCCCCCAACCGAGGAAGCCGCTCCTACGAGCACGCTGTACAGAATCATTTTACCCAAGCGATCCGTGAGTAAATAAGCCGTCGCTGCAGGTACAATCAACATGCCTACCACGAGAATAGATCCCACGCTCTCAAATGAAGCCACAGATGTCATGGAAACGAGCCCCATAAGCAGATAGTGGAACAACACCACCGGAATGCCGCAGGCCGCAGCCAGCGCCGGATCAAAGGCACACAACTTGAACTGTTTGTAGAACAGGCCGATTACAAGGAGGATGACCAGCAAGGTGATGCCCAGCATCCAGACCGCCCTTGGGCCAACATCCGTCCCTCCAAGCGTTAAGGTATCCCACTGGACATAAGCGATCTCACCGAACAAGACACAATCGAGATCCAGATCAATATGCCCAGCATTCAGACTGATTAAAATGACACCCACTGCGAAGAGTGCCGTAAACACTATTCCGATGGAAGCATCCGATGATAGTCCTCCAGCCTGTAAGCTTTGAATGAAGAACACCGTCAGTAATCCAAATACGGTTGCCCCAAGCAGCATCCATAACGAATCACGTGAACCGCTCCACAGGAAAGCAATCGCAATACCTGGGAGAACCGCATGACTGATCGCATCTCCAACCAGAGCCATCCGCCTTAATATGAGAAAACAGCCAAGAATTGCGCAAGCGGAGGATACCAGGATGGCCGTTAATAGAATCCAAAACGTTGCCATTACAACTCACCCCGTTCCTGCTGTGCTCGCTGTGCAGAGAGTGTCTGTAGCGTGGCATGTTCTTCTCTCAAGTAAGCGGATTTCGCCTGCATACTTCGCAAACGGCGTGCTAACAGTCCGCGCCGTGGAGCAAGCAATGCGGAACCTGCAAATAGCACTGTCGCCGCCAGTACCGTTACTGGCCCTGTAGGCAGATTAGGCACCAATGTGCTGAAGATTGTACCTGTCGCACCGCTCAGTGCTCCAAATACGCCGGCCAACAGTACCATAAGCGAGAGCGAGTCCGTCCAGCAGCGAGCTGCTGCCGCCGGGGTAACCAGCAAAGCGGCCACAAGCACCACGCCAACCGCCTGAATCCCCGCAACAACCGCAATCACGGTCAACAGCAGAATCAGTTGTTCCAGCATGCCAACCGGCAGTCCCATACCCCGTGCGAATCCCGGGTCAAAACTCACCAGCTTGAATTCCTTGAACCATGCCAGACAAGCGATCAATAATACAAGACAGACACCGCCCATGACATACACATCCGTCATCACCATGGATGCGGCCTGACCGAACAAATATTTATCCAGCCCACTCTGACTGCCGCTTGCACCGTGCTGAATCCGAGTAAGCATTACTACGCCAATACCGAAAAATACAGTCAGCACAATCCCCATTGCCGCATCCTGCTTGATCCGAGAATATCGTGTAATCCACGATATGCCGAAGGTCGCAACGATCCCAGCCACAAGCGCACCGAACAGAAATAATCCTACTGATTTGGTTTCAGTCAACATAAATGCAATACATATCCCCGGCAAAGCTGCATGAGCCAACGTATCTCCCATGAGACTCTGACGACGCAAAAAAGTAAAAGAGCCAATAATTCCACTACTGAATCCGAGTAACAAGCAGCCAAGCAATATCCAGCGTGTATTGGGATCGGACAAAATGGCTACTATCCAGTTCCACATGCACTACACCTGGCCTTTCTCCGACCGGCTGCCGATCATCGCTATCCGGCCTCCGTACGTCTCTTGCAAAGTATCCGGTACAAATACTTCATTCGTCGGTCCACCTGCAACCAACCGTCCATTAAGCAGCAAGACATGGTCGAAATATTCCTCCACTGTCGCCAGATCATGGTGAACAACCAGTACGGTCTTCCCTTGCTTCTTTAGCTGTTCCAACAATGAAATGATAGCTTTCTCCGTTGTGGCGTCCACACCTGCAAACGGCTCATCCATGAAATACAATTCCGCATCCTGTACCAGTGCTCTTGCCAGAAAGACACGCTGCTGCTGTCCTCCAGAAAGCTGACTGATCTGGCGGTACATATAATCACCCATTCCGACTTGCTCCAGGCAGTGAGCTGCCAAATCCCGTTCTTTTTTGCCAGGACGGCGGAACCAGCCCAGATGTCCATAACGCCCCATCATGACAACATCGAGGGCGTGGGTTGGGAAATCCCAATCAACAGATTCACGCTGAGGTACGTAGCCGATACGGCGCCGCTGTTCTCGGTAGGACTGACCAAAAATTTTCACCTCGCCGTGCATTTTGGGCACTAGTCCCAGAACGGCTTTGATCAAGGTTGATTTCCCAGCCCCGTTTGGACCAAGGATGCCAATCAGCTGACCTTCCGGGATGTCAAAAGATACCCCACTGAGGACCGGCTTTTTATGGTAAGCCACCGCCAGATCCCGAACACTAAGCGGAGCTGATGTAGGCTGTGTTCCCTTCAGATGGTTAGCATTTGGTTGTGATTGAGATTTTTCGGATAAAATTGTATCGCTCATGCTCTGTCCACTCCTCTCTTCATATCGTTTATCATTTTAATGCCTCTACAATCGTCTGAGTGTTATGGCGGATCATGCCAATATACGTTCCTTCTTCTGTTCCCTCAGCACCCATCGCATCCGAGAACAGTTCACCACCAATACTTACGGTATGTCCTTTTTCGGCTGCACCAGCAATAATGGCTTCCATCGCTTTTGCTGGTACGCTGGATTCTACAAATACCGCTTTGATATTGTTGTCCACAAGATAATCTCGCAACGCACTGACATCTCTTGCACCATATTCTGCTGCTGTACTGATTCCTTGAAGCCCCATCACTTTCATGTCATAAGCTTGGCCGAAGTATCCAAAGGCATCATGCGCCGTAACCAATACCCGGCTGGCTTCCGGAATCTCCTGGATTTTTTCCCGCACCTCGGAATCCAATGCCTCCAGTTTGGTTAGATACTGCTCTGCCTGGACCTTGTACTCTTCTGCATGTTCCGGGTCTGCTTCCACGAGTGTATCGCGCACAGCCTCTGTGGCATGCATCCAGTGGCTAACATCAAACCAGACGTGTGGGTCGTATTCCGTTCCGCCTGTATCTTTTCCTGAACGCAATTCCTCCACCGGAATGTTCTCCGAGACAGCTGTTACTATTTTGCTCTTGGACATTTTCTCCAAAATGTCTGTCATTTTTCCTTCAAGATGCAGCCCGTTGTAGAAAATGACCTTCGCTTGCTCCAGCTTCCGAATATCTCCCTGCGAAGCCTTGTACAAGTGAGGATCTACCCCTGGGCCCATTAGCCCGGTAACATCAACATATGCCCCGCCGACTTCACGCGCTACATCCGCAATCATGCCTGTTGTGGCTGTGACCTGCACCTTCCCTTCACTACCTCCTGTTTCCGCTGCACCTGAGCACGCTGTTAGCACGATAACCAGAACAACAGCTGCCAGCGTCATTAACCCTCTCTGAATGCTCCTCATCTTCACCATCAACAATTCAAACCGCCCCTTTCCCTCTCCTAACATAATTGTCCTCATCTAATTTTGTTGTACAAGGTATTAAAATTTATACAAGACTAATAATGTTTCCCTTGTGCAAATTTTAGCCGATGCAAAATAAAAAGGCAAGGGATAATTTCCCCTGCCTGTCAAGATTCATATCTTGTTCACTTCATTAACCTGTTAGATATGATATTAAAAGAGCTACATCTACTGCATTTCTTCACATTACTCTGTATCTTTCCCCTGATCTTTCTTCCCTTTTGGAGTCCCATCAAGGCCATACACTTCATCGTAAGCATCGAAAATTTTACGTGCAATCGGAGACGCACTGACCGATCCAAAGCCACCTTCAGGCACAACAACCGCTATAGCCAGCTTCGGATTATCCCGTGGTGCAAATGCGATAAATACTCCGTTTTCCTTTTTGTTCGGCCCTGTTCCCTGCTCCGAGGTTCCTGTTTTTCTCGCATAATCGTAGGGGAAACCGTCAAACGAACTTACTTTGGTAACCATACCCTTGTGCACTTCATTCCAGTATGCATCCGCAAAATCAACCTCGTTTAACACTTTTGGTTTAATTTTCTTCACCACATTACCTTCTGCGTCACGGATTTCCTTTACTAAATGAGGCTCCATCCGTTTGCCTTTATTCGCAAGCATTGTCGTATATTGTGCAAGTTGAAGCGTTGTATATTTACCTTGCTGACCAAATGAGGCAAAAGCCAGACGTGTAAGAGCCGATTCATCTTTGTTTGTATACTCAAGTCTGCCCAAGAATTCACCAGGCAAGTCAACACCAGTTGATACACCCAAGCCAAATTCCTGCATGTGCTTGTGCCAAACATCAAGCCCTTTATCCGAGCCATACTTATTTAGAAGTCTCTTACCAACCATATCAATCATAAAGGCATTGGAAGATTTCTCAATAGCCCGTCTCGCTGTAATATTGCCATTATATGCTGAATGGGAGTTCTTCACTTGTCTCCCGTCTTTCCCTAAAATAGCATATCCTTGGTCGTGATACGTTTGCCCTGTCGTGAATAGTCCTTCTTTCAATCCAATCAATACACTGAGTGGCTTGATTACGGAACCTAGCAGTACAACGGATTCAGTATGTTTTTTCGAATCGTCCGGCGGGAAGGAAGCCATCGTTCCGTTGCGATAAACGTACTTGATCTTGTCATAATCCCAGTCATTTGGATCATAATCCGGCATACTCGCCATAGCCACTACATTGCCAGTATCCACTTCCATGGCTACCGCATATCCCGTAACGGCTTTCGGAAGCTTACGCAATTCATCCGTTATTGCCTGCTGTGCTGCCATCTGAATTTCTTTATTGATTGTGGAGACCAGACTGTATCCCTTCTCCGGCGGAGTCTGTTGCATCGTACCCTCTGGCAAATTACGCAAATTAATATCAATGGATTGGTAGCCGCTACGCCCACGAAGCTCTTCCTGATATTGAAATTCAAGACCATCAACTCCAACTTTTTCTTGCTGGGTATAGCGCAATCCCGGGTCGCGTTCTGTTGCTTCCGATTTGCTGATTTCTCTATACTTATCCAAGTTGTCCTGTTGGCCCTTGAACTCTCTTGTATATCCGATCACCTGAACTGCGACCCTATCGGGATCATACTTTCTTACGTTTTCCTCAAGTACCATAGCACCTGGATATTCAGCCTTTTTCTCCATAAAATAAGCAATTTCTTTCATGTTGAGATCCGATTTCACCAGACGAGGAGAATACCCATGTGCCTTCTGAGATTTGAGATCCAGTCTTTTAATGATCTCTTCTGCATCCGGCTGCTCCTTGTCCCCTGGATTAAACTGTTTAAACACAGCGGCCAGATCATGAGCCAGTTCCTCCGCTTCCTGTCTGCGGTCATCATTTCTATAATCCTCATACAACAACACATAGAGGGATTGTACAGGCTCCGAATAAGCCAGCGCGACTTCCCCTGTCGCATCATAGATTGGCCCACGAACAGGGGCGAGCGGAATATCTTTGGTATTACGGCTGGTTTCCATATAGGTCAGTTCAGGTCCCTCGACAAATTGTACAAAGGCCAACCTAAAAATTAGGATACTGAATATCACAAACGCAGCGAAAAAAAACATATTCATTCTTACACTAGACGGCTTGTTGTTGACTGGTGTATCTTCATTGGACATTTTCTTTTTCCTCAATCGGTTAAACATGGGATAAGCCTCTCCGTTCTTATGTAAAAGTAGATTCATCTATCACGCATATTGCATTAATCGGTTCAAATAACATACCTTTCCTTCTACAAGTCTATCAAAGGTCAACTGCCATGTCCTCCAGATTTTGGTTACATTTTCGTAAACAGAAGAGACATATGTCGACTCTTTCGAAACGATGTCAATACAGACATATCGTTAATCTCTTTAATCCTGAAATAAATTTTCATTCTCCTAATATAAACGTGACATGCACGATGTTTGTTACATATTGATTTGCAGCAGCTTGTCGAAAAGAGACCTCTCAGTACTGGCAAACGTAAAAAGGACCCTCGAAAGGGTCCCCTCTTTTGGAATCAAAGAATCACATTACTGTGTATCTGATTCTTTATTTTTATCTTTCTTCGGTACACCGTCCAGACCAAACTCCTCGTCATACGCGTCGAAGATCGCACGTGCAACAGGGGCAGCACTGCTCGAACCAAAGCCCCCTTCAGGAATAACCACGGCTACAGCCAGCTTCGGATTGTTACGTGGTGCATAAGCAATAAACACCCCGTTATCCACCAATTTGCCTCCGACTACCTGTGTCGATGTTCCTGTTTTTCTTGCAAAATCATAAGGGAAACCGCTAAATGAAGATACCTCGGTTGCCATGCCTCGCTGTACCTCATTCCAGTAAGCATCGTTAAAATCGACTGTGCTGAGCACCTTCGGTTTCATTTTCTCAACCACATTCCCTTGCGAATCACGAAACTCACTGACTAATTGCGGCTCCATGCGTTTTCCTTTGTTCGCCAGCATCGTGGTGTACTGAGCAAGCTGCATCGTTGTATATTTCCCCTGCTGTCCAAAGGAGGCATATACCAGCTTGGTCAAGGAACTCTCGACGCTTTCCTCACCATATTCTTTGCGCCCAAGCCATTCATTAGGCAGGTCAACACCTGTGGAGACACCTAACCCAAATTCCTCCATGTATTCATCCCAGACATTGACACCCTTTGCACCATACTTGGAGTACAGCTTCTTACCAATTTCATCAATCATAAACACGTTCGAGGAATGTCGAATCGCATCACGAGGAGTTAACGAACCATACACGTGACCGGAGGAATTCTGTACTCTGCGGTTATCCCCACCAAAAGTCGTTGAACCTCTGTCTGAATATACTGTATTTGTTGTGAAAAAACCTTCCTTCAAACCAATCAATACACTAAGTGGTTTGATTGTGGAACCAAGCAATACAACAGATTCCGCCCGTTTACCTGAATCGTCTGGCGGGAATCCACGAATGGTACCATTTTGATAAATATATTTTATTCTATCGTAATCTTCAGTACTGATACCGCCAGTTCTCCATACGTTCGTGTCGTAATCCGGCATACTGGCAGCAGCAACGATTTTCCCTGTATCCACTTCCATCGCTACCGCAAAACCTGTTTTTGCATTGGGATGAAGCTTACCGGAGACCTGATGTGTGTGCAGCCAGCTTAGTTGATCCAGTATCGCTTGTTCTGTCTTCACCTGAACATTTTTGTTAATCGTTGTAATCAGGTCGTACCCTTTTTCGGGTGGGGTAGAGCCCGCTACACCTTCAGGCAAATTCCGCAAGTCAACATCAACGGAGTTATAACCACTTTTTCCCCGCAGAACATCCTGATATTGCAGTTCCAGTCCATCAAAGCCAACAAACTCATTCTCGGTATATACAAGACCTGGGTCCGTTTGCTTTTTATTGGCCTCATCGACCTCTTTGTATTTATTGAGTGTTTTAGAGCTTTTGAACTTTTTGAGATAACCAATCGTCTGAACGGCTACCGTATCCGGATCATAGTAACGCACACTTTCCTCTACAATCTGAATTCCCTTGAATTCATCCTTGTGCTGCAGGAAATAAGCCACTTCCTCATCGGACAGATCACTCTTGATCAGACGTGGCATGAACCCGTTTGCTTTACGCGAATTGAGGTCCATTGCTTCTAAGATGTTATCGACCGTAAGGGCCTCGGAATCCTTTTTCTTATACTGCTCAAAAACATCATGCAACCGAGTTGCGATGTCCTCCACTTCCGCTATATTCGGATTTGGCTTACCATCCACATCCCCATAGTTTTTGTATAAAGTCAGATACAAGGATTGAATCGGCTTGGAGTAAGCCAGCTTGACCTCGCCCGTGGAATCATAGATGGTTCCTCTCACGGGAGCGAGTGGTACATCTTTGGTAATATTACTCGCTTCCTCCTGACTGAGCTCAGGGCCTTCCACGAATTGCAAAAATGCCAGCCGTACAATAATAACGCTAAAAATAATAAAGGAAGCGAAGAAAAATACGTTCATCCGGTAACTGAAGCGCCGCTTGTCCGTAAGTTCGTCCTTCTCTTTTGAATGATTTTTCATTCATCCTACCTCTTTCATGACTTGATGCATACCGTCCACGCTGTACAGCCTCGGCATGATAACCTGGCAACGTCGTCATCTCCCGGACCCATGTCCGGCGTAATATTAAGCTGATTGATCTTTCAGATGGGTATCGGCAAAGTTAGGAGGATTGAACCAATCACCACTAATCGCCCAAGTGGGGTCAAGCGGAATCCAGCTTTCCGAATCACTTAAATATATTTCATTCCAGGCATGTGGACCATATCCACCCTGCCCATTATAACCAAGTCCTGTAACCACTTTGACTTCCAGACCCTGTGAACGAGCCATGACTGCATATAAACGAGCGTAATCGATACATACGCCTTCACGTGTATCAAATGTATTTTGTGGCGTCTGCTCGTGCCATATGCCCTTTTGCTCATAATCATCCACTTTACCATAGTCATATTGAATGCGAGAACCTACCCAGTCATATAATGCCCTGGCTTTGGCTTCATCTGTCGTTTGACCTTTCACAATTTCTTTTGCCGCAGATTCAATATCCGCCGGAATGTTATGGTCAATGACTTCATATTTGCGTTGCAGGATCGCGCCAAGTTCCTTTTGCACGGCTTGCGTAAATACGGGCAGCTTGTCCTTAATAAATGTACCTGATAATGGCTCTATAACAAATTTGGCCCCTTGCATATAAATGGGTGAAGCCTCTACATAGCGACTAAACATGCTGCCCGGATAGAGACTTACAATCATGAACAACACGGCAATCACAATCATCCCACGGACGGAGCCAATGACTGTACCGATCACTGCACCTGTAAAACGGCTGAAAAATCCTTTGGGTCTGCTCTCTTGCTCTGCTGAACTGTATCTTCTGCTGAAAATAAGGGAAGAGAGCAATCCGAGAATCAATCGGATGAAGCCATAACTAAGCACAAACAACACGGCAAACCGCATCAGCGGAAAATCAGCAATGGCCGTAATCAATGTATAATACATCTGCTCCCATCGGTTCAATTCACGGTTTGGCATGTCTGCCGCATGCACAGACAACCATTGCTGAACATATGGCGCAAGCCATAATGTTAAACCGATGGATAACAAAATACCAATGACCGCCATAATGCCATCCATGAGGAACCCAAAGAGTCTTCCTGCCGAACGCGAAGCACCTCTGGACCACCCCTGAAGCAATGAAGCGGCCACAATCAGCAGCAGCATAATCGTTATGCCGTTGAATTCTTTCAGACTATCCAGCCAACTTTGCAGCACGTATCCATTCCTCCTTTACAACGAAGCCGGTGCTGTTCCGTTCTCCTGTGCCTGTTCGACAAACGTACGTATGGTGTCATTGTCGAGTTTCCATTCGCCAAGTGAAATTCCGCGGAAGGTCACATCGACTTTCTCTGATTGAGTTCTGCCTTTAATCTCCACATTGGGACTTGTGATGGTGAACGCCCCATCCTGTCCTTTGACGTATTTAGCTTTGGAAGCTTCCTTAAGCATCATGCTGGTAGCTTCCTTCTTCAATGTGTCCATCGTACTCGATTGTACGTCAGTAACTGTCTGTTTGATCTGATCAATGGAGATGCCGCTGTATATCAGTAGAGCCGCAATAATGATGATGGCAATCGCCCATTTCAATACGGTTTTGACCACGTTCAGAACAAAGAACAAAATGATCAACGCAACCACGATCACCAGCCAGTTCTGCATCACAAACTCTTTGATTACTTCTATGTTCATGACTACACCTTCCGTATTAGAGTTGATTATTAACACTTCCCGAATATTATACATGATTTCCGAAGCTGCTGTCAGCTAAGCCCTCCTATGTAAAAATAAACGGTCTAAGTTCGTCCCGCCGGGCGTACAAGTAGTACCATGAGGTTCTGTCCAAGGAACGGGGAACACGTCATGACCAGTTATTGAATATGCATCGCTTAACAAGGAGGGGCTTCTGTGAAAACGGCCATCTGGCTATATCTATTTTTGTTCCTTGCTGTTTTTGATTTGCACGCCCAGTATCCAATCTTGACCCCTTTCGCTATCTCGCTCGGGGCAGCCCCGACCTTCATCGGCTGGATGATGGGCATCTATTCCTTGACTCATCTCCCAGGCAATCTGATCGCCGGAACCCAAATCGACAAACATGGCAGCCGTCGTTACATTGTATTCAGTTTGCTGGGTGCAGGCATCATTTTGCTTATCCAGGCGCAAATCCATACGCCATGGCAGCTGCTCGCCCTGCGCTCCATCAGCGGGTTTGTACTTGCTTTTCTGTCTCCGGCCTGTCTCGCACTGCTTGCGCAACTGTCAAGTGATCCTATCAAGCAAGGTAAGTATATGTCAGGCCACGGCGTCGTACATACGCTGGCATCCGTGGTGTCCCCTGCCGCAGGCGCATTGATCGTCGGAGCTTTAGGATTTTCCGCCACCTTTGCGAGTCTCGGTTATCTGCTCATTCTGTCCGGCGTTATCGCATGGTTATCCATGCCCAAAGGCCTCGCTGAGGTTCAGCACGAAAAAGTGACCGAGCCCGCCATGCCTAGCAACCCAGTCGGAGAAAAAAGAAAATTCCTGCCCGTATCCTGGCGTTATTTTGCTCTGCCCCTTGTCATTGCCTGTGCTCAAGGAATTCTTTTTTTTGAACTGCCACTGCGCGGAGGCGGACATTCGTCCATGATGTCTACCGGGCTTTTGTTTTCCATTATCAGTATTGGAGCACTATTTACTCTGAGCTTGCTATTTCTCAACCGTTATTCCCCCAAACTGCGGTTGATTGCAGGTGTGCTGCTAATGTCTTTATGTTTCTTTGCTATGGCGGCCATACCACAGATTCCGTTATCATCCGTGCTTTTCGTTCTGGGGATGTCTAAAGGCATTATTTTCCCAGCCATGGCAACACTCTTTATTCATTTAAGCGGTGGAAACAAGCTGGGTCGCATCTTCTCATTGCAATCCATTGCTACCTCCATCGGTTCTTTCATCGGCCCCATCACAGCAGGACAGCTTCGTGTGGGTTTATCGCCGTATTTCATTGCCTTTGTATTATTGATGATCGGCATTATGCTGCTCCCTTATTTCACAGCCAGACGCGAAGCTGCCCTATCTGATCCCAAAAGCATACTGGGTTAACCATATCAAGATGATCATATCCATACCCTTTGACAACAGAAAGGCTTGTATTTTTCTTGGCTTTGCATCATTCCCCCATTTACAGCTAAACTATATAAAATGGACTGATGTTTTACACACAAACGGAACGGACAGACACTCACCTCAGAGTGTGGAAAAGAAGTTGAAAATCAAAGATGTTTCTGTCAGCGTAGTCGCACGTGTAAAAATTAGAAGGTCCATTTTATATAATCCAGTCGATTTTCGCTGCAACATTTCCCGGGGAATGTCGACATAAGCTCTCGATCAAGAGGTGAATATGATGCCTATTCATGTCATTGTGGAAGGTAAAAACGACCGCAGCAAACTAAAACGTCTTGTAAGACCCGAAATCAACATTTTGTGCACGTTTGGAACACTGAATTCCCTCAAGCTTGAGTCGCTGCGCAAACAGGTTGGTTACGACGAGGTCTACTTATTTATGGATAATGACAGTTCGGGCAAAAGAATCAGGGGTGTGCTGCGAGATGCCTTCCCGGATGCAGTACAGATGTATACACGACGCGGTTACGCTGGTGTAGAGGGAACTCCCGATGAATACATCATCGCCCAGCTGGAGAAAGCCGGATTGGAATCGTATATCCAATATCCTGAACTCCCATCGTTTTAAACCGTAAGAGGCTGCTCGCCGGAGTATTCATTCATCCCAGGAAGCAGCCTCTTTATTGGCTTGTTATTATGAACGCTTTTTTATTCCTTGATCAGATTGCGAATGTCTTCCGCAATGACTGCTGGTTCAACATCCTCTGTATTAAACGCATTGTATACCTTGCGCAACTCGTTATTCCGATCCACCAATCCAATCATGTTCATATGGGCAAAATCGTCCTTGTTCTCACCCTGAATGAGGATCTGGAATGAATCCTTGGCGAGCTGCTTCGTTTGATCCATATCCCCCCGCAGGAAGTACCAGCCATTATAATCCGCATGGAATCGATCTGCAAATTCCTTAATCTTCTCCTTAGTATCCACTTTTGGATCAAACGAGATGGATACAAAGGAGACATCCTTACCAAAGGTATCGTCCTCTTTTAACAGATCCTGCACCTGAGATAACGTAAACGTCGTAATTGGGCACACATCCGGACAACTGGTGAAATAAAAGTAGAACAAACGCACCTTACCTTTGGTATCATCCAGAGATACTGTGCTTCCATCCACATTTTCCATCGAAAAGGATTGAATCTCCCGAATTTCGGGTAACTTTTCCTTGCTGGCAAATACGGTGCCCCACATTAAATACACCGCCATAATTAGTGCAAGCCCTAACAGCATCCATGTCCATTTATACTTTTTTAGCATCATTATCGTCCCTTCCGATTATCAAGATCATATGAATACGCATACATAAAGTTTTAACGGTTATCTATAAAATTCATGGACTTGGATCGTGTTTTTAATGACTTTTCCTCATTCACATACCACTTTGATGCATATGTATACCAAGAACCCAACCGACAATGGGCCCCTTGTTATTGTAACTGTTCCACGGACCCGTGCCCATCTAATGTTTATTAAAGCATTTCATGCTGCTCATTTGTGCACTGTATCCAGAATCATCAATATAAAACTCAAAGAAAGATAGTTAATGGAGTAAAGGAATACCTTTTTGGCCCAGGCATCTGTATTTTGTGCACGAAAGCCTTTAAGTGCGTAGTACAGCCACAGCACGGAAAGTATCAGTGAGACGGTAAGATAGAAGATTCCTGCATACCCGTAAGCATACATGAGGACCGGGACAAAGATTTGCAAAACCAGATAAGGAATCATCTGAATCTTGGTCCGTTCAATACCCTTTACAACCGGTAGTAGTGGAAATCCACCAGCCCGATAATCTTCCACCCTGCGGATCGCGAGCGCCCAGAAGTGTGGAGGCTGCCATAAAAACAACATGGCCAGAAGCAGCCATGCGCCAAGATCCATACGCCCGGTTACTGCGACATACCCGATGACTGGCGGCATTGCACCAGACAGACCGCCAATGGAGGTGCTCCATGTCGACGAACGTTTTAACCAAAGGGTGTACATAATCACATAGACAAACATGCCAAAAATGCCGCATAATCCGGCAAGTACCCCGGAGAAGGAAAAGAGTACGGATAATCCAATCACACCCAAAATAATGGCATAGGATAGAACGACTTTGGGTGTTAAACGTCCTGTTGGCAAGGACCTGTTGCGAGTACGTTCCATTTTGAGATCAAGTTCACGATCAAAGTAGTTGTTAAATACACAAGAAGAAGCCATAATCAGCACCGTTCCAAGCAGGGTCAGCACCATCTTGCCATAGTTGACGTCCCACTGGGATGCAAGCCAAAAGCCACCAAAAACCGCAATAAGGTTGGTTCGAAGAATGCCCGGTTTCGTAATATGGATAAAATCTTTCCACGTCCCTGATTTCATCGGAGGCGCAGATCGTGTTGCCGAATCGGAAGAAGCCTGGTATCTCAATGGATTGTCCACGCTTGTGAATCCCCCTTCTTCTTGATCTCATGGAGGTTTCTCTCTCTGCCTCCGATATAAAGTTTATCACAGGAAAAGGAAAAAGAGTTTGACAATGCTCGTACAATTGCTGTCAATTGAGCAGGTTCTTGTCATATCTTTGGAAATTAGGGTGTTTTGCTTCCCGGTAGGCGGATAATATACACTATATATGGGTATCACCTAGATAGAGAAGCAAGTCGCATTAACGATACACCACACAAAGGAGACGTTTATGGATACTTCTACACATTTTGTCATGGGGATTGGTTTGGCCGGTCTGGCTTATGTCGATCCTGTTGTCGCGACGAGTCCCATGCTCGCAGCTGCGGTCATGGTTGGTACCATTGCAGGCTCGCAGGCTCCTGACATCGACACTGCGTTACGTCTCAAAAGTAACTCGCTCTACATTCGGAATCACCGGGGTATGTCTCATTCATTGCCATTTCTACTGTTATGGGTTCTGCTCATCACCGGAGTCATTGCACTGATCTTCCCGGGTGTCGCTGTTGGACACGTCGCGGCCTGGACTGCTGTCGCCGTAGGCGTACACGTTTTTACCGATTTGTTCAATACCTATGGAACCCAGGCAGCACGACCTTTTACAGAACGCTGGATTGCCTGGAACATCATTCATATTTTTGATCCGTTTCTGTTTACCACACATGTGCTGGCCATTTTGTTATGGGCTTTCGATCTGATCGCCCCTGCTCCACTCTTTGTTTCACTGTATATTTTGATTGGCTTGTATTATGTATGGCGGACAATAGCACGTGCTATGGCTGTTAGACAGGTGAAACGACTCGACAAAAATAATTCTGAGGCTCATTATATGGTCATCCCAACGATATCCTGGAACCGCTGGCATGTGGTGAAAAGATTTGTAGACGGCAGTTATGAGATTGGCAAAATGGATCATTCCGTCCTAACCTGGAATCTCCATGCTTCATCGTCCACTCACGCGGCTGTCGCCGCCTCACGCAAATCTCCTGAAGTCACTGCGTTTCTGTACTTCACCTCCTATGCTGTTGCAGAGGTGGAAGAATTACCAGCAGGATACAAGGTTCGCTGGGCAGATGTGCGTTATCGACACCGCAAACAATATCCATTTGTCGCTGTAGTCGTTATGGATCGAAATTTCGAAACGATTGATACGTATGTCGGCTGGTTAAGTGACGAGAAAATGGATAAAAAACTTTTATCCGCACGCTCTTGACGAAAGGTGCACGGAAGGGCACAATCAGACATAGGAACGAATGCGCGCGAGAAAGCCCGGAGCGTTTCCGCTCCGGGCTTCTGCTTGTTGCTTTTTGGTTATAATAATTATTTGCCAGACCCAGCCAGAGACTGCTCAGCGATTTGTACCAGACGTTTGGTGATATACCCGCCCAGAGATCCTGTCTCACGGGAAGTGTAGTTACCGTAGTAACCGTCTTGTGGGATAGTTACACCCAGTTCTTGTGCAGCTTCGATTTTCAATTGTTGCAGTGCTGAGTTTGCTTGAGGTACCACCAAGTTGTTAGAACGAGATCCTTGAGCCATATTTAAAATCTCCCTTCAATCTGTGTCTGTAATGTAATTGCAAGCTTGCAAGATTATTATGGCTCGTGTGCTTCAGGTTATACGGAATTTCATCAAATTTCTATATGGAGGTTTTTCCCAATGAGCAAAGGTTTATCGCTATGGTTTGCATTCTCTTCGATTATGTTGTTAGCGGTTACGGCGATTATGATCTCTTACTCCGGCTGGTTGGCTACGCTGCTGTTTGTCGTATCCGTTGCCAACATCGGCTGGGGATTCGTTATTCGTGCAAAAAAAGAGCGTCGTGAAGCACGTACCACCTCGGAAACCGCCTCTTGACCGGTAAACTTCATAGGTATAGTACGAAACGATAATAAAGAGGAGCCCCATCAGGGCTCCTCTTTATTATGTGAACAATTCATCTACTTTAAGTTACTTGCCTCGTCCAACTACAACGTACGTCTAGGAACAAACCCCATACGTTCTTTAACCGCATTAAGTGTCTGAGAAGCCACCGCTTCTGCGCGACGAGCTGAAGTTTCCAGGATGTCTGCTAATTCGCCAGACTCACGAATCTCACGATACCGTTCCTGTAAAGGTTCAATAACGGATACGACCACTTCAGCCAGTTCTTTTTTGAACGGACCATACATTTTGCCTTCATAGCGCTCCGCTACTTCTTTCAATGACAGACCTGCGCATTCAGCGTAGATACTCATCAGGTTGCTGACCTCAGGTTTGTTTGCCGGATCATATACAACTTCACGACCGGAATCGGTTGTGGCACGACTGATTTTTTTGCGGATGACATCTGGCGGATCAAGCAAGGCAATGTAGCTGCCTGCATTGGGATTACTTTTGCTCATTTTGGAAGATGCATCATCCAGTGACATTACACGAGCACCCACCTGTGGAATATAAGGGTCTGGAATCGTGAAATACTCACCATAACGGTGGTTAAAGCGTCCCGCCAGATCGCGTGTCAGTTCCAGATGCTGCTTCTGATCCTCTCCTACAGGCACAAGATCAGCATTATACAGCAAAATATCAGCAGCCATTAATGAAGGATAGACAAACAGCCCGGCGCCAACGGAATCTTTACCGGATGATTTGTCCTTGAACTGAGTCATGCGTTCGAGCTCGCCCATCGATGTCAGTGTAGTCATCAACCAGCCCAATTCCGCGTGCTGCGGTACATGGGATTGCAGAAACACATTGGATTTCGTAGGATCGATTCCTGCTGCGATGAATAAGGCAGCTACCGCCTCAGATTGCTCACGCAGCGCTGCTGGCTCTTGAGCTACCGTTACAGCGTGAAGATCAACCACCATGAAGTGACATTGGTAGTCATGCTGCAATTTCACAAAGTTCTTAATTGCTCCGATGTAGTTGCCCAATGTGAGCTTGCCACTCGGCTGAATTCCCGAAAGTACTGTTTTCATTTCACATAACGCCTCCTATTTGTTTTGTTCCTATTCTCCGCGAACGCAAAAAGGCCCCACATCCGCAAGGGACGTGAGACCGTGGTGCCACCCTTATTCGCATTTCTCCATTCCTCTAGACCTGATTAAATCATGTAGAAGAAATGCCTTCATTTCTCCGTAACGTGGAGTATACGTCCAATTCTACTAAGGATAGCCCAAGATCAGACTTCGCCTGTTCAAACCAGCACTCAAGGGTCCATTCGGTAAAGAGTTCACACCGGTTCACATCACCCACCGGCTTTCTGAAGAGAGTTCTCTTGGCTTACTTGTCCCTGTCATCGCTTTGCTTATCATTCATTGGATAAAACGCATCGTTCAGAATACCATCTTAATCCGCACGAAGCAGAATGTCAAAATGGGAATAGCTTTTTTTACCCACTTAACAGAAATCTGTTATGATGGAATTGCTTATCCTAATCACCAGCATTCATTCGGTATGCTAATGGGATAAGTGGCATGTACACAATGACACGCCTGCAACGGCAGATAGGAATGGTCGTTTGCAGACAGATTTCAAGTGGGAAAAGGAGCATCGATATGAAAAAAGTGACCAAAGGCCAATGGAATGGTTACGACACGTATATCCTACATAGCCGTGAATTGGAGATTACCCTGCTGCCACGTCTTGGAAATAATATTATTTCGATTCGCGATTTAGTGCAGGGCCGCGATGTCGTTCGCAGTCCGGAAGAAGACGAACTTGCCTTTTATTTGCAGAAGCCGTATCACTTCGGCGTTCCGCTTCTTGTTCCGCCAGGCCGCATTCATCGAGGACAATTCGAATATGAGGGAGTTCATTACCAATTCGATCAGAATACCGCCAATGACAACCATATTCACGGCCTCCACCGCAGCCAGTCCTGGTGTGTCAGCGACATCGAAGAAGATGAAGATGGCTGTGCAATTACAACGGAATTATTAACTGAAAATGAAAAGCATTGGATGGCTCAATTTCCAATTCCTTTGAAGCTTGAGATGACGTTCAGACTACAAAACGCGGTGTTAAGCCAGCGTCTGCGTGTGACCAATCTGAGCTCTACTCCTGCTCCTTTTGGAATGGGATATCATACATGGTTTCTGCTTGACGGCAAACCTGCCGAATGGTCACTTCAACTTCCTGTGTCCGGAATTTACGCTCAGAATGAAGAACAACTGCCTACTGGTGAGATTGAATCTCTCGGAGAATGGTCTTCTTTAAACGAAGGCATGAACATGCAAGGACGAAACTGGGATACCATTTTGAAAGCTGCCGAAGGGCAACCAGCAGTAGCTCACTTGCGCAGACAGGATGGATATACGCTGAAATATTCAGCGGATGAGGCATATTTCAAACATTGGGTCCTCTTTACAAAGGGCGAATCCGATCAATTTCTATGCATTGAACCTTATACCTGGCTTCCTGATGCACCCAATTTGAATTTAACAGACGAGCAAACGGGACTGATTCGTCTAGAACCTAAACAGCCCGTTGAGCTATTTACACGTATTGAGATTGTTCCGCCAACCGAGTAGTAATCTTGTACTCTCAGGGATCTTCTAGGGAACATAACCCCTATTTTTTCCTTTTATTCTACGTAGCCGATCCATACTGGGTCGGCTTTTTTCATGTTATATCTCATTTCTATTATCCAAATTTTCCCTTACGCCATATCATGCATATTTCCTCATTCTCTAACCATACTAACATCACCAAGCCATAAGGAGGTGACACACATGTACGGAGGTCAAAACCAAGGTAGCGGAAGCCGCTCCAACAATCTGGTTGTTCCCCAAGCAAACGCAGCATTGCAACAATTGAAAATTGAAGCTGCACAAGAGCTGGGTGTAACTATTCCCCAAGACGGTTACTACGGTAACTACACTTCCCGTGAGACAGGTTCTCTGGGTGGTTACATCACTAAACGTCTGGTCCAAATCGCTGAGCAGCAATTATCGGGTCGTTCGTAAGCTCGTAATTTGTGCTCGTATATGCAACAACAAAAAGCGGCCTTCCTCGGAAGTGCCGCTTTCCTGTGCTCATCACAATTATGAAGACGACTCCATGCCTGAATCCATGTATGTATTGGTTCTTGGATAACGAATCATCAGGTTCGCCATATTATAGTTGGACTCCATCGTGGCATCAACCAGAATCATGCCTTGTCTTACTGTAAAATCATATGCAATTTCTCCATGAGTCCAATTTCGCTTGAATTTCAAAGTTTCCAGTGCCATTGCGCGGAAAGAAGAGCGCTGGGTTTCGTTTAATCCACCGTCCTCCACTTTCATTTGACCGTCACGTCCGGTTATCGGATTATGTCGAATCCCAAACTTCCCAATTACATTATTTCGTATTTGCACAAAAACCACACCTGAATCTAACCCTGATAATTCATGATCAAGCTCTTTGAACACCAAATCCAACTGTCGTGCTAATGAAAGCTGGTCAATTTTTACCATAACGCTCCTCCTTTATGCACTTCATCCTACAAAACAAGGACTTACGACTCATTATATGACAACAAATGTGGTCATTCAACAAAGTCAAACAAACTTGGGTAATTATAACTATAATTTGCACAATTAATTGCCATTTTGCGTCCTTTTAGCGAGTTATTTCTCTCAATTGCGACAAAATATTTAGTCGGACCTTAACTTTAAAAAACACAAAAAGGGCCGCAACCCCGTATGCATTTACACAGGATTGCAGCCTCATTTCATATATAGGAATACTATTTTGCGGATTCTGTCATCTCAAGAAATTGATCAATATCGGCAATGACCAGGTTCGCTGCATTTTGCCAGAAACCAGGTTGTGTGAGATCTGTACCCAGATGTTTCTGAGCCAGTTCTTCTACCGTCATTCGGCCTGTATCTCGCAACAAATCATCGTATTTATCGGCAAATGCCGTGCCTTCCTCCTGTGCTCTGGCGTAGATGCCTGCACTGAACATATATCCGAACGTATACGGGAAATTGTAGAATGGTACACCTGTCAGATAGAAATGCAGCTTGGAAGCCCAGAAATGCGGATGATCCGATGCAAGCGCACCACAGAACGCTTCTTGTTGTGCTTCCACCATCAGTTTGGACAACTCATCTGCATTTACCAAACCTTGTTTGCGTTGCTCATAGAAGCGATTTTCGAACAGGAAACGAGCGTGAATATTCATGAAGAACGCAACGCTTCGTTGAATCTTGTCTTCGAGCAGAGCAAGCTTCTCTTGCTCATCCGTTGCTGCCTGAACCAGTGCATCAGCTACAATCAACTCAGCAAAGGTAGATGCCGTTTCTGCCACATTCATGGCGTAGCGTTGATTCAAAGCTGGCAGTTCTTCCATAATGTGCTGATGATATCCGTGACCAAGTTCATGGGCAAGTGTCGACACATTCGACGGCGTCCCAGAGAAGGTCATGAAAATACGTGTTGCTTTGCTGAGTGGCAAGGACGTACAGAATCCCCCTGGACGCTTGCCAGGACGGTCCTCTGCTTCGATCCAACGTTTCTCAAACGCCATCTCTGCAAATTTGGAAAGTTTGGGACTGAACTTGGCGAATTGATCAACAATATTGATGGCTGCCTCGTCATATGTGACTTTTCCACCCGACTTGCCTACGGGTGCATCAACGTCACTCCAACTGAGTTTCTCTACTCCAAGCAGTTTCGCCTTGCGCTCCAAATATCGAACCAACGCAGGTTTGGCACCGTTAATTACGTCCCACATCGTATCAAGCGTCTGACGCGACATCCGGTTGATCGCCAAAGGTTCCTTGAGAATATCATCCCAGCCGCGCTTCTCATACAATTTGAGACGGAAGCCTGCGAGATGGTTTAATGTATCTGCACAGAAGTCTTCGACATCGGTCCAGGCTAGTTCCCAATTGGCGAATACAGTCTCGCGTACATTCCGGTCACTGTCGCTCAGCTTGTTGGAAGCCTGGCCTGCGGACAGCATAACCGTTTCACCATTTTGCTCAAAGGGAATGTTAACCTTGCTCACAATGGTGTTATAGAATTTGCCCCAGCCATGGTAACCATCGACGCCCAAATCAAGCGCAAGGCCTTCAAGCTCAGGAGACAGTTTCTCACGAGCTTGCGTGCGGCTCTCATTCAATGCAAAGGCAAGCGGCTGAATATCCTCCCGAGCAATCCATGCTTCCCATACAGAGTCTGTCGTTTGGCTAAGCGTATTATCGAATTGGGACTTGGTACTGTTCAACATCGCGCCAAGAGAACTCATGGTTCCCTGAAGCTGAACTGCTTTTTTATCATTTTGGTTTTGTGAAGAAAGACAGGACACAAATGCGGACCCTTCCGAAATTCGGATATAACAGCTCTGAAGCAGTTCAAGGATCGGATCAAATGCATTCGTTTCTTCCAGCGACTTGGGTGCAGGTGTTTCTTTCAAAAGAGCTTGCAGCTTGCGTACATCCTGCTCCAGCTCAATCAAATACGCAGCGAACGACTCGGAGGCAGAACCTCCACTAAAAATGGATTCCAGATCCCAGACGGGTTGTAATGGTGTTTTCATTTAAATAAGGCACCTCTCTCAGTAGAATGGATAATTAACCTTGAATTAGAACTGGTTTTATAAGCGCTATATCTCTATACTAGAGAAATAGTTTAAGCTATTTTCAGGAGGTAATCGTATGAAACCTTTACAAGTCTCGGCTGACACAGCCGTCAAATTAGCAGAATCTCTGGGTGTTCCCCTCGAACATCTGATGCATATGCCGCAGCATATTCTGATGCAGAAAATCGCCGAGTTGGCCAAAGAAGAAGCGGCTAAACCTGCCTCTACGGAAGGCGAGCAAGAATGATCCCCTTTGAGAACAGCTGGCCTTACGATATTGTAATGGGGGACATTTATGTACAGCAATGTCCGTACTGCCATGCAAACAATGTACTCCTGCCGCTCAAACCGAAGGAGCTTGTACGCATTCGCGAAGGCAAAAAGAAATTGCTGGTCTTTCCTTGTTGTAATGCCAGCATGACTGTGATCGACAATGATAGTGATTACCTGCTGTCCAGTCGTCCTGTCCGCAATTAGAGAACAACTGTCACTTATCAAATGGGGCTGCGTTTCGCAGCCTCTTTGTCTGCTTCAATCATTTCATCTGGCAATTCCAGCTTGCTCGAAATCATCTGTTCCCGCAGTAATGCCCACTGCTCTCGCGAAGCCCGAATCATGGCAGCATCGGTAATGCGCTTGTCATGAATAACCCTGCCGAACCATTTTACAGCCTCATGGAATCGACCTACTCTGCGGTTCAACTCTCCCAATAGATAAAGAAGCTTGGCTTCATTCCCGCCAGTACCTTCCCGTTCATAAACCTTTACATAAGCCTCAAGGCTAAATTCAAGAAAACGGTTTTCCTGGGTATGATCCTCCATGTACCGATACAGCCAGGCAATATGATGCAGCAGACCCGCAACGACACGATCTTTCTCCTGAATAACCTGCGCAACCAACAGTCCAAGCTTGTACGAATCCATCGCCTGTTCCAGTGTCCGTGCTCCGCTATAGTCTCGTTTCACCCAACGATTGCCGATCTGCTCTTTAAAAGCCTTTCGCTGTTTATCGTTTAATTGTTCTGTCGAATTCTCTGTCGAAGCAAATCCACACTCAGGACAAATTCGAACAACATAGAAATCCGGATTTTCCCGCTTGTAGTACGCACAAAAATCGGAATCCGTCCGATATGGCCGTTTTAAGCTTGGTCTTACGCGTGAGGTATCATACTCAGTCTCGCAATAATGACACTTCACCTTTACCTTATACAGAGGCTCTAATTCCACTCATTCCATCCCTCTCCCACAAGCTTGTAATCGGAACTAAGGTGTATTCACAAAATGATGTGCTGGCCCCGACAATCGCTGCAGGACGAAAGAATGCAACGGCTCTTCCACACCAACTTGTGTCAACGCCTGATCCATACATGCAAGCCAAGCTTCTGCCCGTTCAACTGTCACTTCAAAGTGCATATGGCGGGCACGCATCATCGGATGACCAAAAGCCTCGGAAAACAATGCAGGACCACCGAAGAACTGAGACAAAAACATGTATTGCTTGTCGATTACCGGCTGAATATTCTCCGGAAAAAGAGGTGCCAGCTTCTCATTCTGCTGAACAATCGGATAAAAAGCTTCGACCAGTGCACGAACGCCTGCCTCTCCACCAAGATTGTCGTAGATGCTTAAACTAGGATTCATTCCGCTTTTCCCTCCTTTCAGGTGTCGAATTTTGACATATATTACACTCCCATGCTTAATTATGAAAGGAGATTGAAGAACAAGGCCACGAACGCCTTTATCTTCATTCTATCAAAAAAATCCCAAAAGTCCTATATAACATGAAAGGATTATGGTCCCACATAGCCATGACTCATACAGGTCTATCTCGTGCTGAAGGCACAAAAAAAGCGCCAAACAAGAGGTTTGGCGCACCAGATATTTCATTAATAACTTCGCCAGTCCTCTTCTTCAGAGCGCACAAGCGAGGCACGTATAACATAAACAAAAGCACAAACCAGGATTCCGGTGACAAGACTCATAATCATCACTCCATCCGATTTAATTCCACCTTCAAGGTAATTAGGTGACGTTCAGGCGTTTTTATCATTTTAGCATACATCTCCTAAAAACACAGCCACTTTTGCAAGCGCTTTCTAAACATTAATTTGTACTGTTTGTCCGCTTTGTCTCATATATTGATGGCAAAAGCACCTGCGTTCTGCTGCACACTGACCATTCCAAAAATAAAGGAGAAGAATTCATGGCCGCTTCACAACGAATCACCCATGTCCTGATCCCACTAGCTCTCCTGATCCTGTGTGTGTTGATGGTGCTGTTTCCTGCGGAAACCTGGCATGCAGGTGTACGTGGACTATCCATTTGGTGGGACGTGCTGTTTCCCTCCCTTTTTCCCTTTCTGGTGCTCTCCGAGCTGCTTCTTGGCTTCGGCATTGTTCATTTTTTGGGTACACTCTTAAATCCATTGATGCGTCCGCTATTTCGCGTTCCCGGAAGCGGCGGCTTTGTGTTTGCCGTCAGTTGCGCCTCCGGTTATCCCACTGGAGCCAAATTGACTGCACAATTGTGGGAACAAAAATTGCTTACTCGGGAAGAAGGTGAACGCCTCGTTGCTTTCACCACATCATCCGATCCCATCTTCATGATTGGAGCCGTATCGGTCGGTTTTTTTCATAATGTAGCTATTGCTCCCATACTGGTCACATCACATTATGGTGCTGCATTTCTTGTGGGCCTGCTCATGCGGTTCCATGGCGGCATCTCCGCAAAGGATAAACAGCCGAACAACAACTCTCCCTCCGACTCTGAGGAGGTACACAAAAACAGACTGCTCCGAGCCATTTATGCCATGCACGAGGCAAGAAAGGCTGATGGACGGGCATTTGGTGAATTGCTGCGCCAGGCAGTCTCCTCATCCCTTCGCCTTATTATTATCGTAGGAGGGTTAGTTGTATTCTTCTCCGTTATGATGGAATTACTCGTTCAAACTGGATGGCTAGGCGGGTTATACGCCATTACGGAACAACTGCTTTTATATACAGGATTCCCCCCTGCCTTATCCCACAGCCTCGTAGGCGGATTATTTGAAGTCACTTTGGGAGCTAAAGAAGCAGGAGGGGCGGGCATATCCATTCCGCTCGTGTACAAAGCTGCTGCTGTTGCATTTGTCCTCTCCTGGGGAGGATTATCCGTTCATGCCCAGATCATGAGTGTCCTGAGCAACACACCCATGAGATATGGCCCCTTTCTGTTTGCCAGAGCAATCCATGCTCTCATTGCACCCATACTTGTACTTTTGTTATGGATGCCGATGATGGGTGATTCGGAATGGCCTGTTTTGTTCCAAACCGGTGCCAAATCAGAATTATTTTCGTATACACCAGACTGGGGACAGATCTTTTTTTCGGGAGTAGGTGTACTTGGAGGCGTATTACTTTTCCTGCTGATACTTTCTCTACTAAGTCCCTTTTTCTTACCTCGACGTATAAAAAAATAAGCCCTCCTGTGCGTTTATATACAACTGAATATCAATCCAACGTTGTGTTCTTCCCTGGAATTGATTATCATCGGTAGTATAATGACCACAAAGGAGCTTTCATCTTGAGATACTATGTTCAAGACCGCGGAGACCAGTTATCGATTGATCTCAGTCAGCAGTTTCATGCGCTGGCAAAAGAGGAAGGGTTTAAGCTGGATGCAGAATCGCCGGAGATTGTCATCTCCATCGGAGGCGATGGTACGATGCTGCAAGCATTTCACAATTTCATCGACCGCATCCCGGACATTGCTTTTGTTGGGGTTCATACAGGCCATCTCGGCTTTTATGCCGATTGGAAGAAGGAAGAATTACGTGAATTGGTTCGATTGATGAGCGGCAAAGGCGACCCGGAACGACTCAAACCACGAATTGTGGAGTATCCACTGCTGGAGCTTGAGATTCGTAAAAAGTCGGGCAATACCTCTTATATCGCACTGAACGAATTTACGTTAAAAGGTGTAGACGGTACAGTCGTTGCTCAGGTCGACATTAATGACGTGACGTTTGAGATGTTCCGGGGAGACGGTATCTGTGTATCAACACCTTCAGGCAGTACGGCATACAACAAGGCGCTTGGCGGCGCTATGGTGCATCCCACAATCGAGGCTATTCAGATCGCCGAGATTGCTTCGATTAATAACCGCGTCTATCGGACGCTGGGTTCACCGGTTATTTTGCCCAAGCATCATCACTGTGATATTTTCTCACGCAAGGATCAGCGGTTACTGCTTACCATTGACCACGTAAACGTTATGGTGGAAGATCTCATATCCGTACGCTGCCAGGTGGCCCGTCACAAGGTCAGTTTTGCCCGTTTCCGGCCCTATCCGTTTTGGAACAGAGTTCGCACAGCTTTTTTGGACTAAAATATACGCAACAAAAAAAGCGGTCCTTCTCAGGAACCGCTTTTTGCTTTGGCTTGAGGCTGATCTTTGCTCTTCTGAAGCACAAAGTATGCACATCCAAAGTTGCAATATTCATTGATATAGTCCACCATGCTGGAGATCGTGGAATCCTTCGTTGCTTTGGGATGGTTGTCCCGGTAAAAACCTTTCAACCGCAGCTGGCTGTAACCCCAGTCCCCAATAATGTAATCGTACCGCTCCAGCACTTCGCTGTAACGGTCACGGAAGACTTCAGGATTCCAGCCTTCTTTGTGGTTTTGTACGATTTCATAATTCTTTCCGCCGATTTGAACAATAACCGGTTCTTGAGGTTTGTCCTGAGCCGATTCTTGGGCTAATTCCTGAACCTGTTCTGTGCTATTATCTTCTTCCAATCCGGTATCCTCCATCATGCGTGTGTTGCCGCCTGTTCAGCATGTTTTGTAGCAGATTTTACCTGTTCGTGCGCACGGTAAGAACTACGTACCATCGGTGCAGATTCAACGTGGCTGAATCCACGCTTTAGTCCTTCCTGCTTCAATGCTGCGAACTCTTCTGGCGGATAGTACTTCTCCACAAACAGATGTTTCTCTGATGGCTGCAGGTATTGACCAATCGTCATAATATCACAATCCACAGCTCGCAAATCATCCATCGTTTGCAGAATTTCATGATATTCTTCCCCCACACCAAGCATGATGCTCGATTTCGTCGGGATATTTGGCTGCATTTCCTTGGCACGAGCAAGCAGTTCGAGTGAACGCTTGTATTTCGCCTTGGCACGGACTCTGTCCGATAGCCGCTCTACTGTCTCAATGTTATGATTCAAGATGTCCGGTTTGACATCCATCACAATCTGCAAGGAATCCCGGTCACCCAAAAAGTCCGGAATCAGCACTTCTACGCTACATAAAGGCAAACGACGACGAACGGCCTTCACCGTCTCCGCAAAGATCGTCGCTCCTCCATCCTTCAGGTCGTCACGCGCCACGCTCGTAATTACGCAGTGCTGCAGATTCATCTGTTCTGCCGCTTCTGCCACGCGTTCTGGTTCCTGCAAATCAAGTTCCGTTGGCAAGCCGGTATTTACCGCGCAAAAACGGCATGCCCGTGTGCAAATGTCGCCCAAAATCATAAAAGTAGCCGTCCGATTAGCCCAACATTCGTAAATATTCGGGCACCGTGCTTCCTCACATACTGTATGCAGCGTTTTGGAACGCATCATCGTTTTCATTTCCTGATAGTTATCGCCGGTTGTCAATTTGATCCGAATCCAGTCCGGTTTCGGTTCTTTAACACGTTTAGCCAATGCATAAACCTTCTTTCTACTGAAGTTAGGCTGTTGCTCGGAACATATTATACCATGAAAGCGCTGGAAAAACCCCCATTTGTCACATCTTGTGCATTCATGTCTTACATGGATAAAATGAAGACTTTTGAAGAACGCTAGGTTATAGCTTGGTTCACCGGGCACCATGTGCATCATCTCATTGGAAAGGGGGCTGCTTCCCTGTGCAAGATCGCTTTACATCGCGGTTAACTTATTCCTTTTGGATCAAAACATTGCTTGCAGGCACACTGCTTCTCCCATTCTTGCCTGTTGATGTTTACGGTGAACCCACCGCCGCTGATTCCAAACCTCAGGCTGTAGAGCAAAAACCAGCGGACATTTTCGCCTCGCGCCGACATCTATATGAAAGCATTGGTCAGATGACCCAAATTCCCTGGTACAGGCTCGCAGCGATTGATCAATATGAACGAACCATCTCGCGTGCTCATCCGAAAGATCGTAAACATCCGGAACGGCTGACCGGCATATTCATGACCTCCCCAGCCTGGAGAGGCTGGCTAAATCCGAATGAAACGGATCAACAACCGGGTTCCATTGCTTTTTTCAATGGATATGGTCGTGACGGTTCTGGTGATGGCGTAGCAGATGCTAATAATGACCTGGACGTACTTTACAGCATGGCTTCCATTGTTCAGAATTATGGGAACAAGCCGGAGGACTTCAACATCGCTCTGTGGGAATATTATCATAACTCCCGAGCTGTGCAGCGCATTCAGCAATTCGCGAAATTATATGAGCATTTTGACAGCCTTGATCTCTTTGGTCACGCCTTTCCCGTCCCTCTCGGAACCAACTATTCATATCGCAGCACCTGGGGAACCAAACGCAGTTGGGGTGGGTACCGTATTCATGAAGGCACGGATATTTTTGCACCGCATGGCCTGCCTGTGCGCAGTACCTGTTACGGTGTCGTGGAAATCAAAGGCTGGAATCCGTTTGGCGGCTGGCGTATCGGTATTCGTGATCTGAACAACCATTACCACTATTACGCTCATCTATCCGGCTTCGACAAAAACGCCCATATCGGCGAAGTGGTTACCCCTGGTCAGGTTTTGGGCTGGGTGGGCAGTTCAGGGTATGGAAAACCAGGTACACAAGGTAAGTTTCCTCCTCATCTGCACTATGGCATCTATCGTGATAGCGGACTGAATGAATGGTCGTTCGACCCTTACCCGAATCTGAAGCATTGGGAGCAGGAAGAACGCAAACAGAAGAAAGCCAAAAGCAAATGAGGCAAAATGAGGTTGGAATAAAGGATAAAAAGTATCTACTTAGTATTCAGATGAATTTTAATACAAAGCGGGACCTCTATCTTAGGGGCCCCGTTTTGTATTCGATATTTACCTTTGATTCATTAGTGGTTCACATCCACGTCAAGCTGTAATCCCTCATTGGGATCAGACAAATCCGGCTCAACCTCCAAACCATTTCCGTTCAAACCGTTTGCTGGAGCCTGTTGCTGATTGGGAGAGGTTGAATTAGGCGTTCCTCCATGACCACTCGAAACACCCGTCTGACCCGATGGAAGTGCGATCGCAGGTGCATTGCTTCCGTTGCTGCCTACTGGTTTGCCCTGATTATCGTAGTAGTACATCGGCACATCCCCGACCACCAATAGGTAAGATATCGGAATTTCCGTATCGACGGTCTCGGGTTCCATGTCAAAGGGCACCACTACCGCGACTTCGGCAATGATGTGAATGTACACTTCCACCAGAATCATGTTTATACCGGCGTTCTGCTGACGGGTGTTCAGATCCACCTTGACGGCACCCTGAGGCTCAATACGAACCGGTATACTTGGACCAAAGGATGCCAGTACCGGACTGCCCAACGCCTGCCCCAGCGGAATTTTTTCTTTTAACATATGCACATTCTGCAAAGTGGATTGCACGATGTTCATCGTACTCGCAGTGATCCGCATATGCTCGTCGTAATTCAGCATGAATCCGGACACTTTCCCAGCCGTATCGGTTTTCCAGTCAATCAATCCTTCGGTGGATTTGCCTTCGGAAACCTGCGCTGTAATCGCCTTGTTGATCGCTTCCGTTGCAATCTGCTTTACTCTGATTTTGGCCAGATGCATAATGGGTGGTTTCATTTTCTTATCCACATAGGCAAAACCCTGCATCAAACAAAACGCTGTTACCAATAAAATAATCAACCACATTTTGCGCCTGCCACTTGGCGGCTTGCGGCGTCTTCGGCTTCGCCATCGTCTTCTCATCATCGGGCGTCCCTCCCCTGCGGGATGAGCTATAGGCTATATACTATCCTTATGCATTGTTGTCCCGAAAAAGAAGGACAGCACCTGCTCGTACGGGGATATCATCACTTACAACTAAAAAAGCCTTCCACCAGCAGATTTTGTCTGCATGACGGAAGGCTTTTTAATGGAATATGGCTCTGAGGAATCAGATCCCTGTCCACATTTTATTATTTCGGAACGGACTCCCAATCTTTCAGGAAGCGCTCAATGCCGCTGTCTGTCAGCGGGTGTTTCCACAATGTTGGCAGGAGCGAACCCGGAATGGTCGCGATATGCGCACCAGAAAGAGCTGCATCCTCGACATGTTTGATATTACGGATGCTTGCTGCAATAATTTCGGAAGGCAAATCATACGTATCCAGAATGAGACGCAGATCGCGAATCAGCTTCATGCCATCCACCGCAATATCATCCAGACGGCCAACAAATGGACTGATGTATGTTGCGCCAGCTTTTGCCGCCATCAGACCCTGTGCTGCAGAGAAGATCAGCGTTACATTGGTTTTAATTCCTTTTTGGGTCAGTTCATGACAAGCATAGAGTCCATCTTCGGTCATCGGTAGTTTAATCACTACATTCGGTGCCCATTCTGCAATTTCATAAGCTTCCTTCAACATATCCCCGGCTTTAAGTCCGATCACTTCAGCACTGACCGGGCCTTTAACAACGCCACAGATCTCCTGAATCACTTCTTTAAATACGCGACCTTCTTTGGCAATCAAAGACGGGTTGGTCGTGACTCCATCCACCAGACCCAGACGTTCGATCCGTTTGATTTCTTCAACATTACCTGTATCTAAGAAAAATTTCATGATATGTTCCCTCCACTTGATGAATTTTATAAACAACTATACTCATCATTACCCGATTATCCGTATATGTTAACAGTTATATATGAATTAATTTTTTTCTACAGCGTGACCGCCAAATTCATTACGCAATGCTGCAACAACTTTACCTGTGAACGTGTCTGTTTCCAGGGAGCGGTAACGCATCAACAGGGACAACGCGATAACTGGCGTAGCAGTTTGTAGATCAAATGCTGTTTCAACTGTCCAACGTCCTTCACCGGAAGAATGCATAACCCCTTTGATTTCGTCCAGGTTAGCATCTTTGGAGAATGCACGCTCTGTCAATTCCATCAACCAAGAACGAATAACGGAACCGTTGTTCCATACGCGAGCAACTTGTTCGAAGTCGAAATCGAAGCCGCTTTTCTCCAATACGTCGAAGCCTTCACCGATGGAAGCCATCATACCGTACTCGATACCGTTGTGAACCATTTTCAGGAAGTGACCGCTACCTGCTTTACCTGCATACAGGTAACCATTTTCAACGGAAGTATCCTTGAACGCAGGCTCAACTACTGCCCAAGCTTCAGGATCGCCACCGATCATGTAACATGCGCCATTACGCGCGCCTTCCATACCGCCGGATGTACCAGCATCCATGTAGTGAATGCCTTTAGGTTTCATTTCTTCGTAACGACGGATGGACTCTTTGTAGTGCGAGTTACCCGCTTCGATGATGATGTCGCCTTTGGACAACAGTGGGCTCACTTCAGCCAGTACAGCGTCAACCACGTTGTGAGGAACCATGATCCACAATACACGTGGGGATTCAAGAGAAGCGACCATTTCTGCATAAGAAGATACGCCTGCTGCGCCGTATTCTTTCATTTCATTAACAGCTTCAGCGTTAAGGTCAAAAGCAACCACTTCATGTTTGTGGTCAATCAGGTTTCTACCCAGGTTCAATCCCATTTTACCTAATCCAATAAGTCCAAGTTTCATTGCTAAGTTCCTCCTGTTATGAACATTTCTAATTTTTATCTGGCCAATTCCAAAATAAGTGCTTAACCTTGGCGCAGTAGCCGTTCCTGTTACGAATCGTTCTTTCGATCGCTGTTGTCTCCAAATTTCCTTGATTAATAATGTTTATGGTTAAAATATTGAGACAAAGGCGAGGCATATGCTTCCGAAGTAGCTTTCTTTCAGAAAGCTTTTAGCTTCGCTTCTTCAGAATCGATTTCGTCCCCTACACTACTCGCGCGTAATTGTTACGAACTGATTTAGATTGAGCCAACTAATCTATATCAAAAATTTTCACGGCCTTCCGGGTATTACCGGAAGGACTTATGCAAAATTGGAACGGTGTAATTCATAAAAATTTGTATATTATCGAGCAGAATAGATAGTAGTGTTCTCTTCTCTGATGCTGCTCTTACAATACTTTTACCACCAACGGTAGCCGTTCTCTGCAATCAGACGATCTGCTGACTCCGGTCCTTGCGAACCTGCGCTGTACGTATCGAGTGGCACACTGCCCTCCTGGAATGCTTCCAAGATCGGCTGTACCCATTGCCAAGCCAGTTCAACTTCGTTCCAGTGAGCAAAGAATGTAGAATCTCCACGCATCGCGTCAAAGATCAGGTTTTCATAAGCTTCCGGAATGTTGCGTTCACCTGAGTTGAAGCTCATATGCATAGGTTCCACTTCGCCTTGGTTGAGTGGGTTTTTCGCATTTAATTGAAGCGAGATGCTTTCTTTCGGACCAATTTCAATCGTCAGCAAGTTAGGCTCTGTTGTATTTTCGGATTCATGACCTGTTTTCAGTGGAGCCTTGAATTCAACAACAATTCTGGTTGATTTCTCAGCCAGGCGTTTGCCTGTACGAATATAAAATGGAACTTCACTCCAGAATGGATCATCGATCCACAGTCTCGCCGCAACATATGTTTCATTCTGAGAACCAGCTGGAATGTCAGGCTCGTCCAGATATCCAACAACAGAAGTACCTTGCAGTTCGCCTGCTCCATATTGGGCACGAACGACTTCGGAAGCGATATTCTCTTTCGTCAATGGACGAAGAGCTTCAGCGATCTTCTGCTTTTTGAATTGAATTTCTTCTGGTGTGCAGCGTTTTGGCAAATGCAAACCAATCATCATCAGCAACTGAAGCATATGGTTTTGGAACATATCACGAAGGGCACCGCTTTGGTCATAATACGCGGCACGCTCTTCGACACCAACCGTTTCACTTGCTGTAATCTGTACATTTGCAATGTAACGATTGGACCACAAAGCCTGAATGACCGGATTCGCGTAAGTGAGGGTTTCAATATTTTGAACCATCGGTTTACCAAGGAAATGGTCAATACGGTAAATTTCTTCTTCCGCAAAAGTATTGCTCAATTTTTCGTTCAGATCACGAGCAGATTGCAAATCGTGTCCGAATGGTTTTTCGATGATGAGTTTCTTCCAGCCTTTGGCGTTACCCAAGCCGCTTTCTTGAATGTTCAGTGCGATTGGCTCAAAGAATTCCGGTGCAACCGACATGTAGAACATGCGATTCTCGGGAATATTGAGCTCTTGTTCACGTTTCTGAACCAGTTCCAGCAATTTGGTGTAATCTTCAAGCTTCGTATTATTTAAAGAACAATAACGGAAAGCACCAATAAAGTCGCGAACCTCAGCTTCTTCTTCCGGTGTTTGACGGGAGAAGGTATGCAATGACTTTTCGACATTCGCCTGGAAGTCAGCATCCGACAATTCACGCCGTCCAAGACCAATAACGGAGAAGGATTTCGGCATTTTCGAATCAATGTACAAATTATATAATGCAGGGTAAATCTTACGTTTGGCTAAATCGCCTGTTGCCCCGAAGAGGACAAATGTCATTGCGTCCATTGGAGTGCCTCCTGTGATCTGTGCAGTATAGTATATGATGATACAAAATGTTCAAATCCAAGCATGACAAAAGACGGAATTAGTGGGGGAGTTCCCCGCCTTACCTCCGCTTGTGTATCTGACCTGAATTAAACATGGAACATTCCTTCTCTCCACAACCTTAATCAAGGTTATAAATTGTAACCAATTGAATTGACGTTACCCATCTTACACCTGTCGTCACAATTCGTCAACAATCGTGTCCAACCTGTGAACACCAGTGTTTATAGGGTTTTTATTTAATGTTAACGCTTTATGTGGTAACATTAAGAACAATTGGTATGTGACATTTTACACATAGGGCTTGTGGACACTCAGGTTACAATAAGTATACTAATGCTATAATAAGCATAACTAAATCAAAGGAGTACTATTATGAGCGATGATGAGAATGCCAAGCAAATATGCGAAAAGGTGGAACAGTCTTATCAGATCATTGGCCGGAAATGGGTAGCCCTCATTATTCATACATTGATGGAAGAACCCAAACGATTCAGTGAAATTCACGCTTATATCCCGGACCTGAGCAAACGGGTACTTAATGAACGGATGAAGGAATTGGAGGAAGAGGGACTTGTCGTGCGTCACGTGGTTACGGAACGCCCTGTTCGGACAGAATATATGTTGTCCCGCAAAGGCACAGAGCTGGGGCGCGCATTAAGCTCCGTAGAACGATGGGCCGATAAGTGGCTTTAGCACGTACTTTTGAGGAAAGTATAGGTGTCTCATTCTATTTTAGAGAAGGAACTTATTTCACTTTTACTTACGACATATTGAGAATTTTAAAATAACGCTTTAAATTTCATCACGATAATGTGCTGACGCTACTTTTAATAACATCAGCAGTTACACTTATGTGATTTAATGTCTGCTGCTGCGTTCAAAATGCTGCCGATACTGTAGCGGAGTGGTTCCCGCCGACTTGCGAAATAATTGAATGAAATAAGATCCATTGGGAAATCCAGCTCGTCTGCCAATCTCTTCAACGGAAAGAGTTGTCGTTTCCAGCAGAAGATATGCCTGCTTGAGTCTTCGGGCTGTGACGTAGTCCGTAATACTGCTTCCTGTTTCTTGCTGAAAGATACGGGAAGCATAAGACTTGGATAAATGAATATCATTCGCCATATGATCCAGTCTGATTTCATCTATGTAGTGCTCTTCAATCCAATGCATCATCTTCTCCGCATGCCTTAATTGACGTGATTCGACCAAGTGTGGTTGACTCGCCTGTTCCCCGTCATTTTGTTGATCCAAAATATTCAATAGTTGTAGCAAAAACAGCACCGATTCCTCCCATTCTCCCCCAACCCGACTGCGTGACTGGTGATAACTTTTGTATATCCAATCCACCTGATCCATAGATGAACTTAGATCAAAAACCTGCTGTTGATTTCTTCCTTTCCATAACCTCGAAAAAAAAAGCACGGCGATGTGGGAACGCTCCCAAATATCGGTCCATTACAATGGGCTCTACATAGAAAATGTTCCTTTCATATGGTGTATCTGGATGAACCTCGGCATAGACGTGATGCAGCTGATATGGCTGAAAAAAGAAGAGCATTCCTTTACGAATGGGATAGGTATGATTATTCAATACCACAATGCCTTGCCCTTCATGGACATAGAGAATTTCCCCGCATTGATGCCAATGATAATATCCTTTGAATTCGTTTACCGATTTAATTTGATAATCCCATACCAAAGTATTTCCCTCAAAGTTCACAGGTTCAAACACTCTCGTTCCCCCTTCTTCACAAATGACAACAGAGCAACATTTCTTCATATCCTAACACAACTTTTAAGGTTTTTAAAAAGATATAATCTCCTTATAGGAAAGCGTTATCTTTATTTCTAATTAACCCTAAGGAGGTTATCTCATGGCCAAGGTAGAATCCGCCGTAACTACGACTTATTGGCAGGAAGTCATGCAGAAGCTCGAAAATAAATTGCCAGAGATGAAAAAAAACATTGGGGATAAATGTCCTCATTTTGCCGGTGATGATGGGAAGTATGATAACATCAATACCGATTGGTGGGTTTCAGGTTTCTGGCCGGGTATGCTGTGGATTATGTACGATATGACAGGAGAGGAAAGCTACCGGGATGCGGCATGGTCGTGGGATGAAACTTTGGAGCAATGGTTTATAAGATCAACAGGAGAGCTTCATCACGATGTTGGCTTCCAGTTTCTCTCTACTGCTGTTATCAAACATAAAATTATAGGTGATGAAGACGCTCTCAGACGTGGTCTGGAGGCAGCCAATTTCCTTGCAGGACGCTATAACCCGGCAGGCAAATTCATTCGTGCGTGGAATGAAGACAAATATGGCTGGGCCATCATTGATTGCATGCTGAATATCTCTTTGTTGTTCTGGGCTTCAGAAGTGACGGGAGATCCACGCTACAAACATATTGCCATTAGCCATGCCGAGACGACCATGCAGTACGGTGTTCGTGAAGACGGATCGACCAAACATATCCTTTCCTTTGACCCGGAGGATGGTCGTTATATTGAATGTTTTGGCGGGCAGGGATATGCTCCTGAATCCTCATGGAGTCGTGGTACCTCATGGGGGTTATACGGATTCGCTAATACGTATCGTTATACCCAGGATGAGCGTTTCCTGAACACAGCGAAACGAATCGCCCATTACTTTATTGCTGCGCTGCCAGAGGATCATGTACCTTACTGGGATTTCAGACTTCCGACTTTGGAGGATCAGTCCCGAGATAGCTCTGCAGCAGCAATCGCCGCATCCGGTCTGCTAGAACTGGCCGCCGCCGTTCCTGAAGGTGAAAAACGACTCTATGCCGATGCAGCCGAACAAATTCTGCGTTCCTTAACAGAGAACTATGCAGTCTGGGATCAGCCAGAGCATGAATCGATTCTGCTGCACGCCACAGGCAGCGGCAATTCCTTCATCGATGTCTCCCTGATCTATGGAGATTATTATTATCTGGAGGCCATCGCGAAGTTGAATGGATGGAAACATCGGGTGTATTGATTTTGTTTTGTGAGTAGGACTCCAATAAAATGAAGCCAGATCTCACAATATCTGTGGGACTGGCCTCTTTTCCATGTTTATTTAACTACGACTCCAACTTTCTCCCTAACGTAATATCCACATCCTCGAAGTTCTCCACGGCTGTCTTTTTTTCATAAAAATGCACCGCATTTTCCATAATCCCTTCCCTTGTATAGAAAGCATCCTCTGCCTCTAGTGGAAAAGTAACCTTCTCTCCCGTACTAGCTGATTTATAGATACCAACAATGAGTTCCAGTGTATTCCGACCACTCTTCCCATCCACCAGAAGCGGTGATTCTGTCTCAATGGCGTTTAGCACATTCTCTACTTGCCCGGTATGCCCCACATGAGTAACATCTGGTAATTCGTCAGCGAGTTTCTGAATCTGTTGTTCCAGATCTGGATTGGGTTCTGGGAATCCATTCGTTCGTGCCGTAGAAGCAACGACCTTCCAAGGCGCAGATACCCTGGCCTCTTTACCCTGAAAAATCAACTGCTGCTCCTCTCCGTGGTGTACCACGGAACTGGTGATCATACCAAGTGCTCCTTCTTGGAATCGAAGCATCGCCATGGAAATATCCTCTACTTCGGCATTATCGTGCGCCGTATTCGCCATCATGGCCTGTAATTCCACCGGAGGACCCATCATCCAAAGCATCGCATCAATATGATGGACCGCATGATTAAGTGTACAGCCACCGCCTTCTTTTTCCCATGTACCACGCCACCACAGATCATAATAATTATGGCCCCGCCACCAGAATGAATCAACCTGCACGTGGACAATGGGACCCATAAGTTTGCTGTCCAGCACATATTTCAGTTTCATCATCGGTGTCGTAAAACGATTTTGCGCCACAACTGAAAGCAGCTTACCACTCTTTTGCGCCGCTTCCAGCATCATATCCGCCTCTTGTAAAGAAGAGGCCATTGGTTTTTCGACAAGCACATGTGTACCTGCATGCAGAAAATCACATGTGATCGGTGCATGGGTATACGGTGGGGTACATACGGAAACCAAGTTAATGTTTTGATCCAGCAATTCATGATAATCGGTAAAAGCTCGTGCTCCTTTCAACCCATATTCGTTAATTTGTTTCTGTGCTTTTTCCGTGTACATATCCACCACAGCTACGATCTGACATCGTTTAGGAAATGCCAAATACGCTGTAATATGCGCTGCACTGATCGCGCCTGCTCCAATAATGGCTACTTTTAACATGAATGCATACCTCCCTTATTCCCTTCACAATACACAATAATAAAGCGCTTTTATGCGTTCATCTTGTGATAAAATGAAACTATATTGCGCTCTTGAAGGGGAGGCATTCCTAATGGCCATCATCACTGAGGATCAATTTAATCTGGCATGCCGTCGCACCTCCACCACTGCGTTCCGAGAGGTTTTTCACGCTCATTCACAGATGGAAATCACGTATATCCATGATGGATATGGACAGCTAATAACCGAGGGTCAGGCATTCTCCCTTGAACCGGGTACGCTGATGATATTCCGCCCTTTTCAGCTGCATCAGATCCAGATTCAAGTCACGAAAGAACATCCCTTTATCCGCAGCGTACTAATGTATGAGCAGCACCTGCTGAACCCGCACTCTCGGCAATTTGCCGTATCAAATCGTTTTACAATGGACCTTCTCGGGCAAACATCTCCGCTTCAACCGATTCGTCTTTCCCCTTCATCCCAAATGGTTCAGATGATTGAGCAATTTGCCGATATTCTACCTACATTACTTCCACATGAAGTGGAAGAGGATACACGAGTCTTTTTACTTGGACTGCTCGCACAACTTCGCTACCTTTGGAAAGACAGGCAGTATCCCAGCTCTACTACGCTCCCAACGAGTCCTCCCGCTCTGCATCCTCATGCTGAGGCTGTCATGCAGTGGATTGAAGAGCACTACAATGAACCGTTTCGTCTGGAGGATATCGCAGATACACTGCATCTCTCGCCTTATCATTTGTCCCATATATTTAAAAAAGCTACCGGTACCACCATCGTTGCTTACGCCCAAGCTACACGTATTCGTCATGCTTGTGTGTTACTCACAAGTACCACACATACTGTTCCGGAAATTGGCCACCGTGTAGGCATATCCAGCCCATCTTATTTTTGCAAAGTCTTCCGCAATGCAACAGGCACTACGCCACATCAATATCGGCTGAATATGCAACGCAGATAAGAAGATTATCTACAAAATCATTTCTACAAAATAAAAAAGGAGAAAAAGGAATAAAATACCTTTCGCTCCTCAGCCCCTAACACTACCTAAGCTACTCACCCGGTTTGCGTACATCCAGTCCCAACTTCTCCAAGAAGGGAAAAATCTGCTCACGTACCTGCTTCAGTTCTTCTTTCTGCTCCGCAGACAATCGTTCTTCATGCATGTTCCCATCCTGATCCATCACCATGGCTTCATATTGCTTCATCTGTTCATATAACGATTTGAACTCGGTAAACTGCTCCTTGGAAAACTTCGTCTCTGCCATTGCTAGCTGTTCCTTCCAAAATTGTTCCTGGTCCTTAGGTTCTTTTGGAGAGTCTGCACTTGCTGCTTCGAGCTTTTTAAAAAATGGTTCCAGTTCTGCAGTAAGACGATTAAATTCCGTCTGTTCTGTGACACCCCATTGCTCAGGATGCATCTCTCCCTGTTGATCCGCATTCTTCAAAGCCATTTGCCCCATTTGCTTCATCAGATCCATAAATTGAATGAATTCCTCTTCACTTAAATGTGCTTTGGCTGTCTGGAGCTTCTCTTCCAGTCTCATATAATCCTCCGATGTTCCACCCACCGCTGATATATTTTCCTGTGAACCATACATTTCGTTAGCCAAATAGGTATACCCCGCATAGGCTCCCGTAGGAATGATGAGCACAGCAGCCAGCAGCACAGTAACCAGCCATTTTTTCCGATGTCTTTTGAGATGTGATTCACTTCGTATAGCATTCATGATTTTATGTTTTGTTCTCTCAGGAATTGTCCAGTCTTTAGTCTCTTTCTGGTAGGCTGTTCGCAGCTGTTCATCGAGATTCATGTAAATCCTCCACCTTTCCCCGAATACCTAGGTCCAACTTCTGATTCTGCCTCAGCTTGGTTAATGCCGCATGAATACGCGATTTCACCGTTCCTAGCGGAATGCCCAATATGCATGAAATCTCTTCTTGTGTGTACTCGTTCAAATAGTGAAGAGTGATGGCCTGCTGCAGCTTGTATGGCAATCGGTGCACCTGTTCAAGCAGAGGGCGATTTGCCAGTTTGTTGATTAAGTCACCGGAAAAATCATATTCCAGCCCAGTATCAGACTTCTCCATCCGCTTGCTAAAACGAAATTGAGTCAATCGTCTGCGCCGGTAACTTCGAACCTGCCGCATCGTCACACCCATTAACCAGGGACGAAACGCTCTCTCCGAATCGTATCCCTCTAAGGACCGGTAGGCCTGAATATAAATTTCCTGTACCAGATCTTCCGCGTCAGATGAGTCACGAATCAGAAAACGCACAGTGCGATACACATCCTTCACCGTTTGCTCATATAACTCCCCGTATGCTTCGTAATCTCCAGCCCGGGTTAATTCCACAAGTTTTATGTACTTTTCTGCCTCACTCATTATCCATCCCCTTCCTCCTTACACTATATATTGGCATACCAGCTCCATATCGTTCGATTTATTTATTTCAACTTCTCCGACTATACAAAAAAAGCCTATTCCTCACTCATCGGTCGAGTAGGAATAAGCTTATATTTCTTACTTCATATGAACATGAAGTATATTATTCATGGGCTAAACCATCCGCTGCCTCATTGCCTCAAACAACAAGATCGTTGCCGCCATCGCGGCATTAAGCGACTCTGCCTGTCCCTGCATCGGAATCGTAATTGCATCGTCCACCAGTTGTGCAGTAGACTCCGATATGCCCTTGCCCTCATTACCGATCACAAGCCACACCGTTTGTGTAAAATCATAACTGTAGCACGAATACTCTGCCTGCAAAGACGTACTAACCAACTTTACACCCGCAGCTTTTGCTTCAGGCAGCAACGACTCCAACTGCCCTTCGACGATGGGTAAATGAAACAATGAGCCCATCGTCGAACGGATCGTTTTCGGATTATAGACATCGGCACAACCCGCACCGAGCACAACACCTGCCGCACCCGCTGCATCCGCACTGCGAATGATCGTCCCCACATTACCAGGGTCCTGAACATTGTCCAATACCACGACCAGCCCCTTGGAGGAAGACAACAAGCTTTGAAGCGGCTCACGACCTTTATGTACAACGGCAAAAACAGGTTGGGGGGTCATCGTATCCGTACACTTGGCGATAACCGCAGGGGATACACTGATCCATTCCACACGCTGAAGTGAAGCCTCCTGTCCAGCCAGTTCCTTGGGTACACCCTGCTCCCCATCGTAAACGATGCATTCCAGATCTGCCCCGGCACGCAGCGCTTCCTGTACGAGATGAATACCTTCAATAATATATTTATGTTGACGGGTACGGTGCTTTTTCTCCAGCAGCTGTGCCCATTCCTTCACACGTGTATTTTGCGGTGATACAATATCCATCTTTCCATCCTTCCCGTCTGCGGGATTTTTTATCAACATGTTACATGACGAATTGAAATTATCCGACCAAAGAATGTTCCATCATCCCATCATTATACTTATCACTTTGGATACGCAAGCTCCATTTTCGTCAAATGGTCTTTGTGACCAACAATGATCAGCACATCCCCGTCCGCAATCCGATCTTCCGCATACGGAGAGATATTCATCGAATTCCCACTGCGGATCGCCATCACGTTGCAACCGAAACGTGCACGAATATTTAGCTCCAGCAGATTTTTACCAATCATTTGCTCGGACGCTCTCATCTCCAAAATGCTGTAATCCTCAGATAACTCGATGTAATCGAGAATATTTGGAGATGTCAGATGATGGGCTACACGCAGTCCCATATCCCTCTCAGGATAAATTACCTTGTCCGCTCCGATCTTCTGCAATACTTTACCATGAAGCTCATTTTGTGCTTTTACAATCAGAACAGGTACACCCATATCCTTCAGAATAAGGGTCGTGAGAATACTCGACTGAATATCTTCACCAATCGCCACAACGACGACATCAAAATTCCGTATACCCAGCGCCCGCAGCGCTTCCTCATCCGTTGAATCTGCCGATACGGCATGAGTCACCACATTGGACATTTCCTGGGTTCGCTGCTCGTCCGCATCAATTGCCAATACGTCGAATCCCATGCCACTCAGGGCATTGGCTACACTTGATCCGAACCGCCCCATGCCAATGACGGCATATTGTTTTTTTGCCATTAGGGTCTAACCTCCCGCTGCACTTCAGCATTACGCATCTATTGGTAGTTCATTTTTCAATTAAAGGGTGAATGTTTACTTAAATATCCTTCGTAGTATACCACAAAGCCCAATAAACTTGAATGCGCTCACGCTTCCCAGGGAACAGTATTAGAGCAGCCGAATATACGAGGAGGGACTTGCGATGCCAATTACATTAAGCCTGCGTGAAGCGATTGTTCATAAGGTTCATGATAAAAGTGATGATCAGCTCCGGGAGATGATCGAAGGTTCTGTAGATGGACCGGAAGCAGCATTACCCGGACTTGGTGCCATTTTCGAAATGATCTGGAAGAACACGGAACCTGCCAAGCAGGAAGAATTAATTCAAATCGCGCAGGAGCATCTGCACACCATTCCCGTTCAACCCATCAGATAATTGAAGCCTTGGAGGGAAAGGTACCATCATCACGTTGTTCTGTCTGCAAAGAAAGATTTTGGCTCATTGGTCTGGATGATGCCTTGCTCCAAGAGCAAGGCAGTTATCCCCCTGTAGACTAATTAGGCTCCCCAACCAAACAAGGTACAGCCACTGAGCATAACTCAGGAGGTTGTACCTTGTTTGTGTATACCAGTATTTTAGAAAAGGAAAACCGCTCAATTAAAAAATTTAGCGATTTTTTCAAACAGAGCCGATATTTCTTCATCTCCAGCAGTGGATGTGTCCGTATTCCCCCATGCATTCTTAAGTGCAGCCAGCAGATCATTCTCTTCATCCTCACCCGAAGAGGCAGCCCCTGATCCCGAGCTGGTAATGAGATTTTGCAACTCACTCAGCAAGGATTTCTTTTCATCAACAGTAAGCTCGTTGTTCATTGTGTTATCTTGGTTCTGCTCGTTAGAATTTTCTTGAATATTCCATGCAAATGGCGGCTTAATCCCACCCATGGCTTGCATCATTGGAGGTGTTCCATTGCGATCAGAACGCGGTGAATCATTTCCTGGCGGGGGTTCAGGGCGTTGGCTTTGAATGATTTCAGCTACTTGGTCAAACAGATCGGAGATATCCTCATCCGTTGCTGCTGAAAGGTCCTGACCGGATAACAAATCAGATATGGAAGCCAAAGGGTTCACCGTGCTGCCACCAATCTCATTTGTTACTGCTGAAGCATCTGAAGAAGACAGATAACTTTGCAGATCAGATAACAGCGATTTCTGTTGATCCGTCGTCAGTATAAACGCGTCCTCGCTTCGATTGTACGTTCTGCTGTAGTTTTCTGTTGGGAGTGAGGACTGTACCCCTCCAGCATATTCTGCAAATTCTTTGCTTAATTCAAGTGAATCAGCAGCCTTTCTTTGCGCAGTGTCGTATTCCAGGCTATTTAACTTGTTTTCGTTTGCCTTTACTGAATGATCATAGGACGTTGTGATCGAATGCCTGTTAATGGATAGTGACAAAATAGATCTCCTCTCTCTGTGTACATATTGAGTAGCTGTACCGTACACTTCAATTTCATCGGTTGCCAAACTGAATTTAACCTGAGAGCCGACTGAATGATGACTGAATGTTATTCTCCCTTTTTCCCTAATGCGGGGGAAAACCTTAATGAGATATAAACGCTGGGAACAACAAAAATGACCTAAACCCCTCTGATCAGGGATTAGGTCATTTGTTTCTGCTGTCTTTACTAGTTTAGGAAGAAACGGCTTATGGAGCTGTCTCCAGGAATTTCGCCGTCGGGTTTTTGTCCATTGCGGTTCTCATCGCGTATTCATTTTCGAACAGGACAACATAATTACCCTTTTTATCTTTCACCAGGGTGGAGTTGATCCGGAATTTACTTGGGTCCAAGTTCTCGTCCACGATCCAGCGCGCGAATTGATAAGGCATGCGCTGCAATTGCACGTCTACCCCATACTCGCCCTTCATCCGGTATTCGAATACTTCGAACTGGAGTTGACCAATTACGCCGAGAATGGTCTCGTCAAAACTTACGGTCTGGAACACCTGAATGGTTCCTTCCTCCGTCAACTGGTCAATCCCTTTTTGGTACTGTTTATGTTTCAACGCATTTTTCACGGTAACTTTGGCGAAAATCTCTGGTGAGAATGTTGGCAATTCCTCAAATATAACTTCGCTGCCTTGGCTCAGTGAATCTCCAATCCGGAAGATACCTGGGTCGAACAAACCGATAATATCGCCTGCATACGCCTCTTCCACAATATCCCGGTCTTGTGCCAGGAACTGCTGTGGTTGGGACAACTTGATCTCTTTGCCCACACGGTTATGCTTCACACTCATCCCACGTTGGAACTTGCCTGACACAATACGCAGGAACGCAATACGATCGCGGTGTGCAGGGTTCATGTTCGCCTGAATCTTGAATACATAACCGCTGAATTTCTCATTCGTTGGCTGAATCTCTCCTGCTGTACTACGACGAGGTTCAGGCTTCGGTGCGAGTTGCAGGAAATTCTCCAAAAACGTCTGCACGCCGAAATTATTGATGGCACTACCGAAGAATATAGGTGTCAGTTCCCCACGCTGTACTTTCTCCATGTCGAACTGGTCTCCCGCTACATCAAGCAGTTCCAGGTCCTGACACAGTTGATCATGCAGATACTCCCCTGCCATCTCGCGGATAATCGGATCTTTGTAGCCATCTACTTTTTGTACTCTAATGGTCGAATGATCGTCCCCTTGGAACAATTCCACCTGATTTTTCATTCGGTCATATACACCGCACAGCTCGCGACCTGTACCAATTGGCCAGTTCATCGGTACAGAGCGGATACCCAGTACATTTTCGAGTTCTTCCATCAGATCAAACGGGCTTTGTCCTTCACGATCCAGCTTGTTGATGAACGTAAAGATGGGAATACCACGCTTCGCACAAACCTGGAACAATTTGATCGTCTGTGCCTCGACGCCTTTCGCCACGTCAATCAACATCACCGCGCTATCCGCAGCTGTCAGTGTACGATACGTATCTTCACTGAAGTCCTGGTGACCTGGTGTATCCAGAATATTGACACGATGATCCAGATAATCAAACTGCATGACGGAAGATGTAACCGAGATCCCCCGTTGCTTCTCAATTTCCATCCAGTCACTTGTTGCATGTTTGCTTGCTTTCCGAGCTTTAACTGTACCGGCAAGACGAATCGCGCCCCCGAACAGCAATAGTTTCTCGGTCAATGTCGTTTTACCCGCATCCGGGTGAGAGATAATGGCAAACGTCCGGCGTTTGTCCACTTCCTGTTGAAGAATGTTATCTGCAGCTTTGCTCATAGATTCTATCCCTTTCGTCCGTTCATTCACGTTAATCCGGCGAGGCCGGTCTACCATTCAATCTTTATGCAATCCGGCTATGCCGGTTGATTGTACATTCGCATTTCGCATATGAGGCAATTAAGCATCCTATGTTAATTTTACACATTTACAACGGAGTTCATCCTCCCTAAGCATTGTGCTTCCAATCATGCCGTAGACCTGATTTAGTATCCAACTTTCCTATTGTACCATAATCTTTACCGAAAATAACCGATTACGTACAGCAGATTCTTCTCTTTTCCGATTGCAAAAAAAGAGCACCCTTCCGCCATCATTATGGCATCCAGGTACTCATTATTCATTTCGCTTGCCGCTCTTAGAAAATTAATGCGTCCAGTGCGTATTGTCCTCCACCTGTCAAAGCTATTGCTACACCAACCACCAGGATCGCAAGGTTATATTCAAATCCGTTTTGCGTGGACCAGTATCCGTTCGCACCATGAACCTTCACAATCGCAATAACCATAGTCAGAGCAATCAGAATGCCGCCTACCGGTGTGAGCAAACCCAGAGCCAGCAGCAATCCGCCACCGAATTCAGCCAGCCCTGCCAGTAACGCAACCAATGCGCCGGGTTTCATCCCCATCGATTCAAACCAGCCGCCCGTTCCCTTGATTCCATATCCCCCGAACCATCCAAACAATTTCTGAGCCCCGTGCGCCATAAACGACAATCCAATCACCAAACGAATCAACAACAATCCTACATCCAACATTTTCTTTTCCTCCATTCAATATATACAAAATAGTATTCTTAGATTAAAGATATTATGCTAAATTTTTTTTCTTCATGAATGTATTTCGTAACCCCTTCACGTGGTTCACATTTTATCTCATGAATAATGTACGTTTCCGATTCGTCATCGGGTTTCGTATGTCTTTTGCGTAATCTCTTTATATCTCTTGAGTTGAGTATAAGTTATATACTTACTTTTTGTCAATAACTTATTTTATTATATGTAAAGTTTTACACCCCTCACTTCTCCATCGTAAAAAAGACCTGACAAGAGCGCATCTCTGCGTTCTTCCCAAGCCTTCTTTATAACAGTGTTAGTCTTTTCACCAATAGCATGACTTTGATCTAACCAAATCCCTGCCACTCGTGATTGTTATTCCCGCGATTAATTATTCACTTGCCAGACGACACTGTCTTCGTCCTGACCGTTCACCGGCCACCAGTGGAAGCCGTCCTGTTCCAGCAGTTTACCTGTTGCTTCAGGACCCCACGTACCTGCTGGATACGTATGCAGCTCACCGTGATTTTCCGCCCAAGCCGCCGCAATCCGGTCAACGAAGGACCATGCTGTAGCAACTTCATCCCAACGGGTAAAGTAAGTGGAGTCTCCTTCTGCTGCATCATGCAGCAGACGTTCATACGCCTCCGGCGAGTTGATTCCAATCATGCAGCTCTGACAGAAGTCCATCGCCAGCGGCTGAATCTCGGAGTCGGACCCCGGCTTCTTGGCATTGATTTTAATATAAATACCTTCCATCGGATTTACCCGAATGACGAGCAAATTCGGCTCCAGTTTATACTTTTTGCCCAGATAGACGTTACTCGGCATGGATTTGAATTCAACCACGATTTCGGTCGTTTTCACCGGAAGGCGCTTGCCTGTCCGTATATAGAACGGCACACCCGCCCAGCGGAAATTATCCACAAATACACGTGCCGCAAAGTAAGTCTCCGTATTGGATTCCGGATCAACCTTGTCCTCCTGGCGATAACCGGGAAGCTGCTTGCCACGATACTCCCCTTCGGTATACTGCCCGCGCACAACATTAGTACTCACTTCTTCATTCGAGGTGAACGCACGCAGAGAACGCAGTACCTTAACCTTCTCATCGCGGATGTCCTCTGGGAATAGGCGGCTTGGCGGCTCCATGGCAATCATCGTCAACATCTGCAGCATATGGTTCTGTCCCATATCGCGCAATGCTCCCGAATGATCGTAGTATCCACCACGTTCTTCCACACCAACCGTCTCTCCCAGAGTAATCTGAACGTTGGCAATATGTTTATTGTTCCAAAGCGGCTCGAAAAAGGCATTACCAAAGCGAATAACTTCGATATTCTGTACCATTTCCTTGCCCAGATAGTGGTCAATGCGATAAATCTCTTCCTCACGGAACACTTCACGAATCTGCTCATTCAGATGCTCCGCAGATTGCAGATCATATCCAAATGGTTTCTCAATCACCAGTCGATTCCACCCGCGGCTCTCCAGCATTCCACCATCACGCAAACTATATGACACGCTGCCGAAGAGCTCAGGTGCCAGCGCCAGATAGAACAGACGGTTACCCGGTGTGTTAAACTTCGCTTCCAAACTCTCTGTCTGCTCACGTAATTCTTTGAAACCGTTCACGTTATTGATATCTAGTGATTTATACTCAAAATGTTCGACAAAAGCGTTCCACTCATCGGGTTCCCCCGCTGGATAGCGGCAGAACTCCTTAATGGATTCATAGATGTCTTCCCGGAATTCTTCTGGAGACCTCGGACGACGCGCTACACCAATAACCGCAAAGTCTTCGGCTAATTTACCTTCGCGGTAGAGACTGTAGATAGCCGGAAACAGCTTCCGGCGGGCCAAATCACCCGTTGCTCCAAAAATGAAAAATACTGCACCTGGTGTCTGCACTTCATCTTGCATTTGTTTTTCGACCATGGGCTCCTCTTTCTTTCCGGGAAGACATCTCCACACTCTCCCCGAGCTATGTAATGGTGTTATATACGCAACATACAACCGTCAATTACCAGCAAATTTCCTTCTTGGATGTGATGCCATTTTAGCATAAAGCCCCATGGGTTGCACTAATTTTCCTGAGAAATGTTATCAATATTTTTCCACAATTCATGGAAATTTCATCTATAAAAATTCATGATCAAACTTATAAATCTGCTTTAATATTGCATTAATATTCAATCGTGATCACCGGGAAACCTACTGTAACTCGATTGGTCCCCTTTTCATCATCCTGATGGACCGCCAGCTGCATGTTCAAGAGATGCGTACCGCTTTTAATCACTATGGGCAAATCCGATGCCTCATATGACACGCTGGCAGTGCTGTTATCCGTATAACGTTCTATCGCTTGCATATTCATATCTCCAGACAGCTGTTGCTCGATTTGCTGCAATTGACTGCTCGCGCCACTTTCCATTGCTCCTGTGCCCTGCACAGCGAAATTCCAAGCCGCCTTCATTCCGGAGTCTGTGAGCAACTGGGATACTTGTTTATGCAATGTGATCAATAAACGTTGGTCCGTATGTTCATTGCCTGATAACTGGACGATCGCGTAGTATTTATTTTCCCCCGTAACGACAACATTGACCAGAATGCCTGCTTGCTGAGCATCAGCAGCCATCTCACTACGATAAACATCATGCCCCGTCTGAACACCGCGTTCAGGCTGTTGCAATCCTAGCCGATGAGCAAGCAGCTCCGCCTGGTCTTTTGCATCTCCAAGGCCTTCCCCTTGCCATTTAATGACTAAACGCTCCACATGATCGATTGCTGTATCGGCGGTCCTCATTAATTGTTCCAGCTTGCCTGCTTCGGATTCCGTCTTCTCAGCGTACACATGAGTCATGCCTACAAGTATAATGATTGCTAATGCTAGTGTGCCTACTGTCATCCATCGATTTAACATTCGAATCCTCCCCTCTTTCTTACATTCTATGAATCTATCAACAGCATGCCCCTATTACTCATTTGCTAAACTTCTTTTTGGCACACAAAAAAAGCCCTATCCACCATCTTCATGGCTGATCGGACCTTATATCATCTTATGGCAGAACAGACTTTCGAATCGTGCTCCACCGATTTCTTAACTTTACCTTATCTACTCAGTAAAAGCATAGTGCATACCTCAACCTTCACACGCTTCTTTTTCTATTCCGCAAGTCCATTCTTATAAGCATAGATGGCTGCCTGTGTACGGTCATCCACGCCCAATTTTGCTAGTATGTTCGTGACATGGAATTTGACTGTCTTGATCCCGATAATGAGATCATCTGCGATGTCCTGGTTCGATTTGCCTTTAGCGACTAACCGGAGTACATCCATCTCCCGATCAGTCAATTCATCATGAGCTGGTGCCGCTGCCTGCGGCTGTCGGAAACGATTCATCATTTTGGACGCCACTTGTGATTCCAGAACCGATTGCCCCCGAGCCGCTGCGCGGATCGCATCTGCCACCTCATTGGCTCTCGATGTTTTCAGCAGATAACTGAAGGCTCCTGCCTCGATAACCGGATACATTTTTTCATCATCCAGATAACTGGTCAGTACAATGACCTTGCATTCCGGATACATTTTGAGCAGCTGCCGGGTGGCTTCAATTCCGTCCATCCCTTCCATGACGAGATCCATCAGGACAACATCAGGTTTATACTCCTGTGCCAAGCGAATACCTTCCTCACCGCTACCCGCTTCCCCCACCACTTCAATGCCATCTTCGGTATCCAGGACCGCAGCGAGGCCAATGCGTACCATCTCATGATCATCCACGAGCAACACTTTGATCGACGTTTCCACTTCCGTCTCCGTTTCTATTCCCGTCTCCATTGACATGTTCTTCCTCGCTTTCATCGTTCATCAAAGGTATTGTAATCTCAATTCGTGTTCCTTTGCCCGGCGCCGTTACAAATTGAATGGCTCCGCCAATTTCAGTCACACGTTCACGCATATTAGTCAAACCATAGGAGGCCTGTTTCTGATCGTCGAGATCAAATCCCTGACCATCATCGCGAATCAGTACCCGAATGGCATCTACCCGGCGCTGAAGTCGAATTTCCATCTTTTCTGCCTTCGCATGACGTAATGTATTGGACATCGCTTCCTGAATAATACGGAACAGATGATTCTCAATGCCTTTGATCAAATGAATGTCTTCATCCATTTCGAGCACAATGTCCATAGGTACTTTTGTTTTTAACTCCATCACAAGATCACGCAAACCTTGTTCGAGATGTTTACCCTCCAGGTAGACAGGTCGCAAATGTAATAGCAACGCCCGCATCTCAGATTGAGCTACCGACGCCATCTCTTCAATCAGGGCCACCTGCCGCTGGGCACGTGCAAAATCCTTTTCCATTCTTCGTCCAACCGCTGTTGCGGTCATGGAAATGGCGAACAACTGTTGCGACACGGCATCATGCAATTCTCGTGCCAACCGCTGCCGTTCCTCCACAATGGCCGTTATTCTGGCTTGTTCAGCAAGCTGTGCATTATGAGTAGACAATCGCTGGAGCGAAGATACCTGATCTTCCCACTTTTTTCCGATACGTCCAAGCTGCTCACTTAATCGCCCGACATCATCAATGCCGAGGTCCGGCACAGTACGTGAAAGTGACCCCTTTTCCCATTGCAGCAGCGTCTCTCGCAATAGTTCAAGCCTTCGTTTGACCCGGTAACTCTGATAGAAGCCGAAGGCCGCACCCATACCGACCAAGAGCAGCAGTAACGCTAGACCCGATTGAATCAGATGTCTCCATCCAGCAAACGGAGCAAGATAACCATATGTATACAATACATACAAGATTACAATGAGCACAATGAAAACAAGGAGGATCCCTTCACCCATACTTCGGGTTACCATGTCGGTATGTCGTTTTGTCTTCATCCGGGTCTCCTCCTTCTTCACCTATTTAACTTATTACGGATTACTGATGTTTAGGTCGCCAACAATATAAGAAATGACAAATTTTGCTTTATGTTCACTGGACTCATATCCAGGAGTTCTCCATACCAATTTGTTCATCATGCCACTATCCTGCTCTCCATTCAGGCTAATCCGTCCAAAGAGTACAGATGCCTCAATTTCAACACCATAATCTTCAGGCAGTATCAGACGAACATTCCCCATAACTCCCTGCAAAAGTACAATCGTTTGTTTCTCTTCCGGGAGGGAAAGTGACAGATCTGCATTAATCTCACCCATGGCATGCCATAGGCTCATACTCCGCAATGTCCATGGTGTTTGATCCCAATAGTACCGAGCCATGAAGTTTTGCTTGCGCATGATATTCCCATCTAGATGAATCTTTTTGTTTTTGGAATAAAAATAGGCCAGCGAAGCCAGTACAATCAAAAATACAATCATTAGATTATCAAGCAACAACAGTGCGGCACCGATACCGAGGTATCGATAACCTTTGTGTGTGTCCCCCTTACGAACTTGTACCATACCTATCGTTAACAGAATCAGTGCGGCGACGGTCAGTAGGTTAATATTTCGGTTAAGTAACATCAGCATGCCGATCACAATGATTACAACAGCAAGCCATTGACCCTTCTTATTCATCTCTGCCGCACCTCCTCTGTAAGTTAATCTTCCCAATTCGACGGAAAAGCCATATCAGGCTTTAAACACCTGTATGGCTTAACCTTTGTTCTAGAAACCGTTCTTTATTCACGATTTATAGAATATCATATTGTCTGCTGAGCGAACAGTTATTCTTTTGAAGTACCGCCCGTTTCATTTTTGGCACCATTGCCAATTTTGTTTTTCAGAGCTTGCAGCTGTTGATCCACTTTGAATTGCTTTTCGGTATCTACAGGGTTAGTGTACGTAGATTGTGTATTACGATAAGGTGCACGGCTCACATCAGCTTCAGCTTCCATTTGCATGATTTTCTCTTCCATGCGGTGGAATCCAAGGGATGCACCACCACTCTCGATCGAGTGCAAGCTGTTGATTTGAGACATTTGTTTTTTGGCTTTCGCCATCTGTGCACGGGATACGAGTTCATTACGTTTGTTACGCATTTTGTAGAACTCATCTTTCATGTCATGCAGCTGTTGCAGCAAATCTTTGGCTTGAGCTTCGGATTGAGCATGAAGTTCTCTGTATTCCGTAATTTTTTGATCGAAGTAGATTTTCTCTTCCAGCAATTTACGAGCCACTTCTTCCTGACCATTAGCCAGTGCAGCCTCTGCCTGAGACTCACGTTGTACCGATGTACGTTCTGCTTCGTCCAGACGCTGTTTCATGCGACGCTCATTCGCCATTTGTTTGGCAACTGTTACCTCTGCCTCATGAATTTCAGCCTCCATGTCACGCAAGTACTGGTTCAACATTACAATCGGATCTTCCACTTTATCCAACATATCATTTACCGACGCTTTAGTCATATCCTTAATCCGTTTAAATACTCCCATTTTACTTTTCTCCCTTCTCGTAACGAGATAATTTTTGGCGAAGCTCTTCAACTTCTTTTTTCAATGCTTTTTTCTCAATATCTTTCATCATGGAATCAAGTTCACTTTCTTGCTGTGACCCTGCTCCGTAGGCGTTATTGTCGTAAGAACGTGGACCAGACTGAGGTCTGCTGTTGTATCCTGGGCCAGGACCAAAGTTTCCAGGGCCTTGATTATGATTGTTTTGGAAAGGACCTCTTGGCGGCTCGTGATCAAAGTTGTTGTATCCTCTACCAGCGCCAGGACCAGGGCCCGGACCATAGCCGTATGGATCATAAGGTGGATATGGCTCTTTTGGCACCACCAGTGCTGCGATGAAGTAGATTAACAACGACGTGCCGCCAGTTACGAAGATACTGATGACGAAGATGATACGCAGCAAGGTTGAATCCATGCCGATCGACTCGGATATCCCACCACATAATCCTGTCAGCATCCGGTCACGTGTTGAGCGATATAATTTGCTCATGTGCTTACTCCTTTCGTTTACTTGTATCCTCTTACGTGATCAGCACCATAAGTGTATGGATCAGCGTGATAGGGTTCTTTTGGCACTACCAATGCAGCGATGAAGTAGATCAACAATGATGTACCCCCCGTAGCGAAAATACTGATGAAGAAAATGATACGCAGCAGCGTGGAACTAAATCCAAGATTTTCAGATATGCCGCCAATCAAACCTGTCAGCATACGATTACGCGATGAGCGGTAAAGTTTATTCATGTGTCTACTCCTTTCTGTCATTGTTCAGCTTTTGTTTCAGCCGTTCCAGTTCTTTGTCTAGCGTAGAGGATGACATGGTGCCAGACGTACCTGACCCATCCTGACTCATCCGCCGCAAATCCCGGAGACTTTGTGCCTCATATTCGAGATCAGAAACTTGATCGTCCAGCCGGTTGAACATACGGGGTACATTCTGACCGTTGTAGTGACCTCTCTGATTCATTCGTTGCTGCAATTGAATCGTCTGCATACGAGCGTAGTAATATTGGCGTTTGCTATATACATTTTGATACTCCACTTTCAGTTGGTCGATCTGTTCGTCCAGTTCCTGTAAAGCCGCGTTGCTTTGTGCGTATAATTCATTGTATTGCTCCATTTTTTCCTCGTGGAGGATTTTCTCCTGTAAAGCAAGTTTAGCTAAATGCTCCTCGCCTGCTTTCAGAGCCATGGAAGCTTGTTCTTCCCGTTTGTGTACCATACCTGCTGCCTGATCCGCTTGTTGTTTCATTTGTCTGGTATGGCTTGCATATTGATGACGAAGCTTCTCGGCTTCACCGATGTCTTGGCGGGTCGAGACCAGAAACTGATCAATCAGTTTGACTGGATCCTGACTTTGCTCCAGATGTTCGTTTAAATTAGCTACGGTAATGTCCCGCATTCGACGAAATACACTCATTTTGTCTGTCCTCCTTATCATAATCGTGAAAGCTTAGTAACGGCCACGACGACTGCGATTATTACTCAACATGGAGAATCCGAAGATGATTAACCCAATCGCGATGATCGGTCCGATCAGCCAGGCTAGTTTACCCAGCAATGAGAGGATACCGATGAAGAGAACAATCCATCCAAGCAGTACATTTCCTCGTTTAACTCCGTAGTAGCCAAGTGCAATCATCAGGATCGGAATTAGATAACCCATTAAATGTCCCAGTAGAGGAGTTAACTTCCCGAAGAGGAGGAGTGCACCCAATGCAATCAGTACAACCGCCCAGCCATTTCCTTTATTCCATCTCATAATTATTGTTCACCACCCTTTCGGTTCGTTAATTTTGGTTTGTGTGTTTGTTCGTTTGTTTCTTGTTTAACCTTATGTCCTTATTCTAGGGGAAACTGCGACTTTTCAAAACAGACCGTGGACGGTTTTTCATCCTAGACTCAGGTCGGGGATCGGGTTGGACCTTTGACTGTCCCTGGATCAGACCATTGGCCACTATACCGAATAAAGGCCTTAGATATCCCTTATTAACCTTCTTCAAAGCCGTTTCACCCCGTATGAATACGACGTCCATACCTCTTATCTACATTCTCCCTCGACTGACGTTTCCCATTATGCCTTCCATTAAAGATAAAACGACCTCAATTATTATTTGAACGATTTTATGATCTTCATTTCCACTTGAATTTTTATTACTTTTTTATCCAAATAAACAAAATTTAGATTGTTCTATATGTAAGCGTTTACTAAAATAGAAAGTGTTACTAATCCAAAAGTCAGGAGTGGACCTGTGCGATCATTCAGCTATCTACATAAAATGATAGTCTTCGGAATCTTGTTAAGTACCCTGCCCATTCTGTTGACGGGAATCGCCGCTTTTATCTATTCTTCAAAACAATCAGAGCTGCATCGTGCTCAAGCCAATAAACAACTGTTAATCCAAATGCAAACCAACGTGGAGCACAAACTTGCAACCGTAAGCTATATGCTCGATCAGGCCGTTCGGTCACCGGACACGCTCCATTCGCTAACTTCATCATCATCGGTTCAGGGCACCGGGCCTTTGTTTGCTGAGAAGTTACAGACCGAATTCAAGAATATGAGATCATGGGAGCCTCTAATGGATATTACACTCGTAAATCAGACCCAGGATTGGCTTATCGATCATGCTGGCCTGTACCTGAATACTGATTTTCCAATGGCTCTGCCCATGAAAGACTTATTATCGAACACACTCACATCCGGTTGGCAGCTTACACCATCATCCGTGTTTAACAATAATGAACGCTTGATGAATTCAGGCTGCATTTACCATATTGCACTCGCCAGATCGATACCCGATGTAAATGTTTCTTCTGACGCTGCCCTGATTGCGGGAATTCCCGCATGTTCACTGCAAAAACCACTGGAAGAGGATTCACCAGACAGCTCTAAGGCCGGACTAATCATTTTGAATCGTGAACAACGCATCATGGTCCACCCCGATCCCGAATATATTGGTCAGCCATTGGCTGCAGCAGGAATAAAAGATAGCGAATCCGGTACCAATCTTAGCGAGCTGTTATCTATCCGTGGATTCGCTGCCTCTTCAGGCCAACGGGAGGTACGTATTGCAGATACACGTTACTCGCTGTCCTATACGCATTCTTCTCTAAAAGGGTGGACATATATTCTCATTTCGCCTACGAATATTCTTACTCACGAGTATGTTCAAATTGGGTTGCACACCATGTATATCAGTGTCGCTATGCTACTGCTTTCACTGTTGCTCTCATGGGCAGGCTCGAGAAGAATGGTTATACCCATACGCAAGCTTCTCGTACAACTTGGTGATAAACGCTTATCCAGAGGTAACTTGGAAACCAATTCTACGCTCCATATGGATGAATTTGAGCAAATCAGAGCCGGCGTTTCACAGCTATCTGCTTCTCGATCCCAGCTTGAAAGCAAATTGAATCAATATAAGTTGCATATCCGCACTCATTTTCTAATCAACCTGCTTCTGGGAAAAAATGCTCCATCCACTCTTCATGACACACTCAGAGAGAATGGTTATGGTACACAGCTTCAAGAGTGGCAACAAATAGCCGTCATTGCAGTCCAGGCTGATCTTATGAATCACACCAAATATCATGCCAAGGATCGTGATCTGTTGCTGTTTGCCGTTCAGAATATACTGGAGGAGAGTGTTTATGCAGAACAACAGTTACTTCCTGTCGTATATGAACAAGCCGTCATTACAATTATCGGTACCCCTGAGCAAGATCGTGTTCGCTTTTCACAGCATCTGTATACGTTAACGGAACAGCTACAACATCAAATCAGTGGGATCCTTAGTCTCCAGGTAAGCATTGGCTTTAGTCAGCCCCACGCCTCCCTATTTCAGATACCGCAAGCTTATACGGAGGCCCTTGAAGCGCTCAAGCATCGAATGAAACTGGGAGCAGGCATCATCTTTCAATTTGAGGCGATCGATAATCGTACCTCCCATTGGGCACTGCCATATCCAGAATCACTGGAGTATACGCTGATTCAGGCTATCCAAAATGCCGATGAAGCCCAGGCCTCCTCTCACCTCCATCAGTTGCTTGAAGTGCTGTTCGGCATGGAATGTACACCGGAAGAATATCAGGTAGCACTTACCCGATTGTTAACACATATTTTGCAGATGATGCAGGAATCCGGTATACGATTGGGACAGATCTCCAAAGGCCATGGGTCTATCTTCAATGAACTTCATGCTCTACAGTACGCAGCTGAGGTTGAGCAATGGTTTAATAATTATATCATCATACCGATCATTCTCATTTTGAAAGAAAGACAGTACGCCCAATATCAGCACATATCCGAGAAAATGATTGCCATCATCCAGCAAGAATACGATAAGGATCTGACGTTGGAGGAATGCGCATCCAGACTTCACTACAATGCCAACTACCTAAGTAGTGTGTTCCGCAAAGAGACAGGCTGTGCTTTCAGTGAGTATCTGACGAAGTACCGCTTCAGTATAGCTAAAAAGTGGCTTGACGAAAGCGAGCTAGCGGTCAAGGATATTGCCGCACGGCTTCGTTATAACAACCCGCAGAACTTTATCCGTTCTTTTCGAAAATGGGAAGGGATCACTCCTGGACAGTATAGGGAACGAAAGCAGAAGCCTGATCTATCCATAAAGTAATAATTGGCTCTTTTGGTGATGAAGTATGACGGTTATAACTATTTCTATCTATAGAAGAAGAACGTTTGTTATTTAGTCGAAGAATAAGTTGTTTTATATATGAACATCAAAAAGGGAGCAGTTATGCTGCTCCCTTTCCCCTTTTAAAACTTTATCTAAATTGATTACTGCTGAAATGGGTCTACTATTACTTGGCCCGTACCACTTTCATGTTCTGTTGCTCCAATTGAATCAGAATTTTACCGAACTTCCCTCCGCGTGAGAATGTAACCATACCATCCTTGTAAGTGTCTCTGATATATTGCTCAGCCAGGGCAAGTGAACCTTCATCCGTTGGCAGTTCGTGCATGTTAAGCCACTCCTGAAGCTTATCAACGACTTCCTCAACAGACATCTCAATATAAGTTGTTTCTTTAGTGATTAAGGTGGTGTAAGAATAATCTTTTAGGTACAGCAGCTGTTGTATATATCCCATATCTCCAGTGTTGTATGATGGATAGACACCTAGTACCTCTTTAAGCTCATTTATTAGTGTGTGTTCTCTCGGTCCAGCCATCGTGCTGATATAAACATACTTTCGGGCAGTGCTGATCGCCTGTTCAATCGTTTCCCAATTCGACATTGCCGGGCACATGGATGCAAATGCAAAATCATATTTCTTCTCCCAACCCTTGTCCTGAATCGATATGTCCTCGAACCGCTCTGAAACGATATCAATACTGGATGTAAGGGATGCAGGAATTGTCTCCTTCATTAATGAAACTAACAGTTCAGAGGGCTCTACAGCTGTAACGGTCGCTCCTTTGGTTGCAAAAGGAATCGTAAAGATGCCCGATGCTGCTCCAATGTCTAATATCGATAACCCGTCAAAACTCACTCCCTGATTTTCAATCCAGCCTATAATGCGTCCGGATCGCTGCTTTCCTTCTTCTGTAAACGATTGTTGATGATATTCTCTAGCCCATCGTTCAAACGCTGATTTCGCGTCAAACGCTGCGCTCTTCATATTGTATGTTGAAGCTGTGGACTGATTCTTCCACGCTTCTTCCCACATAGATAGATCGAATAATATTTCAGAATGCTTGGATATATGTTTTTCCTCAGACACGTTGCTTCCCTCCATTTCTTTTATAAAATATAAATCCGCTCGCAAAAAGGATATTATCTTGTTTTGATAAGCATCCTTTATATGAATTTAAAAGAGCTATAATATCCATAATTATTCAAAATAATATCAGAGATTTTATATATCTACAATATACTCATTGGAGTTATGCGTCAATACATAAACAACAATAATTCAATCTCCTTCTACAAACTATCCAAGTGCAGAAATTAGAAAGGAAAATTGACGCAGTAGCACAGCAATTGAAAGGTCGCCAATTTACAGGTAAAGCAGTACTTTCAATCTAGAGATACCAGTATATCGCGTATTGTCCAAGCACATCATGCTGAATTCCCCTGCAGTAATAGTGTTGTGGTGACCTACAAGAATCCATTCAGGATCCCCTCTTTGCTTAACTGCCGCACGTTCATCTTCAATTCCACCAAATAAAAAAAGCTCATTAGATTTTTCATCTAATGAGCTTTTCCTTACTTGCTTGAATACCGGCGAGAGGACTCGAACCTCCACGGTTTCCCACTCGATTTTGAGTCGAGCGCGTCTGCCATTCCGCCACGCCGGCATATGATGTTTTTATGAAAATATACTGGAGGCGCCACCCAGATTCGAACTGGGGATAAAGCTTTTGCAGAGCTGTGCCTTACCACTTGGCTATGGCGCCATATTTTGGAGCGGACGACGGGAATCGAACCCGCGACCCTCGCCTTGGCAAGGCGATGCTCTACCGCTGAGCCACGTCCGCATAATGGCTGGGGATATAGGATTTGAACCTATGCATGACGGAGTCAAAGTCCGTTGCCTTACCGCTTGGCTAATCCCCAAAAAAAACAAAGGGGCGATCGAGGGGAATTGAACCCCCGAATGCCGGATCCACAAACCGGTGCGTTAACCACTTCGCCACGATCGCCATAATACAATATGTTCTTAAAGTTAATTGGCAGGGGCAGCAGGAATTGAACCCACACCAACGGTTTTGGAGACCGTTGTTCTACCTTTAAACTATGCCCCTAAAAACTGGTGGAGGATGATGGATTCGAACCACCGAACCCGTACGGGAGCAGATTTACAGTCTGATGCGTTTGGCCACTTCGCTAATCCTCCAGGATTACATGGTGCCGGCGAGAGGACTTGAACCCCCAACCTACTGATTACAAGTCAGTTGCTCTACCAGTTGAGCTACACCGGCATATTAAGTGGTGATAAATGGTGGCTCGGGACGGAATCGAACCGCCGACACGAGGATTTTCAGTCCTCTGCTCTACCGACTGAGCTACCGAGCCACAATAAAGTTTAATCTCGAAACGTTACACTTTATCTAGGGCGTTCGGTGCCAAATAGCAGATTAAGTGAACAACTTCCTCATGTAAAGATTAAAATGGCGGAACCGACGGGATTCGAACCCGCGATCTCCTGCGTGACAGGCAGGCATGTTAGGCCAACTACACCACGGTTCCAGATCACTTTCTTGAAAGAAAGTATAATTGCGGGGGCAGGATTTGAACCTGCGGCCTTCGGGTTATGAGCCCGACGAGCTACCGGGCTGCTCCACCCCGCGTCGTTATTAAAAGTTATATGGTGGAGGCTGAGGGGATCGAACCCCCGACCCTCTGCTTGTAAGGCAGATGCTCTCCCAGCTGAGCTAAGCCTCCGAACAACACATTTATGATCTTATCATAAAACTGCTGTGAAAATCAACTTCTTTTTTTGAAGTTAGATATGACCCGTAGGGGATTCGAACCCCTGTTACCTCCGTGAAAGGGAGGTGTCTTAACCCCTTGACCAACGGGCCTTACTATGGCGGAGAGAGAGGGATTCGAACCCTCGAGACGCTTGTGGCGCCTACACGATTTCCAATCGTGCTCCTTCGGCCAACTCGGACACCTCTCCATATGGCTCCCCGAACAGGGCTCGAACCTGTGACAACTCGATTAACAGTCGAGTGCTCTACCAACTGAGCTATCAGGGAATATGCTTCAGAGATCATTCTCTGAAAACTAGATCCGAAACGAAATGTGCGATTTACAACGTGCATATTTGGATAAGCCCTCGACCGATTAGTACTGGTCAGCTCCATGCATTGCTGCACTTCCACCCCCAGCCTATCTACCTCGTCGTCTTCAAGGGGTCTTACATACTGGGAAATCTCATCTTGAGGGGGGCTTCACGCTTAGATGCTTTCAGCGCTTATCCCTTCCGTACATAGCTACCCAGCGGTGCTCCTGGCGGAACAACTGGTACACCAGCGGTACGTCCATCCCGGTCCTCTCGTACTAAGGACAGCTCCTCTCAAATTTCCTACGC
>NZ_FRDO01000007.1:0-20335 GCF_900143165.1 Paenibacillus sp. ov031
TTTAGATATTCTACCTGCGCTTTCAGATAAGCATTTTCTTCTTCTGCAGTGCTAAAATGTTTCTTCGTCCAACGTCCTCGATAATCCTCAAAACTCTCTCCATTATAGCTTTTCCGTACCCAAGTAATAATCTGGCTCTCACTCTTAATACCAAACTTCTCCATGATCCGACTGTATGTCCAACCTTCTTCCAATCGCAGACGAACAGCCTCTTTCTTCGTTTCTTCACTATATTGATTAAAGGTTTGGCCTTTTTTAGCTGGCATAGCAAAAATCCCCTCCGGTTTTCAGTGTTGAGTTCATTTTAACATGACCTCTTTTTTCACTGTCTACCTTGAGGGGATAATACCACCCGTGATGCGGAATATCTCTTTTTTTACCTTAAGGACAATCAATGGATTGCGTGCATTCGAATCGAATTAACCTCATTATTACTTTGTTGCAATCGGGGTGTTATTCTGCCAGGTATAGGCGACTGATTTTACAGGGACAAAGTAAGAATGCTCCAGCAAGAATTCACGCAAATCTTCCACTTTTGTTGGAGCATTATCTGACTTCTCTACAGCCTGCATAATGTCAAAAGCATAATCTACATAGACATTGCCCTCGTCATCCATCATGAAAGGCAGTTCCTGACCCGAATATACACTATTCAGTGTAACCGCTGGGGCACCAGCCTGTGCGGCTTGTTCCATATCTACAGCGTATAGCCCCGGATACAGTTCTTCCCCACTTGGCAGTTGATTGTTATGTACGGACTTGTACTGATTGACCATTCGTTGAACATCATTTACTTTCTGTACCGTTTGAAGATCCATGACTTTGACTGTCGGGTTCACTTCTTCATCCTGAATGAGAAAGTAAGCGCTCCCACCACTTTCAAACGCCGTGCCGGGTATTTCATCCAGATACCCCTGCTGTTTCAGCTTGGACAGATCAACTCTGAATTTTTCATATTTCGGTGTTTCCATATCTGCGTTGACCATGGGCAAAATCCCCTGATCCTGTTGGAATGCTTCTACCGCAGTTTGAATACGGCTTACGCTTTCCCTATAAGCTATTTTGGGATCGGGATTACTCTGGGATTGATACATACACCCCGTTGCTGTAAAAGCAAACAATAGGAATAAGAGTAGACAGGACATCTTCTGCAAATGACGCCTCTGCCTTCTTGGTTTCACGTTCTTCGTCATATTCACGTTCATCCGTATCCTCCTTGAATCGTTCCACTCAGGTATTCTTAGAACCAATCGTCCTCTTCCTGCTGCTGACGCTCCAACTGTTTACGAATCGCTGCCTTCAGAGGGTCCTCCGGAACATGAACCGTCACCGATCCCCGCACCTTCGCCTGACATGACAGTCGAGTGCCTGCATCCAGCAGTGAACCTAGTTTACGCTTCTCCGCATCTGTTGGTGGATGCAGCGCTGCTAGATGTTCCGAATCTACTTTCACCTTACACATCAGGCAGGCTGCCTTTCCATCACATCGCGTTGCTATTTTAACCCCTGCGCGGCGTGCAGCATTTAACAGCGTTACCCCTGGCTTTAGCCGAATCGTTTTATTTTGCGGTAAAAATGTAATATTGTAATCCATCATTCTTCCTCCTAACTTACTGAGGCCATTCGAAGCCAACAAGCTCTTCCACTTCTGCTCTGAATCGGCTTGTCCATATATTTTGCTTCCCCAATAAAGTCATTAGAGGTTGATGTGATTCAGGCATCTGCCGAATCTGCCTTGCAATGGGTTCGTAACGATCGGCACGGCCTCTCATTAGATTAAACAACAGCTCATGAGCAAGCGGCATTAGACGCAATGTGTAAGAACCTACTTTGGCTTCAGGTGCATACTCGGCCAATACATGCTCAATTTCAATGCGGTACCAACTCTTACGTGACCACACTTCGAAACCCCCAACCAGTTCCAAGGCACAAGTCCCTACCTGATAATGACTGAGTAGCGAGGCATAAGGTCCCGTCTTATCTACGACAGGCTCGTCCAGTACCATTCCAGGCGCAGATTTATGCAGCAACTTCGCGGCGGTGATATCAGCGTAAATATCAATATCTCTGGGAGCCTGCTGTAATTCCACCTGCTGGAGCAACAACCCACAGCTTCCCCCAAGCAGCCACGTATAAGGCTCTGCATCCCAAGCTTTCGCCGTTTCCAGCAAAGCCGCGTGTAATTCCGGATAGCGCTCTGTCCGATCCTCCGTTTCATGCGACCTCATCGGCTCACCTTCCCTTCATCCGTTTTCGTTGTGTCAGTTCTTATGATGTGTTTATGCGGATGTTATCTCTCAGGCGAGAAAGATCAGGTCAGAGAAGCTATTCCGCCGAAAAGGCCAATCAGCATAATGAGAAAAGCGATTAAAGAAAGAATGCCCCGTACAACGCCTTTCGTTTTGGAGCGAGCAAACGTAATTAGGAATACAGATAGTCCCATAATGAGGATTGCGACCAATGAAAGCCACATCTTGTCCATCGCGTTCATAATCCAGAGTTCTCCCCTTCAGTCCGTAATTCATCACTGACACTGTGACAATTGCAACTATTATAACACGAAACATTGCTCAGCTTTCCAAAAAAAAGACAAAAAGCAAGCCGGCAAATGCCGACTTGTCTTTTGTCTTGCTCGATCGCCTGCATGCAGGCGCGATCTATTATTTTTTCATCATCATTTTCATTAATGATTCCATACTGTTTGGGTTTAATCCGCTTTTTTTGACGGCACTCACGATATCCTGAACTGTATCCTCAGATACCGGCACTTTTGCCATGGCGGATACTTGCTTGATCAGTTGGCGCAACTGAGCTTCATTCTGCATGGTGGACGGTTTTACTGTACTCGCCAATTTCTTGACGGCACCTTCCGTAATCGATTTCCCTGTTTTTTTGTTGATCGCTTTCAGCGCTTCCTTGGAAATGTTGTTAGCCATTCGTCTCCCCTCCTCCGGCAATACTCATGTGTATAATATGAGTGCACCGCAAAAAAGGTGAATAAGCTTCTCATTTCAGGAAAGCTGCCTACGCTACCATCAGGAATGCCACTGCTCCCAGGTTTCAAGCGTCATGACTTCCATTTCGGTCTTGGGATCACGTCCCATTAAAGCTTCAACCGCATCCCGCGGCTGTCTCTCCTGAAAAAGAACGTGATAAAGCTGATCTGCAATCGGCATTTGCACACCATATTTCTGAGAAATGAAGTGGGCGGCTTGTGTGGTCCGAATTCCTTCCACAACCATGCCCATGGAATTCAATACATCGTCCAGCTTCTGTCCTTTGCCCAGCAAGGAACCTGCTCTCCAGTTACGACTGTGCTGACTAGTCGCGGTCACGACCAAATCACCAATCCCTGCAAGTCCGGAGAACGTAAGCGGATTCGCCCCCATCTCCACACCGATGCGTGTGATCTCGGCCAGCCCGCGTGTTAGCAACGCTGCTTTGGCATTATCACCAAAGTTAAGCCCGTCTGACATACCTGCTCCCAGCGCAATAATATTTTTAAACGCTCCCGCCAATTCTACACCGATCATATCTCTATTCGTGTACACACGGAAATAAGCATTCATAAATAAACCTTGGGCGGCCTCGGCAGAAGCTTTATCCAGTGATGCCACAACAACCGTCGTTGGGCAACGCTTAACCACTTCTTCCGCATGGCTTGGACCAGAAAGTACAACGATATGTCCTTCTTCACATTCAAGTTCTTCCGAAATGACTGTGGACATGCGTTTTAGACTTTCTGTCTCAAATCCCTTGGTTGCATGAATGATTAACATTTCCGGTTTGTAATAGGCCTTAAGCTGATGAGCAACCGAACGCATCGCCGATGAAGGAGCAACAATTAACACAGCAGAAGCCCCTTCAACTGCCGTCGCCATATCCGTGGTTGCCTGAATACGAGGTGACAGCTCTGCATCGGGAAGGAAGCGTTGGTTTGTATGTTTATTATTGATTTCTGTGGCCTGGTCTTCACCACGTGTCCACATGATCACATCCAGTTGATTGGCAGCTAATACACTGGCAAGTGCAGTACCCCAACTGCCCGCAACCAGAACAGCAACTTTTTTAGACAACGCGTTTTCCCCCTCCAGGGCTTTTCGATCCCAATTTATTTTCCTGTCCTTTGGCGAGCTTCGCAATATTGGTACGATGTCTCCAGAACGCAAACAGACAAATAATCAGACTTCCCCAGAAGATACTCATCGAATATCCGGGTAACACAAGGATGAAGAGCGGTGTCAAAGCTACAAAAATAAGGGAACCCAATGAAACATATCGTGTCAATACGATGGACAGGATGGCAAATACACCGGCGCATAGCGCAGGAATAAGTGCAAGAGTTACGAGCACACCGATCGCTGTCGCAATTCCTTTTCCTCCGCGAAAACGGAAGTACAGCGGCCAGTTATGTCCTGCAATGGCAGCTATACCACTGAGTGCAGGAATCCAATCGGAACCATTGCTGAACCAAACCCCAATCCAAACGGCCGCAATACCTTTGAGTACATCCAACAGCAGTACCAGAATTGCCGGTCCTTTACCCAATATCCGCAAAGTATTGGTAGCCCCTGCATTTCCGCTTCCGTGTTGACGGATATCGATCCCCCGTAGTGCTTTTGCAAGGAGGACACTAAAGCTGATTGAACCGAGCAGATAGCTCAGTACAATCGCTGCGATTTGTAAAATCACAAACTTCTCCCCTAACCTTCGTCGGACTTCCTCCGAGTAAATATGCGAATTGGCGTCCCTTCAAAATCAAACGCTGCACGAATTTTATTCTCCAGGTAACGTTCGTAAGAAAAGTGCATCAATTCAGGATCGTTCACAAAAATAACCATGGTCGGAGGTTTAACTGCAACCTGAGTCACATAGTTGATTCTCATTCTGCGTCCTTTATCTGTTGGTGGCGGATTAATAGCCACTGCATCAGATACTACATCGTTAAGCAGATGCGTCTGAACACGCATAGTATGCTGCTGTGCTACACGTTGCACAACAGGCAACAATTTTTGTAAGCGTTGTTTTGTCTTGGCTGACAAAAATACAACCGGAGCGTAAGTCATAAACAGGAAATGATCCCGAATTTTTTTCTCAAACTCATTCATTGTTTTATCAGACTTCTCTACAACGTCCCATTTGTTCACAACAAACATGGAAGCTTTACCTGCTTCGAATGCATAACCTGCAATATGCTTGTCCTGCTCAATAATGCCTTCTTCGCCATTAATTACAATCAGAACAACATCTGCACGCTCAATGGCACGCATCGCACGCATTACGCTGTATTTCTCCGTGGTTTCATAGACTTTACCACGTTTACGCATACCTGCTGTATCAATCAGCACATAGCGCTGACCGTCTTTTTCAAACGGTGTATCGATTGCATCCCGCGTCGTACCAGCAACATCACTGACAATAACACGTTCCTCGCCCAAAATGGCATTCACCAATGAAGATTTACCCACGTTAGGACGTCCGATCAGAGCTACACGAATGACATCGTCATCGTAAGTCTCTTCCTCAAGTTCAGGCAATTTCTCTACGATGGCATCGAGCAAATCACCTACACCTGTACCATGACTTCCCGATACTCCGATTGGATCACCAAATCCAAATCCATAAAACTCATAAATGAGCTCACTGCGCCCGATATTATCCACTTTGTTAACGGCTACAACGATAGGCTTACCTGAGCGGTACAACATCTCTGCGACTTCTTCATCAGATTGCGTAATCCCTGCTTTTGCATCACACATGAATACAATAACATCCGCTTCTTCAATGGCGAGCTCTGCCTGCATCCGGATTGATTTTAAAATGACGTCCTCGCCGTCGATTTCGATACCACCTGTATCGATAATGCTAAATGGTTTACCGTTCCATTCGCCGATTCCGTAGATACGGTCACGGGTAATGCCCGGCTTGTCTTCCACAATGGCCAATCTGTCGCCGATGATCCGATTAAAAATGGTGGATTTGCCCACATTCGGTCGCCCGACAATTGCCACAACGGGTCTTGCCATACATTCCACTCCTCCTGTCCATACTTACGATACTCATCATAGCAAAAAACGCCTGTCTTGGCTAACGTTTCATGCCGTTATACTCGCAATAAAAACAATCGGCGAACCCGCTGGGGCTCGCCGATCTTGCTTTTATTGTTCAGCAAAATATGCAGTATATAACTAAGAACCATGCATTTATAACTTATTTGAATTTGCTGAGTTTGTCACCGAAGCGCTCGCCGAGCGTGATGCTCAGACCTTGATTGCTCAAGGAAACGTTCGGGTTGTTGATTTCTTCACGTGGAGCATTGTTTCTTGCAGGTCTTTCTGATTTTGGCGCTTGAGCAGGAGCTTCTTCAGTTTCCTTGATGCTCAGGCTTACACGTTGCTCAGAAGGATTCATGTCCAAGATTTTAACTTGAACTTCTTGTCCTTCTTTCAATACTTCGTGCGGAGTGCCAATATGTTTGTGGGAGATTTGCGAAATATGCACAAGTCCCTCAACACCAGGAGCGATTTCAACAAAAGCACCGAAGTCAACCAGACGTTTTACAACACCTGTTACGATATCGCTAGAGTTGAATTTGTCGCCAGCTGTTTCCCAAGGACCTGGTTGAACAGCTTTCATGCTCAGGCTGATTTTACCTTTTTCAGGATCAACTTTCAGCACTTTTACGTTTACTTTATCGCCTTCAGACAGAACGTCCGATGGTTTGTCAACGTGTGTCCAAGCGAGCTCAGATACGTGAACCAATCCGTCTACTCCGCCTACATCAACGAAAGCACCGAATTGAGTCAAGCGTTGTACCGTACCTTCGATCACTTGACCTTCTTGCAAACCAGCCATAACAGTAGCTTTGTTTGCTTCGAATTCTTGCTCCAGTACGTCTTTTTGGGAAAGGATCACTTTGTTGTTCTCACGGTCGATCTCTTTCACTTTAACACGCAATGTGCGTCCTTTGTAATCGCTGAAATCTTCAACGAAATGGCGCTCTACCATGGAAGCAGGGATAAATCCGCGAACGCCCACGTCTGCTACCAGACCGCCTTTAACAACGTCACCTACAACAACTTCGAATACGTCTTGGTCTTCAAAATGCTTTTGCAATTGATCCCAAGCGTTTTCGCTGTCGATTGCACGTTTGGACAAAACGAGTTTTTCTTTCTCGTCGTCGATGCTAAGTACTTTAGCTTCAACTTCTTGTCCAACTTCAACTGCATCAGACGCGCTGTCTACGTGTAGGGAAGACAGTTCACGAATTGGAATTACACCGTCATATTTATATCCAATGCTCACATAGGCTTGGTTATCTTCCAATTTGACGATGGTTCCTTTTACGGTATCTCCTTTTTTCAAGGAAACGAATTGATCCAACTCATCTTGGGTTGCTTCTTGATTTTTCATTTCTTCCGACATGTCAAATACCCTCCTCAATTCAAAAACCCCATTATATTCAAACCTGCCTGTAGCAGAGTTCAAAACACTTTCATCGCTGAATGAGCATCCTTAGCTTCCCTCAAAAATATGGAAACATGCACTCAGCAGTCTGACGATGCCGTTATTTGCTCGGCACGCCTGTTTGCACCATTTCGTTAATTTTGGACATAATCTTCTCCGTCGCTCTTTCCAGCGCATCGCCGGAAGGATCTTCCTTGAACTCGTCCAAATTCACTGGTGCTCCATAAACTACTTTCATCTTACGAAAAACCTTGTAGTTACCGATAATAGCAGTAGGAATAACTGTAGCACCACTTCGGAGAGCGAAGCTCGCTGCCCCTTTTTTGCCGATGCCTCCATCATTGTGTCGGCTTCCCGAAGGGAAAATGCCAAGCACTTCACCACCACGCAAAATGTTGAGTGAGGTCTTGATGGATTCCTTGCTGACGCCTCCACGTTTAACAGGGAAAGCGCCTACGGCTTTGATAATTCGGCCAAACACCGGAATATCAAACAATTCGCTTTTGGCCATGAAGCGCACCTGACGACGAATCTTGATACCAACCGTTGGAGGATCAAAGTTACTGATATGATTGGAACATAAAAGTACGCCGCCTTCTTTCGGGATGTTCTCCCGTCCAACTGCCTCTAGGCGGAAAAGAATGGTGTAAATGATCCGCAGTAATGTGCTGCAAAATGTGTAAATCATAGACCGATCTCTCCTCTGACCATTGTGCAATAAGACACGATTTTGTCAACCACTTCATCGATGCTCATCTCGGTTGTATCGAGCACTGTAGCGTCCTCAGCACAACGAAGCGGGGATATTTCCCGACTTTCATCCAATTTGTCACGGGTGGCAATGTCTCGCTCAAGTTGCTGCAACGTCAGTCCTTCTGAGGGGTCCAGTTCTTTGAAGCGGCGAAGTGCACGCTCTTCCACACTGGCAGTCATGAAGATTTTCACTTCCGCGTCGGGCAATACTGTCGTTCCGATATCGCGTCCATCCATGACGACGCCCTTGCGCAAAGCCATTTGCCGCTGTGTATCCACCAATTGCGTACGCAGCCCCTCGATTTGCGCATATCGGGACACGATTCCCGTCACTTCACGGGAGCGGATTTCCGAGGTTACATCTTCCCCATTACAGAACACTTTCTGTCCGTCGGGATCCGGTTGTAAATCAATGACCAGCTTTTGGGTTTCCTGAAGCACCTCTGGCACATCTTCCGGTGAAATACCTTTTCGAAGCATATGCAAGGTTACCGCACGGTACATCGCGCCAGTATCGACGTATATATACGCGAGCGCCTCTGCAACCAATCGGGCCACCGTGCTTTTCCCGGCACCGGCAGGTCCGTCAATTGCAACGTTCATCTTCCCGTTCTCTGATGTGTTCTGGCTTGCCAACGGGGCATTCCTCCTCAAACGATAAGCCTCAATAAAAAAACAGGCATTGCCTGCATCGTCAAAATTATACCACACTATACACATGGATGCAAAAACAGACAAATCAGTGATGCTATTGTTCGTGTACCGTTTGCATCTGAATTGGTGTTCCTTCCAGCCGATCAATGGAGGTCATATTCTTTTTCATATCAGGCACAAGAAGTAATAACTGATAGATCACAAGCAGAACAAGAAGAGCTGTAATCAGCATCAAAGCCCTTCTTTCCATTCGCTTGGATAAAACATAATATAGGCGCTCGTATCTGCGGGATGCATGGCGATTGTTCACAAGCTGAACCTCCGTTTTTCCATTACAGTGCCCACCACTGTCCCTTTCTATCCCAGACAATCACCATCTTTATTTCGTTCGATAATCCAATTGCCGTTCAAAACAAAACTTGATGATCTTTTGTCGTTCCGAATCTGTAATCTGCACAAACTTTAACATGCATAGCTGTCTGCCTGTTTCCAGTGTTTTGATCCGTACCACTTCAGCTTCAAAGTTCGCATGTTCAATCGCTGCATTCCGATAAGGAATAAGCAACCAGCATTTCAGCTTTTGCCCTTCCGCAATAGCAAAACTGGGTTCCCCATAAATGGACAATCCCCCGCCGCCAATATCTTCAGTCAAGCCCACGGCTCGGGTAAGATCTTCACCCTGAATAGCCATTTCAAGATTTGCATGAACACGCAGAAAACTGCGACGCTGGATTTTGGTGATGTCGTCCGGCAAGGGCTTGCGAATTCGTACAAGCCGAACTACATCTTCTTCAAATCCAGTCACATACGTGTTGAAATAATGACGAACCCCGTCTTCCGTAATATAAGAAATGGACAATTCCTCACCAAAAAACAACCTTTTCAACCGACTGCTTCCCTGTTGCATCGGGACTTCGATCAGAAAACTGTTTTCATCCACATCCGCTATGCGTGATTTATATTCTTTGCTTTCCTCTTTTTCATCTGCAGAGGCAATCTGGATGTATAAAACTTCATTTATTTTGGGAAACAAGCTGTTCACCGCCACCTTAGCTTTTTATCTTCGTATCGTATGTACAAGGACTATTATACCATGACCTTTCTCATAGTGAACAACAAAAAACAGACCACCACGTGGTCTGCTCCGTAATCTATTTACACTTCAACAGGCTGCCGGCTTCTTAGTGTTATGTGGTCTCATTCACCGGTTTGATCTCCTCAACGGCTTCCTCCATACCTGTATCAGCGTTGATGTAAATTTTATATTTTGCACCATTGATGCGTCCACCGAATTCGTAACACAGAACTTCTTTGCTGTAATCATTCTTAATGAGTGATTTGCGAGCATAGCTCTCCTTGAATTCCGGATTCAGTTTTTTGCGGGCCTGTTCAACCGTGAGTGTGGCTTTTGGAATCTCCCGCTTTTTCTGATGCTCATATACAAAATCACTTGCCTGGAAGCCGGTAACATTCCCATTATCAAGGCCAACTCGAACAGACATTTTTTCTGGATAAATCAGTGTATCGCCTTGTTTGCGCACATAGGTCAGGTTACCGAGATTGCCAAACTCGTCATAATTGACTGCCTTCATATCTTTGTAACCCTTATTGGAAAGGAAATGATCTGCTTTTGACATAGCTTCTTTACGTGTTACTTTCTTCGTCCCGATTGGGCGAGTATCACTGTAAGAGATGAGCAGACCGCCATTACGTGTGAAGTCCATACTTAATTTACTGTCTTTGGACTGATCAATCGTGGCTGTATACGATTCCCAATCTGTACCTTTACCATTTTCCTGTATTTGAATCTTACCGTGTTCTGCATCGGAAAACTTTGCAGCTTTAGTTTGGATCTGCTCTTTGGTCATCGGTAAGCCATCCAGCTTCTTCACCGAACGTTTGGCATAAATGCTGGAGACTGAAGGACCCCAGTCAAGTTCAGGATACTCCTGTACCTTTTTGTTGACTGTCCGGAATCCATCCACGATGGTGTTGTCCATCGTTTGCTCTTCCGTTGCCATAGCCGACTCGGCATCCATCCAGCGTAAACGGTCAGAAATGACTTTCTGCTGTACATCCTGCAGATTTTTAGTGATCTCGGATGAATTCGCATACAGTTTTTTCAAGTTGCCCATTTCTTTTTCACTTAATGGTTCATTGGTCAGATCACGCATGGACGCCTGATAAGCAAAGTTGGAGATGCGGGAGAGAAACTCCTCCGTTTCACTGAAAGGCAGCATTGTAAGCGGCAATTGATTAATCTCATTCTGGGCTTCACTAGTGAGTCGCCATACGTTCATTAGACCTTTGCGATGCATCCCTTGGGACGTAGCATGGACTGCCAGCGTGTTCCCAATCTCCGAGTGCAATTTGTCCATATGAAAAGATAAATCGTGAAAAGCACGCTGATATTGATTCTCTGCCTTGATCAGAATGGCATTTTTCTCCTGGTTCTCTTGGTAACCCCATACGAGAGCACCGATTAACAGAACTGCAAATATCGGAAACATAACTGAACTTAAACGTTTATACATCGGTAGAGTCTCCTTTCTTCTAAGCCACTACCTCTATTGTGGATCGAAGAAAGACCTCTTATGCATGCGATTTCCAGTCTGTCCAATGACGGGCTTATCACGCATGGTCTCAAACGTTCTATTTAATTCAATTGTACCCAGGTTGTGCCGCCATCTTCCTCAATTTCAAACTGATCTCGATTATCACACAAACACTGTTTAAAACCGGTCTCAATTCTTCCTCGTTCTTTCTTACCTCGCAGCGTAAAACGTTCTCCACATTGCTTGCATCTGATTTTAATTTTGATTCTCATCACGCTTATCCCCGTTTCTATTGGTCTTCCCCGGGAATTTTTATTTTATTGCAACAAAAAACACACCGGGGCATCAGGCGCAGGTTGCGCTCCATGTCCACCAGTGTGTCCGTATTTTTATAATTTAATCTCTTCCTCACGCTTCACAAAACGAAAAGGAGAACGATTGTTGGCCCTTGTAATCTTGCCCATCGCACCGTACCATAATCCCGCCATCAATGGCGCAATGAACCATAACCAATGATTCACCATGGTATTCATAATGACATCATAAAGCGCATGCCAGAAGAATGGTAAAACCAGTGAGAGCATAAGAAACCAACGTTTTTTCTTGCCATCCGAGAATTTGGCCCGCCCCATGTAATAACCCATAATTACTGCAAACATGGCGTGACCCGATACAGGAAGCAATGCACGAATGAACATAGCTGAGACGGAAGCATTCCCCGCAAAGGCATACAACACATTCTCAACTGTAGCAAATCCGAGTGAAACAGCAACGGAGTATAGAATCCCATCATAAGGCTCGTCAAATTCGGTATGGTTATAAATAATATGGTAAATCACAAACCATTTGACGAACTCTTCAACCCCACCTGAAATCAGGATGGATTCAACATAAGGATTATCTCCAAGCCAGATCATCATGCCACGCTGAATAATCATCACAGGCAGTACCATCAGAATCCCCATGAGAAAGACTCGAAATACCATGTGAAGAGGTTCAGAGTCATAACGGTCTTTCAGATAAAAGTATGTTAACAAGGCGAGACCCGGAGCTACTGCTGCCGCTAGAACCGAAAACAAAAGCACCGAAATTCCCTCCTCTGACTAAAGACGCGATTACAACTAGAGCTTACTCCTGACGCTTGAAGTGGGTGCAAATAACCTCAACCGCTTGTTCAGGCATAACAACCTTTCCGTACTCTTCCATGACGGCAGGGGTAACGGAAGATCCTTCACCGAATTCAGCAAGCAATGCAATCAATGCTGCATGTTTGGTCGAATCCAAGTCATCCGGTTCAAAATGCAAAAACCATTTGTCTTTATAGGAATAAAGTCTTCCAGCATCCGTTACGTGCTGATGCAACATATGTGCAGCCTCAATCAGCACTTCAAAATCTTTGAATGCATAGACGATGGAATCGCTTTGCTCAAGTGTAACTTCCATCTCATATACTTCTTCAGGCAAATCATCCTCATTACCTGAACCATATTGTTGCGGATCATATTTCCCCCGGGTGACAATGACAACCATCCCTTGAGCGGGAAGTGCGAATACTTCGACAGCAAGTGGACCTGTAGCATCAAATCCAAGTTCGGAATAGGCCTGGTCCATCATTTCAGTGAACAGTTCATGAACTTTAGGTATTTCCTGCCACATATCATCTTTTTGTATTCCGCGCTCGCTCAGATCGTCAAAGGTCAGGAAAATCCGTATCTTATCGTGACTTAATCGTTCTATTTTCATACAGGATCTCCCCTTTATAAGCAAGTCTTATAACAGATTATGAAGCACAAAACAATATGTGCTGAAAATAAATCTATGTAGTTATGTTATCATTTTATACCTGCAAATGCACGAAGTAAAATCGACAAAAAAAGAATCATTCCACATCAAAACAGGACTGTGGATGATTCTAATGGGAGGTTTGTGTTTATAAACCCGGTACTGTTGTGTTTGTTTGAGTTAAAATTTGCTCAACTTCATGTTTAACATCCGGATTGGTGCGAATAAAATCTTTGAGCATGTTCATGTTCTCTTCTTTTTCCTGCGGAGTGATCGGCTTTGCACTTTTTTTATGCGTGCTTTTGTGGGAATCTCCGCTCTGTTCGTTTGGCTTGGAGCTGAATCCGTCCATGCCTGGGAACGTCATCTCCATCATTTTGTGTTTGGCCTGATTCATCATGTTGCGGGATGAACCGGAAGACAGCATTGACATTTTACCTTTGGACAGCCAAGAACTGGCTGCTACGCCAATTACAACACCCCAGAAAAAGGATGACGCCTTCATTACACCAACCTCCTTTTAATGTTAAAATCACAACTAGTGTTTGCGGGAGTGCCTCATCTCATTCCGCATAAATACAGGAAAGCGAGTTGAAAGCATGATTAGACACACCACTGCCTTAATTATGATCGCATGCATGCTGTTGTCAGCTTGTGGAACCAAGGTCGAAACAACACCTGAATCCACGAAGTCCAGCAATGAATCGGATACTTCAACGCTGGAACAGCAGAACGAGCCAACTTCCACTGGGACAAGCGAAAAGCAAACCACGGATTCTCCGTCCTCAACAGACTCGAATTCGGATCAAGAATCACCAAGTGATTACGAAACATCTTCGACAGAAAAAGAAGAAACTGATAACGCCCTCGGTACACAAGCAGCCGAAGTTAATATTGAAAAAACGTATCATATGAACGCCAATTACTACATCAAACCCAACGATAAAACGAACGAAAGCAAGGTTGTACTGTTAACATTTGATGATGGGCCCAAAGAAGAAAAAATGATAAACAGATTAATTGACACCTTAGATAAACATGACGCGAAAGCGATATTTTTTGTTAACGGATACCGAGTGAAAAGTCATCCCGAGTTGCTCGAGATCATCCATGAACGTGGACAGGTAATAGGAAATCATGCGTGGGATCATGAGGATCTGAAAAAAATGTCCACTACGGCAGCAGCCAAACAAGTCACCGATGTGCAAAAGATTGTGAAAGAAACGATTGGCGTGGAACCCCAGTTCTTCCGTCCGCCGTTCGGTTCTGGAAATGATGCATTAAAGGCCACAGTCAAGAAAAACGGCATGTTATATATGACATGGTCCAATGGCTCATTGGATTGGGATAAGAGTACCAAAAACAAACCGGATAAAGTCATCCAGAATGTGCTGGATCAATTAAATCCTGGCAGTAATATTTTGATGCATGAGTTGCCATGGACAGTTGAAGCGTTGGATGAGTTGTTAACCAAACTTGAACAGAAAGGTTACACTTTTGTCGATCCTCGCTCGATTGAACTGGAAGCCCGCTGAGCTTCGATTATTTGCCCGGCATTCGGCTTAATATCAATAATTGATGAGTTGGAATTGACATGAAGGAACTTACAAAGTTATAACAAACAGCCTTGGTCCTATGCGGATCAAGGCTGTTTGTTTGAGAGCATTCGCAAAGTAATGATATGCATTTCTGCGGGACAACAAAGTCTGAACGGCAAATGATTTGTTCCGTATCCTTTGCTAACCAGCATTTTACCTTCTTGCTCGGTATCATTACCATCCTTTTTCAAAGAGAACCACCCGCTAGACACAGAGCGGTACGCTTTGTTAAGAAAGACGGGGCCAAAGACCGGAAATACTAATTGTCCACCGTGAGTGTGACCACTCAATATCAGATCAACAGGTCCATTCAAGTGAAGAGCCTCTAGGGGATCGTGCACGATGGCAATCTTGCATTCTTTGGAGTCCAATTCTGCAAGCAGCGAATCCCCTCGCTGTGAACGATAATCAACTCCGACCAGACACAGTTTGCTTCTGCCTTTACGAAGGTAAGTGGTAGAATCCTGTAAGAGTTGAACGGCCGTATCTCGGAATATACGTTCGAGATGCACAGTTCCTGCTCTTTTATCATGGTTCCCATAGACTGTAAAAACAGGGGCAATATAAGATAACAAGCTCATATTATGTCTGACGATGGGCCATGAAATTCCTTTTTCCGCCACATCTCCCCCAATAATAACCCAGTCCACCTGATTGCGAAGATGTTCCAGATCATTCTTTTTCAGCTTGCGTTTATGGATATCAGATAAATACAGGATTTTGCTGCCATCAAAAGAAGAGGGCAAATTCGGAACTTCAACCTCTTCTGAAACGATGTGATGAAGATGCGCCTCACGCCACATATGAACCAGCAAAGCAATCCCAGCCAAAATAACGGCAACGAACCAGGCCAGTATTACCATGGCCATGGAAGGAAAGTATCCAAAGAAGGCGCTCCTTTTATCCCCCACCAAACCAGACTGATTGTGAGCAAAACAAATATAAATATGAGCGAGTTAACAAATCGCTTACTGAGACGTAAACGGCGAGATGGATGAAGCTCAGTTCGCGTAGGAAGTGTTCCCGCTTCGGAAACGGATTCTTCTTCTGATGGCTTTTCTGCTTTGTTGGCACGTGCTGGTGCCCGCCGGGGAAGTACCGGACTTTCCAGCGATGATGTATAAGACTTGCGTTGTGATCTTGGTATGGAGACCGAGGTAATGGGTGTGAGTCCTCCCACCTCTGAGGCAGCAGCTGGTTCAACAACCAGATTTACTTGAGAAGCTTCAGGCCGCTCAGATGTCTCTGTCTTATCCGAGTGACGATGGCGCTGACTGCCGTATGTCTTCATTCTACTTAATTGCTGATTCATGATCCCCTCCGAAAACGTATCGCTAATCCAGACACCAAATCAATAATAAAATGACATAGTATAGGCGCCCATAATGTGCCGGATTGCATATAAATCCAACCCAATCCATAGCTCGAAACAAATACCCAACCAGTTGGAATCCAATGCCGCAAATAGCGTATATGGATAACCGCAAATAAAATACTTGTCCAGTAAGGACCTAACGCATGTTGTATGGCTCCACGAAATAGCAATTCTTCACAAACAGCAACGATGGCTGCTATGCATACAATGTGCCAGATTGGACGCTTGCGGAACAGCATCTCGTTAATGCCGCCATCATCCATGCTTTCTTGAGGAATAACATAAGAAAGAACCAAGTCCATAACAAGCATAATGCCAGCAAGACCAAGCCCCCACCAAATAAACTGGTAACTATCAGGCCAAGCAAGTACATCAAAAAGATTTCTCTTCTGCAATAAAATCCATACAACCCCAATGATCAAAGTTAACCCTTGTGTAAAGTATAGATTGATCAGAAGCAAACGCTCGGTAAGTTGCTGTGGTTCAGCCTTCTGAATCTTGAACTTGGGAAACTTTAATTTTTTCATCGCCTGTGTCTGTCCTCTTGACTTATATTTGATGGATAACAAATTCGTTGTCCAATCGGATAGTATACTAAATGATAGCCAAAAAACCAAATAGGTTCAAGGCCTGCCCCAAGTCCCGGTTTTTCAGCGAAGCCATATCCATTGAATTAGTTCATTAATGTGTTAAAATCCGATTCACAAAACAGCTTGTAATCGAGCTATTTCGAGCGATCAAGGAAGTCAATTTTTTATATCTATACGCCTTCTCCTCCACTGAAGAAAATCACATTAGTAAATCGAATTAAAACATTTAAGCCTATTGACATGCTCATGTCAGCCATGATACATTATGAAAAAATTAGTCACGTTAAACACGATGATGGAAAAAAGACGTTGCTTTGTCTTACAGAGAGCCGATGGATGGTGTAAATCGGTGGCAGGCAGATGATCTTGAGCGCTCCTGAGTTATTGCATTGAAATTGGAGTAGGTGCAATCGGTTTAGACCCGTTATCCTCTTCGGTCTTCATTGACCGCTAAGACTGTCGTTGCGAAACGGCGGTGAATTAGGGTGGTACCACGACAACTCTCGTCCCTTATTGCGCAAGCAGTATGTGGATTGAGAGTTTTTTGATTTATTTTTAGAGTACAGACGTGGGAATCGCCCTATTTGCTACACCCTCCTCCTCTGCTGCGACACCGCGTTGTTGGAAGGAAGAGATTCAGTGGTTTTAAGGAATGCCTCTTTCGTGAGGTGAGACCTTGACGATATAGATACACATACCTAAGGAGGAAGAAACCATGTACAAAGTGTTAGTGTCGGACCCCATTAGTGATCTGGGAATCCAGCAACTGGTGGATGCAAATGATGTTGTAGTTGAGAAGAAAACAGGTCTTAGCGAAGATGAGCTTGTTGCAATTATCGGCAATTATGATGCCCTTCTAGTTCGAAGTCAGACCCGTGTAACGGATCGTATTATGACAGCAGGTACAAACCTTAAAGTCATCGGACGTGCTGGCGTAGGTGTAGATAACATTGATTTGGAAGCTGCTACCCAACGCGGTATCATTGTTATTAACGCCCCTGACGGTAACACGATTACGACATGTGAGCATACATTTGCCATGATGATGGCACTGGCACGACATATTCCTCAGGCATATGCCAAAACCATTCAAGGTACTTGGGATCGTAAAACCTTCCTGGGTGTGGAGTTAAGAAATAAAACGCTGGGTGTGCTCGGTATGGGACGGATCGGTAGCGAAGTAGCTAAACGTGCCAAAGCATTCGGAATGGATATTCTGGCTTACGACCCGTTCCTCACTCAAGATCGCGCAGAGAAACTTCAGGTTAAGCTGGCTAGTGTAGATGACATCATTCGTAATGCCGACTTCATGACCGTTCACACACCATTAACACCTGAGACACGCCATATGATCTCCCGTCCACAATTCGAAGTGATGAAAAAAGGTATGCGTATTATCAACTGTGCCCGTGGCGGAGTCGTTGATGAAATGGCACTTGTAGAAGCAATTGATGAAGGTATCGTTGCTGGTGCAGCATTCGACGTATTCGAGAGCGAACCACCGGCTGCTGATCACCCATTCCTGAATCATCCTTGCATTATTGTGACGCCTCATCTTGGTGCATCGACAGTAGAAGCACAAGAAAATGTAGCGATCGACGTATCCGAGCAAGTCCTGCATATTCTGCGCAATGAACCGTTCAAAAACGCAGTTAACATGCCTGCAGTAGCCCCAACTGTAATGAACAAACTGCAGCCGTACTTTAAACTGGGTGAAACACTGGGTAGCTTTGCAGCTCAGATCACTCAAAATGCGGTTCAGGAAATTCGAATCGACTACGCTGGAGATCTGTCGGAAGTGGATACTTCTCCTTTGACTCGTTACATTGTAAAAGGTATTCTGGCAAGACATTTAGGCGGAGAAGCCAATATTGTCAACTCCATGCATTTAGCTAAAGTGCGGGATCTCAACGTAGTGGTTAGCCAAACATCGGCCACTAAAGGATTTACAAATCTGATTACCGTCACACTCGTGACGACTCAGGATGCCGAGGAGCGTCGTGTTGCGGGCACACTGCTTGCAGGTTATGGAGAGCGGATCGTGCGTCTGGACAAATTCCCAGTGGATATCGCTCCAGAAAGTCACCAAATTCTGATTTCGCATAATGATAAACCGGGTATTATCGGACGTGTTGGAACTTTGCTTGGAGAGAACGAAGTTAACATCGCCTCCATGCAGGTCGGACGTAAAATCATTGGTGGGGCAGCTATCATGATTCTGACTGTAGATAAGGAAGTTCCAAAAGATGTGCTTGTACAGCTTGCAGCTCTTCAGGAAATCAATACAGCCGTTGAAATTGTATTGAATTAACTGACGGACTAATCAATTATAAGACAAAAAGAGGCGAACCTTTATCAGGTTCGTCTCTTTTTATAAACTCAAAATTCCTTTTGACTAGCGTAATTCATGCATTAAGCTAATTGAATAATGTTTAATGTAGCGCCTGGTGGAGAGAGGACAGCTGTACCAACAAGCCCAAATAATTGGAACTGGATTGTTGATCCAGCAGTTACCGTCACAATAAAGTCAGACTGCAACTGACTGAGGGAAAGTAATGGTGAAACTACACTCGCCGGAATTGCTGTTCCGTTAAGTAAAATACGGGATTGAATAGCAAGTGCAGCTGTAAGATTTATTTTGTAAGAGATATAGTAACGCCCTGCATTGGCAAGAGTGAAGGTGTCATTCGTTCCATTAATGGTTATGCCAGTGCCAATATTTTGGTTATTCGGCAGTGGAATTAGTGTTCCACCCAAAATAACAACGATGGTTCCACTTGTGTTCTCACCGTAAGCCGAGTTAGATGTTACAGAAGTTCCTGTGGCTCCGGTTGCACCCGTTGCACCTGTACCCCCGGTGACTCCTGTCACGCCTGTTGCTCCTGTGACGCTCACTCCTGTGGCACCCGTTGTTCCAGTAGCTCCAGTAACTCCTGTCGATCCTGTGCTTCCAGTTAAACTGGCTCCTGTTGCTCCGGTAGCTCCTGTTGCCCCGCTTGCTCCAGTAACTCCAGTTGCGCCCGTACCTCCGGTTACACTAACCCCTGTTGCCCCGGTAACCCCAGTTGTTCCGCTTGCTCCAGTAGTCCCTGTAATTCCCGTCACACCCGTGGCTCCGGTGATTCCAATTGCAACGCCCGTTGCACCCGTGATTCCGGTAGCTCCTGTTGATCCAGTGACACCGACTCCTGTGGCACCTGTTAATCCCGTCGCTCCGGTGACTCCCGTTATTCCGGTGGCCCCTGTTGCACCAGTGACTCCGATTCCTGTTGCACCCGTTACTCCAGTGAGACCGACTCCTGTGGCACCTGTTATTCCTGTAACCCCGGTGCTTCCAGTTATTCCCGTTGCTCCCGTTATTCCGGTGGCTCCCGTTATTCCGGTGGCTCCGGTGGCCCCTGTTGCACCAGTGACACTAACACCCGTGGCACCGGTGACGCCGGTAACCCCAGTGACTCCCGTTACACCCGTATCACCCGTATCACCTGTCGCTCCTGTACTTCCCGTTACACTGACACCCGTGGCTCCAGTTACACCCGCTGCTCCTGTATCGCCGGTAAC
>NZ_FRDO01000007.1:20625-20957 GCF_900143165.1 Paenibacillus sp. ov031
GTTACACCCGCTGCTCCTGTATCGCCGGTAACGCCGGTGGCTCCGGTTACACCCGTATCCCCCGTTGCTCCTGTACTTCCCGTTACACTGACACCCGTGGCACCGGTAACTCCTGTATCTCCAGTGACGCCGGTAACTCCTGTGTCTCCGGTGGCTCCGTTACTTCCAGTTACACCAACTCCGGTTGCCCCTGTCGCACCCGTGGCTCCCGCGCCAGCCAACAACGTGTAATCCGGGGACGTTCCTGGTGTTCCTGTTGGCGATGCCACATTTGCAATATACGTACTGCCGTCAAACGTCACCACCTGACCGGCTGGATACGTTGGCGCTAC
>NZ_FRDO01000007.1:21897-357615 GCF_900143165.1 Paenibacillus sp. ov031
GGGCCTGCGCCTGCAATCAATGTATAGTCAGGGGATGTACCTGGCGTTCCCGTTGGTGATGCCACATTTGTAATATAGGTGCTGCCATCAAAAGTTACAACTTGACCGGCCGGGTATGTTGGTGCCACTGCTGGGTTAAACGGAACTGCTCCATTCAAGCCCACGCCTGTTGCTCCGGTTGCACCGGTGGCTCCTGCGCCAGCAAGCAATGTGTAGTCTGGTGATGTACCTGGGGTTCCAGTTGGTGAAGCTACATTAGTAATATAGGTACTACCGTCAAATGTCACTATTTGACCCGCTGGATAGGTTGGTGCTACCGCTGGATCAAACGCTAATATTCCACTTAAACCTACTCCTGTGGCTCCCGTAACCCCAGTAGGTCCTGCACCTGCCAAGAGTGTATAGTCCGGTGAAGTACCGGGAGTTCCCGTTGGCGATGCCACATTTGTAATATAAGTGCTGCCGTCAAATGTTACGACCTGACCCGCTGGATACGTAGGTGCTACTGCGGGATCAAACGGAACAGAACCACCGAGTCCCACTCCTGTTGTCCCAGTAGCCCCAGTAGCTCCGGCCGATGCCAGCAAAGTATAATCCGGTGAACTACCCGGTGTTCCCGTTGGCGATGCCACATTAGTAATATAGGTACTACCGCCAAACGTTACAATTTGTCCTGCCGGATAACCTGGTGCGAGCGCCGGATCGAATGGAATAGAGCCTGTTAAGCCTGCCCCTGTTGCTCCAGTCGTTCCGCCTGACAAAAACAACGTGTAGTCTGGAGAACTTCCCGGTACTCCGGTAGGACCATTCACGTTAACAACATAAAGACTGCCGTTATACGAAACAACTTGACCTTGCACATAGCCAGGTGCCTCAGCGGGATCAAAAACGGAAATATCATTCAGTCCAACCCCAGGAGCCCCCTGCGGACCTGGTACGCCTTGGGGTCCTTGGGGTCCTAGAGGACCTACCGGACCTACTGGTCCTACTGAGCCTCCTGGCCCGGCTGGACCTGGCACTCCGGGAACACCCGGAACCCCTGGAACTCCCGGGGGACCTGGAGTTCCCGATGTTCCAAATGAACTGGTAGCACGAGTCAATGATACGGATATGGATCGAATCAAACCGACCAATTTATCTTTTTCCGCAGGCGGAACTTCCAGAAGCAACGTTACACTTAATAAATCATCAAGCAAGTTTTGCAAGTTGCCAGCCAGATTGATAACGGCTACAGGTACAACTTCAGAACCTGCTATGGTTAATTCCAGAACGGATTGTAACTCAGCTTTCACCCCAGCTCGAAAACCAGAGGTATTAACAAAGGTGAGCAAACTCCGTAAACTGTTTTGCAATGCGAGAATATTAGACGCTGTAGGCTGACTAACAGCTGCAGGAATAGTCACTGCCAATGCTTTCAAAATGGACTCAAACTGCTCCACTTCACTCGATGTTATTGGAATAAACGGTGATCCCGCTCGAAACGATCTTCCTTCTATGAAAGCTTTAATATTCACCCTTTTTCTTTCATCAGACATGCCTAATCCACTCCTCCTTTAACTTCTTCGCTTTTCAAGCTTATGTATCATAAGAGGCAAAATTATCTTGGACACATTTTTTGATGCAAAAAAAAGAGAACATACTGTTCCACGTTGAACAAGATTAAACGGTACTGTTCAACAAAAAAGCACCCTCAGCATGAGGGTACTTTCGCACTTTTTGTATGAAATCGGGCTATTTCGAAGAATCCACAGGAAATTGTAAAATAAACTCTGTTCCTTCACCAAGTACACTATTAACGATAATGGTACCGTGATGGGCATCCACAATATTTTTTACAATTGCGAGCCCCAGTCCTGTACCGACACTTTCACCTCGAACACGAGCCTTATCTGCTTTGTAGAATCGTTCAAAGATGAATGGCAGATCGGAAGACGGAATGCCTACACCTTCATCTTTTACAGTCACTTTAGCTACAGGTGTCCGGATATCGGTTAACAGCTCTGCCGATATGACAACATTTTTGCCTGAGGGAGTATGCCGAAACGCATTATCCAGCAAATTTGTAAATACCTGTTCAAGCCGATCCTCGTCAGCCTGGTGAAGTTCAATCGAAGTCTGTTTGCATTCAAACCGAAGATGGATATCCTGTTCTTTGGAACGTACCGAGAACTTTCTATATACACGCTCCAATAGTTCAACCAGATCCACTTCCTTCACAGCCATATCCGTATGACCCGCTTCCATTCGCGCAAGATCAAGCAGATCTTTAACCAACCTGCCCATACGCAAAGACTCATCATGAATCACTTGAATTAGTTCTTCACTTTCTTCTGGAGAAGCCGCCATTCCATCCAAAAGAGCTTCACTATACCCTTGCATCATGGATAGCGGAGTACGTATTTCATGAGATACGTTGGCGACAAAATCACGGCGCATCTTCTCAAGTCGTACTTCCTCCGTTACGTCACGAAGCACAGCAACAGCCCCCCGTACGACACTATCCGCATACAAAGGCGCCATCTGAACAGACCAGACACCCTGCTGCACATGCACGTTAGAGTTCTGATCGCCACCTTGCTCCATCACCATTTTGAACAAAGGAAAGAGTGGTTCCGGCACCTCTCGTGAAGAACTCACAGCATTCTCCGAATCCTGTCCCTCACCCATTTGTGCCCAGTCCAAATCACACCAAGCCTGCATGATTTTCTCTCCAGGGGGGTTTGTCAAAATAACTTTCCCTTCACCATCGAATGTCACTACGGCATCGGTCATGCTTCGGAGCACGCTCGCCAGATGTTCTTTTTCATGGTTAAGGTTGCGAATGTTATCTTCCAGCTGTGCAGCCATATGGTTAAATGTATTACCTAATTCTCCAATCTCATCGCTCGTTACAAGGGAGAGACGTGTACCGTAATTTCCTTTCCGAATCGCATTGGCTGCCTGAATTAACTGCTGCATCGGCTGCGTAATTTTCGTAAAAAGAAACAGCGCAAAAAAGGTCGTCAAACTGAATCCGATAATACAAACATACGTGAACAAACGTTTGATATCTCTCGACTCAGACTCCGCAAAATTCGTATCAATATACGGCAGCAAAAAAAGACCCAATGCTATGAGTACACAGCCCACAAGGCAAATAATCGTAATCCATAACTTCCCGACCAGCGATCTCCAGAAACTAAAACTACTTCGGTACTTCCAGTTTATAACCCACACCCCACACCGTCGTAATCATCGCCGCTGATTCTGGCGAAACCTTGTTTAACTTCTCGCGAAGACGCTTCACATGCGTATCCACAGTACGAAGATCACCAAAGAATTCATAGTTCCATACATCCTTCAGCAGCTCTTCTCTGGAGAAAACTTTATCTGGAGATGTCGCGAGATAATGCAACAGTTCATATTCTTTCGGTGTTAGACTGATCTCTTCCCCACCCGCGGTTACGCGGTGAGCATCATGTTCGATGACCAAATTAGGAAATACGATATTGTTGCTTGAATTACTCTCCTTGGACAGATACGCTGTCGCAGAAGAACGACGCAGAATCGCCTTCACCCGGTAAATCACTTCACGTGGACTGAACGGTTTAACGACATAGTCATCTGCTCCAACTTCAAAGCCCTGAACGCGGTTGATTTCTTCGCCTTTTGCAGTAAGCATCAAAACCGGAGTTGATTTTACCTGACGCAAACGGGTACATACTTCAACGCCGTCCATGCCCGGCAACATCACATCAAGCAAAATAAGACCATAGTCACCTGCAGTTGCTTTTCGCAACGCAGTTTCCCCATCCTCAGCTTCATCGATTTCATAGCCTTCTTTTTCGAGATACATTTTCAAAAGCCGTCGGATTCTTTCCTCGTCATCCACGACGAGTATACGGTTCTCATGTTCAGCCATTCCACTCCAGCCCCTTTGCAATAACTCCTCATCACTTCTATTATGTTCGATCTGGCGAACAATATTTGAATGCCCCATTGGACGTAGGGGCTCACGTATGTGTTTCATGGATTTCTCTCGGGAACTTTACGAAACTACCTATCCTAGTCTGCCCCTGCGTAAGAATGCAACCCGGCAATGATCAAATTCACACCAACGAGCGTAAACATAACGACCAAAAACCCAAGTACTGCAAGCCATGCAGACTTGCGGCCCTGCCAGCCTCTGGACAAACGCAAATGCAGGTACACACTATAATATAACCATGTTATCAAAGCCCACACCTCTTTGGGGTCCCATCCCCAGAAGCGGCTCCAGGCAATCTGGGCCCAGATCATAGCGAAAATTAATGCTCCCAATGTAAATATAGGAAATCCGATAGCAATTGCCCGATAACTAATCTCATCGAGATCATCGGCATCAATGCCATCAAGCATCGGTTGCAGAGCTTGTCCAAGCGGTCTTCTTACAATTAAACGAATAAGTCCATATAAGATCAACCCTACAATCAAAGACCAGACTACCGTATTCAGTTTACGTCCAGCATTAACTCCGTTCATCCAGGAAGGTGTCTCAAGTAATGGTTCCTTCATGCCAAGAAACGGTTTTATGCTCTCCACTTCGCTATTATAAGGCGCAAAAATAGGAGGCATGCGATAAATCACTTTCTCTATTGTACTATTTTCCTGTACCTCTGTGTCAATGCTAGCGATTTTCTGAACAAAAACCGCCTCATATCCGGATGCACGGAAAGCAAATACCGACCCGATAAACCCAACGACAACGACGATAGTGATTAATGTAAACTCAACCCACCCGCGCTGGCGTCTGGATGACTTATCCTTGCCACTGAAATCGACTGTGCGTAACAAGTACATGAATCCCGCCGCAAAGCCTACGGCGAAGAATGCCTCGCCAAGAGCTGCCAACGTCACGTGGATCTTGAGCCATATCGATTGTAAAGCAGGGATCAGCGGCTGTACTTCCTGAGGAAATACGGCTGCATATGCCATAATAATGATGGTTAGTGGCAATGCAAACAATCCCAGCAACGATTTGCGATAGATGGCGTAAACTACAATAAATGCCACCATAATCATCATGGAAAGAAAACTCATAAACTCATACATATTACTTACTGGTATATGGCCTGCTCCAGCCCAACGTGTACCAAAGAAGATGAGATGTGCAGCTAGTGCAACAGTTGATGCAATAAAGGCTCGTTTCCCCCATCGTTCTACATGAGCTTGCGGGTCACGATTACTCCATTTCTTTCCCATGACGGCAACGCCATATAACATAAATGCAGCACAATATAGAAAAAAAGATACGATAAATGCGTCGCTGCTGAAATCCAATAAACTCATGTTTGGTTCCCCCCGTTATCCAACGACTTCTCATCCACTTCCACATTCATATGTTTTAACACAGCTGCAATCTCACGCCTAAATCCAAACCAGTTTTTATTCGTATGGCCGCCTAGGGTGAGCTGTCCATCATCAATACGAATCCAAATACGTCGGTGGTGCCAGTAAAAGCCCATAACCAGACCCAACATAACGATTCCTGCACCAACCCATACAAAAGGCATAGCCTTATCAATACGGATATTGAGGTAACTCACGGATTGAATGATGTCCACCTTATCCATGCTATCAACCTCTAGCTGCAAAGGAATTTCTCCTCCATTCAACTGTTTGTTAATTGCGTCCTGTTGAAAACGTTGTTTATCTATCTGCTTCGCAAAATACAAATACTGCATTCCCGCTTCAGGTAAATTGGGTCCCTTGATGTTAAATAGAAAGGCAGGCGCATTCGGTGAAGGGGATTTTGATTTGGGTTCTCCATTTTCATCCAGCCCAAAATCCATATATTTTTCTTTAACACTCAGACTATAGGGTCCAGCTTCAAACGTTCGCTGCGTATCCACCATAGCAATTTGGATTGCTCCATACTTCTCACCCGTCTGGGCATTGACCAAATCAGGCGTTACCGAACGAATCGTTGGTGTCAGATCATAATCAAATTGATATGCTTTTAATCCGTGGTAATTCAGTGGATGGTTCACTCGAACATCATGTCGGTCCACCTCGGTCAATTGAGGTTTTTTCGAAGGATCCGAGCAATCTGCCGTACATTCGTACAATACCACTTTGGTTTCAAATAGTTTTGGAACGGTTTTGTTCAAATTACGGAACTGTTCTGGAACCTCATCTTCATTGTAAAATTCAACATTAAACTGTTCATTCTTCAAATACATGGAGGTATTCGGTATTTTTTTGATTTCCCCTTGGGGAAAAGCAACATGCTCATCCAGATTCAGCCCGGGAAGTCCTCGAGCAAGTACTGCGAGCAGGAAGATAATCAATCCGATATGGATAACATATGGCCCCCAGCGACTGAATCGATGTTTCTCGGCCAGCAATGCAGTACCCTCGGTATGCACGCGATAACCTTTCTTTTTAAGCGGCGTAACCGCTTTCTTAATCCAGTCTTCTGATGCCTCATCTATGGAACCTTGATACACCAGTCGCTGGCGTGTAAGAAACTGCATGTGTTTGCGTATTTTCTGTTTATTCAGCGCTTTATATAGTGGAAGTACCCGGTCTAGACTGCATATGACCAATGAAGCGCCGATCAGTACCAGTAACAAAATAAACCACCAGGATTCGTATGTATGGGACAGACCCAGCAGATAATAGATATGACCCAACTGACCGTATGTGTCCTTGTAATATACGGATGGATCAATATTCAGAAATGTACTTTCTTGTGGATAGATTGTGCCCAGCATGGAACCTACAAGTGTAAACACAATCATGTAAACAGCAATTTTGACCGATGAGAAAAAGTTCCATATGCGGTCAATGATTTTGGGATTTGTACGCTGCGATCGACGCGCCATGCCATCATAACGCATTTCCAATACTTCATCCGATTTGACCTCGGCCTCCAGCAGCGGCTTGCCACAGGCTTCACACAGCACAGTGCCCACCGGATTCTGGTGTCCGCACTCACATTTCGTATTTTGGAACACGACTAGACCTCCTGTCAGGGCTGTTTCGCCAGTTGTGAAATTTGAGCGTCAAGTGTGTCCAAATCAAGTTGACCGATATGAATGGTGGAGATTTTGCCCGTGTCGGAGACAAAAAATGTCGTTGGCATCGGCGAAATGCCAAAATCCCGGATCGAGTTTTTGTCACGGTCGAGCATAATCGGAAACGTAACGCCCACCTGTCGAACAAAATTTTCCACGGTCATCTGGTCTTCCCCAACATTGATACCAACAAATTGCACACCCTGGTCCTTCCATTTGTCCGCTTGCGCTTGTAGCGCAGGCATCTCTTTCACACAAGGCTCACACCATGTTCCCCAGAAGTTGATTACCATGGCTTTGCCTTTGTATTCCTCAGACGTATGAACTTGTCCATCCAGGCCCAGCAGTTCAAAAGAAGGAGCTTTGTCTCCTTCTTTTGGCTTGCCATTCGAGCCGGATACCGATGTCGTAATCGCATATCCGCCCAACACCAGGATCAATAACAAAATGACGATTTGCACCGCTCTTCTTGATTTCCCCATGTGCTGCTCCCCTTTTAAGTCAGCTTTTTGCATAATTTGAATTTAAACGCTCCCGGGTACAAGAATTAGACGAATAACACCATTTCGATCTAACTCTTGCTGATTGAAAGTCGCTCCGGGGATTTATGCAAAAAGCTTGAGTGACTAGCATTCGCATATAACAGTCTTGGACAACTGTGAACATCCTATGAACAATTATAGCGAATTTCGTCACAAAACTGCGGCGCTTTTATGAAAATTATGTGTCCTCACATTACCTTTTTTTCATTTTTTTGGCGGGTTCTGATTTTGCGAGCGTAATCAGGTTGTTGACTTCTTCTTTGGTTAGATTGCGTGTGAGTCCCCGTTTCAGGTTTTGAAGCAAAATACCACCAAACGAAATCCGTTTCAGACGTGTTACCGGATGGTTAATCGCTTCGAACATACGTCTAACCTGACGGTTACGCCCTTCGTAAATCGTAATAGAGATAACAGATTCATTTGCTGCGGTATCCACATCTTTGTACTCAATCTCTGCCGGAGCTGTCATACCGTCGTCCAGCATAATGCCTGTCTTTAATTTCTCCAGAGCCGAACCATGTGGAACACCTTTAACGGTTGCATGATATGTTTTGGGTACGTGATGCTTCGGATGCGTCAACAAATGCGCAAACTCGCCATCATTGGTCAGAATGAGCAATCCTTCTGTGTCATAATCCAGACGCCCCACTGGGTATACCCGTTCCTTGACACCTTTAAGATAGTCGGATACAATTTTCCGACCTTCCGGGTCTGAAGCACTTGTGATAACACCCTTCGGTTTGTTCAACATCATGTACACTTTCTTTTCACTGCGGATCGGTTTACCATTAACCGTAATCATATCCTCTTCGGGGTTCGCTTTCGTACCCAGTTCGGTTACGACCTCCCCGTTAACTTCTACTTTGCCGGACAGGATCAGTTCCTCGCTCTTGCGGCGGGATGCAATGCCTGCCTGTGCGATAATTTTTTGTAATCTTTCCATGTTTGTCATGTCACCTCACACTAATGATACCCATCAAGGCCGGAAATCACAAGGATAATCCATCGATTTTGTTAACGCAGGGGTTGTAAACACCTTTTAAGCTGCATTTAGCTATGAATTTAGACCAAAAAAGCTCACCCTCTCACTGCCGGTATGCGGCAGGAGCGTTAAGGTGAGCCGTTCAATTTCAACCATATGTAACCACTACAACATGAATAAGTTTAATTGGCTACTTTACCAGCAACAACGACCTGTTTTTTCGCAGGGGTTGCACTTTCTTTAATGAAGGATTGCAATGTTTTGGAAGTAATATAATAAGTACGTCCGCCGTATACAAAGGTCATCATGCCAATAACCCGATTGTTCTGGTCCAGAACAGGGCCACCTGAATTGCCTTGTGCTACTGATTTTACGATACTGCCAATGCCCTTCTTGCCTGGAACATCTGAATCTTGTGAATTAAATACTCGGCTCTTGGCAATTGTATTATAAGTTGAAGGGAAATCTTCGTCCAACAGCACAAGTTCCCCGGCAGAATTTTTAGGAAATCCGATGGTATAGACAATTTGATTATCTTTCGCATTTGCAAACGTCACCGGTTGTGCGTCGATTTCTTTGTCCAGCTTCAGCAATGCCATATCTGTCACCGGATCTGTTTTAATGATTTTGGCTTTAACCGGCTTGTCCAGATGACCTGGGCTTGCTACAGTAAGTGTGCCTTCATCCCCATCAGACAGTTCAGCATAATCCTGAACGACATGATAATTGGTTAGCACCTCATCCTTGGAGATCAGTATGGATGTACCTACATCATAATATACTGAATCGGGTTCATCCTGTTTGACCAGACGTACGTTCACAACTGGAAAAGAATCCGCTGTAACGGCCAACTGAGCACGTAGTTGTTTATCGAAGTATCCCGTAAAATGAATCGTATTAACGGCTTGAGCCGCAGCCAACCCCGTCTGTCCTGCAAGCAACGCAATGGCAAGCATGCCTGACATTCCAAAGCGGAGCATTCGTTTCCAACTCTTTTGCATGATTCTCACTCTCCTCCGCTATCATTCTAGCATAATTCGTATATCGGAAGGAGAAGGCATATTTTTAACCAAATACAATCAAACAAATGACCAAGGCTGCAATGAAACCAACTACATCGGAAAACAACCCAACTTTGAGCGCATAGCGACCATTACGAATGCCTACGGCTCCAAAATAAACTGTCAATACATATAGGGTTGTATCCGTACTGCCTTGAATCGTGGAAGCCATGCGGCCAATCATCGAGTCAGGGCCATAGGTTTTAATTAGGTCAGTTGTAAAGGCAAGCGAGCCTGTCCCAGTTAAAGGACGCAAAATACCGAGTGGCAATACTTCTCCCGGAACCCCCATCCAGGATACAAGTGGTGCGAATAGGCTGATCACATAATCCAATGCACCGGAAGCACGGAATACACTGATCGCTACCATCATACCTACCAGATGGGGAATAATGCTAATTGCCGTAGAGAAGCCATCTTTGGCCCCATCAACAAAAGATTCGTAGACCGGGACCTTTTTGGTAAACGCATATAATGGAACAAACGCGATGATAACCGGAATGGCCCAGACGGAAATCCAGTTGATGAAGGTTAACAACGTTGCTCATCCTTTCATACCGGGATTGTCACTTTTATATACACTCGGCGGCCTGTGAAGTGCCCTATTTCGGTACCAGCGATCGGCTACAATGGCTGCAAATGTCGCAATAATGGTTGCCATTAGCGTGGTACCTACAATTTCCGTGGCATTTGCGGAATGATAATTAAGTCGAATGGCTATCAGGGTTGTCGGAATAATGGTGATACTCGCTGTATTCAGAGCCAGCAAAGTGCACATGGCAGGGGAAGCCGTTTGTTTATCCGGATTTAGCTCTTGCAGTTGCTGCATGGCTTTGATCCCCATTGGGGTTGCCGCATTGCCTAGGCCGAGCAGATTGGCACTCATGTTGGATAAAATGTAGCCCATGGCTGGATGATTCCGCGGAACATCCGGGAACAAAAAGCCAACAACCGGACCCAGCAGCTTCGCGATTCGTCCCAGCAGCCCGGCATCCTCAGCCATTTTCATCATACCCATCCAAAACACGAGCACACTGATCAGCCCAAAACATACCGTTACTCCGGTTGCTGCTCCATCAAAAGCCGCCTGCGTAACGACTTCAATTTTGCCTTGTGCTGCTGCAAAAGCAAATCCGGTTACGATCATGAGAAGCCAGATTAAATTGATCAAAGGATAACCCTCCCCTCATTATGGAGATAACAAATGGCTTAATACTGCGCGCCATGCGGAAGCCCAGGTAGAAATTTCACCGATCCCCCCCAGAGTTGCATCCTCTATCTTCGGCTCTGGCGGAATATAACTTCCTTTGCGATACACAGGAATTGAACCCACAAGTTTCCCGTCAAGCTGCATATCAATTCGGCCAGCCAGTCCAAAAGTAGGATCTGTCGTTTTTGCATCTCCCACTGTACTCTCCTGTGCCCGGTTATCGAGTAAAATCAGCTTTTTCGTCAATGAGGATGTCTCACTCTTCGCTAGAGGATAGGTGAACCCGCGACCTGTGACCACATCCGTGTTTTGTACAGGCTGTTCTTTTTTTGCAATTTCCACCAAAGGGAAGTTTTCAAAACCAAAATCCAGCATACGTGCATGGTCATTCCAATCGTCGCCATCGTTCAGGGTTACCGCAGCAAGCTGTTGCCCATTGCGTGTAGCAGAGCTAACCAGACAACGGAACGCCTTTTTGGTATATCCGGTCTTTACGCCATCGGCCCCCTCGTACAACCGCAGCATTTTATTTTTGTTTTGCCAGGAGTACTCCCAGCTCTCGTTCGGATTTGGAGCCGACTTGTTCTCCGTAGCTACAATACGTTTGAAAACCGGATTCTTGAGCGCATACGCAGTTAAGCGTGCAAGATCATTGGCGGTGGAGTAATGACCGTCTGCGTCAAGTCCATGGGGATTCATAAAATGGGAATGGGTCAGACCAATTTGCTCTGCCTTTTTGTTCATTAACAGGACAAAGCCTTCTTCAGATCCACCGACATGTTCAGCAATCGCCGAGGCCGCATCGTTGCCTGATCGCAGCATCAGCCCATATAGCATGTTTTCAAGTGTCATTTCTTCACCCAGCTTGAGATAGATGGACGACCCTTCTTTGGCAAAAGCCGAAGAAGTTACCTTTACTTTGTCATCCAGTTTACCGTGTTCAATCGCAACAATTGCCGTCATGATTTTGGTCAAGCTGGCAATTCTCAGTTCCTTATCCCCATCTTTGCTGTACAATATTCGGCCCGATGTTACATCAATGAGAGCAGCGCTTTGCGCATGGTTTGAGGGGCCGGGGATGGTTCCCTGGGCTTCAGCAAGCCCAAATGAGGGAAACAGAAACAAAGGTACAAGCATACATGCCATAAATTTCATTAATTTTCGCATCGATTCATTCCTCCGGGTCACTTGGAATCTTGTACTAGCTTATGTCTGGACAACCCGAAGTATGTCCCAGTGTTAGAAAACAGCAAAAATCCCTCTCGCACATGCTGCGGAAGGGATCTTGTAGTTTTAAGATGAGTTGCCAGGAATGATTAAATTTAGTTATAATCCAGCATCTTGGCCACTTTTCGCATAATTCTGGAGACTCTCATCTGACTAATATCCTCCATCTCTGCTGTCTGTGTCTGATTAAAGCCCTCTACCCGATGCTTCAGGACAGTGACTTCCTTCTCGCTTAACTTGCGTTTAACCGATTCTATAACTGCGTCAACATAAATTCTGTCGACCACTCCATCTTCAATATTTTCCCCGCTATAGATGGTATCCATCAATGTAACGGCTTGGGCTTGCTGATCATCTGCTCCGACAGGCTCATCCAGGTATTTAACTCCCTTGCCCACTTGGAGCGCCTTGTTGATTTTCTCCTCTTCTTCGTCAAGCAACAAAGCGATTTCATGAGCTGTCGGGAGATACCCCATATCGTGCTCCAGCCGATTGATTCGATTAATTAATTCTGTAGCCGTGCGAGTGGGGCGAATAATACTTGCACTATCTCTCAGAAAACATCGGATTTCCCTTACAATCGCAGTAACAGCAAACGAACTGAATTTCACCCCACGCCCTGTGTCAAATGCTTTGACTGCTTTAATAAACCCAAGGCGTCCCAATTGAAGAATATCGTCTTTTTCCACACAATGATTTTTGATAATGACTTCCGGTTTTCCAATGTATTTATGTACTGAATGCCAAATCAAGTTCTCATTAACCAAAATGCTATCTCCTAGAAAATGTTCATCGACTTGACATCGTTCAATATTTCCTACAAGGTCCATAGAGTAAAATTTCTTGTCCAACTTCAAATTCATCCTAATATGTTCTGAAAATTTATCCATCTTGATCTCCCTATGTAAATGTTGTGGAAGTTCACCAACAATCTAACGTTCTTTATTGATTTTCTTTAGCATCTGAACCATTGTGTTATGGTGTTTCTTCACTTGGTTGTAATACCATGGGCGAGCTTTGCCTTTGTCTACATTGCCCTCCCCTTGATTGTACGCAATCGTTGCTGTACGAAGGTTGCCGTCATACTTTTCCAACAGATATTCCATATATTCAATACCGGTTTTGATGTTAACTTCGGGCTTGTATAAGTCACTGCCGCTAATACCAAACGATTTGGCCGTACTTGGTAGTATTTGAAGCAGTCCAATGGCTCCATGAGATGATGTGCTATCCTCTAATAAGCGGCTCTCCTGCCACATCATGGCCATTATCCAAACGGAATCCATATTGGATCCTTCAATATATTGGTCCACCCATTTCACATACTTCAACAGTTTAGCTCTGCTTACCGTCTTCTCCTGATAAGTTTCGATATAATGCTCTAGCATATCTACCATTACTTTATGGGACGTAGCGGCCGGATCTAACTTGACTTGCTTTAGGGTTTGTTTTGTATTTTGTTCTACAATCGGATTAGAAGCAGCTGGTACAATTAGCCCTCCATATATCGTTATCGATGCCAGTACCGCCGTAATGATAATCCCGATTTTTTTAAATGTGACCAACGGGATTGCTCACCTCCTTAGGTTAAGCCTTATATAATAGAAGGAAACCGTGGTTTTTCACTGCTTGTACGATCTTGTGGCCCAATTAATTAGAGGGTCTATTATCGAATCAAAGGCTTCCCTATTTCTATTAAGATGCATTTTGTTCACTAGTCTGATATGCCAAGATTGCTGCATACTCTAACCTGCTATTTGCCGAATCGTAAGAGGAAGTAACATCCAGTCCAATGACCAATACATTTGGTTTGTCACTCATCCAGGTATTAATCTGTTCTTCAAAATCCATTGGTGCTGGTGATGTAAACATCTTTACAGCGATATCTAAGGCATAATTTTTCATGTCCATTTATTCATGACCAATAAGAAGATCAGGGTTTGTTTGTTCGTTTAATTCTTCGTTTGTTTCTTTATCGCTTTGTACAGCAGAAAGGGATTCAGTGGTGTTCTCCTCTTTTTTGTTCTCCTCGATCAATTGAGCAAACTCCTCTTGTGTCAACTCATGGATCTCAAGTTCAAATGCACTTGTGAGAATATATCCCATACCGTCCGTTAAATGAACGTTGTAGTAGGTTTGCGGTTCTTCGTGAAATTCACCCGCTTCGTAGTTGAATCCAATAACGGCTTTTTCATAGCCAGCTACAATACCTGCAAACCATACATTGGCTTTTGTTGTTGCGCCTGTTGGCGTTTGAATCTCATGCACATTCGTTGGTGCGTGAACGCATTTTCCAATCAGACTTGCAATCAATTCTTCGGTTAATGTATCGTCTTTTGCTTTTATCATTTGTGTCATACAATCATTCCTCCATATATTTAAATTATCTTGGACCCGGCTATCCAGCTCTTCAATTTCTCTATACGCGTTATATTACTAGCAGTTAACGATTTACACAGGAGAGACATTTAGGGCGCCACTTATGAGCGTATAATGCGTTCGAATATGCTTTACAGCCCGCTCAAGATCATTTATTCGATTGGACAACATCTCCTCAATGACAGGCTCCCATACTCTGAGTCCTACACCCATGATCGGTTTGTTTTGAATATACGCATGATGCAAGATCACTATCTCAGTAGGAGTCAGCTTTTCCACATCAAGATTAACGAGCAACGCATCCGCTTGAAACACAACCTTCTCAATAATCAACGCATACTCCCGGTTACTTAGGTCGGAAGCTGTAGATGAATCATGGTGGGCCCAAGCAATATCAGAAAATCCCGACAGACTTTCCAACGTAAATCCCAACACAACAACACTGAGCATATTCTTCTGCCACCTTCCATTATTCAATCGATTAATTACTCTATACGATATAAAAAAGCACCCCGTTAAGGGTGCTCTTAGTTCTATGTAACGTTTTGATCGATCTGCAACAAACTTTGGCTATGAATTGCCACTTCATTTAAAACTACAGAGCTTCGTATTTCTCACGAATCGCTTTCCATAACTGTGATATGCGTGCCTTGGATACACCTAACATTGCTGCAATTTCTACAAACTCGTACCCCGAGGTTCGAAGTTTAAAAATCTCTTTTTCCCGGTCATTAAGCTTCATATTCTCCATGATGTCAGTTACGAATTCAAAATTCTCAAAGGCAAACCCGGCGTGCCCAAGCGTTAGCGCTGTATCTGTTCCATCACTTTCATCACTTGCACCAAGATCTGTACACACTAGCTGGACAGCGTTAACGACACTGAGGTTTTTCTCAGACATGCATTTGCGATACATATCCTTGATTTTATTTTCGATTAGGTGATCAACAAACGTCGACATTTTTGCTTTTTCTGCGTCATACTTGTCCAGCGCGTTATACAACTTAATCATGATCTCCTGCGTTACATCCTCTTTTTCCATCCCTGCAAACGTTTTGCCTCTAAGTTTATGGCGACATTTTTCCTGTGCTTTGTTCAAGAACGTATCTATATCCCCAATTTCAAATAAATCATCAAACCCCATAGCAGTTGTAGCAGACATCATCATTTTCCCCCAATAACTATTTAGTTGTTTGTTTAAACTCTATAACTTGCATTTCTATAGTTAAAATTTTGATCAATTCTTGATCACTCAACATTCTAGTATCTTGCACCGTTATCAAACTTCAAATATTGCTTGCCGATGTCCAAAAAACCATATCTAATATGTAGTGTTATCACTTCTTCGTAAATATGAAAACTTCATCTTCAGGCAAAGCGTAAAGCTAGATAAGTCTTTTGCATTACATATAAATTGCGCAGATGATGCACCTCCCCTTTCGATCCAGATCAAGATATAAAACTAACTTTCAAAACTCAGTAATGGGACATTTTATCCAGAGACACTTTTCCAACCTATTACATTCAGAATAACAAATACGAACTAATGTTCGCAACATATTTTTATCAGCTTCTTTAGTACACCATTTACCCACTATATACGAAGCCAAATGCGAAACGTAAAGCCTGTTTTTTGCAAACAAAAAGACCAACACAGAGCGCACCACTAGGAAAATACCAAAATGGTGGAATGTGTCGGTCTTGGTCTGACATCTATTTCGTTCCAATTACCGAAGATATGGTCTTGAAGCCCTTTAATCCAATTACAGGCTTCGTCAAGATTATTAATTCTATCTGATCGCCATAAGGGTAGTATAAGGAAATATGTAGGATATTGTCAACATCAAAATTAGTTCCGAAGAACCTATCCAATAAAAAAATGAATTTTCATGAGTCTTAAGGCATGTTTATAGCATCATTTTTCAGCAGCCCCTCAACATCCTTGTTCATTTTAAAGACAGTTACCTGTTCCGCAAAATCAGTGCCAAAGAACATGGTTTCTATATCTTCAATTTTCAAACCCAGGTGAATATAGGAGAAAACAGGACTGAAATCTTCTCTCATCATTTGTGCAAGCTTCAGCTTGTATTCGGCAAAGATCTGACTGGAATGCGATTGCATGTGTTCAAGCATGAACGCTTCAGGTTTGGTGAATTTTGCTGTAAACTTTAGGATGATAAAATGATTCATGATGACGACTCTGGTATCTACTGGCCCGCGTTCAGTAAAATCTTTTCTTATTCTTGATGCCATTTTCGCGAGTTCTCTTTCCAAGTCTTTTATCTCAATGTTCACATCCCTCCCTACAATCATCCTTTTTCCTCCTATTGCCCCTGAATACAATAATCAAACCTAATTTAATCAAAACTCCTTATACAAGACAAGTTTCAATGCGTTTACGGACTAAAGTCCCCACGATCTTTTCATGAAAAAGGAATAGACCCCAGAAGTAGGCTTGGGGTATATCGCTGGTTTTACAATTATGCAAATAAAGCAGCACATTACACTTAGAACTATACTATTTCGTTTTAGCATCTATTTTTAAACTTATTGTTCATTAGGCACGTCAACTTTGAGCAGGCTGAACGCCACCAGATTCAAAACTACATTGGCACCATATTCCTTCTCAATTACATCGAACGCTTCTTCCGTTGCACCAACTAGATCGTCCTTCTCCGTGGTCATCTCCATCGTGATAATCTCCTCATGATTCAACGCAAAGGTCAGTCTGTAGAGCATCGATGTTTTCCTCCTTTGAAGTAAGTTCAATATTGCGAACATCGGTGAGATCAATGATGTGCACAACATCATCTGTATCTTCCAAAGTGATCGACTTCCCCTCATTTTTATGTTTGTTGAAAAGTCTTCGGTATTCTTGCTTGACTTCATCGGCAGTTAAAGGAATCTCGCGAACAACCTTATCGGAATCCTTCTCTTTCTGTTGCAGCCTGGGATTGTCCTCAATCCATGTTACTGTTTTCTTTTTGCCACTTCCCTTGAAATAGAAATTAGCGGTGAGTCCAATATTCATCTAGTAATACCTCCTGGCTAAATTAATGTTCTAACGTACTAGGAAATAAAGAATAAACTTCGAGTGTCAGCCATCATACCTTCACTATTCTCTCTATACGTCCTAATCGTCAGAATGTTAAATCTGTGCAGTCGCATTTCTCTTTTTTGGAACAAAAAAAGGACAGCATAAGCTATCCCTTAATATTTTTTAACCGCTATGCGATTGCCCAGAGAGTCATAGATGTATTTGAAGTTGGTCTGAATTGGAGTTGCTGCCATTCTGGTGATGGACTTTGAATCCAGTCTTCCTTCATCATCATATTGATATATTACATCGACCAAGGTCGGCAGCTGCACGAATACTTGACCATCCAACCGATGGACTTCACCAACAGATATCACCAAAAACGAATCATTTTGCGTATACCCATCTGTCGAAATCGGCATGGTCAGCAACGGCTCTGTGACTACCTGCTCCGTATAATTGTCTGTGACGACTTGCCTAATGACCCGGCCTTGCATATCAAACGCAAAATAAGTAACTACGTCTGTGTAATCCACCAAATCACTGATTGCATCCCAAGGGTCTATCACGCTCAGGCGCTTGCGCTCGGACAAAGTCATACTCACATGGGTTGCACCATCGATAATCATATCTGCGCTATGTGTATCGGGATGGATATAATGATTCGCTTCAATCTCGATATTGAGTAGCTTTTCACGCTCTTGTGAGGTCATAATCACTTTAGTACTTCCATCTATTATAATGTCCGCACTGTGTGTGTCGGGGTGGGAGTAAATCATCGTTTTGGTACCATTGATATTCACGGCTCCGTTATCGGTATGATTAGAGACTCGGTCACCGCCAACCTTCACATATTCCCCACCACTGTATGTATACGTCGTTGAAGTGTTCTGATTGCTTGAGTCCTGGCGTACCAGATATAATCTTCCTGCTTCACCTATGGTCGGCAGCTCCGTCTTTAGTCTCACCGAAACGACATTACCAGTGGACACTGCGTCCAGTCTTCCATCAAGCGTGGCAAAGGAATCTCTGGCTTGTTTGACTTCACGTTCTACCTTGGCAGCTTTGCTGAATGAAACAATATCCATGGTATCCCTCCTACCTTGTAGTCAAACCAACGACCTCTATATCGAAGTTGGCCACATCTGTTCCTAAATTTTTCAACGACAAGTGAAGTGTGGAAGTCCCATCGATGTCCTCATAAGGCAAATCGATCATATCGTAAATGCCTTCCATAAAATTTCCCGTCGAGTATTGGGCATTGTTGAAATACAGAACCTCCGGATGAGGGCCTGCGCTATTCAGTACATGAACTTCCACATTCGTTTCTCTGGACGGAATGACCCTGATCGTTTTAATCATGAATCGAGGATGCTCCATCGGAATATCGATCAACGCCATTGCCCCACCGCCAACATACTCTACTCTTCGGGCAAATGAAACTGGCAACATCACTTTTCTCATCTCCTCCATCAGTTTCCATGTTCGATTCAAGGCTCTTCCCTCCTTCTAGGAATATGTGTATCAGGATATCTCCGTGGACGCAGATGAGCACCGGGCGTATTGCCACTTCCGCTGTAAGACCAATCTCCCCACGTTTTTCCTACCAAACCGGACTGGTTAACAGGAATTTTGACCTTGATACACCAATCGAGACCCGCATAATTCTGCTTCACTTTCAGTCCTCTGATGGTTTCTCGGATTAAGCCTACTCCACTAGATTGAGTCAAGAACTTGTGCTTCAGGATCATATTTTTTTCGTAAGGAATTCCAATCCTGGTTCTTGCTCCGTAAATATACTTGTCCGTAACGTATCCGATCAGATCATCACCATGGCTGTCCAGCAGCCTCCACGTTCCCCAACGATAGATGTCAATTAATTTAGCCGTAGTAGATAGTGCTCCTAGCGAATAGATCATTTCCTTGCCTTCAAAGGTTGACGGAACAGCTTCGAGATTGTATCCAACATGATGAGGAACTCCCGCCTTACTTTGGGTAAAAAGAGAACCGCTCGCGGCGGTTCCTACAACGTTTCCTTGATGCACAGTCATGTCCACTCACCACCTTAATTCATCAGAACAGCAACCGTAGCGCCTGATAAGAAGCTCTGTCCACCGATGGACAACGAGTACACCTTATATGTTTTGGTCCCTACTTTGATCTCATCTCCATGAGAAACACCGGCAGAAGGTACAGCATAAATATCAATAAGCTCACCTCTTGGTCCTTCCACACCATTGCACATAATAACCGGGGCAAGATGATAAAGAGAACCCCAACCTGGATTAACCGGAAGCATGGCAGAATAAGCATCATAGATGTTGTTGACCATCTGTTTGTCTTTATCCCTTAACGTTCGGATGCCGTTATCCCCGTTGTAACTGAGGCCGACACCCAAACTTGAGGAATCCGCCTCTGTGGCATACCTGTTCAAAATTCCGAAGTAACCTAGATTAGAGATGCCTGTAACCGAGTTCACATCACCCTGCAAATAAATAATGATTCGGTTCGCTTGGACGGAAACCTGATAATCGATCAATAGATTCGTGTCCACAATACTGGTATGACATAGATAGTCCTTTTTCACTTCAGTTCTACCCACCGGGATGCTGCCGTCTGTTGCCATAACATCTTCGCACACGCTCACTGAGAGTTTGTTCCCCGTAGTTCCCTTTGTATTTCCAACCTCGAGTCGGAAGAACAACTTGTCTGTACCTGTAGTACCAACTGATTTGAGCACGATCACACTGGCTGTTTCATAAAAGATCGACCAGGGCGAACCCGCAATCGTTTTAAACCCCTGTACCATATTTGCGAATAATTCATTCATTTTAACTCTACCTGAGAAATTGGCCATACCTCATAAACACCTCCTAGATTTGGAAAAGTAAAGCCCTTTGCCCGCCACCAAGCAGTCTGGCACCGTGAAAAAACTTAGGCCTGCCATACACAGCAACCTGATTCGTATTGTAGTAATACCGTCCATAATCCGTATTGGGATAATCTTGATCCACGACATGAAACACATAATACTTACCGTCATTACCAAGGTCGAGTATCGATCCGTCCGGGTGCTGCGCACTGTTTTTGAAAACAATGGACCGCATGCCTTTAAATTCGCCCCGCGCTCCTTCCAATGGGTGGTACACCATGAACGGAGTGACATAGTACCTTGAGCCGACACCTGGAGAAGGAATGGACTCCGTTCCAAAGTTGTATAGCGCATATTCTGTTCCATTCCGGGAAGTCATTACGACACCCCTTGGTGTATCATATTGATCTGCTGTGTTGTTATCTGAAGTATTGAAAGGCATATGCGAGAATATACCATAGAACTTATTGGCGATTGCCGGATCTTCTTGCTCTAATGACTGGCATTTACCTAGAAATATCCGTACTGGGTAAGCTCGTTCCGGGTAATTTAGACTCTCCCCGTGGATGAACAAGATATCTTCATTCGTAATCACAGACCACTTATAGTTCACATTATACTGTCCGTTATAACACAAAAAGGGAGTTTCCAACATGAATTTATCTGTGTCTACTGGGGGATTTACGAATAGATCTGGCGATGCTACATTGCTTCCAAGATTCTTCAGTCCCCAACGAATATTGACTCCTTTGGCGTGCGCCCATACACACATCGTAAAACGCATGGATGAATTTTTTTTATTAGTAAGCAGCGCATTCCCCCAGTTGGCATAGGTCGTTTCAGCCGTATATATCGTATCCCAATAAGGATCCAGCGCATCTTTTAACGTACTAACAAGTGTTGAAGCAAATACACTCAAGGTACTGGTAAACTCGTGTCTGCGTATCATTGTCATGCATTACACCTCCTTTTCAATCTCGAACAACAGCACTCGCTGTCCGCCACCGAGGAGTAATGCTGAATCAAAGAAGTAGGGTTGGCCTGAGAAAAATCCACCTGCTGTAGAGGCCCAACCTTGATATGTTGGTGGATTCTGCTGAGACAAGGTATGAAAGACATAATACCTTTCATCTCCGAGATCGAGAATCGAACCATCTGGATACATACTTGAATCTCTAAGAACTGCTGTCTTCACTCCATAAAACTCGCCTCTTACACCTTCTATATCATGCCAAACATAAAATGGAGAAATAAAAAATCTTCCCCCTACTCCAGGTGACGGAACCTGAGAACTTGTAGCGAAATGGTATAAAGAGTTAGGCTTACCATTTCGTGAAGAACGCACATAACCTCGTCCTGCCCTATACATGAGCTCATCATCATCATTATTCAGGCCGAGAGGATAGTGACTAAAAACTCCAACAAAGTCATTTGCAATAAGTGGATCTTCATTCTCAAGAGCCATTAATCTTCCCATGTATAGTCTTACTGGATATGCCTGATTTCCTGCTTGAGGTTCTCCATAGAGGAAAATATACTGCTCCGTGATGAACAAATTCCACTTATAATAAGTGTTAACTGCATTGTGACTACGAGTTCCTCCATCCAGAATACAAGTATTCAAAGGTATCTCTGTCATGTGACCAACATCTGTATATAAGTCTGGCTTGATTTCAGTCCCATTGTTTCGTAAACCTACTCGCCAAACATAACTTCTGCTGTAATCTACATAATCGTAATTCGTGTAGAAACGCGAGAAATTCATGCTAATTGTAAAGAACATACTTGGGTCTTTTACATTCTTCGCGGTAATTGTCCCCTGATTAGTAGAAGTCCGCCCCGTAGAATTCCAACTTTTAGGTACAGCATACTCATTATTGTTATAATATGACCACTCCCAATGAATATCTCCATACAAATCTTGAGTTACTGTCTTGTGTAGCTCAGAAATAAAGTTGTTACAGTAAGAATAGAATTCATATCTTCGTAATGGTCCGAGTAATATATTTTCAGCCATGATTTCCCCCCCTTAACTACCGAATCGAATACTCATTTCTCGAAGAATGCTCTCTTTAATAACAGTTAGAAGAAGCGTTTTAACCATCGTGCTTCTTTCTTGAAGAAATAAAAAATCTCTACTTTCTGGTGATTGGTGCTCTTCATTATTCTTATTTGAATTTAAATCTGAAATTTCAACTATTCCTTTAAGCGAAGACAAAAACTTATGTGCTACATTATCAAACAGAATATGGCTTTCAAAAGCAAAAATCAGTACTTCAATTTCCTCTGTATTGAACGGCTCCGAATGATTACCCACTAACTTATCCATAATGGTATGGAGTGCAAATTTGACATCCTGTACAGTCCTCGTCACTTCAAATCACAACCTTTCTGATTTTTACTTGTTTGATATTACCGATAGCGTCATATTCAAATGCTTTCTGAACTCCCCGGCCGTCATAAATTAAGGTTTCGGTCTTAACCGTACCGTCTGCATTGTAGGTAAAAGATGTTCTTTTCAAAAGCTGCGGAGTCACGTTCACTGAGAACACTTCCTCGGACTCGATGTCACCATTGGAATAATAGTTATATACGACGTCTAGTTCCAGCGCAGATCCTTCAAGAAAATCAATTCTTCTTCGGATGTACGTATCATCGAAGGTATCTCCCCCTTGGAGCACGTAATACTCAGCTCCATTGTTAGTTTCCCTCATTACCTTACCTGTAACATCACGCTGATATTCAATGGACTTGATCTGTCCGTTACTTTCAGTGATCTCTTGTCGTTCCAAGTTTCCATCCATGCTATAGAAGTACTCAATCGTGCGATTAATTCCTCCATTAATCTTTTCTCTATGTATTTTTCCATCGGGATAGTAGGTATAATCCGTTACCGAAGTCGTATTAATGATAGACCCACGGCCAATGACAGTTACTCTAGCTTCCTTAGGCACATCGAATCTAAACCGAATAAGCGTATCGCTATATTCAATGTAATCGTCCCCTACATCCATACGTATTCCGTCCAGAAATACCTCTGCAGAATTTGAACCAATCACGTATCGAGGTACCTGAAAATCCCTGGTAATCGACAATCTACTGTTAGGAGACGAAGTGAAGTGAAATACCGATTGATGTTCCATGGTACCTCGGCTTTCAGCTAATTCAAGTCGGCTCTGCATGTTGTCCAGTCTGTCTTTGAGAGCATCATAGACGACTCCATTTTTATCTTCCCGTGAAACAACAACCTCTTTTGAAGTGGTTTCCAATTCGGTCTGCATGGCTTTGATCTCTGCATCATGTGTAACGATCGTTGTGGTATGCTTGCCAACAGTTGTTTCCAGACCAGATACTCGTTCTCCTAGTGCAGACATGTCATTTTCGATAGAGCCCTTAGTTAGGAAATATCTGAAATCCATAACCGTGAGTGAAGTGGTTGGTGATACCCCGACATCAAGTCCACCAATAATTATGGCATCTTGTGGCTCTTCTTTATTTATACTATAGGAGTACCTGCCATCCTCATGCAGAAAAATATAATACGATGTATTTGCCGTGATGTCCGGAATGCTGAATGTTTGGGAAAATTGATCCACAATAACCTTGTTGATGCTAGCTCTACCGGCATTAATCGTAACTTGAACACTGTTATACATACTCAGATATGTGGGATTCGTAATACCGAGATCCTGAATGGGCTGCTTGGATACAACCTCAATGGCTTTCTCCAACGTATCAAACCGGTGATCTATGGACGACTCTGCTCCACGTGCTTCCTTAATTTCTATCTCTGCCAAACTTAATCTTTTCTCATGATTATCCTGATTCTTCGAAAGGACGTTGACATCTGCTCTTACCGTCAGAATGTCCTGCTGAACATCATCAAGTCGTGAGTTGTTCGAAGTTACAGTAGTCTCCACATCGCCTAGTCTCTGCTCATGATCATTTACCTTATCACGGCTAACATTTGCAGATTCTTCAACTAGGGTAATTCGATCCCCCAGACTAACCTCAGAACCTCTGGCGTCATCCAATTCTGCAAGATAGGAATCAATCTCAGTATGCGTTCTAACCCCGATATCACTTAGTTCCTTATGACTCCTGGCGGACGATGTATGAGACTGGTTAATTCTTACTGACATTTGACCACCTCCATTCTTGCCTTACATAATCTATACGTAATGATTTCATTAAAATTAAGCTAAATGTATGTCGAATACATTTGGAGAGAAAATTTAACTTGGGAGGCATATCTGTCTTGTGATTCTTCCCTCTCCATTCGCAGCCAAAATGGATAGGAGGCTCCCGGCGAAATGCTAAAGGCCGTGATTGAGTAACTGAAAGCACCCGGGATACCTCCAACGTCAGGCGCAATTTGTACTTTTTCCGTGCCTGTTGTGAGCGCAAAGGTTACATCCTTAAATTCTCCTGACAACATGGGATTTTTGGCGAACATTCGAACTTCTTGAGTTGCAGAACCACCTGCTGTTAAATAACCAAGGAAACGATCCGTATTTGGGTAAAGGAGGACATCGAAATCTTCCCCGGTTTCAGGATTTGACTCTTTATAATATAAATCTGGAGTAACCTCGAAATACATTTGATCACCTCGAAAGAGCTTTATGGAATCCATGGCCTGAAAACGATTACCATCGGGAAGCTTAACCCCAAAATTCCCCTCAAAAGGATACGAATATTGCCCCATATCAAAATGCACAACCGTTTCCTCGGACCGACATACTCTTGATTCGAGCACAATCCCATTCTTGTCAATCAGATCTACCACAGTTCCTTTGGTCAGATTATCTACGGCAATAAACGTCCCCTTGTTGATTCGAATATACTGAACTTGCATTGGATGATCTCCATCCCCTTTTAAATAGAGACCAATCTTGGGCGCTCCCGCCAATTCAACGGAACCCATAATGTTCCACAGCAAGCCATCATCTGACCAATATGCCGTATAATAGTTGTAGTCTCGTACTAACCGAATCCATGGATAGGTTTTCAACAAAGGCGTTGGCAGAGACATATCTAGAAACTCTTCAATCTCCATGAAATTATGCTCGTCCACAAAAACGACAACGCCTCCATAACACCCCTCCGTATCGGGGTTGTAGCTGTTCCTCACATCCATCACGAATTGCTTCATATCCGTTAAAGGTTTGTAGAACATATACAGTGGATCGGAGCCATGTTTCAGCAATAAGCTACCTCTACCCGCTTCAAAGCGGGCAGGGTCGTTAGGCAGCACTTCCCATTTAAAATCAAGGCTGGAGTTGGAATTGGTGAAGTCTTCCTCGTAAATCCTGCCTGATTCTATCAATCTTGCAACACCCATAAAGATCCTCCTTTCATTACGTGAATAGCCAGATCCGCTTACCGATCACACACATCTTAGGCCTTGCTTTCCAAACTTCCAGCAAGCACTTGATGAGTGCTTCTACACACTGGTCTCCACCTCCACCTTCGCAGTAAGGAATGACATAGACGTCATCACAGATCCAGTTGGTCAGTTTCATCCAGTCCAGGTTCGCGTATTCGTAACTACGTGTACCTACTTCCTGAAGTGAGGTGAACACCCATTTGAACTCATGTTTGCCTTTGGGCACCGGATGTGAGAAGGAATAGTATCCACCCTCTTGAGTGAATGTTTTGATCAGTACATTATCGATGAAGAAATCCAGCTGACAATCAAACGGCTCAGGTACCCATACCCATCTTTCGTAAGCTTTGAAGTCATGAACCCGGAAGGTGGTCATGTATCGCTTTCCCGTCCAGTCGCTGATCTGCCCCTTCTGATCTGTGGTAATCTCTACTTTATACTTGCTATATGGCTTGGGAGCCAGATCATTCAGTTCGAAGCCCCGGTATCCATCCCCGTAATACGTTTCATCCCATAACACTTTTCCGTCTTCACGTGTAATTTTTACGCGCATATTACTGTTATCGCAGCCGCCCATCCAGATCGGTTTATTATTCCACACCTCAAAATGGGTCACTTCTGCCCATGATGGATCAAGTTTATCAATATCATCCAAGTGCAACGAACCACCCCAAATCATTGCACCGTCTCCTGCACATCCCTGCTCGAATCGAACGCGAACCTCGTATTTCTTCTTCTGATCTGAGGTGTTTTCAACTTCAATGGAGATAATCTGATCATCTTCATTCGTCACGTTCTGTGGTGGACCTAGTAATTGACCGTCCTCAAAGGTTTCAATGACAATTCTTGTGCCTGGACAAGCTCTGCTCGTATTTTTGTATAACCGAATGACATCAAGCCAAGCGTGACTCCCGCCATCCGGCGCAGTTGTACCTGGCCCAGGTGGATTCCATGAATCTTCCCCCGGGTGAGGGGACTCTCCTTCTCGATACAATAGTCCCTGAGCATCTTTACAGTAAGCATCCCATGTTTCTTTGAAGCGCCCTCCGCTGAGCGTGAACCCACCGGCATCTAAACCGCTGCCTCCTGAAGCACCTGAAGCTTTGTGTAAACTGTATTTTACCGTGTATGCCTTGCCGGGTAATGTATAAGCAGAGAAGTCTATATCGTACGTCTGTATCTCTCCATTACTTGCTGGGTAACGATAGGAGTAAGGCGTTGTACCTGTAGTTTTATCGATCAAATCAACCAATACATACGTCTCACTATCCGTTCTGTTAGGATAAACCAGATTGCCGCCGTTCAATCCAGCAGAGTCTTTTGATTTTATGGATAGATTCTTAATAGAAGCATGGTAGAGAAAACCATCTTTATCTTGATCACTGTCACCAAAAGTATCCGTAATGCCAATGCAGATATAGTAATATCCTGCTTTCAAATTAGGAACTGTTTCAGAAAAGGTCGCTGCTGTATTCCAGTCAGTAGCACTTATATTCTTGTAATTCACTTTCCCGTTATTTTTCCCTCTGTTATTAATTTCGTTTAATAGTATTCGTTGTTTTGTACCAGATTCAGGATAAAAATACACCCTAAATCTCGCTTTTTGTTGATCCTTATCTCTCAGATAACAAATATATCTAAAATCAATGCTAAACTCGCCTTCACAGTAAAATCGTTGAAAAATCATTTTGGTATGTGGACTATCAAACTCCGTCTCCGGTATCCCAGGAGATAGATTTTTCACATTTAATCCGTAATAATTACTTTCTTTATTTTGATAAATGGTACCTGGTTCGGCATAATACTGTCTCATCATGTCCGAAGTTCGAATGGGTCTTAAACCCGTGTTGTTTAATTTCTTTATAGGATATACCTTTAGTGTCTCAACATAATCAATTTTACCAATCTCGGGAGCATAAAAATCCCGGGTAATATATTTTCCTTCATCCAAAAGTCTATGACTACCGTCATAGGTTGCTCCTTCATTTTTCCATCCCCACAAACTCGTTTGTTCAGACCGTCCTGAATAAGAACTTTGTCCATACTGAATTTCATGATTTTTCATTCCACTAGGAAAACATACTTCTCCAAACGGGCTTTGGGGTGGCTGATTGGACTGACCATTACCGTTGCCACCGACACTTCCGCTTCCTGATCCCCCTGTGTTACCATCGCCAGGCACATACGACTTCCCATCTCTATATATCCAGCGGAAACGATGGCTGCCTGGGGGCAAAGGATACATGCAGTTTGTTCCATCGTTTCCATTGGACTGATTTCCTGTCCAGACGGAAATGCCATCTACCTGAAGCTCCAATTTTTCTCCAGGATCAAAAACGCCACCATATTGCCAGAATATGTAACCTGGCTTATCCAGTTGCGCATCAAGTTCGCAGATGAATTCCTGATCATGTCCCTGCGCCCACATCACGCCATCACCATGAATCAATTCTTTCCAATCCCAGCTTCCTATAAATCTTAATCTTGAATCAATCTTATCTTCATCATTGAACAATTCATCAAACACCATTTCATCTCGATTTGCACCCGTTTCTGGATTATAATTGTAATCCATCCCGGGATAGATACGCATATGCTCTTTAATATTTAATTTGGCACCAGGATTCAGCTCTGCACTGTATGTAATCGTATCTCCGCTTGTTTGTGTAGACGCTCCAGCATCGGTTACATCCCATCCACGTGTCACATCAACATATGAACCTAGAGGAGATGTTGTCCGGTATGTATTGCCTGTGTTATTACCATAAGTAAACAACTTGTCCAACTTATATTTAAAGGGTTCTTCCGTTAAACTATCTCTGATTCGAAATTGGATTACGTTGTTTCCAGCTTGCAAAGGAATACGTATTTGTTCGCCGTTACCATGCATCGTTGTATAATGAACGGACATACCATTTACAGTTACCTCAAACGCTTCAGTAGGCCTTAACTGATGCTTATAACTAAATATGAACCACCCCTCATCCGCTAAAGGTACTGTGGTCTGGGCAATCATATCTCCCTGCTTCGGCTCCTCTAGACGCAATACATCTCCTTGATCAATCCAACTGGGACTTCCCGTTATGTACCATTCATATTTCCCGATTCCTTGTCCATAGTGAAACGGTTCCCAATGATCAATCTCTCTCGAAGGACAAGTTACTTCAAGTGCACCTCTCAAGTCCACCGTCGTATCCGGCCCTGCAACAATTTCATATTCGATTTTAGCCTGGTTGGTCTCTGTTTCTGAATAGTCCCCATTCAGTATCCATTCCACACCATGCACTGAGCGAGCATAGCTACCATGATCTCCATCTCCACGCTGGGTCCGCTGAACGAATTCATCATCAAAAAACAACTGATAATCATGATCCGGATACGGCTCTTCATCCACACCCATTTTGTAAGCAAATGAAATCGTACCATCACATTCGTTATCCAGGTCCATTGTCATGGTTTTCTTACGCAAATCATCCGTAATGAACTGTCCTTTAAAATGTGCCTGTGCCACACTTTGTGGTGATCTTACAACCCAGTTTCCATACTCATATACGTCCTCGCCATCCAGATCGTAATCCTTCGGCGCAGGCGGCTTGCGTGTATCCACAATCTCAACCACTTCAACATCCTTGATATAGATGCCATTGTTCTGCCATACTTCAGGTCTCATTTTGCGAATCAGCCAGTCGAACTTGTACATCTGGCCTGGCTGCAGTGTAAATGCAGCTTCCTGCCATCCGCTATTTTCACTCCATTCGCCTCCGACTTGCTGCCCATTAATATAGAACAGCATGCCATTACCACGCTTGGCACTAGCCAGATACTTGAACCTGATCTGTCCATAACGCTTCACACGCCAGTTAAATGTAATTTTGGATGAGTTTCCAATCTCCAGAAGCCCTAGATCCAGTTTCAAGATCATCTCTGAACCGGATTGTTCATTTCGGCCTACGGAGTGGACAGCTACCCATTCCTGATCCTCCGTAGATGAGACATATCTAAAGAAATCAGGAAATTTGTTCGAGAAGGGTACGTCCTTTTTCATCGAAAAGAGCGGGATCTCATATACGGTTGCATCAAAATGATTGAAGTAATTCCCACTAAAATGATGGTAATAGGGTGCCGGACAGACTGGCAATGACACACCATGATGGCTGCCTCCAGGCTTCTGAGCATTTTCAAGAATCTTGTGAATACAATCTTTAATCATTTGCAGTACCCGCTGATATTGTGTTTTGTCTGGAGGCTGCTGCTGTTCCACCCACCATTCAATCCTGCGGTACATATTCCATAACGCTTCGCGACATCGCACACTCGCATACCATGACTTATCTCTCAGGTATTGCTCAATGATTTGATCGATACTGTTCTCCAGCGCATCCAATTGAACCGTCTGCCATCGTCCTATTTGACCGTAACCTGGATCACCCAGAATAGGGTTATTTTCTTCACCATGCCGATCGGTTTCGCTCCTTGGTGCATTGGGACTCTGCGGTAAATACGCAGGGTTATTAGGGTTGCCGTAACTTTCGTCCGCAATCTTCGCCCTCATATTCGCGAACAATACACCTTTCTGTGACTTGGAGAACAAACCAAATGTATGACCCATACCAATCACCTCCCAATCTCTCTATACGACAAAAAGAGCACCGAGTTAATCGGTGCCCGTAAGATCATATTGTAATTTCGAATCCGTGTAGATCTGGAGCTTGTTTTCCATGACTGATACGGATAATGTATACCATTTATTCTTCTCCCACTTAAAGGGTTGCATCGGAGAACCTACTGCAGTTGGATTGCCAGCAACGATTTTATATAGCTGCATCGGTGTTCTCATATCCAGGCTGTTATCACTGTCTCCTCCGTGAACCATAAACATCCAATAATTATTTTCATCAAAGTATTTGAATATAATTCCTGCACCGTCACCATCCGTGTCCGTATCAACCTTGAAGTCAACGGAGAACTTGTAGGTCTCTGCCAGAAAGTTATTACGATACCATCCACTGATGTCCTTCGTATCCTCTTTGGAATAAAACTTTCCAATCAATCGGTCCCGATCCCAATCGCCCTTACCGAATTTGTTCCAGTCATCAGACTGGGAGAGCTCCAGCGCATCCATATCCTTGGAGTAAGGATAGTACACATTGAACGGATCATTCGGATCATAGTCCTCTGGAACGCCCAAACCTCCCTCCCAATCTTGAGGGTCCATCCCCATATCCAGCAAATCATCTGAGTAATCGAATATAAGTCCCTGTGCCATCGTATCCATCATCGGTATGTAAGCATCAGTGGATTCACGATGCGCCACCGGATGATCAGTCAGTGTGAAGCTATTACGGGGTTCCATCTTGGCTTCATGATAAATCTCCATTAGATGAGTTGTTCTCTCAGGTAGAAACGCGTGTAACTGTTCCAAATATTCTGCTCTTTTCTCAGGCCTTTCAGCGAAAATAAAACCTGTGATGACTTGAGAACAACGTTCCTCAAATGAAGCCATAAGCCGATCAGGATCCTCAATTTCAGATAGTCTGGCATTGGCTATTCCTGCCGGTAACTCTCTCTCTATGCTAGTTTCACGTTCCTCAGTTATCCCTTCAAAATCATTCTTACTAAGATAACCTGGGTCTATTAACTTGCTGCCAAAAGTCTCGCCGTCATTAACAATGTAGCTTGTATATGGAGAACTATGTCCATAACTTACCTCGTCATCTGAGAAAGCAAACCTTTGAAGTGTCATCCCATAGATACCATCGAATTGATCTCCGGCTCGTTGATCTGTAGCTCCACTTTCCACCTCATGTGAATGACCATGTCGATCAACTTTCCCTGCTGTGACATGCTCCCAATCGAGAGTCGTGCTTCTTAACAGGCTCATCCCAGAATCCAATTGATGGTTATAAGCCTCATAAGAAATTCTGGAACTGATGAACGAATCCTCCTCAATGTGACCATCTCTCGTTTTAAGATAAGCATATTCGCTTTGGATTAGGTCCTGTTGCTTATATTGGAATGCAACAAGTTCCATCTCCAAAATGGATTCTCTTAGCTCTTTGTTTCCGTAAAACATGTCCTGATCCAGCGATCCATTTCGCAGTTTCATTACATCATCGACCGTCTCATGGGTATATGCCCATCGTTCACCTTTCCTCCCGAAAAGGTTGTCATCCTGGAATGCTGATCTACCCTCTTTATTTAAATCAATAGTTTGGATCAAGTCAGCTTCTTTACCGTACTTCAAACCGAGAAGCTGTGAATGAAGAAATGAATCTTTAACATTTTTCATTCCGAAAATATTTTCTTCCAAATATCCATATTGCGGTTTGTCGGCCAACAGATTCTCTTCCATATTGCCATACTGGGGCTTATCTGCTGAGAGCAAATTCTCAAACGCTCCATACTTCAGGTTTGTCCCACCTACAATCTCAACCGGAACATCTCCGTGTTTCAAATTCGTTCCGCCAACTATTTCTATAGGTATATCTCCATAGCTAAGTCCCGTGCCCCCCACGGATTCCACTGGGACATCACCATACTTCAGATTTGTACCGCCCAGTTGCAATACAGGATCAAGATAACCATATTGTGGTTTGTCCGCTACCAGTTGTTCTTCAAGATTAGCAATCTTTTCTAGAACACTCTCTGTTGTCTCATGAAGGTAAGAATCCTGAGTATTCTTGCTAGCGAAGATAACATCATTTTCGAAATTTATAGCATCTCTATGCAGATGAATGGAAAGTAGGGACTCCTCAATTAAGGCCATACGTGTACCCTTTGATCCTATAATTAGGATATCTTCCAGTGTCGAATCCTTTTTACCCTTTATCGATTCATAAATCAGTTCAATGAAGTCCGCATCCCTAATACCTTTGCCACCATACATAGCCTCATCATCCAATTGACTGAAGCGTAATTTGACCACTTCACTCTCTACCTCATGGATTGATGCTTCTTTCATGATTCTTGTGGAATAATTTTCTTCAAGCATGAAGGAAAATCTGTTCATGTTATCCGAAATGATTTCAACGCTCAATTGGCCCTTGCGTGTGATTGAATCAGCCAACAGGATATCATCAAGGTCAGCTGGTTTCATTTCTGTAAATGCCAGAGATAACTCATTTTGCACCAAACCATACTGATCTCCCCGGTTCCCAATAGGAGCGACACTTCCCAAATTCGATTCCCAAGTTTGGCGCATTCCTGCATTAAACTCCATATCCATCGCACTTTCCCTTGCCCACGAGGAACCGAGTGTATTTCTAATCTCTGCTTCTCCATCTCGAGGTTTTACGCTGCTAATGGAATAATCCTTGCTAAGCAAAGACGGTCTCCATATCAATGTAGCCAGAGAGTAATCTATATCAATAGCTGCTTGACGTGATTCAATCATTCCAATAGAATAACTCTCATTAAAATACAACTGTCTAATCTTGGCTGTACCTATGGAGTACTCATCAGTAAATAGAGCTTCTCTTGTTGGACTTGTTCCCATAACCTCATGTTCTTTCGAATATCCCTCACGAAGCTTTGGCGTTCCAATGAGATATTCTGTGTTTAAAAGCATCTGGCGCAAGTTCGTGCCACCCAGTGTGTATTCTTCATTGATGGTTCCATAGCGGTCGCGGGAAGCTCCACCCATATTGAATTCAGTATGAAGTACACTTTCACGATTTCCGCTGGAACCCATGACACCATGATCAAGAACTGCTCCATCACGTTCAAATTTCGCTCCTGCCGTATACTCGGCAGAGGCTTGTCCTTTACGTTCAACCTCACTACCCTGATACGCCGGGTCGTCTGGAAATAATCCTCCGCCTGGAATGAGGTATCCTAATGGATCTTCAGCCTCAATAATAGCCGGCCTTGTATTAAAATCTGCCCCATAAATTACTTCCGTAATTTCGCCATGGAGATTCTCCTTCACCTTTACTCCCTCGAAACCGTCTGCCTCTAAAGTGGACCTACGTCTGTTCATTTCAGCCGATATGGATTCATCTTCAAGTATTGTTTCACCCAAATCTTTGGATGCTTCTGCAAGTTCCGTCCCAATAATACCAGTCCGAGATTCTTTCGCACCTTCGAAATTAAAAGAAATAATACCTGACCTTGCTCCTTCTCTGTCAGCTGTCAAGATCCCAGAGTCGATTAACGCATCTACACGTTCCCTAACCCCAACCAGGAAGTTTTCGTCAAAGTAACTAGAAGCACGATCATCATTCACAGCCTCCATCATCATTTCCAGAATGACAGCAGGACTGTTCTGCAAGATCTCCCCAACGATGAATTCCTCGTCCAGATATCCAGGGTACGCTTTATTCCCCAACCAGCCTCCACCAACCAATTTGTCCAAGAGTTCGTCTCGAATCATGGTCGGCCGACCTATATCTCGAATAGACCGAAGAATGGCATCCATATCCATCTTCTTACGATCTCGGTGCGATACAAGAGGTTTATCTGTTAGATGCAATTGCTTCTGATTACCGTTCTTTTCAAACGTTTTTAAATTTTCGAGCAGGGAAGGACGTATCATTTCTTTCTCAGCCAGATGCTCCTCAAACTCAGGTAACCATAAATCATGGGCCAGCGCTCTCTCTGCCGTTGTTAATTCTGTCGTATAGCCATTAAAGGATTTTTTTCTGTCTGCACTTTCCTCAATGTTGGGAATGAAAAGTTTCCTGTTTTCTAATTTTGCAGTATGAAATCTTTCCTCAATATAGGTTTCGAACTTACTCTGCCTCTCACCTAGAGAAAGATGGCTAAGTAATTCAAGAGCCTCTACGGATACTCGTTTACCTAGTGTACTTTCCCTTTCTACATACCCTGGGATTTTGCTGATCCGTCTGCTTTCTTGCAGATCTCTGAAAACGAAACTATACTCTGTACTTTCGCGGTAAGCCTGGTCAGCATCACGATCAACAGTACTTTGCACCACATAAATCCGTCGAGCATCAGGACGCTCATATTCAATATACATTCTCTCCAGATAAACTCTCTGAGCCGTAGTCAGATCATTCATGATGTTCATCTCTTCAGCATGATCTCGAACAGCCCATGGAAAATGCCTTTCCACATCGGTAATTGACTCTATATCCCTTTTGGCTAAAATAATGTCCGATTCTATAGTTGAAGGATGTTTGTCTATAATTCTGTGAGCTTGCATGGGATGCCAGAGAATCTCACTTGGACGAAGTACTAGCTCGGATCGATATCGATCACGGCTGCTTTGAACAAGATCATCTTGAAGGTGCAGTCTCTTATCGACTTGGCGTACACCTCTTATATCCGTATGGAGAACTGTGGGGTACTGACGCTCCTTCAGTTTGGCCAGCACATTCTCATGAGTCATCATCTCATACTCAATGTCGCGAGTAGCTTGATTCAATTGTGACAGGAACATACTCTCTTCAATGTCCCTGAACGCTTGAGCAATTTTCCCCGTTGTCATACCACTAAATGTAGTCTCTCGTACAGCACCACCCAGCGTTCGCATGAGAGCCAGTTGGGAAGTGTTATACACTCTGGTACCTTGAGGGCTCGTCCGATCAATATGCATATACTTTATTTCCTGAAATCGGCGAATAAAAGCTGTAGACATTTCTGAAAAAATAGATAACTGCTGGTCATTGTAAATCCTCGCCCCGATAATGGTAGCTTCCTCGGTATATGTCTCCTTATCGCTCTCCCTTGACCCGAGCAGGTCCTGATACAGCAGTTCTACATCTTGTCTGCTTACCTTCTGAGACTGAATACTTTCTCCGAGTACTGTAGTCCTAAGATTATCTTGGAGTGCTTGCAACAGAAAATTGTTCTCCGTTGATCGTCCGATAATCTTCTTCACTTCCTCGAAAACCTCTGCCACATCCATATCCGGTTTATCATTTCTGACGGAGTGCACTAATTGCTTAATCACCAATTCAGATTGACTGTCTTCCGCTGCGCTATCTGCATAGTCCGCAATCATCCCAAAATCGCTGACCCTGAAACTGATTTTGCCGGGCTCTAGCTTGTCCAGATTCTTAACAAAGTTACGTGTAAGACCCAAATTTCGCACAATCTTCAGCTCTTTGTCGTTATCCACCCGCCAGCCTTCTGTCATGTCTTCATCGACGGCTGATGCTTTCTCATCATTTAGTCTATGACCTTCTTGCCGATGATCCATCTCCAAAGCTTCAATTAACGCAGATCTCTCCATTTCAAATGAAAAATCCATAATATTGCCTTGCTTAGTGGTAGAGCCCGATCCTTCTGACGAGCTAGGTAGAATGCCTTCTTTACCCTGTTTGGCATCAGCCAGCACAATAAACCGTTCTTCTCCTTCAAGATCCTTGCGAATCGCTTCCACAAGTTGATGATTGAACCCGTGAGAAATCGATCTTGCCATATAGAAATCAAGCATCAGGACACTTGGATAACGGCTGTAAGGCATATATATAAATCGATATTCCTCAGGCCTGCTTCCTGTAGTTCCAACAGTGAACAGGTAGCCGTACTGAGTTGTCGTATAATCTATTACGGTAAAATCGTACTGGTTAACTACTTGACTCACGTCACTGCCCCCTTCCAATGAAAAAAAGGGAACCCCTGAGTGGAGTCTCAGAAAGTTCCCTCTCACTGAATCTATACGATTCAGCTTTCATTCAGTTCAACTTACAAGTAGCGTACTTCCTTCAGAATGGCCACGCCCATGCGTTGGTTGGCAGAAAGATTCATAAAGTTCTGTGCCGTATCTGTATCGAAGTAACGATACACTTCTTGGTTCCAAGACTTCCCTTCCACATCAATGATTAACTCATCGAGGTGAAGAATATTATGCTTCGTAACTGCGATGCAGTTATCGAATTGACCGCGGTAGCCCTCATAAGGGTGGACCACATAGATTGGAGACAAGTGATATTTGGAAGTCCACTTCGATGCCTGGAAGCCTTGTGGCTCCAATTCCAGACCTGTATCCCCCAATTCCGGATCAAGATAAGCTTTACCTTTTGGTGGAGCTTGTGTAATAAAGGAAGGGTAATGCTGCTGGAATTCAATACCTGATTTGGTTTTCAGCATCTGAAGTGTGTTGTTACCTGCAGAAGTATATTGACCATAATAGTATGTTCCTGTTTTGGCAATCTGAGAAATATCGGGTTCCTCAATCACGGCACCGGCTGTCAGCATCACGTTCCCGTCTACATCATTCAGGTTGTATTTGAACGGTTTCAAGGCACCTGCATACAAGAAGGATTTTTTGTAATCAAGGAAGTTCACCGCAGGGTCTGCAACAAGCACCATTGCCAAGCGGTTGTTCATGACATTGACATACATATATACGGGTTTCTCTTTATTCCGATCCGTTGGTGTATAGTTTTCCAATGCCCATTGGTAAAGTACCGGATGACCTGTCAGCTTGAAGGTAGGTCGGGTTGTAACCGGTAATGTAGTTGGCTCACTGCCCTCGAGTCCTTCAAGCAACTGTACAGTTAGCGTACTATGCTCTTCATAAGCCGGAACAGGTGCAACAACTCGCGGTACCAAAGCGTGATTGATGAAGCTAACATAGAATTTTTTGGTGATTGGAGTTGTTTGAGTACCAATCGTCATAACTCCACGAAGGATGAGTTCCTGAACGCGATCGTTGCTGTCTTTTTCCTCATAGAATACTTCCCACAGATTTTGTTCCTGGGTCTCACTCGCAGTTGACTCAAAAGGGAAGCTCTTAAAGCCCGTAACTTCCTCTTTCAGTTTTGTCAACAAGTCCTGGGAAGTGGTGATTGTCTCTACATATTTAAAGTTTGCCATTGTGTAGTAGTCCTCCTTATTTTATCTCTTTCAAAAATGCAATGGTGATGACATCTGGTGATGGTGAATGCTTGAACAGGTTCAACGGGCTCTTGATACTGAAAAATTTATAAACTTCTGTCCATGTACCCAGAAAAGGGTTAGATTTATCTTTCATAATCTCTGTATCTACGATTAATTCATCACGATTGACCAGGTTATGATCGTAAATCGCGACCACACCATCCATGTATCCCCGATACCCCTCAGCCTGATGAACAAGGTAGATTGGACTGGCGTGATACTTTCCTGTCCAGAGGGACTTTTGGAAACCGTCCGTATCGACAACAAGTTTGGACAGCCCCGGAGGAAGCGTACCAACAGAAGGGTAATTGGGAAGATGCGAAATAAAGGCCGGATAATAACGTTGGAACAGGACATTACTGCGTGTCTTCAACATAGACATGGAATCCATGCCATTTGAGGTGTACTCACCATATTTGGCGTACAGATCAGGATTAAGGTCGGTTAGAATATCTTTTTTCGTATAACCTGTCATATCCGTCCGCAAATCACCCATACCTACCGTAACCCCGAAGTTCCCCCCATGGTCAAAGTCATTGAACGGAACAATTTTGCCTATGTATCCAAAACTTCGATAATAGCTATGGATATTCGGTGAAGGATCACCTTCAAGAACAACGATAACCCGATCATTGTTTACCGATAGCGTATAGGCTACCAGGTAGTCCGGTCTGCGTTTTTTGTTAGGCAGCCAAGACGTTGTAGAATCTCGCCCATGGAAAAAGCGAGCTGCCGGGCTGACAATTTCTGTTTTCCCGTCGTAGTCCAACTTCCACTTCGTGGACGGTGGGATGAAAGTTTTGATAGCAGTTGGATCATTCCATGTTAAATACATATAATGAGCCTTCAACTGGTCGATGACTGTAGGAGACTTTCCAATCGCTAAGGTTGCAGGATCACAGATCCCATCATATGTTGCGCTCTGGCTGCCTTGAGCGAGTCTCCCTTCAAAACCTTCACCATAGTAGACATTGATATAATTCCAGTCATGAGCAGGCTGCTCAAACATGACGTAATAATCTCGAACCTGAATTCCAGCGGGTACAGTAGGGGTCCCTTTAATAACTACCTTCGCAGGTACATAGTTAAGAACGTCAGCTGTATAATACAATTCATCAAATTTGTATATTTGCTTTACAGGTTCATAGAAACTATCGACAATGTTTGCCCATATCCAGTTGGGGCTGTATGCATAATCATTGACTTTTCTTGAAAAGTTGTATTGATATTTTCCTTTAGGAGCTAACTTGATCGCATATGCCCAATCCGTTGGCATCTCTGTAACAATCTCAAACTGATTCCATTCCTTCGATGGTTTTGTTGTTCCATCGAGATTTCCAATTACTTGACGTACCAGGTATGCTCTATACCCATCTGGAACTGAATCATCCACAACAACAGTTACTAAACAACCAGGAATATCAACGTACTTTTTTTCATTGGTTTGAACATCTTGGTAGGTGAATTGAACTACCTGAATTTTACGTCCAGTCTTATAGTTACCGTAAGTGGTTCCTATGTTTGCTCTTCCCGGTTGGGCCATGCCTTCAATGGCTTCATCGAAATAGGTTTGCCTTACTTCCCAAAGGCAGCCATTAGCATCCAAGGCAGAATCGCCCGAATTGCTTTTCGCTTCGGTCCAATCCGGAATTTTGTAAACTTCGTACTGATTCCCATCAGAATGCCCGTACATTCCGATAATTCCCTTGTTATAACTTTTGCTGTAGGTTACCCATTCAGCTCCATCAGCCTCATAGACTTTTTCCCAACGATTTGCATCAATTCCGCCTTCTACTCTGGGAATGTCAGCACTCACAATCTCATCGGCCAACGTGTTGATCAGATTTTGTGCTTCCGACTCTCCGTCAATAAAGGCGGCAAAGTTCGTCTGCGGTTTTTGCAGTGCCATCGTCACCCTCCTTATCTCAAAAATTTGATGTTGTACCAGACCGACTTGGCTTCAGCCACCGCGTTGAAGAAGTCAAACTTAATGGTTGTCCCCGCCGGAATCGGGTAGACAATTCCGAAACTATTACCCATGGATACCGACTCGGGAAGCTCCTTCGCATAAATGGTGCGGCACACCTTTTCAGTCCCGATCGTCAGTTCCCAGTAATCGCCGACACAGTAGTGACTCGCAGCAAACGCAATGCTCAGGAACTCCGTGTCATACGTCAAGGTGAACGTATCGGACTTGGTGGTCTTGGCCGCCGGAATGTCCAACATCTGTCCCCGTATGAATGGGATCGTCTTTTTACTGAAGTGTGGGTACGGCAGCTCGCGCACTTTGTCGATGACGCCACCCGCGATGTAAGAAACATTAAATGCCATGGAACCACCTCCTAAATGCTATATACGATTTACGCTCGTTCCAGTTAAGCGTCCTTCGTCATCATAATTTAGACCAATATTGTAGGTGAACATCGACTCTCCACTTGGATCAAATGTGCGGGCGGTCACCTGTGTTAACCTGAAATACTTGTAGTATTCATAATCCGGGTGGGAATAGCCCACCCCGGAAGGAAAGTCTTCCTCTTCCTCTGAGCCGAACTTCATCCAGATCGAAACCTTCCATTCGGATTCATAGAAGAGGTCTGCTCCAGTCACTCTATCCGGGTCCTGCATGTGTTCCCGATATAATGTTACGGAAGGTTCCCCCTCAAGAGGAGAACTGTTCGAATTTGAAGTACTGCTATATTTGCGTAATTCCCGGTGGATCAGATCCAGCACAGGAAAAACAATATTTTCATTCACAATGCCTGCCATTACACCATCACTCCCTTTCTTGCCCACATCATATCAATGACCTGAAGCATGCCCCGATCCACAGAATAGCTTGTTTTGATACTTTTAATCGTGTATACGGCGCGGGTGGTAGTCGTTTTATCCGTCACGATAACGTTGTCAAGCAGATCAAGAGCAGGATTCGCAGGAATAGATACCTGTAGCGTACGGCACATACGTTTCATATCAAAAAAAGCTCGCTCTGCCACCTGTCTCTTGGCTTCAACCGTCTTGGCCCAAGGAACTGCAAGCACCATGGTTCGGATCTCTCCTTTGAGTTCGAGCAAAATCTCCTTGTCCACAAAACTGCTCTGTTTTTGATTTGAGTCGATAACAACGATGTGACTTCTTCCTCTGGACCAATCCGTGGATTTGGTAATGGAGATCAGATTGTCGTTCTCGGAAAACTCCGCAACGACCGATTTGTCATAATTCAAGCGCTCCAATCGGTATGTACCATAACGGTCACAGTAGCTTCGATACGGAATCTCCGAGATAATTTCCTGAACGGCTTCTGTAACTTTGGCGGACCATTGCTCAAACGTTTTTCCATACTCCTCGATGAATGGATTAAGCCATCCATTGGGCGTAAGCACCGTACTTGCATCCTTGACTTCAAACTCACCCTCCTGCCCCGGTACCGGAATAATGACTCTGCCCGTCTTCTGATTCACCTCAATCAGATAGGTCTCGTCGATCACATAGTCAGGATAAGAGCGATCCTCACTGGTTGCCCTCCAACCCACCATACCTGCATGTTTAACCAGATCTAGGACAACCGTGGATTTGACCCAGGCCGGCTTTTCAAGTTCCACTGGCTGAGCTGGTGTAGGTGTAACTGCCGGAGTGGAGGTTGCTGTAATGGTCCAGCTTGCCGGGTCTGCGAGCATCTCCTGATAAAAGGTCCATACCTTGTTCACCCAATTATCCCGATCTTCACTCCAGGTCATTGGAGCAATGTCTCCTCCATTATGGAAATAAAGTACATCCGCCTTTGATGTCACTTTCTTCCCTCTGGAAGCCAGTGCTTTGGACATCCGTTCTGCTCCGCGCTTCATCTGCTTCTGAATGCCTTCGTATTCCTTTTTAGGGATTCCGTATCCAAGAATAAAGCTGCCGTTCTCCTCCCTGCCCATACCTTGTGTGCCAAGTACGGTCTCATGCTTGCATATCGCAAGCAAAAATTTGTGATCCGGTACGCCATAGGCTGCAGCTTGAGCTTGGGCAGCCTGAATAATGGATGATGTCCGGTCCGTCCCTACTGCTGCAGGGGGCACCGGATCTGGCACATTATCAATCTCATCTACCTCCGGATAAGCTTTTTTCTCCGAAATGACTTTCTCGATAATGCGCTTATACATATCTCGAGCTGTGATCTCCAGCGTGGAACCCTCACCATTGATGTCCACCTTGTCAATCAGTCCTGTAAATACCCGCATCATATGCTGACCATAGCCCATGTAGATACGTATCGGTGTGTTTTCACTCAGAACCCCAACATGGAATCCGTTGGCAAAATAAGACCATGGAGATGGCACGCCCCCAAGCTCGGGAAAATGGGCAGGATTATAATCCGGGGAGAAGAATCCTCTGGGATTAGAGATGGTCAGCCGTGCTTCCCTGGCTTCAGAGTCAAACTGATCATCGATTTCGGCACTAATGATATTGGGAAGAACCTGCGTATCCATATAGACAAAAGATCCAACCTGAATAACATCCGACTCTGGCCTATTGTTCATGACAAAACCTTCATAGCTGTTCGTTTGATAATAGCCTTTGGACGGATCAAGTCCTTCTTCACTCTTTTGATTCTTCAATGGAGCAGGCAACAACTCTTGTATACGAATATAATCAATGGCGAATTTTTTATATTTCGCCTTCGAAGCAGGAACCGATCCGGGTGGAACAGTGGTATTTTGTTTGCCCCCATAAGTCACCTTAATTTTGATGCTTTTGGCTTTTGCGGGGATTACAATATTGTTCAATTCCGTTAGTTTGGTCAGGTCATATGCCCCGTTGAACTTATTGACATAGGCATACGTTTTACCATCAATCACCACAGCGAAAGAATCCCCTTCCGCTTCACTAAAATTAGTTCCCATTCCAATACTAAGAAGTCCTTGAGTAGGCATGCTCAGTTTAGTCACGTTGATCTCAAATTCAACTACGGCGGCTTTGCCATCAAACGTATACAGCAACTTGCCTCCCGAATCAAACAAAGTCCAACCCGATTCAATCTTGGCATACTCCGAAAATTTCAAACCGGTTGTATAAACGCTTTTTTCATGCCAGTTGCGTTTGTCGAACTTCTCATTCAGCTTAATCTCTCCTGGATATCCTTCGACCTGAACCGGCTCTACATCAGTAAACTTTGTTTCCGCATCTCCGTGCATTTTACGCTTTCCGCTCAGATATAATTGGGGATCGACCGCCTTACCTCCCTCCCCAGTCTTGGATGTTGGACTAACCCCTTCCCAAATCTCGAAATGCAGATGTCTTCCTCTGCCCGCGGCACGTTCAGCAGCTGAAACCTTGTGGCCATTCGTGTACACCCCCCCTGTATTACCAAGAGTACCAATCACTGCCCCCTGTGCCACTTGATCATCCACCGAACAGAGAATTTCTTTCAGATGAAAGTACTTTGTGAGTAAACCATTGGCATGCCTGATCGTTACGGCATTACCCGCGCCCTTTGTTTTATTTCGAGCTGTATGTGCAACCTTTCCAGCCCAAGCCGCCAAAATTGGTGTTCCCATTTCATCAAACAGATCAATCCCTCGATGACTTCGAGAGCCGCCATCTCTGGCTGCACCAAATTTATCTGTAACTGTAATGCTATCAATCGTTTTACCCTTGACCGGAAAATAAATCTCTTGGGTATTCGCTAGAGTCGAACCATTATATATTCCGTTACTCGACTCATCCACCCAAACGGATTGTGTACTGATGATGGGTACTTGCTCGGAAACCATATGCCTGAACTCTTCTGTCCGTCCCGGGATAAATGCCAGCCTGTCAACTTCGACCCGAATATTGGGAAGTGCTCCTTCCCCCAGCTTCAGACGCTGAGAGAGCACATTCATAACCTCATCCGAAATTGGAATCATATTGTATCTCCCCCTACTTAAATCGCTCGATGGTCCACTTCATGAATCGGTCCAAGAAAGCTACGGCTTCAGCCCGTGTCATAGCAGAGTTACCCAAAAACCATGTCTCATCCGGTTCTGTACCCCCTACAGGTCTGCCCATATTAGTTACCACAGCTGCACCATCCAGCTTTTTCTTGATATTGATGCCTGCAATCAGCGGGTCATTATTGGCAAATGTTTCATCTTCCATCTCCGAAACAGCTATTTTCCAGAAAGCATCCTTGGACTGTTCTACCCGCTCACCCTTGGTTTGATAATAAATGGCCGAATCTTTTCCGACGTCTGCGAACCTCTCGCTCACATCTTTGAGATAATAGAAAGTCACTTCGTCGCCTTCTGAGAAAGGTTGATTGAAGACAACCGTATGGTTGTCAATTTCTGAATAAGGCGGAGTTTCTTGGACTTTATCTTTTTTCTCTTCTTTGAATTTCACTGTAACTTTAAGTTTATTTTTACCTGCTGGATAATTGCCGTTAAGTCTAAACACCCGTTGTCCCTGAAATGCCTTAATAGGCTCATTAATCCCCGTCGTTGGCGCTTCCTTGTCCGTAAATCTGGCATAGAACACCTTGCGTAGCTTGTTAATCAGATGAAAGGCTTCTCCCCGCTGTATAATCGCATTAGGAAAAAAACAGTTGTTGTATGCCGGTTTGAGTGTTGTTGCTTTGATGTCTTCACTCTTGAATTTGAATGCTCCACCGTTATTCTTCGTCCAATAGTTGAACTTGCAAGTGACACCGTTCAGATTAAAGGGAAGAAACACTGATCCCCCAGGACTGACACAATATACATCTGTCCGGTAACCAATTGCCTTTGTTGCAATTTTGGTTACCGCTGCCGCATCTCCCATGGTGTCTGCCCATACCTCGGAAGGAATACTGAGTCTGCGAAGCGGTTGGCCTGCTGCATACAAATATTCTTGATGATTACGACTGAATGGATCGTAGAAATAGGTCGTCGCTGCACTAAGTGCAGCTCTGGGCAGATCTCCAGTCCAGGACACGGGTGGCCTTTTCCAATCACTATCCAGCAACGGTTCTCCATAACTACAGAAGGACACCACCTGACCTGCTTTCACACCGGTATACAACTCTACATCGGTTAACCCCTTGCTATTGGTTTCAGCCGTTTCGTAGATCGTTTGAACCCCATCAATAAACACATACAGTGGATTGTTATCTGTCGGCTTAATCAGAAGAGGCAGACTAAATGAGGTTTGCCCCGCTTGCCCCTTGATTTCCTCATATACAAAAGGCTTGCCTTCCTCAAACTTGTTATAGTTGATCCCGGCAACAAAGACTTCACCATCTTCCAGAACCATATTTGTGGCTTCCATAACATCGTTATAGAACCAGTCCCCTTCGTTTACATCAACCCATTTTCGTATGATAAACACCCCCTATATTTAGAATAGACAGAAAAGAGAGTAGGTCACCCTACTCTCGAATTGTTCGTTCCAGCAGACGTTTGGTGCGCATCAGGAAAGTAACAAACTCTGCTCTAGTTATAAAATCTTCCGGCCTGAAGTATAGAATTGGTGTACCATCCAATTCTGTTACAACAGTAAGTCCCAAATCAGCCATGCGTTCAATGGAATCTCTTGCCCAGTGATTCTTACCTTCCGTCGTCTGTAAATCCTGGAACTGTACTGCACTCTTGCGGTCATATCCATCTTTCTTGATTAGGGTCATAGTCAATTCGACCTTGTAGCCCTTCTGATCTTTATCCATAGTATCCTGATGATAGAAAATAGGGTCTACTTTGATGGACTCTACAACACCAACATAAATATTGCCCTTCTCATCATAAAATTTGTGCGTCCAGCCTACGTACATGGCGTAGTCATGATAGGATTGCTTGTCTTTAAACAGGATGTTAATGATGGACTTGTACGAAGACACGCCCATCTGATGAAAATGCGAGGGAGCATTAATCATTTTGATCTCCCTCACTTGCGGATTGGGGGAAGGTGAAGAGTAGGGATCAATAATCCGACCCATCACAGGCTCAAACTTCATGCCTGTATCCACATACAACTTTCTTTTATACCGGTCATTAACTGAGCCAAACGGGTCTTGCTGAGACATATCAGAAGCCCTCCTTACCTAATAAAAGATACGGGGTAATTACTCCCCATTCTTGCACCGACATTGCTCGCCATCCTGTTTACAAGACCCGGATTGTTCTGCCGTAGTGTCTTATCCAGTGACGACGTCAGTTTCTCCACATCTTTTGTGCTGCCTGTCATATTGTCGATATTCACATGCACCGTGACATCGCCCGCTCCAACCATCACACTTTTATGTGTATTGTTTGTCGTCATATAATCAAAGTAATCCATGACTTTAAGTCCTGCTGGAATGTTGAATGTAGATATGGGTTTATCCATTTTTTTGCTGATTTCGGCCAAATTTTTGGACTGTTCCACACCCAATGATTGGATTTGTTTAAAAATCTCCATATATTCATCCGAGCCCGGTTTAAATAATCCACTATTCAGCAAATTCTTCCAATCTTGCTTGATCGAACTCATTTTTGAGTTCAGCTCAGATGCACGGGATTTGTTCAATGCAATCAATTCTGGTGCATCTTCCTTACCTCCATTGGCCGCCAAGAGATCGTACATTCGTTTGTCATAATCCAACTGTGTCAGCTCAAGTTGATCGTTCATCTTGCGTCTGAGTTCGTCAATTTTACTGTTTTTAACACCGTTCAGTTCAAGCTCTGATTGTGCCTTTTGCTGCTTCTTCTCGTTAATCTCCAGACCGAGTTCATCTTTTTCCTTGCCCTCAGCCATCTTGTCGTACGTTTTCTGCAAACTAGCAATCGCCTTATCAAAGAACTTGATATTTTCTTGCAAATATTTCTCCATCAAAGCGCGCATCTGGCCAGAATCCTCGCGGACACCGCTAATCAACAGACGGGATCGAGCGACTTGATAATTCGTTTCGTTGTCACTTGTCGATTTGTTAAGCTGCCGATTAATCTTGGCGATCATTTCATCAATACCATTGCTTTGCGGCTGAGGTGTATATCCGTTAGCAATGGTACCCATTCCGCCAGCACCAGGAATGTACTGAATCTGAGGCTGCACATATTGTACTTGTGGTTGAGTGTTCTGCTCAGGCGCCTTTCCAGACTCCTTGTCCATTTGAAGTTGTGAATCTTTTTTCTCTTGCTCGTAGTTATACTCTTTGGCCAGCTTTTTCTCGACCGCATCTCCGCCATCTTCGGACCATAAAGCCTTGAATCCTTCTTTGTAATCACCAAACTTGTTGTTGGTAGCATTGTCCCCAAATATCGAACTCATTGTCCCGGATATAGCGGCATCCATCCCGAGGTTAAAACCTTTCCACACTTTTCCTATAAAAGATGACTGCTCCACATCTTTGAACTGTTTTGCCAGCTCTTCCTTGTTCGTTGCCCGAATATTCTGCTTCTCCGCGTCAGACTTGCCCATATTACTAAGCGGATCAACAAGGCCTGAAATTACATCCATGGCGCCCATCGCAACACCAAGCCCTGGTACGACTTTTAAAGGTCTTAACAACCTTGAGCCGGATTTCACTAATTTTGAAAGTTTTCCCGGTGTTTTAATCCCACGTGCAGCACGCTCCGCATTGATATCACGCTGAGTAATCAAATTACCTTGTCTATCTCGAAGAATATTTCCACCTTCATCACGAGTCGGGGCATTGCTGTCAAAAAAAGCTTTGCGATTGCCTGTCTCTTTCATGTCCTTAAATCTGGAAAGAAGACCCCTTTTTTTGGTCTTTTGATTTTCCTTTTTGGAATCGCCCCCCGGATTGAATTCATCGATTATCGCATCTTTCATGACATCCTTAATCAGGTCTTCATGACGAGCCACGAAGGTTTTGTTTGCCGAGTCATCCTTTTCTTTATCATCTTTTGCAGCTGATCCGGCACCGGCACTACCTGTACCTGGAACCACGAGGAAGCCTCCAGAAGAGTTCATCATTGTAGCCAATTGAGCCTGTTCAAGCTCCTTCAATTTGGAGATGTATGCTGCGGCATCCATTGAACCCTGTCTGAATGAGGAATTCAGAGCATTCACTTCACTTCTTAATTTGGCTAGCACATCATTTAACAGAATTGATTGTTTGCGCAATTTCTGGATCTCCGATTCGTAACGCTGAACATCGGTTGAGCCATAAAGGAACTCCGCATTCAGGAAATACAACTTATTTCGAAGCTCCACTGCATCCAGATCCATATCATCCATCGCCAACATCAATATTCTCGCTTGATGCTCAAGCTGCATGATCGCTTTACCATTCTCATCCAACTCACGGCTTAGAAATTCAAGACTCCGTTTTGTCTTCGCCATCTGTTCATCGAGTGAATCCAATTCCTCACGCAACAGACGAAGTTCCCTGCTTTTGGCTTTGGCTTCCTTCTCCGCTTGGTCACGTTCTCCTTCGTGAAAGGAGGAAGCTGCTGAATTACCATCCTGGATTGCCTGCTTATAGAGTGATTGTTGTTCATCTCGTCTAGTATGTAGCTTGAGCACTTCTTCTTGCTTGGCAGTTGCCCTTGTCTGTGTCTCTGCTTTACGGGTACCTTGAGCACGAAGACGGTTTTGCTGTCTTGCCCTTTCCTGGGTTACACCCGCACGATGCACATCAGCAAATCCGATTGAGTTAGAAGTGTTGCCACCTAAGCTTTCGCCCTTGCCTGTACCTGTATCACCCCTACCATAACGTGTCTGTTCTCCGTCGTTCATCACATCGGCGAACTTGTCCCAGGCTACTTGAACTCCTGCTTCTTCCATAATCCGATTAATCAGTTCCATATGATCTGCAATTCCGCTGGATTGGTCTCCAATTAATCGCAAGAATGAAATAAGATAGGTCTGGAGTCCAGAAAACTCCTCTTTCAACCCTTTCATGGCTTCATATGTAGAGATTTGGAACGCAGTACGGAACTGGCTTTGACGAAATTGTAAGTTGTCTCTTGTATCTGTCCGCGGAACCGTGGAAGCTTTATTCTCGTCAGCTGTTGTCTTAAGTTGATCCACAAGAGCGCCTACTGACGCCTGATCCTGGGTTAAACCACCACTCAGGCCTGAATGACCTTTCTTCTGAAGAGACAATGAAGACGTAGCTATGAGACGGGCAAGAGCATCTTCTTTTGTTGCTTCATCCTCACGTTCACCCGATGCAGGCACCGTTTGTTGCAGGGTCTTGATCAGATCCTGAATGCTTACCTCTGAGATAGTTGCAGCCTTAAGCATCATGTCCGTCACTTTAGATAGATCATAACCACTCACTCCCCAAGCAGAAGAAACACCTTCCAAGCCCGTAGCAGTCTGCTCTACATCCACATTGTCAAACGAACGCAACTTGGCGACTTCTTTAGCAAAAGCTGTGGCTTCCTGAGGATTATCATAGGAGCGGGAACCAATGCGATATGCGAGACCCACATCCTCCTGGTCCATACCATGTTGCAATGCAATCCGTTGTAGTTCCTTGACGTTCCCGTCTGTTTGACCTGTTTGACCTGATGATCTGATCTCGAAATTGTGATTTGCCCTGGTCATCTGGTCATCTATTTGACGTGACGACTCAAGTGATTCCTTCAGCATAGTAGGTGAGTACCCTCTGGCTTCGCCTGAGGAGATATATTTCATCATGTTGCTCATAGAGTCCACTAACTCCTGTGAACCGGCTTCCGGCAGATCTTGCATTGCGTTGAAGGCCCCACGATAAAATGTCTCCAAATCCTTGGTTAACGTTGCAATCATTTGGGACTGCATTTCGTCCTTCATCTCTTCAAGACGGTTAACGAGCGATTGAAAGCCTGATTGGTTCCCCCCTTTCAAGTCGGGGGTTGGGATACCAGACTGCTCTACCTCCGTTAATATCTCTTTCGTGAAAGAGTGTTTTTGTTCTTCTGTGTCAGCCAAATTCATCACCACCTTTATACATAAATCCCGTTCTACCTTAGTGTAGGCAAAACGGGACGTCTCTCACTTATCCTCCAAGCGCTTGTGCAAGCAAACCGATGTCTTCCTCGGATAGTTCTGTATAGTCCGCGTCATCAAAAGTCCGTTTACGTCTAATACTTCCATCTTCCCCGACTTCTTCTTCCCCTCTGCCGCCACCGAACATGCGAAGAGGTGCTGTCATTAATTCAACCTCAAACTGAATATATTTCTCGGCTGACTTGCACAGCTCCGCGACCTGAGGGAGCGTGTACTCCCAGATCTCCCACTTGTTCAGCCCACAGTGCTTGTGAAGGGTAAAGAAGATTTCTCCCCAGTGAATTGGCTCTTGCGTTTCCTCATCACGGATTTCGGTTCCCTCCAGAGGCTCACCCTCGGCGCGTTCTACTTTTTTAGACCATTTAGACCAATGAGCATATCAATGACTTTACGAGCTGTATTTAAATCAAGGTACTCATCCAGATATTCTCGATTGATGATATACTCACCCTGTTCATCTTTGGTCACAATGTGCGGATAGTTTTTAAACGCCATAGCCAACACATCAAATAAATCCTGTTGTCGTTTTGCATCCAGTTCATCATTCTCTGTTGGAATAAAGTTAAGAATAATGGCGTCGATATTGACCGTTTTTAGCAGTTTCATTAATCGACGTGCATCCTTCAGGTTACATGGTGGGATGCGGTATTTCCGCCGATCACGAAGTGTTATAATCTCATCATCTTCGAAGAATGCCCGTTCAGCAGCTTCGGCTTCCTCCGGGGTTACCCGTTTATTCGCCGGATCATTTTTGATTCGTTCGGCAGCTTCCTCGTTCAATTTTTCCGCCAGCTCACGCTCAGCCTTTTCCTGTTCTGTTTCCACCATCAGTAGAGCCTCCCCTGAACATTCTCTCCCCTGTAAAATAAAGAACCTGGCAAGGCAAGGGTCTGTGCAGGGGAGGACACAGACGCCGTAAAATACCTTGCCAGGAGCAATGGAACATCGTATGAGATCTTAGATTTTGCTTGTTGCGCTAAAGCGTTTGATGCTTCCCAATTTGCCGTCCGCACGTTCAGGATCAAGAATCTGCAAGGAAATCGCAGATGCCGATGCTGCAGCACGCTGAGCATTGATACTGAATGTACCCTTGGCACGGCACATGTACAATTCGGTTTCAACTCCTGCGAAAGAGCCATCTTTTTGCTGGAATGTACCATGATGAATCACAGAGATTGGGAAAGGCACTTCGTCAACCAGCAAATCAACCATGTCTACCAATTCTTCGCGTTTGTAGTTGAGCACAATTTCCTTGCTGATATGCGCGGCGTTCAGTACAACAACATCATTTGCTTCATCGTAGAAGAATTCATCTGGTGCCACAGCTGCTGCCTTCGAACTGAGTTGTTTCAGCAACTTGTTGGAATCTTTGAGACGAACCGTAATATCTCCGTTATTTCCATAGATTGTACTTGCAAATTTTGGTTTAACTTCAGCAAATCCGGAATTGCTTGCGCCAGCAGCTGCAGTATCCTGCTCATTCAAAACCCATACGTAGGACTTCACTTGTTCCTGTACGGTTGAACCCATCATCAGCTGTATCGCATCCAGATCGAATTTGGCATCTGTAGCAGATACCTCAATGGACTTCGACTTCACCAGTACATCGATGGCAAACAGGCCATCACCACCAAAGATGTCCTCCAGCTCTACATTGAGGTCAATTTTCAGATCTTGCAGGGTACCCAGTGTAATTACTTCAATTGCACCCAGCGGGTCTGTAGGATAACGCTTCGCCATGAATGTACCTACACCTTTGATAATCATTTTTTTAGCCATTGAACAGTCCACTCCTTAGATTTGTAATATCATTATTTAGCTATCGAGACTTACATGAGCCGGCGGCTGGTCGAAGGATTGAAAAGATCAGACTTTCATTCCTCCAAGCAGTTTGGCTGGTGGCTGTCTCTGCTTTTCATAGTGTAGAACGCTAATCTCATTCCCTAACACCTATCACTGAATATGTTGAACGAAAGTTTAAATGGGATTTCTGCAAGGTGAACAGCTTCTAATAAGATCAAATAAAAAAAGACCCCTACATAAGAGGGGCCGGTCTATTGGGCAATTCATCTATAATTTGGGCGACCTGTTCTGCTCGTTCCTTTAATTCATATTCATCGGCAGTAATCAGATGAACATGAGAGCAGTATTTTCCATGCTCATAAATTCGCTCTGGTGTAATAAACACAACGTCAGCAACAGCTTCCATCTTGTGTTTGTCTTTTTCAAATAGGTCGGGATCCGTAAGCGAATCGAATACAACCAGGTTAGGATAAACTGTCTCGACTGAATTTGCCAATCGGCTGTCATTCACCCAATAGATGACTCTTTCCCCCTGAAACAACGGACGAACGTTCTGACCAACACGAGCCACGACAAAATTCGGAAGCTCAGGGTGAGGATACTCCAACGCATCCACCTGATAAAACTCATCACTGGAATTTATATAAATCACATGATAACCAATCTCCGCAAGTTCTCTTAACAATCGTTGTGGTCGACGCCCAAATCGTTCACTATGAAAATCTATAGCAGGCAGATATACAATGGTTGTGTTGGTTTTGGGCACATATTTTTCAAAATTGAACTCACTCATTTGGACCTCTATTTTTTCAACTTCCATTGGCGGCTTGGCCACCTGGCTACCGAAAATTCGTTTGAATATCTGTTTCATCCACGTTGACTCCCATCACCTGATTTATCATTTTGACAGCATCCATGGCCCTACTGTCCCAGCTATTAGCTCTAGCAACCATTGCACGGGCTGCGATTTTGGCCTCGTTGTTCTCACTGATTGCTTTCTGAAGCACCTGCCCACAATTATGACGATCCATAAAGTAGGTCACGTTACTGTATTTATTGACGATTTCCTCCATACGAGTCGTTATAACAGGCTTACCCGCAGACAAATATTCGTAATATTTAATCGGATCACATCCACGGATCATTTCTGTCAGTTTGAATGGCACGATGCAAACATCGAATTGGGCAATATAGGCTGGAAGAACTCTATAATCCTTATGTGGAAGACAAGTTATATTGGGATGCACAATGTTTTTTTGATACAGGGCATTGTTTCCAATCAGAACTACACGATACCCTTTATCTGCAATGTCGGTAATAAGTGAATAATCCACCCAGGAAGCCATAGCCCCATGGAATCCCACAACCTTTTGTCCCTCCTTAACATCGGGGAAGTCCGCCGGTACTGGGAGAGATACACGTGCTTTCTTAAAGTGATCATAGTCCGCCCCATTCGGGCACATAAAGATCGGTTTGCCGTCATTTTTATGAGCTTCATACATCACCTTTGCCGTTGTAGCAATCAGATCTGCTCGTTCAAAACATTTCGGAATGTAATCCTTCCAAACCGCAAATTCATCGGCCGAATTGTCCAAGTAGTCAAATACGGTAAAATCAAAATTACGCCCATCCCCATAGTTATACTGACCTGGACTGGAGAACCAGAGTACCTTTTTTCCTTTGACCAGATGGTCATAGTTAATCCCCTTTTGCACAAGGAAGAGGTCGTCATTCAACTTCTCGATCGGACGGCTCTGTTTCTTATACGTTTCTTCGTTAATAAAAATAGCACGGACCCCTGGAATCTTGGAGAATGCGGTCATTAATTGCTGTGGACGTTGAAACAACAAATTCCAATCGAGTGCAGGTGGATATATGATCGTCATTTCAATGCTTTCAAAACATCCTTTTTTCCGCCTACTTCTATCTACCAGCCAATTTAGCAACCAACTCCACTCCTTCCTCATAGGCATGAACCGGACGAAGCCGTGTATCCACATACAGTTCATTACCAAGTTGCTGAGCATGCTCACAGAAGGGAGCGTCTTCACCAATTGGATGTGAACTATATCGAACTCCAGCTTCAATGACTTCACGTTTAATGAGATACACTGCACCTGTCAAATCCACAGGGATTACACCCTCGCTGAATTCTGGAACGTGCTTTCCACCAATCATTACATTATGAGCCTTAATTCTTGGGTGATTTCGAATCAGCATGGCACAGATGTCCTTATCATTTTCAATAAGCTGTTCCAGGCTATGTTCAGGGATAATGATATCTGTATCAATGGAGAACAGATAATCACAATCGGATTTTAGAAACTCATCTACAAGTATATTTCTTAGTAGCGCCAGATTGTGATAGGAGTATTGACCACGTAAATGACCAGATGACTTGCCCAAGTTATGAGTCATGTACGAAATCTGATGATCATTCAAAATTTGTTCTGTCTGATCTTCGCTATCGTTCAAAATGTAAAAAAAATGCTTGTTTACTGTCTGTTGTTTGAGCGACTGCAAGTGCCGCTCCATAATCCATGCCCGGTTTCTCACAGGAGCACCTATGAATACGTTAGCCACCGTTCATCCCTCCCCTTTCACATAGTGTAGACCGATCTTCGCCAATCTTCAGCGTGTCCAACAAAAAAGATCTTTTCACTGGAAAGAGGAGAGAGAATGAATCGTTTCTTCTATTCTATAAAAGAAGGAGATGATGCAGATGTACAAAAAGGACTTAAATTATTTCAATCCGAAAGAGGGTGGAGAGCGTGCTTGGAAGCGTTGAATTAATTCATAATTGGTTCCAAAAGGCTTCGGATGGAGAAGCTCATGCTTCCGTTCGATTCGGGGATGCTTCCAATACAATTCTGGCCCATGGAACTGTCCTAACCATGGACTTCATCAAATCCCATTACGGGTGGGTGAATGATCCCACATACTGTGGCATTACATTACCCAATGCAGGTGCGAGAGAAATCATTGTACACTGCCTGAGAAAAGCCGATTATGTTGGTCACTTGACCCAGACGGATCACTGGTATTTCAGACCCTTGTTTGATATGTGTCTCTCGTATTACAAGATTAAGCCCAAGAAGACATTCTACGCGTTTGAAAATAATTACATTGCCCGGTTCAAACTGTTCTATGAAACGTTCAAGACCATGCCTATACTGATCTGTGGAGCCAAAGCCGAGCAATATAAAGAAGTTCTGGAACGCCGTTACGGTTGGACAGACATCGTGACAACAGTGGACTGCCCCTCTTGGTCTCATGTGAGCGCAGCCTCTAAAGAAATGGAAAACATCTACAAAAAAACACCATGGAAACTGGCTCTCGTATGTGCAGGGGCACCTGGCAAGGTATTAGCCATTAAAGCAAAAGAACTTGGCTCTGTAGGTGTTGATTTTGGCTCAGGAGCAGATGTTGCCATTCAGGCGGACAACGAAAACCTATATGCTTGGGATTACGAGGGATTTCCGGATTATTGGGAAGGAAGACCAAAAAAATGACCCGTCCAGGGTCTTTTTTGTTGAGTAAAGACGGGATTCAAGTGAAATTTCATTGCTGTAGTAGTTATTGATAATTTGAACTAACTGACTTATTATTGTTAAGATAACTCCTAATCTAACCTGGTTTAGACTTGCATAAAAGAGGAGCACTACTTAGATTATTCAATCGTTGGAGGGAATGTAATGGCGTACTCGCAGTCAAAGACCGAAGCAGTCGCAACTCACTTAAGAAATAGATTCATGGAAGGCAATGTAGAAGGTCACGAGATCGTTGTTGCTCTGATTAGTATGGTTAAAGCCCAGAAAATTAATATAGACGACGTCGCTCCCGTCCTGTTTAACGTTTTTTTTGATAATCCAGAAGGCATTTTATCCGCTCTTGAAAAAGCGAGTACATTAGTTGATGATGAGTTAATTGATTCAATTATCAATGAAGTGAACGAGAACGCTTAATCTTACATACTAGGGGAGTTTCATTGAAGATCTTATACTGTTTTTTCACGTCTTTGTTCTCCCCTCATTTCAGATTTATTTAGTTTATATGGGGTCACTTATGTGCTTCGCGTTATTTTCCATCTCACCCTGCTTATTCTAAGAATGTACCTTGGCAGAATGACAGGAGAAAAGGAAATAACGAAGGGAGCAACACGTATGGATCAAGTAAATAAAGCAATTCTATTTTTAGCAGTCATTGAAACCATGCTTGAAGCACTGCACCATATCGAAGTGGACCAAACAGAACTTGTGGATTCACTAGTTATGCTAGGTTTCGATCCCATCAACATTTTATACGAGACCAATACCATTAGATCCTTCCAGAAAGTGTGCAGGGCCTTCGCAGAACTCGACCTTGCAGATGATGCCCTCTCCACTTTTTTACAAGAGTAGCTACACCGTTTTAGTAATTACGAATTAGATTGACCGGATACATGTTTCTTTGGCAAAGGAAGTGCAAAAAAAATAGAGCCTCAAGTCCTTGGACTTGGGGCTCTACTTTTTTCAATTTTAATATCTGACTCCTTAACACCTTTTATCTGAAATCGTATAGAACATGTAGGAGACATCAAGAATTTCTCCTTCTTCAACATGACCCATTTAACGAAAGGACAGTTATATGAGCCAAGAAATTTTAGAACATGTTATAGTCGACTTACATCACCCTGTAATTGGAACCGTGGATTCATCCTTGTCTCACTCACAATATGAGCATGAACATCCTAACAAAATTGTGATCATACAAAATTATTATTTTTTGAAAGACGCAGCTCATTTTAATGATTGGTTAAAAAGACGTACCGAATAGCCCCTTTTTCAGTTCGTGGCTTATCTCATGCTTTTTTGCGTCTTCGTTCATCAATCAGAACCTTCAACATGAGCAATTCCCCGTAGGTCAGCTTCTTCTTGCGTACTTTCTCCACCCATGCCCATTCGTCAATGATTTTGTCGTTATAGGCATCTCCTATGTATTTATCAAGTTCATTCCATGTCCATTGAGCATAATCCAGCACTTTATTCATATCATCTTCATCCTCCGTGACCACTTCTTCCTTCAGTGGATTCAATTTAGAATTGACTGCTTGCTTAAACCTTTCATATTCCCCAGGGGTTTTGATCCAAGGTAGTGGGCATTCCTTCCACCCGACAACTTCTTTATGCGTAAAAAACACATTGGGAAAGCCACGTTCTCTAATCAGATATACTGCCAGCTCTACAACGTTATTAAATGTATCCTCATGAATGCTACCATCCTTCTCAATGCACATTTCAATACCCACCGTACTATTGTTGGGATACGTTCCAAGACGGGCCACAGCTTCCTTTGTGTAAGTCTCGCTACCGCAATGGTATGCAAGTTCATCATCTGGAAGACTGTTATAAATGGAGGTTCGATCTACAGAATAATGTGCACTTGCATAACGACCGTTTCCAACTTGCTGTGCTAAACTTGCGAAATATGTACTGATGTTTTTGGCTGAGGCTCCTGGGGAAGCGGTATAATGCATAACAATTCCTCGTTTAGCTTTCAGTTTCATTCCCGCTCGACTGTACTTATTAACAGGTATGTAGTCCGTTGTGATTGGAAGCATTATATCTTCTCCTTGCTTTCAGCTTGATTATCTTCCTCACCCCGAAGCTTGAAAAGAGCAGAAGTGATAAATTTCGGGACGGGAAGTCCCAATTTCCCCATATTCTCAAGAATGCTTATTCCTTCAGTACCGATGATAAACATCAGCATGGCATCTCTCATAAAGTCATTCGAATTGCCAGCAACAATATCCAGTTGATGAGCAATAATAACGAATACAAATGTTAATGACTTACGGGCAAGTCCCCACCATCCGACCCTGCTGGAAAGTTCTTTTTTGTACCATGCAGATAACACACCTGTGATGTAATCGAGCCCCACAAAAATCGTTACTGCAATAAATAGGTGATCCATCCCTCCAACCAGGTACACCATGGCAGACAATAGCCATCCAAATAAAACGGTAAAAATCGTATCTCTTTGCAATTTACCTTCCCCCTTCAACATCTTTTTCATGTTTAGGTTAGGCGAAACAAGGAGATAAGTCTCATTAGATATTGATCCCTTTGGATATACTCCCCCTGCATTCCACTAAGCAAACAGCAAAAATCCCTCTCGCACATGCTGCGGAAGGGATTTTAACCGAATCATTATTTAGCTGTACGTAGAAGGATCAGGTGTGACAGGAATGCTTGACTCTGCCGGTTGTGCTGTATTACGATTGCGGAACATGTCCTGGATTCTATCCATCACATATGGTGTGGAATCGATCAATTTCTCGAACAGATGCGTTGAGTTGTCAAGCGGTACGATGTGTACGCCCTGTTTGCCAACTACCAGGAACGCGATAGGACGAATGGATACGCCCCCCCCGCTTCCGCCTCCAAATGGTGAGGCAACCGATGCGGAGCTGGCATGTTCAGTGGTACTACTTCCGCTGCTCCCGCCGCTTCCACCTTTGCTGTTTCCATCATTTACATGAAAATCACTGCCACCCGCAGCGAATCCAAACCCCACTTTACTGATCGGCAAAATTACGGTACCATCAGGTGTTTCGACCGCATCGCCCACGATTGTATTGACATCCACCATGGCCTTGATATTTTCCATTGCGGTTTCCATTAAGCCTTGAATTGGATGATCTGACATTTAAATTCCCTCCAGTTTCAATTTAAGCTAGGTTTGATCTAACCATATCATCCCCAAACTTGAAGGGACTTATGTAAGCCAGCCATTTAACTAAACCTCAATACTACAAACCGCTGACTGGGCAAAATAAAATCCGGTAGTTGCAAGCAAACTATAGGAAATTTTCTCATACTCGGTTTCTTCTTAACTACCGAGTAGACCCAGCCAAGACGCATAGTTCCACCCCCGCCACCCCGCAATCATTTTAAATGAAAGGCGTATAACACAGGGACAGTACATACACTTAAATTTGCGATTTACTGTGTTGTTTCTTCAGCTTCAGCTTGCGTCTGCGCCGTTGTTCTTGTAAGAGTTTGAACCACATCCGCCATCCTCCCTCTACTTGAAGCACTCGGGTTAAGAGCGTAAGTCCTGCAATCATGACTGCTGAAATCCGGATCTTTAGTTTCCAATCCAGCTCGGTTTGGAACTCCATCTCGTCTTCCCACACCGGCACAACTTGTAACTTTGGCGTTTGTTCAAAACGGATTTGATAAGAGAGGTATCCAATGATGATCGACTTGATACTCCACACCCAACCGATGAGAACAGCCGTATATGCTGCGTCGCCGACGCCAACGCGAGTGGACCAGGACAAATGAGTCATATGTACACGAGTGAGTGTTTGCTTGATCCAGAGCTTTAATGCTTCCGTTGCCCTGAGCATGATTTTTACATCCTTAGCCCATTTTTTGACTTTACGTTTGTTAACACGCTCGCTGCTCTGGGCTTCTCCCCTCGAATGATTCATTCGCTGCTCCGTCTTCACCAGAAAACCTTCCTTCATATTACGAAAGACAATACTAGGAATTTCATAGTTAATACGCACAATGCCATATAACAGACGAACCGTAATCTTGGCATAATCATCATGATTGTGTTTCCTGAATGTAAAATGCACATGAACATACGAGATGAGGACTGCGACAAGAAGCAGTGCGATCAACAAGCCGATTCCTCCAAGCCAAATCCACACAGGCCTTACCTCCAAGCCCTCAATTCTTTTCTCGTCTAGTATGACACTCTATATAGGAAAAAATTCACGTCTGACCTGAAAATTCCATTTAATCTTTGAACGACTACCTTGCACTCCATTCCACATACCACGCCAAAAAAACCGGCACCCCGAAAGGGCAACCGGTTTTGGATCGATCCAGACTGCAAAGTTATGAGTTCGAAGGATCATCTTCGTTATTAATATCGTTTGCATTTGCATCATTCTCGAGATTTGCACTATCCAGGTCCAGGTCCACATGCTGCACATCCAATTTTTCAAAAAGCAGCTGTGTTTCTTCCTCCAGGTTCTCGGAATCTTCAAACAACCCTGGCTCCGGCAGATCTTTGAGCGAAGCCAAACCAAAGTAATCCAGGAAAGACTTGGTAGTGCCATATAGAATTGGGCGTCCAATGGCCTCAGCCCGTCCCACTTCCTGAATGAGATCCTTGTTCACAAGTGTATGAATGGCACGTTCGGATTTCACCCCACGGATCTCCTCAATCTCTACCCGTGTGATAGGCTGACGGTACGCCACAATAGCGAGCGTCTCCAACGCCGCCTGGGATAAAGAGGTACGTGCAGGTGAATAAGCCAATTTCTCAAAATAAGCCGCATGTTCCGGCAAGGTACCCAGTTGGACTACCCCTGCAATTTTAAGAATTTGTACGCCTCGTCCCTGCTTGGCAAATTCAGCGATCATTTCCTCAATCGCATCCGACACCAGTTCGGTTCGCTGATCCACGATTTCGGCGATTTGTTTGATGCTCAGACCTTCTTCTCCGGACAAAAACAGCAGGCCTTCAATAATCGATTTCAATTTCGGAAAATCCATGATTCTTTGTTTCCCCTCTCCACTCCATAACGATATCCTCAAACATCCGCTCCTGATAACAGACGATCTGCTTCATCTTCATCAGTTCCAGCACCGCCAGAAAAGTTACGACAATCTCGTGCCGATAAATTTGGTTATCCAGCAACTTGGAGAATAACAGCCTGCCTCCCGGTCCCATACTTTCCAACGCACCGATGACATCGCGAATACGATCCTTAACCGAGATTTCATCCCGATGGATCCGAGTTACGGTTGTCCGCTTCTCCGCCTTGCGCAGCGCCTTCTGGAAAGCCGCAATCAGATCCGAGGTATGCAAACCCTCGACCGGATTCGATTGTGCTTCTACAGGCATATACGGCCGCAAATCCTCGGGCTCTTTGGAGAAAATAAGGCTGCGTTCCCACTCCCGTTCGTGCAAGTGACGCGCAATTCCCTTGTATTTGCGATATTCAATCAGACGCGCAATCAGTTCTGCACGTGGATCATAATCTTCATCTTCCATATATGCATAATCCTCAAAGTCCTCGATTACCGGTGGTTTGGGCAGTAATAGTTTGCTCTTGATCGACAGAAGTGTTGCCGCCATTACCAGAAATTCACTCGTAATATCCAGCTCCAGCTCCTGCATCGAATGCAGATACGCCATATATTGATCGGTAATATCGCTGATGGGAATATCCTGGATATGAATCTCTGCCTTATCGATCAGATGAAGCAGCAGATCCAAAGGCCCTTCAAAAGTCTCCAGTTTGTATGTAACTACCGTCACTAGACGAATCCTCCCGCCAGAAAAATAAAAACCCCCGCTAAGCCGCCGAATCCGGTCTCCCGTTTTCGTCTGCGCAGAGCAGGGCACTATATTAAATAAGCACTATTTTAGCTGTTTCGTCAAGTTCGCCATTTCAATAGCGGCAGTAGCTGAATCCCAGCCTTTGTTTCCTGCCTTTGTTCCAGCACGCTCAATGGCCTGTTCAATATTCTCTGTTGTAACCAAGCCGAAGATTGTAGGTACGCCTGTTTTCAGGTTAATTGCGGCTACACCCTTAGCCATCTCATTGCACACATAATCATAATGTGTTGTTGAACCACGGATAACCGTCCCCAGCGTAATGACAGCATCATATTTTCCACTTTCAGCCATTTTTTGGGCAATCAACGGAATTTCAAACGCTCCTGGAACCCACGCTACATCCACTTCATCATCTTGTACACCATGACGTTTGAACGCATCCAGCGCTCCGCTGAGCAATTTGCTTGTAATGAACTCGTTAAAACGTCCTACGACCACTCCATATTTTAATCCTTCTGATACCAAATTTCCTTCAAAAAAGTGTGGCATTCAAGTCATCTCCCTAATTGTATTATATGATGTACGCAGCTGATCTTTGGAAACTAGTTCACCCTGTTTAACCTCAGAAAAGCTACTCAGTTTTTTTCTTCATTCTGCTCGATATCGTCGAACTTTAGCATATGGCCGAGCTTCGCCTGCTTCGTGTGCAAATAGACCGTATTGTCCTCGTTCTCTTCCATCTGAATGGCAACACGTTCCACCACTTCAAGTCCGTACCCTTCAAGTCCTTTAATTTTGCGTGGATTGTTGGTTAACAACCGAATTTGACGAACCCCTAGATCTTTGAGAATTTGGGCACCAATGCCGTAATCTCGAAGATCGGCAGCAAACCCAAGCTTCAGATTGGCATCCACGGTGTCCAGACCTTCCTCTTGCAGTTTGTAGGCTTTCAGCTTGTTGATCAGTCCAATGCCTCGTCCTTCCTGTCTCATATAGAGCAGGACGCCGTTGCCTTCGTCATGGATCTGTTTCAATGCTGCATCAAATTGTGGACCACAGTCGCATCGATGAGAATGGAATACATCCCCTGTGAGACATTCGGAGTGTACGCGGACCAATACAGGCTTCGATCCGTCAATTTCGCCTTTAACCAAAGCGACATGCTCCTTGTTGTCCACTGCATTTGTGTATGCCACCGCCTGGAATTCACCAAAGTCTGTTGGCATACGTACAGCTACTTCGCGTTTAACCAACTGTTCCTTCTCATTCCGGTACCGAATCATGTCCTGAATACTGATCAGCTTCAGATCATGCTTGCGGGCAATCTCCTGCAGATCTGGAAGTCTGGCCATCGTGCCATCTTCCTTGATCACTTCACAGATTACACCTGCCGGATAAGAACCGCACATAATGGCGAGGTCTACAGCTGCTTCCGTATGTCCCGCGCGTCTTAGCACACCGCCATCTTTGGCGATGAGTGGGAACATATGGCCCGGCTTGCGGAAATCTCCGCTTTTCGCTTCGGGATCAATTAGACCCTTGACTGTAATGGAGCGTTCATGAGCCGAGATGCCCGTTGTGGTATCTTTATGATCTACAGAGACGGTGAAAGCCGTCCCATGAAAGTCTGTATTTTGCTGAACCATAGGCTTTAGGTTGAGTTCATCGGCACGTTGCTGCGTAATGGGAACACACACCAAACCTCTGCCTTCGGTAATCATGAAATTGATCACTTCAGGTGTAGCCTTTTCCGCCAAAGCGATAAAGTCGCCTTCATTCTCCCGATCCTCATCATCCACCACAATAACCGGTTTACCCTGCATGAGATCGTAGATGGCTTCCTCAATAGAATTCAGAATGGATTTCTCTAACATAGGTCCCCCTCCAGTTTCCATTTCAATTTATATTTGTAGTTTATCAATTACGATTTGTTAAGCAAAGCCGTGATTAGCCAGGAAATCCTCACTGATACTTCGCGGCTTGCCCGCACCGGTCTCCTGATGTCCCTTACCATAGTGCAGCAGATGATCCACATATTTGCCCAAAATATCACACTCAATATTGATGGTATCTCCCGTCTTTTTCACATTTAATACGGTCTCACCAATGGTATGTGGAATAATGGATACAGTGAATGCGGTCTGTGAAGTATGCACAACGGTCAGACTAATTCCGTCCAGGGTTACAGACCCTTTGGGTATCAGATATTTGAACAGCTGCATATCGTCAGGTTTGATCTCGAAAACAATTGCATTCTGGTCACGTGTAATGCTGCCAATGACCCCAGTGCCATCGACATGGCCCTGAACGATATGCCCGCCAAAACGTCCACCTGACAGCATGGCTCGCTCCAGATTAACTTTGCTGCCGGATTGCAATTGACTAAGATTGGTATGTCGATATGTCTCGGGCATCACATCGGCAGTAAATCCGCCACCCTCCAGAGTTGTTGCAGTTAAGCATACCCCGTTTACAGCTACACTATCGCCAATCTTTAAGTCGTTCATGATGGCGGAAGCTCCGATATTCAGGACCATCGCTTCGCCTTTCCGACCTATCCGCCGGATCTGACCGACTTCTTCCACCAAACCGGTAAACATGCTACCGCCTCCTTTATTTATTTCATTATCGTTAATTCATTTATTCAGGCCAAACCGGAATTCCGCCAATGCTGATATTATCTCCAACTTGCTCAATTTCCAGCTGATGTAATTGAATCGCCTGACTCATGCGCTCTACACCCTCAAAGCGGAAACTGCCTGGTGTTTCGTATCCTCCGACAATTTTCGGAGCAATGAACATGAGCAGTCGATCTACCAACCGCGCTTCCAGCATGGACCCATTCAATGTTCCACCGCCTTCAAGCAGAATTGAACCAATCTCACGCTCACCGAGCTTGCTGAGTGCACTCAGTAGATCAACACGTGGTCCTGGACCACAACGTATAATCTCCACCCCATAGGCTTCCAGCCGCTCAGCCGCTTCAGGGCTCGCCTCATCTGTTGTAAGTACCCAGGTAGGTGCAAGGCCATCCTTGACCATTTTGGCGCCTACAGGCAGACGTAGCTTGGAATCGACCACGATTCGTACTGGGCTGATCCCTTCCACTTGCAAGCGAGTCGTCAGTTCGGGATTGTCTGCAATGACCGTTTCCACACCAACCATAATTCCTTGATGGCGATGGCGAAGCGCGTGTACAATCTCGCGAGCAGACTCGTTAGAGATCCATTTGCTGTCACCGCTACGCGTAGCAATTTTGCCATCCAGTGTAGAGGCCGTCTTCAAAGTTACAAAGGGGAGACCTGTTGTAATGTATTTGATAAATTTCTCGTTCATCCGTCTTCCGCGCTCACGCAGCACTCCAACTTCAACTTCGATCCCTTGTTGACGCAGCATGCTGATTCCTCTGCCGGATACTTGCGGATTCGGATCTTCGCAGCATACAACGACACGTTTCACTTTCTCATGAATGAGACGTTCGCTGCATGGTGGAGTCTTGCCATAATGGCTACAGGGTTCGAGCGTAACGTACACTGTACTGCCTTCAGCATCACTACCCGCCATGTTCAGCGCATGAACCTCTGCATGACCCGTTCCCCGTTTGAGATGACTTCCGAGGCCCACGATACGTCCTTCTTTTACAACGACACAACCGACTACCGGATTGATTCCGGTCTGTCCTTGTGCCCGTTCTGCCATATCCAGTGCTAGCGCCATATAAAATTCATCATTAATCATTTCCAAGTCCGTTCACCCCACGGTTAAAATCTTAAGTTATAGACCTCCCTTCCAACAGAGAGGCATGTTCCATATCCAATAAAAAATCCCCGTCGAACAAACCGTTCGATGGGGATGATGAGAGACATGTGTCACCAGCAGTACTATTGATACATTGCCAACAACACATCGCCCAAAACTTCATTTCAGGCAAGTGAAAGCAGACACATACCTTAATGAACTTCAATTACAGGTAAAGAGCTTCTATGATGTGGCATATGTATGAAGATTTCCGGAAGTAACCGGATTTCTCCCTGCACAGGAAATGAATTCGTCAAAAACTGTACAGCAACACTCCTGCGGAATGCGGCCCCTAAGGACTGCACCCTCTCCTTCTCCCATCCAGACTATACTGTCGGTTCTGGAATTACACCAGATCAGCCATCTGCCACAGGCAGACGGGTCACGGACTTTGCATCAATGCTGGATAGATATCCTCACATACTGCATCACCGCCGGTAGGGAATTACACCCTGCCCTGAAGGATTCGTTGCGTTATTAATTGGATGTTAGCACTTTAACGTCAAAAAATCAATTGTTTTTTGTTCCTTTTTGTCACATACTAACTTTTAATAAGCTTAAGTGTAAACAAAAACCGCTTCGCTAATTGCGAAACGGTTTACATACGTTTATTGATTAAGCTTCTACTACTTCAACTGTTTCCATTTTGTCGCGACCTTCAAAAGCGTCCACGAATTCCATACCTTTGGTTACTTTACCAAATACAGTATGTTGTCCATCCAAATGTGGTTGCGGTTGGTAGCAGATGTAGAACTGGCTTCCGCCTGTGTTACGGCCTGCATGAGCCATAGCCAAAGTTCCACGCTCATGTTTGTTCGGGTTGATTTCACAGTTAATTGTGTAACCTGGGCCGCCTGCACCGGAACCGTTAGGGCATCCACCTTGAGCTACAAAGCCCGGAATAACACGGTGGAATACAAGACCGTTGTAGAAACCGGAGTTAGCCAGTTTCTCAAAGTTTGCTACTGTGTTTGGAGCTTCTTGATCGAACAAATCGATTATAACTTCTCCGCCGTTTGCCATTTTGATTTTCGCTTGTTTCGCCATATGTAAATGACTCCTTTCGTATTGACCATCGTTAATGGTGCCAGAACGCATGACCCTGGGCCAAGCTTTATAGCACTTTTCTTAGTGTACACTGAAAATGGATTGATCGCAAAATAATAAGCAAGTTTTTTTCAAAATCCAGCCCTAAAGATGCAAAAGAAGACAAAAAAGGAGTGTCCTTTTTTGTCTTCTTCATATAGTGCTCCACTATTTGTTCTTTAATTAACGGGTAACTGGCTGTTTTGCAATACGCTCAGGTACGAGATCATTCTGGATGATGTCCTGATACGTCTCACGGCGTACCACTACATCCCCTTGACCGTCTTTGACAAACACAACTGCCGGACGACGAATCCGGTTGTAATTGCTTGCCATCGAGTAGTTGTATGCGCCTGTGCAAGCTACTGCGAGTAGATCGCCGCTTTGCACTTTAGGCAGGTCCAGATCCCAGATCAGCATATCGCCGCTCTCACAGCATTTACCAGCAACAGATACCGTTTCCTGAGCAGCCTCATTTGCACGGTTTGCCAATACAGCCTCATATTTGGACTCATACAGCGCTGGACGTGGATTGTCTGTCATTCCACCATCAACAGCTACGTATTTACGAACTCCTGGAATATCTTTGCTTGTTCCAACAGTGTAGAGCGTAGTTCCCGCTTCCCCTACGATGCTGCGGCCTGGTTCAACCCAGATCTCAGGCACGGCATAGCCGATTTGAGCAAAATGATTTTTCACCGCATCCGTGATGGCTTTCACGTATTGTGAAACTTCAAGCGGTGTATCTCCATCGATATAGCGGATACCGAAGCCACCGCCCAGATTAACCACTTTGAATGCCACGTTAAGACGCTCATACACATCTGCTGCAAACTCAGCAACGCGTTGAACTGCCATTTGGAAGCCTTCAACTTCGAAAATTTGGGATCCGATGTGTGAATGCACACCGAGCAATACCAGATTTGACTGCTTGGAAGCCAATTCAATGGCTTCAAATGCCGTTCCGTTCCCGATATCGAATCCAAATTTGGAATCCGTTTGTCCTGTCGAGATATATTCATGCGTATGCGCTTCAACACCAGGCGTCACACGAAGCAAAATGTTAACTTTGCGATTTTTGTCTGCGGCTACAGCTTGCAGCAAGTGCAGTTCATTGAAGTTATCCACAACGAAGCAGCCAATCTCTGCATCAAGCGCCATTTCGATCTCTTCCAGCGTTTTGTTGTTACCGTGGAAATGAATGCGTTCTGCCGGGAAACCGGCTTGAAGTGCCGTGAACAATTCACCGTCGGATACAACATCCAAGGAAAGTCCTTCTTCCGCAGCAAGGGCACACATCGCCATTACGCAGAATGCTTTACTTGCATAAGCAACCTGGAAACCCAGGCCTGAAGCACGGAACGCTTCCATATACTCTCTGCAGCGCTCACGAACCAATTGCTCGTCCACAACATACAGGGGAGTTCCAAATTGTTCTTTCAAGTCGGTTGTATCGACTCCACCAATTTCCAGATGTCCCTGTGCATTTATTTTACTTGTACCATGTAAATACATAATCTGCATTCCTCACTTTTTTATATACTGGAACAGCTGTTATTCCAATGATTTTACACCAGTATATCAAATTAGAAAATGAGAAGAATGGATTTTTCGGCAGATCATTTGTGTTTTTTACTTTTTTGCAGTTCCCCATCTGGATCACTGTCCATTTTGGTATTGTCACGCGTTTTGTTGATCGAAGGACGTTTTTTATTTTCCAACAGCGGCAAACGGAACAAAAAGTTACCCAAAGCCTTTGCATTAAACGGTATGAACGGCCAGAGATAAGAAGAGTTGTAGGAGCGATGCAAAGTGAGCGCCACGATAATGAACGTCGTCCCGACAACGAATCCAGGAACCTTGAATATCGCCACAGCAACGAGCAAAAACAATCTGACCAATCGATTAGCCAAACCAAGCTCATAACTGGGTGTTGCAAACATACCAATCGCGGCAATCGCCATGTAAAGTACCACTTCATTGACAAAATATCCTGTTTTTACGGCGATATCCCCGACTAAAATGGCCGCAATCAAACCCATGGCCGAAGCGAGTGGCGTCGGAGTATGGACTGCTGCCATCCGTAATAAATCCACCCCGAATTCAATAAGCAGGAACTGCAGAATCAGCGGGAGCTGGGCATTTTCATGAGGACCGATGAACTCCATTCCTGCTGGCTTAATGGCAGGGTCAATAACCATCAACAGCCATAGCGGCAACAGGAAAAGCGAAATCAGAATACCCCCAAATCGTACCCAGCGCAGATAGGTTCCCATAAAGGCGGTCTGTCTGTTCTCTTCCGCATGCTCACACAGGTCAAAAAAGGTCGTGGGCAGAATCATCACACTGGGTGAAGTATCTACAAAAACAACCACCCTTCCGTCCATCAAATGAGAAGCTGTCACATCCGGTCGTTCCGAATAACGAACCAACGGATACGGGTGCCAACCCTTGTTAATAATCGCTTCTTCAAGCTGTTTATCGGCAGCAGGGATGCCGTCGATATTTACTCGTTTGATTTTTTCACGAACGGAATCCACCTGAACCTTGTCCACGATATCGTCAATATATACAACACAGACATCCGTTTGCGATCTGCGTCCAACCTGCATAATTTCAAATTTTAATCCTGGGTCCCGTATTCTTCGGCGCACTAACGCCACGTTGGTCAGAAGTGTCTCCGTGAATCCGTCTCTTGAACCCCGCACCACTCTCTCCAGCGAAGGTTCCTCTGGGGAACGTACCGGATAGCTGCGAGTATCCATAATAATAACGGAACGATCCCCTTCGACAAACATGGCACTCATGCCAGTGAGGACCTTGTTGATGACGGCGCTCATTTTCTCCACTCGCTCAACTTGAATATGAGGAATGTAACATTCGAAATACGACTTCAGCGCATGTCCGGACACTTGCTCCGGTGTAAGATAGGTTAGCCTTTTTAGCACTTCAAGCAGAATCTCATCCTTTGCAAACCCAGTCAGTAGCAACAATCCAACATGTTTGCCACCCAAGACCATTTCCCTCATATTCACATCAAAGGACTCTCCAAGTCCCAACACTTGCTGAAGCGTATATTTGTTATCACTCATGCGAGGGGATATATCGTCGTTTTCCTGCCAATATTCTACCGATTCCTCGATACTGTCAGACATTTCATTTTGCTTCTTCTTTTCGTAAGCCTTCTTTTCTTCTTCCTCCTGAATCTCATAAGGAGATTTATGCATCTTCTCTTCGGATGTTGCTTCGCTGGATTCATGCCCGTCGTTGTCCGATCTTACGTCCATTTCCCATCCTCCTTAGGCCTAACGTTTTAACGCTGGTATACAAAAAAGTCAAACAGGGAGCCCGTCATCTTCCCCAAAATCATAGCAAGCAACAATCCAAACAAATACGATTTCATGCCCAGTCGTTTTGCCAGCACTGGCAGTACATTCAGCACTTCAGTCAGTGCCGCAGCAAGCAGACCGATGAACACACCGCAAAACAGTCCGATGATCGGGCTCAGCAACAGCGCTCCGTGTACCTTCCAGTGCCAAAAATCCGCAACAGTACCGAGCAGCGAACCCCCGATCAAGGCCCCTTCATACCAATGGGTTTTGTCATAAGTTCGCGTAAGTTGAGCTAATCTTGGGATCATATCAAGCACGAGAATAAGCGCAATCACACCGCTTCCTACAGCGATTCCCCCCGCAATGCCCAGCACAATGCTGATTGCTCCGTTAAGAACGCTCATCCGCATTCATCTCCCTGCGTTCCTCTTCATGCATACGTTCGGTTTCTTCAATCACTACATACTTGTCTACATTTTGCTGATATAGGAACATTTCCACTTCCAAAGGGGTAGGTTCTTCATTCCACTTTTTCTTGAATAAATGATTGAAGAACACAGCCATACCAAACCCGATCCCGAGAGAATACGCCACCTGAAACAGATACGGATGCTCATCCCGGCGGCCCGTAATCATCTCTACAATTCGAATCTGGACTTCCTGCATGTTTACGTCCGCATGAAAATTCATAATGGTCAATGCTGATCCAAAGAAAAGCAGCAGCCACACCAGGATGAACAGAGATTTGGAAGGCTTGCCACTTCCTACAACCACCTCAACAAGCGTATGACCCGATCCGATTAATTCAACGGTGACATCTGGCAAGGTTCGACGGATCTCGGGGATGATCTGCAATATATCAATGAGGATCAGATTGCCGTCCTCCGGTTCGGGGCGCAGCAATTCAAGCTCAAGCAGCCTTCCTTCCTGTTCTTCGGGAGAGGTGAGCAAGTGAGCTACATCTCCAAGCTTGACACTTCGGCCTCTTTGGATGCGAATACGGCTGCGCAAACGAACATAGACCGTTGGAGTGGGTGTCAGGGACATCCGGAACACTCCTTTACTGCGTAATTTAGGTTAGTATTTGAAGAATGTGCAAATTTATTACATTTTGGTTGGAAAAAGGTTGTGTGGACCCTGCGGGCGCTTCGGGATGGATCGGCCATCGGTCGCTGTTGCTCTCAGGTTAGTAAGGGAACTACACGCAGGCACTCCAGCTGCAGACCAACCTTCCGATCGCTGTTGTCTCCAAATTTTTTTGATTTATTTCTAAATGTTAGAAATTTGGAGACAGTGTATACTTTCGAAGTAGCTTTCTTTCAGAAAGCTTTTAGGCGAACGCTTCGCTTCTTCAGGTCTAATCTGCCGCCTACGTTGCTTGTGTGTATCCTTAGACGAGCCCTCACGCTTCGCTCCTTTGTCCGATTCCATCCCTCCGCTGCACGGGTCCCTTTTTTCCAAAGGGTTGCAATAAATGTGCATGGAGGCGGTAGTAGGAGATTTAATAGCTGACTTAATTACAGCCTTTTCTCTATTACATTTCTTTTATGACTAATGCACAAAAACAAAAAAAGCCGCTAATATAGCGACTTATTGAGATGAGAAAATCTTATGTATTGAATGGTAAGAAACTTGGGGATCAGGTATCTTTGGGGAACGGATGGAAATAGCGCATATAAACAAAAACAAAAGCCGTGATTATCAGCAGCACGGATAACAATACTTTCATTTTTTTGTTCAATGTTCAATCCCCTCCTTAATTCTCAACTCCACTTCTCTTCTGAACTTTAACGGGGTGATTTGCATGGTTTTACGAAACTGATGGATAAAATAGCTCGTGCTATTAAAACCAACTTCATAAGCAATCTCGGTAATACTACGTTCTTGGAGTTGCAACAACTCCACACTTTTTTGAATTCGATAATCAATAACATACTGCATGGGTGTTGTCTTCAACATTTGTTTGAAATAACGACATGTTTCCGAGCGGCTTAACTGACCGGCCCTCGCAATGTCCTCCAATTGGATTGGTTCGGCGAAGTGCAGGTGAATCCATTCGACCATATCCTTCATTCGCCTGCTTCTGACGATTTCGGATGGATCATATTCCAGCGCGTATCCACTTGTAATCAGATGTTTCCATATCATCAAAAGGCTTGAAGCCACATTCATTTCGTAAAATGGAGGCTGCTCATCCAAATCCTTTTTAACATGCCGGATGGCGTCGAGGACTTGAGCTCCCCATGAAATTTCCCTTTTGATATAAAGATAAGGTAAATTGGTTGCTGAGATATAAGGATGAACATACTTCAAATATAACTCGGATGGCACAACAAAATGCGGAGAGACATTTAGACAAAGATAAATACAATTATCCTTCTTACACCGTTCCTCTGCCATGTGCATGCAACCACTGTTGATAAACAGCCCGTCGCCTTGCGGCACAATGACCTTTTGATCATTCACATAAAAAAGAGCTTCGCCCTGGACAACCAAGACAAACTGCAATTCATCATGCCAATGCAAAGGAATATGCCCGTGAACATTGCGTACAATTGTGGTTTCATAACACGCCACAGGCAATATAACTGTACGATGCTCCGTCAGTTCCCTCCCGTTTTTATCAATTTCAAATTCTATCTTAAGCATATTCTCTCATCTCAATATAATGATATTTATCTGTGCGATATTGATATTATTATAACCTATTTCGTTTTAATATAGCACTATTCTTATATTTAAGGTGAGGGCGCTATTCATGAAAATATCTATTCAAAGATCTAGAAAATCAGGCCTATTCTTCGTTCTTACAGGTGCGATATGCTGGGGCATTGGCGGAACAGTTTCACAAAAACTGTTTCAACAATACGGAATTGAAGTCAACTGGTTTGTAACGGTTCGACTGCTGATTGCGGGTATACTGCTTCTGACGGTTCAATCCTTTACAACAAGGCGCTCGCAAATTTTCGATATGTGGAAGCAGAAAAAAACAGCCTTGCAGCTAATCATTTTCGGATTATTCGGGATGCTCGCTGTTCAATATACGTACATGGCGTCTATTCAACATGGCAACTCCGCTGTGGCGACACTACTTCAATATCTGTCACCAGTCATGATCATGGTCTATATGATCTGGCGAAAACAGGCTGCTCTAACCAGAAAGGATGTTGCATCAGCGATTCTGGCTCTGAGCGGGTGTTTTCTCCTGCTGACCAATGGTTCTCTCTCCCAATTGTCTGTGCCTTTACCCGCAGTATTGTGGGGGTTGTTATCCGGAGTTGCCGCTGCCTTCTATACCCTCTACGCCGTGAAACGGATTGAAAAGTTTGATTCACTTGTTGTGGTAGGCTGGGCAATGATTATCGGAGGCGCTGCGCTGAGTCTCATCCACCCACCGTGGAAAATGGACTTTGCTAGCTTGCGTTTGGAAACCTACGGATATTTGGCCTTTACCATTATTTTAGGGACAATGATTGCATTCTGGTTCTATATCGAAAGTTTAAAAAGCCTGTCAGCCAAAGAAACGAGTTTAATGGGAAGCGCGGAGCCGCTTGCTGCCGTTGGCACCACTGTTATCTGGTTGCATGAACCCTTCGGGATATTTCAATGGCTGGGAACCGCATGTATCATTGGATTGATATTATTGTTGCAGTCGAATCGCCCCAAACCCATTCAGGTCAACGACAAATAACCTTCTTCGCATATTAATGCGCGATAGAAGGTTGTTAGTTGTCGTATATTGGTGGTTTAACACCCATATTGTTGTCAGCAATCCAAAATCACTGTGCGATCTGGTCGCGGATGGATTGAAGTATTTTTTTCTCCAGTCGTGACACCTGCACCTGGGATATACCCAGCCTGCTAGCGACCTCGGACTGGGTCTGATCCCGGTAATACCGGAGGTATACAATCAGCCGTTCCCTTTCGCTGAGACCGCCAATCGCTTCGTTTAGCGCAAGTTTGTCAAACCACCGTTCCTGAGACTCATCGGCAATCTGGTCCATTAGTGTAATCGGATCGCCGTCATTCTCAAACACCGTCTCATGTATGGAGGTCGGCGGTTTGTTGGCTTCCTGAGCAAATACAACTTCCTCTGGGGTTACCCCCAACTCCGCGGCTACTTCCTTAATCGTTGGAAGACGGTCGAGGTGTTTGGAGAGTTCATCCCTTTTTTTGCGGACTTTATTCGCCATTTCCTTGAGCGAACGACTGACCTTAAGCGTGCCGTCATCCCGCAGGAAGCGCTGAATTTCTCCGATAATCATCGGGACAGCATAGGTGGAGAATTTCACATCATAACTGAGATCGAATTTATCCACCGATTTGAGCAGCCCGATACAACCAATCTGGAACAGATCTTCCGGCTCATATCCCCTGTTCATAAAACGTTGTACGACGGACCAGACGAGTCTGATGTTGCAGTTCACCAGCGTATCCCGTGCGACATGGTCACCCGACTGACTGAGCGCAATCAGCCGTTTGACCTCGGCATCGTCCAAATAGGTCTGTGAAGACTGTTTCACTTCAGCATCCATAAGACTACCAACCCCTAATTATACAATGCTTTCTTGGATTCAATCCTTTTCTTCATCTTGATGGAGGTGCCTCTGCCGGGCTCACTGCTGACTTCGAATTCATCCATGAAGTTTTCCATAATGGTGAAGCCCATGCCCGAGCGCTCAAGTTCGGGTTTGGACGTATACAGCGGCTGTTTGGCAAGTTCAAGATCTTCGATGCCTTCACCACGGTCTTCCACAATGATGGTAATCATGTCATCCCGAATCTCGGCTTGAATGGACACGACACCTTCCGCATTGTTGTTGTATCCGTGGATGATGCTGTTCGTTACGGCTTCCGAAATGACCGTCTTCAGATCGCTAAGCTCGTCCATCGTAGGATCAAGCTGGGAGATGAAGGCAGCAACCGTCACCCGTGCGAACGATTCGTTCTCCGACTTGGCCGCGAATTGCAGATTCATGAAATTTGTCCCCGTTCCTTCATTCATGAGACGACCTCCAGACCCGAGAGAGCAGTTCCCTCATTTTCGTAAATCGGCATAATCTTGAACAAACCTGACATTTCCAGCAAACGATACACTGGCGGATTGACATCACAGACAACCATCTTGCCGCCTTTATTCTTAATGAGCTTGTATCTACCCAAAATGACACCCAGACCCGAACTATCCATGAATTGCAGATCTTTCAGGCTAAGTACCAAATGCTCGCATTGTCTGCGCTGGATAGCTTCATCCATCTGCATCCGTACCATGTCAGCTGTATGGTGATCCAGCTCCCCGGATAATCGCACAATCAGAATCCCGCGGTGATGTTCCATTTCCACATGCAAGTTCACGTTTGCTCACTCTCCTCCCTGTCTTGAACAAGGATTTCTACGTTCCCGAAGGCTTTTCCTGCCCCCCGACAAAACTAGAAGAAAACCCCTAATTAACTACAAAATACGTTCAAAGGATGCACGCATCCTGCATAAATCGCCGTTTAATCGAACAGTTTGGAGGTTGTGCGTTTGAACAGCTTCCACCAGCCAGCCTTGTCCACACCCTGCGGAGCCTGAATGTCGAACTCCTTGATGACTTCATTGCCCTGGTAGACGACTAGTTTACCTACACTCTGACCTGCTTTGACCGGAGCTTTCACTTCTTTTGCCATCAGCAATTCATGACGGATCTCATCCGATTTCGCACCTTTGCGCATCAGAACACTATAATTTTGTGTTGCATTCAGCGCCAATTCGGCTACTTCACCTTTTTCAATTTTCAGACTTCCCAGCAGATCTCCTGACTTGTACAGGGCTTTCATCGTGTATTGCCCAAAAGCATAGTCAAACATCGAGGAAACTTCACTGTTCCGTGTTTTGGTATTGGGTTCTCCGAGAACAACCGCGACCGTACGCAGCCCATCCTTCATCGCTGTAGCCGAGAGACAAAACTTGGCTTCGGAAGTGTATCCTGTTTTCAACCCATCGGCACCGGAGTAGAAACGAACCAACTTGTTCGTATTCACCAGCCAGAATGGCTTCTCGCTATCTTTACGAAGGTAGTCCTGGTATGCACCGGTATATTTCGTAATCCCCGGATGCTTCAGCAGTTCACGGCTCATAACCGCAATGTCATGGGCCGAAGAATAATGGTTATCCACCGGCAGACCGTTACAGTTGGAAAAATGAGTATCCTTCATTCCGAGTTCCTTCGCCCGCTCATTCATCAGTTGTACAAAGGCTTCCTCCGAACCGGCAATTTTCTCAGCCATCGCTACAGAGGCATCATTACCGGAAGCCATAGCAATACCTTTTAACATATCGTCGACCGTCATCTCTTCCCCAGGTTCCAGAAAAATCTGTGATCCACCCATGGATGCGGCATATTCACTCGTTCTCACTTTATCCGTCAGCTTCAGCTTGCCAGAGTCGACCGCTTCAATGGTGAGCAGCATGGTCATAATCTTCGTAATGCTCGCCGGAGGCAGCTGATCATGACTGTTTTTTTCAAAAATGACCGTGCCCGTATCAGCATCCATCAAAATGGCGGAGCGTGCCGACGGGGCCAAATCGGTTCCCCCCGCTGCTTTGGGAGTTTCTTCAGCCAGCGCGGTTGATGCCATCAGGGGCAGCAGGATACAAAGGGTCATGAACGATGCCATTATTCGTTTCTTCACTAGGGTTACCTCCTCAAATGACTTGCTTACTGCATGTTCCATGCATGTACTGCTAATCATTGTCGGCCCGATTGAAGTAAATTATTCCATGTAAAGAATGATTTCCCGAACTTTTTATGTAATTCGTTTGAAACACAAAAAACGAGCCTGACACTCAATGGATGAGAAAGCTTGCCCGTTAAGGAAATAAAAAAAAGACAATCTGCCCCAATGAATCACATTAGGGTAGATCGCCTCTTCTTATTGATCAGTTACATTTGTGGAATAACAGCCAGCACAAGGGCCAGGAACGATTCACGAACACGTTCTGTCGTCTCCATAACCTCATCATGCGACAACGGCTGGTCCAGAATGCCGGCAGCCATGTTGCTGATACAGGAGATACCGAGTACTTCTATGCCGGCGTGGCGTGCCACGATGACTTCAGAAACGGTAGACATGCCGACAGCATCCGCACCCAGCGTACGCAGCATCACGATCTCAGCTGGTGTCTCGTAGTTTGGACCAAGCATACCTGCGTATACACCTTCACGTACATCAAAACCTTGTGACGCGGCTGTATCCTTCGCCAGCGCACGCAGACGGCGGCTGTACGCTTCGGACAGATCCGGGAAGCGCACACCCAGTGCGGAGTCATTCGGTCCGATTAATGGATTCTTGCCTGTGAGATTCAGATGATCCGAGATCAGCATCAGGTCACCCGCCTCATAAGAGGTATTCACGCCACCTGCAGCGTTCGTTACGAGCAGCGAAGTTACGCCCAGTTCTTTCATAACACGTACCGGGAAGGCAGTCAGTTCCGGACCATATCCTTCGTACATGTGGAAACGCCCTTTCATCATGACGACCGGACGGCCTTTGATGGTTCCCACCAGCAATTCGCCCTCATGTCCCTCTACTGTGGACACCGGAAAATGCGGAATATCCTGATAGGCGATGCTTACGCCATCTTCAATTAATTCTGCCAAAATGCCAAGTCCTGAACCTAAAATCAAACCGACTTCCGGTTTAATGGAACTTTTGCTTTGGATGTAAGATGCCGCTTCCAAAATCATCTGTTGGTTTAATGCTGTCATAAGATGTTCCCCCTTGAGTTGAAACGATCCGTCTGTATCCGCAAATGACATCAATGGAAACTACACGCTGAAATGATGCATTCGCTTATGTATAACGGCGTTTAAATGTATTCAATTTATTTTATCCTAAATCGGACTATTGTTCCGCATTTTTTTGCAAATTTGTATCCAAGTACAAACTATTTTGCCCGCGGATGATGAGATTCATATATCTCTTTCATCGTTTTGCGACCATGATGCCCATACTGTTGCCCAGGCTGCTCCACATGACCGAGCATGTCCTGTACCGCACGGGTATCTGCCCCACTGGCAATCAGGTGAGCAGCAAAGGAATGACGCAGCGTATGTGGTGTGATTTCACCCGAGATTCCTGCATCCATCGCTGCTTTTTTGAGCAGCTTCCAGAAGCCTTGCCGGGTTAATCGTCTACCGGATACGTTGACAAAGAGAGCCTGCTCGTCCGTCTCATTTTTGATTAGCAGGTTACGGTACTCGTTCACATAAACACTTGCCCACTCTGCTGCAGGCGCACCGATTGGCAAAATTCGTTCTTTACCGGCACCTCCACAGCGGATAAAGCGCATGCCTGGCTGTACGTCCCGCACATCCAGTGCAATCAGTTCGGATACACGAATGCCTGTCGCATATAATAACTCCAGCATGGCCCGGTCTCGCACCCCTTGCGGTGAACGGGTATCGGGGGACGCGAGCAGCAATTCGATCTCTTGGATGGTTAACACCTGTGGTGGTGTCTTGTCTGCTTTTGGAGCCTCCACATCAAACGTAGGGTCCTGTAATATGTCACCACGCCGCATCAAAAAATGAAAATAGGAGCGCAGGGATACAACGCTGCGGGCAATGGTTGCATTCGCACGTCCTGCCTGTTTCTGCTGACCTACAAACAGGATAACATGCGTCCGGCGCACCTGCTCCGCTTCCCGGATACCGTATTCTTTATCCGCAAATTCGATGAACTTGTCCACGTCCCGAAGATACGATTCCAGCGTGCTGCTCGACATCCCTTTATCCTCTTCCAAGTATAAGGCATAGGCGTGTATCGTCTGCTTCATGCACAACGCTCCTCATCTGACAGGACTGCCACACGGGCAACCTGCTTCCGTATTTGCATCCCTGGCTGTCCAGCTACTCTCCGTACCAATAGAATAAACGGAGACGCTCTGCCATTGTAGGACGTCCTTCCCCGTTACTTGGCCAAACCGTTTCCTGAAATACTTTAACCGCATTTCCTGTTGGCATCTGATATTGGTCCACAGGTGAGATCCATCCGTTGAACAAATCCAGGACATGATAGAACAGATAAACTAATGCAGCAAAAAATACGATAAATCGAATAAAACGGAGCCCTCTCCGCAGCGATATAATCATGGGTTGTACCCCTTTCTGGTTCGAATCCGACTCGTCTAGAATCAGGGTATGTTAACGAACACAGGAATATGACATTCAGGGTAAACCTCACATCACACGCTGGACCAAAAAAGCTCTCCCGTCAAAACCGCCGGTGAGAGCTTGAAGATATGCTATGTTATTCTTCATCTTTGGGCTTCTGGTCATTTTTAGCTTTGCAACGGTAACAAATCCCATGGAAATCCAGTCGGTGATCTACTACCGAAAAGTTAAATTCCCGCTCCAGTCGCTCTTCAAGCGGTCCAAGCCAGTCTTCACGTATTTCATCCATACTTCCGCATTGAACACAGATTAAGTGATGATGGTGATGCTTGGATGTATCTCCGCGTAGATCATAACGCGCTACACCGTCGCCGAAGTTGATTTTCTCTACAACATGCAGCTCACTCAGCAGTTCGAGGGTACGGTACACGGTTGCGAGACCGATTTCGGGAGCCTTTTCTTTCACGAGCATGAATACGTCTTCTGCGCTCAGATGATCTTCTTCATTCTCAAGAAGTACTCTTAAGGTGGCTTCCCGCTGGGGCGTTAATTTATATCCTTGGGACTGTAGTTGCTGCTTAATTTTATCGATCCGTGCTTCCATTTTCTCCCTCCCCCTAGGAAATCACTGCACACTGCAACTTAACCCACTTCTTTCATTATAGGGGGAGTACATAATTAAAGTCAACATTTTACACTATCACGCGCAAAGCTAAGCGGGTAGTAGCATCGGTGTGACCCAGCGCATCATCGCAGGTGTAACCCATGTTTCAAATGACGCAACCCCTAACAGCAGTGCTGCCATAACGAGAGTTAACACCATATATGAAGCAAAAGGCCTCTGACGGCCTGGTGTCCGCTGCATCAGAACACGGTTCCGAATAATATATAAGGAAAAGGTCATGGCTGACACACTGCAAATGAGCAGTACCGGAATCACGAATAAATTATGAGGCGCAACGGAAACCAGGGCAAATAACAGCCCTTTCCATGAATACTGTCCGACAAGGTAACCCACTGTAAAACCAATGAGCACCCCTTTCAGAAAATCCAGAACCAATATGCCCGGCAGACCGATGACCGATAAACCCAGAATGAAGATCAGGCCAACCCACTTTAGATGAAGCATAGCAATGTCCCAATAGGTTCCGGTCTCAGTCACCTGTCCGCTGTGCTGTACCGTCATGAAGAAGTTACCGAGGTAGCCCTCCAGATCCTGGCGTTGTTCAAGGGATAGGGCATTAACCATCAGGGCGCCAAAAATGACACCCACCAGAAACAAGACAGCCACGAATACATATAAAGAGGTTTGGCCTTTGAATGTGAAGTAGGCAGAACGCATACAGGTACGAGTCCCCTTTCCGGTTATCATGCTGCAAGGATGTCGAGTGAAATCCTCATAGTCATTCTTATGAACCGGAATGCACACGTATGACTTCTTGTCCAGAATCAGATTTCTTCTCCATGACAAAATGCCATTCCCGCACCAAATGATGCTAACTCACCTTACGAGCATACCGCAAACTGATCTACTCTGATCTTTCCTTGCTAGACACCTTTCCGTAAGTGCCCCCACCACCAGATGACAATTCTAGTTGACCATCCCGCGCTGCAACGATAAGACCTGCGAGAACCGGTCCAACGGCCTCTACAAGTTCATCCTCGCTTGTACGATGTAATACGTTCATTTCCGTACCAAAGCGGTCCAGCAGCTGGCGCAGTTTGGCTTTCCCCAAACCCGGGATGAATTCCAACGGTACCTGATAGTGATAAGCAGGTCGGTTTGCTGGAACATGCGGACTTTCTCGGTCAGCGATTGCCAGTATACGATCCAGTACACCCTGCACAAGCTTCACACTGCCACAGTGTGGACAACGTTCTGCCGACATCGCATGCTCGTCCATAATGCTCCCACAGGAGGCACAGTAGGTACGGTGGTATTTGCCAAGTCTCGGATCCAAACCGTAGTTGGCTGTAATGCTTCTGCCTGCCTGTCCTTTAAGTGCCATGCTGTATTCGTCAAAGGAAGGCTTTGCGAGTTGCAACTCATTGTACTCTCGTCCAATCTTGCCCAGAGAATGAGCATCCGAGTTGGTCAGAAAGGGGACCTGATCCAGTTCCCGAATATAACTGGCCATGGATGAATCAGAGCTTAGCCCGAGCTCAACGGCATCGATCAGGCTAGTATCCAGCACATCAGCCATACGAGAGGCCGTGCTGCCATATATACCTTTATGCGGGGTAAACGCATGCGCTGGCACAATAAGCCCTCCACGCGCCTTTATCTCGGCCTGCATCTCAAGCGCGGGTACATATACCCGCTGTGAACTCAGGTTTACATTTTTCATATAACGTTTCATCCAGTCCGTGAAGGACTTCATGGTTTTCAGATCACGGAAGTAGGCCAGCATATGGAACTCCCGCATCCCTGGCTCGCGCAGCTCCAATTCCGTACCCAGCAGGATAGTTGTGTCCTGATACGCAATACCCCCTCCCTCAAGCTCGGACATCGTGCCGTTCTCAAGCAGCTGTTCGATGTCCATCTGTACAACCGGAGAGTGGCAATCAATGACGCCGAGTAGATGGATTCCTTTGCGATCCGAGGCTTCTCTAGCAAGGTTCTCGAATGTCAGATCACGGCTGCCACTGATTTTAACAGCTTCACCGCGCGAAGTTCGTCCAATGTGAATATGGAGGTCTGCATAACAAGGTTCCCACCCTGCAGACACTGCCTGTTGCTCATTCATCATTAAAACCGTCCTGTTGTTCTGTAAAGATCCCATGCATACACAGCCATCATCGTTTTGGCATCACTGATGCGATTCTGATCCATCAACTGATAAGCCTCTTCAATTGTAATCTCGGACACTTCAAGAAATTCATCTTCGTCCAAAGCCATGTCTCCTGCTTCGAGTTCCTCGGCGATGTACAGATGGATGATCTCATCCGCGAATCCTGGCGAAGTATAAAACGAACGCAGATGCCGCAATGATTTAGCTACATAACCAGTCTCTTCGCGCAATTCACGCGCTGCTGCCACTTCAGGTTCTTCTCCCGGGTCCAGTTTGCCTGCTGGAATCTCGACTTCCGTACGTCCCATGGCCTGACGATACTGATCAACGACCAGCATACGATCGCCATTCAGAGCGAGGACAGCTACTGCTCCAGGGTGACGGATGATCTCACGTGTAGCAGTCTGACCGTTAGGCAGCTTGACCGTGTCGACCTGAAGAGAAATGACTTTGCCCTCGAAGATGGGCTTTGTCGATATCGTCTCTTCGTCAAGTTTTGGATTGGCAGAATGCTTATGATTGGTTGGGTTCATCTGTTCTTCAACTCCACATCTTCGAATTTTGATTCTCTTTATACGTATAAACCTCTGTTTTTTGGCATATGGTGAGCTTATAGCGATTTCAAACAAATATAGCAAATCAGGGGGACAACCAATGAACAGTTATTTAACACCGCAATCCGTACACGTGGTCGGACAAGCCAGACAAGTCCAGCTCATACTCAAACAATGGGTGCGTGAGTGGGGTCCAGATGCCAAATTAATCGATATGCTCGCTGGACGTAAATGATACTGTTCTTGGTCTGCAATACCCATGAAATATAACATGGTTTTGCCAAAAAGTCCGAACTCGGTTTGTACCGGATTCGGACTTCTTAGTTGAAGCACGGGGAGTTTCACCCTCAGTCTCTTTGGATTACTTTTTATTTGCAGCCGTTTCCTGAATAATAGCCACAACCACTTCAGATAGTTTCACAATATCCTCGGCACGGATGCGTTCTTTCGTCGTATGGATGTCCTCATAGCCTACAGCCAGGTTGACCGTGGGTATGTTGAACCCATTGAAGATGTTGGCATCACTGCCACCACCGGATGCAAACGTGCTAGTTTCCAGCCCCAGGCTCCGAATGGCACGCTGAGCAAGCTGAACAACCTCGTGTTCATCATGGAAGCCAAATGCAGGATACAGGGTCTCACTGCGGAACTCAGCGGTTGCACCATATTTGCGGCATGTCGTTTCCAGTGCTTCACGCATCTGGGCCACTTGCAGTTCTACCTTCTCCTGCACAATACTGCGGGCCTCAGCCTCAATCTGCACAAAATCGCAAACGACGTTTAGTGCAGATCCACCTTGGAATTTGCCGATGTTCGCGGTAGTCTCATCATCAATCCGTCCCAGCTTCATCGCCGCAATCGCTTTGGCCGCCACTTGAATGGCACTGATGCCGTCTTCCGGATTCACGCCCGCGTGTGCGGATTTTCCATAGATCTTCATCTGAATTTCCGCTCTGGCCGGAGCAGCCACACAGATTGTACCCACGGCTCCGTTGGAATCCAGGGCATAACCGAACTCGGCTTCAATATCCTTCGGATTCATTGCACGTGCACCAACCAGACCCGACTCTTCACCTACGGTAATCACGAATTGAATTTTCCCATGAGGTATATTGTTCTCTTGAATAGCTCGAATCGCTTCAAACAAAGCGGCGATCCCCGCCTTGTCATCTGCACCTAGAATTGTCGTGCCATCACTGCGAATCCAACCGTCTTCACCCAGCTCAGGTTTAATTCCTTGTCCAGGCGTTACGGTATCCATATGACATGTGAAAAAGATTGGCGCTGCTTCTTCCGCACCATCTGCTTCCCAGGTAATCACGAGATTACCAGCGCCATGTCCGGTTTTCTCCGTGGTGTCGTCCTCATACACGCTGAGGCCCAGCTGAGTAAACTGTTCTTTTAACACTTTTGATATATTCTGTTCATGAGTTGTTTCACTATCAATCTGCACCAATTCCATAAATTGATCAATAACACGCTGCTGTTTTATCATAGGACTTTCCTACCTTTCGTCGATACGGTACAATACAATTACTATGGTCTGTTTATTCTTTTGTTGAAAGGAGTTCTCTCATCATGCAAAAAAAGAAATGGTTCCGCATCATTATCTATCTCATGCTGCTCGCCATGATTGGGTCCACCCTTTTCATTGCGCTCGAACCTTTATTGTTCGGATAGAAACCTGAAGCCTTTTGACTGTCTGATTTACAGACGGGGAAGGGCTTCTTTTTCTGTAATCCAGGTAATCTCATACGGGAAAATCCGGTTAAAGTATGGAACGATATCCTGGGCAACCTGCTCCACAGTGTAGGTCTTGCCTGTAATATCCTCCAACGAGGTCACACCATACTGCTCAATCCCGCAAGGAACAATCCCCTGAAAGCCTGCGTGCTGAATGCCGGAGGTGATATTAAAAGCAAATCCGTGACTCGTCACGAAGCCGCGCCGGTGTTTACAACGATTGAACTTTACGCCGATGGCGGCAATTTTCAAATCTCCGATCCATACACCTGTGTAAGCCTCTTTGCGTCCCGCTTCAATACCCTGATCAGCCAGGTAATCAATAATCATCTGCTCTAGGCGACGTAAATAGCCATGTAAATCCAAGGCTTCATCCCGTCCAAGAACAAGTAACGGGTAACCTACCAACTGGCCAGGGCCATGATAAGTAATATCACCGCCGCGGTCAATTTGAAACAAGGAGATACCTTGCTCCCGCAGTTCGTCTTCACTGAGAAGCAGGTGCTCCGGGTGATTCTGTGAACCGATCGTATACGTCGGCGGATGCTGGAGCAACAGCATCTGCTCCGCTCCTTCTCCCTCATCCAGTTGCTGCACAATCGCTTTCTGGCGGTTCCAAGCCTCTTCATAATCAAGCATCGGTATGTACATAGCATCCAGCGGCTTGCTCATGATTCCCCCACACCCTTCTGTTTCAATGTTCATTGTATAATGATGAGCATTCTATTGAAGAAAACGGGAAAAGTGCACGGCCATTGGCACATACACTTTCCCATTATCCATCTATTCAGCGCTTGGCATCATTAGTAACTCATTGAAATGATGCACTTGCTCTCTCTTAATACACTTTCGATTCCATCGTGTATCCTTCAAGATTCTCTTTTACACGTTGCAGGAAACGTCCGCTGATGACCCCATCCAGAATACGATGATCCAGGGAAAGACAGAGGTTCGCCATGGAACGGACAGCAATCATGTCATTGATGACCACAGGTTTCTTGACGATCGACTCAAATGTAAGAATCGCCGCCTGTGGGTAGTTAATAATAGGTTGCGACAGAATCGAACCAAATGACCCCGTATTGTTAACCGTGAACGTTCCGCCCTGCATATGGTCTAGCTTCAACGTGCCTTCACGAGTTTTACGTGCCAGCTCATCAATTTCACGAGCCAGACCAGCGATGTTGCGCTGATCCGCATGTTTAATTACCGGTGTCAGTACAGAGTCTTCTGTACCCACTGCCATCGACAGGTTGATATCCCGTTTGACAATAATTTTGTCAACAGCCCAGACGGAGTTCATGATCGGGTAGTCTTTAATCGCATTAACGACCCCCTTCATCATGAAGGACAAGTACGTCAGGTTGATGCCTTCTTTGCGCTTGAACTCATCCTTGAGTTTGTTGCGCAGCATCACCAGATTCGTCACGTCCACTTCAATCATCGTCCACGCGTGAGGGATTTCCGATACGCTTTGACGCATATTACGAGCAATGGCATTACGAACTGGAGTAACGTCGATAAAGTATTCGGATCTTCCCTGTCCGCCACCCTCTACTTCGATTTGCGGAATTTTCGGACTTTCGGTCAGATGTATGCCGGAATGTCTTACAGGAACGCCTGCGTCGGCTGCTGGAACGGTTTCTCCCGCAGATGCGCCCAAGTCTGCATTCCCCCGATTCAATCCGCTGAAAGGAGAACCTGAAGGTACTCCCGAAGAGACCTGCTGTCCTGCTACAGTAGAAGACTGTACAGACGCTGCGCCCGCGTTTCCACCCTGTGCAATCACTGCCAGTACATCCTTACGTGTAATCCGACCACCTGCTCCTGTGCCCTGAATGCTCTGCAAGTTGAGACCATGTTCAGCTGCAAGGGATTGAACCGCAGGAGAATAGCGGTTACGCATCGGCTGATTGGGATCGTGCCCTGTTGTACTCGCTGCACCAGCAGCAGGTACGTAGTTCGCACTTTGTTGTGCATGAACATGATCACCATTCTGTTGCTGCGAAGCATGCGTTACTTGCTCTGCTGCTTCTTCATCAGAAGCAGCTACCTGCATGCGGCAGATGGCTTCGCCAACCGCAATGGTCGTACCTTCTTCGACCAACAGATCACCCATAATTCCATCAACGGTTGATGGAATCTCTGCGTTGACTTTATCCGTAATCACTTCACAGATCGGTTCGTATTGTTCAATCCGGTCACCCGGTTTTTTCAACCATTTGGCAATGGTAGCCGAGACCAGCGATTCCGCCAGCTGCGGCATAATGACCTCGATCCATTTCATACTCATTGGTTATATCACTCCAAACTTTGCTTTTAAACTATCTCACTACACGAATTAATACTCGGCGAGCGTACGCATCGCTTCCTTGGCTTTATCCTTGCTCAGCATATAGAATTTCTCCAATGTTGGGCTAATCGGCATTGCCGGTACATCCGGTCCGCAGAGACGCTGAATCGGCGCATCCAGTTCGAACAGGCATTCTTCACTGATGATAGCCGCCACTTCGGCTCCTACACCACCGGTTTTATTATCTTCATGCACAATCAGCACTTTGCCTGTCAGACGAGCGGATGCAATGATGGCTTCGCGATCAAGTGGCTGCAATGTGCGCAGATCCAGTACGTGGGCAGTAATGCCTTCCTCACGCTCCAGCTCTTCGGCAGCCTGCATGACAAAATGAAGTGGTTGGCTATAGCCGATAACGGTAATATCTGCTCCTTCACGAAGCACGTTGGCTTTACCGATTGGAACGATGTAATCATCCTCTGGCACATCTTCCTTAATCAGCTTGTAGCATTTTTTGTTTTCAAAAAAGAGAACAGGGTCCGGGTCGCGAATAGCTGCTTTGAGCAGTCCCTTTGCATCGTATGCCGAGTACGGAGCTATAATTTTCAGACCTGGTGTACCAAAAAAGATCGATTCAGGACATTGGGAGTGATACAGCCCACCAAAAATACCGCCGCCAATAGGCGCACGAATAACAATCGGGCAACTCCAGTCATTGTTGGAGCGATAGCGAATTTTGGCCGCTTCACTAATAATCTGATTTGTTGCAGGCAACATAAAATCCGAATATTGCATCTCGGCAATAGGTTTCATGCCATACATCGCTGCACCAATGGCTACACCTGCAATGGCTGATTCGGACAATGGTGTGTCCATGACACGCATTTCGCCGAACTGATCCTGCAATCCTTTGGTTGTAGTGAACACACCGCCTTTAACCCCGACATCTTCACCAAGGATAAAGACATTTTCATCCCGCTCCATCTCTTCTTTCATCGCGAGACGGATTGCATCAATATATTCCATAACCGCCATACTTACCGTCCCCCTTCTTCGCTGTCCGCATAAACGTGCGTCAGAGTGTCCTCAGGTTTAGGATATGGCGCGTTGTCTGCGTATTCAGTCGCTTCTTTCATTTCCAGCGCAAGCTGGGAAGCCAGATCCGCATCCCGGGCTTCATCCCAGATGCCGCAATCGATCAGATAGTTCTTCATGCGAAGCACGCCGTCCTTCTTCCAGTTCTCTTCAACCTCTTCCTTGGTCCGGTATGCCAGATCATTGTCCGAAGTGGAGTGTGGAGATAAACGATACATCATTGCTTCAATAAGTGTTGGTCCTTCACCAGCGATTGCGCGGCGACGAGCTTCTTTGACTGCACCGTATACTTCCAGCGCATCGTTTCCATCTACACGTAGTCCAGGGAACCCGTACCCAAGTGCACGATCCGATATTTTACCACTCAGCTGCTTATGAATTGGCACCGAGATGGCATACTGATTGTTCTCACACATAATGATCACAGGAAGTTTATGAACACCTGCGAAATTGGCACCTTCGTGGAAATCTCCCTGGTTGCTTGACCCTTCACCAAAAGTTACAAAAGAAACGAATTCTTGCTTCTTCATTTTGGCAGCCAGTGCAAACCCTACAGCGTGCGGAACCTGTGTGGTAACCGGACTGGAGCCCGTTACAATGCGCAGCTTTTTGTGACCGAAGTGACCCGGCATTTGCCGTCCGCCACTATTCGGATCTTCCGCCTTCGCAAAAGCAGACAGCATCAGCTCACGTGGAGTCATGCCAACTGCCAGTACAAAGCCATAATCGCGGTAATACGGTAAATAATAATCGTGATCCCGGTCCAGACCGAATGCAGCGCCTACTTGCGCAGCTTCCTGTCCTACACCGGATACGTGAAAGTTAATTTTGCCGGCCCGCTGTAAGAGCAAGCAACGCTCGTCAAACTTGCGTGCGAGCAGCATGTATTTGTACATATCCAATACTTCACCATCGCTAAGTCCCAGCTGTTCATGCCGATGGACCGCGTCTGCAGTACCTTTTGAACTCATATGAGGTACCTCCTTTTAATCAGAGCCTTTGCCCGTCTTACTACCCGATCTTATAACCTGGTACTAAGACTTGGCTTAACCTTATTATAATCCCATTTGCCCAAAAAAGGAAAGGACCTTTCTCATAAGCCTGTCCGGCTTACATTCCAATCGATTTTCCGTCAACTGCCAACATGGCTTCACCCATGATTTCTGATAATGTTGGGTGAGGATGGATCGTCTGTCCCACTTCCCAAGGTGTGGCATCCAGCATCTGAGCCAAAGAGGCCTCTGCGATCAGTTCCGTCACATGGGTACCGATCATATGTACTCCCAATATATCATTCGTCTTGGCATCCGCGATTACCTTCACGAATCCATCCCGACTTCCATGAACCAAAGATTTTCCAATCGCCTGGAACGGAAACTTGCCTGTCTTCACTTCATAACCACGCTCTTTGGCCTCGCGCTCCGTAAATCCGATACTCGCTGCTTCCGGACGAGTATAGACACAGCGCGGGATTCGATGTGATTCGACGGCATGTACCGTTTCACCCGCCAGATGATTCACTGCCAAAATGCCTTCATGACTCGCTGCATGCGCCAGCTGCAAACCGCCGATGACATCGCCGATTGCATAAATATGTCCCTCACCCGTTTGCAGATGTTGATTCACAGCAATAAATCCGCGTTCGAGTTTGATATCCGTATTTTCGAGTCCGATATTTTCGACATTGGCCTGACGACCAACCGACACCAGCATCTTGTCCGCTTTCAGAGTCTCTTGCTTCTCATCCCCCAGCTTGACATCAATCTGAATACCGTCTTCCTGTATGCTATATGTCTCTGTCAGAACGCTAGCGCCTGTTAGAAAGCGAACACCACGTTTCCCAAGCAATCTCTGCATTTCCTTGGCTACATCTTCATCCTCTGCTGGCAATACATGAGCAGCGGCTTCAACAACTGTAATTTCAACGCCAAAATCATTCAGCATCGAGGCCCATTCGAGGCCAATCACCCCACCACCAACAATGATCAGGGATGCTGGTAATTCGTCCATTCGCAAAGCCTCATCACTGCTCATGATGTACCGGCCATCTGGCTCAAGACCCGACAGCACCCGTGGGCGAGATCCGGTAGCAATAATGAGGTTGGTTGGCACAACTGTATCCATCTCGCCATCTTCAAACTCGACAGCCACTGCACCGCTCTGAGGGGAGAAAATGGAAGGTCCGATCACGCGCCCTTTGGCGTGTACGACCTGAATTTTATTTTTTTTCATTAAATACTGCACACCTTGATGAAGCTGCTCCACAATTGCATCCTTGCGCGCCTGAACCTTCGGAAATACAAGTGTTGCTCCAGCTGTTTCAATCCCATACATTTCGCTCTCTTGGATCTCTGCGTACACTTCCGCACTTCGCAGCAATGCCTTGCTCGGAATACAGCCACGATGCAGACAAGTGCCCCCCAGCTTATCCTTCTCGATAATAACAACCTGTTTTCCTAACTGTGCGGCACGGATGGCAGCAACGTACCCTCCCGTTCCTCCTCCAAGAATGGCAACATCACATGTAATTGGCATCTTAAATGTTCTCCTCTATCCATATAATTTCAATACAATTTCAATATATTTGTAAGATGATGATTCGAATGATTCTCTTTTTCATAGACGTTATCTATATTCCATTGTACTCCCCTTGAGCAGTCAACTCAAAATTTGACCCTGAAACGCATGGACAGCTTCTGAAAACCAAGCTATGATGGAATCAGGTATGACCTGTAAGCGCAACCTTTATTTTACGTCAACCTCAGGCAGAAGGAGTTTAATGGTGATGAATACTAGACTGGTCTTTGCACGATTTGTGGCGATTATTGTTCTGGTCATTCCCGGGTTAATGGCAATGAAAGGTTTTCTAATGATGAAGGACGCCCTTTTCCTGTATTATGCCGAGCATGGGAACGAGCAGATCTCACCAGGATTTCAATGGCTCTCCTTTGGTGGAGGACTTGTCCTGTTCGCCGCAGGCATGAGTTTTCTGGGAGGTTGGATTCTGTTCCGTGACCGCAAGCGTAATTATGTAGGACCCCGTTTTCGTTCAAAAAACGCACCCTCAGCCGACAAAGCAGAGACGCCCGGTACGACTTCCTGAGTCCGGGCTTTTTGTCATTTTTTCTGGCTCCGCAACATTTCAACATCCGAACTTTACATCTGCCTTTATATGCGTTACTTGTTCAGGTATAATGCTTATTTATTCAAACAGGTATTTTGCATAAATTCAATGTTAGCATCTTGAATATGCACAATGCCCACTCTTCTATAGACAGGATGGTTCAAGATGGTCTCGTTTATCATTACGCTAAAAAGATTGCTTAAAGGCATTTTCCATGCCTTCAAGGACCAGAAGTTCCTGGCTCTGTTTGTATTAACTGCGGCGACACTTCTCTCGGGCACGTTATTCTATACTCGCGTTGAAGGTCTGCACTGGATTGATGCCCTCTATTTCTGCGCAGTAACTCTAACGACGGTGGGGCATCCGGATTTTGTACCATCGACCGGATTCGGCAAGGCTTTTACAGTCATCTATATGTTCGCAGGTATCGGCCTCACCTTCGCCATGATTGCCAGAATTACAGCAGGTATTCTATTTCCCCGCAAATTGCAGACAGAAGAGAACCCGGAGTAGTCTCCGGGTTATTCGTATAATGCATCCCGCAGCTTGGTAGACATACGCGACTCTTTGGAAGAGGACTTCAGAATCGTTCTTCGCAACGTCAGATTACTGGCTTGCAGCCGCTCCGCTTCAGCGAACAAGTCTGCAAACAACGCCTGCGCAGCTTCGTCAAGGACTGACTGTCCTTTCAAATGTTCATATCGCTCTTGTAATTCGGATAATGCTTCACTCATCGTTAACACCTCTTTTCAATCGCTCCTGGCTTATGCATTACACTGCCGTAACCAACAGCTTAACAATCCATATAGTAACACAAAGCTGCTCAGATTAGTTCTGGCTCTTACTAAAGATTTTGTGGTACTCTGTAATGGTCGCTTTTTTTTGTTGAATCCCGTATGTGAGAGGAGTAGCAGAACTGTGCAAACAGGACGAATTACCGTAATTACAGGACCTATGTTTAGTGAAAAATCCGGTGAACTCATTCGCCGTTGTCAGAAATTAATTCAATTTGGCCGTAAAAAGGTCGTTGCTTACAAACCTGCCGAAGATGATCGGTTTGCTCAAGACGAGATCGTTAGCCGTATCGGCTATCGTCTGCCTGCCCATTCCATTCCCCGGCAATTGACCCCGGAATCCGTAGAGATGATCCTTACGCAGACCAAAGATGCTGATGTTGTTGCATTTGATGAAGTACAATTCTTCAGCAGTGCCATCATGGAACTGGTCTCCGAGCTTGCCTACTGTGGCAAACATGTCATTGTGGATGGACTGAATATGGATTACCGTGGCAAGGAATTTGGATATGTAGGCGGTTTGCTCGCTATGGCGGATGACATTGAGAAACTGTCAGCATTCTGTGCCGTATGCGGAAGCCCGGATGCGGCTTTCACCCAGCGTATCGTTAATGGAGAGCCTGTAACGCTTGGACCTGTCGTCATGATTGGCGATTCTGAAGCTTATGAGCCGCGATGTCGCTGCTGCTTCATTCCTCCTCACAAAGTTGAATGCTGAGCTGACTCAGCTTTTCCATGATCAATCTATAGGTTCTGATCGGCGGTATCTGCTGATACAGGTTTCCTGAGATTTCAATAAAAGCCCCTGAGGGCTTTTTTTATTATAGCTCCTTTTTACCAGCATGCCCTTAATATACCTCTGCTTATCTCGGTCATTTGCTCTTTCTTTGCACACAAAAAAGCACCGCCTCACAGCGATGCTTCCCATTCGTCATCTCCCGCTAGTCCCGGGAAACAAAATATTTGTTGGTCATGTAGTAAGCGTCGCCACGCGACGTTTCTACCATTCCTTTTTTGGCATCCAAAAATACAATCTCTTTGCACTTGGTGCAATACCATTTGGTGCGCTTATATGGAGACTCCGTAACATATGCCGTGCCACATTTACAATCAATCTTCATTAATAACTCGGTTGATTTATATGCGCTGGACAAACGTTCCATGTTATCCTGCTGCTGTGTAGGCATAATTGTCTGCTGATAATCCGATAAATGATTCTGAACTTTAAAATCTGCTACCAATCCTGCATTCAATCCAAAAAACTCCTTGCCGATTTCGGTCACGAAGCGCTTCTCATTTCTGTAGCAATCCAGCCACTCAATAATCTGCTTATTTGACAGTGGAACCGTACCCTTGATACCGCTGTTTAAGGTGTAGGTCATGATGTATAAAGTATCGTCTTGTCTACCTGAGTACATTAGAATCCTCCTTCGAATACATTTGCTAATGTACTACAAAAACGCTCATAAATCAAAGCAATGTTATTTCCTGAGCGTATCTCTTCCTTATTAAATGGGTAACATTCCTCGATGTTCCGCCACTGATTTACAAGAACTGCATACACCTGCAACATTTCCCTGGGAAGTCGCATAATACACGATGGACTTCACTTTTTTACTACAGATGGAACAATATTGCCTCCTTTCCTTCCTGGGAGTGTAATCGGATAGGTTTACTACGTTTGAGTTTGATTTGAACCTGCGCACAAAGTTCAGCCATTTCATCTCTTTCTCTCTCTTCCTTGTTTGCCTTCTAAGGGGTGAATTGCTTATGCTTGGGCAAAAATTGATCCTGCATTGGTTATGTATACGATTCCAAGTTGTGCATGCCTATCTCATAATCTATTCGACGTTTTGAGCCTTTTTCCTGTTTTTGATCTCCACGCATACAAAAAAAACCGACAGAACCTGCCCCATCCTCTTGTATGAGAAAGGAACTTCCGTCGGTTAACTTGCCTTATTTATAAAACGTTCCAAGAACCTCAAGCGCGGGTGAGCGCTCAATTCGAAACGGATAGATGTATCCCTGATTCAGCTTCACAAACTTGCGACTCCACAGATCAAGTCCAGTTGTAAATTGGTACGCCTGATATATAAATTTGGAACAATAGTTCCGTTCAATGCTGCGCAGATTCGTCTGCAATCGATAGAATTTTACCTGCTTGTAATGATCCTGTACCCACTGCGCTGCCTTCACACCAGCCTGATTCAGACGGGAACGAAATACAATGAAACGATCCCCCTCATAAAAGCGAGTGATGTACCAATCCAAGGAATCGGCAAACACGGGCCCATAAGGGTGTACGTGATACACTTTACCGTCGAGTCCAATAATCCCCATGTGCCCGGCGTAATAAGTCGATTCCGAACTTGGCGTATATAAAATATCTCCTGGCTCCAGCTTCATTTGGCCCAAAGCGGTAATAGGCAAATCCTGATGCAGCCTTCTGGACGCTGAACGTGCGCGCCGGCCTTCCACCAGTAGTCGATGCATTTTTCCAGCAACAGCGAGATAGACTTCCGACCATTTGATGCGTTTTTTCTCACGGCCTTTGAACCACCGATGAATGAATGTGGATATACGTTGAAATTTTTTTTCCATATTGTGCACTCCACTCTAATCTGTTTGACGTTTCTTGCTGTTTTTCCTCACTTCTAAGGCTCATTATAGACAGTTGATGATGTATGTTCAATTCCGGTGCCTGTTCTATGTTGTGCAGTTCGTGGAGGTTCATACCGAAAATGGAAACAAAAAAAAGTAGTTCTGGCATTAGCCAGAACTACTTCGTTTGATTCTATTCTTCCACAACACCAAGTTCTTTATTTTTTTCCTTGAACCGGCTGTTATGGGAAGACACATAGGCAACTTTCTCCGCCTCAGGGTCCATATACAGTTTTGCACTGTTTATTGCGAGGGCCGCATCCGTAAATGTACCGGCAATCAGATACAGTTTACTTCCATAATCTACAAAGTCTCCTGCAGCGAAGACGCCTGGAATATTCGTTTGCAGCTTCTCTGTTGTTTTGACATGCCATTCACCAAGATCAAGTCCCCAATCCCGGAGCGGGCCAAAATCACTCTTCATGCCGTGGTTGACGATAATGGCATCCACATCAAGGACTTCACTCTCACCTGTCTCAACATGGGATATCGTCACTTGTTCGATGATCTCCCCACTTTGACTATGTAGGGTATCAACGGCGTATGGTGTACGAATATCCACTGAGGATTCTCTCATCCGCAGTACATTGCGCTCCAAACCGCCAAAGCGGTCACGACGATGCACAACCGTCACTTGCTCTGCCAGTGCTTCAAGCTCATTGGCCCAATCCACCGCGGAGTCACCTCCACCAGAGATCAGTACCCGTTTACCACGGAAAGGCTCCAGCTCCTGTACTGTATAGTGAAGATTGGTAACCTCATAACGGTCAGCACCTTCAAGCTCCAGCTTGGCCATTTTATATATACCATACCCGATCGCCAATATGACGGTACGTGTCCAGTGTTGTTCTCCTGTATTCGATGTCAGCAGAATCGTGCCATCAGGCTGACGCTCAAATCCTTCAATTTGCTGTTCAAACACAATCGTTGGCTCAAATGTTCTAGCCTGTTCTTCCAGCTGTTTAATCAAATTTTCACACAGAATCGGGGTGACGCCGCCAACGTCCCAGATCATTTTTTCTGGATAAAAGAGCATGCGACCACCCAATTTATCCCGCGCCTCAATCAACTTGGTCTTCATATCACGCATCCCGCTGTAAAATGCAGAATACATGCCGGCAGGTCCCCCGCCGATAATTGTTACATCATATAATTCCAAATGCTGATCCATGTAGTTACCTCCATCAGTTCGATCCAAAGCGCTCGACTATTTGATATCGATTCTCATTATCACTCTTTTCCTAGTCTAATGTGAAACTTATCAAATTACAATGGCTAAAATTCAAACATTTCTTATACAAAACTACCATCGGTTATTTATTTGTTGATTACTTAACTTTGGGAGCTGCCAGTAGATGCTCGACAACGAAATCGATTTGCTTGTTGATGGAATAGATATCCGAGTAATAGAAGAAATCAAAATCAATCTCGATTAAACGGCCTTCTTTGATAGCGGGTATGCTATTCCAAATTGGATTATCGTTAAGGTTATCTGCCCCTTCATATACCGAACGAAACACGTAGTCTCCCATATACTCAGGAAGAACTTCCATGGACAAGGTCGAACCTGCCGCGTCGGAAACGACGTCAATTTTTTTCTGGACCGCTTCAGGTGCTTTCATTTCCAAGTACTCATATATAGCCTGAGATCCTCGGCCGTATTGCTTACTTTCTACAATGACCATCTCTTTCAGCCCACCCTCGACGATGGAGGCCGTTTTGTCCAGTATGCCTGCATCAGCAAGCTTTTTCTTGCTCTCTTCAACTTTACTGTTAAGATTGTCGATTAAAACGTCTGCTTCCTGTTCTTTTCCGAAAATGCTAGCGATACTATGAAGTCTTTCTTCCGTTGTCAATTTCTCATATGGGACATACACAGTTGGTGCAATATCTTTTAATAGCGTGTAAGTCTCTTCTGAAGGAACAATGATCAAATCCGGGTCCAGATCAATGACAGCCTCAGGGTTTGGTTCGAACCAGGTGCCTAGTGAATTTACCCCTTCAAGCTCATTCTTATATGCAGCCCCATCAAATACGTCAGACGTCGCAATAGGCTTAATTCCAAGCGCTACAACATCTCCTTGAAGATAAAGTACAACCACCCGTTTAGGATTTGCCGGGACAACAACATCACCTTTAACCGTGGAGACCGTGCGTGTTCCATTTTCATTGTTCGTTTGACTACCTGAATCTGATGATGAAGATGCGGCTGTGCTCGTAGATGAGTTCGTATTCGTGCCTTCCCCCGTAACTGTTGTTGTTGTAGAGCCAGCGGAGCATGCCGATAAAAGCATTGTGATGCTTAAAAGTGCAACCAAAATCATGCTGGAGCTTGTTTTTCTTCTTTTCATTGATGTAGACCCTCCGTCTATATATTGATAATGATTCTCATAATCAATATATCCTCGCTTCCATCTCCAGCCAATGGACGATTCGGAGAATTGTAATGGACGATCCTCTGCAAGGGTCTGGTCTCTTATTTTCCGCTGATAGAGTGTGGGGGACAGGCCCACATGTTTTTTGAAAATACGGCTGAAATAATACACATCCGTGTATCCCACTTCTGCCGCGATTTCGCGCAGGGTTGCATCGGATCGCACAAGCAGATTCCGGGCCTTGGTCAGTCTCGTTTGAATGAGATAATCAATCGGACTGTGTCCTGTCTTCCTTTTAAATTGCATAGATAAATGACGGGAGCTGTAGTTGAATTGTTCAGCCAGAAAATCCAGAGTCACCTGTTCCCTATAATGCTCCTGGATGTAGCGAAGTGTTTGCTCAATAGGGTCTGGAGGCACTGTTCTGACTTCCTGCTCTGCCAATTGAAACAACAGCTCATGAATAAATTGGTAGAACAAACTTTTTACTTGCAGCAAGTCCAGTCTGCTCGCCTGATCCCACGCTTTCTCCAGTTCTCCAAAATAGCGCAATATAGCAAGAGGATTGCTCGGCGTAAATCCATATTGCAAAGAGAACGGAGCAATCTGAGGAGGTTGTGACAACCGCCATGTTTTACGATGAGTTGGGAACGCAAGGAATGCCCTGTAGAACAGCAAGTAATATTCAAACTTTTCGCTCACCCGAATATCCAGTGATGATCCTTTACCACCATGCAGAATACAGAATCGCTGTGCTTCGTGTGTTTTCCCATCCAATTTAAGTTGAGCTGCACCCCGAATGCTGTATATAAAAGCGTTTGCCGGAAGCAAATAGGACTCCTGTATCTCCCCTGCCTCCATGGCGATCCGGCGTATATCCAGAATTTTAACAGCCGCGTGATTCCAGCTTTGCATCTGTTCGTTTAATTGCATCGATTACTCTCCAATCCCAGTCTCACCAGGAACAAGACCTTGTGCAGGTCATTATTCTGCAAACCATCCTCTAACCGAAGCTTTATAGTGGTTCACTATCATTCCTTCATTATAGATGATAATAATTTTCATTATCAACTGTATTTTGACCAGGATTCAATTTCATCAACCAATGATCCGAAAGATTTACTTTTGATCCGCTGTCTTCGTGAACCAAGCTGCCAATTCCTCGGTCTGATCCAACGTTGCAATAGGGTCAAAGTACCATGAACGATCCGGACTCCAGATAAACACACGATCATTCTTAACGGCATCAAGCGAACTCCATACTGGCTTGGATTTCAATTCCTCCAAAGTTAGGTTGTCTCCCGTAAGAATAATGTAATCACCGGCAAATTCGGGTATGGATTCGGACGAGACTTCAACAAGCTGATCTTTCATTAATATCTCTTTTTTGTCTGCCGGAGGATTCAATCCGAGAGCACTGTACACAGCTTGACCTCCACGCCCAAAATTATCACCAAAGGCTAACGGTCCTTTATCGTAAAATTGCATAACGGATACTTCTGCATCTGCATCGATTGCTTCACTTACACGCTTCTTGGCATCCGCAATTCGTCCGTCGTAATCGGCCAACCATGACTCAGCCTCTTTTTCTTTGTTCAACGCTTTACCAAAATAAGCGATCTCTTCATGGGTATTTTTCAACTCTCCATAAGGAACAACAAGCGTAGGCGCAATTTTGCTAAAAGAATCAAACAAATCAGGATCACCTGTGACAATCAGATCTGGTTGAAGTTCCAACACCTTTTCAAGAGAAATGGTTTCGTATTCACCAATATTCTCTACGCCCTCAAGTGATTTGATAAAATAGGGGTTTTTCAAGTTCATTTCCGGTGTACCGACTGGCTTGATTCCCAAAGCAATCAGGCTTCCTAAATATAAATCCACCACAATTCGCTTGGGTTCAGCCGGGACCGTAATATCTCCCTTGACCGTCGAGATGATCCGAGGCTCGGAATTGTTCGATTGGCTATCGGCGGTTACTGTGCTGGTAGCACTCGAAGTCCCTTTGCTTCCCGATGTTTCTCCCCCAGAATTACTAGTTGCCCCTGTCGAGCAGGCACTCAGCAGTAAAGTGAGACTTAATAAAATACTAAGCAGCATTCCTGTTCTTGTCTGTCTATTCATGTACAATGACCCTCCGTGTTTATATTGATAATGATTATCATCATCGTTATAAACATACCTTCCAGCTCTTCCACTGGAAATGTCATTTCGCGCCAAGGTCGATGTCAGATCAGGCCATTTTAGGGGTACAGATGTTTTCTCCTTGAACTGAAGCGGAGAAACACCTGTATGTTTTTTGAACATACGTCCCAGATAATATCCGTCCGGATAACCGATGCCTGCTGCAATCTCATCTAATGTAGCGTCGGTATGCAGCAGCATCTCCTTGGCCTTGAACAAACGGAACTGAATCAAATAGTCGATTGGACTATAACCCGTGGCCTGTTTGAACTTGCGGGACAGACTTCTGGGACTGCTGCCGACCTTCTCCGCCAAAACATGCAACGTTAGGGGCTCAGCATAAGAGGATTCCACAATTTTGATGACTTTGCTGACCTGATTCGTAATGGAATAACGAGTTGCAGCATGAGGAATTTGTGCTGATACTTGCTCTACAAAAGGATAAAAAAGACTTTTTGCCTGAAAATGATGTATGGGGTTCTTTTGATTCCATAAAGCGTGTATCTGTTTTACTTGCTCATACAGCACAACAGGTGACTCAGGGGCAAAACCATAGGTTAGCTGAAATGGATTCATGTGCTCCATCATGTTGCCCAAATCGGTTCTTCCTCCACTTGGCAAGCTTGATTTGTACATAAGGTAAAACAGGTTTAATCCAGATTGTCCAGCTTCAATATGCAGCACGCTTCCTTTTCCACCATGAAGAACATAAAAACGACTCACTTCATGCTTCTGGTCGTTTATGGTCACATAGGCTTTACCCTGGATGGTGAATACAAACGTGCTCGCAGGAAATTTATATGTTAGCTCCTCGGTTGGCCCTAACTCCATATAACGTATATCCGCAATACTCACAGCAGCATAGCTCCAGAGTATGTAATAATTATTCCACATTTCATTAACCCAACTCCGTCTAAATAGATTGACTAAACAGCCCTTCACTCATTGATAACCATTATCAATCATTATTAGCAAGTAAGCAACACACAAGTGAAAGTGAACTTATTACCAGCGTATCTTCATTTGCTTCTCGTAACATCCGATATATGTAAGTAGATCCACGATATAACGAAGAAGGGGAAAAGACCATGAATTCAATTTCACCTGCCTCCAAAAGCAGCTTCACCCCCGGGAGCCAAGTCTCCAGTAGAGATAAGGAAATTCAGGGACTTATGCAGCAGAAGGTTAGGCTTAATGAAGAAGTACAAGCTGTAAAATCCAATGATGAACTGGACACTAAAACCAAAGCAGCACGAATCAAATCATTAACGAGCTCCATTACGCAAATCGACACGCAGATCGCCCAGATCAAAGCAGAGGAAATGGAGGAAAAGAACAAATTAAAACAGCCTGAGAAGACCAAAGAACAACAGCCCCAGCGCAATGACGAAGCTCAACCCCCATCCATGGACCATCTAATTAAGCACAGTCAGACTTACGATCAGTTAGGTAAACTGGTCGGTTTGCGAGATCGCATGAACAGCTCCATACAAACCATTGAAGGTGAAACCAAGTTTGACCGACTGGTTCTGGAGATTAATGCTGGCAATGATGCTGGCAAATCGATGATGCTTGAAAATGCTGAACGTACGGTATTCCAGAAAAAAAGAGAAATCGTGCAGGACATCAGCTCCCAAATGAGCAAAGTAGGTCAGAAGATTGGAGATTTGATGAAAGAGATACATCAGCCTGAGCCAAAAGAATCCGTTTCGTCTCCTACACCTTCATCCTCTGTGGAAAAGGAAAATCAGGAAGTCGTTGAGGGAAATAAGGCTGAAAGCAAATCGAAGAATTCCAATGGTACGCAGAATGATAAAGACCCAGGAAAAACTCAAGAGACTCAATCAAATAAATCCCCTGCCCCTTCCTTTACATCGCTCGACATTCGGGTTTGAACAGGTGACAGAGGTGATATGTAGTTTCAGACCATATTAAAAAATGGATGTTGATTCACCATATATTTTTTTATAGTAGGCATATGTCTGAGCATAATCTAAAAAAGCTCCCGACAGCTTTCGAAGCACATAACGATCATTCTGCAACAAATAATGAGCACTGGCTGCGTTCTTGAACAAAAATACGAGCTCATTGTCGGAAACAAACAGGTTCACATTTATTCCACTGCTAAGAATGAAGCGCTGCAGATCTTCATAAAGTCCAATAGTATACTTATTAGCATCATTTGTAGAAAAGAAGAAATCTAAGCTGTCACTATGATAAGAACCGTTTTTAGTAAAAGTGACATTGGCTGACCAGCCATCAAAATCAAAAGTTAGTACTTCTTCACTCTTACTTAACCATTGCTCATCTGAATATTTTTTTAAATTATCAATATGAACTATTTCTTGACCAAAATAACTCATCAAATTACCTGCTTCGAGATACTTAGAAAAGATTAGTTGTGAAATTTCAGTTTTATTCAGTAGATTCATCTCCTTTGCACTTCTTTTAAAGCATTAAAATTTATTTCATTATAACAAGAGTAGAGAGGTAAACGCCTCCTACATGTATAAAAAACCGTTACAAAAAGGCTATTTAAGCCCGATTGTAACGGTTTTTTAGGTTTCATTATTTATGTTAAATCATAAATTTCAATCTGCTCATACATAAGTAATCAAGAATTATTATATATCATTCCTGATCCTTTCAGGACACCTTATTCTCAATTCTAAGCTTGTCAGCGACCATCGCGATGAACTCGGAGTTCGTCGGTTTCGACTTGCTGATATTGATGGTATAACCAAACAGGTGGCTGATGCTGTCGATGTTACCACGTGTCCAAGCCACTTCGATAGCATGACGAATGGCTCGTTCGACGCGAGACGGCGTTGTTTTGAACTTTTCGGCAATCGCTGGGTACAATGTTTTCGTGATAGCACCCAAAATTTCGATATTGTTATACACCATAGTGATGGCTTCGCGTAAATACTGATATCCTTTAATATGCGCAGGAACGCCGATTTCATGTATGATGGACGTAATGCTTGCATCCAAATTTTTGTGTTTACCCATCGGCACCACGTTGGACTTGTTCATAAACATCGATGAACCGCCACCACCGCCTGTGGAGATCGTGGTTTGCGTGCCAACCAGTTGACGTACACGATTCGCGAGTACTTCCATGTCAAATGGTTTCAGGATGTAATAAGAAGCTCCGAGTTGCACGGCACGCTGCGTGATATTCTCTTGTCCGAAAGCCGTAAGCATAATGACTTTGGGCTGTGGAGACAGATTCAGGTTGCGCAGACGCTCCAGTACACCCAGTCCATCCAGGTGAGGCATAATAATATCCAGAATAAGTACATCCGGTACATCGCGAGTCTGCTCCAGCAACTGCAGCACTTCTTCTCCATTGTAAGCAATTCCGGTTACTTCCATATCTTCCTGTTCGGATATATATTCGGCAAGCAAATTCGTAAATTCACGATTATCATCGGCCAGCAATACCTCAATTTTTTGCAAAACGGTATCCTCCTTTAATTTAAACATCGTTTCGTACATTTCCTTACAGGTTAAATTTTCGACACAGGGGAGGAAATTCCTTCTGTCGAAAATTATTTTTCTTTATTTTTTTTTCTCATTGCTATATAATAAATAATTTATTTCATTATCCGATATTATATGTTTCCATTCGACAAAAAAACCTTAAGGAGGTTATCCCGCCTTAAGGTTTTTTGCATTATCCTTTTTCATCATGACTCCTGCATCTTGTAACATCCACTCAATGAAGCAGCCATAACCTGATTTCGGATCATTGACAAACACATGGGTCACGGCACCGATAAGTTTACCATTTTGCACAATGGGGCTACCACTCATGCCTTGTACAATGCCTCCGGTCTTATCCAGCAGCTTCGGATCTGTGATTCGAAGCACCAGACCTTTGGTCGCCGGTTCGGATTGGTCTGCTACGTGAACAATATCAATCGAGAAACGCTCCACCTGCTGACCCTCAACAACTGTGAGAATTTCTGCAGGACCTTCTTTTACTTCATGGGAGAAAGCAACAGGAATTCCTTTTGAATACAAACTATGTTCAGGATTTCCGGACATTTTACCAAAGATACCAAAAGCCGTATTACGTTCAATATTGCCCAAAATTTTGCTTTCTTTCAGGAAATGAGCTCGTTTTTCACCCGGATCACCGGATTCACTCTTAGAGATTGACGTTACATTGGACTGAACAATCTGACCACTACCGACAACGATGGAGGTCTGCGTGTTCATATCCGTGATGACATGTCCTAGAGCGCCATATACGCCTTGATCTGGAGCATAGAAGGTTAATGTTCCTACACCCGCGGCGGAGTCACGAATGTACAAGCCAAGCCTCCAGGCTTTGTCTTCCGCGTCATAAGCCGGTGTCAAACGGGTTTTAACCGTTTCTTTACCTCGTTTTAAAACGACATCAATTCCTTTTTTGCTCTTGCCTGCAAGCTCAACAGCTTCAGCTACACCCGATACACCATCAAGGCGTTTACCGTCCATATGGGTAATCAGATCTCCAAGCTTGATGCCTGCTGATTCTCCAGGGGATACACGTTCATCTTGTCCAGAACGGACCAGATGGTGCCCTACAACCAGAATACCTGCAGATTTTACTTTGACGCCAATGGTTTGTCCCCCGGGTACTACACGCAAATCCGGAATCACATTTACGTTAACTGTTTTTACCGGAATTTTGCCCCACAACTTCAACGTTAATTTGGCATGTCCCGTTTGTTGGGGATGAAGATGCAAAGGTTGTTGCTTCGTTACATGGACCGCAGTTTCTTTCCCATCAAAACCGACGATATCAGGACGATCCACAACAGCACTTGAAGCAGCCGGTACAGCGAGATGAACGTCAGCCTGCCTGCCTGCAAATACCTGAAGTTCATCAGGCAATGAAGCATAACTTTGCACAGGCTGAATGGCCTGGCTGATCACACATAGAAAGAAGGCAAATAAAAGACCTAGCAATTTCTTCCTGAGGGGGGAATTCAATGGCTGTCACACTCCCTTTGCTTCTTTCGCTTGACGAAAGGTGGTCGCCAATTGCGTACCTATAAGATAACCTCGCCCCCAGGCTTTTATTACTGTCAATCATTACGCCAGCCGCTCGTTTCACCCTTTTTTGGCTTCCGCCAAATTCAGCATTTCCTGTGCATGATGCAGCGTTTTTTCTGTAATTTCCACACCGCCGAGCATACGTGCCAATTCCTTCACTCTGCCTTCGTCTGACAGCGATTCCACTTGTGTCATCGTGCGCCCGTCATACACATGCTTTTCGATGAGATACTGATGATCCGCCATACAAGCGACCTGTGGCAAGTGAGTAATAGAGAAAACTTGGCAAGTGGAGGACAGACGGTATAATTTCTCCGCAATGGATTGTGCTGCTCTTCCGCTCACACCTGTATCCACCTCGTCAAAGATCAACACCGGAATCCGGTCATGACGTGCGAAAATACTCTTCATCGCCAGCATCATTCGGGACAACTCACCACCGGAAGCAATCTTACCAAGCGGACGTAAAGGCTCACCTGGATTCGGAGAGATCAGGAATTCCGCATTATCTGCACCCTGACGCGTAAGGCGAATGCGACGCCCATTCCATTCGATCCCTTTTGCATCTTCAAAAGGAGTAATTTGAACTCGTAACGTCGTTCTCTCCATCTGCAAATCCTTCAGTTCACTTTCCACCTGCGCTGCAAGTTCCTCTGCACATTGTTTACGAACCCGGCTGAGTTCCTCCGCAGACTCCATGACTAATTTGAGCAATTTGTCACGTTCATTACGCAGCTTCTCCAAACGTTCATCCTTGTTCTCCAACTGGTCGGTTTCATGGCTAATTTGTTCATAATAATTCAAAATAAGTTCCACACTGTCACCGTATTTCCGTCTGAGGCCAGAAATCAGATTCAGTCGCTGTTCCACTTCTTCCAATCTACCCGGGTTAAATTCGATCTTCTCCCGATAATCACGCAACTGAAACGTCGCGTCTTCCAACTGATAAAATGCTGACTGGAGCTGTTCAACAATAGGCTGCAAGCCTTTGCTATCATATCCTGATATATCTTCAATTCGTGACAGCGCGATACTTACAGCTTCTAACCCACGTTGACCGCTAAGCAGATCATACGCACCAGCAACACTGTCCATCATTTTCTCACTATGGGATAGTTTGACCCGTTCTTCTCCGAGTAATTCATCCTCACCCTGCGTTAAAGAAGCAGCTGCAATCTCTTCAAGTTGAAAACGGTACATGTCCAGCAATTGATACGCACGTTGACTGGATTCCTGAAGTGCACGCAGTTCTTTTTCCGCCGTAATAAATTTACTGTATCGTTCTTGATATTCCGTCTTGACTGGACCGATGATTGCTGCCCCGTATGTATCCAGAAGCCCCAGATGACTTTCTGCGCGCAACAAACTTTGATGTTCATGCTGTCCGTGAATATTGATTAATTTTTCTCCGACTTCACGGAGCATCGTTAAATTGACCAATTGGCCGTTAATACGAGATGTACTTTTGCCTTGGGTATTCAGTTCCCGGCGGATCACCAGATGCTCCTCAGGCTCACAATGGATGCCAAGCTTCTCTAACGTTACCCATACCGGATGGCTAGGCTCCATTTCAAACAGAGCCTCCATCTCGGCCTTCCCACATCCATAACGGATCAGATCGGCAGAGCTTCGTCCACCTGCAATCAGACCCAAGGCATCAATAATGATCGATTTACCCGCTCCTGTTTCACCAGACAAGACATGAAATCCCGGGTGGAAAACAACATCAACTTCTTCTACAACAGCCAGATTACGAATCGATAATGTAACTAACATCTGCAAAAACACCTCCGGATGACTCACTCAGAAATTATGTTTTTGAACCATTATATTCTAGGATATATAACCCATAATCCGCTCGATTACGGTCACGCTGTTACTTTCCGTCCGGCAGATAATGAGTATGGTATCATCTCCACAGATGGTGCCCATCACTTCCGTCCATTCAATATTATCGAGCAAGGCAGCAATGGAGTTAGCTGTGCCAGGCAAACACTTCATTACGACCAGATTGTTTGTATGATCGATGTGTAAGAAGTTGTCCACAAGGGCACGTTTCAGTTTCTGAATCGGATTATATCGTTGGTCTGTAGGTAGCGAATACTTATATCGTCCATCGTCCATTGGAATCTTGATTAAAAGAAGCTCCTTAATATCCCGTGATACAGTGGCTTGAGTCACCTGGAATCCGGATTTACGCAAAGCTTCAACCAGATCATCCTGGGTTTCAATTTCGTTTTGACTAATGATTTCACGTATCTTAATGTGTCGTTGTCCTTTCATACATGCCTCCAGTTAAAAGTTCAATGTATTGCAATAAAACGGAAAATTCTAATTTCCATAACGTTTGCCATCCTGCAATTCGTTCATTCGTTATATAAACAACTTTCAGGTTTCATAACTACCCTTAGTCCAGATCATCTCCATCATATACGTCTTCCTGATAGTCCATGAGCCTGATTACCTTGATATCCGATTCCTCCAAGTCCACATACAACAACCCTTCACAGCCGGGATATAACAATAAATAATACAGGAAGCGGTCTCGCAGGGATGGCCCAGTAAGTTCAAGAGGTTGCCTGCGACGGGACGTCTTCACCAGATATCTCTCATCATCACGCTCTGCTACATAATCAATGAACAGCCTGCTGTAATAAACGGATTCATCCGCTTCAAAGGCTAAAGGAATTTTCATTTTACCTCCGATGACTTCATATCCTTCCGCTTCAAGCAGATCCACTGCGGGTGAATCCTGAATTTCTAAATTCAGTTGCATACCCGACAAGTTTACTGGAATCGGACGATTAACCCAATTCCGAAAGCCAGAGAACAGCCATAAAATTAAGCAGACAGCAAGTACACCAATAACAATTGTGTCATATTGCCCATCCATCATCGCTCACCTCGAAAACATATTCGAGATTCGACAACCGATTTCCTTTTAGAATGTCACCTTTCCAGCGAAAAGAAACCCATCCTATGATGAGTTTCCTGTAAAAGTATGGGCAGCTTCCCTTGCAACTTGATCTGCAAGTGCATCAAGTGAAGCCTGAACGTTCTCTTGTTGTGTTGCCTCTGGTTCTTCCAGACGCCAGTGAGCGAGAAATTCAATATTTCCTTCTCCGCCTGTAATCGGCGAGAATGTTAAACCTTTTAGCTTTAATCCAAGCTCATTTGCGAAACGAAGCATCGTCTGCAAAACGTCCTTGTGAACCTTAGTATCACGAACGACGCCAGACTTGCCGACTTTCTCACGGCCTGCTTCAAACTGAGGTTTAATTAACGCCACAATATCTGCCGGTTGCTTTAGAAGTGCCAGCAACGGCGGCAAGATAATTCTCAGCGAAATAAAGGATACATCAATACTAGCAAAATTCGGCACAGGTCCATGAAGATCTGCGGGAGTCACATAACGGAAATTGGTTCTTTCCATTACAGTAACCCGTTCATCATTACGGAGTGACCAATCCAGCTGGTTATATCCTACATCTATGGCATATACATGAGATGCACCATGTTGTAGGGCACAATCAGTAAATCCACCAGTGGATGAACCGATATCAAGCATCACAAGTCCATTCATATCGAGATCGAAGTGACGGATCGCTTTTTCAAGCTTTAATCCGCCTCTACCGACATAGGGATGTACTGAACCCTTTACTTTAAGTTCGGCTTCCCGTGGAATCTTCATGCCCGCTTTTTCAATCCGCTCATTGTTGGCATATACCAGTCCAGCCATGATTGCAGCTTTTGCCTTCTCACGACTTTCGTAGTATCCCTGCTCAACCAGCAGAACATCAATTCGTTCTTTCGGGAGTGACATGTCTTTCTCCTATCATGTAGTAATCCTAATTAATCAATAATGTGTTCCAGTTTCTCTGATTGTTCCAGTTATGAAGGAAACCGAGTTCTGGACATACCATATGAAGATTGGGCTGCCAAACTGCGCAGCTCCGAACTCACATTCTCGACCGTGAGTCCCACTTCAGCTCTTTGATCCTCAATACTGCCATGTTCAATGAATCGATCCGGAATGCCCATCAGCTGTACATGAACATCATGCAGTCCTTGTTCTGCGTAAAACTCCAGAACTGCACTGCCCATACTGCCTGCTTGTGATGCTTCTTCAAGCACAATTAACTTCGTGCCTCGAACTGCTAGATCACGCAGCATCTGCTCATCAAGCGGCTTAAGGAAGCGGGCGTTTATTACGCCAACCGTAATACCTTCTCTTTTAACCGTCTCTGCAGCTTCTTCAGCAAGCTGTACCATTGACCCCGAAGCGATGATAGCATAACCTTCAGATGGACGAAGCTGTTCCCATGTACCGATTGGAATCGGAATGAGTTCATCATCAAGGGGCACGCCTACAACATTGTTTCGTGGATAACGATAAGCAATCGGGCCTTCATTATATTCAAGCGCCGTCTTCATCATATGGCGCAGTTCATTCTCATCCTTAGGCATCATCAGAACGATATTCGGAATATGACGCATAAACGCCACATCGTACACACCTTGATGCGTTTCACCATCTGGACCGACAAATCCGGCACGGTCAATGGCGAACATGACATTGGCATTATGACGACAAATATCATGTACAATCTGATCATAAGCACGTTGCATAAACGTCGAATAGACGGCAAATACCGGCTTCAACCCTTCCATTGCCAGTGCTGCACACATGGTTGCTGCATGCTGTTCGGCAATACCCACGTCAATCATGCGATCAGGGAATTCTTTACTGAAAGGAATGAGACCTGAACCTGTTGGCATGGCTGGTGTTACCGCAACAATTCGTTTATCCTGCTTGGCAAGATCAATCAACGTTTTACCGAACACTTCCGTATACATCGGTTTGCCTACAGCCTTAAGCACTTGACCTGATTCAATTTTGTACGGAGAAATTCCGTGCCATTTGTGTGAATCGGCCTCAGCTGGCTGATAGCCTTTACCTTTGGTTGTCAGTACATGAACCATTACAGGACCATCGACGTTATCCGCCTGTTTGAACGTTTCAATCAATTTCGGAATGTCGTGTCCATCAATGGGTCCCAAATAGGTGAAGCCCAGCTCTTCGAACAGAACTCCTGGAACCATCATGTATTTGACACTATCTTTAATCCAGCTCGCCGATTTGGCCAAACGATCCCCTATGGCAGGAATTTTTTTAAGCATTCCCTCCACATCATCCTTGGCTTTCAGATAATGGCGATCCGAACGAATTTTGCTCAAATATTTATGCATAGCCCCGACATTCGGAGCAATGGACATTTCATTATCATTGAGGATAACCATCAGCTTTTTCTGTTCATGACCGATGTGATTGAGAGCTTCAAAGGCCATACCACCTGTAAGCGCTCCATCCCCGATCATCGCGATAACCTGATTGTCTTCACCTTTAAGATCACGGGCAAGCGCCATGCCCATCGCAGCAGATAACGATGTGCTACTGTGGCCCGCTTCCCATACATCATGTTCACTCTCGTTACGTTTAACAAATCCACACAAGCCATTATGCTGACGAAGTGTATCGAAGCGATCCATCCGTCCTGTTAGAACTTTGTGCACATAAGCCTGATGCCCTACATCGAAAATCATTTTGTCCACTGGACTGTTATAGCAGTAATGCAGGGCTACCGTGAGCTCAACCACTCCTAAGTTGGGTGCGAGATGGCCCCCTGTAACGGACAGCTTCTCAATCAGAAACTGCCGGATCTCTGCCGACAAAAGAACGAGATCATCCTGAGACATCGACTTTAGATCACTGGGTTGTTTAATTTGTGGAAGCAGCACGAGAATCTCCCCGCTTTCCTAGATTGTTTGATTTGGTGTAATCCATATATACACAGTTTATTAAATGACATTAAAACATTATAACATAAAAGAACAAGAATCATAATTTACGGCACTATACTCCTGATAACGAGCATTTTCGCCAGCAAGGTTCGTATGATCTTCCTCAATATGTATTCCCAAACCCACTTGGAACAGACTCTCTTCATGAAGCCCAGAAAAAGCACATTAAATTGATTACACGATTCTGGGTGATTTGAAACAGAGACGCTCAACCAAAACTAATGATCTCGACTCATCAGATAATCTGCAATCTCCATCAGTCTCGAAGGGTCAGGTAACTCCGCTCTGCCAAGTGCATCTTTCGCAGATTGCGTAAGGGACTTCACCTCTTGAAGAGAGGCATCCATACCAATAAAATAAGGGTATGTAACCTTTTGCTGATTCACATCACTTTGCGTCTTCTTGCCCATTTTCTGCTCGTCACCCGTCAGGTCGAGAATATCGTCCTGAATCTGGAAAGCTAACCCCAGATCTCTGCCAAATACGCGCAGCGCCTCCAACTGTCCGTCTGTCGCACCACCAATACGTGCGCCCGCAATGAGAGAAAACACAATTAAATCTCCGGTCTTGTGCAGATGAATATATTGCAATTGGGCAAGATCTGTCATGCCCTGTTCGCCTTCCATATCAGCCACTTGTCCGCCAACCATGCCTCTTGCGCCAGCCAATTCCGACAATTCCTCCACAATGGATAACAATGCGTCTGCTGACACACCACTGCGACGACCTGCCTGAACAATACTATAAAAAGCGTGCGTTAAAAGTGCATCGCCAGCCAATATAGCTGTCGCTTCACCAAATACTTTGTGATTCGTTAATTTTCCCCTGCGATAGTCGTCATTATCCATGGCAGGCAGGTCATCGTGGATCAACGAATACGTATGAACCATCTCCACGGCGCAGGCTACCGGCAATGCAGCTGTACGCTGTGCACCGAAGGCTTCCGCCGCAGCAACGACCAGAAGTGGACGAAGGCGTTTGCCCCCGGCCATAAGTGAATACTGCATCGCGTCAGCCAGTGACTGAGGCACATCCCAGTGAACAGGAAGAGTCTGCTGCAACTCTCCCGTCACCTCAGCTGTGACTTCCTCAAGATACGTTTCAAACGAAGGACGATTACTCATTGACTTCACCACTTTCGTCGACGGCAGCGCCGAACGGTTTCTTGCGAAGTTCCCCATCCTCTTCTACGATCATCTCGATCTTACGTTCCACTTGTTCTAACTTCAAACCACAAAGTTGGGAAAGTTTCATTCCGCGCTGAAACAAATCGATGGCCTGTTCCAGTGGAACATCACCATGCTCAAGCTGACCTACGATGTCTTCCAATGCCGCCATTGCCTCTTCAAAATTCAATTCCGGTTCATTCGCCATGGGTATTGTCGTCCTCCTTCATTCCCCAAACCTGACAGTCCAACTGTCCGTCTGTTAATTTAATCTTTATCGAATCTCCAGGCTGTACATCCTTCATCGATTTGATCAATCGTTGCTCCTGTTCGTCATAGACAAGGCTGTATCCGCGTGACATAACTTTGAGCGGGCTAAGCGCATCCAAATGACGTACAGATGATTTCCACTGCTGCTGCTTCGCTCTCGCAATGGATCGGATTGCAACCTCCAGTTGACGCCGGGCTGATGCATTCTCCCGTCTTGCTGCATTCACCTGTTCACGAGGATTGAACCGCTGCAGCGCTGCACGCAAACGTTCCTGTTTCTCGGTTGTCCATTTCATACGTGTATCTACAGTTCGCAGAAGACGTTGTTGCAGCATATCCAGTCGCTCCGTATGCTGCATTAAGGTACGTCTGGGATGCACAAGCACAGGTGAGCGTTGCAATCTGGCCAGTCGCTCGCGATTATGAACAGCACGCTGACGTAAACTGTGCTGCAGCTGACGCTGGCGCTGAGCGATCTGATCAAGCAGCTCAGCTCGATTGGGTACTGCCAGTTCGGCAGCAGCCGTAGGTGTTGCCGCACGTAGATCAGCAGCAAAATCGGCAATCGTAAAATCCGTTTCATGCCCAACGGCTGATATCACTGGAATGGCCGAACCCACAATCGCTCTTGCCACGATCTCCTCATTGAAAGCCCACAGCTCTTCCAGTGATCCGCCGCCTCGTCCGACAATCAGCACATCGGCTTCACCCATTCGGTTCAGGTTATTGATGGCCTTCACAATGGAAGGAGCTGCACCTTTACCTTGAACGAGTACAGGATACAGAATCACTTGGGCAGAAGGATATCTGCGTTGCAATGTAATCATGATATCCCTTACCGCTGCACCTGTAGGTGAGGTTACCACACCAATCGTCTGTGGAAAACGGGGAATCTGCCTTTTCCGTGATGTAGAGAACAGTCCCTCGTCCTCCAGCTTTTTTTTCAACTGCTCATAGGCCAAGTACAGACTTCCAATACCGTCCGGTTGCATGTGTGTAGCGTAGAATTGATATTGTCCATCCCGCTCATACACCGAGACATTACCACGAGCAATAACCCTTGCACCCTCCTTCGGTACAAAGGGCAATCGTTGATTATGGGAAGCAAACATAATGGACTTAATTCGGCTGTCCTTGTCCTTCAATGTAAAATACATATGACCGCTGGAGTGATGTGTAAAATTGGAGATCTCTCCGCGCAGCCATACATCCGACAGTACCTGATCCGATTCTAGCTTCATCCGGATGTATCGGTTCAGGTCTTTGATGGAATAGATCTTTTGATCTGCCACAGATTCGACCTAGGCCAATCCGTGAGCGCGTTTGGCCGCGATCAGTGTATTTTGCATTAACATAGTGATTGTCATTGGGCCAACGCCTCCAGGAACCGGAGTAATTGGGCCAGATACCATCTTCACGCTCTCGAAATCTACATCTCCTGCCAGTTTTCCGTTATCCAGACGGTTCATCCCCACATCGATTACAACGGCACCCGGTTTGACGAAATCGGCATCCACAAAGTTTGCACGTCCGATAGCAACCACAAGAATATCTGCCTGACGCGTAATCTCTTTCATGTTCGCTGTACGGGAATGACACATCGTTACCGTTGCGTTCTCACGTTGAAGCAGCAAGGATACCGGTTTGCCGACAATGTTGCTGCGTCCGATGACTACGGCATGTTTGCCTGACATTTCAAGACCGGTACGCTTGATCAGCTCGATCACGCCCGCAGGGGTGCATGGCAACAGACTATCGTCACCAATGACGAGGTTCCCCACATTAACCGGATGGAATCCATCCACATCTTTGTCCACGGCGATCGCATCGATTACCGCTTTCTCTTCGATATGCTTCGGTAATGGGAGCTGAACCAAAATTCCGTTAATGGATTCCTGTTTGTTCAGCTTGTCCACCAGCGCGAGCAGATCCTCTTGGGAGGTGCTTGCATCCAGACGATGAACTTCGGAATAGAAACCGAGGTCGTGACATGCTTTTTCTTTATTACGCACATATACTTGGGATGCCGGATCTTCCCCGACGAGCACAACAGCCAGACCAGGTACTACCCCCTGTTCGCTAAGCTGTTTTACTTCTGTCGTCATGCTTGCGCGGATCTCTTGGGATACTTCTTTACCGTTAATAATAGATGCTGTCATTGTACTCTCTCTCTCCCTTATGTGAACATATAATTAAGTGACTCACAAAATTAAGACAGTTTTGCTTTAATCGTGCTGACTTCCTGAATCATACGCCCAAGTACGCCGTTAACGAACTTACCGGATTCATCTGTACCAAAATACTTGGACAATTCAATCGCTTCATTGACGGATACTTTTGCCGGAATATCATCACGGAACACCATTTCATACGTTGAAAGCCGTAGGATCTGGCGGTCTACACGTGACAGACGGCTAATCTGCCAGCCTTTCAAATAATCGACCAGTAATCCGTCAATCGCTTCTTTATTGTTCCATGCGCCCTGTACCATTTCGGTCACGTAGGTACGCATTACATCTGCATCATGAATAACCACTTCGGTTTCATTGTCTTCAGCGGCTTCATTAATCAACATATTCACGGCTTCAGCTGCGCCCACTTCATTCATTTCCATCTGATACAGACTTTGTACTGCAATTTCCCTTGCCAAACGTCTTTTCATGTCCTGCCTCCTGCAGCGCTCCCTGTGGAGCGTCATCATGCTTATTTTAAAATATAAAATCTTTGATGGAATCAGAGATCTTATTATATTGTTATCCCTTTTCACAAAAAAACCTGCAATCGTTTCCTCCAAAAAACGGGCAACCTAAACTACAGCTCTATTTTCGGAAGAAACATATTGCAGGGTTCAGGTGGCTCACTTAAAGGGACGCCAGCGATCGCCGAGCCATTGCCCCCATTCCCTCCAGGGAATGAACGAGCCCAGCTTCGAGTCGCTTCGTCTGCCTAACGTATAACCTATGAACACCAAGAGTGCAAAGAACAACATATCCCAAAAACCGATCCATACATAAAGAAATCCAAAAAAGATGCCGCCGACAATTCCGGTAATTCGGCCTCTGTGACTATCCCAAATCTCTCTCCACAGCATCAGTGAAACTCACCTCATTCCACTCGACTCTTGTAGTTAGGCGACTGGGTAACGTTGGCAATATACACGGTGACAAAAGAAACCGGGATACCCGTAATCTCATGTACATGATCATGTATTGCCTTCTGCAGATCGGCTGTCAGCGTCGGGATTGGCGTCTCGCCATCCACTACAGCGCGAATCATAATTTCCAGTCCAGATTCAACCACACGAATACGAGCTTTGACATCACGTACTCCCCGGAAACGGGAAGTCGCTTTGAGACAGAGATTTTCAATCGTTTCCATCGAAATCTGCACATCACCATACTCGGTACGTTGATCTACAGACGGCAATGAAGCACGATCACGCCGAACCGAGATGTAGAAAAATCGCAAACTCAGGATAAACAAAATCGCTGCGGCAACAACCGCCGCAATAATGACGTTTTGTTCCTGCTGGTAATTCAATTCGTAAGGCAGCACACCACTGATAAGAAGTATGACTGCTGCCGATATTGCTCCAACGCTTATGCTGTATATAAACAACAGAAGCCGATCCAGTATTTTAGCCACGAACTGCACAGCCTCCCTTGCTCACTAACATGGCTTAACCTGCCCTTTGGCAAAAGGATGATCCTCCGGTGCAAGCTTCCGCTTTTTATGAAGACCTGTCCAAGACGGGATAACCCCCGGCAGTGATGCCGGGGGAATCTGTCTTCTTTTATTTTACGCGCTGACTGTTCAGGTCAATTTCTTCAACTTTCTCGGTGCTCTTGAACTGAACGTCATGAATGTGCACATTAACTTCATTCACATTCAATCCTGTCATGTTCTCGATGGAGCGCTTCACGTTCTGTTGAATTTCAGTAGCCACCTGTGGCAGACGGTAACCATATTCAATAATAACGGAAACATCCACAGCAGCTTCACGCTGACCTACTTCAACCTTAACGCCTTTGGAAAGGTTTTTGCGACCAAGCAATTCAGCAAATCCACCAGCGAATCCGCCGCTCATGCCTGCAACACCTTTGACTTCAACTGTAGCCAGTCCAGCAATCACTTCAATAACTTCAGGTGCGATCTGGATTTCACCGATATCCGTTCGTTCAAATTCTGTCGGCAGTGTACTCATAACTGTTCAACACACCTTTCGCGAAATAAGTTTGCGGCCATCCGTCAGGGCGCTGGTACTCAGGCCAATCTGGCCTTCAGAACCCTTCCGGTCCGGCTTTACCGGAACTCCTGCAACCCTTCATCCGCGTATGTGCGGCGGCTTATCCTCTGCAGGAGACATGCGCTCTTATTATTACATACTATATCATTTGGGCTACATTATGACAAACAAGCCCAATATACCTTTTAAATCTCATTTTCCTCAAGAAATTTGATATCAAAGTCACCCCGAACGAACGTTGGATGCTCCAGCAATTTCTGATGAAAAGGAATCGTTGTGGAGATGCCTTCAATCGCAAACTCAGCCAATGCACGCTTCATCTTCGCGATGGCCTCTTCCCGGTTTGCTCCCCATACGATCAATTTAGCGATCATGGAGTCGTAATAAGGAGAGATCGTGTAGCCCGGATAAGCTGCACTATCTACACGTACACCCGGTCCTCCTGGTGCAAGGTAGAAACCAATTTTGCCTGGTGACGGCATAAAGTTACGGTCTGGATCTTCTGCGTTGATACGGCACTCAATGGACCAGCCATTGATCACAACATCTTCCTGACGGAAAGAAAGCGGATTGCCTTCAGCTACCGAGATCATTTCGCGGATCAGATCCACTCCTGTAACCATTTCCGTTACAGGGTGTTCTACCTGAATACGTGTATTCATTTCCATGAAATAGAATTCACCGTTAGGGCTGAGCAAGAACTCAAGTGTACCTGCTCCCGAGTAATTCACGGCAAGCGCTGCCCGTACTGCGGCATCTCCCATCAATGTACGCACTTCTTCAGAGATGATAGGACAAGGTGCTTCTTCCACGAGCTTTTGACGTCGACGCTGAACGGAACAATCACGCTCGCCCAGATGCACTGCATTTCCATGTTTGTCTGCAATGATCTGAATCTCCACGTGCTTCATGCCTGTCAGGAATTTCTCCAGATATACTCCGGCATTGCCGAAAGCTTTCTGTGCTTCCTGCTGGGCAGCTGTAATTTGTTTGATCAACGTCTCTTCATCTTCAGCAATACGAATCCCTTTACCTCCACCACCAGCAGTAGCTTTGATAATGACAGGATATCCAATATCTCTAGCAATCATAATGGCTTCATTCATATTTTCAACCAAACCGTCGGATCCCGGAATTACAGGTACACCTGCATCCTTCATCGTTTGTTTGGCAACAGCCTTATCACCCATTTTGGTAATGGCTTCCGGAGAAGGGCCGATGAACGTAATATTGCAGGAACCACAGATTTCTGCAAAATCAGCATTCTCTGCCAGGAATCCATAGCCTGGGTGGATCGCATCACATTCCGTCAGTGTAGCTACACTCATCAGATTTGTGAAGTTTAGATAACTGTCTTTCGAAAGTGTAGGCCCGATACAATACGCTTCATCTGCAAGACGAACATGCAGGGAGTCTTTATCCGCTTCCGAATAGACTGCTACCGTCGAAATGCCGATTTCACGACAGGCACGAATAATACGTACCGCAATTTCGCCACGGTTCGCAATCAGTATTTTTTGAAATTTCATTTCGTTATTGTCCTCCTTCGAAGCTCATGCAGTTGCCGTTATGCGGCTATAACCGTTATTCCGGTTTCACCAGGAACAGGGGTTGTCCATACTCAACCAGCTGTCCGTTCTCAACCAGCACTTCAACGATTTCTCCCTTGATGTCAGCATCAAGCTCGTTCATCAGCTTCATCGCCTCAATGATACATACCGTTGTTTTCTCAACAACTTTATCACCAGCGCTTACAAAAGGACCTGCTTCCGGCGAGGAAGCTCTGTAAAAAGTACCCACCATCGGAGATACAATTTTATGTAAATGACTTGTAGTATCGACTTGCGGAGCAGCCTCAGCTACAACTGCAGCCGGTTGCACCTGTGGTGCAGCAATCATTTGCGGTTGAATAGCAGCTGCCTGAACATATTCGGTTTTACCCGGTTTGCGAATCGACAACCGTGATCCTTCGTTTTCAATTTCCAACTCTTGAACGGAACTTTCATCTACCAGTTTGATCAGCTCTTTGATCTCACTCAATTTAAACATTTCCATTATTCACTCCTTCGGCATCATGCCAGTCTCACTAGGACGGTCATATGGCTTTATGTATTATATCATAATCATTAAAAATGGAAAGAGCCCGAGATCTAATCCAGCTCTCGGGGCTACTTTTCCATATTTTAGATTACTGTTCTGTCACATATTGCACGCTGATTTTATTTTGGGATACAGCCAGTTCTTTCATAACCAGATCCACAATGGAAACCGCCTGTTTTACATCCAATTTGTCACTGAGAACAACGACTTTATACTTGTCGGATTCCTCTTGAACGATGGCATTGGCAAACTGCTGCGACAGGGTTTCTTCAATACCATTGATTTTGGCTTCTTTTTCTTCCAGCGTACGAAGCTGCTCTGTTGCTTTGGCATTTTCTTCTGGCGTTTTGCTCAGATCGCCTGCAACGGTCATGAGTTCTTCATACTTGCGATTGTTACTTTCCTCACGCTGCCACTGGTAGTTCTGGAACTGGCTGCTCGCGGACGCCGCCGTATTCTGCTCCTCCATCTCCTTGAGGACGTCCTCATCTGTTTTCGTCGCACTGCCTTCTGTTCCGGTATTTGTCTCAGGAGTGGTTGCTGCGCCTTTGTCTGTCCCTTTCTCGTTGCCTTTACCCGCTTCACCTTGTTTCTCTCCCGATTCCGCAGCTGGTGATTTCTCGGTGTCTCCAGCTTCTTTACCGTCTACAACCGCAGGATTATCAACAGATTCAGTTGCCGTTTGCTCTCCTTCAGTTCCTGTAACTTCGCCGCCATTCACCACTTCATTCACAACCAAACCTTCTGTTGGATCAAGGATTCCAGCCGTTTCCTTCGCTTCTCCCTGCTTCATACTATCCACCTGCGTGCTGTCAGCTACAGGCGTATTAACCGGACCGGAATCTTCAGTGAACAGGTAGTAGGCGGACAAAATGACCATCAGACTCAGCATGGATACGAGCCATACCGTTTGACGTTTGTTATTCATTAGAACTTCCTCCTCGAATTGGCTTCATTCTTATGACAATCAAATCTTTTGATTCATGGTTCCGGACTAATCCTGCTTGCGCGGAACAACCGAAATTCGGTAGGCCGCAACATTCAGTCCTTTTTCCACAGCATCTGTAATCAGGTCCTTCACAACCTTGTTCTCTGCACCTCTGGCAACGACAAGCACGCCCCGGATCTGCGGTTTGAGCTTTTTCGTGACAATCGGTGTCTGATCCCCTGATATTTCATACGTAATAATCTCACCATCCCGGGTATATTGCGTCATATGTCGCTTGCCCCCGCTTGCATCCGTTTCTTCCGTGAGCTGCTGCGAATCCTTCACATTACGCTGTACAACAAGCTCCTCTGTAGAATCCACGGTAACCATCACATCAACAGTTCCCACTCCAACGATATTTTCCAGCACACCCTTGATCTTGTCCTCAAATGCGATCTCTATCGCCTGAAATGGATTCTGATCCGTCGGATCCGTCTGTATGGATGCCATGGATGTAGCCGGATCAGGAGGCTCGCGACCGATATTTTCGGAATCAATCTTTTTGACATTGACGAAAGAGTTGAACAGCATAATTCCGACTCCGATCAAACCAAGAATAATCAGCCAGCGAAAGGTTTGACTACGCCGTTGCCCACCTTCTCCTCCGCCGAACCAGCTTTCCATCTTTTTGAGCCATTGCCTCATCGGATACCCTCCTTCTTACAGCGCCGAAGCACTTTTCTTTTCTTTCACCTGTACTTTGTTTGCATCAATATCCCACTTCTCTGTCAACAGCGTAATAATTTGTACCGCTCGTTCAGATCGGGAGGACGTCTGTCCTTGCTGAGAGTTTGTCTCTGCTAGCTCACCCGACACAGGTGTGGAGTCAGCTTCCTGTCCATTTTGCGGCTCGTCAGAGTTACCATTGCCCACGCTACTTTCACGATTGCTGCCACTTTCCACTTCGATCTGTACTTCCGGGACCTCAATCTGACCAATCTCGATTGGCTCCTTTACTGGAGGTGATTCAGTGGCTTCGGATTCCGGGTCAGAGCCGAATATCGGTTTTGTAGCTCCCCCCGCTTCCTGTTGAGATGTATTGGAGTTGACTTTCCCGGCTGCTGTCTCACCCGACATCTCCACCAAAACATACTGGATCACTGGAAGTTCCACCGAAGAGGCCAAATCCGTCTCCGGCTGGCTTGTATCCATGGCGAGCTTTACCTCGACAGACTGCACTCTCTCCCCGGTTGTTTCTTCAATTTGCCCTTTCATTACGTTAGCCAGTTCTTTGGCTGTCCATTGCAGGGATTGTTCCTGTTCATTGGATTGCAGCCGCTTGCCCTGAGCCAAAATCTGTTCAAGTGTTACATTTCCATCCGATGGCGAATCCATGGCGGTCATCGCTCGCTTAAGCTCGCCAACCGGATCACTTTTCAAGAGCTTCGTTATGGGCGATAACAGGGTCAGCAGGATAAGAAGGCTCAGCACAAGCTTGACATAGCGTTCCATGGATCGATTGGGCAACAGCATATCCACGAAAGTCGCCAGCAGAACGATCATGATCAATTCCCGGAGCCAGCTGCTCAGCCACCCCATCCTTCCAGCCCCTTTCTCTCGAGCATCCCCTCATCTCATCATGACGGTCAGATTGCCTGCGGTTAGCAAGATTGTGATTGCCAGAAAAAACATCAGTCCGACGGCTGCTAGTGCCGCAAATACGTAAATCATGCTTTTACCTATCGCCTGCAGACATCCTACAATCGGCGTATCCCCTAGCGGTTGCATGATCGCGCCAGTTATGTTGTAGATCAGGGCTAGCGTCAGAATTTTAAGTGCAGGAAACGCGCATAAAAACAAGATGATGATGACACCCGTTAGTCCGATTGCATTTTTCACCAGCAGTGACGCTGTGATAACTGTGTCCGTTGCATCCGCAAACGTTCTGCCGACAATGGGGACAAAGTTGCCTGCGATGTACTTCGCTGCTTTCAGACTGACACCATCTGCCACGGAGCCCGATGCCCCCTGCACCGAAATTACGCCCAGGAACATCGTGAGCAGTATTCCGAGTAGAGCCACACTAATGTTCCGTAACAGGTCTGCCAGCTGTGTAAGCTTGTACTTGTCGGACAAGGAACTGACGAGATGTAATACGGCTGAGAAAAAGAGTAATGGGAACACCAGCATATGAATCAATGTACCAACCAGATGAATCATGAAAATGATAAGCGGATGGGTCACAGAAACGGTAATGACATTTCCCATTGAAGCCAGCAGTGTAAACAACAGGGGCACCATGGCCATCATAAAGTTGATCATGCTCGCTATGGCATCCTTGGCGTATCCAATCGCAACACTGAAGCTGTTTATGGCGATGATAATAATGACCATGTAACAGATGGAGTACGCGATTTTGCTAATATTGTTTTTCTCAAAAGCGGTCTGTAACGTCTCCAAAATCATACTCAGCACACTCAGCATCACAATCGTGACCAGAAGTTTGCCGTTATATAAAATCTCATGCAGCATGAAGGTCCCAATCGCTATAAACACCGATTTCAGGCTGAACCCTTCATTGCCAGGCATTAACATATCCATAAAGGAAGGCGTTTTTCCTTCCGGGAAAAAACCACCGTATTGTTGCATGAGTTGGTCCCAATATTTTTCCACCTGATCCTTGGGAAGCTGGTCAGCCTGCTGCTGCATCCACTCTCCCGAGGGAGAACCGGCGAATACCTGTCCCATGATTCCAAACAGAAAACACAGCGTCAGCACGAAGGTAAGGCGCCACTGCGGCTTGTGATGCATCATTTTCATATGAAGTCCGCACGCCTCCCTCTACACCGGCATCAGCTTCATGACGGTTTCGATAATAATGCTGATGATCGGTATCGCGAGTACAAGGATCAGCACCTTGCCAGCAAGTTCAATCTTGGAAGCAATGCTCTCCTGGCCTGCATCCCTGACAATCTGTGCTCCGAATTCAGCAATGTACGCTATGCCTATAATTTTCAGTACAGTTTTCAGATAAATGCTCTCCATGCCTGAATTCTCGGCAAGCCGTTTCAACACTTCGATCACCGCGCCAATCTTGCCAATCAGTAGCATGAAGATCACGATGCCTGTGGCAGCAGCAATCAGAAAAGCGAACATGGGCTTCTGTTCTTTGATAACTAGAATGAGAACCGTTGCGATGAGCGCCAGACCTACAACTTGGATAATTTCCACAGGTCACCACCATCCCGGCTTCATGACCGTTTTCATTGAAAAAGAAATATCGATTTGATCTCTTGCAGCAGGCTGTCCAGCATTCGGACCACCATGAACAATACAACGACAAATCCGATCACGGTCACCCAGTGAGCCATATCTTCCTTTCCCATTTGTTTCAGCACCGTATGAATCATTGCAATGATGATTCCGATGCCCGCAATTTGAAAGATTGCGTTCACTTCTAAATTCATGACCTTGGCACCTCACTATCCCGGCTATTTCAGAAGATCAGAATGACGATTAACGCTCCGACAAGCATCCCGAGACTGCGGCACATTCGTTCATATTTCATTTGATCGGCTTGGGCACGGGATTCCTCATGCATAAGTTGCTGAATGGCTAACGAGATGTGCTTGGTCTGATCCTGACGATCGCTTGTGCCAAGGCTGAAGCTCAATTGCAGCATGACTTCCCGCTCGTCCGCCTTCATGGCTGATCTTCCCCACGCCTCTTCTATACCAGACTGAAGACTCTCACGAGCAGTATGTCCATGAGGTGGTTCCATTTGCCTGGCTGCGTGGAGAAACAGCGTCCGAACAGGCTCTTTTGTCTGGGCTCCCATTTTTCCCATGGCATCAGGTAACGGGGTCAGCCCGTAGTTAATCTCTGTCATCAACCGCTGGAGAGCCGCGATTAACTCTCGCAGTTGTCTTGGCCTCAAGGCATACTGCCTTGCCTTGTAGAATCCGGCGAGGGTACTGGCCAGCAGAATGATGACTGCACCGAGCATGTTAACCAAAGGCCTCACCTCCCACTTCTGTCTGCTGGAGACCACGCATTTTGCCATCGGCCAATCGAAAGGTCATGCCCCGGCTCGTCCGTTGCAGCTGTACATAGCGTTGGAACATCTGCTCGACAATCAGGGTTCTCAGCGCAGGTCTGGAAGAAAGCTCAGCCAGATCACGACCATGCGCAGTAGCGATGACAGATACGCCTGCGTGAAGTGCTTCCATCACCGCCTCCGCATCTTCCGGTCGGCCTATCTCGTCCACGATCAGGACATCGGGAGACATGGAGCGAAGCATCATCATCATTCCCTCAGCCTTTGGACAACCGTCCATGACATCGGTGCGAGGTCCCACATCAAATCCAGGTACGCCCTTGTAACTTCCAGCGATTTCGGACCGCTCATCAACGATGCCAACCTTTAGACGTGGACGTATGCCCTGAACAAGTTCATTGACACCCGTAAGTTTGGTTCCACTACTAATCTGTCTTGCCAGATCCCTCAGTAATGTGGTCTTGCCTTGCTGCGGAGGTGAAAGAATTAAGGTGTGCATGACCTGTCCGCTTTTTATGTCCAGCAGATAAGGCAGGATGCGATCAGCGACTCCGTGAATCTCTCTGGCTACCCTGACATTAAATCCATTAATGTCGCGCAAGTATTCGACGCGGCCTCCACTTAACACCGTCCGGCCAGCCAGTCCGATTCGATGCCCGCCAGGAATGGTGATGAACCCTTTACGCAGTTCCTCTTCCAATGTATAAAGCGAATGATTGCTGATCAGATCCAGCAGCCTGTGTGTTACCTCTTTTAAGGGAATATAGGCTTCATCAGGCTTCGAAGTCGGACTGCCCTGGGGTGTGAGGAAGTGATAGGTGTCTCCTGCATTGATTTCCAGCGGTCTTCCTTCACGGATACGTACTTCCTCCACTTTATCTAATAAAGCGGGCGGCATTCTTCCCAGAATGGTTCGAATCGGTTCCGGAAAGATATCCTTCCAGTTCACCATCATGAATAGGCCCCTCCAACCTTGAATTCGGTTTTGTTGCGTTCCTGGTGCTTGTTCATATCTCAAGTTTATGTGTGTACATTGATTTTATGACGCTGAAATCTATCATTTTCTTCAAAATAGGGATGAGAGTTAAAAATCATAGATCAGTCAACTGTTCCAGTTCTAGGCACCCGTCTAGATCCAAGTGCATATAGTGCTTGCAGACAGGTGATATTCATTCCGGGATAAAAAAGGACAGAAACAACTATCCTCAAATATAGAAAGGAGTTGTAGAGAGTGCGAGTCGATGTGGTAGGCAATGTGAATGAAGTTCGAAGAATGGATATTGCAGGACGATGCGTGGTTGTAATCGATGTGTTGCGAACAACCAGTACGATTGTTACGGCACTGGCATACGATGCAGCAGACGTCATTGCTGTAGAAACTGTTCCTCAAGCGAAACAATTGAACGTGAAGGATGCCATTCGTGGCGGGGAGCGTTTTGATAAAAAAATCACAGGATTCGAGGTGGGCAATTCCCCCTATGAATATATGACTCCGAATATTGCGGGGAAAACCATTATTCTGACTACAACAGATGGAACACGCGCCCTGATCAAGGCATCCAAGGCTAGACATGTGTTTGCAGGCTCATTCCTTAATGTGAAAGCTGTGGCGGCTGTTCTGTGCGAGCTGCGCCGGGATATCTTATTGTTATGCGCCGGGGATCAGGATGAGTTCGCGCTGGAAGATGGTTTATGTGCAGGCAGCATTATCGAGGAGCTGTACCGACAATCCCCTTTCCCAATCATGCTGAACGATCTGGGCCTGGCGCTCCATCAGGCTGCCACTCATGCCGAGGACAAATTACCCGATCTGGTCAGAGTATCCGCTGGTGGCCGAAGGCTGGAGAGGTTAGGGAGGATGCATGACGTAACGTATTGTACCCAATTGAACTTGCTGGACTGCGTTCCGGAGATGGGTGAAGGGAACCGGATGCAACCATTCAGAGGAACGCGTAAGGAACCGCTGTTTAAATTGCTGTGAACAATCTAAAAAGGTGTACTGCGATCCCGAATGGGAATACACAGTACACCTTTGGTGTGTCTTAACAATTTCCGCTTTTTATCTGCGAACTTGCGGTCCGCCAATTACGGCCTGCTCAGCCGTATCCAAATCATATGCTGTATGCAACGCCTTAATTACGTCATGAAGCTTCTCTCCATCAATTACACAAGATACCTTGATTTCGGAAGTGCTGACCATCTTAATGCTAACGCCTTCGCCCGAGATGACTTTGAACATCTTCGCAGCAACACCCGGATGGCTAACCATGCCTGCACCAACGATCGAGACTTTAACAAGGTTTTCTTCCGAAGTAACTTCACGGTAAGGCAGGCGGCTATGAAGTGCTTCAATGACACGCAGTGCGTTCTCCCGATCAGTCAGCGCAACAGAGAACGAGAAGTCTGCTTTACCGTCCATCACACCGCTCTGAACGATAATGTCAACATCCAGCTGTTCTGATGCAAGGGCACCAAATACTTCAGCGAGAACCCCCGGTACGTCTGGTACACCCAGAATACTGATGCGAGCCACATTTTTGTCATAGGCAATTCCACTAACTACCACGCCTTGTTCCATTGTTGCTTCCTCCTTCACAACCGTTCCTTCATTATGGTTAAAGCTGGATCTTACAATCAAAGGCACACCGGAATGCTTCGCGTATTCAACTGCACGCGGATGCAATACCGCTGCTCCCAGATTGGCCAGTTCCAGCATCTCGTCATACGAAATTTCCTTAAGCTTGCGTGCAACCTTCACGATACGCGGATCGGTGGAATAGATCCCGTCTACATCCGTGTAAATCTCGCAAGCGTCAGCCTTGATGGCTGCTGCCAAGGCTACTGCCGTTGTATCAGATCCGCCGCGGCCAAGCGTCGTAATCTCGCCTTCTTCCGTCATTCCCTGGAAACCAGCAACGATTACAATGTTGCCTTCTGCCAACGCCTGATTCACCCGTTCCGGATGAATATCGTTAATCCGCGCTTTGCCGTGTACCGCCTCTGTCCGGAATCCCGCTTGCCAGCCTGTAAATGAGATGGCTTTGCGTCCCAGCGCCTGAATCGCCATGGATAACAATGAAATCGAGATCTGTTCTCCCGTAGTCAAAAGCATATCCATCTCACGTGCAGGCAGTTCACTGTTCAGCTGTTTCGCCTGATCAATCAGATCATCCGTGGTATCCCCCATGGCCGAAACCACGACTACACACTGATGTCCTTCATCCGCTTTTTCTACAACACGTCCGGCTACACGCTTCATGCGCTCTGTATCTCCGACCGAGCTGCCCCCAAATTTCATGACGTACAATGACAACGCAAATCCACTCCCTACCTTGTGCAGTATGCATAATTGATGTCCACCGTCATTATTCTCTCCGAAAAATGACTTTAACCCAGTATATTACGAAAGCGTCTGATAGGCTAATCTTTTTTCGAAAAAACCCTTTGCCATAGAAATGGCAAAGGGTTGAATTAACGCATTATTTAGCTTACACCATGTGAACGTTACGCGCGGGAAGAGTATTTACCTTCACGAGTATCGATCAACAGAACATCGCCTTCGTTGATGAACAATGGCACTTGTACATTCAAGCCTGTTTCAACTTTTGCGTTTTTAGTAGCACCTTGTGCTGTGTTACCTTTTACGCTTGGCTCTGTCTCGATAACTTTCAACTCAACGCTTGTAGGCAAGTCGATTCCGAGGATTTCACCTTGGTAGCTAACGATTTTTACGTTCATGTTTTCTTTGAGGAAGTTCAATTCCCACTCCAACTGGTCACTTGTCAGTGTGAACTGATCATATGTTTCGTTGTCCATGAACGTGTGCTCTGTACCACTAGCATACAGGTAGGATACGCCACGGTTTTCGATGATGGCACGGCCAATGGTTTCACCTGCACGGAATGTTTTCTCAACGGTGTTACCGTTGCGCAGGTTTTTCAGTTTGGAACGTACGAAGGCAGCGCCTTTACCTGGTTTAACATGTTGGAAATCAATTACAGTGAAAATGTCGTTGTCCACTTGTACGGTTAAGCCTGTTTTAAAATCGTTTACTGAAATCACAAAAAATCCCTCCTGATATGGTTGAAAAGTAGGTGATATAAGACGATGGGTTAATTTAAGTTTGAACAAGTCAAACTGTCATATTACACAGACCACTACGATGGCAAACAACCTTCCGATCGCTGTTATCCCCAGATTTCTTTTAATCCCTATCCTAATAGGGAGAAATCCGGGGATAAAGGCGAGCGCTTCGCTTCTTCAGGTTTTTTCTGCCCTCTCCGTTATTGTGTAATTCCATGTTTACTTCATTCAAAAGCATAAATTAAAAATCCCTTATATCACCGTTGGCTGTAATTTAGCCAATTACGGTGAACTTCTTGTCCGAATTCGTCAAAATGTGAATACCTGTCTCGGTAATCACCACGTCATCCTCGATACGCACGCCGCCAAGGCCGTCAATGTAGATACCCGGTTCAACGGTTACCACCATGCCCGGTTTCAATACATCGTCGCTAAGCTTGGACAAACGAGGAGCCTCATGGACTTCCATACCCAGACCGTGACCCGTGCTGTGTCCGAATCGCTCTCCGTATCCGTGCCCTGCAATGATATCACGTGCCAATGCATCTGCTTCCCGTCCGGTCATGCCCGGTTTCAGGTTCGCCAGCGTATGTAACTGGGCTTCCAGTACGATATCGTAAATTTTACGCAGTTCAGGTACAGGTGTGCCCGTTGCGATGGTACGTGTCAGATCTGAACAGTATCCATCCAAAAGCGCACCAAAGTCAAATGTAATTAACTCATTTTGTCCGATGACTTTGCCACTTGCTACACCGTGAGGCATAGCAGAACGTTCACCCGATGCCACAATGGTATCGAACGAAGAGGAAGTTGCTCCATGTTTGCGCATGAAAAACTCCATCTCCAAATCCACTTCACGTTCAGTCATACCCGGTTTTGCAAATTGCAAAACGTGACTGAATGTTGCATCTGCCAGATCCGCAGCTCTTTGCATTACAGCGATCTCATCTTCGTCCTTGAACATGCGAAGTTGCTCCACTATACCGGATACAGCTTTCAATTCAATAGACTGAAGTGCTTCAGCATAAGCAGTATGTGTGCCGTAAGTGACATGATCCTGCTCAAAGCCAACCTGTTTGATATTCGCCGATGCAAGCAATTCACGTACGGATTCCAACGGTTTGGGTCCATGTTCCACAACGGTGAATCCTTTGGCTTGTTGCGGCGCCTGTGTCATGTAACGGAAATCGGTAAGCAAATAAGCTTCCTGTTCCGTAATCAGCACATATCCTGCTGAACCTGTAAAGCCCGTCATGTAACGACGGTTAATCGGATTTGTAATCAGCATAGCCGTGAGTTCATGTTCATGCATGGCCTCACGCAACTTATTTACTCGTTTGTTTTCCATCGGTAACCCTTCTTTCTCTCACATTCCCGGGTCCCCGGCTCAGGTTTGTTTGTTCAGATGACGCACAAGAGCCAGCAGCCCCAGTTCGTAGCTTACTTCGCCAAATCCGGCAATCTGTCCGATTGTTTCGGCAGCAATTACTGAATGATGTCTGAACGCTTCGCGTGCATGGATGTTGGATAGATGTACTTCTACTGTAGGAACTTTTACGGCATTGATGGCATCACGCACAGCATAGCTGTAATGGGTCAGCGCTCCGGCATTCAGCATGATTCCGTCTGCATCGCCCATCGCTGCATGAATTCGATCAATGATGTCCCCTTCGTGATTGGATTGATAAAAAGCGATGGAGACGCCCAGCTCCTCCGCCTGTCTGCGAATTTTATCCTCAATATCCTTCAGACTAAGCGTTCCATAGATGCCGGGTTCACGTACTCCGAGCATGTTCAGGTTCGGGCCATTGATTACAACAATCCGTTTCATAGCTGCTCCACCCTTTCTGCAAATAACCATCTGCTATTTTAACACAGCCATTGCCGGATTGAGAAGCTTTTTTGCGGCTATGCTCCCGCTTGCTCTGGCTCACGTTTCCGTTCATCGGTGAACTCCATGGCTACTGTGTAGCCAATAAACAGCCCCCACAGCAAAAAGAAACAAATTTCTGTAATGATTGAATCCCATGTTAAACGGTTTAAGGGCTTCACCATATCCAGTTTTGGACCTACTAGGACAAAGATAATGAGCCACCAAAAAATCCCGTAACCCATGCCTGGAAGCGGGCCTTCCCATTTTTTCAAAGTGAACGTGTAAATCAGGGAAGCGAGAACCGAAAAAACAATAAAAAACAGCCAGCCGGTCAAATGCCCTGCTGCAGTATAGATAAAATTATGTTTAAAAAACGGTTCAGCCAAAAATCCCAATGGCACAATCGTAAAATGAAGCAGATAGAACAGCCAATGCAAACCTCCCCAGATAAAACCTGCGAAAAAACCTAGCTCCACTGCAAAAGGGAACGGCTTGGTAAAATAATGTGCCTGGTCTTGTCGCTGGGTAGGACGTCTACCCCGGTCCTTCTGCTCTCCTTTGTCAGCACGCTGATTTTCCTTATGGGATGTGCGTTCACTCGTATGCTCTGTCATCGATATTCTCCTTCACGTTCAGTTTGCAAAACTGCGAATAAATCTCCATTTTCGTCCTAACTCTACCGGGTAGTATGTACAAATCAGGACAAAGTTAACAACATCGCCCTTAGATCGACTCGTAAACTAGAAATTGCTCTCAAAATTCGATACAATAGGGTTATTAAACTGCCTTCGACCATGAAGGTATAGAACAGAATAGGAAGGTGAATAATTTGCCTCAACAATCCAAGCCTGTCAGCTACGGGGGGCAAGCTGTCATTGAGGGCGTAATGTTCGGCGGTAAACATGTCAACGTTACAGCTGTGCGAAGAAAAGACGGCGAAATTACGTATCTGGAAGTTCCCAAGCAAGACAAGTCCTGGGTCATGAAATTGCGGCGGATTCCACTACTGCGCGGGATTGTCAGCATTATAGATTCGAGCGTCAAAGGAAGCAAACATCTCAATTATTCTGCTGACGCATATGCTGATGATGAACTGGAACCAGAAGAAAAAGCAAAGCAAAAAGAAAAAGAAGGCTCAGGTTGGAGCCTTAGCATGATTATCGGCGTCACCGCAGTAGCTATCCTCTCTTTCCTCTTTGGTAAAATTGTGCTTACATTGTTGCCGGTTGTTATTGAGAATTTTCTGTTCAAAAATGCATTCGACAATCAGTTTTTGCATAATTTACTGGAAGGCGGAATTAAGCTGATTCTGTTGCTTGCCTATCTGTGGCTGATCTCCCAGACACCGATGATTAAACGTCTGTTCCAATACCATGGTGCAGAACATAAAGTCATTAGTGCTCATGAAGCCGGAGAAGAGCTTACACCAGAGAATGTGCAGAAGTATAGCCGACTGCATTACCGTTGCGGAAGCAGTTTTATTATGCTGACTGTCATTATCGGCATATTTCTGTACTCGCTCTTCACATACGACAACCTCTGGGAACGTATGGGACAGCGGTTACTGTTGTTGCCAGTAGTACTCGGTATTTCATTCGAATTGTTGAAGATGACCAACTCGGTACGTGACATCCCTGTACTTCGTTATCTCGGATACCCGGGGCTGTGGCTGCAATTGTTGACAACCAAAGAGCCAACGAATGAACAGGTAGAAGTATCCATTGCTTCGTTTAACCGTATGCGTGAATTGGATGCCAAACTCGCAAACGTTTCGGCCACGTCGGAAGTTCCTGTTGCAACACTTGATCCTGTGAAAGGGTGAATGATATGAAGAAGCAGGCAATCATATTTTGGACGTTCATCGCACTCGCTGCTATTGGAATCTTGACTAGGCTGGGAAGTGGAGGTTTATCCCAAATTATCATCCCCCTCGTCGTGTTCGGAGTTGTGTTCCTGCTCTATAAATATCCGCCCCGCCGTTGGGCACGCAAGACATCATCACCGAAGATTAAACCATCTGCTAAAACCATGGCTAAAGTTAATGCACAGTCTGGTGCCCGAAAAAGTAGCGGTTCTTCCAAAAAACGCAAGGATTATCCTTTCCAAGTGATTCAGGGTCAAAAGGGTAAAAGTGATGAAGACGTACCTAAGTATCACTAAAGCGCTGATATCGGCGAAACACACAGAAAAGCAATTCTCCAAACATGCGGAGAATTGCTTTTTCATTTTTATACAGGAGTCAGCGGTGGTGTTTCCGCGTGTTTTTTTCTCAGTTCTCGTCTCTGTTTGTCCAGCTGCTCACCATATATCTTGGTATTCCATCCACTGAAAAATTCAGTCCCGGCGGTGACCCCAGATTGATATAATGCTGTACTGTCCTGTACGGAAAGGTGAAATTCTGTCGGTTTAATTCCAAGGGTAGGAATTTTCACAGTACGGAATCGATTAACCTGTTCGATATATCGCTCATCATGAGCAGTTAGCATCGTTTCAACCAATGCCTGAAGCATACTTAGAGGTCCTCTGATTCTAGCTGGCTCTCCTTCGGTTTTGCCAACCATTTTAAAACCGACTACAGGGATGAGATCTCCTCCACGTTCTGTACGCTCTCCATCAAACAGCCAGAGCGGAAAATTGCTCAGCAATGCTCCATCGACGATGTAAACAAACTGGTCCGCAAAACGTAATCCTTTGGACAGGATCGGGGATCTGCGAATGGCAACCGGGTCGAAGAAATAGGGGATACTGCAGCTCATACGTACAGCCTTGGCTACTTCCAGTTTGGAAGGATCAATTCCGAATCGTTTGATATCGTCTGGAAGCACCAAAATAGTGCCGTTGGAAATGTCGGATGCAATGATTAGCAACTTACCTGGAGGCAGATCAGCAAACGTCCGAACTCCCTTTTTTTTCAGCATATCCCCTATCCAGCATTCCAGCGCTTCCCCAGAATATAGCCCTTTCTTCAAAAATAGCCTCGCTGCGGGTCCGATCCACTTGGTATCAAATATGGGGGAACGTCGCAGTAACGAAGCAAACGGCGTATTCTCGATAATGCCTTTCATCTCTTCCGCCGAATAGCCAGCCGCCAGCAAAGCAGCTACGATGGAACCCGAGGACGTGCCCGCTACGCGATTGAATTCAACACCGTGATCTTCTGCACCCTTTACGGCGCCGGCAAGCGAAATTCCCTTTACGCCGCCACCTTCAAATACTCCATTAATCAACACAATAAAACCCCCGTTCTCCAGGCAGTCCATGCTACTACTGCCACTGTATGAGAACAGGGGTTGGTCATATTACGTTAAAATGTTTTACAGTCCATAATAGGCTTTTAATTTGGCGATCAGTCCGAGCGGATTTTTCGTCAGGTACTGTGAGCTGAAGAAAATATCCCCTTTCACCGTATCATATTTCTCATTATATATAAGCTGATCAATAATCTCCTGGGATGTCTGCCACCCGATTTCCGGTGTGCCCAGCTTATAAGGAGAGTGACCAATATACAATTTCACATCGGTATTTGCCACTTCATTGGCCCACCAGTCAACCACCTTGTCATATCGTGCTGCACTTAGTGTCATGCTCCAGTACACTTGGGGTGCAACATAGTCAATCCACTCCTGCTTGATCCAAGTCCGCACATCTGCATTCATGCTGTCATAAGCGGTTACTCCGGCTTTTGTGTCAGAACCTGTCATATCAACCGATTTGTTACGCCATACGCCAAATGGGCTAATGCCATATTGAACGCCAGCTTTCATCTTGTGGATGCTCTCTCCGAGCTGCTTGACGAATTCATTGATGTTGTCCCGGCGCCATTCTGCACGGTCACTCGTATTCAATGTGTTGTAAGCTTTGAAAGCCGCATCATCATTAAACGTTACATTGGAAGGATAGAAGTAATCATCCAAATGTACGCCATCAACATCATACTGATTAACCACTTCCATGATGGAATCAATAATATGCTGTCTCGCTTCCGGAATGCCTGGATTAATATACAGTTTGCCTGATGCGTTAACAATCCAGTCCGGGTGAAGCTTGGATACATGATTGGCAGCAAGACCGGTTGTCGTTGCGGAGTTAGTAGCCCGGAACGGGTTGAACCAAGCATGGAACTCAAGACCACGCTTGTGAGCTTCCTCGATCATAAATGCAAGTGGATCATACCCGGGATCTTTCCCCTGTGTACCTGTCAACACGCTATTCCACGGTACAAGACCTGATGGATAGATCGCATCCCCATTGGCTCGCACTTGAACAAATACGGCATTGATCCCCATATCCTTCAACGTATCAAGCTGCTGAATGAACTCCAACTTTTGTTTTTCTACATTCCCTTTGGCACTAGATGAAGGCCAGTCTCCATTTACAGTCGAAATCCAGGCTCCTCGCATCTCATCCGTATTTGGCGTAGTTCCCGTGCCTCCAGGCTCTGCTGGTGTCACTGGAGTAGGATTGGGAGCATTGCCTGTGGCCAGATTAATCGTCTGCTCAGACTGGTTCCAGGTGACCTGGATTCCCAAGTTCTCACTGACAAATCGAATCGGTACCATGACGCGGCCTTGTTTCAGTTCTACTGATGCATCAAGATCAACCACGGTACTATCCACCGTTGCCTGCTGGCGTCCACTTGTCATCGTAATGACTGAATCGGACTTCTTGATTGTAACTGTGCGGGTAGCCTGTGACCAAAGTACAGATGCACCCAGTCCTTCGCTAATAACACGCAGAGGGACCATCGTTACATTTACTTTGGGCAAAATGTAAGGTGATACATCCGACTCCAAACGCTGACCATCCAAATAAATAACAATTTCCTTTTGACTAGCTGCCTGCGCCGTCAGTCCTGATGTTTGTAAACCCAGAACAAAAATGAGCAGCAGGATCAATCCTTTACGAAGCTTCATCAGTACAATCCTCCAAAATAATTATAAATTCGCGGCAAATTCTGCTAGTTTAATAGACGCTCCTAATGATTGTTAAGTTGCGAATAAACGCCAAATTTTGGTCAAAAAAAAGCAAAAGGACGCTTCCTACCGTTTTAGCGGCAGGTGCATCCTCTGATTTTGAATAGATATTCATGTAATTTTTCAGGTGAGTCTGGCTTTAAAACCTTAAGATTCTGTATTGCTCATGACATCCTGAATACTTTTAAGATCACGCAGTCGATTCTCATCCTGGCGGAAATATTCAACCAAAGATTCGATGCAGGTAATGGAATCCCAACTCAAATGGTGTTCAATTCCTTCAACATCCTGGTAAATATTTTCTTCCTGAACACCAATCGTCGTCAAAAATTGTTCAAGCAGATGATGGCGCTCCATCAACCGTTTGCCCATCTTTTTGCCTTTTGGCGTAAGCACCAGCCCGCGGTACTTCTCATAGATCAGGTACTCGTCTTTGTCCAGCTTTTGGATCATCTTCGTCACCGATGAAGGATGTACTTCCAAACCTTCAGCTATATCAGACACACGAGCATAGCCCTTTTCATCAATTAATTTGTATATACGCTCCAAATAATCTTCCATACTGGGCGTTGGCATCTGCTTCCCTCTCTTCTCTCTGACCGGCAATATTCTTGCCTGGTCACTATCTTATAATGATACATGTTATCAATACGCATTGGCAAGTCCTGCACAATTCATTCACTATTTACAGTCCATAAAACACTCCTCAGGGCTCGATTTCCTTCACCATTACGCAAGTATTGGTAAGGGTGACTTATCCCGAAACGAGGCAAACTAAGCAAGGTTCCGTATAGAAAGGAGTGATTTCGTGAGTACAAGTGTAGCGCATCCACCCGTTCGCAAAGCAAAAGGCACTAAACCCTTTATTCCCGATTTGGTGTATTTTGAACCCGGTGCGCTGGAATATGAGAAAGGTAAACGAATTATGGAATGGGTTACTTCCAGGGATATCCCATATCAGATGACGACATCCCATAATCGAATTACCAATCTCCCTGGTGAAACGGAACAGGAAAAGTACCGAATGGCGAAGCGTACCCTTGTCGTCGGCGTGCGTAAAACACTCAAGTTTGACCAATCGAAGCCTTCGGCGGAATATGCCATTCCCATCTCCACAGGTTGTATGGGCCACTGCCACTATTGTTATCTTCAAACGACTCTTGGGGCCAAGCCCTATGTCCGTGTCTATGTAAACACCGAAGAAATCATTCAGGCCGCCAAGGGATACATTGAGGAGCGCGCACCTGAACTTACCCGTTTTGAAGCAGCCTGTACATCTGATCCCGTAGGTCTGGAGCATATTACGGGAAATCTCGGTGACCTAATTCGTTTTATGGCGGATGAGGAGCACGGGCGACTTCGCTTTGTAACCAAATACCATCATGTTGATCCTTTATTAAACATCAAGCATAACGGACACACTCGTATCCGATTTAGCGTAAATTCCGATTATGTAATCAAAAATTTTGAACCAGCCACCTCACGGTTTGAAGAGCGAATTGAAGCCGCAGGTAAAATAGCTCATGCGGGATACCCGCTCGGATTCATTATTGCCCCAATTATGTGGTACGACGGATGGGAAGAAGGATATAGCGAGCTTTTACAAAAGCTTGCCGATACACTTCCCGAAGAAGCGACCAAGGATCTAACCTTTGAGATGATCCAGCACCGTTTTACCAAAACGGCAAAAGCCACCATTGAGAAGCGATACCCCAAAACCAAGCTGGAGATGGATATCGAAAAGCGGAAAATGAAATGGGGCCGCTGGGGCCAGTACAAATATGTGTATAAGGATGATCAGCAGGATGCCCTGCGCGAGTTTATTACCGAGCGCATTTTTGAGCATTTCCCACTGGCCAATATTGATTACTTCACCTAAGCGTTGACCAGACACTTTTATTAAGAGCTATTGATTAAAAAAGCAGGTTACATGAGTCCAGAATCGTTCTGGTTTCCATGTAGCCTGCTGTTCTTATTTAAAATAACCTTCGAGTAAAACAAACACCCTCGTTGCTGCGCTAGATAATCATCCAGTCTGGTGTAATTTGTTGTAGCCAGATCGTAATTTTCGTCATCTGATCCGTAAATAACAGCACCCCGAGGAACAACATTAATGCGCCCCCGGCTTTCATCATGATATTGGAATAACGCAAGATCCATCGTGTAGAACCGATGAAAAAAGCCAGAATGAAGAACGGTAACGCAAATCCAGCTGTGTATCCCGTAATCAAAGCCAACCAGGTTGTTGGTTCGCTCGCAGCCATCGCGATGATGGCAGTCAAAATTGGTCCAATACAAGGCGACCAACCTGCCGAAAAACCAATACCAAAAATAAAGGAGCCCAAGTAACCCGCTGGTTTCCATTTCATGTCCATCTTACGCTCTTTCATCAGAAACTGAGGTTTGAACAAACCAAGCAAAAATAAACCCATTAACATAATTAAGATCGCGGATAATTGACGAATGAGATCACGGTTATCATTGAAAAATTGGCCAAACAATCCGGCTCCCAGTCCGAGCGAATAAAACACAGCCGAGAAGCCCAAAATAAACGCCAGCGTATGAGTCAATGTCTTGAAGCGAACTTCACGCTGATTACGCTCATCCTTCAACCGTTGTACCGTCATCCCCGTAATATAGGAAAGATACGATGGATACAGCGGAAGACAGCATGGCGATATAAACGAAGCTAATCCTGCTACAAAAGCCAGCCACACATTAACATCAGGCATGAAGCGGATATCTCCCTTCCCTGGGGGCTCACTTGCTCACGTTCAGACTCAGGCTCGGAACCCTTTTTTTCCAATCATCGTAAGAATCAGCATCATGATAAGCAAAAGTACAATTGTTGCTCCTGGTGCAAGGTTCCAGATCCCGGCCACAACCAGTCCAATGACCACGGCAATTTCGCCAATGACCACGGATAATATAATCGCCGATTTGAAACTTCGTGCCATCAGCAAGCTTACAGCTACCGGAATGGTAAGCAATGCCGATACCAGCAATGCGCCCACGATTTTGATCGCCGTACTAATGACTAGGGCTGTCATCACCGTAATCAGCATGTTAAGCAATTTCACAGGCAATCCGGTAACCGCTGCGGCATCCTCTTCAAAGCTGAGTAGGAAAAACTCCTTATGTAACAGTGCTACAACGACGACCACGATCAACGTTACCACACCAACCAGCTTCAAATCCGTGGAGTCCAGTGTATAAATACTGCCGAACAGGTAACTCATAACATCTGTATTATAACCTTTGCCCAGCGTGAAGAACAACGAAGCCAGCGCTACTCCACCGGACATGATGATCGCGATCGATAACTCGGCGTAACTCTTGTACGCCTTACGCAGTTTCTCTATTGCAAATGATGCGAGCACGGCGAAAATAAGCCCCACAGCAATCGGATACACTTCAATCAGGAATCCGAGTGCAACCCCGGCAATAGTCACATGAGACAGGGTATCCCCGATCATGGATAAACGGCGCAGCACCAAAAACAATCCGATCAACGGAGCGGTGATGCCGATCAGCAATCCCCCCGCCAGCGCCCGCTGAAAAAAATCACTCATTAAAATTTCCAAAACACACACGACTCCTTCGGCCTTGCTCTAATCTGGTTGCACTCGCGTCTAACGTACCTGGGTGGTGGTATGCTGCAAATTAGTCTCGGCACAATCTTCCACCTCATGGGAATGACGGACATGGAAATGAATTTTTCCGTTCGTCACCGCAGCTTTGGAACCGAGATAACTCTCCATCCGGTCCATATCATGTGAAACCATCAGGAATGTCATCCGGTGATGTTCATGCATATGGGTAATGAGTTCAAAAAAGCTGGCCTGGGATTCGGCATCGATACCTACCGTCGGTTCATCCAGAATCAGCAGATCAGGGTGATTAATAAGCGCCCGTGCCAAAAACACACGCTGTTGCTGTCCACCGGACAGTTGTCCGATCCGTTTGTTCGCCAAATCCTCAATCCGCATCACTTGCATAGCATCTGTGCACTGCTGCTGACATTTACGAGACATACGCCGGAACATATTCTTGTTGTTGTATAATCCAGACATTACGACTTCCCGTACCGTTGCAGGGAACAATGGGTTAAATGCATTCTTCTGCGGAACATAACCAATCCGTTCCCAATCCTTGAATCGGCGGATCGACTGTCCGAATAGCTTGATATCTCCCTCAGCTGGAGGCAAGAGTCCAACCAGCATTCGCAGCAATGTCGTTTTGCCCGCCCCGTTTGAACCGATAATACCGACAAAATCCCTTTCCTGGACCATAAAATCGAGATCTTCGATCACTCGCTGGTCGCCGTAGGAAAATGATAATTTATCGATCTCTATAATTGGATCATGACACAATGGCATGATTTGCTGCATGGCAAAGCCGCCCTTCATTATATATAAGGATTGCAAACGAATCCTTCAGTCTATCTTATTTTAATGCGATCAGCAGATTTTGCAAATTTTTCTCCATCAGGGTGAAATAATCATCCCCGTTGGTAGCCTGTTCTTTGGTTAAACCTTCTACCGGATTCAGGACCATTGTCTCTACACCCGCTTCATTGGCGAGGGTTTTCGCCAGTTTATCAGATACCAGCTCTTCGAAGAAAATGTATTTAATCCCTTCATCCTTCACCAACTTGGCCAACTTCACAATATCTTGACCTGTGGGTTCCGCATCTGGAGAAAGTCCCATAATAGCATGCTGGGTCAACCCATAATCACGTGCAAGATACCCAAAGGCTTGGTGTGATACGACAATTTCCTTATTGGGTACGTTGGACAATTCATCCGTAAAGTGCTGATCCAACGTTTCCAGCTTGGTCCGCAGCTCTTCGTAGCGTTGTTCATATCCTTCTTTATGTGCAGGGTCTACTTCAACCAGGCTGTTTTTAATATTCTCAGCCATTACCATTGCCGATTTTGGACTTACCCACGTATGAGGGTCCACATGATGGTTCGCAATGTCCTCTGCGTTAGCTTCATCTGCATGTTCGTCGCTATGTTCATCCACCTGTTCTTCACCATGACTGTGTCCATCATCACCTTCAGCAGTCAATAGAGTAACCCCTTCACTTACTGCAACTGACTTCACCTTGGTATCGCTATTCAGTGACTTCAGGAAGTTGGGTACCCATCCTTCCAGACCTGCACCATTGTATAGAAACAACTGCGCTTTGGATGTATTCACAATATCTTGACTCTTCGGCGTCCAGTCATGTGGTTCAACACCTGTTGGCAGCAAATTAATGACATTTGCATCTTCCCCACCAATTGTCGAAGTAAACGCATAGACAGGATAGAAGCTCGTAATCACATTCACTTTGCCTTCCACCAGCTTGGCACTCTCCGAATTATTCTGACCGCATGCCGACAATATGAGTAAACTAAGAACAAGCAGACCGCTTAGCAACAATTTTATATGCCTTCTTCTACCTGTCGCTAGAGTCTGGTTTACCTGGTCTAGATTTCTTCCATTATAAAGTTTCACTAGTATTCACTCCGCATCTCTTAATCGTAAACATTACTGAAAGAATTATAGGTAACCTGCTCGAACTTGTCAAGCCGCTCTGTCCTATTCATTCTTTCCTTGAGCACGGAGTTCATAACAGTATATGCTTGTTTTCTTCGCATCAGATCCGATTTCATCCCAAAATAAAAAGTGACCCGATTCTCATCGAGCCACCTTCTATTACAACTATATAAATCAAATCCTTGGTTACACGGTCAAAGTCCTATTTCACTTGTGCGCCATTAGGCATATTATCCGGTACCGTTGCTAGTGTAAGCTGGTCGCCATGGGATGCTGCCAGGATCATGCCCTGGGACAGTTCACCGCGCAATTTCACAGGCTTGAGGTTCGTAACACAGATGACTTTGCGTCCAACCATATCTTCAGGTGAATAAAACTTCGCGATTCCCGATACAACCTGACGTTGCTCATAGCCCAGATCCAGCTGCAACTTCAGCAATTTATCGGCTTTCTTGACCGGTTCACAGGCAATAACTTGAGCGACACGCAATTCCACTTTGGCGAAATCATCAATACCGATCTCTTCTTTGCCTTCTGGTGCTGAGACGGGTTGAGCGGCTTCAGAAGAGCCTCCAGCATCAGCTTGAGCTGCCTCAGGCTGCGCTTCAGCTTTTTTGCCTCCATTCATCGCTTCAGCAATATAAGCAATCTCCTGTTCAGAGTCCAGACGTGGGAAGATCGGATCACCCTTTTGCAAAGCGTTACCAGCCGGAATAACGCCCCATTGCTTCGCTGAATCCCAAGCCGTCAGTTCACCTTCCTGAATGCCGAGTTGTTCCCAGATTTTGCGCGGAGCACGTGTTAGGAACGGTTGCAAGAGGATGGAAGCAATCCGCAAGCTTTCAATCAGATGCGACATTACCGATGCCAGTTCGTTGCGTTTCGCTTCATCACGAGCCAGAGCCCAAGGCTGAGTCTCGTCAATATATTTGTTACTGCGGCTAACAAACTGACTGATCGCTGTCAACGCTACGGAAAATTGCAGATTTTCCATTGCCTGCTCCACTTTCTCCACAGCAGCAAGACCCGCTTCTTCAAGAGATGCATCAAATTCGGTCACACCAGAAGTAAACTCAGGCGCTTTGCCTTCGAAATATTTGTCCACCATGGCTACCGTACGGTTCAAAAGGTTTCCAAGGTCATTTGCCAGGTCGGAGTTCACACGTTCTACAAAGCTTTCTGGAGTAAATGTACCATCTGAACCAAATGGAACTTCACGGAGCAGGTAATAACGCAGTGCATCCAGACCATAACGGTCAATCAAGGTTACCGGGTCAACGACATTACCCTTTGATTTGGACATTTTGCCGTCTTTCATCAACAGCCAACCGTGAGCGAATACTTTCTTCGGTAAAGGTAGGTCCAACGCCATCAGCATAATCGGCCAGTAAATCGTATGGAATCGAACAATTTCTTTCCCTACCAGATGCACGTCCGCAGGCCAGAATTTGTTGTAAAGCGATTCGTCGGATGATCCATAGCCCAGAGCTGTAATATAGTTAGACAACGCATCAATCCATACGTATACAACGTGTTTCGGATCGCCTTTAACTTTGACGCCCCATTCGAAAGTAGTCCGAGATACGGCCAAATCTTCCAGACCTGGCTTGATGAAGTTGTTGATCATTTCATTTTTGCGGGACTCCGGTTGAATAAAACCCGGATTCTCTTCGTAATATTTCAGCAAACGATCAGCATACTTACTCATCCGGAAGAAGTAGGATTCTTCTTTTACCAGCTCCACCGGATGCCCGCTATCCGGACTTTTAGCCGAGATAATCTCGCCTTTGTCATTCTTCTCCACATCAACCAGCTGGGTTTCCGTGTAATAGGTCTCATCCGGGATACTGTACCAGCCTTCGTACTCACCCTTGTAGATATCCCCTTGTTTCAACAAACGGTCAAAGATATCCTGAACCACTGTTTTGTGGCGCTCTTCCGTCGTACGAATGAAGTCGTCATTGGAAATGTCCAGTTTGTTCCACAGATCCTTGATGCCAACAACGATGTCGTCTATAAAAGCCTGCGGTGACTGCCCTTTCTCTTGTGCCTTGCGCTCAATCTTCTGCCCATGTTCATCGGTTCCTGTCAGATAGTGAGCAGCATAACCACGCAGACGTTTGTATCGAACCATGGCATCACCCGCCACAGTCGTGTACGCGTGCCCGATATGCAGTTTGTCACTCGGATAATAAATCGGTGTTGTCAGATAAAATGTTTTTTGATCAGCCATAGATGACTTCTCCTCCTTCATATAGTCGTGCTTTTTCATTGCATTTGTCTAAAAAAGAACACAAAAAACTCCCGTCCCTGTATGGGACGAGAGTTGCTCTCACGTGTTACCACCCAAATTCCCCGTGCTTTTCACAAACCACAGGCTCTGCCGGTCCTTCGACCGCCCATTAACGCTGGATCACGCCTCAGCCTTACGACAGCCGTTCTAATCAACGTCTGCACGCTCGAAAGAGGTTCCTCCGGGACCATATTCCATCCTCCTCCCAGACCGGTTCTCAGCTCATCCGGCTCTCTGCACTGGCGGTGTGTCTGTACTTATCCCTTCACTGGAAATCATTATACCAAAAATATACTGAAATACTGCCTCCTTTGTCAAGTGGACAGCAATCTTAAATCAACTCAAACCGGCAAAAAACGACCATTAGATCGTTAATCGGATACCATGACAGACTTTTCAGCCTTCGGTGGTACCAGATCCACTCCGCCTGGATGAAACGGATGGCATTTCGCAATACGTTTTGCCGCAAGCAGCGATCCTTTGAACGCACCATGCACCTCAATCGCCTCCATCGCGTAAGCCGAGCATGTAGGATAGAAACGACACGTTGGCGGCTTCAATGGAGAGATATAGCTGCGATACACCCGAATGGGAGCCTGAACCAGTCTGCGAGATAACTTCATCGTCAGTGCTTCCCGTGAGTGTGCTGATGTCCTGATGACACTTTGGCTGGCATATGTTCGGCACAGTCCTTACAGTACCCGAAAACTTCAAATTTATGATCGACAACTTGGAATTGCTCAGGCGCATCTGCAAGCTGCATTGGGCAAAAAACGATTGGATATGTCTTCTGGCATTTCAGACAAATCATATGATGGTGATGGTGATCCTCGCTACAATGTGCTCTGAACTTCACCCCATCTTCAAAGATGACCTGCTCCAGCACACCCAATTCTTGCATGACACGCAAATTCCGGTACACCGTGTCAAAACTCAGTCCGCTGTAAGTCTTACCCATATATTCATAGACGTCCTTGGGTGTCAAATACCCAGGGGATTCAGCAAATAACCGGGCCAGTGTCTTCCGCTGATCCGTAATGCGGAGCCCCTGCGAGGACATGGTAGTAATAATCTGTTCTGTCGACAGCATGATCTAATGCACCTCCTGTCATTCGAGCATTCTGCATAAATCCAAAGAGCGAATTCCTTTCAGCAATACTTAGTTCGAAATGGTTTGATTCGTCTAGGTATTGTACCCGTGAGCCTGTGGAATCAAATTATGCAAATGCTGATACTTATGCTTGATTTATATACTACTAATAATGCCTTAAATGAAGTTCATAGTCAACGAACGAACCTGAGCCCGCCGCTGCTTCAGTCACAATTAAAAAGGACCCCATGAACATGGAGTCCTTTTCTGACGGTTCAGATGTTTAATCCTTCGGGCGACTTTTGGGGTGACAGGATTTATAGCATATAAGCTTTCACTCCAAACCGTCCGTTCCTGGTGAAAGGTGAAACAATTACTTCTCTGTCGGAAGAGGTGTGAACAGCAGGTTAACCGGCAAATTACTTCCCGGTGCTGCGGAGAACAGAATCGTTACACTTTGACCATAGGAACCTGTACGATAGAGTACACTTTGTTCATTTGGTGCGCTTACAGATTTGCCGTTCGAAATCTGAACAAGTTCTCCATTAACGAGCGCTACACCCGAGTATTTACCACCACGTGGGTTGAACGAGATCAATGTGCGTGGAGCCACATTGTTCAGTGTGATTTTGTACAGCACGCCAAAGTTACCCGCGTTGGAAGCATCTGTGTACGCCATTGGATCTGTCCCGACCAAATTCGGGTCACTTGCATTATCCCCCAGCGGCAAACGAGCAGGCTTCGAACCTACTTCTTGGTCATACGTAATGATACGGGTTGCATTCGGGTATGTTCCCCGGTTATGCACACCGTCACGATCCAGAACAGGCAGTGTGGACCATACAGCCATCGGATCTTTGCTTTCTTCAATCATGATAACGTTGTAATCCAGTTCATAATCGCTGAAGACATCCGAGTACAAGGAGATGACTTGACCCTGTTTCATAGGAAGAACACTCAAATCGGTCAGAATTAGCTTGCTCTCTCCAGGCTGGATGTACACTTTCTTTTGTCCAGTACCGTTCTGTATGGACTTGAACCAGCGATCAATGGACAGTTTACCTGCCGCAGTTGCTATTGGTGATGGACCTGCAAAACCCATGTTTTGCTGTTCAATGGATGCTGTATACGCATTGTTGTTTGTCGCAACAACATACATTTTCACGCTTTTACCTGTGTTGTTTACATGGTGAATCATGAAACGTGTTTGTCCAAAGGAAGATTCCTTATAAACAATACCTTCTGTATTAACGGTTTCCGGGCTGTTACTACGAATCAGCAAACTTGGCTCGTCGTAATAAGTGAAAGGTATTTTCTCCATCGATGGTACCCCACTACCATCGAAGCTGAACTTCTCACCTACTGGTGTAAACAACTGATTAAAATCAGACATGGTGTACAGCGTTTCACCTGTGATGTTAACCGTCTTGGTATAGCTGTTACTAGCACCATGTTTGTCCGTAACGGTAATTGTTACACTCTTAGGTCCCGGAACAAAGAATGCCAGAGCATTGTTTTCCCATTCAGTTTTCACAATGGCATTTTCATCATCGGTGCTTTGATCAATGTACGTGATGTTTTCACCCATTTTGTACTCTTCCTTGTCTGTCGTAAACATCGCTACAGGAGGAAGATTTAGTTTTTGTACCTGAATCGTTACAGCGTACGGGGCACTCCATTGTCCGCTCGAATCCTGGACAGCATACGTTACCGTATATGTACCTGGTTGGTCAAACGAATCCTGACGGCCAGTCCAACGCTCATCCACGATGTCCAGTCCCTTGGGAGAGCTCGATTTAGTGTTGTATGTTACCGTGTCTCCTGCAAAAATCTCTTTTTGTACCGTGAAGCTGGCTACCGGTTTGGAATTCAGGTTCAGTATAACAGTCTTGGCAGACTGATTAACTTTATAAGTAATGTTAAGTGCCTGAGTAATCGACGTCAGTGGCACCATGAACGTATTTTTTTGTTGATAGGCAGGGCCTTTCATCGTTCTCGATTCACCGTTAACGGTGTAAACGCTACTATTCGTTTTGAAGCGAAGTTCATCTTCGCCGCTAATAATAATGGTTTCTTTGGTTGTATTGTCATATTTCACTTCATAACCAACCCGATCAACCAGTGCGCGGATCGCTACATAAGATACTCCATTTTTAACAGCCATCGGCTGTCCGGCAAGATATGTTTTGCCGTCTTGCACCATTTTGTTGCTGTTCATATAAAGTGTCAGATCTCCGCCCTTACTTCCGGCTATAGATTGACCGCTTGTAGATGGTTGCTCAACTTCAACTGGAGCCGTTGGAACTGTTGTTTCCTCGCCTGCATCCTCTTCATCAGCAGGGTCTGTATTAGGGTCAACCGGAGTAACATCTGTACCTGTAGGTTCATCTGTTACCGGGTTTGTTCCTTCGACTGCATTATTATCAGACTGTTTTGAATCTGACCCGGACTTTACATCCGATTCCGCGATCGTTTGTTCTTTCTTCACAACCTCCACGGATTTAACATTGGCTGTATTTGTTGTTGTTGTATCACTTTGATCGGCTGCTAGTGCATTCGCTGGAATCGCTGCAAACGCTTGGAATACAGCTAAAGCGGTAAGTATGGATAATTTCTTCTTCAAATTCATTCTTTGTCTTTGGCTCCTTCTGCTCCCATTTTATAAATATCCCCCTCAAAAAGTCATACTATTAGACGCTTACTACCGGGAAAAGTTGCTAAAAATATTTGATAAGAATTGTAAACATTTAATAGAGCGAAAATACTATGAAAATAGTTATCTATTACACGTTCGACTTGGAGTGCAATCTGTATTAAAATCTGCCGCAAATCACAATAAAAAAATCCCTCCAAGACATGGTTGAATAAGCACCATGCCACAGAGAGATTTAGAGATTTAGAATTTGCTAACGCAAACTGACAGGCAAGCGTCCTGTTGGCTGCAATTCACCTGTTAAGACGAGAGACAAAGCACGAACCACTGCAGGAGTGTTCTCGTACGTACATATATAACTTCCCGGCGTCGGAATCTCCAATAGATCATATGGATTACGCAGAGCAACTACAATCAGGGAGTACTTTTCACTAAGTTTTTGAACCAAATGATGTTGCCCTTTCGGAAGATGGCCTGCGGAAGTGTAAGTACATACGATGATTTGATCTTCCTCCGTCACATTCTTCAGTATCTCGTCCGCTTCATCATAAGACGGCTGTGTCGTTATTTTGTGCTCCCGAACTCCGGCTCTAAGCTGCGATAACGCCACGCCAAGTGAATCTGTGTGAGACCATGGTTCATCCACTTCTGTCCGTTGCACAACTTCAGGCCAGATGACATAGACATTCTTCTCAGGGTCTAAGGGAAGCAACCCATCATTCTGAACCACAGTAATGCTATTGGAGGCAATCTCATCCAACGTGGATTCGATGGAGGCCAACGATCTTGATGATTCATCTTTCTCTTTTGTTGAGAACATGATCCCATCCTCATCAGATCCATCCGATACAGCATCATCCTTTTCCATGGAGACAAACGTATGCTCCCACTGACCACAACGCGCTGCCTTCCATGAAATAATACGTTCCAATGCCTGGTTAATGGTGGCTTCATCCACTCGTCCAGTACGAACGGCTTCCACAACAGCTTCCACAGCAGAGATTTGATCTTGCAGTGTGTGACTGACCAGAATTAGATCAGCACCTGCCTCCACGGCACGAATAGCTGCTTCGGCCACACCATATGGCTTGGATATCGCATGCATTTCCAGACAGTCTGTAATAATAATGCCGTCAAAGCCCATTTCCTCGCGTAACAGCCCCGTCAACACTTTACGGGACAATGTAGCTGGAATCGGCTCCGGTTCAATCGCCGGGAAGATGACGTGAGCAGTCATGATGGCATCCACTCCGGCCTCAATAGCGCGATGGAACGGCAGAAGTTCCACCTCATCCAGCCTGTTACGTTCATGAGGTACAGTGACCATACCGAGATGTGAATCCACCGCTGTATCTCCATGTCCGGGAAAATGTTTGGCTGTTGCAGCAACGCCTCGGGATTGATATCCTTTGATGGCTGCTGCACCGTGAGAAGCTACGCTCTCCGCATTCTCGCCATAGGAGCGCACGCCGATGACCGGGTTAAGAACGTTATTATTCACATCCAACACTGGAGCGAGGTTCATATCGATACCGATGCTTTTTAACTCTTGACCTAGAATCTGCGCGCATTCAAGGGTATAGTCCGGATTCCCCGTTGCTCCAAGCGCCATGTTTCCAGGTACCTGGGTCACACCCTCTTTGTCAATCCGGGCCACCATCCCGCCCTCCTGATCCACGGAGATCATCAGAGGTAAATCCCCGGCTTCAGCGGCAATTGCTTGCAAGTCGGTAGACAGTCGATTGATTTGGTCTACACTTTCAACATTCCGTCTGAAATAAATGACGCCTCCGACATGATAATCACGGATCAGTCGATGGACCTGTTCATCCGCATGCTGTCCATGGAATCCACACATAAACATCTGTCCTACCCGCTGTTCCAACGAAAGCTGATCGATCGAATTCATACGCATGCTTTCCTCCCCATTATGAACCTGCTCTTTGGTTTGACCTGAATTCTGATGGTTTCATGTGAAAATGTTTATGGAACACTTTGGAGAAATATCGCCGCTCCTTATACCCCGTTGCTTCTCCAATGGCTGTAATACTCCATTCCGTTGTACTTAATAATAAGGCTGCGCTCTCCATCCGCTTATGGGTCATATATTCAACAAAGGTTACGCCCATCTGGTTTTTGAAAAGCTGACAAAAGTAACCCGGACTGATGCCCAGCCAATCAGCTACCTCATCAATACCCAGATCACATTCCAGTCTGGCGTTCATATACTCGCACGCAGAACTGATCAGCTCAGAAACAGAAGGGCGAGGTACGCTTTTCTTATCATGACAAACATAAGCAAGTGCCTCAGCCAATTCGATTAATTCCTTGATGGAGGTTGCTGAATGCAATGCACTCCAGAAATGCATTTCGTCTTGTTCAGCCATGACATGTACTTCGCGCAATTCACGAAGCATATGTACAAGCAGAAAACGCAGGCTGTTTTCGGCTACGCCATCCAGCGCACTCTTATGCTCGCTCATCCGATGTTTCAGCATAACGAGCAGGTCAATCAATCCCTGTTTATTTCCCTGTCTGATCCAGCGAGTGATCAAGTCCAAATCCTCTTTTGTAATCCACATCGTTGCTCTTCTGGAAGGTTCTTTAGATGACTCTATTAAGTAATCAGCAGAATCTTTTCCCAACTCATCGCTGCGCTGATTAGAATCATTCATGATCAGCAAACGCTGACAGTGCCGGTATCGCTCAGCCATCTGATCATCCAGTTTCACAGGCATAACATCCTGAATGACCCTTGTCTTCATACCTGAACCGGGCTCAAATGTCGCATCTAATTCCATCTGAACCTGTTGAGCCAATGCATCTACCCGCAGTCTCCATTCATCTGATGCCTCCACCAACATACACCATTCTCCCTTACGGGCAGAAATCAGCAGAGTTCCTTCACAGATCCGGTCTGTAATTTCCCTAAGCCTAGAACGGATCATTCCATGCCAGCTTTGGTGCCGGGTCCCAGACCATCCGATCGAATGCTTAAAATACCCCGAAACATCGATAAGTAGCAGGATATACCGTAACGAGGATGCATGTTGTTCAGGGGAAGAAGGAGGAAAAGAAAATAACGAATCTTCCTCTTTTCGCATCAGGTCAATGATATGTTTGTGCTTTACCCATACTTCCATCTCAGATTTGCGGTGACGTTCAGCCTCCACTTCCAACCGTTTCTTCTGAATCTGACTAGCAAGCTCACGCAATTTATGTTCCAGATCCAGGTAATCGATTGGCTTGCATATGTATTCATGGACATTGTAACGGATGGCCGTACGGGCATACTCGAACTGCTGATATCCTGTCAGCAAAATAATCTCACAAGTTTCACCTTGTTCCCGTAATATTCGAATCAGTTCCAGACCATCCATGGAGGGCATACGAATATCACATAACATGATGTCAGGGTGGCATTCTGCAACTTTGTCCAGTGCTTCTGACCCACTTCTAGCCGTACCCACAATTTCAATGCCCATGTCTTCCCATGGCAAAATAAAACTCAAATTCTCCAAAATCGGCAGCTCATCGTCAACCAGCAACGCGGTTAGATTCATTCATCTTCCCCCTGCTCATATTGTGGAATAATACATTGAATGATGGTGCCATGTCCCGTTGATGAACATATAAACACCCCGTATCCGGCCCCATATTGAATCCTTATCCGATCTGCAACACTTCTTAAACCCAGCCCTCGACGCTCTGCCATTGAAGACAGTGGCTTCGTTCCCTCAGCCATAATGTATTCAGGTGGGTCTTCTGCCATATATTCGAATCGGGCCAACATTTCCTGGGGAATACCGATCCCATTATCCTCAACTCGCAGCACCAGGTTATTCCGTTCCACAAATGCACTGATCCGAAGTACACCCTGATATTCAATTCCCTCGAACCCGTGCTGAATACTATTTTCCACAAGAGGTTGGAGGGTAAGTTTGAGCATAGATGAGGTGTACAGATGAGATGGAATATCGATCTCATACCGAAACAAATCACTGAACCTGTAATGCTGGATCTCAAGATAACTCTGCAAGTGCCTTAACTCCTCACTGAGCGAAATCTCCTCCTGATCCTGAATACTGATGCGCAGCATATTGCCAAGACGTGTCACCATTTCACTTACTTTACGCCCTTCTCCCCTCATGGCTAGTCCGTTAATGGATTCCAGCGTATTAAATAGAAAATGAGGTTTGATCTGGGCTTGAAGCACGCGCAGTTCTGCCTTGGCCTTCTGTTCCTGCTCAGCACGCACACGTCGGAACAGACCTCCGATCCGATCCAGCAATTCATTGAACCCTTGGGCGAGTAATTGCATCTCGTCAAAGCCACTTCCTTCGACTCGGGCATTAAAATCCCCGTCATCTACACGCCTCATGAATCGCACGAGTACCGCAATATTGCCGGTAATCCGGTTCATGAAGAACACATTGAAAACCATCGCAGCAAGCAGACACAGCAGAATGATAATAATCGACCAGCCTGCGAACACATTCGTCTCTGCCGATAATGCTTCCCATGAAGCGACACTGACCAGGCTCCAGTTATAGTTTTTCAGATGATATTGTGAAATGATGCTTTCACTGCCATCGAACACTGCTCTGGTGCTGCTGAACCCCGGTCCGTAAATTCCAGATCGCACACCCAGATTTTCCATCTTCTCTCCGCTGTAACGTCCGGAAGGATCGTATACGATCAGCCCCTCTTCATTGATCAGTAGGAACGAAGTTTCCTGTGCAGGATCACTTACTTGCAAATGGCGGAAGATGCGGTCCATCTCCCCTTTTTTAATCTGAACCACAAGGACCCCGATATTCTGAAAATAACTGAGTTCCTTGACTAACCGAATCTGAGTAAAGACAGGCTCTACGCCCGTTAGTTCAGGATATTCCAAAGGGGCCAGCCATTTGGGCACTCCGTTGAGTTCCTGGATTTCTTTGAATATTGGATGAACTTTAAATTGTTGAAAAGGAAGCGCTTGAAAATTTTCTTTCGTAAATATAGAAACTATCTGGTTATCCTGAGACGAACGCGGACGCAAATCATACAAAAAGGCATAACTAATGAACGGGTAGTTGTATAAAAGGGAACGGAAATTACGCTGGCTGGCATTCAGCGACAATTGATTACCGATTCCAAGATCCTGTTTGCTCGGATCTTTGGCGTTCAAAGCCATCTGGAATACCGAAGTGGCAATGCCATTGTCCGTGACATTGTTGATCTGCTGAAAAACATTCTCGATATTATAGCTAATCGCCTGGAGTGCATATTCAGACTGCTGATTGTATTTTTTCTCAATCGTATGTGATGTGACCAAGAACATGCCGATTCCAAGCGTGCACATCGGTACAATGATGAGCAACAGAAAGGCCATGGCCAGCTTCATCCGCAAGTTCATTTCCCGTTCTCCCTATATAACGCATCGTTAATTAACCTTTAACACTACCTGCCGTTACGCCTTCAATGATTTTCTCCTGCAATATGGCGTAGATTACAACAACCGGTACAACACTGTATACAATGCCTGCTGACATCTGGGCATAGTTCATTTGATACTGATCACGAAACTGGACCATGCCGACAGGCAGTGTACGCAGTTTATCGGTGGATAAAAAATAGTTGGCGAGTAAAAATTCGTTCCAGTTGCCGAGGAAATTCACGATAAACACCGTAACAATGGCTGGAACTGTAAGGGGTATCACTATTCTAGCAAAGATACCCGGAGCCCTCAACCCATCCATAACCGCGGCTTCCTCAATTTCTCCAGGGAGCGACCGCATAAAAGCAGCCAAAATAATAATCGTGAACGGAATTGCATTCGCAACATAAGGAATGATCAGCGCCAAATGAGTATCCAAAATGCCGAGCTTGCGGACAAGCAAATAAATCGGCAGCATGAGCGCATTGTTTGGAATCAGCATGCCCGCCAGAATGAGACTGTACAGTAACATGCTCCATTTGCGGTGTCTCATCCGCGTTATAGCAAAAGCAAACATGGCACCAAGCACAATCGTTCCGACTGAGGACAAGACCGAAATGTACATACTGTTCCAGAAATACGTACCAATCTTGGCATTTACCCAAGCCTCTACGTAGTTATTAAACACCCAAGTGGAGGGCAGACCGAACGGATTCAGTGCAATTTCGTTGTTATCCTGCTTGAATGAAGAAAAGATTACGAATAAAAAGGGAAACAGAATCGCAAGTAGATACAACATCAACAAAACATGAGGTATACTGCCTTTTATGTTCTTTACCATCAATATTCCACCCTTTCGTTGCGTCTCGCCACCAGCAACTGATATACCGCGGTGAGCACAAGCGTCAGAGCAAAGATCAGAACCGCAATCGTATTGCCATAACCGTATTTAAAATTGGTAATCGCGTATTTGATCATATACGTGGCAAGCACTTCGGTAGAGCCTGCGGGTCCACCTTTGGTCATAACCAGAACAATGTCAGCTGCTTTCATGGCCCCGGCAATGGATAACATGATGACGACGGAAATGATAGGTCTGATAAGTGGCAATGTAATTTTGAATGCTCTTTGTACGGCAGTTGCTCCATCGATGGCTGCCGCTTCATCCAGATCCTTGGGAATAGCCAGAATGGCCGCCAAAACCATGACAATATAGAATCCCGTCCACTGCCAAGCATTGGTTACGAGAATGGATATCATTGCGAACCGATTATCGGAAAGCCAATAAACCGGGGAAATACCTACGGTTTCAAGTAACTGATTCAACAGGCCGATGTTAGGCTCATAGATGAATCCCCACAGAATACCGATGACGGCCGTTGACATAATGGACGGCAAAAAGACGGCTGTTTTGTACAATCCCTTCAATTTCTTTACATTCGCAATGAGCAAGGAAAACAGCACAATGAGAGGCACCTGGATCAAAACAGAAAATGCGATAAAGAAACCGTTATTGCGAGTTGAAATCCAAAAACGTTCATCTGTCAATGCTTTTGCATAGTTGGACAGTCCCACAAAACGCGGCTCTGCGGATACACCGTTCCAACTGGTCAGACTGTAATAGAGTGAACTGCCGATAGGATACAGGAAAAACATGATAAACAAGATCAGTGCCGGCAACACAAACAACGTATAGATCAGCGGGCTGCGGAGTGAAGTATTCATGATCTACCTCCTTCAGTGACTTCAACTTCTTATGCTCATATATAGAGCAGATTCCTCAGCAGTGTAATTCTTTAGATAGGACCAAGGGTTTTACCCCGGCAGTGTTCCAACCGGGGTAAACCAGCATGGTGTTAGCAGGTACGTTTCTTTGCTTGATAGATCGCTTATTCTACTGAAGCATTAGCCTCTTCCTGAACCTTTTGCAATTCTTCGGCCATTTTCTCTGGCGTAGTCTGTCCACCAACCAGCTTCTGAATTTGCAGGTTGCCGATCTCTGTCGTAACATCAGCTTGAACGAGTGCATCAAACGCCGGGAAAGAAGTCTGCGATGCATTCAGAACAGCTACGATTTCTTTCATTAAATCGTCGGTGATGCTGTCAGTCAGCACTTTTTCATCCAGTTTCATCGCTGGTAACACACCGTCTTCTACGAGCCCACGTACTTGCATATCTTCGTTGTAGAAGTTTTTGATAAAGGCTTTAACAGCCGCCAACTTCTGCGGGTCATCCGCAGCCGCTGCAGAGAAACCGTATCCATTATTGACGTCACGCATCAGGGCTGTCTGATCTCCTACACCGTTCTCTACCGGAGGCATATTGAAGAAACCAACTTTGCCAATGAGCGACTCCCCGCTCTGTCCTTCCTTGAATACAGACGATTTCCACGTTCCGTCATACATCAGAATCGCTTCACCGCTCGTAAATTGAGTTGTATATTCAGCATATTCATAACCAAGCTCGCCTTTTTTGAAGTAACCTTTATCCACCCATTCCTTATGCTTCGCGAATCCTGCGACAACGCCTGGATCAGTCCACTTGGCTTCGCCTGTAGCAAACTTCGCCGTAATATCAGGTCCAGCGTAACGGGACCACAGATGGTTCGTTAACATGAGTGGAACCCAGCCTGCTTTGGAAGCAGAAGCAAGTGGCACCTTGCCATCAGCCTTGATCTCAGCGAGCATATTATCCAGCTCAGCCATTGTTGAAGGCGCTTTCCAACCTTTTTGCGTAAAATACTCTTTATTGTAGAAGAATCCTTCACCCGATCCCCCAATAGGCAGTCCGTACACTTTGCCTTCATAGGTGAATGGTTCAAGCGATGAAAATTGGTCCTGAATGCCCAGCTCTTGCAAGATCGGCGTGAGATCCAACAACATGCCTTCTTTAGCATATACTTTGGAGTCTGGACTACCGAACAATTCGAAGATATCCGGCGGATTGCCTGCTGCCATCTCACCACGAAGTTTCTCCTTACGGTTTACATCGGATTCAACTCCGTCCAGTGTAAAGGTCAGGTTGGGTACTTCGCTCTCCACTTTGGCCACAACGTCCTGCAGAATGGCCAGCCTTTTTTGTTTGTCGGCACCCACCTGAGTGTGACGGAGAAGCATCTCAACCGGTTCCTTGCTTGGCTCCGCAGGCGTATTGCCTGCTCCCTGTTGTGGTTCGTTAGTTGAGCTCGAACAACCTGCCAATGTCCATGATGTGATAAGCAATAATGAAAGCAGTAATGTCATTCCTTTTTTCATTCGTATGACCCCCCTCAAGATATTGAGCATTTGGCTTTACACTCTGATTATAAAAAGTTGTAGCTTACATCGTAAGGATGACAATTCATCAATGGAGGGATAAAATCCTTCACTGGACAAATAATCTTGCATTTACAATTGATAACAGCAAAAAAACAGCCCCTGCGAAACATGTTCGCAAAGACTGCTTGGTTGGAAGATCTGTATATAAATGTTTACTTATTGGAGCAAGTCATGCCCGCTGTTTCCGTACGACCTTGTTCAATCAAACGATACGCCCGCTCTACTTCCTCATCACTTGGAGAAGGAACTCCATCGAGCGGATAGACTTTCCCCAGCGCCTGCCATTTGTAAATACCCATCTGATGATAAGGCAGAATTTCGAACTTCTCGACTCCATTTAGCGTTCCAATAAACCGCCCCAGATTGAGCAAGTCTTCTTCCTCATTGTGAATCCCTGGCACATACACGTGGCGAATCCACATTTTTCGTCCATTGTCCGATAACCATTGTGCGGTGCGCAATGTTCTCTCGTTGGATTTGCCTGTCAGCTTGATATGTTTCTCATCATTGATGTGCTTCAGATCCAACAGAACCAGGTCCGTGTTATCTAACAAATCATGAATTCGATCCGGTTCATTGAAACCGTTGCTGTCCAGCGTAGTATGCAATCCCCAGCGGCGTTTTGCTTCTTTGAAAACTTCGGCTACAAAATGAGCCTGTAATGTTGGCTCTCCGCCGGATACCGTAAGTCCTCCGCCGGAACTGCGATAGTAGGACAGGTATGGCTCGATTTCAGCCAATACCTCCTCCACGCTCATTTCCCTGCCACCATCCAGTGCCCATGTATCCGGATTGTGACAATACTGGCATTTGAGCAGACATCCCTGCATAAAAAGCACGAAGCGGATGCCTGGGCCGTCAACCGTCCCGAAAGTTTCGAGTGAATGAATATGTCCATTAACCATGCTGCCTCTTCCTTTCTTTATCGCATCCGCTGTGCGTTTAATATAGAGGCTCTACTCCTTTGAACCGTTGAGTTAAGCCCAAGTTACATCGAACCGTGGAAGGTCCGGTTAATGACATCGAGTTGTTGCTCACGTGTCAGTTTGATGAAGTTAACCGCGTAACCGGATACCCGTACTGTCAGCTGCGGATAGTTTTCCGGGTGATCCATCGCGTCAATCAACTGCTGGCGATCAAATACGTTCACGTTCAGATGGTGTGCCCCTTGACCAAAATAACCGTCCATCATGGCAACCAGATTGGATTTACGTGTATCTGACTCTTTTCCGAGTGCTTTAGGCACGATGGAGAATGTGTTAGAGATCCCGTCAAGGCTGTGTTCGTACGGCAATTTGGCTACTGAGCCAAGGGATGCCAGTGCACCTTTTTTGTCCCGACCATGCATTGGGTTCGCCCCTGGAGCAAACGGTTCGCCTGCTTTACGGCCATCCGGTGTTGTACCTGTTTTCTTGCCGTACACTACGTTCGATGTGATCGTCAGTACAGACTGTGTTGGGATCGCATTACGATACGCTTTGTGTTTGCGAATCATGCCCATGAAGCTTTCCACCAGTTCAACTGCGATGCTATCCACACTGTCTTCATTGTTACCGTAACAAGGGAAGTCGCCTTCAATTTCAAAATCAATTGCGATGCCTTGTTCGTTGCGGATCGGTTTGACTTTCGCATACTTGATGGCACTCAGAGAGTCTGCTGCAACCGAGAGGCCAGCAATACCACAAGCCATCGTACGTACGATGTCGCGGTCATGCAGGGCCATTTCAATACGCTCATAGCTGTATTTGTCATGCATGTAGTGAATGACGTTGAGTGAGTTCATATACAGTTTGGCAAGCCATTCCATCATCGGTTTGAAACGTTTCATAACTTCATTGTACTCCAGCACTTCGCTTGTGATCGCCGGATATTCAGGTCCAACTTGTGCTCCCGATTTCTCATCACGACCGCCGTTGATTGCATACAGCAATGCTTTTGCCAGGTTGGCACGAGCGCCGAAGAACTGCATTTGTTTCCCGATCTTCATCGCAGATACACAGCAAGCAATACCATAATCGTCTCCATAGATCGGACGCATCAGATCATCATTTTCATACTGGATGGAGCTCGTTTCGATGGATACTTTCGTACAGTATTGTTTGAACGCTTCCGGAAGCTTGGTGGACCAAAGTACAGTAAGATTCGGCTCAGGTGCAGGACCAAGGTTGTTCAAAGTGTGCAGGAAACGGAAGCTGCTTTTCGTAACACGGGTTTCTCCATTTACGGACATGCCACCGATGGATTCAGTTACCCATGTTGGGTCTCCACTGAACAATTCATTATAATCCGGCGTACGCAGGAATTTGACAATCCGCAGTTTCATAACAAAATGGTCAACCAGTTCTTGAGCCTGTTCTTCAGTTAGCAAGCCTTCTTGCAAATCACGTTCAATGTAAATATCAAGGAACGAAGAAACACGTCCGAGCGACATCGCCGCACCATTTTGCTCTTTAATCGCAGCCAGGTAACCGAAGTAGAGCCATTGGAACGCTTCTTTTGCGGTTGTGGCTGGCAAAGAAATATCGAAACCATGCATTTCACCCAGTTGTTTTAACTCTTGCAATGCACGAATCTGTTCGGACAGTTCTTCGCGGAGGCGAATGATATCTTCATCAATCACATCGACTTCAAGTGCATTCAGCTCACTTTTTTTATTTCGAATCAGGAAGTCCACGCCGTACAGAGCTACCCTGCGATAGTCACCGATGATCCGGCCACGGCCGTAAGCATCAGGCAGACCGGTAATAATCCCTGCTTTACGTGCTGCACGCATTTCAGATGTATAAGCATCAAATACGCCCTGGTTATGTGTTTTACGGATGTTCGTAAATATATCTATGACGCCTTGAGGCATTTCAAAACCATAAGCTTCACAAGCATCAATCATCATGCGAATTCCACCGAATGGCTGAATGGAACGTTTGAATGGAGCATCTGTTTGAACACCAACAATCTGTTCTTTGGATTTATCCAGATAACCTGGTTGGTGAGAAACAATCGTTGCTGGCGTGTTTACGTCAACATCAAGTACCCCGCCGTTATCGCGCTCTTTTTTGGTCAAATCGGATACGATATCCCATAACTCTTTCGTATTCTGAGTTGCACCTGCAAGAAATGCTTCGTCGCCATAGTAAGGTGATAAGTTGCGTGCCAGAAAATCATTCACATCTACGGATTTCGTCCATGTTCCTTTGGTAAAGTTTCTCCAGCCTGTTTGTTGTTTGACATCTTTTTCGATCACCGACATAGTAATCCCTCCACAAATTTGGATTTCCGGACACATGACAGGATGCTTCACTCGTCTCATCTGTGCCCAGAGCCGCGATTAATGTGATAAATTTCACATGTAAGCCGGAACATGTTCTCTCTACTTGGGAACCGGAACCGCGGATGAATGTTTTTCTTACATTTTCAGTATACGTCTTTGTTCTTTCACCATCTGTGATTTTTATCACAAAGTTTGTGACCATCCTCACTCCACCTGTGCTGTGTCATGGTGAACCCTGCAAATTCACACTTAGCCACTGCGCGGACAGAACAACTTCCGATCGCTGTTACCCCCGAATTTTATTGATTCTATTTTTTAAGGGTAAAATACGGGGATAAAGGCGAGCGCTTCGCTTCTTCAGTTTTTTCTGCCCTCTCCGTTATTGTGTGAACACCGTTTCAAAAATTAAAATCACGAATTCCGTGTAACCTCTTTTAAAAAAGGTAACCGTGCCTTCCCATTTGGATGAACCCTGAGCCTATCAACCCTAAGTGAAGTAACACTTGTAATGCTAAAAAGATAACACTTACAACGTGGATGCTGCGTTACTCCAATTTTTCTCTCCTCTCCGTTATCGTGTACATTTATGATTCAAACTATATAGCATAGAAGGTTGAAATCGTGCTTAAAAGCGAACGCTTCGCTTCTTCAGTTTTTTTCTTCCCTCTTCGTTATGGTGTGAATACCTGGTTCAAAAAGTAACATCACGGATTCCGTGTAACCTCTTTTAAAAAAGACAACTGCAAAGATTACGTTTTACCTTTTTTTACTGGAAAGACGGCAATCGGGGCTCCCCTCACGGGGAACCCTGACTATATCTGCCTTAATCCTGCTGTTGCTTTAGTTGTTATTCAAACTTGCCATAGAAAGCGTTTCGGTACACATCTGCCAGTTCAGTCACTAGCGGCAGTTTTGGATTGGCTGTTGTACATTGGTCCTCGAATGCGCGGTCTGCCAGATAATCCACATGTGCTTCAAAGTCTTTGGCGTCGAATCCAATTTCCTGGAACGATTCTTCAATACCCAATGTTTTGTTGAGTTTGCGAATCGCATTGATGAGGCTTGTAACCCCTTCTTCTGTTGTACGTGCAGGCAATCCCAGAATACGGGCAATTTCGGCATAACGCTCATCTGCAACAAAGTGCGAATATTTCGGGAACGATGCAAACTTCGTCGGTTTTTTCGCATTGTAGCGAATGACGTGCGGCATCAGGATCGCATTGGTACGTCCATGTGCGGTGTGGTACTGACCGCCCCATTTGTGTGCCAAGCTGTGGTTAATGCCCAGGAATGCGTTGGCAAAAGCCATACCGGCAATCGTCGAAGCGTTATGCATTTTCTCACGAGCCAATTTGTCACCTTGCAGCGCAGATTGCTCGAGGTATTGGAATACCAGTTGAATCGCTTTGATCGCGAGTCCATCCGTGTAATCATTCGCCATGACGGATACATATGCTTCAATGGCGTGAGTCAATACGTCCATACCTGTATCCGCAACAGCGGTTTTAGGCAGAGAGTATACGAATTCCGGGTCTACAATGGCTACATCTGGTGTTAACTCGTAGTCTGCCAGTGGATATTTCGTATTGCCTTGATTTTTATCTGTAATAACTGCGAACGATGTTACTTCCGAACCTGTGCCCGAAGTTGTCGGGATCGCTACGAATTTCGCTTTCACGCCAAGACGTGGATATTTGTAGATCCGTTTGCGGATATCCATGAATTTTTGCTTCAAATCATTGAAATCCGTGTCAGGATATTCATAGAACAGCCACATCGCTTTGGCAGCATCCATCGGTGATCCCCCGCCGAGAGCGATAATGCAGTCTGGCTGGAAGCGGCGCATCATTTCCGTACCGCGGTCTACCGTTGTTGTGGATGGATCAGGTTCGACATCAGAGAACACTTCAATGGCTACTGGCATTTGACGCTGACGCAGATAGTGCTCTACTTTTTCCACATAACCGAGTTTGACCATCATGGCATCCGTAATAATGGCTACGCGTGTGATGTCCGGCATTTTGGCAAGATACTGTGTTGCACCTTTTTCGAAGTAGACTTTGTTCGGCACTTTGAACCACTGCATATTCACGGTACGGCGAGCCACCCTTTTCACGTTGATTAAGTTTACAGCGGTTACGTTGGAAGAAGTCGAGTTACGTCCATACGATCCGCAGCCCAATGTCAGTGACGGCATGTTGGTGTTATAGATGTCACCGATGGCGCCGTGTGTGGATGGCGAATTCACGATAATCCGTCCGGTTTGCAGGCGATCTGCGAATTTGCTAATGACTTCTTCGTTTGTCGAATGAATAACAGAGGAGTGACCCATGCCGCCAAAAGCAACCACTTCTGCTGCACGCTCAATCCCTTCAGCTGCCGTTTTCACTTTGTAACAAGCCAGTACCGGGCTTAGTTTTTCAGCCGACAACGGGAATTTTGTACCTACCCCTTCAATCTCGGCTACGAGAATTTTGGTGTTAGCAGGGACCTCGATACCGCACATTTGCGCAATGCTGACTGCAGATTGACCAACAATCGCCGGGTTCACCGCACATTTCTCAGCATTAATCGCACCTGCGGTCAGTTTCGCTGCCTCATCCTTGTTGACGAAGTAACAGCCGTTCGCGATCATTTTCTTTTTCACCTGATCGAAGATCGGTTCTTCGATGATGACTGCTTGCTCGGAAGCACAAATCATACCGTTATCGAACGATTTGGACAAAATCAGATCCGTTACTGCTTGATTGATATCTGCGCTTTTCTCAATAAAGCAAGGTACGTTCCCTGGCCCTACGCCCAGTGCTGGTTTACCACAGCTGTATGCAGCCCGTACCATACCTGATCCGCCTGTTGCCAGAATGAGCGCCACATCGTTATGATTCATCAGTGCGTTTGTGCGATCCATGGAAGGATCATCAATCCACTGGATACAATCCGCTGGAGCACCATGCTTCACTGCAGCATCAAGCAGGATTTTGGCGGCTTCCCGGCTACAGTTCTGTGCAGATGGGTGGAAACCGAAGATGATTGGGTTACGCGTTTTGATGGAAATCAGTGCTTTGAACATCGTGGTGGATGTCGGATTCGTTACCGGGGTAATCCCCATGATGATGCCGACAGGCTCCGCAATTTTCTGGAAGCTTTCGTACTCGTTATCTTCGATAACCCCTACTGTTTTGTCATATTTTATGCTATGATACACATATTCTGTTGCAAATATATTTTTGGTGATTTTATCCTCATACACACCCCGGCCTGTTTCTTCCACGGCCATTTTGGCGAGCATCATATGTTTGTCCAGACCTGCCAGCGCCATCGCTTGCACGATTCGGTCAATCTGTTTCTGATCCATGGACATGAATGCTGCATGTGCTTTATTCGCTTTGTCAATTAACGTTTGAATATACTGACCTGCTGTCGGTTCTTTTACTGGGGCGACTTCGTTCTTTACAGCCATCTCCCTCATCCTCCTAAAGGTTCGTATTGGTTTGTCTCTCTTCTTTACATTCACATCGTACCATGGGGAAAGAGTTAATTATGTGATTTTTTTCACAAAGTATAACAAATTTAATTTAAGTTTTTTAGTGTCTCTCACTTAGCCATTTACACTTCCTATTTAAACTATAGGGCTGTCAGATTCATCCTCTCCTTTCGAAAGTGAATTTAATCACAATGTTTGAAATTTCGCCATTTTTGCCCCCTTTCCACGCCCCTCAAACGGCAAGATAAGGTATATACTGAACTTAAAAATTGAACCACCGCAATTTGTACCGTCCTTCCCGGCCGAGAGATGACCCTGATCAGGACGGCAACGGTTTGCGGCGAACCACGGGGGCCAGTCCAAGCTGCAGAAGGCCGTCCGATGGACACAAAGGGGAGATAGACTTATGAGAGAACAACTGAGTGTACTGGAAAAACGAGGAAATACCAACTGTTTCTCGGAAGCGAATTTCAACCATCTGCTCGTAACGATGAAGGACAGAACCTATCCGGAAGGAACCCATCTGTATTGGGAGGGAGATGTCTCTGACAAACTTTATTATATGAAACGAGGCCGTGCTCAGATCACCAAATCCACGGATGAAGGCAAGGAATTGATTATGTACATGTATCAAGCCGGTGATATGATTGGGCAGGCTGATCCGTTCTTCGGATCGAAACACAGCTTTTCGGCGGAAGTGCTGGAGGATAGTGAGATCGGTGTACTGGAGCATAAAGACCTGGAAATGCTGATCTGCCAACATTGTGACTTTGCGATCGACTTTATGAAATGGATGGGTATCCATCATCGGTTAACCCAAACCAAATTCCGTGATCTGATGTTATATGGCAAACCGGGCGCACTCTGCTCTACGCTGATTCGATTGTCCAATTCCTACGGCGAGCCCCATGGAGAGCATGTCATGATTCATAAAAAAATAACACACACGGATCTGTCCAATATGATTGGAGCGACCCGTGAAAGTGTCAACCGCATGTTAAGCGATTTGCGTAAAAAAGACGCCATTGAATACGATAACGGCATGATTGTCATCAAGGATCTGCACATGCTCCAGGGCATCTGTCACTGTGAATTATGTCCTAACGAGATTTGCCGAATCTGACGCTTTTCCCATCTTGTAAAACATTTGATACGCAAATGAAAAAAGCCCATCTTCTATAACGAAGATTGGGCTTTTGTTATGCTTAAGATACAGTAGTCAACTCGAGCTTTACTGCATCACGTGGATTCAATTTCATGTCCAAACCGTTTTCCATCAGTTCCTTATCATTCACCATGATCATCCAGCGTTGGTTCATCCGGGGAATTACATTTTCAACGGAAACAACGAATTTGTTGTTCTCCGACATTCTTACAATCCCACTGGACTTCAATACATCACGCACAGTACATTCCTGAACATACACCCCGGCATATTGACGATTGAGATTTGGCATAATATTTCCACCGCTCACCTTGAGTAATGTTGTTTGGTAAACAACATCGTCTCCCCCACTGTCAGCGGCTTTTACATATATGATCACTTCATCTTTGACATGAAGCTCCATGTCCCAATTTTCCGGGTCAATATCCTTGCCATTCAGTTTGACCGCCCAGCTAAGTGAGGAGTCCAGAGAAACTTCCCCCACGGATTGGATCCGCTTGCCATCTGCTGTAAAATCGACAAGTCCACTGTTCAATAGTGCTTTCTTGAGCGTCAGACCTTCACTAAAATCTCTCTTAATGGACTTCGTTGCGTCAGGCAAAAAAGTACTGCCATCCACTGCCACAGTAATAGTATTCTGCGATTCGGTCTCTTTGACGATTGGCTGTTCGGAAGGCTGTGTCTCGCTACACCCGGCTAATATAACCAGAATAAGCAGACATATACCTATGTAACCGGGGATTCTCTTCTTCATGTAGGTAACACCACCCTGCGTAAAATCATTCACCCTGTTGTCCATAACCTCTATTATGGCACAAAATTCATGCAAAAAAAGTGTCAATGCCGTTACTTTTCATCCAGCAGCGTCCATAACTGGTTTGTACAACACAAAGAGCCTGCAAGCAGGCCCTTTGGCTCCTAATTATTATTAAGGTCTATTAAGTAGCATGTTTACTGAACACAAGCCTGCATGTAGGTACGGCCTCCGTCTCCATCCTTCAGATACGGGTTGAGCCCAAAGAACTGTTCCTCCGACACATAGACGCCTGTCAGCAAACGCCCTTCAAGTAATCCACCATCCACCTGTACACAGAACGAAGGTGCATCCACATATTCCTGGTAGAGCGGAATCTGACCCGATGATTGGTGTACCTTGGATACCTTGCCTTGCTCGTGCAGCGGCCGTTCAGAGAAATAGGTAGGTACAATATAACGGGAAATCACATCCAGCTCTTGTACAGTGTAGAAGGTGTCATCACCCAGCCAAGGCGCAAGCATGCGGATCTTCTCATATTGTGACCATACAATCGCCTGAATCAGCATCTCCGCTTGAACAAAACGCCCTTCGCCCACATCCAGATACACACGTTCTTCATGAACGTTGGCTTCGGCCTGAACCCCGATGGAATCGGGTTGTCTCAGTTCACATCCAATACATTTCCAGCCTCTTGCTGTCTGAATCCATTTTTGCAGTACCGCCGGAGCCATTACCTGACCATTGCTATTCGTGGAATGAGTCTTCTCTCCTGCAACATCATCCTTAACCGACGGGGAATATGAGGTTCGTTTAAATAGCTCCGCAGCTTTTTTGTAGATTAAATGTACCTGGATGGATGCGCTCTCAAGTTCTGCAATATCTTGCTTGCCGTAGCGTACTTCACGGGATAAGCTTTCTTCTCTCATGACAAGTGGCCTCCTCGCTCCGGCCGCCTGCGGCCATTTTATTTACAATTATACTACAACTCGCGACAACATGTGCAGGACCCTTAAGACAAAAACTCCTGATTTCCACTGGAAATCAAGAGCCTTTATCCCATCAGTTCACTTAGTTTGAGCCGGGGAAGCTGTTACTACTCAACCCACTGCTCTGCCCAGTCTTGAATTTGATTCATAACGGGCTGTAGCGCCTTGCCTTTCTCTGTCAGTTCATATTCAATACGAACTGGCGTCTCCGGATAGACATGACGGATCAGAATTCCTTCGCCTTCCAGATCTTTCATCCGTTCTGACAACATCTTATCACTCATCGATGGAATCAGGTTGGAGATATCCTTGAACCGCTTCGAACCACTCATCAACGTTTGAATAATCAAACCGTTCCAGCGCTTACCCAAGAAAGAAAACGCCGTCTCAAAGCGCGGACACATCCGCAGATCTTGGCCTTCCACATTAATCACCTCTTTAGAGATCACTCAACTTACGTTTAGTTAGTATATTTCATAATAACATATTTAAGTCTCAAAGAAAACGTCTGCCGCTAAAAAGTTAAAATTTTAGGGGCATAACTCAACTTCGATGATACAACTCAGTATACATCACATGGGACAACGGAACCATGGGAAAATATCGTCTAACTCCCATGTAGCTATCTTACCCAAAAAGAACCCAGCTGCCACAGTCATACTTGACTTGGAGAAGGGTTCTTTGGTATATCGTTTATTTTATCCGTTCATACAGCCAATTTGCAGCTTAAACCAGCACGTTACCAAGTGATCTTACAGGCTCGCTGAAGCCAAATTCCGGCTTAACGTTGCGCGTAGGATATGCCCACTTCACTCCATTGCTGATCACTTTTAAAATTTCCGGATTGTAGAAGGTCGGGTATGTTTCATGACCTGGACGGAAATAGAAGATTTTTCCTGAACCGCGGAGGAACGTGCATCCGCTTCGGAATACCTCTCCGCCTTGGAAATTACTTACAAACACCAGCTCATCCGGCACTGGAATATCGAAGAATTCCCCGTACATTTCTTCTTTTTCCAGAATAATCTTGCTATTGATTCCCTCGGCAATCGGATGGGATGGATTCACACACCAGATAATCTCCTGCTCATTAGCTTCACGCCATTTCAGATCACAACTTGTGCCCATCAGCGCTTTGAATGGCTTGGAGAAGTGACCAGAGTGCAGCACAATCAACCCCATACCATCCAGGACTCGCTGTGCAACCTTCTGTGTAATCTCGTCGCTCACACGCTCATGCGCCATATGTCCCCACCATATAAGCACATCTGTAGAATTCAGCACCTCATCAGTTAATCCATGCTCAGGCTGATCCAGTGTTGCAGTGCGAATGGCAAAGCCTTCGCCTCCCAGCCCGTTTGCCAACGCCATGTGCAAACCGTCAGGGTAGACTTCTTTTACTTCATCGTGAATTTTCTCATGGACAAATTCATTCCAAATGGTGACGTTAATCATATTCAATTTCCCCCTAGTGTAACTCTAAACCCACCACATATCTCCCAGCGGCTCTTCAATCAATACTTGTTGGAGATTTTGCACAGCTTTAGAGAATCCTTCTTCTACCGACATCAGACCATCTTCGTGTTCAATACTTACGACATAATCATATCCAACCAGACGCAGAGCACTAATAATATCAGCCCAAGTCTTGTTATCGTGACCATAACCGACCGAGCGGAATTGCCAAGCACGATCAAGCATGTTTGTATAATCCTGCATATCCGTTACACCATATTTGTTCACGTTAATTGGATCAATAGTTGTATCTTTCGCATGGAAGTGATGAATCGCGCCTTCACGTCCCAGAATGTGGATCGCTTGCACCGGATCAATACCTTGCCACCACATGTGGCTCGGGTCCAAGTTAGCGCCAATCACTTCGCCTGCTGCTTCACGCAATCTCAGCAAGGTAGCTGGTGTATGCACAGAGAATCCACCGTGCAGTTCCAGTCCCACTTTCACATTGTGATCTGCAGCGAATTTGCCCCACTCTGTCCAGTAAGGGATAACTTTGTTGTCCCATTGCCATTTAAGAACTTCCTGGAAGTCATTCGGCCATGGTGCAACAGGCCAGTTCGGATATTTGGCATCCTCATGGTCTCCCGGACAACCGGAGAATGTGTTTACAACAGGCACTTCCAGTTTCTCAGCCAGTTCTACCGTCTTAACGAAATCATCGTGGAATCCTTTCGCAATATCCTTTTGTGGATGAAGTGGGTTACCGTGACAGCTCAGTGCGCTGATGGTCAGACCGCGAGATTCTACTGCATTTTTGAAGTTTTTCAATGCTGTCGGGTTGCTCAGAAGCTCATCCGGTTTACAATGAGCATTCCCTGGATGTCCACCAGTTCCGATTTCTACTGCTTTCAAGCCTTTGGATGCAACATAGTCAAGTGCATCCTCCAATTTACGTCCTCCGAATAGTACCAAAAATACGCCGAGTTTCAAGTGCGATTCCTCCCTAGATTAAATATCATATTAATTGCTGGTTTTATGAACCATGAACTGCATAAATATACCGTTCAGATCACATGATTGTATCGTTATTGTGGAAAATCAAGAGCTTTTCTATCCTGAAAATAAACGTAAGAATACTGGTTATTTCATTGGAAATGACATCCGGTCGGTTTAGTCGAAATAAACCGCTCTGCCTGTCTGAGCAGACTCGTAGATCGCTTCAAGAATCTGAGTAACCACGATGGCTTGTTCAGGTTTTACAACTGGATCTTTGTCTTCTATGATCGCTTCAAGCCACATTCTAGCTTCACGATCCGCTTCATTTTCTGCACTACCGGAATAAAAAGCAACCCCGCCTGCATCCAGATCTACCTTAGTTTCAAACAGACGGCTGCGTTTCTCGCCATTGATACGCAGACCATCTTTCATATCCGCGCCACCTTCTGTTCCGCAAAGCAGTGATTTCGCTTCGCCGAACTCAGCTACGTTCAGCGCCCAGCTGGACTCGACGATAATTGTAGCCCCATTCTCCATCGTCACAAAGCCGAATGCAGAATCCTCTACCTTAAATTGTTCCGGGTCCCACGGACCAAAAGCATTGGCCGCATTCTCACGTTGACTCAGCTTGTGGAAAGTTGAGCCCATAACACTCTTCGGCTTGTAATTATCCATCAGCCAAAGAGTCAGGTCCAATGCATGCGTACCGATATCAATTAGCGGTCCTCCACCCTGCTTTTCCTCATCAAGGAACACACCCCAGGTAGGTACAGCACGGCGGCGAAGTGCAATCGCCTTACCGAAATAAATATCGCCCAGCTCGCCTTCTTCACACATTTGTTTCAGATATTGGCTGTCATTGCGGAATCGGTTCTGATACGCAATGGACAACTTTTTGCCTGTACGTTGTGCGGCTTCCAGCATAGCCTGCGCTTGTGCAGACGTTTTCGCCATTGGCTTTTCACACATTACATGTTTGCCCGCCTCAAGGGAAGCGACCGTGATAACGGAGTGGGAGTCGTTTGGTGTACACACATGTACCACATCAATACTCTCATCCTTCAGCATCTCGTGATAATCCGTATATACTTTAGCTCCCTCAGCACCGAATTCGGCTGCTGCCTCCTCCGCACGTTCTTTCACAATGTCACAGAAAGCGACCATACGGCCCTGAGATTGTTTGGACAGGCTGGGCATATGTTTACCTTTGGCGATTCCGCCACAACCTACGATGGCGATATTAAGTACTTTAGACATGAACAAGTCCTCCATTAGCGGCATATTTTCTAATCCAGTTCATACTGCTCTCGATGCTTTGCAGTGGAGGATTCTGACATACATCCTGTTCCACAACAAGCCACTCGGCTCCCGCCTGATCTGACGCTGTAGCTACAGCTCCCAGATCTACCTCACCTTGGCCGAATTCCACTGTCAGGACTTGGCCTTCTGAACGGCGCATGTCTTTCCAGTGGACAAGTGGCAGACGTCCCGCATACTTCGCGATGACTTCCGTTGGAGGGTATCCTGCGGCGTGAGCCCAACACGAATCCAGCTCCACTTGCAGGTGGGAAGCGGTTACGGTATCATACATCGCGTATAACGCCGGCTGACCCTCAACCTGCTCTGTAAATTCAAAATCATGATTGTGATACATTAACACCATGTCCTGCGCTGCACATTTCTCACCAATCTCATTCAGGGAAGCAAATACGTTATCCCATTGCCGTTGTTCTTCCGACAGATAAGGGACAATCAGGTTTTTGTTTCCGATGGCTTTGTGATAAGCGATCACGCCATCAAGATCCTCAATCAGACTATTGTACTGAACATGGGTACCCACGATCTCCAGACCGAATTCATCCAAAATGGCCTTTACTTCTTCCGGGCTATGCCCGTAAAAGTTGTGAAACTCTACGCCTTGATATCCAAGCTCTGCAACCTTGGCGAGTGTACCTTTGAAATCTTGCTCCAGTTCATCCCGTACCGTATATAGCTGTAATCCAACCTTCAACATTTACCGGTTCACCTCATCCGAGATCAATTAGTGTGACTGTACAGCCTCTGACTGATTTTCATCTGTATTGTTTTCTGCTCCTGCTTGATAAGTGCTCTCCAGCTGGATGTGTTTGCCCTCAAACGAGGAGCGTTGGAACGCATGCATAGCTTCAAGAACATGATAGGCAAGCTTACCACTGGCCTTGTGTTCGCGTCCGGCTCGAATGGATTCAACCATTTCGGTAACGCCGATTCCACGCTCGTTCTGTCTGCTCTCAAAAGCAGGCGTCACAGTCTCCCATGTGTCCTGACCGAATCTGCGGAGCTTCACTTCCCCGTTAAAAAAGTTAGGATCCGGTATGCTCATCGTACCTTCGGTACCGTAGATTTCAATCCGTGGCAAATCCGAAGCACCCCGGATATCGAAGCTGGTGATCATTGTTGCAATGGCACCTTCCTCAAAATCAATCGTTCCTGCCAAGTGTGTTGGCGTCTGTACCTCAAGAGATGTACCTTCCTTCGGACCGGAACCAATAACGCGGTCCGTGATCTGTACACCTGCCGATGAACTGATTCTGCGAATCGGTCCAAGGAGAGTAATCAGAGCGGTCAAATAGTAAGGTCCCATATCGAACATCGGTCCGCCACCAGCGACATAAAAGAACTCCGGATTCGGATGCCAAGCCTCCGGCCCTCCACCCATGAAGAATGATGTTGCCGCAATCGGTTTACCGATCAGTCCTTCTTCAATAGCCTTGCGGGCAGTCTGAATACCTGAGCCAAGGAACGTATCCGGTGCTGAACCAACATACAATCCTTTTTCCTCAGCCAGTTCGATTACCTTGCGACCATCCTCAAGAGAGATTGCCAGTGGTTTCTCGGCATACACATGTTTGCCTGCTTCAAGCACAGCCAGATCAGTCATGGCATGACTGCCAGGAACCGTGAGGTTTAGTACAAGCTCAATTTCATTATCTTGCAGCAACTCATCTACATTGTAAACGTTTGCGATATTGAATTCATCAGCTCGTTCTTGTGCCCGTTCACGGATCAAATCCGCAACAGCCACCACTTCAATGAGAGGATTATCTTTAAAATTTTCAAGATAAATGGCGCTAATGTTACCGCAACCAATAATACCCGCTTTCATTTTCTCCACAGTGATGTTCATCTCCTTATGAATGGTGAGAACCTGTAAATTTGCATATTTGGAATTGAAGGTTTTACGCTTAAGTGTTGCACTTGAATTTAATACTATGGTATTCCGTTTCGGCTTCAATTAAAATGAATAATATGATCGAAACATGAACTATCTGGTCATAATTTTCAAATTGCAAGGAGTATGCCAATGCCGACTGATTATTCCTGCCAGGTTCTTACAGCAGGCTTCTCGTTTCATCGCAAACCTTATATAGGCTTGCATCCTGAGGGAGTAAAGAATTACTTGTTGAGACTCCAGACGGACGGACGTTGCCGAGCACGTGTAGACGGCACCATGTCGCTTGTTGATGCGGGTGATCTGCTTCTGTTTAGTCCAGATGAGCCGTATGAACTGAGAATAGACAAAGAACAAAATCCGATGGGTGAACGACTTGTGGAGAGTGGTGATTACCATATTTTCTTCAATGGGGACTGGGTGGATGAGTGGTGGAAACATCACAAGCGGCCGAACCGGATCAAGGTGCAGCTGACCGAAAGTCTGCTTACCCTGTTTCGACAGCTCGTATTGGAGCAGCGCCGTATTTCCAATCCGTACCCTGAAATCGCCAGTTATTATATGCGAATTCTTTGTCTTGAAGTGGATCGTATGCTCTCGGAGCATCCGACGATTACCAACACCAACTATGTGGCATATGAGATTAAAAGTTACATCGAGGAGAACGCTTCTTCTCTATTCAAGCTTGAAGATATAGCTACCCATATTGGAATCAGTGTTTCAAGGGGAGTTCATCTCTTCAAAGAAGCGTTTGGTAAAAGTATTATGCAATATACACTGGATGTACGACTGAACATGGCCAGGGAACGGATCATTTTTAGTCCAATGACACTCGAACATGTAGCCGAATCTTCCGGCTTTAACAATTATACGTATTTCCACCGGGTATTCCGCTCCCGGTTTGGCATGTCGCCCAAAGAATTCCGCGTCATTCACCGGGAACAGATGTAATCGCTTCATTAATACGTATACGTATTATCCGTAACCGAAACTTATTTGCGCGCGGCAATCGCCTCGGATACAACCATAGCCAGATCTTCATTGCCAAACATGGATAGCACGCTCAATACGGTGTCGTCCGGAATGTCACCGGCTTCCTCCTTGGATACAACTAGCTTCAGCACCTGCTGCAAACGCTCGTTGCTCAGTTGTTCTGGGTAGGCTTGCCGGTACATCTCTTCCGGATCCAGTCCCTGATTGACACACCACTGGGCAAATACAAGAATCATCATTTCCTCTTCCTGTTTATACGTCTCAATTACAGCTTCCTCAATCTGTTTGTTGCGTTCTTTTTCATATTCATCCATGGTGTTATTCTTCCTCCATTATCGTTTAATGAATCATTGGTGCGGAAGGCTTCATTTATACTCCCGCACGACCTTCTGCAAGATTAACCACGGATAAGCTGTTCAGCCAGGTCATGACTGTCCATAACGTGACTTGCACTGATGGCACAGTCATCCGGGGTTTCAAGATTTGCCAAAAATTGATCAATCGCTCCCGTAAATCCTCTTCGGGTCAAAATACTTTCCCAGCTGCCAAAGGTTTCCTTGCGTTCCTGTGCACCGCGTTCCTCATACTTCGCTATTTCCATGTTCAGCACTTCTACCGATCTTCCCCCGCCATACAGCTCAAGCTTCTCCAGATCCGCTCCTGCTTGGCGTATCATATCGAATCTGCCATATGCCGTTCTACCCAACTTGGCTGATCCTGCGGCGTGCAGCAGGCGGTCCAAGTCATTTTTACGTATCCACTGATGGAGCAGCTGCACATTGTGATCTGAATACCATAACATCAGGTCAAGAATATGAATCAGATCATCATAGATAGTTTCCGCAGCGGGACGATCCTGAATGCCTGTACGATGTTTAGTAACTGTCAGCGATTCAAAGCCTTGTCCAGCCTGCATCCATTCCTTCGCGTTTTGATACAAAGGTGCAAATCTCCGGTTAAAACCTACCGCCAAAAGAAGACCCTGTGCTTCCGCAAATGCGGTCATTTCTTCCGACTCCCGTAACGTATAGGACAGCGGTTTGTCCACGTATACTGCCAGCCCCCGCTCCAAACATTGCATGACAATGTCAAAATGAGTTTCTGTCGCTGTATGTACAAACACCGCATCCAGATCCCAGGACAACAATTCTTTCATATCCGTTGTTCCATTGTTCAATCTATAGGTATGCTGTATTTCCTTCACCGGCTCGGGAGAACGGTTCATAATCCCCGCAATTTCCACGTCCGAGTGGGCAGTCAACAGCGGCAAATATACTTTACGTGCAATGTCCCCGAGTCCGATGATCGCAGCACGGGTTCGCTTGGTTGTTTCCATTATGATCATTCCACCTTCAGATGAGTTCTATATTTCTACGTCCTATAGTGTAACCCTTCAGGCAGCAACATGCCAGTGATTGCAGCTAGAACCGCCATGAATTGTCCATCCTTTGGTTGAACGTGGTAAACTTTAGAGAGAAAGCAATACGGATTGGGATACAGTAAGACCTTCCTGGTCTGAAAGGAGCGTTTGGGATTTTGCGAAAATGGTTATGGCTCCTCTTATATGTTTTACTTGCCGGAGTCACGTTTATTTACAGATATGAACTGCTGGCCTGGACCGATCTGCATCAGTCCATTCCACTTTTACTAGCCATGGCGACATTGTTTGCTCTTGTACCCGTAATTCCGTACAAGATCGTCATTATTGCCTTTGGCTATAGTTACGGTACTGCAACAGCAGCCTGGATATGCTGGCTTGGGACCACATTTGCTGCACTGCTGGTATACACCGGAGCGAGGACGATATTCCGAAATCAGGCCAGATCCTATCTCGAACGCATTCGGGGTTTGAATCGATTTACAACATGGATGGAGGCTCATCCCTTCATGGGTATCGTGTCTATGCGACTGCTGCCCATCGTGCCCCAAATGGCGGTTAATATCTACGCGGGCATTACCTATACCCCATTCTGGGTCTTCATGGTTGCGACGGCAATTGGCAAACTGCCTGCGATTTTTGTTTTTGCCTATGCAGGTGCACAAGCAGAAACATCAATCTGGGTGAGCCTGCTAATCCTTGCCGGTTATCTGGTGTTCATGACGATAATATTGCTCTTGTTTCGCTTACGCTCTCGTAAAAAAGCCTAAGTGGGAACAGTCAGAAACATTTCAGACTCATCCTCTTTACGATCCTGCTTGGTTGGCTTGCCAATTCGGGATATAATAGAAGAGTAAGCCAAAATATCATTCTTCATCAGAAATGGAGTGACTATAGCATGGAACAACATACTAGTGAAAAAGCAACTTTTGCAGGCGGGTGCTTCTGGTGTATGGTATCCCCCTTCGAGGAACTACCCGGCATTCATAAGATTGTATCGGGTTATACAGGAGGACATACGGAGAACCCCACATATGAGGAGGTCTGCTCGGAAACGACTGGTCACGTAGAGGCCGTTCAAATTACATTCGACCCGGCCATCTTCCCATATGAGAAGCTCGTTGAATTGTTCTGGCAACAGATCGACCCAACGGATACGGGTGGACAATTCCATGACCGTGGATCATCTTATCAGACGGCCATCTTCTATCACAGTGAAGAACAACGCCAGATCGCAGAAGCTTCCAAAGCAGCTTTGGCACAAAGCGGACGTTTTGACAAACCAATTTTCACACCGATTTTGCCAGCGAAAACGTTCTATGAAGCAGAGGAGCATCACCAAGGGTACCATCACAAAAATCCTGCGCACTACAAACGGTACCGTAAAGGTTCTGGACGTGAAGACTTTATCGAAAGCAACTGGTCCGGCAAAGTGGATAAAGACGGCCTGAAAGAGCGTCTGACGCCGCTGCAGTTCGAAGTTACCCAGAACAACGCAACCGAACCAGCATTTCATAACGAGTTCTGGGACCACCATGGTGACGGAATTTACGTGGACATCGTATCCGGTGAGCCACTGTTCAGTTCCACCGACAAATACGATTCCGGCTGCGGCTGGCCAAGTTTCACCCGTCCACTGCGGGACTACAATGTGAAGGAAAAAACGGATCTCAGCCATTTCATGATTCGTACCGAAGTGAGAAGTCGTGAAGGGGATTCCCATTTGGGTCACCTGTTCAATGACGGCCCTGCCGAAGCTGGTGGAATGCGTTATTGCATCAATTCCGCAGCCCTTCGTTTTGTACCCAAAGAAGACCTAGAAAAAGAAGGATATGCCGAATACGCCGTACTGTTTAATTAAGTTATGATTCATTGAAGTACGGAAATAATGAAGCGCTAGCGAATCGAACGCACCTTAAGATGACAATTAACGTGCAATACTAATTTTAACGAGCTTCAGTCACGTTATTCGGTTGAAATCTACGAAAAAGCCTGAGGCAGCACATGTAAAGCGATCAAATAATGCCTCTACGATTCGTTAAACCACAGACTTGAGGGAATTGGAGTATTAACTTGTGCTCAGTTCGTTAGACATTAATTAAGACTAAAAGGGGCTTCCCGTCATCTTTATGACATATGGGAAGCCCCCTTTTTAGTTTGCTTTTTTTGTATATAGATTGAAATTGGCTTACATCATACTCACAATCCAGCCGATCCAGTAAGCAAATGGAATCAATAACAACTGCGCCAACAATGTACCAAATAAACGGGATACAAGCATACAGCCATAGATCTGATTCATTCGATCCAGCCGAATTTCACCACGCAGAGATTTGTCGCTGAGCAACGAAATACGAGGATCAATCAGGATGGTTAACAAAATGGTCGCTACTCCATTAATGAGTCCGGTGGATTGCGAAGCAGCTACAGCCTGACCCGGATAAAGATACGCAGCGTACAGACTGGACAGGACCCCAGTCGTATAGATTGCTGTCACCGCTATGTTCAACGTCATTAGACGTCTGGGCATTCCGTTTTGTACCAATAGTTTTGCCATTTTCCATGATGGCGGGGTAATATAATACATCGCGTTTTTGAGCTTGCTGCGTTTCATCAGTCCTCGAACCATGGAAGGAATCGATCCTGCCGCCTCAAAATGAACGACCATTCGGGAAGCGAGCTTGACCATCGTTGGAAAACTTAGAATAGCCAAGGCCGTTCCTATCGTAGCCGCACCCATCAGCCAGTGCAGTTGCGCTGCAAAGTGTGGGTTCCCTCCACTCGCCGCAGTATCCACCAGATTGCCTACCATCGGCCCTTGGGCCATATTGGAGGTACGCGACACCAGCAACAAAATTCCGGACAGGGACAAGGCCAGCGCTATTCGCCGAGTGCGTAATCCCCCAAGGCGCAGTGCATAGGACAGGCTGTCAGCCGCATGAATAAGCATGGTAAATAACATAGGAATGGCCAGGCTCAAACTAAACATATGTAAATCTCCTTATCTTTTTCCTAATGTGCTTCTATTGTAATTTCAAGTATGGAAGCATTATACTCCTCATCCACATAAAAGTATAGAAAAGCACTAAGAAGTTGAACAGTAGAATGCACAAAAATACAGCAAACGCTTCGAAGTTCTCCACAATAATCGTTTATTCATCCGGGTGCAGGGTAATATACAAATAACTTATATTGTACAGGAGGGAATCAATATGCCGTGGAACAAACAGGATTATCCCGTTTCCATGAAAAATCTGGAGCCTCGTGTCAGACATAAGGCCATTGAGATTGCCAATGCATTGCTGGATGACGGTTATGAGGAAGGACGCTCCATTGCAATCGCGACTGCCAAAGCGGAAGAATGGGATGAGAATCATCCCACATCGAAGCATTCGAAGCAGGCTACAAAACATACTTCATCAGACAGCAAATCGGAGCATGGAAAATCTTCATCTCCACGCCGTCATTCCGAACCTGTCTCTTCTTCCAAAAGCCATGATAATATTCATGTCGTTCCTACCGACTCTGGCTGGGCCATCAAGGAAGAAGGTCAATCCAAATCTCTGGCTACGTTCCGAACCAAAGCCGAAGCTGTGGATGCTGCCAAAGAAAAGAGTGAAAAACAAAACATTCGGGCTATTATCCATAATGAAGATGGGCAAATTGCCTCTTCCATCAAGCCTTGAGTGAATCTGTTCTAAAATAGAAATATCGTGAATGTATTACTTTTAATTTTTTTACTGAAGGCAAGCAAAAAAGCCCTTTCGCCGCTAATGGAATGATTCCCATCAAGCATGCAAAAGGGCTTTGTGTTTGGTATGAGGCAAGCCCACCTTACTTGAACAACATTCATTTCGAATAGGGTGGCCGTTACGTTTAATGCGAAACCCCTCTAGCCACAGGAGCTCGTTGTGAAGCACCGCTGACTACTTTGGCAGCAGTCGACACGGGCAGCTTCACAGCTGAGGTCGTAACCGTCCGGCGAGCCGGGAAACTGACCATATACGTAATCACTTTACTGGCAATCCATACGGCCAGAATGGTATATAAAGTTTCTTTTACCGGTAGAAAGAAAAGCGACAATCCGAGTACAAACGCATCGCTGACAAAGAAAACCGTTCCCAGCTTCCAGCCCTTCCAACGGCTAATGAGCACCGCCAGAATGTCGTCTCCACCTGTTGCTCCTCCGAATCGAAGCACCATACCAGCACCCACGCCGGTGATAACACCGGACAAGACTGCCGGAATCCACAAATTACCGTGAAACGGAATAACCAGGGTGGAGTACCGCTCAAACCCGTCATAGAACAATGAGAATGCGGCCACACCCAGCAGCGCCTGAATCATGAACTTCCAGCCCTTGAGGAACCAGGCCAGAATCATGACTGGAATATCCAGCAGCAGCATGCCAATAGCAGGTGATAAGCCTGTCGCGTACTTTCCAAGCAGGGCCAGACCGACAAATCCGCCCTCCGATAAATGATTCTGAAAATTAATGTGATAGTAGGCAAATGCCAAAATAAATGTTCCGAGCAGCATAATGGCGAACTTTACCGCCTCTGTCTTAACTTGTTGTAAGGTTAACGATGTTCTCTTCATTCAGGTTCCCTCGCAGTTTGTAAAGGTTGGTTTGCACCGACCGTACCCTGCAAAAGGCAAGCCTGGAAGAAATCATCGTATTTGTCCTTCGAATATTATTCATTCCAATCCCCTCTTTCGCAGAGTCAGCCGTTTTTTTCTTTACGGTGGTGTACTCTACAAGGGGCGCTAAGTATAAGAGAGATCGTAACGTTTCCAGATCGTCCTTGGGGAAATTATCCTTCGGGAACTCATGGTATCCTGATCCTTTCTATCTGTTGGTGGTTAGCTGTGCTAATTAAACTGATGAATATTACACCATGCATAAGACCATATAAACTTTACACTTAACCACTTCGATTGCAGTACCCTCTTTCGATCGCTGTTATCCCCGGATTTTTTGATTCCCTTTTCCTAAGGGAAAAATCCTGTGATAAAGGCGAACACTTCGTTTCTTCAGACGGGTTCTGCACTCTACGTTCTCGTGTAAAAATTTAGTTCGCCTTCTATAGACACATGTAACGTTCAATTCAGTTTAAAAATCTAAGCTAACTTGCTTGTTCTTCTATTATATAACACCGATGTGATTGGGTCGAAACAGCAGACCCTTCAAATATGAGCAAAAAGCACACTCTTGCCTGCTTGAGCCGCCAAACAGCCACACCAGGACAAGCTTCTCTACCTAATGGTGCTACCTGCTCCTTCATTCTATGACTGAAGCTTCCAAATATAACTGTCCAGTCACCCAACTGTGACAATTTGGGTCCATTTTTTATTTTTCCGCGGATTTTAAAGGAATCATTTCCCTCTTGCACATACACTATAGCAAATGTAATCGGCTTATCTTGGGTCCAGTTAAACGTTTCCAGACTTACTCTGCTGTTTATGGTATAATATAACAATTGAATCCCCACTACCGTTTAAGCGAGGCGGATTATGAAAACGTTAAAGCCAAGAGTCTTTATTGGCTGCTCGCTGGAAGCGAAGCCGATTGCAGCCGCAGTACACGAAAACTTGCGTTTCTCGGCCGAAGTTACCCCTTGGTACTCCGGAGTTTTTAATCCAAGCAGCTATACCATGGACGATTTGGAAGCAGAAGTGCGTACAACAGACTTTGCCATTTTTATTTTTCATCCGGATGATATATCGAAAATTCGTGGGAAGTACTATGCATCTGTCCGTGATAATACAATGCTGGAAATGGGTTTGTTTATGGGTCGTCTGGGGCGAAAGCGTATTTTTTTCATTCTTCCAGAGGATATTACTGACATCAAAGACGCCAGCAAGATCGAAGGTTTACGTATGCCCACAGATCTGCTGGGGTTAAATCCACTGGTTTATGAAATTCGTTCAGACGGGAAATGGGCGCCAGCCGTCTCGGTGGCCTGTTCCAAAATCGCCGACAGCATCGAAGAACAGGGGCGATGGAGTGATCCCGAAGTGGAAAAAATTATCGAGAAGCACAAAAGGTCTGAGGGTGAAGCCCGATTACAGTTGCTCAAGCTGCTGCGATTCTTCAGGGAGTTACTGCGTACCCGCAAAGCAGATTCGGTTATGTTGGAGCGAATGAGCGATGCACTTCGAAGTGCATTTGTATCCCTTCCTCCATTTGCCGTGCGTGGGACTGCCATATACCGTACAGATGACAGTGGTCATATTGAACAATTATGTGGTAACGTTGGGGAACCGGGGAGAAAATATAACTTGTCCGCCAACGACGACAAACAACCTGATGATCCGAAGCGAATTCTGGTTATTGATTCTTACCGGGAGAACAAGATCAAGATCAACCTCTATGACGATTATCTTGAGAAAGAGTATCTGCTATGCTATCCTGTAGCCAAGAGGTATGTAATCACAGTCCATATTATTGGACATATTGAAGCGGATGAGGCGATATTTCAGCAGATGGATTTGGAGAACCGTCATCTGTTCAACGCCATCAACGATTTGTTAGGAGGCGAACCGGAATGAAACCGGAAACGAAAAAAATAAGCAAGCGCTGGGGCAGCGACAAAAAGGTACGCCTCAGTTCTGCGCCCGAATCATCACGACCGGTTCCGGAACCCAAGGAAGAAGATCGTTTCCACAAACCGGCCGTACCGCTGACTACCATTGGCCCTTCGCTGAAGGGTAAAGAAAGACCTTACAAAGTGATTCTGGAAAAAGAGGCTCTTTATGAGAAGCCTCAGTATCTGGCTTAACCGCTTTATGCTCATATACAACTCTGCCGTCTGGTTCGGCAGATCATCTCTGGCCCCGCCGCCCAAGGCAGGGGCTTTTTTGTTGCAACACTTTGGCAATTCTTCATAACCTTCCCCAATCAACGAACCAAAAGCTCTTCATCTCTTCCTCTGATGCATTAAGTCGTTTTCTTATGCCCTTAGGTTTCCTGCAAAACCCAAATATTATACCTTATTTTGGAGATGGCCTGTCCCTATTTCACCGCCTACAACCTCAACATCAATCGTATACGGACTACTTCCAATATTTCTCGGTTGTATTATGTATCATCATTGCATATATTGATTATAATATAAGAACATACGTTCTGTAAATAAGAACATATCCGAATTCAAGGTTAAGGAAGTGAAAGTATGTCATCATCCCCTTCCGCCCCATCCCCTGCGGATGAAGACCACCGATTGATTAAAAGCATGGTTGTACGCACCCTGCTGCTGGATGTGCTTGAACGGGATATTCGCACACTGGATACGTTGCAGCTCAAAATGCCAGAGGTGTACATTCTGTCTCTAACCCGCATTCAAAATGATGTACTTAAGGAAATGCTGACGCTTCGCAAACAGATGAGAACTCGTGGCGTTAAGGTTCTGGAGGAGAAACGGCAAGTTGATGGAATCGAAACCCAGTATCTGTGCAGAGGATATTTGCAGCGATTCTATATGCTATGGACGTTCGCACGGAATGAAGTCAAAAAAGAGCTTAGTCGGCATTTGGATATGGACTTGACCCAGCCGTTATAGCTGATTCATCTGCTTAATGTACCCGTCATCGTTTGAATTCACAATTCTTAGTCCACTTAGTTCGCTTACTCCTCAGAATCCTCACCCTTCTGCCTAATCGAAACAGGTTGACCCCGGAAGGCTGCGTTCATTAAGATGGAATAGACTTGTCTGTACATTCCGTTCAGACTTGTAATGAAAATGGATTCCTATAAGCAACAAGCCTGCCTGCCATTAACGGCGGACAGACTTGTTCATTGGAATTGCTTTCAACGTCTTATCAATCAAGGAGTTGTACTTCATGGACTTGAATTCGCATTTAATTAAAAATCAAAAACCCGCACATACAGGCATTGCCGCAGATGTTACCGAACTGATCGGCCAGACACCTGCCGTTAAACTGAACAGACTTATAGGTAGCGATTCCGCTGACGTATACGTCAAGCTGGAATATTTCAACCCCAGCGGCAGCGTCAAAGACCGTGCCGCTTATAACCTGATCGTTCAGGCTGAACGGGCAGGGCTGCTGCTTCCCGGCGCAACCATTATCGAACCAACCAGCGGCAATACCGGCATCGGTCTGGCGATGAATGCTGCTGCCAAGGGATATAAGGCCATTCTGATCATGCCGGACAACATGTCCAAGGAACGCATCAATATCCTGAAAGCCTATGGTGCAGATGTCGTACTTACCCCTGCTGCGGAACGAATGCCTGGTGCGATTCGTAAGGCCAAAGAACTGCAGGCCGACATTCCAGGAAGTTTCATTCCCCAGCAATTCGAGAACCAGGCGAACCCGAACATCCACCGGATCACCACGGCTCCCGAAATTTTGCAGCAGATGGAAGGCAAGCTGGACGCCTTCATTGCCACAGCGGGAACTGGCGGTACAATTACCGGAACGGGAGAAGAACTGCGCAAGCAGCTGCCGGACATTCGCATCTATGCGGTAGAGCCGAAAGGTTCACCTGTGCTGTCCGGGGGCGAGCCCGGACCCCACAAGCTCGTCGGTACAAGTCCGGGGTTTATTCCGGACATTCTGAATACCGACGTGTGGGATGCCATTATCCAGGTGTCCGATGAAGATGCACTGGATACGATGCGGCAGCTTGCTGCCCGGGAAGGGCTGCTGCTCGGCCCTTCCTCTGGCGCTTCGGTGTGGGCCTCCCTGCGCATCGCGCGGGAACTGGGGCCGGGTCACCGAGTGCTCTGCATTGCGCCCGATACCGGGGAACGGTATTTGAGCATGGGTATTTTTTAACAAAGAAAAACTCTTACACAAGTTAAAGACTCCCCTCCAAAATGAGCGCTTGATCACAGCCGGACGTTGAATCCGTAGCGTACAAGTACTTATTCTGGAAAGGAGCCAGTTAAGTTAAATATTCTAAATATAAATGTGAACTAGTGAGTCAGGGTTGTCCATTCTACACCTTCGGGAAGCAGAGCCGCAATGCGGTCTTTGGCTTCCTTTTTGCTGTACAACGATTCATCGAGAATCGCGGCGGTACCTGAATCACTGCTGGTCCGAATCAAACGTCCCAGACCTTGCTTCACGCGCAGCAACATGTATGGAAGATCGATCTCTTCATAAGGTGCAGCAGACGCTGTGCGTTTTGCATTAAATACAGGGTCCTGTGGTGGATACGGGAGCGACCAGATCATGACATTGGATAATGACGGTCCTGGAACGTCCAGACCTTCCCACAGATTGACGGAGCACAGTACACTCTCCTCATCCTCCTGGAAAGCGGCAATCAGGTCACTAATCTCCCGATCTCCCTCATACATAAAGCGTAACCCTTGAGCCTCAGGGACATGAACAATGTCCTGCTTGAATGCACGCAGCTCTTCCATCGTACGGAACAGAATCAGGGCACGACCCCCACTCTCCTGAAGCAACGTTACGGCGTCACGCAACCGATTTTCATTTTCCGGGTGACCAGGTACGGTTTCATCTGTAATCTTCATCTGCATTTTGTCCGCATAGTCATATGGAGAAGCCACGGAGAACGATACAAAATCATCAATCCCCAGACTGTCTGCCACATAACGGAATGAATTATCCACAGATAACGTTGCGGATGAGAAGACAATCGGAATGCCTGTGTTGAACACACGCTCGTTCAGAATTTCCTTCACGGTACGCGGCATGATCGATAAGGTTGTCTCGTCATCGCTCTGTTCAGCCCAGCAGATGTACCCATCTTCCTTACGGAACAACGCAAGGGCAGACTGAATCATGTCCAGATGTTCTTCCACTACACGCATCTGATAGCCGTCCAGCGAGAACAATCCGCTCTCAAATACCAATTCTTCGCCGATCGCATCCAATACGCTGGTCAGTCGTTCAATCTCCCGCAGCAACGGCGGTTCTACCCGCACTTCTTTCCGTTCCGATCCGGGAATGGCTACCGTATACGTATCCAGCAACGCGAACAGTCGCTCACTGCTCTCTATCGCTTCATCCACACGCTCGGCGAGGGATTCACGAATCTCACCTTCAAGCAGGCGAGTGACGAGTTCCTCGAAGATGCGGTGTTTCAATTTGTAGCTCAGTGCGTTCAGGGCCGCTTCTTCCAGCAAATGTCCTTCATCAAATACAACCGAGCTGTGATCAGGCAGCAATGGCAATTGTCCCTCGCGTTTGCGCGCTTCATAGGTCCACACATGCTCCATATAGTAATCATGGGAACAGATGATGATGTCCTTGGAACGGCGGTAGTGGTCACGTGATAACGTCAGACCACAGCGTTGACGTTTGGGACAAACGAAGCAATCCTGGAACGGGTCCCAGTTAATTTTATTCCACTGGCGATCATTCAGATGTGGATACTGTTTACGGTCACCATACGGATGGAAGGCCTGAAGCGTACCCGGCGTATTCACAAAATCCGGAAGGCTCTCATGCACCTCTTCGATCACCTGCGCATCCTCGTCCGCAAATCTCATCGCACTTAATTTATTCAGACAGACGTATTGGTCAGGTGATTTTCCCAGACGTGCATCCACTTCCAAGTCCAGATGTGCAGCCAGCTTCGCAATATCTCCGCCGGGCTTCACAAGCTGTTCAATCAAGGACTCATCAGCACAGGCAATCACCGCCGGTTTACCCGTATAACGTGCATAACAGACCGCGTAGAGCAGATAGACTAGTGTCTTGCCTGTCCCCACACCAGCCTCAGCCATAATGGTCTTTTTATCTCCATAGGCCCGTTCGAGCTGGTACGCCATAAAAATCTGTTCATCCCGTACCTCGAAGCCAGACTCAGGCAAAATATCGTAAAAAACATCGGCAACCCATTCCCCGAGACGGGATACAAAAGGTTCAGCCGGATCATATGCAAAAGGATAACGTTGTGTAGACAATCCTAAGTCAGCCTCCATTCTTCTATAAGTGGTGCATTTTTATCTAAAAACCGTCCATAGGGCAAAAGTTAATTATCCCACGCCATGAGGTGGGTGACAAGCTTTTTTTAATGGAAACGATGTATAGAACCGCTTTGCAGGGAAAATATATATTTGAATCCATCATAAGGAAAGGCGGTGCTCCATGAATCATCAGTCTTCACAACCTGAGCATTCCTCAGACAAGGCACCCGAGACATTAACGGATCGGCAAGGCCATCCCATCACGGACAATCAGAATGTTCGAACCGTCGGCAGTCGGGGACCGACTACGCTGGAGAATTATCATTTTCTCGAAAAGATCACTCATTTTGACCGTGAACGTACACCGGAAAGGGTTGTCCATGCCCGCGGCGCTGGCGCTCATGGCGTATTCCAGGCTTATGGAACGGCCGGGGACGAACCGGTATCGAAATACACACGTGCACGTCTGTTTCAGGAAAAAGGCAAAGAAACGCCCGTATTCGTTCGCTTCTCTACGGTTATTCATGGTGGGCATTCACCGGAGACGCTTCGGGACCCGCGCGGATTTGCTGTGAAATTCTATACCGAGGACGGCAACTGGGATCTGGTGGGCAACAATCTGAAAATCTTTTTCATTCGTGACCCACTCAAGTTCCCGGACATGGTACATGCCTTCAAGCCGGACCCGTTGACCAATGCACAGGATATGGAACGGTTTTTCGATTTCGTTTCCCTTAGTCCCGAAGCCACCCATATGATTACGTTTCTCTTCTCCCCTTGGGGAATTCCGGCCAACTATCGACAGATGCAGGGGTCGGGCGTCAATACATACAAATGGGTGAATCAGGAAGGCACAGGCGTGCTCATTAAATATCACTGGGAACCGCTCAATCAAGGGATACGCAACCTTCTCCAGAAGGACGCCAGCGATATTCAGGGGCAGAACTTTAACCATGCCACGCTCGACCTCTATCACGCCATTGAACAAGGAGATTATCCGGAATGGGAATTGTGCGTTCAGGTTATGGAGGACGGCGAGCATCCCGAACTGGATTTTGATCCGCTGGACCCGACCAAACTGTGGCCGCCAGAGCAGTTTCCATTTTTGCCTGTTGGGAAAATGACGCTAAACCGCAATCCCGAAGACTACTTCAATGAAGTGGAACAAGCAGCGTTTGGCACAGGAGTGCTGGTGGATGGACTGGATTTCTCAGATGACAAACTGCTGCAAGGCCGCACCTTCTCCTACTCGGATACCCAGCGTCACCGAGTGGGGGCCAACTATCTGCAACTGCCCGTCAATGCACCGAAAAAGCGGGTAGCCACCAATCAGAGCGGCGGGCAGATGCAATATCAGGTGGATCGTGCACCGGGGCAGAATCCGCATGTGAACTACGAACCTTCCTCCCTTGGTGGGTTAAAAGAAGCTACACCTCGCGGCCCGGAACATGAACCGTTGGTGGAAGGCAGGCTAGTGCGTGAGAAGATCGAACGTACGAATGATTTTGGTCAAGCCGGGGATACGTACCGGGCATTCGAGGATTGGGAGCGGGATGAGCTGATCAGCAATCTGGTAGATGCTTTAGCCACATGCAAACCGGATATCCGCGAGCGCATGATCTCCCATTTCACACAAGCGGATGCTGATTATGGGCGCCGGGTAGCGGAAGGACTGGCGTCCGTCTCAACGGATGACAGTGCTACGGTTCAGCCCAAGCATGAGCCCACAGTGGAACAGGCTGCCAAACGCAGTCATGAAGCAGATCCATATTAAGGACTGGCTGGTTTAGTTAAGACATTTTTAAAGGCAACGGACATGTTATATAGGAAACATATGGGCTCGTTCATTAACCCTCGGTAGCAAAGACTGCTTGCGCAGCTTGCTATCGGGGGTATTTGGCGTTTCAACCTGAGCAGCCTGTGAGCTGATCACGTGAGGCTCTTCTATTTTAAATATTTTTAAAGTTGATTTCGGATGATTAGAGGTATGGATCATGCCGTTTGCCGGGAAAAGGGGCTCTTCCTACGTTCATTTCAGATGATCCCTTGTTAAATGAGGGACATGAACTGAGCGCAGGATTATGCGCTGCTCACATGAACTTCCATTTTCAACCAGTTATACGAGGCTTGTCAGCAGGTTGAGTCCATCTGATCAAATGATTATTGATGATAACGTTTACAGCATTTACCATGAACCTGTGTCCTCTAGGACTTCATTTCCCAATTACTAAGGAGGTTTGCCTAATGAGATTATTCCCTATTACTTCTGTTCATGCATCATCCCAACGTTCGCTGAAATCGAAAATGACTCACATCTGCCTAAGTGCCGCGTTCCCTCTATTATTGCTCGGCGGTGGATCCGCTGGTGCGGCGGAATTGATCGATAGCGGACTGCAAAATTCCTCTGATTCTGTAGCTGCCTCCAGCACTGCACTCGCCACAGGTGATCTATATGTCGCTCCTGGCGGATCGGCTAGCAATCCCGGAACCCTCGCGAGTCCTACGTCACTGGCTAACGCGCTGACACAAATCGCACCGGGTAAAACAATATATCTGCGCGGCGGCACCTACAGCTTCTCGGAAACGATTACGATTGAGCGAGGCAATAGTGGTACATCGGGACAGCGCAAAAATCTGGTGGCGTACGGGTCGGAAAAGCCTGTCTTTGATTTCTCGGCCCAAACCTTCGCCTCCACCAATCGCGGTCTGCAAATGTTCGGAGACTACTGGCTCGTCAAAGGACTTGAAGTAAAGGGTGCTGGCGACAACGGTATCTTTATCGGGGGCAGTTACAACCGTCTGGAACAGATCGAAGCTCATCACAACCGGGATACTGGCATCCAGCTCGGACGTTACGCTTCGACTGCGGCAAACAGCGAATGGCCTGCCTATAACGAGATTATTCGCTCCTATTCCCATGATAACTATGACCCGGATGACGGCGAGGATGCCGACGGTTTTGCTGCCAAATTGACGGTTGGCCCGGGCAACCTGTTCGACGGTTGTATCGCTGCCTATAATGTGGACGATGGCTGGGATCTGTACAGCAAAACAGATACAGGCGCCATTGGCGTCGTGACGATCCGCAACAGCATCTCCCATCACAACGGGCAGACTTCGGATGGTACATCCACTTCCAATAGCGACGGTAACGGCTTCAAGCTGGGCGGCGAGAAAATCGCGGTGAATCACATCGTGGAGAACAGCATTGCTTTTCAAAATAAAAAGCACGGCTTCACCTATAACAGCAATCCCGGTTCCATTCAGATGAAAAACAATACATCCTGGAACAACGGGCAAAGCAACTTTGCCTTTGATGTAGGCACACATATCTTCACCAACAACCTGTCCTTCGAAGGCGGCGCCAGCGACAAAACCAGCGGAACCGACGTCAGCAGTACCAACGTCTGGTGGAAAAACAAAAAAAGCGTCAACGACAAAGGCCTGCTCGCCAGCGCAGCCGACTTTGTGTCCCTCGTGCCTTCGGTGACACGCAGTGCGGATGGAACACCTGTCCTGGGTAATTTCCTGAAGCTAGCGAACGGTAGTGATCTGATCGGCTCGGGTACACCATCGGGTACGAATATTGGGGCAAGGTAGGTTATAGTTAGACAGATGTAGGTAAATAAGTGCAGGATTAGGCACAAAATCCCCTTTCCATGCCAGCCTGATTGCTGGTGATGGATAAGGGGATTTGTGGTTTTTTGAATGACCGGGCAACCAACAGTTAATGCTGGTTGCTTATGTTTTCGAATATTTTAGAGCTGGTTTTAAAAGGTTACATCTGCCCTGCTCGCGTATAAGTTGGGTTAATCGTTTGCGCTCATGCTCTGCACAAAACCTCGATCATCAGCCTACCGCCTGTGCGGAAACCTTGCTCAAACACTGCTTCCACGTACATGGACGTTGATTGCCCAATTAAGTCTACCAATTCTTCCAATGCATCATATTCGTTCTCCGTATGCTGTGTCTTATAGTTCTGCATCAGGTCCGATATCCGGCGATTGATCTCCTGATACTCGGCGTGCTCAGGATGAATCGACTCGTCCAACCGCAGGTTTCCGTGAAACAAATCCTCGATCAGGTTTGACATGTTATCTTTCATGGTAAGGTCACCTCAGAAAGATTGTAACTCAAGGGATGAGGTGAGATGGGAATTTAGCGGGAAATGCGCTAAGTTAAATTCCTGTTCCTGTAATTATAAAATCAAAAGTGTCATCATGAGCATAAATGTTCGAAAATTATTAAAACAATAGAATCTTTAAATTAGATTATAAAACAAGAAATTGTGAACGGTGCACAACTTTGTAGGACAAGGATGTTTCGATTTTATATTTATTTGTTCAAGTTTTCTGGATCGCTCAGAAAGAAATAGTGTGACCAAAAATGTGACCACATTCAAATTTTTCTTCCCCTGTTTTGTTTTCTTAGATTTTTTGTTGGATGCTTCTTCAAAAAATATTGTCTGATATCTGAAGGTATCTCGTCAGGATTATCATTTTCATAGGCATGGTATACATTGTCCACATGTGGCCGAAAAACAATAAAAATCTCTCTATCATTGTCATAAAAGTATAAAGCATGAGAACTCCCTTTAGCACTATTTACGGAATTAAATAACATAGCTTTTGCTATATCTTTATTAACTCTAAAAGGAGAACCCCAACCAGATTCGGGCTCATGTTTTGGATTCATTTCATATTTTCTCTTAGAACGAGATAAAAAATCTCTTAAGGATTCACTATTTTCAATTGAAATAAATTCTTTTTCTGCATCTAAAACAATAATCTTAAGTAACCCGTTTGGTTCATTTCTAAGAGTGCCTACCGTTACGAATGATAACTCTTCATCGTCTTCTTCATTTTTACTATAATTGTACATTGCATTTAATAATACTTTGATTTCTTTCTGTAAATCTTCACTTCGTAAATAATTATTAATTAGTGGTTCAGAGTATATATTTGTATTACTAAAATTTGGATAGTCTAAAATTCTATCTTGGATTTTCGCCAAAAACCTATAAATGACTCTCGTTACATCAGAATTTTCATCTATAGCAGGATAATGATTTTCCAACTCATCTTGGAATTTTTTTCTAAAAATAATTTTGTTATTATTTAACTCCAATATATCAATAATATCCATTAATTCAAATAAAATAACATTATATTTCTCAGGGTACATTTCAACATCATTTTCTTCCCAGAGAAACATATTAGGATCAAGAACTGTAATATGATTCATTTCTAATTATCACCCTTAAAGTTACTAAACATTGTTAGATTCTTATTCTTACTTTGTGCTTTAACAATTGCGCGAATATCTTTGTCTAGTTGATCAAAGAAGTCTTGTGGCCAGTATTCCAAAGAACCGGAATCAGTAAGTTTTAGAACTTTATATTCTTTGTTTTCTACAAAGGTCAAATTCACTTTTTTTACATCTGAAGAACCTTCCGCAATTCTTCTTCTAAGTCTTGTAATAAGATGATCACTGTGTGTCTCCACAATAACTTTCTTTCCCGATAGAACCAGACTGTAAATAAAATCTAATAATAAACTTTGGACGTTAGGGTGTAAGTGTATCTCAGGTTGCTCTAAAATCAAGGTACTTCTGGATGGTGATACAAGTCCCTCAACAACAATTGGAAGAATCTGACTCATACCAAAGCCAACATGATTAATCGGAATCTTCTGACCTAAATCATTAAGTACTTCTATACGATACATCATCCCACTTTGAATAGGATTTACTTTTATTCTCATTGCCATTTTAAACACAGTACAAATCCAATAATTGACCGCATTTTCAAGAGTATCTCTGTCATCGTAGTACTCTATTGTACCGTTTTCATAATATTTTATCTTGTGAAATGATACAAAATTAGAAGCTTTTTGTTCTAGTATATGTGCAGCATATTCGCCTTTATTTCCAATTTTTAAAGTTGCATCATCATCATTTGTATAAAATGAACGTGGCTCGTCCCTCAAAGGGCCTAAATACGATATTTTCGAAAAATAATTAGACATTACTTTTTCCAAAAAGCTATTAGCCAAATTTGAGAAGTACTCATCGGTATAGTCCGAATCTTCATCTGAAGAGGTAGGGATACTTTCAAATGGAAAAAATTTATTGAATAATATATTAGCTTTCCATCCACCCAATTTATCAAAGAAAAGCGGAGAATTTGATCGTGTCGGATCTTTCAAGTATTGGATATATTCATCTTTGAAAAAGAGCGGACTATTAGTTACTACACTATATTTGTTTCCTCGTTCTCGTTTTAGATGTAAAAACAAGTTAAAGCTCTTTGATTCAAACTGCCAATCCACAAAAAATTCTTGTATATATAAGTTGGAATAATTATTTTCATATTTCACTTGAATCTCCAGCTTTTTTATTGCGCCTTTGTTTAATCGTTTAAAAAAAAGCGAGCTTTTCACTGGCTGAGGTATATCTTCATTAAACAGTTTTAATCCCCAATATAAATTATTTTTAGATTTCCCTTCAAAAATAATATCTTTATATTTCCCAAGAGAAACATATGGCTTATTAAGTATAAGCTTTTGCGATGTTAAACTATTTTCTAATGTTTGCTTTATCACTAGTAATAGCTGAATTAGCGAACTTTTACCTCCACTATTTGCTCCCGATATAATTGTCAACGGTTTTAAATTATAGTCATCAAGTTTTTCAATAGCTTTAAAATTTCTAACGGAAATTCTCAATTTAATGTTCCCCCACTCCTAGTTTAAGACCTCTAAATGATGAACCCAACCCATTTGTTTCAATTCTATCTCATTTTCTAAATAAACTGATTCATTAAGAACAATACAAAGTAAATCAGTTGGTCTGGTCATTGCGACATATGCAACCCGTATATGTTTTTCTACATGTTCTTCAATGCCTGAACTTTGTTGTTCTCCAATTAAATATTTAATAATGCTTTCGTTTGTTTTAGAAAAATAAAAAGTTTCCATATATAAAGTAGCTGTATGTGTTTGCCCTTTAACTCCATGAACACTCTCTATCTCAATTCTTAAGTTGTCATATTCGAACGAGTTCTCTTTTTCCTCATCAGCGGCTGTTGTTTTAATGATAGGAGTTCCATTCAGAAATTCATCTTTATAAATATCAACTTCAATGCGGAATACTCGATTTGTAACGATTGCAATAATGTACTTGAAACTAAACAGTACAGATTTCTCATTTTCTATAGATAACACTATTCTTGCAAAGTATCTATGGACTGTCTTATATAACCTCTCATCATTTTCACGTAAATACTTTAACAAAGATATGCCTGAAAAAAATTCGCCTTCGTTAGTCCTTATATCTTTTATACGTAACCACTTCAAAATTGCTAAAATGAACCTATTATAATACGCTTTAACACCTTCTTTTTTTATTACTTCTCTGTCAAGTTTAACTAAGTAACTCTGAAGTTCCGAAAACTCTTTATTCACCTTACTTCTAACCTCGAATTTTTGAAATTCGGGAAAATAACTCGTTATAGATAGCCCTTCATTTTTTGCCTTCACCATACCTACGGCTTTAAATAATGCATTCTCTCGTTCATTGAGCTTATGTCTATTAATTAACTTAGAAAAAGTTTTAAGTACATGTGATACATCATCACCTTTGTAAGTAATTATGACTGGCGAAATTAGAGCTCCATTTTGATGTTTCCTACCCTGCATTCCATAAGGATTTAACGCTATAACATCAGCAACTTTCGCTATACTCTCACTCAGTCTGTTACTATTTTTTATAAACAATGGATCTCTAGGTTTCCATGCACACCCTTTGTCATCTGATTCATAAATTGTTTGCTGTGGATCTCCGAAACACTGAAAAACTACTTTTTTAGTGTCGAATACTTTCTCTAAAACTTGTAGCTGAAGTAGGCTAGTATCCTGCATTTCGTCTACAAAAACAAATGAAAAACGTTCGGAGAAAATACTTTGTAGTTCTTTTTCAAAATTTTCCACATACCTAAAAGCAAGTCCTTGAATTTCATTGTAAGAACATATACCTTCTTTTTGAAGTTGATCAATAAGATTAATATATTCTTTATAGGCATCCGAGTCTGGATTCTTTAAAACAGTAGTCTTTTTGTTAAAGGCATTTTTTTTGATGGTGTTATCGATGTAATCCAACTCTAAAGATCGTAATAGATCATCTTTCGCCTTCGCTATTTTATTTTTGTCTGTTGAATCTTTGACTTTTTTTTCGAGTCTTCCATAAAGAAAACCACCCAGTTTGCTTCCTGAAAATGGAGGATACAATGACTTATATTTCCTCACTAATCGTGATTTATAATCTTCAGGTTCAAAGACCCTTGAAATCCTTGAAGAGTGGTACTGAACAAATGCTGGATTTGCTAAGAATTTGCTAATAAATGAATGAATTGTCCCTACAAAATTTGGATAAGAGAGTAAAGCATTAGCTTTGTCTCCTAGCCGCTCTTTAATCTCGTCAATCGCAATGTTGGTATGAGTTAAAATACATATTCCTTTATTATTTTTTAGGGGTAAATGTCGTGTTAGAATTAATAACTTAGCAAGTAGTATCGTGGTTTTTCCACTTCCTGGGCACGCGACTATATCTCTACTTTCCATACATCTTATTACATTCAATCTCGGAACATCAAAACTATTAGATATATTTAGAATTCCAGCAGCGTATTCAATGTCTTCATCTGTTATGGCTAACATGTTCATTACCCTAAGCTCCTGTCACATAATCTATAGCATCAACTAAGTACTTTAGATAAATGTCTCTCCTGATAGTTTCTAATTCCTCCATAGTGGACCTACGCTCTTTCAAAATTTCGGAAAAGCATTGGGCTACTACAGCTTTGGAAATATTTTTCTTTAGCACTACATCTCTAACTATGTTTGAAGCTAGCATGAAGGAGTCGTAAGTGCTCCATTCACTAATCCGTGTCTCAGCTGCAGTTAAATAGTCGCTAATCTTTTTGTATTCTTTCGCTTCTTTTCCCTCTGTTAATGCTTTATCTTGATTAATGTAATCCTTTGCCATGAGAATTGAAGCAAATAGTTCCTTTTTTAAGCAACTACAGGCTATATCGAATTCTAAAGTCCACTCATGACTAATATAAGCTTTTATATTACCGTCACTATACTTAAGTTGCTTATCAACTTTAATAGCTTGGGATTTCCTATCAGGAATAGTGATGATATTACCAGAATCCTTATCAACTCTTGATACTGCTTCGTCGCAATCGGTAACAACTGCAACTGGTAATTGCATCATCGGCTCTATTTGTCTAGCGAATATTTTTGAATATCTCAGCAATGCAGTACTCCCAACGTTAACAACGGAAACTCCATTCTTTGCAAAAGATTTTCCGAGCTTATCAGCTAATGTAGGTAGCAATAAGTTCTCTGCATCCCCCTCAACGATTATAACTCCTTTAGCAAAGAAAAAATTGGCTTTTGTGGAGTCAAGGAATCTTTCTAAAAATTTATAGTCTCCTTTATGTAACTTAGTATTACCTTCAGCTAAAGAAAAAGCTTTCCCTTCAGTAAAGAAAATTAAATTATTTAATTTGATAACTGATACTAATGTGACACTATGAGTTGTCAGAAGTATCTGCATCGGAGAAGTATTGCTTTCACTTAATTCTTGAAGATAGTCTATTACCCTTATCTGAGCCTGAGGATGTAAGTGAGCCTCAATTTCCTCTATTAATGCAAGATTTATTCCCTCAGTTTTTTCAATTTGTAAAAGTAGCAACTCAGCCGCAATATAAAGTTGATTAAGGGAACCTAGGCCTGACTTCATAGTAACGAGCAAAAGATCAATCTTTTCTAATATCATTTTCAAGTTAACTGCCGCTATCTCTATATTTGAACGTAAAAAATTTTTATTATCAGAGAATCTAGACAAATACACATTAATAGATTTTAGAATCTTTTTTTCATCATTGGACAGTTCATCCTCGTTAAAGTAATCCTTGATTTTCTTATTAGCATCTCTAATAATTTCAACCAATCTATGGTCCTCACCCGTAGAAAACTCGGGATGTGCATATAAAATTTGAGACAATCGTGAATTCCTTTTTGCTGCCAGTTCATTTTCTGCATCTCTCAAAGGTTTAAGATAAACCGTTCTAAGTAAATCTCGTGCTCTACTATGTATAATTTGTCCTTCACTATCACTTCCTGCATGCACATCATCAATTAATATCTTTCCCTTTACATCCTTTTTGGCAGTTAGGAAAACACGAAGGTTATATTGTTTACTTGAATCAATAGTGATCCACTCTAAGAAATCCTTTGCTTGGTTCACAGAAAAACCTTTAAAAATGCATTCAATTTTCAATTCACTAGAGTCATTGTGAAAATCTTCTTTTTCGAGTCTGGAGTACTCTCGACTTTGGGTTAACAATACAAACTTAATTGCATCGACCACTGTCGATTTTCCAGCATCATTTTCACCAATAAGAACATTAAGACCATTGTTTAATACGAGAACCAATCCCGGCTCACCGTTGGTTCCTTCACCAAATTTTCGAAAGTTTGTAATTCTGACTTCTGAAAGAAACATTGAAAACCACCTCTCACTAAACACTTCTTCAGTGATTAATCAATTCGACTTATTCCGTCATTTTCCTTTTTTCTAAAGAAAAACACTGGAAAATAACAAACTATATAAAATAAGTAAGATCAAGCAAAAGAAATCTACATTATCCTCCTCATTATTTTGTCATGGACGGTTGTATTAATGATTTTATCTCTTGTTTTGTATCAACGGCGGTTGAAGGATGAGTAGCTAATATAAAAATACCTTTTCTTACCAATTTGTAATAAAATTCCGATGAATGCAATCATCAAATGGATGATAATATTAGAGAAAGCAAAACCCGACTGAAACAGACAGATTATCGAGACAATGTTGAATTCGTCATAAGTTAACTCCTTTCATATATCAAAGAAACCTTCGTTATCGTTTTCGAAAGAACTACAAAAATAAACAAGCCTGCGACACTAATGGAAAAGCTTGTTCATTACAACTCAAGAATACATTATCAATCAATTATTAAGATCAAGCGTTAGTTACACTCATTGCTCTCCTCTGAAGGTGTATATTCCTGGAGTTTCCCTTCGACGAGCAGTAATGCTAATAATATCGGTTTCATTCATCCCCTTTTCAACGGTTAAATATGTTTTTAATCCCTCTTCAAGGTTTTTCATATCCTTTTTATGCGTGCCATACCATGTGACAAAAACTATGACTACTAATGTGATTAAATCAATGATCCTTTAGAAAATTCATCTCTTTTCACCCTAACGTTATCCTATATTCCCGAAATCTTTAATACGCTCAATCTATTGTACAAAATCGCAAACACGTTGAATCTTCTTTCTTGTAAAGTTCAGTTAAAACATTCGCCTCTTCCTGCCATTCGGGGCCATACTGTAAAAGGTACTCTGTGAACCATTCATAGTAGGACGGGGTGATTGGAAGCAACAGGATCAATCTTTGATACATCTTCATCACACAGGGATCGGCAAAAAGAAATGTGTGAGCTCAACATTGATCGCTTCTAGTAAATGATCAGAGTCGTTCGTATGATCTATCTCGAATATGAGTTGATTGGACAGAGAGTCTACTGCTTCCCGCTTCGTTATTAACTCTGCCTGATCTAACTTCGACCAATCTTGATTAATTAACTGATGCAGTTCACTCACTGTCTTTTGTACAGTCAAGGTTATCGTCCGTTCTCTTCATTAAATTCAGTCTATTTCTCACGACATCTAATAAATTGACAATTCTCTCTTTTTCCTTTGGGTGCTCCTGAAGGTAATTTTCGCTGTAAATGACTAAATAGTTATAAAATTCATCATATTCCATGACTGCCATTACATCTTCATCATATGCTGGCGGCTCTCCAATAAAACACACTTTCTGATTACCGATATACTCTTCCTCTTCTGGATATGATAGGATGAAAATTGTACCTCCACTGGACCTGAACCATAACCATGTCTCTCATGATCTCCGAAGTATGTTAAAGCTCTCGGAAAATCAATAATCCAGAAATAAGATTCGACTAATCTATCTATTTCAGTTTTTGTTGTCAATAATTTATACATCATCTATCTCTTCCTAAACATTAATCGGAATGCAGGATCAAAATGCTTTATGTTCCCTTTGTCGTAATTTAGAAGTTAGTCTTTGGGATTTTTATAACACCAATCCGGGTCGTACGGTAAAGATTTCAGTTTTTGTATGTCCTCCCGGCTGTATACCCAATCATTGTCCGCAATCCAAAAATAATCATCAGGATTCAACTTGAGATATTCATAAATAAAATGAAGTATTAACTCTTGATTACCATAGATATCCTCAATGTGCCCGACTTGGCATAGTGATACGTTAGGATCTAAACCTAAATCTTCGTGATAATAAAATTCAGTACTTAGGCTACTAATGCTGTGAATATGGAAAATCAATGAGGATTCATTGTCCCCTGTAAATGACTTATGATTAATATTCAGCGTTGTATACAAAAATTCTCCTTCATTTGTATATGTTTTATTGTTATAGAAATAAAGAGCTGCGTCCGAATGAAAAGCTGCAACAATAGTATCAGCTAGAAGCTGCTCTGGAGAATATTTATCTTTCTTTGTTAGGATAACCGCTGAAGTTCCCATTTTCATTTCTCCCTATTCCGAAGTGCAGTTTATCTGGTGAGACCACATTCTATGCAAGTTCGAGCATAAAATCTATTCCTTAAACAAACTATTATCTTGCAACCGTTTTATAGCTTCTTCACCCACCAGAATATTTGGCTGTTCTGGCGTGCCGATATTGATGCTTTTTAATTGAATGATGGACTCATTCCATACTGGGTAGCCCCATGAGTTTCTGTAAAGAGATTACGCAACAATCGTTACATACCTTATACAATCGCGTTAAAAGGTGCATGACCTGTTTCAGCATTCCTTAATAAGGTTGGTTTTCTAAAACGTAAACTAGTTTCCAATTTGAATATAGCGGCATCTCCTTCAATTTCCACAAAAGATACATTAATCCATATGGGGGCTTTTGGAAAAAGCCCTCCTAAAACCCCAACAACATCTTCTAACAATAGTTTTTTACCACCAATATTCTCTTTAGATAACACAAGACGTTTCATCATTTCATCACCACCATCTAACATTTTCCCACGTTCTTCGACAGGCTCTATGACAAATTTAACTATATCTCTCGAAATGTTTCTAGCCTGTTTTATCTCATCAACTGCTTTAGATAAATTTGTTGAAAAAATCTCCTCATTCATTTGAGTAATCAAAATATCTCCTCCCACTATTTCAATTTAGTTGACTGTACTTTCTTTAATTTCCCTAAATCAACATAACCGTTGCTCGTTACTTCTAATTGATATATCTCTAACCAAGCGTTTTCTGTCTTTATTCCAGCACTATTAAATATTTGCTCATATTTTTTGGCTTGCTCAGTCGTTGGAGTATAGTGTCCTGATTCATTTGTTATTCTTCTAACATTTCCATTTGCATCGACTTTTAGTTTTCCAGCAGCTTGAACATCAGCTCCATTAGCTAAATGAGAATGTCCTCGTCCAACCTTTAAGTTACCATTTACATCTATGACGAAGTCAACCTCTTTAATTCCATCTCGAATCTTAACTTGACCATTCTCCAAAACATATTCAAAACCCTTTCCTTGCTGAATCTCATTTGGATATCTGTTTTCAATTATTTGAGCAGGTCTAACATCACCCGTCCCCTTAATATTACTACCTTTCCTCGCTTCAGCCGCTTCCAAATTCTTTTTAATCTTTGCCACAGCTGGATGAGAAGAAGGCAAGCGAAACGGACCTTTGCGACCTGGCATACTTCCGCGAACCATCTGAAAAGCCATAAAGATCTGGCTGAACTTCAGAGAAGTCAGCATCATCTGAGCATACCTATCGGATACAGGCTCGCCTGTGAAAGGATGAATTCCATTTTCAAAGGCTTTGATCTGCATCGCATAAATATCTTCCCCTGGCGTTTCAGCATCCGTAGCTTGCATCCGATTAAAATCCAAATGCCCCTTATCCTTCTGATATGCCTGCAGGGCTGCCTGATCCGTAACGCCATTCTCGTTCACAGGCATCCACATCAGCTTCCCATACACATTGACTTGTGCCATCCGGTAGCCTTTATCCTCCGAACCCGAATCATTTCCCAAGGCCTTCATCATTGCTCCCACACCCACAGCGCCAGCAGCACTACCCAGGCTCACCTTCTGAGCATCAGCATCCTCAAAACGCGTGGCAATATCCTTCAGTTCCTTAGAGGTGTTCACCATACTTTCCAGTGCTTTATCCAGTACAGGGCGCGACTGCTCAAACTCATAATAGAATCGCTCCTGCGTCGCCCCCGCCCACATCACCTGAATAGACATGATCTGTCGTGTCAGTTCAATGCGGATATGCTCCAATTGTTGTCTCGCCCGATCCACCTGATTGGATACGTGATGTAGTTGCTCAGGTGTAACTTTGATTGTACTCATCCGTTTTCACCGCTCATCTAAGATATGATCAACCTATGTTAGCAGAAGTATTATCACAATACATCCTGCTATCTTCCTGATTTCACTTGATGAATCCACGCTCAGAATGATTTTCATCCGAACTATGGTCCCATAAAATCTCTCCGATCCCAAATATATGGAGATCCTTCGGTTATGACAGTTCTCACTACGGTACACTCGCAGGCAATACAATGACAAACAACTGGACTGAGGCTATTGATTTGGACGGTGATCGTATCGTAGATGATGCTTGGGCCTATTCCTGGGTTTATGAAGCCCCTAGTACTCCGGTGAGTATTAACCTCCAAGCCTTGTTACCGCACCACAACTAACAATACAATAATTCCGAGACAAATCAGCCAGCTTACTGGGTGACCGAAATTTAATCCCCAGCCGACTCCGAACCTTTTCTCGACCATTAGGCTTGGATCTTTGCGATTGAAATAAATCATACCTAATAGCCATTTATCATCATCATGGACAGGTCTGACATTGGAGGAATCGTCAGATCGCTCCAAGCGGCTTCCGCCCTGACCAGCCCAGAACGATAAGGCGAAGGCGTATAGGATGATAAAAGCTATTATAATTAGGATAATGGGGATAGCGAAATTGATGTTAAGCAGAGATATCATGTTTAGTTGCACGACGGAAAACAGGATAACTATTAAGAAGCTTGCTGTAATCATAAAATATGACCAAGTACGGCGGAATGTTACGTCTTGTCTGATGGAACGGTTAGGATCAGTGGGTTGAACCTGATGCTTCACTCTGCGAATACTCCAATTCTCAAATATGAACAAAAGTGTTATGAACACTTGCAGTATCGTAGGCATAAACACAGAACTATAAGATTTAGCTGCATAGCGGTCTACGTTCCAACTGCTGTTGAAATGGATCGGAATCTGATCAGGAATAAGATCGTAGTTGCGTAGCACAGTTAGAATACTAACACCAATAATTAAAAAATGAATGAGGAACCAATTACTAGACAAGCCAATGTTTCTTTTCCGAAATTCAGTGTCCACTGCAATGATCGATGGTTCCGGAGCAATAGGCAGCATAGGTAGTAAACTTTTCATTTTGAAATGATAGCTAATGTTTATGACTAGGGAGATTACGACCATGGTGAGTGAATAAGTGACAATGATCCAACTTTGTTGCTTGGAATGTTCAACGTATATTAGGCAGATGATGCAAACAATGAATAGAATGGTATGTAAGGTAGCACTAATCCTAGCATATGACTTCCGCATCTGGCGCAGAGGCTCACTGTGGAATTGTGCAGCGCTGACGGTGACCCCAAAACTAATCGTCTCTCTTGTTAAATAAGGCAGGCTTACCATGAGTACAATGGTAGGTACAAATACAAAGATCATTACCATAACAGGCATTATCGTTATATCATTCGCCTCCTCTTATACATAAGTGTGTATTCGAAAACTCTATAACCCTTATAGCATAGGGGAATCATCACTATGCCTTTTTGCGTATGATTATCCTATTAAATTAGGATAGGTAATCGACTTGAACATAAATTAAATATAATCGCTTTTAGTGACTACAGGGGCGAAATTAACAATTTATCCAGATTTTTTGTTACGTAGAGTTACTCATCTGACAACTGCAAGATGTTCATCAAATCCATCGCTGTAAAACTAGCTATTTCTCCTCTGAATATATAAATACATAATTACTCTCATCCGACTTCTCTTCTGAGAAAACAAAACCTAACCGATCAAAACTTCTAATATCCTTCACATCTGTAATTTTACGCTCTGCCATATATCGTACCATCTCACCTCTGGCCATCTTGGCCCGGGTTGCCTTTTCAACAATCTTCCCGTCGACCATTTGTCCAAATACACAAGTGATAAATCGGGTTTCCTCGCTCAGAAAAGGCGTGATGTTTTTGCTATACTCTTTTGAAGCCAAATTCAGGATACAGTCGCTTTCCGATTGAAGCTGATCTGCCAATTTGCTGCCCCAGAACTGATAAAGGGACTTGAACCCCGGACCTTGAAACTTGCCCTGCATCTCCAACCGATAAGGGGTAACCCCATCCAATGGCCGTAACATGCCATAAAAACCGGATAATATGCGTACATGCTGCTGAAGATACTCCAGTTCCTCATTTTGGAAAACACCCGTAGCCATATATTGATACTGAATACCCTCATAGGCATAGATGGCTGGCGTAAGATTTGCTTTTATATTCATATTCCGAATCCGCTCCACGTTCTGTTCGGCGATTGCATCGTTACACTTCCACATCGCTTTGAGTTCGTCATAGGATAACTTTTGAAGCAGACTCAACAGCTGTTCTGACTCGTTTATAAATTGCGGCATCTGCGCAATAGCCATAAGATCGGTATCGATCTTCATCTTTTTGGCGGGTGATATGATAATTCTCATCGTGCTGATCCATCCTTAATCTACCGTTGTTTTTGTCGTTATTCATTGTACAGGATTGGCTAGGTGAATCCAATATCTAGGCTTAACTAAATCCTTCATGGTGCCTTTGAAATGACTCAAAAATGAACAAGTCAGCCCACGATTGGACCGGCTTGTTCATTAGAATTCAACACATTAAATTGTTGAAAAAGTAAGGCGTGCATTTCAAACCGCTAATTAGGGAGATACGCTCCCCGCGCTGCTATTTTGCTCTGTTTTTGTAGTCGGCAATTGAATCATTGGAGTATTTGATCCACTTACATAGGGAAGTGCTCCATCCCATTTCTTGATGGTTTCATATTCAACGAGTTGACTCGATAATGATTGTTGAAGCTCTTTGTTTGCTTTAGCTTGACCTTCTGCTTCGATCAATAGTTTGTCTGCGTTACCTTGCGCTTCCACGCGCTTACGATCTGCTTCTTTCTTGGCGATCTCAAGTTCAGTTGTTTTACGTTCCAGTTCTTGTGAAGCTTCGACACGCTTATCGATTGCCTCCTGAGTCTTGGCATCAGGTTGAGGAACACCTACGGTAACGTTGGATACAATAAAGCCTAACTCTTTAACGTCATCAGAAAAACGTTGTTGAACATCCACTCCTGCTTCGGATGACTTTTCACCATAAACATCAATGACTGTAAACTTAGAAATACCTTTACGAGCTGCGTCGCGGAAACGTGTTTTGAGATATGTATCCTCAATTTCTTGAATGCTAATTGGCCCAAATGTATTGAATATAGAAGATACTTTACTTGGTTCTACTTGGTAGTTGTAAGCAAAATCGATTGTGATGTTTTTCCCGTCAGAAGTAGCAATCTGAATATCTCTGTATTCAACCGTTTGAATTCGGATCGGATATTTCGTTACTTTATCAAACGCTCCAACTAGTTTCCACCCTTGACTCAATGTACTGTCTTTTACGCCTCCATTTGGTGAATAAACGACCCCAACATATCCATTAGGAATTCGTGTTAAAAAAAAGGTCACCAGTAACACTCCCACAATAATAACTACTGCAACCGCAATAGCCCCTACTTTAAACGTCTTTGAATTTTCCATCACCATTCTCCTCTTGTTTGAATTTATTGTATTTCTTCAGCAGTCTACCACCTATTTTATTGAATAGCGGGAACATTAATGACCATAGAATAAATGCTAGGATAAAGATTAAAATGATTCCCCCAATAAATGGCATATTCGTCCTCCCCTCTATGGATGTAACCGAGTACAAATTTATAAATAGCAACTAATTATATCCTCCTTTATATATACTTTGTAAAATCGTATTCGGTTTCAAGGATATTCAGACACCATTCCAATATCCTTCTTTGCTGTCAATTGAAAAGAGGGACATAATAATACGGAAGATTTCCCCAATCCCCTCGCCTGCACAATCAAAATATAAAAGAAACCCCGGTAGCACGTCTGCATTCAGCAGCGTACAGCCGAGGTTCATCATTATCATTTCAAATAATACATTATTTATCTCTACTTAAACTCACCTAGTAAAATCATGCTGCCCAATCGTCAGTAATGTTGGTCTGCTCTTACTCCACAACGAAGTCGCAATTTTCGGATTATAATAATAAAGTGCTCCGTGTGTTGGATCAGTGCCATTCAAAGCTTTACGAGCTGCCTGATAGGAAGTCTGGGTTGGCTTTGTATTAAACTGTCCATCGTCTATGGCCGTGAACTGCCCTTTTTGGAAAATCACTTTTGGAATTGATGAAGGGAATGCATTCGAATGGACTCGGTTCAAGACGACCGCGCCTACAGCAACCTGTCCTTCAAAGGACTCTCCGCGTGCTTCCCCATGAATCAGCTTCGCGAGCTGGCGCAGCGTGTTACCTTGGGCTGCAGCCTTCTTGTTCAGTCTGTTCAGTGTTGCCGGGCCTGCAATCCCATCCGCACTCAGCCCCTGAGCCTGTTGGAACTTACGGACAGCGCCTTTGGTGAGAGACCCATAATACCCCGTCAATCCAGCTTTAAAATACCCCAGTTCGTTTAATTGCTCCTGCAATTGCAGCACATGTTCACCGCGAACGCCCTGTTCCAGCTTCTGTGCTCCGGCAGGCGGAGCTGCCATCGTGAGACCGAGAGCCATTGCGAAGGCACCGAGAAGCACACTGACTCGTCCTGCTCTTTTGCCAGCCTTTCTCCCTCTGCGATGGGTGATTTTCCGGCTGATGGTAATAGGTTCCATGTGGCCAGTGCTTGTGTGCAAATCATGCAGATCAAGCCTCTCATCCCCGTTATCTAATCTAAACTCTTCATCTAGGCTGTAGATATAGCTCGTCATCTTCATCTGTTTCATTTCTTTCATCTCTTTAACAGGAGTAAGATCAATCACATCATATCTCCCGTTTATCTCACTTATCTTATCGTTGCCATTATAGCTGTACATTACATTCATACCGACATTATCAGTCACACGTACTACTTCACACACGCCATTCTGTCCACTCATCATATGCTTTTCATTCATTTTATTCTTCTCATTCATCATATTCTTTTCAATCATTTCACACGTTTGATCCATTTCAATTTTGTTCTTCATCATTCCATTAACCTCCACTTTTCTGAATCCAGATCCCACTTCTTCCCCCTGAATCCTCACGGCCCTACATCCCGAGTGTCATTATAGGATATAGAAAAAGTGACGTCTATCGGACCGATGGCGCAGGCGAAAATCCACTCTAAACACAGCAAAAAGAGACATGAGCCCATGGTCACGCCATAGTCATGCCTCTTCTTGTATCAACCTTCTGCCGCTTATCCACCCCGTTATAGTCGTAGGCAGGCAGACCCGCACAAAAGTTGCGTTGTATTTATTGACATTTATTCGGCCAGCTCCAGACCCTTGGTTTCCCGGCCCAGGAACAGCACAGCCGCAGCGCCAATGAGGATGGTCACGAAGAAAATCGTGAAAATTAGGCTGATTGCGACTTCACGCTGAACCAACATACCAACCATTAATGGAGCAAGCACGCCCCCAATCCGGCCTACCGATGTAGCAAGACCCACACCTGTTGAACGAACGGAAGTGGGGTACAATTCCGGACTGTATGCGTACAGACCGCCCCAAGCTCCCAGATTGAAGAAGGAAAGACAGATACCTGCGGTCAGGATCGTCGCTTCCGTTGTTGCCAGTCCAAAAGCAATCGCACTTACTGCTGTCAATGTAAGATAAACGACAAGTACAAATTTGCGGCCAAACCGCTCAATGAAGTACGCCGCCGTGAAGTAACCTGGCAGCTGTGCGATCGTCATAATCAGCACGTACTGGAAGCTTTTGACCAACGTAAAGCCTTTTGCCATAACAACCGATGGCAACCATAAGAACATGCCATAATAAGAGAAAATGACGGTAAACCACAAGATCCAGAGCATCAACGTTGTGCGGCGATGCGGTGCCGACCAAACCGTCGCTACCTTTTCGCGGAACGTGATTTTCTTAATCTTGGTATTGTTCTTGTAACGAGGCGGGTCCTGAATGGCACGGCGCAGATACAGCGCATAGAACGCTGGAACGGCACCAATGGCAAAAGCAATTCTCCAGCCATATTCCGGGATAACAAAGTTGGCAATGAGTGCCGATACAATCCAGCCACCTGCCCAGAAACTCTCCAGCAGTACAACTGCACGTCCACGTTCTGCCGTAGGCATCGACTCCGATACCAATGTAGATGCCACGGGCAGCTCTCCGCCGAGGCCGATACCTGCAATCAGACGCAGTACACACAATACAGCGAATCCGGTGGCCAAGGCTGACAGACCGCTCGCGATCGTAAAGATCAGTAGGGTCCACATCAAAATGGCCTTTCGGCCGAAACGGTCCGCAAGTGCCCCCGCAAGCAATGCACCGAGCGCCATACCGATGGAGTTGATACTCGTAAGCACCCCGACTTGTCCAGGGCTGAGACTCCATTCCTTGGCGAGTGCAGCCACGATGAAGGAAATCATGCCGACTTCCATGGCATCAAACAGCCAGCTCATGCCGGCACTGAACAGCAGCTTGCGCTGCTTGGGATTCCGCAATACTTCCAGTTTGCTCATGTCTTATAGCTCCCTTGATCTCTATGTAGTCATTCTGACACTAAACCATTATTATGCAGAATGATCCAGAAATCAATGTAAAATACGCATATCCGTTGATCTTCTTCCTATACCTTACCCCTTGAGTGAACCCGCTGTCAGACCTGCTACAAAATAACGCTGGAGCAGAATGAACAGCACGATCATCGGAATGGCAGTAACCAGTACACCGGTGAGCATCATTGGATAGTTCGTCACGTATTCCCCGCGGAACTGCATGAGTGCGAGTGGTAACGTTAGCTTGGACTTACTGCTGAGCATCAGCATTGGAATGAGCAGATCATTCCACACCATAACGAGCAGGAACGTGGCTGTAGCTGCCAGAGAAGGTGCGGCGAGTGGTAGGGCAATCCGTGTATAGAGCCTCCACTCGCTTGCTCCATCCATACTGCCCGCTTCCAGTATTTCCGCATTCAGCATACGCATGAAGCCCGTAAGCATAAATACGGAGACCGGCATTAACATCGCTGCTGATACTACTATGAGTCCTGTCAGACTGTCCGACCATCCGAGCGTACGTGTCAGAGAATAGATCGGCAGCATGCTCACTTGGGAAGGAACGATCAGACCTGCAACGAACAAAGCAAACACAATTTTGCCCACACTGCCACCCCAGCGAACAATGGCATAAGCAATCATGCTGCTGAGCAACAACTCAATCGCAACGGTACCCAGCGTTACGACCAGACTGTTCCCGAAATACTGCCACATCGGCTGGTTGCGGAACATGCCAGTGAGATTGTCCCATGTAAACGGGTCCGGCCAGCTAAATGGACTGATGAAGAAGTTGCTGCTCGTTTTGAACGATGACACAAATACAAAGTACAGCGGCACAAGAATTAACAGGGCGTACACCAATAGGATCAGTCGATTGAACCATTTTAAAAGCATAGGAACCCCCTCCCTTCTTCTTTAAGTCTTTTAGGTCTGCTCAGGCATCGTTCTCATTCAAGTTTTCTGCCCTAAAGTCATTTCAACGTAATGAAATCCGGAACTCGTTCAATAATTCGTTTAACAATTAGAATACTCACGACTCACCTATTCACGAACAAATCAATCCGTCCAATCGTTAATAGCTTACCCGGTCGGCACGCAGCGCCTTGAACTGCAATAACGTCAGCAAAGCGAGCAGAACCAGGAAAATCATCGAACCCGCAGAAGCAAGGCCAAATGAGTAGCTGCCAAAGGCAGTATGATAGATGTATGTCGTCAAAATTTCAGTAGCGTAGTTAGGGCCTCCGTCCGTCATGGTGAAAATGAGGTCAAAAGCCTTGAAGGACTGAATCGTGGTATAGGCCACGACAATTGTTGCCGAAGGTGCAAGCAAAGGCCAGGTCACGGTACGGAATACCTGCCATTTGCTGCCGCCATCCATACGTGCTGCTTCATACAGCTCCGCTGGAATGCCTTGCAGACCTGCGATAAACACGATCATCATCTGCCCGGCATGTGCCCAGACCTGTACCGCGGCAATCGAGTAAATTGCGATCTTCGGATCACCAATCCAGTTGTGGGCAAAGCTCCCCATACCAGCCTCGTTCAAACCATAGTTAATGAGCCCGATCGAAGGATCGTACATAAAGGCCCAGATCAGACCCACCGATACGGAGGACAGAATCGCAGGCAGAAAATAGAGCGCCCGGAGCGCGATGCGTGTCTTTGTGTTACGTACCAAAAGCAGCGCCAGAACAAGTGAAATAAAGGTTTGCGCAATGACAACCGTTAACATGAACTCGACGTTGTTGCCAAAGGCTTTGCGAAATACGATGCTGCTGAGACTGTCCTTGTAATTATCCAGCCCTACAAATGCATACGACGGGGATACCCCGTCCCAATCCGTAAAGGAGTAGAACAGCCCCGTCAATGTAGGAAATACGAACAGTGCAACGTACAGCAGCAACCCGGGTAACAAAAACAGGGATAGCTGAATACGGTTCTTCATCGTTTATTTCCCGATATGCTGATCAATGATCGCCTGTGCCTGCTGCGCTGCTTCTTCAGGAGAAGTTCCGCTCAGTACAGCCTGAATGGAGTTGGTTACTGCTTTCTGATTATCTCCGTTCAGGATAGTGAACCGTGGCTGGAACACGGTTTTTTTGCTCGCCCAATCTCCGGCAACCTGGAGCTCAGGTGTATCGTACTTCACATCATTCACCGTTACATTCTGTCCCGTCTGGTTGGCATATTCGCCAGCCACTTCCGGATTGCTCAGGAATTCGATGAACTTCTTCGCTTCTTCGGGGTGTTTGGACTTGCTGTTCACCGCAAGCATAAATGTCGTCGTATGAACGCCTTCATACTTCGCCTGATCGGCACTCACCGTAATCGGTGCAAGCAGCTTCTGCTCCAGATTCGGATTTTGAAGCTTGTTCTGTGCCAACTGATACGATCCGCTCGCCAGCATGGCTGCTTTCTCCTGGATAAAGAGTGCTCCCGCTGCCGGGTCTTTCGTTCCCAGTGCGTCCTGCTGGAAGTATCCTTTGTCGTTCAGTTCTTTGATCTGAGTTAAGGTTTTCACCCAAAACTCATCCGTCAGTTTGGCCTCTCCGGCTTCCACTTTGGTAAAAATGTCGTCACTCGGTGCATTGTTCATCACCATCGTATTCATGAATTGGCCTGGACCAATATCCGCTCCAGCAAATGCAATCGGAATGATGCCGTTGTCTTTCAGCGTCTGGCATAGTGCCAGGAAGCCTTCCCAATCCGTTGGCGGGGTCAATCCATATTTTTCGAACAACTTCACATTGTAGATTGGATCGTTATATACGAGTTGATAAGGAATTGCATATTGCTTGCCATCGTGCTGGCCTGCTTCAATTAGCTTAGGATTGTATGCAGACAGAAACGACGATCCAGTCAGATCAGTGAACAATCCGGCTTTAGTGAAGGCTTCGAACTGTGCACCAGGGAAGGAAGCAAATACATCCCCAACTGAACCATCACTGATTTTGGATTGTACAGTGGATTGATATTGGTCCGAAGGAAGAGTCTGCATTTCCACATGGATGTTCGGATTTTCCTTTTCAAACGCATCAATCGTTTTGTTCAGCGCTTCCACATCCTCTCCACGCCAGTGCATGAAGCTGATCGTTACTTTGCCCGAACCGGAGGAATCGTTCCCTCCTGATGCCGCGTTATCCCCGCCGCCGCAGGCAGACAGCAGGATGGACATCACCAGCATACTGACAAGGGTCAGGATATATTTTTGTTTTTTTCTCATGAAAGAAGACCTCCTGAAGGATGTTATATAAGTTAAACAATGATTTTACACTGAACCACTACGCGGTCAGAACCATCTTCCAATCGCTGTTATCCCCAATTTTTTGAATTATTCCTTTCAATGGGAAAATCCGGTGATAGCGTATGCTTCCGATGCAGCTTTCTTCCAGAAAGCTTTCAGGCGAACGCTACGCTTCTCCAGATTTTTTCTGTCCTCTTCGTTACCGTGTAAAAAAGGTTTCACTTATTTAGTTGGTAGTAACTGAATGCTTCTTCTGTCTTGTTTTCCACTTCTCACGAATAATGGGCATCACAGTCCGGCCGAAAATTTCGGCTTCTTCCAAATGTGGGTACCCGGATAATATAAATGTTGTCACGCCCAGATCTCCATATTCCATCAATCGTTCTGCGACCTGTTCTGCTGTACCGACAATGAGGATCGCTCCGCCTGAACGAACAACGGATAACCCTGTCCACAGGTTTGGCCCTACAACGAACTGCTGTTTCTCGGACAGCTCCCGCAGCTCATTCTGTCTGCGTTGGTTTGTTGCATCCGTCTCTGCGAAGGCTGCTTTGGCTTTTTCGATGGCCTCTGGTGGGACTTTGCTAATAATCTCCCAAGCCGCCGCCCATGCTTCTTCTTCCGTATCCCGGATGAGTACTTGTGCCCGCATGCCGTAACGCAACTGACGATCTTGTCCGATTTCCTCTTTGATCTGTTCGCGAATGACTTCAATTTCTTCGATCTGCTCCTGAATCCAGTCATGCGGCTCTCCCCACATGAGGAATGTATCTGCGTGCTCAACAGCGACCCGCTTTGCAATCGGTGAACTTCCACCCAAGTAGAACGGCGGATACGGATTTTGCACCGTTTCAGGCATGCCTACCGGACCTTTGAAATTATAATACTTACCGTTAAACTCCGAATTGTCTTCGGATGCTTCCTGATTCGACTGAGCACCACTTCCAGCAAACTCGGTCAGATTGAGCCCGGCCGATTGTGTCCATGAACGCTTCATCACTTCCATGTACTCGCTCGCCCGTTCATAACGTTCATCATGGGCATGAGCCAGTGGATCTCCCAGTTCCTCCAAATCCCGAACCGAACTGCCTGTCACCACATTGATCATGGCACGACCGCCAGACAGTTGATCCAGTGCCGCTCCCATACGCGCCGCCAATACAGGGGTGACCAGACCCGGTCGAATGGCCACAAGCGGACGCAGTGTTTTCGTGTGACTCATGACAGCCGAACCCACAACCCACGCATCCAGACAGGCTCCCCCTGTCGGAATCAATACAAATTCAAAACCTGCCGTCTCCGCTGTCTGCGCTACTTGAACCAAATAATCCAGGCTCGGTTCCCGCTCCGGGGCAACTCCTACATATTTTCCGTCTCCTGCTGTAGGCAAAAACCAACCAAACTTCATCTCTTCCTGTTCGCTCACGCAAGTCAATCCCTTCTGGTCATAAATTGATCTAATGAATAGTTTCACTCAGCACTTCGGTTACAGAAAACCTTTCGATCACTCTTGTCCCCAGATTTCTTTTATTTCCCTTTTCAAGGGAAAATCCGGTGACAAAGGCGCACGCTTCGCTTCTTCAGGTCTTTTCTGTCCCCTACGTTGCCGTGTAATTCTTAAAGTTGAATTTATAAGTACGTACACTTCCAAATGCCGATTAATTAACTTGGTTTAATAGGTATGGACATCATAACAATTGATTTGTCTGTGATCAATGTCATTTCGCGGCCATTTTATTTTGTCATTTTGTGGTGAATTCACAGGAATAGGTCTTCTCGATCTTGAATATTCACAAAACCCACCTGTATAATAGGTTATAAGAGAAACTTTCAGAGATTACAAACTATACTTATATTAAAGAGGTGTTCCTGATGATCGAGAGCATGAAGGAGGACCACCACGAGTTTTTGGATATTATTTTTTTTACTCCGTCTGAATTCGAGAAAGCCGGTGGAGCATGGCCGATTCGAATCGGTCGTAATATAGCCAAGAGCAACTATCATATCGGCCCTCGAACGACGCCTTTTCATTATTTAATTTTTGTTCTGGAGGGCGAGGGAACTTTCATACAGAACGGACATCGTTATTCCCTGCGTGCCCGCGATGCATTCTGCCTGTATCCACAGGTTACCCATGAGTACTGGTCCGACCCAAAGGAATCTTTGCACAAAATTTTCATTGCCTTTGATGGAAAACATGCAGCTGAACTTTTGGCACGAATCGGGCTTACTCCAGACGCGCCGCATCGTTCAGGCGTACTCACGCCGGAGACGGCAAGTGGCATGCGTGCTTTTATGGAAGAGGTTCGCAAACCTCAGGGAGGCGCAAGCGACCTGGGACGACTTACCCGTTTTCTCGGATTGTTTGACCGGATTGCCAAATCCCCTGCTACCCGAGTGCTTCAACCAGACTCTGCCACACCCTGGCTGCAAAAGGGCAAGGAGTACATGGATATTCACTTTGCCGGCGGCATTACCGTGGAAGGTGTATCTTCTCACGCTGGCGTGGATCGGACCCATTTTGCCAAACAATTCCGTAAAGCCTACGGCCTGTCTCCTGTCCAGTATATTCAACGTCTCAAAATGAATCAGGCCAAACGGTTGCTTGTTCAGACCCCGTTAACGTTAACTGAAGTAGCGCATTCGGTGGGTTACCCTGATCTGTTTTCTTTCTCCAAAGCGTTCAAAAAGCAGGTGGGTCTGCCACCCAACCGATATCGAACGGCCGAGAACAATAAAAGCTGATTTGTCGCCATCCGCATGCTAACGAATAGCAAAAAAAGGCAAGCCTCCTTGATCGGAGACTTGCCTTTTCCTCATTACATATTACAGTGCTCTTTCTTAAACTGCATATACCTATTATATACACCCGCTACTTCTTCTCCTCGCTCTTTCGAGCCAGCGGAATTCCGTTTTCCTTTGCATACCATGCTTCATAATGATGCACCGCAACACCTGCAAAAGATGGATGAGAAGCGCCGAGATCAAACACTTTCTTCATTTCTTCGTCCATATTGGTGATAGATTTGCTGAAAAAGGTTAGATGATCGCCCTCATGCGTATCAGCCAGTTCGGCTCCAACCCATACCTTCTTGCCAAGCTCATCCGCTTCATCCAGCTCTTCCTTGGACAGATCATACATCTGCTGACCACGATCCCGATAGGCCATGATGGCTACCGCATCAAAGTGATCAATCACCCAGCGGCTGAATGTACCTCCGCCTTCTGCCGACTCGCGAGCATCCAGCCAGAAAGGGATTGCGGCACTCATGTAGAGTCCAGCATCATTACCAGCTTTGGTCCACGCCTTCATGTTGTCGCTCCACTCCGCAATAACGCTATTCTGCTCGTTCTCCCAGCGTTTTAGCTGATAAGGCTCAACATCCAGCTGAATTCCCTCAAAGCGTTCATTTTTGGCCGAAGCTGCATTATATGCCCGTACTTTTTCAATAAACGCAAGTCCCTCTTCCCGCTTCTCCGTATAGGCCCAGTCTGCATGACCGTTAAGGGCATGTACTTCGATCTCAGCCTGCCTCGCAGCCGCGATGAATTTGCGGTATGTCGCATCGGGTACCTCATCCTGAATTTGCAGGAAAATGGTATTCACGCCCTGCGCCTTGGAGAAGGAGATAATTTCAGGCGTCTGCTCTGCAATAATGGAAGCGTCCCACAGCCAGGTCGCTTTGTGTTCCTCATGTGAAAACCATTTGAGTAGCCAGGGCAGAAGAAGCAGGCAGAACAGCAGGGCCAAGATGGCCCATTTTGCCTTCACCGACAGTTTGCCCCACTTGTTCGTTATATTCCTCAGACGAGCAACGCTTCACTTGGCTCAAGCACAGGGTGCTGTACCGAATGACCAATCTTGTAAATGTGCGGATGTGGATACGTTTTGAACGCATTACGTGTATCCAGAATCGGCACGCCCATCTCGGCAATATCAAAGTAAGGCAAATCGCTGTGGTTGGTGATCAGCACGATGCAGTCGTACTTCTTGAACTGTTCCAAGTTGAACACTTCGCTATATACCGTCTCGCCATGCTTGTCCAGGAACGATTCAGCATGTGGATCATAATAGCTGACATTGGCTCCACCTTCCTTGAACTGTTCATAGATCTCCAGTCCTGGAGATTCACGCAAATCGGCAATATTCGGTTTGTACGACATACCAAGCAACAGAATGTTGGATTTACGTACCGATTTCGCGTACTCATTCAGAATGGTTGATGTTTTGTTCAGTACATAATATGGCATATTGTCATTGGTGGATTGCGCCAGCTCAATGAACTTGCTGTAGAAACGGAATCCTTTAGCCTTCCAGGACAGGTACATCGGATCAAGCGGGATGCAGTGACCGCCGATGCCAGGGCCCGGATAGAAAGGCATGAATCCAAACGGCTTCGTCGCAGCTGCGTCGATAACTTCCCAGATATCGATGCCCATACGGTCACACATCATTGCCATTTCATTAACAAAGGCAATGTTTACGCTACGGAATGTATTTTCCAGCAGTTTGGACATTTCAGCCACTTTTGGCGAAGATACAGGTACAACTGTTTCAACGTATTTGCTGTACAACGCTGTTCCCAGTTTGAGGCAAGCTTCAGTTGTTCCCCCGATTACTTTTGGTGTATTAAAAGTAGTGAATCGTCCGTTGGACGGGTCCACACGTTCAGGCGAGAAGCACAGGAAGTAGTCTTTGCCTGCTTCATGTCCGATCTTGTCCAGCTCATCCTGGATCAGTTCTTCGGTAGTACCCGGATAAGTCGTGCTTTCCAGCGTAATCAGCATGCCTGGTTTCATATGCAGTTTAATCTGATCCACAACCGTCTCGATATAAGACGTATCTGGGTCCTGATTTTCACTGAGCGGTGTAGGTACGCAGATGCTCAACGCATCGATCACGCGCAGCATGCTGTAATCCGTTGTAGGCTGGAAGCGGCCGCTTTGCATCACTTTTTTCAATTCCTCGGACGAAATATCGTGAATATAGGAATCTCCCTGATAGATGCTCTCCACTTTGGATGCATCCAGATCAATCCCGATTACCGTGAAACCCTGATTGACCATTTCCACCGCAAGTGGTAATCCTACGTAACCGAGCCCGACCACGCCGAGCACCGCTTCTTTATTTTCGATCGCATTCAGTAATGTGTGGAATTGTTGATTCTCCATGATATTCCCTCCGGGCAGTGTATTTGTTTGGTTGATTGACGAATCCATTTGATAGATGTTTGTCTGTAGATGTACTTATTTGTCTGATAAAAATTAATGAAGGCTATTTGTTTCTCTTGGCTTTACTTGTGGTGCTTTTAATGCAGGCAACGCCTGATTCGGGCATCCAGCTCCACAGGTGAGAACGGTTTGGTCATATAATCATCGACTCCGCTGCGGAAGCATTGACTGATCGTTTGTTCCACACGCTGTTCCGTTAATACGACGATTTTGGGCGGCTGAGCCACATCCAGGTTCTGGATATGTTGAATGAACGGCAGGCCATCAATGCCATACAGGTTCAATTCGGTCAGCACCAGATCAGGCGTGATTTTCTCAATCAGTTCCAGTGCAGCCAGTCCATCCACCGCTTCATAGGTTTCATACCCCTGCATCTTCAGACGCAATTGCAGAAACTCGCGTACCGTCGGATCGTTATCCACAATCAAAATTCGTTCCGGCTCGTCTGCCGTCTTGTCCAGCGTGTAGATATGAATCTCCGACGGGTCTACCAGCTTGGCGGACTCAGCCATATGTTGAATGGTTGCCTTTGAAGGACGCTCACCTGCCGGGAAACTTGCCAGCGTGATTTGCGGATCGGCACCAGGTACCGTCTCCTGCAATTCATGCTTGATGCGAAGCCCCTCATAATGAACCTCATCCAGTGTCAACCCTGGCAGCAGGACAGCAAGTGCCTGTGTGGCTCCATCCTGCCAGACCTGGTAGGCAGACTCACTGGTCTGCTCCAGATGTGTCCTGACCTGCTGCTCCGGCTGAGACTGCCCTGCACAATGGATGAACATTAAGCCGCATGTTTCGGCACCCGTTTCTTTCAATCCCTGTTCTACACTGCGGTACACATTAACGGCAGCCTCACGCTGCAATGTCGCCGTATTTGGCATGTTCTTTTCCACCCTTCTCCCTCGGTTATCTATATTGTTTCTGCTGTATTACTTTGATTACGCTGTGCTTAAGCCGCCTCGCTTGTCTTCTCTTCCTCGGACCAGCTCTGGCGTGTCATGGTACCCCATGAGTTGTTGTTTTGCATGAACTGGATATGCCCCTGCAATCTCCACAGCACGCCGAGCTGATGATAGCCGACGAATTTCAGAGCGGAGTAGAACAGCATTTTGACCAGATCGGATAGCTTGTTATACCGCTTGAATGCAATTTCCTCAAGCACAAGGGCTCCCACACTGAGCAGATAACCACTCACAATGTTGAGCGATCCAAAGAGCACAAGTATCGGCCACTGGGTCATATCCATCAGTACATATCCCGTGAGAGCGAGAAGTCCGGTAATTCGGAAATACGGATTCAGCGCTTCAAAAAGAATGTTGTACGGCATGGTCAGCATGCCCATGACTTTATATTTCGGGTTGAACAACATGCCGCGATTCTCGATCATGTTCTTCAGATTTCCACGTCCCCAGCGTTTGCGCTGACTGGACAAGATCCGGTAGGAATCCGGCGCCTGTGTCCAGCACACGGCTTCAGGGCAGAAGGCTACGCGGTATTTCAATTTATTCTCCAACATATAACGGTGAAGTTTGATGATAATGTTCATGTCTTCACCCGGATAACCGTCCCGGTATCCCCCAACCGCAATAACCGCATCCTTGCGGAACATGCCGAAGGCACCCGAGACGATGATCAGACCATTCATATGACTCCAACCGATCCGTCCGCCGAGAAAAGCTTTGAGATACTCGATGGACTGAAACATTGGCCAAATCTTGCGAGGCAGTGAAACGTCCTGCACTGCCCCATTCTCGATTTTGCAGCCGTTGGCTATCCGTACATCCCCGCCAATAGCCACCGTCTCTTCCGGATTCTCCATATACATGCGAGCCATACGAATCAGGGCATCCTTCTCCAGCAAAGAGTCGGCATCGATGGAAGAAATCAACGGATAATGAGACAGGTTGATCCCGGCATTGAGGGAATCGGCCTTCCCGCCGTTTTCCTTGTCAATGACATACAGATCAGGAAATTCCGGATTGTGGTAGATCCCGCGAATTTTCTGACAGGAAATCTTGCCCCTAATCATCGTGTTGGGTACCGGCTTCAGACGATATTCTTCCAGCAACACCTTCAGGGTCGTATCGCTTGAACCATCATTCACCACGATGACTTCATACGTTGGATAATTCAGCGTCATCAGACAGTTCACATTTTCAATAATCGTCAGTTCCTCGTTATATGCGGGCACCAGCAAGGAAACCGAGGGTACCAGCTCCGAGCCTGACAACGTATTGTATTTGGAATAATGCGATCGCCTGAAGATCGTCCAAATATTACGGAATGATAAGGCCAGAATGGAAAAGTAAAGCGTATTTACGGCAACGACATAATAGATTGCGACCATGCCGTAGATTAATAGTAGATCTCTAAGCAGTGTAATCCCCTCCTACCGCAGCCACACCTGTACGTTTCTTGCTTGTTATCCGGTTCCCACGTACGGGACCGAAGTACCGATCATACAGCAGCCTTTTTTTGTTATGTGCAATCATCTGGTCAACGGCTTTGTGGTCTGTTCCTGAGTGCTGCATCGTACTCTCAATCTGCTGCATTGCAATTTCCCGTTCAGCACCTGTGCCCTCCACAGCGGCCTGACACAAGGCTTCAAATCCCGGTTCACCCAGCTTGCCAAGGCTCTCAGCACTGTTATAGCGTACTCCCCAATCTTCATCACGCAGCGCTTTGCGCAGCAGTGGAATGCTGCCTGCCGCATGTTTCGAACCGAGCGCCTGCACCACTTCGGCACGCACCTCTGGGTCCGAATCCTGCATGAGCTTCAGAATGGTCTCGTCCTGAAGTGCCGGACTTGCGCTAAGATATAGCTTCACCGCTTCTGCCCGTACATCCTGATGTTCTGCGCCAACAAGTCTGTCGAGTGCAGGCATCACTTCGGGTACAGCTTGTCCCCACATCGCAACCAATCCCACTTTGACAAAGTCAGGATTGCGATCTTCCAGCAACTCAATCAGAATTCTGCTTGTATCCAGACTGGTTTCGAGCAAAATATCTGCTGCCAGATGATGAATCGATTTTCCTTTGGTTAACAGCAACGCGAGCATATCTTTCAGTTCACCCTGACGGATGGTACATCTTGCGATCGAACGACCAATCATAATTGCCATCGGACCAGGTTTTTCTTCCTTAAGCAATTCCATCAAGCCTGGAACGGCCTCTGGACAACGCATGCCGCCCAATCGATAAGCTGCATCAATCTGGCGTCCGTAACGAATACGACTCAGTTCCTTCAGATCATGCTCTACAAATCCGGCTTCACGGCAGAGTACAATTAATTTGTTGCGATACTCGCCCTTGAACTGATCAATCCATTCAATAAGTTTGCTCTGGATGACCCGACGCTCGAGTGGGGCCAACTTCCCAGGTGGCAATCTCAGGGGACTGTCCTCTGTCAGCGCCGTCTGCAGATACGTAAAGTAGTCACGCTGCTTTAATTTATAAAACTCAATCTTGCGCCGTTTGCCGTTGTGGGACATTTTCATGGCAAACAGCAGGATCACACCCACAGCGACGAGCGCCGTACAGATGTATAGAAATAGATAAGCCAAAGCCAAATTCGGAAACATGTGAAAAGGTCCTCCTTTATACTCATTTATTCGGTCTGAAAACTTGGAATTTGTTCATACCGTTTCTTCATTTCCTCGTAGCTCAGTTTCAGTCGTTCACTGTACTGTACCTGCTCCCAGGGCTGCCAGCTGTATATAGGCAATGTCTTCACATCCAGTGTCTTCTGGTCACCACCAGGCCAAGAGATATTTCCAGTAGAACGATCCATTAGCCACGGAACCAGGGTCACACCCTTGACTGCGACAGTTTCGAATTGCCGTGCACCTTTCAGCGCTCCATACTTGATCGCTTGCAGTGAACTTGGGTCACCGAATCCAAGCAGCATCCATGGAATACGCATCTCGACCTGATTACCGTTATATTGCCAGGCGGTTAACGAATCGGTATCGGATTGATCTGGAGCTGTCGTTCCCCGTTTCAATGTACCCACCTTCTCATTCATGAACGGTTGGGCGGAACGGGTATCCGGTGGGGTCATCCGCAGGCTGACCGCCAGGTTCCATGGATGGAATGGATCTGCCGCATTCTCTTGCTCCTCGGGCAGCATCCCGTAACCGTCCTTGCCATAGAGGCGCTGGTTAAAGTCATAGTCCTTGGCGATCTCCACTTGTGATTCATCATTCTGTCCCAATGTAATCACTGTTTCGAGTCCGTCACTCAGCGTTCGATCCGGAAGTCTCGTACCCGGCTGATTGCCGCCATCCAGCGTATCCGTTCCGATGCGCAGCAAGGTCTGGTCTGGGTCAAAAGGTTGATCCAGCGTCATGCCAATGTACAGGTAGGCTTCATCATGGGTCATTTTCATTTCCTTGATGCCATCTACCTTGCCTTGCCAGACGGTGACCTCTTCCTTCTTCAGCGTATTCCAGTCATCCAGTTTCCCGTCGATGGTCAGCTGTTCCTGCTTACCGGGGTCCATGGCGAGCAGACCGAACATCTTCTCATTCGTCAGCACGTTCAGCCAGTAGGCCCGACGATCAGCCGGAATTTCCAGCGGCATCGTGTTCCAAGTTTTTTTGAACCACTCATCCTGCCACATGAACAAAATCGCTCCCGCATAGCCTTCATCATAAATATCCTGAGTCAGCGATGCGTCGATCTCGCCCTGCTCGACCTCGTTATGTCCGCCCTGATCCCGACCTCCCATACCGAGATGGGAGATTCCAAGCGAAGAAGGTACACCGTACTCTGTAATCATTACAGGCATATCGGAAAACTCGGCTTTGAGCTCGCGCAGATAACTTTTGTACGTGTTGTACTCGCCGTTCTCATCCTTGATCGTCTGGAGTGTCTGGTCCGTATGGAACAAGTCCGGGTAATAAGGGTACACATGGTATGCTGCAAAATATCCGCCCTGCCACTCTTCCGGTTGAATATGTCGCGCATCCACACTCACCAAATCCTCTTCGAACAGCGGCTCGCCCGGATGATCCAACACATCGGTTGTTACCCAGTTGGTGAAGGTCATTGGATGCTCCCACCCGTATTTCTTCTCCAACACGGCGGTATAATCCAGTAGCTCTGCGAGCCAATTCTCGAACGGTGATGCATCCTGCGTCCCGGAAAAATGAACGCCTTTGTACTGCGGCACGTCAGGATGGCTCTCATTCGTGTTGTTCACCATCGAAGGGTCCCACTCGGTCCCCACATGCCAAGCCATCAGATATTTCCCGGCATTCGTCTTGTATTTGCCGCTTGACTCTCCCGGTTTATCGGGAATGTTCGCATCCCCATATACAGCCGATACCGCCTTTTCAATCTCCTGCTTGAACGTCTGCTCAATATGGTCAGCATAGGCATCCTGCTTCTCGATCAACTCTTCTTCCGGCGACCATATGCCCTGTATAAAATATAACGGTTGCTCCCGGCCACGGTTATACTCAACCAATGCGGTGTAAAAAATCGGCTCATGTACCGTGTACACCCGGATTACATTGGCCCCCAGATCCTCAATCTGCTGGAACCACTTCAAGTAATCCTCTTTGGTCAACGGAAATTCGCCCGGGTAATGTCCTGGTGATGTAGCACCCAGGTTCACACCTTTCACGAACATCTCCCGCCATGCGCCATCGGGTCCATATTCCATGAACCGGTCTCCATCGGTCTTGAATTTCATCTCCGTGCCATTATCAGCTGTGTACGTAACGAGCTGGGGTTGCATATAGTGCCAGCCGGCAAATATTCCGCCTGTCACTACGGCCGCTCCTGTCAGCATCGTTAGCAACCAGCGTCTTCGTCTTCGTCTGCTCATGGCTCTTGATTGCTCACCTCTCTAGTATGCATCCTGCTTCATCTGCGGATCTTAAATGACATGAAGGTCTGCGGGAAATCCCGCATCGGATGTCCGCTTTGGGTAGAGATGTCAGCGGTGTAGTTCTCACTATAGCTCTAAGACTCTGCATTTGTAACTAGGCTGTTGGAAGCAAACGTGAACTGCAACATTCTGCCCATAATTCGTAAAATGCGCCATCAACTAGCATCCATGAGCCCTTCTTGCTCTTATGTCCCATGGACACGAATATATGCCACTTTAACCGTCCGTTTGAGGTTCTTCCAGGCTTGCACATCTCTACCCGTTATTGTTATATGCAACGCGGATTGCGAGATCTGTTTCCGCTTGAACGCTTACCCCATTAAACGCTAATGATATTTTAAAGTTGCGGACATTTTTACAGTATTAACCATAAAGATTACAAAATTGATACTATAGTCCGATAACGTATCCTTGAAAACCCGCGTCCTATCAAGGTTTTCTGAAAAGTGCAGAAAATGAAAAAAGGACATCAGTCCCCCCCTATAGGACTGTGCCCATTTATATTACTTTTACATAAAGCCCAATGAACACCCGGTCATCACCCGGAAGTCACGGATCTCTTACACGAAATGTAAAAAAATACATCTTTTTTCCTAAATTTTGACTCTAATAGGTCCATCCAATAATTGTGTCCAATTTGCAAAATAATTCCGGTTGCCGCATCTGGCATTGTCGGATATGCTTATAAAACAGGAACACTTGTTCCATACTGTAAATAAACTGTAAAATAACGTTGACTGAATGAATCCCATCACTGCACAGAAGCAGCCGAATCATGAATAAAAGGAGAGAAATACTATGCCCCGCAAAGACGGACGTGTCATTATGCTGGCCGATTGCCAGTCATTTTATGCCAGTGTGGAGAAGTCTGCACATCCTGAATACAGAGACCGTCCGCTTGTTGTTGCGGGAGATCCTGCACGCCGTTCAGGCATTATTCTGGCAGCCTGCCCACTCGCTAAGTCCTATGGGATTACTACAGCAGAACGGCTGGGTGAGGCTCTTGCCAAATGCCCCGATGTTGTCGTTATTCGTCCCCGGATGGCCGAATATATTCGTGTTTCCCTACACATTACCCGTATCCTTCAGTCCTATACCGATCTGGTTGAACCGTATAGCATTGACGAACAGTTCCTCGATGTCACCGGAAGTTTAGACCTGTTCGGCAGTCCTGAAACGATTGCCCGCAGCATTCAGGACAGGGTAATGGAAGAGACTGGCGTCTATATCCGCGTCGGCATCAGCGACACTAAGGTTGTCAGCAAGATGGCCTGTGACCTGTATGCCAAAAAAGTCCCCGGAGGCATCTATACATTGCCCCGCAAGGACGTGCAGACAACATTGTGGAAAAAGCCTGTTCGAGACATGTTTATGGTCGGTTCCCGGATGGGACAGCATCTCTATAAGATGGGGATTCATACGATTGGGGATCTAGCGCAGACTCCATTGTCCCGGCTGAGAGAGCGTTGGGGTGTAAATGGTGAGGTACTGTGGCGTATTGCCCGCGGGATCGATGATTCTCCGGTAAAACCCGGGACATATGCTCACCAGCAGCAGGGCATTGGACATCAGATGACATTGCCTCGGGACTATGAATCGTGGGAAGACATCAAAGTGGTGCTGCTCGAACTGGCGGAGCTGGTCAGCCGGCGTTCCCGGGACAAATCGCTCATGGGCAATGTCGTCTCTGTAGGATGTCGGGGGCAGGATTACGATCGTCCAACCGGCTTCTCCCGCCAGATGAAGGTGAATGAACCTACCAACATCACCGATGAAGTATACGATGCGGCGGCAGCTCTGTTTCTGCGCCATTGGGACGGATTACCCATTCGCCGCATCAGCGTGTCATTGACCGGACTCGTGCCCGATTCCGAAGTACAGCTGTCCTGGTTCGATGACCGTGAACGCAAAAGAGAACTGGAACGTGCCACGGATGACATCAAGCGCAAGTTCGGAGAAACCGCGATCATGCGGGCCTCCTCGCTCTGCTCGTCTGCGCAGGCACAGGACCGTTCTCATAAAATTGGAGGTCACTATAAATGAGTAAAAAATTACAGCAAAACGGGATTTTTGAGTCGTCGCGCATGATGCTTCCCGAACACCGGGAAGCCTACATCATTCATCAGGAACAACTTGCTCCCCGTACCCGTCCATCTCTGGATGCCCAGGCAGCGGAAGAAATGTCACGTTTGCTTAGTAACTCCATGCTGCTCGGGGATACAGTCACCATCACCCTGTTCCATGAACATGATGATATCCGCTTTACCGGACAGGTGCTCCGATTGGACTCCCCTGCCCGTACCCTTAAGCTGCTGATGGAGAGTGGGACTCGGGACATTCAGATGAATCTTATTACGGATGTGGTACTCGCGAATGAATGATGCGCGCCAAAGACCCAGACGTCAGACAGCCTTACTTTTCTGGGTGTTTGACTCGTCAATATGAACCATATCTTAAGGAGTGAAGCTTTTTTTGGGTTCACCATATTTCGCTCCCGAGGCGAATGAACTTGATATATAGGGAGCATCCCGAATTCACCCCAGCGTTGCGGGTGTACCGGAATAGATGCAGCATGGCCATTGCTGTGCAGGACCCTTTTCCTACGGGATCTGAACCAAGACTGAAGCAACCAACAAGCCACATTCCTATCGGACTATTTCGTTCCAAAGAAGCAAAAGGACGAATTGGTGATTCATCGGCTACTCAGGAGGGTAAGGGGATGACTTCGTTAGAACAAACTCCAGTCAAATTCTCTGGAAAGACGCTCAAGCAGATGCACGCCTGCAATGCTGTTTCCTTTCCGATTCAGAGCCGGACCTACAAGACCGATGCCAAACTGGCCTGGAACCAGAGTCAGAATTCCACCCGACACTCCACTCTTGGCAGGCAACCCGACCTGAATCGCGAATTCGCCTGATGCATTATACATACCGCAGGTAGTCATGAACGTTTTGGCGATCTGCACATAACGACGAGGAATAAGCTCAATCCCGGTGATCGGATCTGTCCCGTCATAAGCAAGCACCAGTGACATACGGGCCAGGTCTGCACAAGTCACCTCGATGGAGCAATGGCGGAAATAGACGGCAAGCACATCTTCGACGTCATCCTTGAGCACACCATTGTGCTTCAGAAAATAACCAAGCGAGCGGTTCAGATGGCCTGTCTCCGATTCGGACCGATATACCGCCTCGTTATAGTCCAGCCGATCATTATTCGCGAGCTTGCGGAAAAATTCCAAAATGCGCCGTGACTTCTCCTCTTTACAATCCCCGGCAATGAGGGACGATACCGTGATCGCGCCCGCATTGATCAATGGATTAAACGGAATGCCCGGTTCGACCAGTTCAAGCTTGATCATGGAATCATAATCATCGCCGGTAGGTTCTTTTCCTACATTAAAAAAGACCGCTTCCTCCCCATGATCCATCAGGGCCAGAATGAGTGTAAATACCTTGGAGATACTTTGCATCGTAAACGGGACACCACAATCGCCGGCTGACACATGATTGCCTTCGGCGTTCATGATATGTATACCCAGTTCGTCCTGTGAGGCCTTGAATAACTCGGGAATATAAGAGGCTACTTTCCCCTGTCCGGTGTGCAGACGGCTGGTCTCCAGCCATTCCGGCAACAACTGGTTCAGACGTTCCATTGCAGCATTGCTCATCTCCATCTCCTCCAAATCTCTGTATGAGCATTTCGCATGCCTCCGGATGACGAGTTCCCATCGAAGTGATGCAAAATGCCCGATATAGTATGTATTACCCGCAAGCCTGATCCCTTACCGCTTCACCTGAAGATTCAGCTCCAGAATCTCACCGGGTAACCCATGATAATCTCCAACCCATGTGGATACAAAGTTCTGTCTGAGCAATATTCGACGCGATGCCGCATTGGACGGATCGATAACCGCATAAAGTACACCAATTCCCGCCGCCTGTGCCTGAATAATCAGCCGAGCTGCGATGGAAGTCCCGTGTCCTCTCCCCCAATGCTCCGGCAGAATCATGTAACCCATTTCCGCCCGGGACGGATCGGATTCATCCGGGATCAGTTTGGCGTAGGCCATTCCTACCCCGTCTTCACCAGATATCCGATAATAGCCACAATTGTTGCCGAGATTATAATTCAGCATGGATTCAAATTCCGCCGTAGCTTCATGCTCAGGCAGAGCACGTTCGGTAATCTGTTGCATGACTTCAATATTGGACACAAGAGCATAATAATCAGCAAAATCAGATGGTGCATATTTCAAGAAATTCATGACGAACATACCTCCTCCAAATGGCTAACAAGGACTTGCTCTTTTTATTTCACCTAGAGTATACCAGAAGCCAAGTATGCATTGCACACAACCACTTCATGTACAGAATTCTCATTCCTATCAGGTCCAGCAGGTACCAAAAAAGCGGCCTCCGTAGGAGACCGCCCAGCTTGCTTTTTATAAGAACTTCGTCCCCACTACGATCAGCTTGCCCGGGATGAAGGGTTAAGATTCATCTGCTGTTCACGTTGACGTGTACGACGTCCTTGACCCGGAGGCGTAATAATCAACGCCAGCAAGAGCGAGACGGCACACAGTACAGCGATCACAATAAAGGTAAGATGGAATCCGCCCAGCATGGCGCTGATAAACGATCCAGCCAAGGCACCAAATCCAAATCCCTGATAGATGACGCCGTAGTTTTTGCTCTGATTTTTCAGTCCAAAGTAATCTGCCACAATCGCCGGGAAGACCGTGATATTGCCACCGAAACAGAATGCGATAGCGGCTACACAGGCGAAGAAGATGCCAAAGCTCAGCGGTACCAGGCTCAGCGTCATTACGGCAACAGCCGTAACCAGCAGTGCTCCGGCAATAACTTTCATCCGTCCTACTTTATCCGACAACGCCCCCAGAATGATACGTCCAGCAGTGTTAAAGATCGCAACCATCGCCACCGCATTGGCCGCCGTAGCCACATTAAGACCTGCCAACTGCACACCGATGTCTTTCACAATACCGATCAGATACAGTCCACTCATACAGGCCGTGAAGAAAATAACGAACAGCATATACGCTTCTTTCGTGCGCAGCATTTCTTTGACCGTATAATCATGACGTGTTTCTGGTTGCTTCGCACCGTCCGTGCTACTTGCTGGAGCTTGTTCACGAACAACCGCTTCACGGATCAGGAACGAGCCGCCCACGATCAATACCAATACAATAATGCCCCAGTACATAAAAGCTTGAGCAGGACCAACAGCACCAATTAATGCCGAGTTCACGTATTTGAACAACAGACTGCCTGTACCAAAGGCCCCGACCGAAATACCTGAGATCAGACCTTTTCGCTCAGGAAACCACTTGATCAGGTTGGACAGGGAAGTAATGTACGCCGTACCATCCGCGAATCCAACCACAAATCCGGCCAGGATGTAGAGCAGTGTCAACGAACTCACTTGAGAACTGAGCACGAGTCCCAGACCAAGCACAACTCCGGCTACCCGAATCAGGCGACGAAGCCCCCATCGTTCTTGCAGTCGGCCGGCAAATAGTGTGGCAAATGCCAAAGCAAAGCTGGTAATCGAAAATGTTATCGCGACCGAGCTGACGTCCCATCCGAAACGATCAGACAACGGTTGATTAAATAAACTCCAGGTGTAGATGGTTCCGAGACCCATTTGTACAATGATGGTTCCCAGTACAATAAGCCAGCGGTTCATTTTCATAGTTGTAGATGCTGAATTAGGTGCGGATGAAATAGCTGCTTTCATCGTGATCTCCCCTTTGCCGATGTCATATATATGAATGCGTTCACAAGCTAATCATACATGAAAGGGGATTCATTACACCGATTTGAGCATGAGTTGCATCAGATGCGGAATGAAATGCCTCTAGATGCGCATGAGCTGCCTGAATTCTTTGACTTTGCCCCGGCTAACCGGTACTTCAGCCTCCAGATCACGCAAACGAAGCAGGTACGTATTGTTAAACCAAGGCACAATTTCACGAATTTGAGACAAATTCACGACGTAAGAACGATGGCAGCGGAAAAAGGTTTCCAGCGGTAATCGACCGTGAAAATCCGAAATACTGACCGGCATCGTAAACTCACCGTTTTTGGTATACACCTTCGTAACTTTCTCTTGAGCTTCCGCATAATAAATATCGGCGGTGTCTGTCACAATAATATTGTCATTGCGCAGCAGGTTAATGCGTCGTTCCGTCTGGGTATTGGATTCACGCGCCTGCATATTTGATGCAGACCATTCATCGTTGGCTTGAGCCGCATTGTGAGCCTGCCCATCGACACTGCCATGTTCACGTTTCTCCTGCTCATGATCCCGTTTGAACGCCGTTTCGAGTTTATGCAGCATCGCGGCAATTCGTTTCTCATCATAGGGCTTCAGAATATAGTCAAACGCCTCCAGCTCAAACGCTTCAGCCGCATGCTCCTTATAAGCCGTTGTGAATACGATATATGGCTTGCTCGCAAACTTTCCAATATGATGTGCCAGCATCATGCCGTCCAGCGAAGGGATATTTATATCAAGAAAAATAACGTCGACTTCCTGCTCCTGCAGAAACTTCAGCACATCCAGTCCATCTTCCAGACAATCTACCACTTCAATTTGGCTATGTTCCTGTATCAAGTAATTCAGTTCCTCACTTGCCGGAATTTCATCTTCAACAATAAGGGCTCTCATCGACAGTTCATCACCTTGTTACTACATCTCCTTTGGGTACATCAAATAAAATATCGGTTCCATGCTCCAGCCGTGTAATTGTTAACCCTTGTCCATAAATGAGCTTCACCCGACGATGCACGTTGTACAACCCGATCTGGTTGGCTGGCATCCGGTCATGGTAAACACGCTCAATAATGTCGGCTCCAATGCCTGCTCCTGTGTCACTGACCCCAATTCGCACAAAGTCAGGATAATCCTGTACCCGAATCCGTACGGTCCCGGGTCCTTTTACCTTGAGAATACCGTGGATAATGGCATTTTCCACAAGTGGCTGGATGACCAGACTTGGAATATGCACAGCCACCTCATCAATATCATAGATGACGTTAAGCCTGCTGCCGAAGCGCGCCTTCTCGATCTCCACATAATTGCGGACCTGCTCCAACTCCTTGTGAATATCGATAAGCTCATCCGATAGCTCCAGGTTATAGCGCATATATCCAGACAGATTCACAATCAATTCGCGTGCCCGATCCGGCTTGGTGCGAATGGATGAGGCAATGGCGTTCAGCGCATTGAATAGAAAATGAGGATGAATTGTGGTCTGCAATGCACGCAGCTCCGCTTTATTGGCCGCAGCCTTGATCTCCTCCACACGTGATACTTCCATCTGGGTGGAAATAATCTGGGACAGGCCCACAGCCATCGTTTGCAACGGATACGTAATCTTGTAAGCTTTGCGGTAATAGATTTTCAAGGCACCCGTTACTTCGCCCCGCTCTTTGAGTGGAATGATGAGGAGGGAGTGGATATCCGGCGTTTTTTCGTCAATGACATCATTGCTGATCGTAATCTCTCCGCTGGAGATCGTCTTCTTCGTCATCTCACTAATAATTTCATTACCGATGTGATATCGTTCCTCACCAAATCCCACATAAGCCAGTACATTTCGGGTATCCGTAATCGCAACCGCATCAGCCTGAATATCCTCCTGAATAATCCGGCAGATCGTACGCAGGGAGTCTTCATCAATGGAACGGAAGTACGGCAAGGTTTTGTTCGCAATCTCCAGCGCCAGCTTGGCCTGACGAGCTGCAATCATTTCCTTTTCCCCTTCCACACTCTGCACCAGCAGTACGATTAGCCCAATATTCACCTCACCTAATATCATCGGCAGCGCAATCTTCGAGACAATGTCGGCCCCCAGTGGATCGGGATAGGAATACAGCAGGATGAGCAGCATCGTAAGCGCCTCACAGATCATTCCGGCCGCAATACCGATCATCCAGCGCTTCGACTTAGGCGTATACTTATGTATATACCCGGAGACCAGACCTGCAAGGATACTCGTGATCAGGCACGGGATCGCCGTAACTCCATCCATATCGATTAAATATCGATGCACCCCGGACACAATCCCGGTAATGATGCCCACAGGCCCCCCGAACAGAATACCGCCAGACATAACAGCAATAATGCGCACATTCACCAGCGAACCTTCCACATTAATACCGGTATAGGTACCGAAGATAGCAAATGCACAGAATAACAACGTAACCGCAATGTACTCCTGCCATCTCAATTTTCCCTTTTGCAAAATCTGTCTAAATCGCGGTATCCTCGACAGAAAGAATAAAAATATAATCAGCAGTGCCGCCCGTTCAAACAGCCCCAGCAGCATCGTAAACATCTCCGTCAATCTGACTTCCTCCACATCCGTCAAAAATAAACGCCCTTAATCGCAGCAGCGTTTTCCTCACTTTGAAATCCATGTATGCTCGTATGCACCAGTTTACCGCTCCAATAGGAGGAAAGCAAAGTCGATCCTGTGAAAATGGAAGTAGTCGAAAGTCGCTAACCTATTGAACAGACGATACGGAATTCATTTTGCTCCAAACCATTCTCTTCCCTACCAACAAAGCTTCACTTACCTACACATAAAACTCCACTTCCAGAAATCCACTGTGTTATAATTAATTGGAACATTATGCTAATTGATTCAATGTAATTTATTTAAGAAAGGTGTATTTAAATGTTTGTAATGCTACTGATAGGCTCACTCCTGCTTTTTAGTGGTTTGTGGTACATCATTTACTTTATCTCGAAACGTACCCAAAACCCTAATCGCTCGTCTGCTCATGTGCTGAGAGTGATTTTAAGTATTTCGATCCTCGTACTAATAGTTGAAAACTACATATACGAAACAGTACCTTCTAATGCCATTTTAATTTTAGTATTTATTGCATCTTTAATAGCCACTAGCCCTTATTTTGTTAAGAATAAAGAGTGATGGGATGACACTAGCGGATCTGCATAAGATTTTGTTACAGAGTAATTTATAGCTAGTTTAGCAATCAACGGAGGATAAAATGATGACAACAATCCAGCAGGTTTTGAAAGTCTTCTCTGACCGGGTTTCAGTTTATACAGATCTGGATTGGACTATAGCTGGTTCAACAGCTTCCTTGATTCAAGGTTGTAACGATATACGGCCAAATGATATTGATATCTTGGTCAAATAAAACGGTGATGTTGATAAAATCGTCAACTTATGGGCTTTTGCCCGACTGAACATTCATGGAATCATTATTGAAATGGCCAACACCGTGTCGGACGAATACCTTGAATTAAGCCCTGTAGTGTGGGAGTTGAAAAGATATGAGGAGCTTTTTGGAATGCTGATTCCCGTGGTCCCCTTAGGATTGCAGCTGCATTCCAGTTATAAACAAAAGAATCCAGATCGCGTCAAAGCAATCAGCGAGGTCATTAAGTTGAAAAATCTGGATCTACAATTCATGGAGAACTATTTATCAAGCAGCTCCTATCGACAGCTCATAGAACAATTTAGATGATAATTCAAATAAAATCCGTTTAGAATCTGCAAATAGGTGTTTCATAAGCAACTTTTCCCCGGCAAATATAAAGAAGAAACCACTCCTCACAAAATGGAGTGGTTTTCTGAAAGTTAGAACTAAACCTTTGGTTCGAACAGTCAATTTAACTCTGCTATGATACGATGTAAAACCTTTTTGCTTTCTACGTCTTTTGGCCGTGGGATCCTGCCAATCTGTTCGTAAACCTCTTTCTCTTCCAAGAGCTGCCTAGGGTTCAAGACATAAGCTGATATTCCGTTCAACATAAAACGTTGTGGTAACAAGGAATCAAACCGCCAGACCCACTCAGGTAAGCCGTTCATAATAATGCTTCTATCCTCCGCTCTGGTTATATAGCAAAAAGTGATGTCTACGCCATCCTTCTGAAAATCAGATTGCCTACCTCGAAATTCTTCTTTGACGGGAACCTGTTCATATCGAGCTTCGATAAGAGCAGATTCTAACTGATCTCGGTATTGTATCCATGTTATCAAGTCTATATCGTCATGTAGACGGGTAACCTTTCCAAGTAAAAAATCAATTGCCCATCCGCCACGTAACCAAAAATCAATTTCCATTGTTGCAGATATTGCACTAATTTCACTTAATAAATTTAATTGTGATTCTGTTTGAGTTTGGAAAAGCGGATCTATCATATTAAACCTCCTGTAAAACAATTCATCGCTTCGCTATGTAAGCACCTGTTTAATACATTCCATTTTTAAAGGAGCAATGCTCATGGTACCATATGTTGGAATATATTTCTATATCGTCAATTATCCTCTAAGTACTTCGACACGCCTCAGTACTCCATATTCATATACGATTGACGGACGAGTTCAAGCACTCCATTTCTGCATAAATCCAGCTCGATTCATTTACATATATATTCTTCTTTATTCATAGGACTGGCACTCGCTTAAAAATCAAAAGGGCGGTTCATAAGTCATCTTGCTGACTTATGAACCGCCCCATCCATTAAAATTACTTCATACACATTCGATGTAATTTGGTTTTTATAAAATGAACTTCCAGTTACACTGTAACGGAGAGTGCAGAACCAATCTGGAGAAGCGAAGCTAAAAGCTTTCTGAAAGAAAGCTGCATCGGAAGCATACGCTGCGCCTTTATCACCGGATTTTACCCTTTCAAAGGGTAATTCAAAAAAATCCGGGGATAACAGCGATCGGAAGATGGTACTGCACTCGGAGTGGCCCCGTGTAAATGAAACTGTTTCATTTTATACCACCCAACATTCTATCGAATCCCTACCTAAACATGCCCCACAACTTAATCAAATGAAACGTATTGTTCGGATCGATCTTCTGCGCAAGAACAAAAGCAACAAATTGTTCCTCCTGAGTCGCAGAAAAATTCTCGTTCAAAATGACCGCTGACGACTTGACCAGCCTTCTTACCTTGGCCTTATCCTGCAAATCGGACTTGGTGACCCCATCTATCAACTTTTTGATACGCTCTTTGACAGCGGGATTTTTCATCTTTGTTTTGATCCGCTCCACCAGCTGCGGACTAATTCCATATTGTTGGTAACCCAAAACGAACAGCACCTCCTGAATAATGAACTCACTTCTTATTCATATGACAGGAGGGCCTGTACACTTGACATTTTCCCACGGAAAATGTGGAAAACCACACATTCATAGCCCGATCAATCGATCAGATCACCCTGGAATACTTGCTGCTGCTGTAAAAAGTCACGTAAAGGAGCGTAGTCAACAGACGTCCAGAAGCTCGCATCCGCAATCAGGCTGGAGACGTCATCTCGCGCCTGCTCCAATACCTCAAAATCTGCAACCATGTCGGCAAGACGGAACTCCGGTAATCCACTTTGCTTGGTGCCAAAGAAATCGCCCGGTCCCCGCATATCCAGATCTCGACGGGATACCTCGAATCCATCTTCGGTTTCCGTCATGACCTTCATGCGCTCCTGCCCCACCTCTGTCTTGGGGTCTGCAATGAGTACACAATAGGATGCATGAGCGCCCCGACCGACCCGACCACGAAGCTGATGCAGCTGCGACAGACCGAAGCGGTCCGCATCCATAATGACCATCAGCGTTGCGTTAGGCACATCGACCCCGACCTCCACAACTGTTGTGGAGACCAGAAGCTGAATTTCGTTGCTGTAAAAGTCACGCATCATCTCTTCCTTCTCGCCAGCCGTCATCCGTCCATGCAGCAGACCTACACGGTACTTCGGAAAGTTCTGTTGCATCTGGATATGCAGGTCAATGGCATTCTGTACATCCAGCTTCTCCGACTCTTCAATGAGCGGGCAGATCAGATAGGCCTGACGTCCCTGGTCCACTTCTCGCGAAATAAAACCAAGAACCCGGTCCATCATGTCATGCTTGACCCAGTACGTCGAGATAGGAATCCGCCCCTTTGGACGTTCCGAGATGGTCGATACTTCAATATCACCAAAAGCTGTAATGGCAAGCGTTCGCGGTATCGGCGTCGCCGTCATCGTTAACACATCCGGGTTATAGCCTTTACGCCGCAAAATGCTGCGCTGGTTCACACCGAAGCGATGTTGTTCATCTGTAACAACAAGACCCAAGTCACGGAAAAATACATCCTCCTGAATCAAAGCGTGTGTACCCACAACGATATCGATCATACCCATCTGCAAGGATGCAATCAGATCTTTGCGCTTCCGTCCATTCACGCTGCCCGTTAACAGCCCCACAGTTACGCCAAAAGGTTCAAACAGCTTTTGCAGTGAGCGCATATGCTGTTCTGCCAGAATCTCCGTAGGGACCATCAGAGCCCCCTGAAAACCGGAACGAACGGTCGTATACAGCGCGATCGCCGCAATAACCGTTTTACCTGAGCCTACATCTCCCTGCAGCAATCGATTCATCGAATACGGTGAACGCATATCATGCAGAATTTCAAGCTCTACCTTCTTCTGTGCATCCGTCAGTTCAAATGGCAAACTGCGAACAAACTCCCGAATCGTCGTATTATCCGTTGTGTGCACTACACCATCCATACGATCCCGGTTCAATGCACGATACGCCTGCATCTTGAGTTGAAACAAAAATAGCTCCTCATACACCATCCGCTGTCTGGCCTGCTGGCCTTCCCGGTTATCCTGCGGACGGTGAATCCCGGCAATCGCCTGTTTGCGAGGCATGAATCCATATTTGTTCATGAGTGATTGAGGCAGAATTTCGGGGATCATTTCCCCGAATTGGACTAACCCCTGATTAATCGTTTTGCGCATCCATGACTGCGTTAGCTTGCCGGTTACCGAATACACAGGCTGCAGCGTGCCCGATCGTCCTTCCCCTTTATCCGGGAATTCCGAGTCCGTTACGGTCATCTGCATACGCTTCTGTTCCCATTTCCCCGTAATAACAATCTCGCGATTGGGCGTAAGCTGTTCTTTCAGAAAATGCCGATTGAACCAGGTGGCTGAAATCATCCATTCTTCCGTCATCACCTTACAGGTAAGGCGTGACTTTTTGCCATAACGCTGCAACACCGGGATGCCCATCACTTTACCCTGTACCGTAATTTTGTCCCCGTCCTTCACCTCACTGAGCGAACGCAGCCGATAATCCTCATAACGGAACGGATAATATTCAAGCAAGTCTTTTACAGTAGAGATGCCAAAGGCGTGAAGCTCTCCCTCTTTGAGAGCACTCACGCCGCTAATTTGTTTTACCGATATTTCTTCCCATTTCATGTCTAATCCCTCATTCCGGAACAGGCCACATAAAGATGGCAATTACGCCAGGCCCAACATGGCTGCCAACGACAGCTCCAATATTGGTATACACCACTTCATTCAGTGTAAAATGTCCACGTAATTGCTCTGCACAAGCGATCGCTGATCCGGGGTCTGCGGTATGACCTACCGCCAGATTAACACGTTGACCCGCCAGATCCTGCTGAAACAGCTCAATAATGCGTGCCATGGCTTTTTTGTGACCTCTGACTTTCTCCACTGCGTAAATAACGCCTTCCTCATCAATGGACAAGATCGGTTTAATATTCAGCAATGTTCCCAAGATGGCCGCAGCTTTGCCAATCCGGCCGCCTTTCTGCAAATACTCCAATGTATCTACGAGAAAGAACAGCTTGCGGCTCTTCTGCATGGCTGCTACAGCCGCAGTGATCTCCGCAGCGGATTTGCCTTGTTCGGCAAGCTCGGCAGCCTGTACGACCAATAAACCATATCCATAGGATGCAGACTTCGAATCCAGTACCGTTATATCGCCCTCACGTTCCAGCAACGATTTGCCGAGCAGTGCCGATTGATAGGTACCACTCATGCCGGAAGACAAATGAATCGATACAATGGGCCGTTCCGGGTTCTCATCCAACAGCGAGTTATAGATATTCATAAAATCGGTGGGAGAAGGCTGTGAGGTTGTAGGCAGCACAGATACCTTCTCCAATTTTGCATAGAACTGTTCCGAAGTCAGATCAACGCCGTCTGCATAAGCTTCTTCCCCGAACAAAACACGCAGCGGAACAACATGAATCCCGTATTTACGGATCAGTTCTTCCGGTATATCTGCCGTGCTATCGGTTACGATCGCAACCTTGTGGCTCATCAGATCCCCTCCTCTTTGCTTAAGTGCTTCAGGACTCTACAGAGAACAAATAATAATAAACCGGCTGTCCTCCAAGATGCACCTCTACCTCAGCATCAGGATATTGTTCTTCAAGCCATGTGACAAGCGCAGCGGTAATCTCAGGGGTAGCCTCGTCCCCTTCAAGGATGGTCACCACTTCATCTCCGCTCTCCATCATCTGTTGCAGCAGACCTTCACATGCGTGCAGCATGCTTTCGTCCGTTGCAACGATCTTGGAATTATGGATACCGATGTAGTGTCCCGCTTTGATATCAAGCTCATCATATTGTGTATCTCTGACCGCATGAGTCACTTGACCGGACTGTACCCGGCTAATCGCCTCAAGCATATGGTCACGGTTGGTATCTGCAGACTCATCCTCCTGGAAAGCAAAAGCCGCTGCCATACCCTGAGGGATCGTCTTGCTCGGAATCACAATAATTCGACGCTCATCTTCAAGCAACTCCCTAGCCTGCTCGGCAGCAAGTACAATATTGGAGTTGTTCGGCAAAATAAATACCTGTTCTGCCGCGATCGAACGCACCGCTTTCACAAAATCTTCAGTGCTCGGATTCATCGTCTGTCCACCAGACAGAACAACATCCACGCCAAGACTCTGGAAAATCTCTGCAATGCCGTCACCGGAAGATACCGCGATGAAACCATATGGTGCCATCTCATCTGCTGGGAGCACGGCTTTTTCCACGCTACGCGCCGCTTCAGGCGGAATCTCTGCGAACAGCTCAGGCGAAGGCGCAATGTCCATGCCTGCTGTCAGCAGATCACGATGCTGCTCACGCATATTGAGAATATGAATTTGTGTGATTTCGCCATAACGGAGAGCCAGGTTTAATACATCCCCAGGTGTCTTGGAATGCACGTGAACCTTAATCACTTCATCGTCAGCAATAATAATGATGGAATCCCCGTTAACTGACAACGCTTTCCGGAATGCTTCGTCATCAAATGCAACACCTGCGTTCTCTCCAAGCTCGCGGTTAATAAAGAACTCCATGTCATACAGGAACTCAATATCTTCCGTTTCCAGTCGCGCTTGGGCAGACATTGGCATCTCCGGTACGATTACCTGCTGTGCAGGCTTCGCAGAAACCAATTCTGACGGTGCAGCCGGTTTCAATGCAGATGCCGCTACGGTTGGTTGTACGTCTCTCTGGAAGGATGTACGACTTGCTCCGTCCGTTTGCAACAGAACGTCCATAAAGCCTTCGTAAATATATACAAGCCCCTGACCTCCTGAATCCACAACACCGACCTGTTTCAATACAGGCAGCAATTCCGGAGTCATTGCCAGTGCTTCTTTTGCTTTTAACAATACTTCATTCATTAATTCAGTTATATCATTCGTCCGTCTTGCGTAGTAGCTGGCATGTTTCGCCGCTTCCTTGGCTACGGTAAGAATGGTCCCTTCAACGGGTTTCACTACGGCTTTATAAGCTGCGTCCACACCGTTCTGCAGGGCTGCGGCGAACTGGAGTGTATTCAGTTCCTCATAAGGAGCAGCTGAACGACTGAATCCGCGGAACAATTGCGATAATATTACTCCGGAATTCCCCCGTGCGCCCATAAGCAGGCCTTTTGATAAAATACCGGCAGCTTCTCCGATGGAGGCAGAACTCTTGCGTTTAATCTCTGCGACTCCTGCACTCATTGTCAAATTCATGTTCGTTCCCGTGTCACCATCCGGCACAGGGAAAACATTCAGGGAATTGACGTGCTCTGCATGCTGTCCAAGTTGTTCCGCTCCGGCAAGTACCATTGCGGTGAAATCTGTTCCATTTAAAGAACGTATACTCAAGTGAGAATTCCCCTTCCTAGCTTGATACACGAACATCTTGCACCAAGATGTTATCTGGTCTGTTCATGCGCAAACGCTTATCGCGTTATTCTTCGTCCATACCTTGTCCGGCACAGGCATAATAATACATAATGTCAGCCGGATTAACGGTCTGGGCGGCCGGGCAACCGATATCCTGCAATTGCTCTGTTACCCCTAATTCGGGGCATACGGATATGCACCGGTATCAAGAGCCGGCATGAATGCCGCATGGAGACTGGTGCCAATGATGGAATGCCGCAGCTCACAGCGTTGCCAAAAAAGCAGACCACCGACCCTTTAAGGCCGGTTTTTTCTCCGGCTTCCCGCGGCAACAGCCTGTTCAACGCTGTATTATGGACTATTCAACATTGTACTATATTAGACAGGAGAAATAAATAAAGTTTTTGGATCAGTTGACGAAGCTTTTTTCAATATGATATTATATTCAAGTATTGTTTTATGCAGGTTTAGTAATGGAAATGATCCGGCTATGCCGGCTTGAACAACGCCATTAGCTACTGGAACCTGACCATTGTGGTCAGGAAGAACAATTTAGCCCGTCTGGAATGGCATTCGTGTCTCCTTAGGGCAACTGGTTATTTTAGGATAGGAGGTGTAATCTATGTCTCGCAAATGTTATGTGACAGGTAAGAAACCGGGCACCGGTAACCACGTATCCCACGCTAACAACCGTAACCGTCGTTCTTGGGGCGTAAACGTTCAGAAGGTCCGCATTCTCGTGAACGGTAAACCAAAACGTGTATACGTAAGCACCCGTGCACTGAAAGCCGGTAAAGTGACTCGCGTATAATCACGCAAAGCTACTATAAATCGGGTAAGCAAAAAGCACCTTGTTCCTTGCAGGTGCTTTTTTGGTATTCAGAAATAAAATCATGAATACACACATCAGCATGTGAATGTCCGCCGCATGGCGCTTCGCAGGTCCGAATTCCAGATGATCCTGAAGCCAAAGCGGCGGTATTCGCCAATGGAACCTTTTAATCATGTCAGTTCTTTTGAAACGTATTAAGAATCGCTTTTACAAACCCTCCCAAAAACTTCGGCAGTTTGAATGTGTAAAATTTCATACTTCACCCTCCCCATCATGCTCATGCATCCGCCGTATCCTATGCTCCAGGCCTTCTTTGCCTTAAACACGACAAAAAAGGCTACATGAGAAACCTGCTCATGTAACCATATTTATGCGGAACCCTTTGTCCCTATTCCACAATGACGAGCCTGGTTATCAGGTCATTTAGGTTTGAGTAGGGATATATTGATAAGCAGCGATCATGAATACACTCAATAAGTAATACAGTATGCTGAAAATCACAAAAGTAACCCGAAGTCCTGTACGGTCAAATTTGCGGAAGTACATAATGACAACACCAACCCCGATCAATGACGTAATCGCATTGTATGGGGATTGAATAACCGCAAACATAGCAAGCACCAGTCCCGTAACGAGACTCGCAGCCATTGTCCACAGCGTCTCCTTGAGGTTCATGCTCAGCCTCCGTAACTACTGCGAATTTCGGCAATCGCGGCAGCGCGATCTTCACGTCCAAATACAGCACTTCCCGCAACGAGCACATCCGCTCCAGCTTCAACTACAAGCGGAGCCGTGTCGGCAGCAATACCGCCATCCACTTCAATATGCACGTCATGACGTCCTTTTTCGTTCAACCAGCTACGAATTTGCTTGATTTTGTTCATGGTGCCAGAGATGAAAGCCTGTCCACCAAAACCTGGATTTACGGTCATGACAAGCACCATATCCACATCGTCCAGCACTTCCTGAATAGCACTCGCCGGAGTTCCCGGATTAAGGGCAACCCCTGCTTTAACTCCCTGTTCCTTAATCAGATGAATAACCCGGTGCAGATGCACACAAGCCTCAGCATGAACCGTAATGACCGCCGCGCCAGCTTTTGCAAATTCCTCAACATAACGCTCTGGGTTCTCAATCATCAAATGCACATCAAGCGGCAAGCTTGTATGTGGAGCGATCGCTTTTACAATCGCAGGTCCAAGCGTAATATTAGGGACGAAATGACCGTCCATGACATCAACATGAATCCAGTCTCCGCCAGCAGCTTGGGCTTCCGCCACTTCCGCGCCGAGACGGGCAAAATCCGCAGATAAAATAGATGGGGCAATTTTAATCATATTAATACCTCCGCTTTTTGTCTTTCATTTCTGTAAGGAATTGTTCGTAATGCTTATAACGGCTTTCGGAAATCATTCCCTCCGCCTTGGCTGCAAGCACCCGGCAACCTGGTTCGTGCGTATGGGTGCAGCCTCGGAACTTACACTGATCGGCATATTGAGCGAACTCCCGGAAGCAAGTGGATAACTCCTCCACACCAATCTCCAGGAAGTCCAGTTGGCTGAATCCCGGCGTATCGGCGACAAAGCCACCATTATCCAGCGGTATGAGCTCCACGTGCCTGGTGGTGTGTTTCCCTCGGCCAAGGCGCATGCTGATTGCACTGGTCTCCAGAGTTAGACCTGGCATCAAGGCATTCAGCATCGAAGATTTACCTACACCGGATTGCCCGGAGAATACGCTAATCTTGCCGGCAAGGCGCTCCTTGAGCAGTTCATTGCCTTCACCGGTTCGTGAACTGGTAGAGATAACTTCATATCCAATTCGCTCATACATAGCTTTTACTTCAGCCACTGTATCACGGGCATCGTTTTCTGGATCAGCCAGGTCCTGCTTCGTGAGCACAATCAGTGCATCCAGTCCAGCTTGTTCGATATGTACCAGGAATTTGTCCAACAGATTGAGATTCATGTCCGGTTCCTTAACGGAAAATAACAGAACAGCCAGACTTACATTGGCAACAGGTGGACGAATTAACTCCGTTTCACGTTTGCGAATCTCATCTACTGTTCCTTCTCCGTTCTCTGTCAGCATATAGCTGACTCGGTCACCCACAAGTGGTGAAGTACCCCGTTTTCTGAAGATACCTCTGGCCCGGCATTGAACGGCGGAGCCTTCAACCGAAGGCACCCCGCTGTCTTCCAGTGGCATGACATAATAGTAACCGCTTAGCGCTTTAACGATGATACCTTCTGGCATAGCTCCGTCGCCCTCCTTTAATTTACAGTACATTTACCCTGAACGTCGGCAATAAGCCGCCCTTATGGACGGCTTGATGCGTTAACGACTTCCTTTTTCTTATCTTTTCCCTTGGCGAGACCATTTCCGTTCTTCATCGCAGAAGTATCTGCCTCGCCATTTTCCCCTTCACCCTCAACAGGTGTATCCGGTTCACCTTCCTGATTCGTATCCACGGTGCCTTCATCATCACCACCACCGCCTTGTTCAGGCTCCTCCGTTGTTGGAGGGGGGTCTGCACCCTTCTCAGGCTCAATGGTAGGCATAACTACCGTTCCGTTTTTGGCATCACTATAGGACACCAGATACGTATCCAAGAATTGGCCATCTCGGTAGACAGAGACAACACCGTCGACGTTTGGTGCCAGAATAAGCGGAATTGTCAGCGTTTGAGCAGACTTGATTGTCCGGGTCCCCCATTCTTGACTTTTGCCACGAGCATCTTCGAAAGTAATTCGAATTTTGCTGCTCTTTCCTATTTCTTTTGGCGAAACGTTAATGTTATAGGCGTAGTTCAATGCCTCTGGCGGATATCCAGTACTAATGAAAATGGTAATTTTGTCACCAGGATTCACGTCTGCACCGGCTTCCACAGGCCATTGCTGTGTCACTTTGCCTTTATCTACAGTGTAGCTCGACTCTTCCTGAACTTGAGCAAGGATTAAGCCGGCGGATTTGAGCATACTCTCCGCCTCACTTCGAGTATGGTTTTTCAAATCCGGCATTTTTATCGTTTCGGAGCCTTTGCTAACGGTTAGAACAATTTCTGTCGCTTCAGGATCAAATTCTTCATTGAATCCAGGGGTCTGGGAGATCACATTCCCGGATGCAATGTCATTCGAGAAATCATCCTTGCGTTTGATCTGATCCCCGTTGATGCCAAGAGCGATCAACTTCTTGACAGCCTCATCATAGGTATTGCCTTCGACGCTGATCATTTTGGTCAGTTCTTTTTCCGCCCCAACACTCAGCTGGACCTCAGAGCCTTCTTTGACGATATCGCCTTCATTCCTGCTCTGATCGAACACAATACCCGGATCAACGCCTTCCTTGTACTCCCGTATGACATTATCACTGACAACAAGCCCGTTGTCTTGCAACATTTGACGTGCCTTTTCTTCGGTCTGACTCACAACATTGGGCACCTTCACATCTGGCACAACAAGCATGCCTTTCACGTACCACACAACTCCAACCATCGCGATAAGAATAAGCACGGTCAACGAGATCAGCAGCGCTGGCTTCTTCCAGTTCTTTGTTTTGGGTTTGCCATTGTTGTTATCTTGGTCAGACTCCATCACGGGTATAGCACCTGTGGATGTAACTCCACGCGGCTCCGGCTTGATCGCCGGCATAACACGGGTCTGATCGATATCATCCTCATCCGGAAAATTAATCTTCGTTTCATTACGTCTTTCCGGCATCAGGCAGGTTTCCAGATCCGTCTGCATTTCTTTAGCGGATTGGTAACGCTCCTGCGGATTTTTGCGCATGGATTTCAGAATAACGTTCTCCACGCTTTGCGGGATAAGCGGATTGAATTTGCGCGGTTCATCAAACTCTTCCTGCAAATGCTTCAAAGCAACGCTAATTGGACTCTCTCCCAGGAACGGAAGCTGCCCAGTCAGCATTTGATAGAGTACTATACCAAGAGAATATAAGTCCGACTTCTCGCCAGTCACGATGCCTTTGGCATGCTCAGGTGAGAAGTAATGTACGGAACCGACCACTGAGCCGGTCTGAGTAATCGTTGTGGACGTAACCGCACGGGCAATCCCGAAATCCGTTACTTTCACACGGCCATTACGACCAATCAATATATTATGGGGTTTGATATCCCGATGAATGATCTGATTATGATGTGCATGATCGAGAGCATCTGCAATCTGGGAGGCGATTCGAACGGCCTCGTCCACCTGCAGAGGCGCCCGTTCTTTAATAATTTCATTCAGGTTTTTGCCTTCAACATATTCCATGACAATATAATGAACGTCATCTTCCTGCCCTACATCATAAACACTAACTACGTTAGGATGTGACAGCGAAGCTGCTGATTGTGCTTCTCTGCGGAAACGGCGGATAAACTCTTCGTCATGAACAAATTGCTGCCGTAACACTTTGATGGCAACGTTCCGGTTGAGCAACAGGTCCTGGGCCTTATACACAAGAGCCATGCCGCCACCGCCGACACGCTCGATCACTTCATAGCGTCCGCCTAGCTGGTGCCCAATCATGACTCACACCCCGTTTCCGATATCACGGAACCTTCCTTTTGCAGTTCGAATAATGCCACCGTGATATTGTCATCTCCTCCAGCAAGCAAAGCCAGCTGAAGCAAGCGATCCGCACGATCTTCCAATGCCAGTTCCAGATTACCTGCGACCTGAATGATCTGCTCATTGCTGACCAGATTACTAAGCCCGTCACTGCACAGGAGAAGAACTTCGCCTTCTTCCAATTTGACGGTATCCAGATCCACCTTCACTTCCGCGTCTGTCCCAAGTGCACGTGTCAGCACATTGCGACGCGGATGATGAGAGACATCTTCTTTGCTGATCTGACCATTTTTGAACAATTCATTGACCAGTGTATGGTCCTCGGTCAACTGGATGACATTCTTGTTTGCAATTTTGTATGCTCTGCTGTCACCGATGTGACCAATAACACCTTCCGTATCATTCAATAATGCCGCAACCACGGTAGTCCCCATGTTGTGGTAATTATCATCCGAGGAGGCAGTACGGAAGATCACTTCGTTGGCATGCAAAATAGCATCGCTCAATGCGGCTGACAAAGACGCATGTGAAAGACCCGGCTCAAGCGTTCCCAGATCCTGCACCAACGTCTCTACCGCCAGGCGGCTCGCAGTATCTCCTGCAAGATGTCCGCCCATACCATCGGCAACAATACCCAGAATATAACCTGTATCGAGATTTCGAATCCAGGCTGAATCTTCATTCACCGAACGCACCCGTCCGATATGGCTCACATGAACTGTTTTGATCAAAACGTTCTCACCTCAACTCCATATGCTTTGCACGAAGCTGACCGCAAGCGGCAGCAATATCATGTCCCTGTTCACGACGAATGGTTACATTAACACCCTGCTCCGAGAGAATCTTCTGAAAATTAAAAATATCGCTTCTGGATGTTCTTACGTACTTGCGCTCAGGTACATGGTTGACCGGAATCAGGTTCACGTGGCACAGCATGTTCTTAAGCACGCTTGCCAGTTCTGCCGCATGTTCCGGCTGATCATTCACACCACCGATAAGTGCGTACTCAAACGTAATTCTGCGACCCGTTTTCGCCAAGTAATAACGCAACGACTCCATTACATCCTCAAAAGGAAAACGGCGGTTTACCGGCATCAATTTGGAACGCAATGCATCATTAGGCGCATGGATGGAGATCGCCAGGTTAATCTGTGTATCTTCATCTGCAAACTTGTAAATGTTCGGTACGATTCCACTTGTGGACACCGTGATATGGCGCTGACCGATATTCAGCCCTTTTTCGTGAATCATGATACGCAGGAACGTCATTGTTGCTTCATAGTTCTCAAAAGGTTCACCTGAACCCATGATTACGATGCTGCTGACCCGCTCACCGCGTTCGTCCAAAATTTTCTGGGCTTGCACAACCTGAGCGACAATTTCCCCAGCCGTAAGGTTACGTTTCAGTCCGCCCAGCGTGGATGCACAGAACGTGCAGCCAATCCGGCAGCCAACCTGTGTTGTTACACAGATGCTGTTACCATAGTTGTGCTTCATGATAACTGTTTCGATCGCATGATCATCATGCAGACCGAACAGGAATTTCACCGTTCCATCCTTGGATTCAAATTTCGTAATTTCAGTAAGTGTAACGAATTCAAATTGTTCAGTCAGCTTTTCACGCAGCGCTTTGGACAGGTTCGTCATTTCACTGAAATCATTCACACGTTTCACATAAATCCAGTCGAAGATCTGACCACCGCGAAAAGCCGGCTCCCCGTTCTCAACAGCCCACTGTTGCAGCTCCTCCAGGGAATAATCATATATAAAAGGTTTCATTTTGTTGTCAACACCTATTCCTTCTTTTCTTTTCATTCTTCCTATTCTATCACAAAGACCACTTTACATCCATGTATACCCTTGATGCCTGTACTTCATGCATTATAACACCTCAGTGCCTGCATCGCACCCTATCATCACTTTTTACTGATGTTAAACCTTGAGGCTAATCACAAAGAAATCCGCCGAAGTTCCCCTCGGCGGCTATCCTTCAGTGCTCTATTAAACTGTTAATCCGCTATCCTTGTCAACCTGGCAATGAAAAATCCGTCACTGTGAGCGTACTGTGGCAGGATCTGCACGCCACCGTTCACAACCTTCCACTCGGCTGTTTCCAGACCAGACCAGGCAGACTCTTCAGCCGCCTTGTATTCCGGATGCCGGTCCAAAAAGTCAGCAACTCTATGCTCGTTCTCCGCAGGCTCGATTGTACACGTACTATACACCAGAATACCACCTGGCTTTAATAGCGGTGCAACCCGATCCAACAGTTCACGTTGCAGATTGGAGATATCGTGGATATCTTCCACAGTTTTGGTCCATTTGACATCCGGCTTGCGGCGAATAACACCTAGACCGGAACATGGCGCATCCAGCAGAATACGGTCAAATGATGCCTCCGGATAACGCGCATCCAGATCAAGCGCATCACCTGTCACAGCATCAATGCAGCTGAGTCCCAGACGATCTGCCTGATCCATGATCAACTGACGTTTGTGAGCATGTACATCATTGGCCACAATCCGTCCACGGTCCTGCATTTTCTCAGCCATATGGGCTGTCTTTCCGCCGGGAGCTGCACAACAGTCCAATACAGTCTGACCTTCTTCAGGCCCAACTGCCTCGGCTACAAGCATGGAACTTTCATCTTGAACGGACAGCAAGCCATCCCGATACCAGGACGTAAGAGCCATGTTGCCACCACTGCGAACGAGAATACCGTCTGGACTAAGTCGGGAAGGTTCCACGATCGCACCCGTGCTCACCATCTCTTGCATCAGTTTCTCACGTGTAGTCATTGTCGTGTTCACACGAACACTAACCGCAGGCGGTTCATTATTTGCACGACAGATCGCTTCCGCTGTCTCTTCGCCATATTGACTGATCCAGCGTTCGACCATCCACAGCGGGTGAGAATGTTCCAGTGAGATACGTTCAGCAGCGGGCAGATGTTCAGGGATGCGCAGCTCATCACGATTGCGAATCATGTTCCGCAGAACGCCATTCACCATACCGGAGATGCCCTGATGACCCAATTTCTTAGCCAAATTGACGGCTTCACTCACTACCGCGTGTTCTGGAATACGGTCCAGATATAACATCTGGTACACGCTGATGCGCAGCAGGCTGCGAACCCAAGGTTGCAGCTTGGATACACCTTTGGCTACATAGCGTTCCAGATAATAATCAAGGGTATTCCGTCTCGCGATCGTACCATAGACTAATTCTGTAGCCAGTCCGGCATCTGCCGGACTTAGCTCGGCCTCTTTCAGACGCCGGTTCAGCTCAAGGTTGCTGTAAGCTCCTTCTTGCTCAACGGCGCTCAGTACCTTTACGGCGAGTGCACGAGCAGATGTTTTGGGCCGTTCGGAACGCGAGGCACCATTTGCCGAAGATGGGGATGCAGATGAATTTCCTGCACGACCCGGTTTTCCTGTGCTTGGACGACGTTGGTTTCCTCCGCGCCCGGATGCATCTCCTGCGACTTTATGACTATTTCCTGATGGACGGCCCGGTGTATTTCCGCTCATTGCAGCACCGTTCCTGGTTTCAGGGTACCACCACGGGCAAAGTCAGCAGCTTGCATTACTTTTTTGCCCGCGGGCTGAACCTCAGTAAGCCAGAGAGAACCGTCACCTGTGCGAACTTCAATCCCGTTTTTGCCCAATTGTAACACCGTTCCCGGCTCAGCTTGTCCAGCATCCGAAGACGAGAGTACATCCGCCTGCTTCGGATTTGCTGCTGCCCAGACCTTGAAGACCTGATCATCCCACATCGTAAATGCACCCGAGAACGGCACAAGACCGCGAATCTGATTGAACAATTCACGCGACGTGCGATTCCAGTCCATCTTCTCGTCATCCCGAGTCAGATTACGTGCATACGAAGCCTCGGCTTCATCCTGTGGGACAGCCGTTGTTTCGCCAGCAACCAGCCGCGGCATTTCTTCCTGAAGCAATTTGGAACCCGCTTCGCTGAGCTTTACAAACATGGATCCTGATGTATCTTCATCCGTAATCGCCACTTCCACACGTGAGATCATATCTCCCGTATCCAAGCCTTCCGCCATAAACATCAGCGTAACTCCCGTCACTGGCTCTCCATTAATAATGGAACGTTGAATCGGGGCACCACCGCGATATTTTGGCAAAAGAGAGCCATGCACGTTCACACAACCACGAACAGGCATATCCAGCACAGCCTTGGGCAGAATCTGCCCAAAAGCCGCAGTCACAATCAGATCCGGTTTCCATTCAGCCAATCGGGCTACAGCTTCTGGAGCACGCAGTTTCACTGGTTGAAATACAGGCAGGCCGTGGCGTTCTGCCGCAGCCTTGACTGGTGTTGGTGTAAGCACCTTTTTACGTCCCTGTGGTTTATCCGGCTGTGTCACTACCCCAACCACGTTATATCCCTCGGCAATAAGCATATCGAGAGATGGAACTGCAAATTCAGGCGTTCCCATAAAAACAATATTCAAATCGATCACTCCTTAGTTACGACGCGGCCCAGTTTGATCGGCTGCAATTTCGTACACTTTTTCAGCAATATCCGTAAAGAGCACGCCATCCAAATGGTCAATCTCATGTTGGAATGCGCGTGACAACAGCCCGCTGCCCGTAATAATCAGTTCCTTGCCTTCGCGGTCCAGCCCTTTGACTGTAACCGTCTCAAAACGACGCACATCACCGTTAATGCCAGGGATACTCAAGCAGCCTTCGGGTCCAAATTGCTCTCCCTCACTCGAAATAATCTCCGGATTGATCATCTTGATCAGCCCCTGCTCATCTCCGCAATCGATCACAATAAGCCGTTTCAAAATACCAACCTGTGGTGCAGCCAGACCTACGCCTTCAGCGTCATACATTGTATCTGCCATATCATCCAGCAGTTTCTGTACATTAGGTGTAACTTTAGTTACTTCTTTAGCTCTTTTGTGTAGTACCTCATCCGGTTCTTTCACGATAATACGAATCGACATGTTGTAAGCACCTTCCTAATCCTCATCATAATTTCAGGACATCAGGCTCATTTCAAAAATAGTACTGATTTTCTGCTATGTAGCAGGTATCAAAAACTGATTTTAAGATCGAGCCATCATTCATGTTGTTTTTAATCTATGTTTATACCGCTTGTTTACATCCGCATTTTAATACAAATGCTCACATTAACATTTGCGGGTCTACATCCAGACTAATTTGCAGTTTTTGCGCCTGAACATCGTCGTCCATGCGCCGGGCCGTCGCGAGCGCCAGTCCAATGGCGTCGACATCCCCCCGCCATTTTATCATACATTGGAATCTGTATCTATTCTTGATCCGAGGAATTGGTGAGGCTACCGGGCCAAGCACGTCAAAGGCATCGTTGCTGAAACGATCCAAACTGCCTAACCAGCCAGCAGCATTTGCCTTTTCTTTCAGTATTCGTGTGTAGTTCTCAGCCAGCCGGATCAGTACCGGAAGCTGCTCATGTGAGAAGGTCACCAAAATCAGGCGACAGTAAGGCGGGTACTGCAAATTGCGCCGATGCAATAATTCCTCCCGGACAAACGAAACATAGTCATGCTGGCTCGCATGCCCAATCGAATAGTGCTCTGGTGTATAGGACTGAACGAACACCTCGCCCGGCAGTTGATGTCGACCTGCACGGCCCGCCACCTGGGTGAGCAGCTGAAATGTTTTTTCGGCAGCCCGAAAATCTGGCAAATTAAGTGCCGAGTCTGCTGTGATGACTCCAACCAAGGTGACATCAGGAAAATCAAGCCCTTTGGCAACCATCTGGGTACCCAACAATACGTCTGCCTTTTTCTCACGAAACTGCTTCAACAACTTCTCATGCGAACCTTTTTCGCTCGTTGTATCCACGTCCATCCGAATGACGCGAATACCCGGGAACAGCTTCGCCAATTCTTCCTCTACCCGCTGCGTACCTGTACCGAAATATCGAATATGCTCACTTCCGCAATCCGGGCACACTTCTGGTGCTGCTTCCGCATATCCACAATAGTGACAACGAAGATTATTGGAGCGCTGATGATAGGTTAATGAAATATCACACTCGGGACAGCCTGCAACGTATCCACAACTGCGACACATCACAAAGGTGGAATAGCCACGTCGATTCAGCAGAAGCACGGTCTGTTCCCCGCGTTCCAACCGCTCTTCCAATCCTTTGTGCAAGGCGCGGCTGAACATCGAGCGATTTCCGTCCTTCAACTCTTCGCGCATATCAACAATCCGTACCTCCGGCAGCTTATTACCAAGTGCGCGGGTAGGCATCTCCAACAAAAGTGGTGCAAAATCATCATTGCTCTGTGAACGGGCAGCATAGTAACTTTCCAGCGAAGGTGTCGCTGAACCCAGGACAACGACCGCCTGATGCTGCTGTGCTCTTTTTACCGCTACATCACGGGCATGATATTTCGGGGTTTCTTCCTGTTTATATGAAGTCTCGTGCTCCTCGTCCATAATGATCAGACCAAGACGACTAAACGGAGCAAAGACTGCTGAACGGGCGCCAATGGCAACTTTCACCTGACCTTCCCGAATTTTGCGCCACTCATCATAACGCTCTCCACCAGACAGACGACTATGCATCACAGCAACCTGATCACCAAAACGTCCTTTAAAACGCTCAACCATCTGCGGTGTCAATGCAATCTCAGGTACAAGCACAATTGCCTGTCGATCCTGTTCAATACAGCGCTGAATGGTCTGGAGGTATACTTCCGTCTTACCACTGCCTGTTACACCATGAAGCAAAAAGACGCCATGGCGCCTTTCCTGCAATCGACCATTAATATTGTTATAGACATGCTGCTGCTCTTCGGTCAGATTCAATGGCTCGGTCGCACGGAACTTACGGCCTTGATAGGGGTCACGAAAGACTTCGACGTCCTCCGTTACAACCAGCCCTTTCTCCTCCAGACCTTTGACTGTAGCCGCTGATACCTGAAGTGTGGACAGCAATTCTTTCATCGCCATCGGCAACAGTTCTTTCATTTCCAGCAAGAAAGCCAAAACTTCCTTCTGTCGTTGTGCCTTTGCCGGGAATGAATTCAATGCCTCTTCCGCAGCCGCTACATCCACAGCAAGGTCAATGGATTTCATCGTTTTTTTATTCAGCTTGTCCTTAATTGCCTGGCTTTCCAGCAGGACACCACTGAGTAATAACTTCTTGATCAGCACAGCATGATTGGGGTATTTACGACTCAGTTGTTGTAAGGGAACCTGCCCACGACTCTTCACAAAACGAATAATGTCTTGCTGCACCTTTTCTGAAGTCGACTCTTCTCCCCACACAAAAAGAACTTCTTCGCCTGACGCCGAACCTGCCATTTGTCCATCCAGCGCATCTCCAAGGGAGATATACCGTTCTGCTTTCCCTTTCAGCGCAGTCGGTACCATCACCTGTAAAGACAAAATGCGGTTGCTGGCATAACGTTCACTCATCCATTCGGCCAATTCAACCAAATCTTCTGACAACGGCGGAACGATATCCAGCAATTCCTGAATCGGTTTGAGTTTGAATTTCTCCGTACCCGTGCGAGGTACCAGATCAATCACGAAACCCTGCACCGTCCGATGACCAAAAGGTACACCTACCCTGCTGCCAATCTCAATCCATTCACGCATGGATTCCGGCACCAAATAATCAAACGGCCGGTCCGTTTCCTTCACAGGAACATCGACAATAACCTTGGCGATCTCCATATTAATTCCTCCCGGCAATGCGCTCCGCCGCAATCGAAAGCAACCGGCGAGCCACCTCTTCCTTGGCCACCACCTGAAGCTCTTCCACCAAACCTTCACGGTCATAGATGTGCACCGCGTTGGTATCTGTTCCAAATCCGGCACCCGCCTGGGTGACATCATTGGCTACGATCAGATCACAGTTTTTCCGTTCCAGTTTCTCACGTGCATACATTTCTAATGAATTTGTTTCCGCAGCAAAACCAATCAAAAATTGATGGCTCTTCTGCTTACCCAGCGTTTCAAGAATATCTATATTTTTAATAAGTTCAAGCGATAATGTATCGCCTTTCTTCTTGATTTTCTCTGTGTACACTTCCTTGGGGCGATAATCCGCAACAGCTGCGGCCTTAACCACGATATCTGCATTATCCCATTGGCTTGCTACCGCATCATACATATCCTGCGCTGACTGCACCGGGATCACCTGTACATTCGCCGGTGGCTGAACCTGGGTATTCCCCATAACCAAAGTCACATCTGCCCCCAGATCACGCGCTGCCGCTGCAATGGCAAAACCCATTTTTCCTGAGGAATCATTGGTAATGTACCTTACAGGATCAATGCGTTCTATGGTACCTCCTGCAGTGACCACAACCTTCTTCCCGCTCAACAAAGAAAGCTGTTCATTACGTTCCCGTTTAACAGATTCCTGCTGTTCAAAAAAACGTTCCACCACATCGACAATCGTCTCTGGTTCTTCCAACCGTCCTTTACCCACATACCCACATGCCAGTTGACCTTCACCCGGTTCAATCATCATGGTTCCGCGCTCGGTTAACAGGCACATATTATGCTGTACCGCCGGATGATCATACATATGTACATTCATCGCTGGCGCAATCATCACCGGAGCAGTGGTTGCAAGCAAGGTTGTTGAGAGCATATCATCTGCCATCCCATGTGCCATTTTGGCAATCACATTGGCTGTTGCCGGAGCAACCAACACAAGATCGGCCATATCAGCCAGATGAATATGCGAGACGACCGAAGGCTCCCGTTCATCAAATGTATCACTATATACTACATTTCGGGTCAAGGTTTGCAGCGTTAATTCGGTAATAAACTGTTTCGCGGAATTCGTCATAATGACATGAACGTCCGCTCCTTTTTGCACCAGCCTGCTGCATAATGTAGCCGCCTTGTATGCGGCTATGCCGCCAGTCACACCAAGCACGATTTTTTTACCGTTCAACATGGTTATCCCCCCGATATATACGACCTTTATAAGGATGAATAGAGAAAAAAATAACAACCTCGCGGTTGTCAAATAAATCCGGCTTGCGCCGTATGCAGTTGAAGAGCAGCCGCAGGCGGCTTACTCTTCTTCCTCTTCGTCCTGTCCTTTGATGACAACGAGCAGATCACCATAAATTTCTTCAAGTGCAACGCCAACCTGTTTATGGGATCTGGCATTTCTCAAATCCGTTTTCTCACCTTCACGAAGCTGTCTTGCCCGGCGGGAAGCGGCAACAACAAGGGAATACTTGCTGTCGACTTTGTTCATCATTTCATCAATAGAAGGATACAGCATATTTACAAAACACCTCTTTGCATTAGTATAATCACAATTCGCCGCCTGACGGAATCATGGTGCACCGCTGGATACGCTAACCAGACTGGTGCTACTCTCATATATCCTATGACAGCAGCTCCACTGATTATCGCATTTTGCGGCGGCAAATGGATTATTTATTGATCTTACAATGTTCGGCGATAATGATGCTTTCTATTCGTTTACACGCCAAATCAATTTCATCATTAACGACAGCGTAATCGTACTGCTCCAGCAGACTGATCTCATCTACCGCGACGGACATCCGGTGATCAATCGTCGCCTGACTTTCCGTACCACGGCCCTGAATGCGATCTTTAAGCTCGTCCAATGAAGGAGGCAACAGAAATACAAAGATCCCTTCCGGGAACTTTTCTTTCACTTTCAACGCGCCTTGAACTTCAATCTCAAGAATGATGTCCCGGCCTTCGTTAATCGTTTTCTCCACAAAATCACGCGGTGTTCCGTAATAGTTTCCTACATATTCTGCGTGTTCCAACAATTGATCTTCAGCAATCATGTTCAGGAATTCTTCATGGCTTCTGAAGAAATAATTGACGCCGTGTTCCTCACCCAGACGTGGCTGACGAGTCGTTGCCGATACAGAATAAATCAATTCCGGCACCCGTTTGCGCAAAGCGCTGCATACTGTACCCTTCCCGACCCCAGATGGGCCGGACAACACTACCAGTAATCCCTTAGACATATTACACTCCATTTTATTCGTCGTTGTCATCATCTTTCGAAGAAAGACGATGGGCGACCGTTTCTGGCTGAACCGCAGACAGAATGACATGATCGCTATCCGTAATAATTACGGCACGAGTACGTCTTCCGTATGTTGCGTCTATCAGCATATGACGGTCTCTTGCCTCTTGTATAATTCTCTTGATCGGCGCCGATTCCGGACTCACGATGGATATAATCCGGTTCGCCGATACGATGTTACCGAATCCAATGTTAATGAGTTTGATTGCCATAATCAGGTTCTTCCCCCTATACATGCGACTCTTTTGCCGAAATATGACCGTTCATTCGATATTCGCCGCTTGCTCACGAATTTTCTCCAGTTCCGCCTTCATCTCGACAACACGGTTCACCAGAGCCAAATGGTTGGCTTTTGATCCAATCGTATTGACTTCCCTATTCATCTCCTGAATAAGAAAGTCCAACTTGCGGCCTACTGGCTCATCACTTTTCAGCAGTTCCCTGCTCTGTCCAAAGTGACTCTGTAGACGCGTAAGCTCTTCCTCTATGTTAGAACGATCGGCAAACATAGCAATTTCCATACCTAATTTATGCTCGTCAAAAGGGAAAGAGCCTTCTTCCTGCATTTCCGTAAGCCTTTGTCTTAACTTGTTGCGATGATCACTCACCACAGTCGGCGCAAGAGCAAGCATCTCGGTATGCAGTGATTCCAGACGACTGACACGTCGTTCCAGATCACTGGCCAGATGAAGACCCTCGCGGGCGCGCATCTGCTCCAGACCGGATAAAGCCTCTTCCAACCCCTGCTGCAGGACACGCTCCCATTCGTCCTTCTGCTCTTCCGGAAGCGAACTCGTCCCATCCGAATGAACCATGACATCTGGAAGTGCCAGCATATCCATAATACTCGGTTTGCCCTGCATACCATAGCGGCTTTCCAATTGCTCTGCGGCCTGAAGATAGGCCCTGACCGCCTGCTCATTCAGAACAGCGGGAAGAGCCTGGTCTTCATCTTTTTCTTTCATTACATAAACATCAATCCGCCCACGTTTTAAGCGGCTCTGTACCTTTTTCCTCAATCCGTCTTCATAACACGTCCACTCTCTCGGGAGACGCATCATCACTTCGCAATAACGATGGTTGACAGACTTGATTTCCAATTGTACCTTATAGCCTCCAAAATGAAAGGCGGATTGACCGTATCCGGTCATACTGAATGACATCGGCATCACATCCGTTACACTATTGTAATTGATTATTAGGGTTGAAACAAGTAGGACATTGATGCTCCGACTTCTCCCACACATATTGGGTCAGTTCGGCCGTCATACTATAGAACATAAATGGAGTCATTAAATAGATTCCTTTGAAATGTTTTGTTGCTACATCCAGAAGCTCCTTGGCGATCTTCACACCCATTGCTCGACCTTCTTCACCTTCGAGACCAGCCATCCGGGAACGCACTTCATCCGACAGCTGAATACCCGGAACCTCATTATGCAGATATTCTGCATTTCGGCCGCTGGCTAACGGCATTACCCCTACAAAGATCGGCACATCCAGATGCTTGGTCGCTTCATGCATGGCTACGATTAGTTCAGGATCGTATATCGGCTGCGTCATAATATAATCGGCTCCGGAAGCAATCTTTTTCTCAAGCCGCTGTACAGCCTTATCCAGATGTTTCACATTCGGGTTGAATGCGGCACCGATAACAAAGCCTGCCTTCTGCTTGAGCGGTTTACCGGAGAAGGATACTCCATCGTTCAACTGCTTGATCATACGTATAATTTCAAAAGAAGTCAGATCGTATACCGAGCTTGATCCGGGCAAGTCTCCAAATCGTGCAGGGTCACCTGTTACAGCGAGTACATGATTAATGCCTAGAGCATCAAATCCCATCATGTGCGATTGTGTCCCGATCAGATTCCGGTCACGACATGCAATATGCACCAGTGGGCGCAATCCTGTACGGTCCTGAACAAGATGGCCGAGAGCCATATTACTCATCCGGGTAACCGCTAGGGAATTATCAGCCAATGTTAACGCATCTGCACCTGCTGCTTTCAATGTCTCGGCACCTTTCATAAACTTCGCAATGTCGAGATCACGTGGTGGGTCAAGTTCGACGATGACCGTATGACGTTGTTTGACTAGATCCACAATCGTAGGCTGCCCACCCCGTCCAGACCGTTCATCTACATTTTCATGCAGGATAATACGCGGTTTCGACTCGGATGGATCAGGTTCCAGTATTGGAACAGGTGTGTATTCAACAAGAGCCTGGGCGATTGCGGCGATATGATCAGGTGTTGTACCACAGCAGCCTCCGATGATACGTGCGCCCAGATCAGCGAATTGCACTGCCGTCTGTCCGAAGTATTCCGGTGACGCTCCATAACGGAACTGACCATCGACGTAATCCGCTGCACCCGCATTCGGGTAAACAGACATTGGGACACCGATACGGCCTGACACCGTCTCCATCGCCCGCATAATTCCGTTTGGACCGGAACGGCAGTTGAAACCAATGACGTCAGCCCCTTGTTCACGCATGATTCGGAAAGCTTCTGGCATCGTATATCCATCCAGTGTATGCCCTACATCCTCAACAGCGAACTGTCCAATTACCGGGAGATCACTCAGCTTGCGCGCCTGTAGAAGGGCGATATCCATTTCCTCGATATCATAGAAGGTTTCGAGCAGAATGCCGTCCACTCCTTCTTCGAGCAGTGCAAAAATCTGTTGCTGATAGAAACGCTTCAATTCACTTGTTGATACGTTGGTCCGCTTTCCTCCACGAATGGAGCCAACCGCGCCCAGAACATAACCGTTTGCGCCAGCTACTTCTTTGGCGATACGTACACCGGCACGGTTGACATCCTCGACCTTGGACTCCAGACCAAACTTGGACAACTTATCGTAATTGGCAGAGTACGTATTGGTTTCATGAATTTCCGTACCTGCATCGCGGTAACGACGATGCACATCTGCCACCACTTCAGGTGATATCAAGTTCAACTCTTCATAAGAAATCCCTACCGGGAATCCCATCTGATACAGGAAAGTTCCCATCGCCCCATCCCCTATGAGGACCCGTTCCTGCATTACACTGCGTAAATCCGCCTTCATCCCTTTTCCCCCCGCCTGACTGATCATTTCATACTAATGTAACACAAAAAACATCTGAAAACGAAGAAAAACACAGGTTTTTCGTGAAATTCAGTTTCTATAACCCTCTGGACTAGTAGGAATTCATATAACTGCAAAAAAAGAGGCCCTAAGGCCTCCTCATTTAAACGTATTCTTTACGAAGTGACTCCCTTGAAAACAACTTCAGCAGGTCCAGTCATGTACACGTGGTTGTCGGCTTCGTTCCACTCAATATGAAGATCGCCACCCTTGAGGCTGATCACCGCTGTGCGATCCGTATGTCCGTTCAGAACGGATGATACCAGTGTTGCGCAAGCTCCGGTTCCACAGGCAAGTGTTGGTCCAGCACCGCGTTCCCACACACGCATGTCCACATAGCCGCGATCGCGAACCGTTGCGAACTCTACATTGATTTTTTTCGGGAACATGGGATGAACCTCAAGTAGTGGCCCCCATGTCGATAGATCGAAATTCACAGCATCATCCACATAGATGACTGCATGAGGATTACCCATGGAGACGGCCGTAAATTTGAAATCCTGTCCATTTACTTCGATGGAATGATCCACCACCGGATTGGCATCCACGGTCGTTGGAACCTGAAGTCCATTCAGGATAGGCTCTCCCATATCCACACGAACGGTTTGCACTTTACCATCACGAATGTTCAAGCTTACTGGTTGTACACCCGCGCCAATGGTTTCAATCGTAATCTGTTCTTGGGTCACATGACCATGATCATATACATATTTGGATACACAGCGTATGGCATTGCCACATTGCTCTGCTTCCGAGCCGTCCGAGTTCATGATGCGCATCTGAAAATCCGCCTTCTCTGAAGGCAGTATATAAACCAGGCCATCCGCACCGATACCGAAGAAACGATTGCACCATTTTACAGCCAATTCTGCTGCATCAGCCGGAAGCTGTTGTTCTCCAAACACAACAATAAAATCGTTGCCGAGTCCGTGCATTTTTGTAAATTCCATAACCTTGCCCACTCCTTTTGGCAGTCTGCTGCCAAAGCGTTATTCTTGCTTCTCTACAGGATACCCTGGATATTCATATCCAACATTCCCAATAAAAAAAGCTATCCTGCAAAATGCCGAGGAATCTCGCCTCGAATCATTTTGAGGATAGCATAACGAAAACGATAAGCAATTGCTATTGATTTTATGCCGAAAACTTTGTACTTTTCGGTACGAAGCGGCCTGGGCCCATGCGGCGACGGTTGCGACGACCTCCCCACACGCTGCCCACTCCCATCAGGAAGGTTGGAATACCTGCGGCAACGATGGAAATGGCCCATTCACGCATACCCAGTGGTACTGTTTTGAAGATAGGCTGCAACGGCTCTACATACATGACCGCCAGCATCAGCACGATGGATGAAATAACTGCAAATACCAGGTACTTGTTCTGCAATGGATTGCGGTGGAAAATGGAGCGTGAACTACGGCAGTCAAATACATGAATGAGCTGTGCCAAAACGAGAGTAGCAAAGGCAACAGATTGAGCTTTAATGAGCTGACCCGGTTCATCTGGCGCGGCCTGTAGGGTAAGCCAGAACGCCCCGAGTGTACAAAGCCCGATCAATACACCCCGACTGACAATTTTCCAACCCAATCGTCTGGCAAAAATATTTTCCTTGGCGCCACGCGGCTTGTGTTCCATCAGATCTTTTTCCGGCTGATCCACACCAAGTGCCATCGCTGGCAATCCATCCGTCACCAGGTTGACCCACAGAATCTGGATCGGCACGAGTGGCAAAGGCAGTCCCATCATCATCGCGAAAAACATCGTTAAAATCTCGCCAACATTGGATGCTAGCAAATACCGGATAAACTTGCGGATGTTCTCATAAATATTACGCCCTTCTTCAATTGCAGCTACTATAGTAGAGAAATTATCATCACTCAGGATTAACGCCGATGCTTCCTTCGTCACATCCGTGCCTGTTATTCCCATCGCAATACCGATATCTGCTGCTTTAATAGCTGGTGCGTCGTTCACGCCATCTCCAGTCATCGCTACGACATGTCCTTTGCGCTGCAATGATTTTACAATCCGTAGTTTGTGCTCAGGCGATACTCGTGAGAATACGTAAATGCCCTCTACCTGTTTATCCAGCTGCTCGTCCGTCATACCCGCCAATTGCTGTCCGCTAAGTGAAGCCCCACCCCGTGGAAGAATACCTAACTGTTGGGCGATAGCCTCTGCCGTCGTACCATGATCGCCCGTAATCATAACGGTACGTATGCCTGCTCTGCGACAAGTCGCAATTGCATCCCGTGCCTCACGCCGCGGTGGATCAATCATGCCTGCAAGCCCGACAAAGACGAGTTGGCTCTCGGCAGCATGTTCATTCTCTACTTTTTCATTCGGCCGTACATCGCGGTAAGCCATCCCGAGAACCCGTAGTGCAGAACCCGCCATATTCTCGTTCGCCGCCATGACTTTCTGCCGCAGCGTTCCTGTGAAAGGTACAACATTGCCTTCCCACAAAATGTAGCTGCATTGCCCAATCAGTACATCTGGTGCACCCTTGGTGTAGACCATCCGCCCACCCTGATGGTGAACCAAGACAGACATCCGCTTCCGGTCAGAGTCAAACGGGAACTCCTGCTCACGTGCATATAACTCTTTGAGGCCAGCGGGGGTAAGTCCCATTTTGGAGGCCAGTGTTACAAGCGCCCCTTCCGTAGGGTCGCCTTTCAGCTCCCATACCACGCTGTTTTCCTTGACCGTTTCATTAACATGATCTTTCTTTGTACCTTTCTTCGCTTCTTTCTTATTATCCTTATTTGTCTCTTTGCCTTTCTTTTTATTCCGCATCTCATCTCCAACACTCTCGATAATACTGGCATTATTACATAGTGCGCTGATCTGAAGCATTCTCCGCAATGTCTGGTCACTCTTCAGTTCCAAGGTACGACCATTCTCCAGCATCTGTCCTTCTGGTGCATAACCATCCCCGGTGACCTTGATGCTGCGTCCCTCCAGCCACACGTCCGTAACCGTCATCTTGTTCTGGGTCAACGTACCCGTTTTATCCGAACAGATGACCGAGGCACAACCAAGGGTTTCGACGGAGGGAAGCTTGCGCACAATCGCTTTTCGCTTGATCATACGCTGTACGCCAAGGGCTAACGCAATCGTTACAATCGCTGGCAAGCCTTCTGGTATGGCGGCCACTGCGAGGCTGACGCCTGCCAGAAACATGCCTACTGCCGGTTGTCCATGCAAAATACCTGCAACAACAACCATGACGGTTAATCCGAGCGCCACAAAAATCAAAATTTTACCCAACTGTTCCAACCTGTGTTGCAGCGGTGTTTCCTGTTCCTCCGTATTCTGGATCAGGTCGGCGATTTTGCCCATCTCGGTATCCATGCCCGTCCGGACCACAACGCCCTTGGCGGTACCGCGAGTGACCATCGTTCCCATGAATCCAATGTTCTTCTGATCTCCTAGCGGCACATCCTCCGCAGCTATGGGATGGCAATGTTTGCTTACAGGAACCGATTCCCCAGTAAGTGCAGATTCCTCCACATCGAGGCTGTTCGTGGACAGCCAGCGTACATCGGCAGGTATGCGATCACCGCTCTCCACAAGCACGATATCCCCTGGCACCAAAAGTTTGGCCTCAAGATGTAATTCCTGACCTGACCTTAGCACTTTGGCCAGTGGGGCCGACAATTGTTTCAATGCACGAAGGGAACGCTCCGCCCGGAATTCCTGTACAAAACCAAGAATGGCATTAAGCACAATGATGGCAACAATCGTTACAGCATCCAAGTATTCTCCAAGCAATCCGGACACCAGTGTGGCACCCATCAACACTAGAACCATGAAATCCTTAAATTGATTAAGCAATAATGTAATTGGAGATATGCGCTTTCCTTCGCTCAGCTCATTTGAACCGGCGGCCTTCCTCTTTTCGGTTGCAGTCTCTTCGGTTAATCCTTCCTCAAGACTGACGCCAAGAGTGTTACGAAGCTCTTCAACGCTAAGTTGGTGCCACTTGGTATGTTCCATGCTTCAAAATTCCCTCCCAGTCTGTATTTCCTCTGTAAAACGTCACACATACTACACCGGCTATGCTAATCAACAGGTTGTACGCGATGCCGGACAAACTACCTGCTCTATATGTATTCGGACAGGACCCTAATTAGCACCCGATGGCGAATCCTTTCCCTGATGGGCAGAATAAGCTAAAATAAAGGTCTGTGGTTATATACACAGTGGCAATCCGATTTATTGCTATACAAACGAATACGAATCTGCAACGGGTTCTTTTTTACATATCCCGGTGTTCATTTCAGTTATAGATAGAGAGGACGTTGAAAAAAATGGCATTGGACGGCATCGTAACACGAGCTATCGTACATGAACTGCAAGGCTGCAAGGGCGGACGCATCAGCAAAATACATCAACCTAACGGCCATGATGTTGTACTGACCCTCCGTGCTCAGCGTGGAAATAGCAAATTGCTTATTTCGGCAAGCCCGACATATCCGCGTGTGCATTTTACCGAAAAAACGTTTCTTAACCCTACTGAAGCTCCCATGTTCTGCATGCTGCTGCGTAAGCACTGCGAGGGTGCGATCATTGAGGAAATTCGTCAGATTGGTATGGAGCGGATTATTCATATCGACGTGCGTCAGCGCGATGAACTGGGTGATGTTTCGGTCAAACGGATCATTATTGAACTGATGGGGCGTCACAGTAATATTGTTTTGGTAGATCCGATCACGGGAACGATTCTGGATGGAATTCATCACGTAACCCCGTCCATCAGTAGTTACCGGGTCATTATGCCTGGATTTTCGTACACCGAGCCACCAGAGCAGCATAAAAGCAATCCGCTGGAAGTGAGCAGCACTGAATTCCAAAATAGCTATACTGCTGCTGAAGAAGAGGCCTCTCGCTGGCTGGTGAATTCATTCAGCGGTCTTAGTCCGCTGATCGCAGGAGAGATTACCTCTCGGGTACCTGCTAATCAAGGTGACGATCAAGCTGCAAGTGAAGGTGAGGCTCGAATCGAAGCCGATGCGCTGTGGAATGCTTTTGAGTCCATCATGGGGCCAGTAAGAGATAATAGTTATACGCCTGTGACCGGGCTGAACGCCAAAGGCAAAATGATTTTCTCAGCCGTTCAGCTTCAGAGCATTCAGGACGTAGAGAAAACCTATGATACGATGAGCAAGTGTATGGAAGATTATTACGGAGACAAGGCCGAGCGGGATACGGTCAAGCAAAGAGTGAGCGATCTGCTACGTTTTCTGCAAAATGAGCGCAGCAAAAACATCAAAAAGCTGGACAACCTGAACAAGGATCTGCTGGAAGCCGACGATGCGGATAAATTCAGATTATGGGGTGAGCTGCTGTTTGCCTCCCTGCATCAGGTTAGTAAAGGGGACAAAAGTGTGGAGCTTGTGAACTTCTATGATGAAGATCAAGCGAACATTACCATTCAGCTTGACCCATTGCTTACACCGTCTGACAACGCACAACGTTATTTCAAACGATATAACAAATATAAGAACAGTCTGGCTGTTATTCATGAGCAGCTTGGAAAAACGAAAGACGAGATCGACTATCTCGACAATCTGCTCCAGCAACTGTCTATCGCATCCATGAACGACATCGAGGAAATTCGCGATGAGCTTGTGCAACAGGGTTATCTTCGCGACCGCAACAAAAAAGGCAAAAAGAAAAAGAAAAACGACCGCCCTACAGTGCATCAGTTTACTTCTTCAGAGGGAATTGAACTTCTCGTAGGCAAAAACAACCTGCAAAATGAGTACGTCACCAACCGTTTGGCTTCTTCCAATGACACTTGGTTGCACACCAAAGACATCCCGGGTTCACATGTCGTCATTCGCAGCACCGACTTTGGCGAAGCAACCTTGGAGGAAGCAGCACAACTCGCGGCTTACTTCAGTCAAGCCAAAGAATCCAGCAGCGTGCCGGTGGATTACACCTTTATCCGACATGTACGCAAGCCGAGTGGCTCCAAACCAGGCTTTGTCATTTATGACCACCAGAAGACCTTATTTGTGACGCCAAACGAAGAGCTGGTTAAAAGTTTGCCATCCACGATCAAAAATGGATAAGAGGCTTGCTTTTCAACCCGGTTAGGCAACGTAAAATCCCCCGGAACAAAAGACTGTTCGGGGGATTTTTTGTTTCTCAAATTACCATGGACTTAAGTTGGTGATTCAGTGTATTGTTTTATTTTGAGTATAAATTCAGTTTAATGTATAATAATTCAATTAATAAATCTATAAATAAACTTCTAAGGATGTGTCCCATGACGCTAAATATCAGACCAACTCACCCTAATGATGTACTACCGCTGAGTGCATTAATGCACGAGTATGTCGTCGGCTTTTATAACAACCCCTGGCCTGGTGATCAGGCAATCGAGCTTTTAATCAAAAACCTGCTTGATCAGCAGATAGGTGTTCAATTCGTTGCAGAGCAGGACGGTGAACTCATCGGATTCGCTACACTCTATTTTACCTACAGCACGATGAAGGCAAACCGCGTTGCCATTATGAATGACTTGTTTGTGACGGAAGCTTGCAGAGAAGGCGAAGCCGAGGCCAAACTGTTTGAACATTGTCAGCAGTATACACGTGAACACGGATGTGCTTACATGTCCTGGATCACAGCAGCAACCAACGAGCGGGCACAGCAGTTATTTGAACGCCTTGGAGCTGCTCGCGGCACATGGGTGAATTATTCCATCACCTAGCTTAATTATAGGCAATCAAAAAGGACATAGAGACATGGCTAGCGATTAACGCTCACCCCATCTCTATGTCCTTTTTTTTCATATTCAATTTTAGCACGATGACAACCGATCCCTTATATCCCAGTCTCATACAACATATGAAGAAAGTTTCCCCATCAAGACTTTCCGGCTGCAGCCCGGAGTTTATCGAGCACATCAATGGTTACGGTTTTGCTTCCCAGATCCCCATGAAATACTACCCCTTGTCTTACACCATGGTAATCCGAACCACCTGTTTGAATGAGCCCAAATTCCCGTGCCAACTCCGCATATCTGCGCTCCTCTTCTGGTCCATGATCCGAATGAACCACTTCAATACCGTCAGGATGGGCGTCCACCAGAATGCGACGAACCAATTCGTCGTCTCTGTATAAACCAGGATGGGCAATAACAGCAGCCCCACCCGCATCTTTAATCCACTGGCATGCATCTTCCGGTGCAACTCGGGGAACCGATACATAGCCCGGTTGGCCTTCAGCCAGATAACGATTGAATGCATCCCTCATATCAGCGGCATATCCTTTTCGTACCAACACATCGGCCATATGAGGTCTACCGATGCTTTCATCCGGCTCCAGCGGTCGGCCAAGGCCATCAATGACCTCCTGCCAGCTAATTTCGAGTCCAAGCTCCTGCAGTTTGGCAATGATCAGATGATTGCGTTCTTCTCTCGCCTCCCGAAGCCCGCGCAGTCGCTCCAGAAATTTCTCATCTTCTGTATTCACATAATACCCCAGCACATGAATATCCTTGCCGCCCGCGCGGGTACTGATCTCTACCCCTGCCACAACGTCAATTCCATACTCACGGCCAGCCCGCTGTGCCTCGGCTACACCAGCTACTGTATCGTGATCTGTCAGCGCCACCGCAGACAGTCCTCTTTGTTTGGCGAGCTTCACATTCTCGGCAGGTGGCTGCATTCCGTCCGACGCTTGGCTATGCGTATGAAGATCACAACGTCCATTAAATTGATTCATGAACAACAGCTCCTTCTTATATCTAGTGAGTAACAGAATGGATTTTAAATTAATATGGCCCTCTTATTCCGCTCGTCCTTCTGATGTTGTCTGCTCATGCTGACGCAAATAATTCAGGAACGCTACTGCTGACAAGGGAAGCAATGAAGATTTCAGATGTATAGCGTAGAATTGTCGTTTGAACTCAAGCCCACGAATATCCACGATATGAACCAGTCCAAGGGCCAGCTCATGCTGAACGGACGACGGGGATAACATGGTGATACCCACACCCGCTTCTACGGCGGATTTCACAGCACCTGTACTGCCAAGTTCCATCACCACATTCATGTCCTGTGGATCTATATTTCTCTTCTGCAACTGATCTTCCATCACCTGACGGGTACCCGAGCCTTTTTCCCGCAACACAAACGCGTAGTTCAGCACATCTTCAAGCTCTACTTCCCCACGATCTGCCAGAGCATGCCCTGCCGGAACAATCAGCTTCAATTCATCCTGCATGACCGGCTCTACAATCATATCCGGGTGGTTTACTGGCGCTTCAATCAGTCCAAAGTTAAGCTGATGTTTCAAGATATCGTCCATAATTTGCGTCGTATTCATCACTTTCATAACGATCGAGATATCCGGGTATTGGCGAGCAAAAGGGCCCAGCATTCGTGGCAACACATACTCACCAATCGTCAAACTTGCCCCAAGCTGCAATCTGCCTTGCAGCATCTGTGTAAACGCGGACATCGCCTCATCTGTCTGTCTGACCAACTCTACACTGCGTTTGGCGTGAGGCAGTAATGTCCGACCTGCCTCGGATAATTCTATTTTCTTGGTAGAACGATGCAACAACTTGGTCCCAAAATAATCCTCAAGCGATTGAATCTGCATCGTCACCGCAGGTTGTGTCATATGTAGTGCTTGCGCAGCCGCTGAAAAACTTCCCTTCTCTGCTACGGTATAAAAAATATGCAATTGATGAAAATTCATATCTTCGCCCCTCTTCTGTACGCTTTCCCCATTGTAGCCGATTTCGTGAATTCCAACAAAAAAAGCATGCAGCTTGTCTGCATGCGATGTAACCTGAATCTATCAATTCGAAAATATGGATTATTCCAAACTTACTTATGCTTGCGACTGTTCTTGACAAGAGTCATTCGTCTTGAATGTCTTAGCCAAGAATAATACGATTTTAAATCCCGCAGTTCAATCGTCTCGGACATTTTCCCCAGAAACGTAACAACAATCATCTTATGAAGCGGATTGCCAGCAATGTCATATTCCCCTTCAAGTTCGGAAAATTCAGCAACCACGACCAAATCTTCGTCGATCAGGTAAACATCCTGCTCATTACGGTAGTATGGTGTAATACGGTCCTGCTTCAGACACTCCCATAACCATGCCGCAATATGGTCATCATCATTACGTGCCGGCTCAATACGGTCTGCATACCGCATCTTGGCATGATTGGTAATGACGATGTCGGCCACTTTTTTGTCTCCAAGAGCCACGAAAAAAGGCTCGTACGTGCTCCAACGTTGCATCACCTTATCACGCATGGGAATCACTCTCCACCAGATAGGACTTTCTATCTATTTATTTACCCAATATATTACAACATAAGTCCCGCAACCTCAAGGCGTAACTTCAGATTTTTTCACAAAATCCAGTTTATGCCTAATTCAATAAAAGAGCGGCCCCGAAGGGCCCCTCTGGTTAATCGTTTCGAAATGTACAGTGGCAATAAGTTCACTGTACATTTCCAAACCATTTTTGTTATATCCCGTAAAAACTCGTTTTGTCCATCGTTTTGCTAGCATACTCTGTTTTAATCTCATTCCGGTAGGAACGTTCAACCTTGCGCACATAGGAAAGTCTGTTCACATTTTTCATCGTATCTTCAGCCCGCTCTGCATTAACATACATGACGACATAATGCATACGGCGGGAGATGTAATGAACGGTACCATACTTTTCGAGATTACGAGCCGCTTTCAAATCACTGACCCATATAATGAATCCTGTCCTTTCCGCAAACATCATTTTCCCCGCCTTTCTATAATGGAGACCGGATCCTCGGAAAGGTCCGGTCTGTCATAAATTTATGTTCTTATCAAATCTTAGCTACAACCACACTTGCCTCCGCTACCGCAGCCGCCCTTCGGATTCGGATCATTGCTCGGTACCTTGATCGTCGTTGACACGGCGAATGCAATCGTCTCCGACATCTGGAACAACATATCGTCCAATGCTTTCTCCGCCTGTTTGAAGCGGGCTACCGCCTCGAAATGTTCCAATTCAAGCTCTAGAGCCTGAACCTGATCTTTTGCGGCGTGATAGTCCGGGTGAAAATGCCCAAAACGCTGGGTTTCTTCGAATAGTTCCTTTTTGGCTTCCAGCTTGCGTATCCCCGCCTGAATTTCAGGGCTCGTCTCCACTTGCTGCTTCCAATATAAATAATCCGATACTTCGGCTGATTGGTTAATCATGTCGCCCAGTTCATATGCGCCCGTTAACACTTGGGCCATATCGACCGTGTTCATTTCCGCTACGCTCATGAAATTCATCCTATCTATATATAAAGTTCTACTTAACGTAGACTACTTCATCATATCATATCCCCGAAAAGTTAAGAAGAGTTTTTCCTGCAAATAGAAATAAAGGGAACAGGCGATCTGCTTTGGCAAAGTCGATCAAGTTTATGCATGGTTCGGAATAATCAGGCGTATCTGGTTCCATTCGTTAGGTGAGAAAGTACGGCGTTCTGTGGGATCTGTACCATCCTCCGATATGGACCAGCCCGTTAGTGTCCAATCTTCATGACCTTGAATCTGATCAGGGATAACATAAACGATATGGCTGTCCAGCTTCAGACCCAGTTTTGTCTGCCATTCAATGGCTTTCGCAGCAATCTGACGAGCTGTGGATACATGATATCCTCGCCACTCGTTATGCCACATCTCAGGGATCTCTCCGTATCCGGGAAACAGACCTGACTGCTCCGTGATGGAATGATCGTGTTCATACGTGTGCAGATTGGAGTCACATTGAATGAGCCCCACTCTTCCACGAATATAAAAGAGTTCCTTCTGCACCTCAAGTCCGACTTTGAACTCATCTGCTCCGACAATGGACTCATCTAGAATGGCTTCCGCCTCTGGCCTGTTCAACTTTTCAAGTAATTCACTTCTCGATTCATATATCCAGGTGTCCTTTTTCTTAACTTTATCCACCGATTCATCCTGATCAACGTTCTGCCTAGCATCCATGTAAAGTCTGTCTGCATCCTGTCCCCACTGCTGGATCGCTAGCTCCACATGCTCAGGCACTCCCGAGACAGCATATAGTCTAAGGAAGTTTATCATTACATCCGCTGTAAGACCGATCTCTGATGCTGCGATGATTCGTTCCTTTGTTATCCGATATATGGACATTCGATCACGACTCACAAGCTCTGCACCAATGTCCAGATTCCAGCGGACCTGTGGGGCTACATCTGGAGGAACCATAATTTCAAAGTCAGGCTGAACAAAAATCGTATTCTTTTCCGGTTTTTCTGACTCGTCATTCGCCAAGTTCAATAAAATTCTCGGATCAATCTGCCAGCGATATAAAAGCTCTCCCGCAGCTGACTCACCAACCTCACCATATCCCAAACCTGTCAGAACATCGAGCCAACCCCAGATATGTGTTAAGAAGGATAATCCTGAAGAACCTTCACTCTCTCTAATTTCAATTGCTTCTTTCAGCTCAACGTTGTCTAAAGTCCCTGCTGAAATACTCAACCATTCATTTTCCCGTGAAGCAAACATCATTAATTGATAACGAAAATGCTGAAGTTTAGGCTCAGCTGCACCATATCGGTCCATACATACGCTATAGATTTCTCGGTGCATTGAAGACCACGACAACGTTAACCAGTGATAAAGACGGTCAGGTGACACATGCATTCGGTTATGCGCCTTTTCAATCAAACCCAGACTGAGCAGCAAATCAATAATAAGGGCCACATGGACTGGATACACATCCGCATGATCATAGTGAATACCTAGTTCGGAAAAATCTTCAGGGCCCAGAACCGTCATCCGACTTAATCGCTGCACCATTTTCTTGTGGATCGTTCCCTTACTTGTTAATAGGAGTCCTCCTTGGGCTTGACCTTCTCTTACCATCCAAGCCAGTACATGAAGAAGCTCTGCGGCAATATCCGGTTTTCCCTCTCGAACAATCGTCACTTTCTGGACTTCAATACTGGATATGGCCTTATCTTGTGTCATTTCATCCTGTATTACATTCGTCTTCAGCTGAGCGAACTGTCCAACTCGTGCTGCGTAGGCAATGGTTAACAAAGGAAGTAGTGATTCTGGTATGTAATACAAGCGTTCGCCCCAAGACTTGCGCACAGCTTTGATCCAGCCTTTATGCCGAAGAGCTGTAAACGTCGTCACTGCTTCAGCTCTGCTAAGACAATCCACAGCCCACTCTGCTGATGTCAGCATGTTGGAAAAGGGTTGTCCGGCATATTTGCAAAAAATCACACCAAGTACCGTTCTTTCAACGTATGAAAGCTCTTTTAATGAATTCACATCCAGATTACCCTGTGTACGCATTGCTAATCATGCCTTTCTCTTATTTTTAAGTAGAGATGTAAACCGCATTTTCATTGCAATTCATGAACGATTTTGTACTCATAACCTTGTTCGACCAGAAACATCTGACGACGTAATGCAAACTCCTGTTCCTTACTGTCCTCCGATACAAGGGCATAGAAATAAGCTTTATTTTCTCCGGACTTCGGCCTTAGAATCCGACCCAATCGCTGGGCTTCTTCCTGCCTTGAACCGAAACTGCCGGATATTTCAAGGGCAACGGCAGCATCAGGAAGATCCACGGCAAAATTGGCAACCTTGGATACGACAATCGTTTTGATCTCACCACGCCGGAACGCTGCAAACCATTTCACTCGCTCTTGCTGGGACATCGTACCCGATATGAGCGGTGCTTCAATTTCCCGGGCAATGCTCTCAAGCTGATCCAAATACTGTCCGATGACAAGCGCTGGCATCCCCTCATGATGGTCCAATATCCGTCTGACCACAGCTAATTTGGCCGGATTTTCGGCTGCAAGGCGAAATTGATGCTTCACCTCTGCTTCCAAATAGTTTGATCGTAGTTCAGGAGTAAACGGAATGCGTATTTCCTGGCACTGTACATTCGCAATCCACCCTTGCTGCTCTAATTCTTTCCACGGCATGTCATATAGTTTCGGACCAATTAGCGAAAATACATCCTGTTCACAGCCATCCTCACGCACCAATGTTGCTGTCAATCCCAGTCTTCTTGTAGCCTGAATATCTGCTGTTGCTCGAAATACAGGTGCTGGAAGCAGATGGACCTCATCATAAATGATGAGTCCCCACTGGCGTTCACTTAGCAATTTGATATGAGTAAAATCAGCATCTTTCGATTTTCTATGTGTAAGAATCTGATAAGTTGCCACGGTCACAGGTTTCACCTGTTTTTTCTGACCGGAATACTCACCAATCTGTTCATTCGTTATCGTTGTTTTATCCTGTAATTCCTGAATCCATTGCCGAACGGATGTGGTGTTCGAGGTCAAGATAAGACATTCACATTGCAGACGTTCCAACACGGCCATCCCAATAACCGTTTTGCCTGCACCGCAGGGAAGAACAAGCAGACCACTGCCTCCCATGCCTTCGCTACCTTCAAATGCATCCACTGCATCTCGCTGGTAAGGGCGTAACCTGAATCCTTCTGAACTGTCACTTTGAGTATTCGCTTGCCATTCAAACGGCAGACTTGTTCCTTCTCGATATCCCGCATAATCCAGCACCGGATAACCCAAACGAGTTAGTTCACGCTTCAGCAATCCGCGTTGCTCACCGCCAAGTATGAGCTCATGGGGATCGACACGTTCCATCCGAAAAGCCGAGATGGTCTTCATACTGCTTAATTCATCCAGCAATCGTTCATCTTCACTCACGAGACGCATTCTCCCGTGATTTGCCTGTGGCTTCAATTGCAACTTCCCATATTGATGGATAATTCTTTGGATATCTTGAATCAGGGCGGCAGGAACATTCCAACGAGACACTGATTCCAGACTTTCTATCACTTGATCAGCACTCCAGCCGAGTGCAGCGGCATTCCACAGTGATAATGCAGTGATGCGATATGTATGAAAAGCCGCAGGTGTCTTCACCAGTTCGGCATACATCCCTAGTTGAGCTCTGGCCTGATCAAATCCAGGATGACCCACTTCAAGCAATACTGTAAAATCACGCTGGACAATGCAGGCGTCCGTTTTCTCCATTCCGCTTCCTCCCTAATTAGAAAATGAGTTATATATTTTTCCGAATAACAGGCATCACAAAAAGTCCAGTTCCGGTTTCTTCCGAAATTGAACCTGTATAATACAACAGTTCGACCTTAATTTAAGCTTTATAAAGACCTAACAAAAAAAGCACCCTGCTCATACCTTGGTATGAATAGGATGCCCAACTATACTCAAATCATTCGGCTGTATATCCTTTAGCCATTGCTATAAATAGTTTCACAGCATTTTGCATGGCATCCTCATCAAAGTCGAACTTGGGATGATGATGCGGATAGATGGCATTCTTCTCCGGGTTACCTGCTCCAACAAACATAAAGCAGCCAGGAATCTGCTGTAAGTAATAAGCGAAATCTTCAGCTGGCATCAACATCGGTGACTTCTGTACATGTTCTGCACCAAATACATCTACCGCTTCCTTGAAGAAACGTGCCGTTTCCTGCTCATCATTCACGACAGGAGGATATCCCATAATATAGTTCAACTTCGTCTCGGCACCGTAGATCTCTCCGGTCTGAGCCACGATCGTATGCACACGTTCCTTCATGATACTGCGCGTCTCTTCATCAAAGGTTCTCACTGTACCCGTCATTTTACATAACTCGGCGATGATATTCTGCGCTGAGCCCGCCTGCATTGTACCAATTGTCAATACTGCGGGACGCAAGGGATCCACCGAGCGACTGACAACCGTCTGCAATTGCATCACAAGGGCTGAACCAGCCACGAGGCTGTCCACCGTGGATTGCGGCATGCCGCCATGTCCACCTTTTCCTTTGATCTCAATATAAAAGTCATCTGCCGCTGCCATCATCGGCCCCGGAGTACTCGCTGCCACGCCTACAGGAAGCGGGGTCCACAGATGAATTCCATAGATGACATCTACCCCTTCCAGTCCGCCGTCTGCTATGACTTTGAGCGCACCACCTGGTAGCAACTCTTCTGCAGGTTGGAACAAAAAGCGAATTTCACCCTTGATCTCATGTTTATGGCGACTGAAATACAGTGCCGTGCCTAGCAAAATGGATATGTGACCATCATGACCACAGGCATGCATAGCTCCTGCTTGTTGTGATGCATATTCAACGTCCTTCTCGTCCTGAATCGGAAGTGCATCCATATCTGCACGAAGCATTACGACAGGCCCTGGCTTGTCCCCACGAAGGGTACCTATAACCCCGTGTCCACCAACGTGTCGTCTCACTTCAACACCAAAGCTCTCCAGCATACCCGCTACAAAAGAGGATGTCTTCTCCTCATGAAAGGAAACCTCAGGATTCCGATGAAGATGACGACGCCATTCTACCATGTGGATTTGCAGGTCATTCCACCATATATTATTTGTCATGTCTCTCCATCCTTTCGCTCTCTATACGGGACTTTCATCAAGCCCGAACCTTCCTCTTGAAACCTATTGCTGTATATTGTAGCAGAATTGGAAGAAAACCGATACGAATGACCGCTTGAAAGCTTGCACGGGAAGGGGAAACATACTATCATAAACTAGAGAAAAGAACGAGATTTATACTCTCGGAAGCTTATGAGGAGGATCAGACGCTTATGATTTTTGAGAATACAGGCTTGGATGGCTTGAAGAGCGACTTGGCATACCTGGATGAGAGCGCCGAGAAAGTCGGATTTGTCCGGTGGCAATGGGAATATTATCGTGCTACATATGACTACAAAATTGAAGATGAACAAACCAAATCGGAATACTTTGTACGTATTAATACCCGTGCGATAGATGGCAAACTCGAAAAACCGGATACGGTTCTCGCAGTTGAAGCTGTTTATCTTGGAAAAGCAACCTTTCCGCATGGTCTGGATTATGACTCTACCATACCGCAGCCAGTCGTGAAGCTGGCGGCCCAAAAACTACAGCAGCTTAAAGAACTGCTGGAAGCATAGGCTGGGCCGAACCATGAAACAACAAACGGCCCAAACGAAAACGAAGAGAGGCACGCCGGATTTTCAACTGCTAATCCTCACTTTATTGTTGGTGGGCTTCGGACTGGTGATGGTGTTCAGCTCCAGTTCCAGCATTGCAATTGCAAACAAAAATTTTAACAATGATGCCCTGTTCTTCACGAAAAAACAACTTATGTGGGCGGTTATCGGTTTAGTGGGCATGTTTTTCGCCATGAATATCCGATTTAACAAATACAAAAAACTTTATGCACCATTTTTCTTACTCACCACGGTATTGCTACTAATTGTATTGGTTGCAGGTAAAAAGGTAAACGGTGCCCGAAGCTGGATTGAAATTATCGGCTTCAGTATTCAACCTGCGGAATTTGCCAAAATTGCCATTGTTTTGTACCTCGCTGCACTGATTACCAAAAAAGGGGAACGGTTCAGGGATCTTAGGACAGGATATATTCCCGTGCTGGTCATTGTCGGATTCATTGCAGGACTGATTATGTTGCAACCGGATTTTGGTACCTGCTTTATTCTGGTTACGACGTGCGGACTGGTCATTTATGCGGGTGGAGCAAGTATGAAACACATTATGGGTTCTATTTTGCTGGTAGTGTTGGGAGCAGCATTGGCGCTTGGAGCGAATGCCTTGTTTTCTTCCATGTCTTCTTCAGATACTGCAGATAGCACCACAACTACGGAAGCTACGCAGAACTATAAAATCGGCCGTATTCAGGCATTCCTTGATCCTTTATCCGACAAAACAGGCGGAAGCCTTAACCTCTATCGCTCCCTTGTTGCCATCGGGGATGGAGGCATCACCGGCTCCGGGATCGGACAAGGCACGATGAAGCTGCATTATTTGCCCAATGCTTATAACGACTTTATTTTCTCTGTAATTGGAGAAGAGCTCGGCTTTGTTGGAACTGCCCTATTTCTGTTGGTCTACCTCTACTTCATCTGGCGAGGCATTATCGTCTCCCTTCGCTGTCCCGATCCATTTGGGACATTGGTCGGTATTGGTATTATGGGATTAATTGCGATCCAGGCCTTTATCAACATTGGGGGCGTGACCCAGACCATTCCGGTGACAGGGGTTACCCTTCCGTTCATCAGTTATGGCGGTACCTCACTCTTTGTGATGATGGTGGCTATGGGTATCCTGCTCAGCATCTCACGTACCAATAATTTGGACGTCATCAAGGAAGAGAAAACGAAGTCGGTGACGGTTCAGACATCACGTACTTCTCCCGCACTTCGTTCACGTGAATCCATTCGCCGAATTCGGTAATGGGAAGGAAACGTCATACGAATGGTTTTGGAACAAAATGTATTGAAAACAGAAAAAGACTTCGCATCGAATTCGATGCGAAGTTTTTTTGGTGTTGTTTATCTAGATGAAGAACCAGGTCAATATACCGTTGTTCTTCCATCACGGATTGCTCAAGTTTACAGATCGTCGCCTCTGAAAGATACGCCTTCTACCTTTACATTGACTTCAACAACACGTAACCCGGTCATGGTCTCTACCGCTTCTCTTACATTCTGCTGGAGCATGCGGGAAACTTCATGAATCGGTGTCTCGTACAGGACGATGATGCGCAGATCAATGGCTGCTTCCAGCTGGCCGACCTCCACGCCCACGCCTTTCTGTACGTTTTTACCGCTCAGGCGCTTGGCCCAGCCCTCTGACAATCCTCCAGACATTGCGGCAATTCCGGGTGTCTCCATCGCAGCCATTCCGGCAATTTTCGCCACTACGTCATCGGCAATCCGGATGTTTCCGCCCTCTAGTTGAAGTTGTTCTGCCATGCCACATCCTCCTTCACTTCGTTACTCGTATTTTAAATCCTTTCGACCCCAAAAAGCAAATTAAACTCAAAAAGATGCGTTTACAACCTACCATGATTTGGTTATATTGAAATATGAAAATAATCTCATAAGTATTTAGTCATATCGTTTAAAACAAAATAATATGTTACCGAGGTGTTTGTTGTGAGAAACCGAATTTCATCCATTTTGCTGATTGCCACCTTTGCACTCAGCGCCGTCGCCCACTACTTGAAATGGGATTCGATTCTGCAATTCGTCATTTCAGCCATTTCGGTTATTTTTGTGGCCGGTTTTTTAGGCAAAGCCACCGAAAATGTAGCCCACTATGCCGGACAGCGGTTAGGCGGATTTTTGAATGCTACATTCGGCAATGCCGCCGAATTGATTATCGCCATTTTCCTCGTCAAAGAAGGATTGTTCGACATGGTTAAGGCCAGTTTGACAGGCTCCATTATCGGTAACCTGCTGCTGGTGCTTGGTCTAAGTATCTTTGCCGGAGGACTCAAGTTCAAAATTCAGAATTATAACGTATCCCTTGCCGGTCTAAACGGCTCCCTGATGATTGTAGCCATCATTGCCCTGTTTATTCCAGCCGTCTTCCTGAATACCCATTCCATCACACAGAAGGATACGAACACACTCAGTCTCATTGTCGCAGGTTTGCTGATCCTTGCCTACATAGCGTGGTTGGTGTTCTCCATGGTTACGCACAAGAACTATCTCGCAGATGTCACTGTGGATGAAGATGAAGAGTTGCCGCATGAACATGCACCCGAGTGGTCTAAGAAAAAATCAATTCTCTATCTTGTTCTTGCAACCGTCATGGTTGCCTTCGTCAGTGAATGGCTCGTTGGCACCCTTAAGGTGTTTACTGAACAATTTGGACTCAGCGAACTGTTCGTCGGTGCGTTCCTCGTTGCCATTATCGGTAACGCCGCGGAACATAGTGCAGCCATTATGCTTGCCATGAAAAACAAAATCGGTGCCGCAGTTGAGATCGCAGTCGGCAGCAGTTTACAAATCGCACTCTTTGTAGCTCCTGTGCTCGTTTTTGTCAGCTACTTCACAGGCAGAACGATGGACATTGTGTTTACAACGATTGAGCTGGTCGCCATTGGCGTAGCCGTATTTATCGCCAAGTCCATCACCCAGGACGGTTCAACGAACTGGTACGAAGGTCTACTCCTAATGGTTGTGTATGTTATTTTGGGTGTATCGTTCTTCCTGGTATAACAGTACTCCCATCATCCTAAATAATAGACAAAAAATTAGCGCGTAAAAGGCAGCCTGGAAATCGCATTTCCAGGCTGTTTTTTCTTTTCTCCCTCGCCTAAACCACATCAGACGAGCTGTTTCAATTCAGGCGCACAAAAAAAGCATGCAAACACCTGCATGCCTTCTATTCTGACCCACGCTATTGCAGGCTATTGCTCATTCTTCTTGTTCAAAGCTTCATATAGAATCGCCAGATTCCGCTCAAGCGCGCTTACCAGCTGCTTACCAGCACCTTCTGGAAGAAGCCCTGCACGAACAGCAAAATCGACTTCCTTGGAGAACCCATACATCTGTGTATCCAATACTTCCTCATAGAGAGGGCAGTAGCGGGTAGCCAGATTCTCCATCTGTACTTCAATAAGCTTCTGTATTTTATCTGCATCTTCTTGAAGAAGACTGATCGCTTTCAAGTGCAACTGGTCCTGCAGATCAGATGAAGTCATGCATTTTTCCCCCCTATGTCCCAAAAATCGCGTAAAGACGTTCTACCTCTAATATTAGACGAAATCAGGAGCTAATACAAGAACCTGACCAAAATAACCATAGATTATGGAGAGCTTTATTCCTGCCTAATCCCCCTATTTTACGGAGGTCTTGCCGTACACCTGAATTATCTCATGCAAAAAAAAGCACCTCTGCCATAATAGGCAGAGATGCTTCTTAGTGCCATTACTCGGATGCGATACTTACATTCAGTCCATGTTTGGCAAATACTTCTGACATAGCTGCTTTGGCTTCAGCTGCATCCGGGCCATGAACGTGCAGTTCATAGCTGTGCGTGCTGATCAGCGTTGTAAACAGTCCGAGAATACTTTTCACATCGATATACTTGTTCTCTGAATGAAGCACGATTGAAGAAGTAAACTTGCTCGCTGTTTGAGCAATTTCCACTACCGCTGCGTTATTACTCGACATAGGAATCCCTCCGTCTTTTCACTTTTGGTATCATCTATTAATTACCACTACATGATACCGTGAATCCGCTTTCCTAGCAACAGCAAAATACTGTTCCTATTTCAGACGATCCGGATTGAGGCATTCCAGCTCAGGAATAACGAAAATCCCGTCTTTACGGATCAATACATCATCAAAATAAATTTCGCCACCACCGTAGTCTGGACGCTGGATCAACACCAGATCCCAGTGAATGGAGGAACGGTTTCCGTTATCTGTTTCTTCATATGCCTGGCCTGGCGTAAAGTGCAAGCTGCCTGCAATTTTTTCATCAAACAGAATGTCCTTCATTGGGTGCAGGATATGTGGATTAAATCCAATTGCGAATTCTCCGATATGACGAGCGCCGTCATCTGAATTCAGAATTTCATTGATGCGGTCTGTATCGTTGCTTGTTGCTTCAACGATTTTACCGTCTTTGAAGGTGAACTTAATATTTTCAAAAGTAATGCCGTTATACAGCGTTGGCGCGTTATAACTAATCGTTCCGTTCACTGAATTACGTACAGGGGCACTGTACACTTCGCCATCCGGAATATTTTTTTGGCCAGAACATTTCTCTGCACCGATATCTTTAATGGAGAAGCTCAGGTCTGTTCCCGGTCCAGTGATACGCACTTTGTCCGTGCGTTTCATCAGATTAGCCAATGAATCCTGTGCTTTGTCCATTTTAGCGTAATCCAGGTTACATACGTCGAAGTAGAAATCTTCAAACGCTTCTGTGCTTGTATTCGCCAGCTGTGCCATACTTGCATTCGGGTAACGAAGCACAACCCATTTTGTATGTTTTACCCGTTGCTCGCTATGTACCGGATGGGAATAAAGTGAATTGTACATTTTCATTTTCTCTTCCGGCACATCGGACAAATCGTTCACATTCTCCCCTGCACGGATACCAATGTAACAATCCATTTGTTTCATCCGGTTCAGATCGATCTCTGCCCAGGTTTTCATCATTTCTTCTGTCGCATTTTTGAACATGGCACGCTGTACTGTTTTGTCAGTCAGCTGTACAAAGACGTTACCGCCTTTTTTGCCTACTTCTTCAATAATTGCATTAATCAGATCACGTTCCGTGCCGATCATCTCAACCAGCACATTCTCGCCGGGCTGTACATCTACAGAGTAGCCCACCAGATTGGCTGCGAGCTTCTGAATTCTTGGATCCTTCATCGTGTAAACTCCTCCTGTCATCCGCCATTCCTTGAATTGAACAACGGTAAATTACGATACTATTGTAGCACGCTACAACGATCTCGTCAGCAGGCAGCCCCGCAACTTATCTATTCATAAGCCCTGAAGTTTACATCTGTGACAAGAGCTTCTTTATTCCTTTTGCTGTTCATGTCCTTATAGCTCACCTGGCTTTCCGAAGAAAGTCGCAAGGGCAAGCTAGTTTTCCGATCTACGGTTAGATGATACACCGTCTGTACCTCGGCCTGCTTCATCATCTCTTGCATCGATGTTTCCCCTTGTTCCCACACTTTGTTCAAATCCTTCTCAAGCTTCTCCTGACTGCCTCCCTTAACCGCAGTTGCCTTGTGCATATACTCTGCCCGAATCGCATTCATCTCGTCGTTAAGCTGCGCGAGTGCCCACGTTTTGGCGTCTTTTGGTGCGAGTTCAATTCGCAGTATTTTCGTTCGACGACCTGAACCGTACTCGGACTTTATCGTTTTGTTCAACCGATCGATACTTTCCATTTGAGCGATGGGATTAAAACGGGACAGCGATCCGCGCAGGGGCTCATGTTGGGCAGTTAAAGCCATCCACTGTCCTTGTTTGCGTTCAAAAGATGCACTGAATCCACTCGGTTGCCCATTATTGTTAACAGCGGCGGCATTTACCCCTTTTACTCCCGCTCCGGCAGTAGTCACGGCTCCAGGCAGCCTCGTTTGCAAGGTCAAGCGGTCATGATCCTCCAGCTTGCCCTCAAATTTAAACTGATTTTCGAACAGCCCGTTGCTTTCGCGTCGTAATCCTGCTTCCCCATCAAAACTCAGCTTTTCTTTACCTGCTATTCCGGATAAAGCAAGTGAAAATAACTCCTCAGGAGTTCGATCTCGCTCTAACAATCCACAACCAGGAGCACACAACACAACAATGCTCAGAATCAACAATAGCCCACGTATATACCGACGGTTCAACATGTTCTATTCCACCTTTCCATCAAACTTTCTCCATAGCCTGCCCCTCCCTTATTTGCTTATACTTCCTTCCTTTGGCATCGCCTCTTCAAAAAAATAAAGAGAGGACGACTCCGCAATCGGAATAGTCCTCTCTTAACGTGTAACTTCCTGTTCTTCCATGACGATCCGATTTCGACCACCATGCTTCGCATCGTACAATGCCATATCAGCCCGGTAAAATAACGATTCCACACTAACCTTCTCATCCATCCAGTTCCATTCGGCAATACCGCTGGATACGGTCACGGAAGGCCTTGTTTCTTCAGCAACCCTGGTGCGAATGATTTCCGCATATTCCAGTGCCTGACGAGCACCAATCTGAGGCATATAGATGGCCAGCTCTTCCCCGCCCCATCTGGCGCAGATGTCCTCAGGCCGGACGGAACTTGTTACAATGTCGCTTACCTGTTTCAATACCTGATCACCTGTTTGGTGCCCAAACGTGTCATTCACCTGCTTAAACTGGTCAATATCCACAACAACCAGTGAACCACAGAATTCATGAGCCTGACGTTCATGGATCACACTATCCAGGTAATGCCTCACATACAGTCCTGTCAGCATATCCAGGTTAGCCAAACGTCGTACCTCGGCGTGAAGCGTTGCATTGGAGAGAGCAAGTCCGATATGAATGGACAACATCTGCAGCAGACGGTAATTGTCGTACGAAAAATACTGCTTTTTGGGATGTCCCAGCAAAATGGCACCCTTCACTTCACCATTCACCCGAACGGGTGAAGCAATCAATGACATTGAGCCGGTAAGATCCATGAAGACCGATGACACTCTATCGTATTTCGCATAATTGGATAGGATGAGCGGTTCTTCGGTTTGATACAGCAAACCAGCGATTCCATAATCCATTGGAAACGATTTGCGACCTAACTCATTCACATTGGATGACATCACTTCGAAGTGATCCGTACTGTCATTCAGTTGAAGAATACAACATGATTCAGCCTGAAAGATGTCCTTTAACTCCTGTTCAGAGAATTGATAGATCTCCATGAGCTGCAGGCTTTTGTTCAAACGTTGTGTCAGATCGTTGATTAGACGAAGTTCCTGGATCAACATATTCGATTGCTCGTGCAGTTTGGCATTTTCAAAGGCAGTTCCTGCTGTATCCGCCATCATCGTAATGAGTTGGAGATCGGAATCTTCCATTAACTCCTCATTCATCTCAATATGAAATACACCATAGATCCCTTGTTTACCTTTTAGAGGAAGACCAACCTCCAGTATGCGATGTTCACCTTCATCCGATCGAACAACAATGAGCTTGCCTTCCATAAACGATTGTACACAGATGTCTTCTCCACGTTCATGAACAAGCAACGGTTTAATGCGGGGGTTGAGGCTGCTCTGATCCTGAGACATATACAATGTCATACGGGTCGTTGGATATAAGTAGTCAATGCTGTCAAAGACTTCATCCAATATGGCATCCACATCCATTTTGTCATGCATCCGTTGAACGATTTGGAACAGAATTGACCTTCGGTGCTCTTCACGAGCCGTTTGTTCATGAGCATGTAATAGATCCGTCATAAATATGTATTCAAATCTTCGGTAAAAGCAGGTACGATAATGCAATGCCTCCGATCGAACAACGGCTTCAGACGTGTCATCTCGATTTTGCTCGTAGGTTACAGCAGTGAAGACAGCAAACATATCCTTATTTGTTCTGGAGAAAAGAGGTTCAGCCATTAGATGGTACTCTCCACTTTCAGTGGTTCCACGTAACGACTGTACCTGTCCCGTTTCAAGGCATTGCATCACAGTCGAATGTAAATCGAGCAATGGAGCCCCTTCATTTCCTTGCCCCATACAGATCCCTTCTGTATTCCATACGTTGTATATTATCGATGATCTGTCGGAGTGCGGCCGCCGTTGGATATGCCAGTCGGTGTATGCTTGTTGCAGCAGGCTTCCCAAATATGAAAAATCAAAAGGTGTGATGTCCATTTTTTGCATCCAGAATACATGCGCTTCGTGAGGAGCGGCAGAAGATGCGGAATCGCCCGAACTTCGCGAATTCAAGCTGGCTGGTTTACTTCTTAGATGTTCTAACATGTCAGGCGCTCCTTTGCACCGTTTTTGCATCCACTCGGATGCATTAATCTGCAGACGTTATCGCAAACCTGCAAATTCTATGCGATAACCTTAATGTACAAGATCATTTAAAGTTAAGATACAATCTATTTTACTCTCTTTAAAGCATTTTTGCATCCATATTTCAGAAAATTGTCCCATTATTTTGGGCCTAAGGACCTATCGACAAATTTAGACGTTTTTTTGCTTTTATCACAGGCTTGACTTTGGTTCTAGTAAACTGTAAAATAAATTGTTGATGAAGACTACTAATGGGTCTTTAAATTTGGGCATTACCGGTTGTGTCACCCTCATTCTTTTTGTTGCTTTCAGGACAGCGGCTGAACTTTCCTGATCGTTCTATGCGTGGCTTAGCCCGCATCAACAAATTGGAGCGCAAACAGAGCCCTATATGAACTTTAACTAAAAAGGAGCTACTTTAAACATGGCACGTTACACTGGTCCTAAATTTAAATTGAGCCGTCGCCTCGGCATTTCCCTGAGCGGAACAGGCAAAGAATTGAAACGTCCTTTCCCTCCAGGTCAGCACGGAGCTAACCAACGGAGAAAAATCAGCAACTACGGTATGCAATTGCAAGAAAAACAAAAATTGCGTCACATGTACGGTTTGGGCGAGAAGCAATTCCGCACTCTCTTTGCTAAAGCGCAAAAAATGCAAGGTATCGCAGGTGAAAACTTCATGTTCTTGCTTGAGAGCCGCCTTGATAACCTCGTATACCGCCTTGGATTCGCTAACTCCCGCGCTGGTTCGCGTCAGTTGGTATCCCACGGTCACGTAACTGTAAACGGCAAAAAAGTTGACATCGCTTCTTACCAAGTAAGCACTGGCGACGTTATCAGCCTGCGTGAAAGAAGCCGCGGTCTTTCTTCCGTTAAGGAAGCTTTGGAAAACCGTTCGCATCTTCCGGCATACGTAGAATTCAACGATACTGCTCTGGAAGGTAAATTTATCCGTTTGCCTGAGCGTTCGGAATTGTCCCAAGACATCGACGAAAAACAAATCGTCGAGTTCTACAACCGTTAATCATTGGAATTTCATTGAGCTTCACACCAAACAGCTGTCCGAGATTTTCTCGGCAGCTGTTTTTTTATTTCGAGAGAAACAAAAAGCAAAAAAAAGAGGTCGTACCTGCACCTAATACAAGGATATGGCCTCTTTCCTATACATAGTCATCTATTTTCATCCACACTCGGACGCTCAATACTTCCACGTTTTATTGAAATTCTCCATGACTTCTCATGATATGTAATTCAATTCCGCATGATATATATCATAATCCAAGAAAGAATGGCAATTTTCGACCATTGCTTGTATTTCTCAGGCATGCAAACCAGCCTTTTTATGCTATAATAAGTGCTGTTAAAAGGAGGAAGACACTGAATGGTTGATGTTAATAAGAAAAAGCCCGAGGAACAGCCTGCCCGCAAGCGCAGTTTTGCCCGCAGACTTGGTAGTTTCGTCAAATGGATGGTTGTCCTTGGATTCATGGGGGTACTATTTGTAGGCGGTGCTCTAATGGGATACGTCAGTTCCATTGTGAAAGACGAACCCGTCCGTTCAAGGGCGCTGATTGAACAAAAAGTCAGCGAAAACTCCATCACAGGCTTTGCTTACTTTGCCGACGGCAGCCCGATCGGTCAATTACGAACAGAAGAAGACAGGCGTCCGGTCACCTTTGACCAGATCCCACAGAACGTTATTGATGCAGTCATTTCGATTGAAGACAATCATTTTTACGAACATAAAGGTGTAGACATGAGCGGAACGCTCCGTGCCGTGAAACAGAAAGTGCTGAAAGAATCTGTTCAAACAGGCGGTAGCACACTGACTCAACAATTGGCCCGGCGTGTATTCCTCAATCTGGATCGAACCGAAGACCGGAAAGTGAAAGAAATATTGCTTTCGCTCCGACTCGAACGTTTCCTGACCAAAGACGAAATTATGACAGCGTATCTGAACAAGGTTCCTTTTGGTAACGGCTCCAGTGGATATAATGTATATGGAGTCAAGGCAGCTGCCAAAGGACTGTTCAATATTAATGATTTGAGCAAAATAAACACAGCTCAGGCTGCTTATCTTGCCGGATTGCCTCAGCTCCCCTCCTCTTACTCTGCCTTTAATGGAAAAGGCGACTTTGTTGAGGACAATTTTGAGCGTGCAATCAATCGTCAGCATCTGGTCTTGCGCCGTATGCTGGAACTGGGCAAAATTAATCAGTCCGAGTATGACGAAGCTCTTGCTTTTGACATCAAGAGTTCACTCGCACCCAAAACCATCAAAGCTTACAATACTTATCCATACCTTATGATGGAAACAGAGCGACAAGCTGCACAGATTTTAATGAAGCAACTGAATTCGGATAAGGCTGAAGGCACGGATGCCAATGCGGATACAGCCAAGGATACGGATACCGATACACCGCAAAAAGAAAGCAGTGCTCTGCTGGAAGAAGCTCAGCAGCAATTGCGTACAGGCGGATATCGTATCTACACGACGATCAACAAAAGTATCTACAAAACAATGCGTACCATTGCCGAAGATGACAGTAATTTCGCTGCTGACGATCCCGTGAAGGGAAAAGAACAGACTGCTGCCATGTTGATCAATCACAAAACAGGAGCCATTCTCGGCATGATTGAAGGCCGTAATTTCCAGGATGAGCAGATGAACTATGCAACTCAGATGGTGCGTCAGCCAGGTTCAACTATGAAACCTATTGCCGCTTATCTGCCTGCACTGGATGAAGGGCTTGTTCAACCGGCTTCCATTATTGACGATTCACCGATAATTCTGAAAGACGGCCAGACCGGATTCCATATTCCGAAAAATGCCAACAATCGCTACCAGGGACTTGTGACTGCCCGTAGAGCACTCAACTACTCGCTAAATGTGCCTGCGCTTAAGCTATTTAACGAAGAAGTTGGTATCGACAAATCATGGGCTTTTGCCAAGAAGCTGGGGATTACCACCATCCAGCCGGCAGATTACCAAGCTCAGACCGGTGTTCTTGGAGGACTTCAGTACGGTGTTACCGTTGAAGAGCTTACCAATGCCTATGGAGCCATTGCCAACAATGGTGTGTACAATGATTCCTATATGATTAGCAAAATCGTAGACTCAAAAGGGAATATCGTATATAAACACGATGCAGAGCCTGTTCAAGCTTTCTCAGAACAGACGGCATACCTGATGACAGATATGCTACGTACCGTTATTACAGAAGGTACAGCCGATAAAGTTCGTGAAAATTACAAGTACTCCAAGAGTGTGCCTATCGTAGGCAAAACGGGTTCAACCCAAAACTATGCGGATGTCTGGTTTGAAGGCTATACGCCGGATGTCACATTGGGTGTATGGGTTGGATACAAACAGCCGATAAACACGCTCGAGACCAAATCACAGAAGAAACGTGCACAGCAGCTGTGGACGCAAATCATGAATCAAGTCATCGCTACAGACAAAGAGATGTTCGTTACCGATTCATTCAAGAAACCATCCGGGATCGAGACACGAACTGTATCGGCTTATAGCGGCAAATTGCCAACATCTCTGACTGACAGATTTGTCACTGATATTTTCAATAGCAAATTTGTGCCGAAGGACAGCGATGATGGTGTCGCCAAAGCCAAATATATCACTTACAATGGTGTCAACTACATTCCGCGTGATGAAACACCTGGAGATATGACGAAAGAGAAAACCGTCGTCAAGCGCAAGAAACCGATCTCTGATCTCATCAAGGAACTGCAAAGTGCATTCTCACGCATGAGTCGTCACGAATCACTTGCATATTACCTGCCGGAAGATGCCGATGCAGACATGCCGACACAGATCGATCCAAGAACGGATAACGGCAAAGCACCAGATGCACCAGGCAATGTGAGAATTTCCGTTGCCAACGGGAACGCCGTGATTACATTTAACGCAACACCGGAAAGTGATGTGGTTGGCTATCGCCTGTATCGCTCAGTAAATGGCGCCGGATTCCAGAATCAGGGGCAGGTTGTCCTGACAGGTGAGTCCAGATCATTTACTGCATATGCACAAGGTGGAAACTTTGCGTTCTACGTGACAGCAGTGGATGTAGCTGGTCGTGAGTCTGCTCCTAGCGCAGCAGTTAGCAGTGCGGGAACGGTGGAGCCTCCTGCAGATGAAGAAATAAATGAACCGATTAATGTTCCGGGAACAGTCGTTACACCGGAAGACTCTCAGAATGAGAACGCCGCAACTACGGCTCCGGCTACACCGGGCCAAGTGAGCGTGTCGGCGCTCTCCCAAGGACTGCGCATTCAGTGGGCCTCCAATCCGGAATCAGATGGTGTTCAAAGTTATGCTGTATATTTTAGTGAGACAGGGTCAGCCCCTTACACCAAAATTGGCACAACTTCAGGGACCTCCATGGACTACGGAGTACCTGCATCCACCAGTGGATGGTTCAAGGTATCCGCCAGCAACAGCATAGGCGAATCCGAGCCGTCCGGAGCTGTGCATTTCCAACCGTAATACAGAGTTATCATAACTCCCCTCTCAACCCCATTCTCGCATCATGAGGATGGGGTTTTGTTATTCATTGATATCCAAAAGTAAAAGCCTGATCCGCAATGAGACACGGATCAGGCTTTGTATTGGAATCATGGGACAGGCAGACACGTTGTATCCGCTGGTTTATGCTTTAGTCTTCAATGGTCGATAGATCGCCTGTGGGCAGATCCAACTCCCAAGCTTTCAACACACGGCGCATAATCTTGCCGGAGCGGGTCTTGGGCAGTTTATCCTTGAACTCAATCTCACGCGGAGCGGCGTGAGCCGACAAGCCCTCTTTTACAAATCGATAGATCTCTTCCTTCAGCTCCGGTGTCGGCTCATACCCCTCACGAAGTGCCACAAAGGCCTTAATGATCTCTCCGCGAGTTACATCCGGTTTGCCGATAACGCCTGCCTCTGCTACCGCAGGGTGCTCTACGAGCTTGCTCTCCACCTCAAAGGGGCCAATGCGTTCTCCTGAAGAGTTAATGACATCATCAATCCGGCCCTGGAACCAAAAGTAGCCATCTTCGTCCATATAAGCGGAATCACCGGATACATACCAGCCAGAAAGTCGGAAGTACTCCTCATATTTGGCCGGGTTATTCCAGATCTTCGCCATCATGGACGGCCAGGAAGTACGAATAGCCAGGTTCCCCATACTATATGGCGGCAGTTCCTGTCCTCGATCGTCAATAATGGCTGCTTCAATTCCCGGTAATGGACGACCCATGGAACCTGGTTTGATTGGCATGCCCGGGTAGTTACAGATTAATTGTCCACCCGTCTCCGTCATCCACCAGGTATCATGAATTCGCTGTCCATAGGCTTTCCAGCCCCAACGGACAACTTCGGGATTAAGTGGCTCACCCACAGACATGACGTGACGGAGACTGCTCAAATCATGCTGGGCAATGGTCTCTTCGCCCGCTCCCATCAACATGCGGAAAGCCGTCGGTGCACTGTACCATACGCTGACTTTGTTTTTCTCAATGGTGCTGTACCAGTCTTTCGGACTGAAACGTCCCCCACGAATAACGTTGGTCACACCATTCAACCATGGTGCAAAAATTCCATAGGAGGTACCTGTTACCCACCCCGGATCGGCTGTGCACCAGTATACGTCGTCCTCGCGCAAATCGAGTACAACCTTGCCGGTGTAATAATGCTGAATCATTGCATTCTGCACATGATATACACCTTTCGGTTTGCCTGTAGAGCCGGAAGTATAGTGAATCAGCAGTCCGTCTTCGCGTGTCAGCCACTCCACTTCCATATCATCTGAAGCTGCGGACATCTCTGCATCAAAGTCGATGAGTCCTTCTTCCGTCTGCGGACCGCCACCCACAACAAAAATATGCTTCAGTTCAGGCAATTCGGAACGTTTGATTCGTCCCAGCAATTGAGGGGTTGTCACCAGGGCGACAGCTCCGCTATCCTCCAGTCGGTCCTTCACCGCAGTTTCCATAAAGGCCTCAAATAGAGGACCTGCAACAGCCCCAACCTTCAATATGCCCAACAGGCTGAAATAGAGCTCAGGACTGCGAGGCATAAAAATAAATACCCGATCACTCTTAGCAATACCATATTTGCGGAGAACGTTACCGAAGCGACTCGATTGCTCACTCAAGTCAGCAAACGTGTATGCCTCTTCACGCGTAGCATCACTGTATAATAGCGCCGTTCTCCCGCCTCTTCCTTCCAGCACATGACGATCAATCGCTTCATGCGCCATGTTGACTTTCCCGCTGGCGTGCCACGTAAAGTGCCTTTCGACCGATTCCCAATCAAACCGGCTTCGGGCCTCCGTGTAATCGCCCAGATTAGATTCAGACACAACCGTTTGCAGCATCTCACCATGTGCTTGACTCATGCTTGCCAGCCTCCTTCAACTCGACATTTCGATTCCCAATATGGGTCACTTCTGATTGCCTTTGTGTTGACTGAACTTCCAGTTAGCGCTTACATTAGTAGAGAGAACTTCTCATCATGTACTTGCCAGGCCAAACCGATGAACCCAAACTGCAGTTGATTTGTGAACATTTTTTGTCTACGCAATTATAGCAAATCTTTTCAATCATCGTCTATGGCTTTTCAAATTTTTGGTTTTTTGCTATAAGTAGGGGGAGAGAGGAGCATGAACTATGGAGCATATTAAGGAGCATCATATGCGTTCCATCTTCAAGTCCGGCCACCGAATCATCATTGAGGGACCAGTTCAGGCCGAGACGATTACGCAGCTTGAATTTCATTCCGATCTGGATGCTTTCCGGCGCCCTTCGGAACAACAGGAGGCATTGGCCGAAATTGCCGCATTGCCTGAAGGTCGAATCATAATAGCGCGGGAAAATGAGACCATTGTCGGTTATGTGACTTTCCATTATGCAGATGATTGCGAGCGTTGGTCGGAAGGCAATATGACCGATCTAATTGAGCTGGGCGCCATTGAGGTTGCGGATTCCTATCGCTCCCTCGGGATTGGACGCGAAATGCTGCTCACCGCGTTTGAAAATGGACAGATGGAGAAATATATCATATTCACAACGGAATATTACTGGCATTGGGATTTGAAGGGCAGCGCCCTTTCCGTATGGGATTACCGCAAGATGATGGAAAAATTGATGCAAACCGTAGACATGACCTGGTACGCCACCGATGATCCCGAGATTTGTTCACATCCGGCAAACTGCCTCATGGTCCGCATTGGCAGCCAAGTACCCCTGGAATCGGAAGAACAATTCGACCGGGTGCGATTCCGCCATCGGTTTATGTACTAATCACGAATGCACATGGATAATACGTATACATAGAAAAACCGCCTCTTCGCGAACAGGTTCATCATGGATGATCTGCTACGAATAAGCGGTTTTTTGTTGCTTTTTAAGCCTTTATCATGCTCAACATGCGTATAGCTTATGGGGTTACATATGTTCCAGCATATGTTCCACAATACGGTGAGAGCGCTGGGAAGACTCCACAGTAAACTCGGCAAAGTTCACATGTGCTGATCCATCTGCTTTGTCAGACATTGCGCGAAGTATAACGAACGGAACGCGGTTCATGAAGCTCACTTGCGCTACGGCAGCTCCCTCCATCTCCGCACATGCCCCATTCATTTCGGTATACAGCATTTTCACCGTATCTTTGCTTGCAATGAATTGATCTCCTGACAGCACTTTACCGATCAGATAGTTCGCTCCCTGCGCTTTGCAGGCTTCTTCAGCTAATGCGATAAGGGATGCTTCCGCTGGGAAGGCGGACGTCTCCTGGTAAGGAATAACCCCGCGCTCAAATCCAAGTGGGGTCACATCCATATCATGCTGTACACATTCGGAAGAGATGACCATATCTCCAATATTCAACTCTGGATTAACTGCACCCGCAACACCTGTGAAAATAATACGATTAACCTGAAAACGATCAATCAAAATCTGTGTCGTCACAGCCGCATTCACTTTACCCACGCCTGATTTGCAGACCACAATCTGTTTACCCAGCCATTCACCTGCAACATAGGTAATACCAGTTTGTTTTACAGTCTCTAGTTGCTTCATACCAGCCAAGAGAAGTTCTACTTCCTCATCCATTGCACCAATGATACCGATCGTTTCACGCATGTTATGACCTCCTATATAGCATTCTGCATGTTAACCTGGACTCGTTTCCCTCCAAGTGTTTTTTCGTTACGTTCAGAACTCCATTCAGCACAAAAGCTCCGTTTCCGGAGCTTCCGTCATTCCACTATGTAGAGAGAATGCCTTCTCCCTTTCTTAAATCATTTCCATTTCAATCAGAAATGACGATGAACCATCAAAGCCTGTATTTAAACTACGTCTGCATGGCTTACAGACAGACGAAGAATCGTTTCATGCGGCAAAATAACCCGTGGGTTCTCCACATTTTCCTTCTTCATCAGCTTGGTCAGTAAACGCATCGCTACAGCGCCCAGGTCATACATCGGTTGAGCTACAGTAGTCAACTGAGGACGGACCATGGAAGCCATACGAATGTTATCCACACTGATGATGGAGAAGTCATCCGGTACTTTCAGGCCTTCATCCTGAATGCTATGAATAGCACCAATTGCCATCTCATCTGTTGCAGCGAAGATTGCCGATGGTTTTTTCTTCAATCCGAGGAAATACTTCATCGCTTCTACACCAGACTCATAACGATAGTTACCAATACGTACGAGATCCTCCTGATATTCCATACCTGCTGCTTCAAGCGCTTTCTTGTACCCTTGGAAACGAGCATAACCGTTGGCAGGATCTTGCAGTGTACCACTGATCATTGCGATTTCCTTGTGTCCATGACGGATTAACGTATTTACAGCATCAAATGCCGCTGCTTCATGGTCAATATCTACAGAAGGGTACGTGCCCTTCTCGTCACTTGTTGCACAGAGAACAATCGGCACAGCCGCTGATTGGAACGCCTGAATATGCTCGTCCGTCACAGTTCCACCCATGAAGAGCAGACCGTCCACTTGTTTCTCGAGCAACGTGTTAATTACACGAATTTCTTTTTCTTTCTTCTTATCCGCGTTACACAAAATAATGTTGTAGTGATACATATTCGCAATATCTTCAATCCCGCGGGCAATCTCTGCAAAGGTTGAGTTCGAAATGTCCGGAATAACGACCCCGACCGTGGTTGTCTTCTTGCTCGCCAAGCCTCTGGCTACCGCATTCGGACGATATCCCAACCGATCGATGGCTTCATATACTTTTTTGCGTGTCTGTGGCTTAACATTAGGGTTATTATTAACAACCCGTGATACCGTTGCCATAGAGACACCGGCCTCACGTGCCACATCATAAATGGTTACCGTCACAGTACTTCTCTCCATTACCAGTAAATTTTCATACCATTTTCATTAAGATTTATATTACGACAAATTTATGCATTAATCAATTAAAATAGGCTTTAGGACTCACGCAGTGCTTTCGTGATTGTGGTTGAAGTAATATTCGAGTGGGAAGTATGCCATACAGGAATTCCCTTTTTGACTAGAATCGCCTGCGGAGATTCGTGCTTAACACCCAGCTTGTCCGCTGCTTCATTGGACACAGGGCGATCTTCCACTACATAAATGATACCGTATTTCACTTGTTCACTTGGACTATTTTGCAAATAATCGTTCATCTCCTGATAGGCGTTCGCGCTGATCGGGCAGCGTGTACTGTGCTTAAACAGAAGCAAGGGTTGATCCTCGGTAGCCTCCACTGCGGAGTTTAGCTGTTCAATACTTGTCATTTTAGTCATGTCAGCCATTTGATATACATCCCCCTTTACCAGGATTACCGCTATGTTGAGCGTTTTCACTCTACGATATCTTAACAAAAAGCGGGCGAAAAAGCCAATTTTCATGAAAACAAGCATTTTGCACGTCAAAATTAGACAGCATTCGAGAAGTGCGCCTGCCATACAAAACCGGATAATTGACCTAATCTGCGCTGTGTTGTCTCGATCCATTCTTCATCATTAGACTTTTGGGCGTAACCCATAATATCCAGCAGCAGGTTAATTCTCTCCTCCACAGCACGTTGCATCCGATGCTCCATCTCACGATCCGAAGCATCCGGCCAAGCCAGCAGTTGTTCATGGAAGAGATCCGCAAGTTCATTTCGCTCTCCAAACGATACATCCTGTTTCGTTGGCTGTTCACCGAGTGTACTGATGCACTCTTTCAAATCCGGCTTGACCGGCTGAAGAACTTCGTAGGAAACACAGTCTGTACAAGCAAATACAGGTACGTTACGAATCTCCACCTTTTTGGCATATACCACCGTTCTTAATTCCAGTTCCATTACATGTCCGCATCTGCACGTCTTACGCACAGTCATCACCTCATTCGTTCTATACTCTTATACAGATACCATTCGACCTATTTCCGCTCAAATCCTGCTATAAACCAGAGGTTGCACAAATTACCACTGTCTCCAGATGAAGGTTGTCGAATGTAGGCGTTCATTGAGATGTAATCGCTTCCCCAATGGCGAGATTGCATGACGATGAAGTCAACATGAGAATCTGTTACAATAAAGACGCTATGTGCTAATTACCGCAAAAGGAGAGATGATGATGAGATTAACAGGCAAAAAAGTCATCGCCCTGGTCGATGAAGAATTCGAAGATCTGGAACTGTGGTATCCGGTACATCGTGTTCGTGAAGAAGGCGCTGAGGTGCATCTCGCCGGAGAGAAAAAAGGCAAAACCTACATTGGTAAATATGGTGTTCCCGCTCAGGCGGAATACAGTTTTGATGAATTGGATAGTTCAAACTATGATGGTATCCTTGTACCCGGGGGCTGGGCACCGGACAAGCTTCGTCGCTATCCCAAAGTACTTGAGCTCGTTAAGGAAATGCATGCGGATCGTAAGCCGATTGGACAGATCTGTCACGCAGGTTGGGTACTGATATCCGCCAAAATACTGGACGGGGTTACGGTAACTTCTACACCGGGTATCCGGGATGACATGGAAAATGCCGGAGCCATCTGGAAAGATGAAGCCGTTGTTGTGGATGGACACATCATTTCAGCTCGCCGTCCACCTGATCTTCCGCCGTATGGCAAAGCATTTTGCGATGCACTTGCTGAAAAATAAAACAAAGCCCCGCGCCATATGGCGTGGGGCTTTATCGTTAAAATAAGACTATTTTCCAAAATTGTACAAAAGTTAATATTTTCACTTAAAGGTATTTATTTGAAAATAACCCATTCAGGATGCATTCGATCCACTCTGTTCATCCGGACTGCCCATCGAATCATTGAAGACCTGTAGACGCTCTTCGATGTCTGCACTTGTCCGCAGGCTGAAGCAATCATGGGCAGCCTCTTTGGCAGCAGCAGCCGTCGTATTCAATACTCTGTGCTTCACACGCAGCAAGGATTGTGGAGACATGCTCAGATTGCTGATCCCGAGCTCCAGCCATAGGGGAATCGAACGTTCGTCTCCTGCCATCTCCCCGCATACACTGACATCAATGCCTGCCGTATGAGCCGCATCGACTGTTGCGCGAAGCATGCGTAATACAGCCGGGTGATACGGATGATACATATGTGCAATCTGCTCATTCATTCGGTCTACAGCCAGTACATATTGCACGAGATCATTCGTACCGATACTGAAGAAATCAGCTTCTTCGGCAAGCAAATCGGCTATCATCACCGCTGCCGGAACCTCAATCATGATGCCCACCTGTATATGTGGATCGTACGGCAATTCGCGCTCGTCCAGATCAGACATCGCTTCACGCAGGATTTCATTGGCCTCCTGAAGTTCTTCTACCGAAGAGATCATCGGGTACATAATTTTGACATTGCCCGCAGCACTGGCCCGCAGAATGGCTGTGAGCTGTGTTTTGAACAGATCTTTGCGGTCCAGACTGATCCGAATCGCACGATATCCGAGAAATGGATTATCTTCTTCTGGCAGTTCAAAGTAGTCTAGCTGCTTGTCACCACCAATGTCGAGCGTACGAATAACGACAGACTGTCCTGCAGTTTTCTCAGCGACAAGACGATAAACCTCATACTGTTCCTGCTCACCCGGGAACGTAGCACGGTCCATGTATAGGAACTCTGTCCGGAACAACCCCACGCCCTTCGCCCCATGTTTCAGTGCCATATCCAGTTCCTTGACGGAACTGATGTTAGAAGCCAGATGCAGAACGGAACCGTCTTTGGTTACGGCATCCACTGTTGCAAGTACCTGCAGCTGCTCTTTTTTCTTCAATTGTTTGCTGCGAATCATCGTGTAACGTTCAATCGTCTTGCGATCCGGCTCCGTAAATACGAGGCCATTATCTCCATCGACAACCAACATATCTCCGGTCTCCACCGGCATGCCAAGACTCGCTTCCAGACCGGAAACGAGAGGAATGCCAAGGGCACGAGCCATAATTGCCGAATGTGACGTTTTGCCTCCAATAAGTGTCACAATACCCAGCACGTGGCTTGGATTCAAATGCGCCAATTGAGAGGGAGACAGCTCTTTGGCCACGAGTATATAAGGCTGGGTATCCGATGGAAGCGTAATTTCCGGTGCGCCCAGCAGATGCTTTAACAGACGGTTCCCCACGTCCTTGATGTCGATGGCTCGCTCCTTCATATACTCGTCTTCGAGCAGATCAAACATGGTGACAAAATGATCAATGGCCTCTTTGACGGCTACTTCTGCTGCTTTGTACTGCCGTTCAATAATGCCACGAATTTCGTTCATGAACACCGGATCTTCCAGAATGGCCAGATGCGCATCAAAGATGCTGGACTCTTCAGGACCGACGACTTCCTTGAACTCGTTCTTGATATATTCAATCTCATCCTTCGATGTCCGTATGCCCTCGTACAGCCGTTCGAACTCTTGGGCGAGATCCACCGAATCCATCTTCTGATCCGGCAGATCCCATTCCCAACTGGGCAGGACAAATGCTTTGCCGATGGCTATGCCTGCAGCGCCGTTGATGCCTTGTATCTTCATTCTACCCCTCCAACGTTCCTGTCATAGAGCACCACGGACATAACGGATGCCTGACCTTTCTTAACTTGCTTAAATGGAGCAAAGCTCCATGATTTGACACGATCGGGATTCGTGATGACCATCGGTGTCGTCAGCGATGCCGCCTCGGCTCGCAACACAGCCAGGTCAAACTTGATTAACAACTGACCGGGCTCCACCGTATCCCCTTCCTGAACAAAGGCTTCAAAGTGGCCTTTCAGTTGGGATGTGTCGATACCGATATGCAACAGGACCTCAAGCCCTTCCCGAGTGGAGATGCCCAAGGCATGCATCGTTGGATACATGTGCATAATCGTTCCGTACACGGGTGAGACCAGTTCTCCCTTTTCCGGGACAAAGGCTACACCATCACCCACAAGCTTGGCTGCAAATATCTGATCCGGTACCTCTTCAATCGGCAGCATTTTGCCTTGCACAGGAGCACAGAACAGAACTTGTTGCAGATCACGTTCGAGCAGCTTCGCAATCTCTTCCCGGATTAATTCCGAATAGGTGCCAAATACCACTTGTACGTTACCGCCACCCAGCTTGATAAGCCCTGCGGACCCCATACTCTTCATTGCACCTGTATCGATTAATCGATCATTATGCACGGTGAGACGAAGTCGTGTAATACAAGCCTCTACCTGCACAATGTTTTCTTTCCCGCCCAATGCTTCCAAAATAAGAGGAGCTTGATAAGGAATGTTACCTACCCAATCTTCCAGCATGGACCCCTCTTCGCGTCCTGGAGTTGGAATCTTGAACGTGCGAATCGCCCACCTAAACAGGAAATAATAGACTAGCCCGTATAGTATGCCAATCGGAATGAGCTTCCAAGCATTCTCCGATAGATGGAAATTGAGTATGTAGTCGATAATGCCAGCCGAATAGGAGAAACCATGGCGTATATCAAGCCAGTAACTGATCCACATCGCAAGTCCTGACATGACTGCATGCACGATGAACAGATAAGGTGCCGCAAACAAAAAGGCAAACTCAATCTGCTCCGATACCCCTGTCAGAAAACAAACGAGTGCGGAAGTGAGAAATGTTTTTTTGATTTTCGGCTTCAGATCTTCCCTTGCCTCCTGAATAATGGCAAAGGCAATCGCTGGAATCGCAAACATCATGATCGGGAATAACCCGGCCATAAAATACCCTGCTGTTGGATCACCCGCAAAAAATCGCGGCAAATCCCCTTGCACTATATTGCCGTCTGCTGTTTCATACGTCCCCAGTTGGAACCAGAATACATTGTTAAGCAGATGATGCAGTCCGAAGGCCACCAGCACCCTGTACAAGACCCCATATATAAACAGCCCAAAACCGCCGAGACTGTATTCCCAGGTGGCGATGGCGTTCAATGCATGTTGCAAAATGGGTGCGATCCATAACATAAAGAAGGAGAACAGTGCCGAGCAAAGTCCAACTATGAGTAAAACAAACCTTGAACCACCGAAAAACTGTAAGATTTCGGGCAGTTTAATACTTTTGAAGCGATTATGCGTCACCCCGGCAAGTGCGCCGAGAATAATTCCGATTAAGGAAGCAGGTTGAACGGTGCCATCCCCGAAATTGCGAGTCACCTGATCATATATCACAATACCAGCCAGAGCAGCGAGTCCCGCTTGTCCGGCCTGGTTGGAGAGTCCCAGCGCTACACCGACAGCGAACAAATACGGCAAAAAATAAAAAATACCGTGTCCGGCCACGGTAGACACTTCACCAACAACTTTCAATCCCCAGGCGTCCCAGGGCAAACTGCCAACACTCAGCAAAATTGCGGCGGCGGGCAGGACCATTGTAGGCAGCATTACCGCTCGTCCGAGCTGCTGCAAGGATCCGAGCCAATTCATGGCGACCTCTCCTTTCTATCCTAGATGGTAAGCTTTACGCAACGTTTTGTCAAAACAAAACAGTAACCTGTTGGTAATTTGTATTTCTCTCCCGCCAGGCATGACAAAAAGGAGCGTATTTCCTTGTTCCCCCAATAATTAAATGGAGCGGAATACCACTTGGATTTAACTTCATGCGGTCTTCTAAGCTGCAAAGTATATTTTATATTCCAATTATACAACAGAAAAAATCCCGTCAACTTGAGGTTAACGGGATTTTTTAGGAATCGAGATTTAACCGCGTCCAGCACCGCGCAGAACGATGGAATCCTCTACCTTGATACAACGATTCGTTACCGCTGTCATGCCGTTCTCAGCTGCAATCTGAACGGCTTCATCGCTGTGGATACCAAGCTGAAGCCACAATACATTCGCTTTGATCGCCGCAGCTTCACGAGCGACATCTGCACAATATTCATCGCGGCGGAATACGTTCACGATATCTACCGGCTCAGGGATATCTGCGAGGGTCGCATATACCGTCTCACCGAGAATCTCACCTTGTACCTGTGGATTTACCGGGATGATACGATAACCTCTGCTTTGCATGGCTTCCGCTACCATATAGGAAGTGCGATCTGATTTGTCCGATAAGCCGACGACTGCGATGTTGCCTGCCTTGCGCAAAAGTTGTCCAATTTCTTCACGAGTAGGATTGTTAAATTCCATGTTCAAGCACCATCCTTTTCTGCTTAAAGTGCGTGTTCAAAAAGACCGGTTTTCAGTACCGAGAAGATGGGATGAAGCTAGAAATGGAGTAGCGGAGCGTAGGGAAAACTACGTGAGCAACGGACATTTCGGCTGAATTCCATATTCGATGCTGATGATGCCTCCAGGCATCCTTCGTAATCAAAAGCGGTTTTTTGAACAACCTCTTAAACGTGTTATTTTACTCTTTTACCCATTGAACCGAGGCGCCAAGCGCCTGCAAATGATCGAAATATTGCGGATAAGACTTGGCTACATGGTGTGCATCCCGAATACGAAGCGGTTCTTTGGAACGCAGACCGACAACGGTCAGTGCCATAATTACGCGATGATCGTAGTGAGCGTTAATCTCAACGCCGCCTTCGACGCCTTCCGGACGACCATGTACGATAATCTCGGCCTGACGTTCTTCTACGTTGGCTCCTGCCTTCCGCAGTTCGTTCAAATAATCTGTAATTCGGTCACATTCCTTGTAACGTAAGTTCTCTACATTATAGAACCGTGAGGTGCCTTCCGCAAACACTGCCGCCGCTACCATGGCCAAAACCGCGTCTGTCGCGGCATCTCCATCGAATTCCACGGCTTTCAATGTACCGTTACCTTGCACGTGTACCACATCGTTTTCATGCGTCAACGGCACTTCCATCATGCGCAGAACGTCTACAATGGCACGCTCACCTTGTTTGCTCTGTTCCATCAATCGCAAAATTTTAACATCCGATTGGGTGACAGCCGCGGCCGCGAGGACAGCTGCTGAACCCGGATAGTCTCCTTGAACCGTATATGTTTGTGGTTTATAGGCTTGACCGCCAGGTACGCGGAAGGACATGTAATCATCACTCGCATGAATGACGATGCCCGCCTGTTCCAATACTTCCAGCGTCTGGCCAATAACCACTTTGGATTTCAAGTCGTTTAATACTTCAATTGTGCTGTCTTCTTCCAGAAGAGGAGTTACAAACAGCAACGCGCTCAAATACTGGGAGCTGACGGAACCGGATACACGGATATGTCCACCCTTAGCCTGACCCCCTTTGATCGTGATTGGCAAGCGCCCTTGTTCGTGCTGTACCTCAACACCAAGCTGACCAAGCGCATCGATCAGGTCATCATGTGGGCGTTTGCCCAGAGAATCCGGGTACGTATTTACAAACGTCACATCAGGACAAAGTGCCGTTACCCCCATCAGGAAACGAAGCACTGCACCCGCATTGCCTACATTTAATTCACGCACATCACGTGGATGGCTGCCGAAGCCCTGGATAACGATTTTGCTATCATCTTCTTCAAGCACCGCTCCAAGGTCGCGAATACATCTGCGCATAGCGTCACTATCTTCACTATGAGCCGGGTAATGGATCGTACTTGTGCCTTCTGCCAGCGCAGCAGCTAGCAAGTAGCGTGTGGTGTAGTTCTTGGAAGACAAAGCTCCAATTTCCCCGTTCAGGGATGGGGTTGGTTTAACGATAACGTCCATGGATGAAATTCTCCTTCATTGATTATAATGTGCTTCGTTAGATGATTCTGTTACGTATTTGATTCAGGATACATGCGGTGATGTTGTACTGCCAAATTGACATTCCATACATCGCTTGGGTATCATTATAGGCGTTAAGTCCATACAGAAAAGAGGACCTGAATATGACACAAATTGCTGAAATTGAAACTTCTGAGCTACGCCGCCGTTTGCAGGCGGGAGAGAAGCTGCAGATGATAGACGTCCGTGAGGACGATGAAGTCGCACAAGGCATGATTGAGGGAGCGAAACACATCCCGCTTGGACAGATTCCGGACAGACTGTCCGAAATTCAAAAGTCCGGTGAGATTGTTCTGATCTGCCGCAGTGGATACCGTAGTGAGCGTGCCTGTGAGTACTTACAGCAGCTCGGATATGATGGCTGCACCAATATGGTTGGCGGCATGCTGCAATGGCAAGAGGAAGACTAAACAACATCAGGATCGAGGTTAATGGTTAGGATATCTGCAATAAGCAGTTCTCGGTAACCAATGTGCATCCTGATCCTTACAGGAAGTCAAACGGGCCAATCGGCCCGTTTTTCACATCGTTCCACGATCACATGGCTCCATTCACCACTTAAACCCTTCGACATATCTTCTTCCACATGCGAAATGTATCCCTCTCTCCATGCATCGACCCTGCACTCATGTGTACAGTCTATCCATACACTTACTGAAGAGAAAATGAAATAATTACAAGCTTAGACGCGGTAATGCGCTAAAATTAAACGAGTCACTTCAGAAGCGGATAACTCGGTCGTATCCACCGTGTAATGCGCAAACCGGTATGCGTCCTTCCGTTCCTGCATAATGGTCTGAATGCGTTCCTCCGCATTGCCTGCCAAGAGCGGACGGTTCTCACAGCCGCTGACACGTTCTACTATCACTGCCGGATCAGCAGTCAGGGCAACCACCCAGCCGTTCTTCGACATAACATCACAGTTGTCCGAACGCAGAACCACACCGCCTCCGGTTGCAATCACCTGCGCCTTTTTCTCTAACACCGAGCACAACATGCGACTCTCGGCGTCGCGGAAATATGTCTCTCCCTTGCCTGTGAACAATTCAGGAATCGTACAGCCTTCCTCTTTCTCCACCGCGGCGTCCACATCAATCAGTCGGTAACCCAGCTCGCGTGCGAGCATGTCAGCAACGGTTGATTTGCCAGTTCCCATCATGCCGATGAGAATAATATTGTTAGACTTGCTCAAGGTGTACACTCCTTTAATTCAAGCAATTCGTGAGCACTTTTGTCCTATCATAACACAGCCCTGCGGACGGGGGAAGGCCATAGTGTGGCCCACTTCCCTCCAAGCATCCGCAAGCACTTCCAGATCATATCGAAGCATGTCCATGTACTCCAAACGATTTTAACGAACTCAGATCAGCTTATTTTTGAAATATAGGCAATTTTAAAATTCTAACGAATCTCAGAAAACTTATTTTACAAAAACAGCATAAAAACAGCGCAATTCCGCTCCAAATGTTCTTAATAGGACCTTCTGCATTTGTTAGAGAATAGAAAAGGTTCATATCCACGAGTTAGAGCATCTCAGGTTCGTAAGATGTAGGACCAGCTTACACATACGGTAAAAAAAGAGACCTGGAGTTCATCGGTATGAACCGACTCTCCAAGTCCCCTATCTAAGCTTCTGTCCAAGCCCTTCTTCCAGCCAAGGCCCCTGATTTAGGACTTTAGCCAAATCTCACGGACTTGCGATATGCGCTACTATTCCATCCAATTGTGGTGGAAGCTGCCTTCTTTGTCCAGACGTTTGAACGTATGAGCACCGAAGTAGTCACGTTGTGCTTGCAACAGGTTCGCAGGCAAACGCTCTGTACGGTAGCTATCGTAGTAGGACAACGCACTGGAGAACCCAGGAACCGGAACGCCTTGAGTTACCGCAGCAGCTACAACTTCACGCCATGCACCTTGGTAGGATTCTACAATGTTTTGGAAGTATGGATCCAGAAGCAGGTTTTTCAGTGCTGCATCTTTGTCATACGCTTCTTTAATGTTTTGCAGGAACTGCGAACGGATGATGCAACCACCACGGAAGATCATGGCGATGTTGCCGTATTTCAGATCCCAACCGTACTCATCGGAAGCTGCACGCATTTGGGCAAAACCTTGTGCGTAGGATACGATTTTACTTGCAAACAGCGCTTTGCGAACATTCTCGATGAACGCTTTTTTGTCACCGGAGAATGCTTCAACCGCAGGTCCGTTCAGGATTTTGCTCGCTGCCACACGCTCGTCTTTCATCGCAGACAGGAAGCGGGAGAATACGGATTCTGTAATCATGGACAATGGTACGCCGAGATCCAGCGCGCTTTGGCTTGTCCATTTTCCTGTTCCTTTTTGTCCAGCTGCATCCAGAATGACATCAACCATTGGTTTGCCCGTTTCCGGATCGTATTTGGAGAAGATATCTGCTGTGATTTCGATCAGGTAACTATCCAGCTCTCCCTGATTCCATTCTGTAAAGATGGCGTGAAGCTCCTCAACGGACACATTCAACACGGATTTGAGTAGGTGGTAAGCTTCACCAATCAACTGCATATCTCCGTATTCGATACCGTTATGCACCATTTTCACATAGTGTCCAGCACCATCTGGTCCGATATATGTACAACAAGGATCGTCACCGACTTTGGCCGAAATGGCTGTCAGGATCGGTTCAACCAGCTTGTACGCACTCTCTTGTCCACCTGGCATAATTGCAGGGCCTTTCAACGCGCCTTCTTCCCCACCGGATACACCTGTACCGATGAAGCGAATGCCTTTGTCTTCCAACTCTTTGCTGCGACGTTGGGTGTCAGGGAAGTATGCGTTACCGCCATCAATGATGATGTCGCCCTCATCCAAATGAGGAAGCAGTTGTTCAATGGTAGCGTCGGTTGCATAACCAGCTTGTACCATGATCAGGATTTTGCGCGGGGATTCCAGGGATGCCACAAACTCTTCAATAGAGAATGTGCCTGTCAGGTTTTTACCTTCGGCTTCTTTCAGAAGATCGTTGGTTTTCTCCGGAGAACGGTTAAATACCGATACCGTGAAACCTCTGCTTTCAATGTTAAGGGCCAAATTTTTGCCCATTACTGCAAGTCCAATGACACCGATCTGTTGTTTCGCCATCTGGTCCTCCATCCTTTGCTCCAATTAATTTTATTGAAATGAATTCTCAACAATACCCCCATTTTAACGGTTTTACGCATAGAAGTGAACCCCGGACCATGGTCGCACAGCGAGAAAACACCCCAATTACCTGAGGTGTTCATCGTATTTTCATAAATACAGCGTTATATTTCAGCCTTCCAGCATCAACATGTGCCCTGACAACTGCTTTAAGACTTTACGACAGACATTTGCTTTTTCGATATTATCCATCTGAATGGCGGCATACAGACGCTCCAGTTCATCATCCACTTCCATGCGCAGCAGCATGAGTCGCTCCTCGCCTTCGCGCGAGAGGAACATTTCTTCCATCTCTTCCGCCGTCGGCGCAGGTTCCTTTTGAAAAATAACACGCTGTTTGAACCCGGATACTTCAACGAGACGAATGACTTCACCAAACAAAATATTCTCCACGGTCATCTGCTGATCCTTAAACCGTTTCACAACGGCATGCCCGCGTGTATCCCCAATCAGCTTCTCCAACCATTCCGCAAGCTTTGCGTCCTTGATAATATAATCTCCGGTCATCTTGTAATTCCCACTGCGCGTCTGTTGAAAACGGAGCTTTACCAGCTTGCGTCCGGTGCGGACTGACAGAATAAAAAAGGATTCGTCCTCGCTCCAATATAGTGAATACCCCTCACGAATAAGGTCTTTGATCAAATTTTGGATATGCCGACGGTTGAACCGCAGCTCCAGATTGCAATATTCAACTTCATAACTCTTATTCACGGCACTCCCTCCATCTGTACCGGAGATGCTCCGGCCATCTTCTTCAATCGCTTCTACTCAATCGGCTTACCCTATTTTATACTTCATTTTATGTAAGGGTACTTGGTTATTTGACTATTTTTCACCGATTGATCCGAAGGATCGCAGCTTTCCGCAGATGCACAGGGGCAAGCCCCCGTTTTTCATGATATAATGGACGCGAAATGAAGGTATGCAGAGGTTATGTGCGGACTGCGAATTGATCGGGATGATGCCCTTGCTGCAGATGGGTCAAGTTCCTGGAAACGGTTCGTTCAACGTTCAAAACACTGCTGCCGCTCTATAAGATGTCTTTGTCTTAAGTACGTTGAACGATTAGTTCCCAGAGTTGATCACTCCGGCGGGCAGAATAATCTTCCCGTCGTTAGCTGAATGGATGCAATGGTTGCACCATGCTACATAAAAAGGGAGTTCCACAACCTGTATGGTTGTTGGAACTCCCTTTTCTTATTGGATCCACCTTATCAGACTTCAATCGCATCATTTGGCAGGAGCTGTACGATACGGTTTACGGGATAACACATAGTGCACAACGGCAAGTCCAGCCATAACGACAGCACTTCCGATAAATGGAGCCGGATGACTAATGTGATCCCACAGCAGTCCGGATACAATCGGCCCTACGACCATGCCTGATCCCTGAAGGGTCAGGAAGAAACCCCAGATCGCTCCGCGTTCTCCTTTGGGAATCAATGTGGCTACAAACGCATTCCAAGCCGGGAGAATCATCGCATAGCTGACGCCAACCAACATGACGATACCGAACACAACTGGAATAGACGTAATGGAAGAAAAAGCAAACAGACTCACTGCTGCCATTAAAAAACCGATGTTCAGGAACGGTGCCGTTCCAAACCGGTCTACCATTTTCCCTACAGGCAGCAATGCAATGACCGTAATGCCTCCACCCGCTATCAGCAACAAGCTGTATAGGTTGGGCGAGATGTGCAGGTCTGTGCGAGTGTATAGCGTAATCACGGGACTGAGCAGACCAATAACAAAAGACTGCATGAATAGTGCAGGATATACGAGCGGATTAACATTAAGGGTGCTGCGTACCCGTTGCAATGTACCCTGTACACTGTTTTTGAGTCGGATGAACGGCGTGAAAATATTCGGTTTAGCCGGATATTTCATATCTGACCGCTTCGTCTCACTTTCCGCATGCTCTCCCTCAACAATGACACGTCCGGGTAAAATCAAGGCGACCAGAATGACCAGAATTGCAACACCCATCAACACCAAGAAAATGGTGCGATAATCGTGATGCGTCCGCTCCAATAGCCAGTTCATTCCGATCGGCCCTAGACCAGTCCCCCCAAGTGCCGCCATCTCCAGCGCACCCATGGCTGTACCGTTCTTGTTCTGCGGCCCTGACATCGCAGTCACGCCTGTCATAGCGCAAGGCCAAAGGGGTGACGTACCGACTCCAAGAATGAGACAAGCCATGGCAAGGCCAAATGCACTTTTGAAGAATATAATCATGATTACAGCAACTAATGTACAAGTTAGCGCCGTCACCATTGTCGCGCGGAACCCGATCCGTTCTGCTGCCCAGCCAGAGGGAGCCCGGAACAGATTATCTCCCAAATATTGAAGGGCAAAGGCCACACCAATCACGCCAGCGGACAAACCCAGAATATTGTCCATATACACGGGCAAAATAGCGACCAGCAGGGCACCTTTAATAATTTCAACTAGAAAAAGCGTTAGCCACATGGCGATAAAGAAAGGTGATCGCAGAATTTTGGCTGGTTTTGTATTAGTTTGCATTCTTTTTCCCCTTTCGATGCTTGCTTGCCCATCTCCTATCCTTACTGTAACCCTCGGGGATGTGTCCAAATCTCAGCAATTCGAAAAATTGTCAAGCAATATTGCTTGCATTCGGTTCTTAATTTGCTATACTCAAATTTGTTTGAGATTACAAAATGATAAGTTATCAGCGAAGCTGAACTAAATCCGTGATCGCAAGAAAAACATCCGCTACAAGCGGTCTGTCTTCATAGAATTTACGTCGAAAGACGTTTTTCTTACAAATTATAATTAGGAAAGGTTGTGACAGCACTGATGGATCACCGCCGTACGCCGCTGTTTACCGCTTTAAAAAATCACGCGGCACTCAATCCGGTGCAATTTCATATTCCGGGACATAAAAAAGGATTGGGAACGGATACCGAATTTCGTGAATTTATCGGCGATAATGCCCTCTCCATAGATTTGATTAACATCGCACCGCTAGATGATTTGCATCAGCCAACCGGTGTCATTGAGGAAGCGCAGATTCTGGCAGCCGATGCCTTCGGAGCCGATTATACCTATTTTAGTGTACAAGGCACAAGCAGTGCCATCATGACCATGATTCTGTCGGTATGTGAACCGGGTGACAAGATTATTGTGCCCCGTAATGTGCATAAATCGGTCATGTCTGCCATCATTTTCTCAGGAGCGAAACCCGTATTCGTCTCTCCTGCGCAGGATGCCAATCTAGGGATTGATCACGGTGTCACTACAGGCGCGATCCGACGTGCTCTTGAGCGTCATCCCGATGCCAAGGCTTTGCTCGTCATTAACCCAACGTACTTCGGCGTATGTACCGATCTAAAAGAAATTGTTGAACTGGCGCATAGCTATCAAGTCCCAGTACTTGTGGATGAAGCGCATGGCGTACTCATTCATTTCCATGAAGATCTGCCGCTCTCAGCCATGGCCGCCGGGGCTGATATGGCTGCAACGAGTGTACACAAGCTCGGTGGTTCGATGACCCAGAGTTCTGTACTCAATCTGAACACGAAGAATGGATATGTGAATCCACAACGTGTACAAACCATTCTGAGTATGTTGACTTCAACGTCGACTTCTTACATCCTGCTGGCTTCGCTCGACACGTCGAGACGTAATCTGGCTCTGAATGGCCATCAGATGGCACAGAAAGCCATTGATCTGGCTGAGTTTGCAAGACGCTCCATTAATGATATGGACGGACTATATTGCTTCGGCAGAGAGCTGCTGGGCACAGAGGCTACCTTTAATTACGACCCAACCAAAGTAACCATTCATGTTCGCCACCTTGGAATTACAGGCTACGAAACAGAGAACTGGCTACGTGAGCATTACAAAATCGAGGTGGAGCTCAGTGATATGTATAATATTCTGTGCCTCATCACACCGGGAGATACGGATGACTCCGTAGAAATCTTGCTGAACGCCCTGCAGGATCTATCCCGTACGTATTATCAGGTGAATCCAGCCCATGAGCTGGTGGTCAAGGTTCCAGATGTACCACAGCTGATGCTGACTCCACGTGATGCGTTCTATGGTGATACCGAAGTCATTCCTTTCAAGGAATCCGCAGGTCGGATTATTTCGGAATTCATCTACGTATATCCACCAGGAATTCCGATTCTGCTGCCAGGTGAGGTTATCACTCAGGAAAACATCGATTACATCATTGATCATGTTGAAGTTGGACTGCCTGTAAAAGGACCTGAAGACCGGAGCGTAACCAACGTGAAAGTCATCGTGGAAGCAGATGCAATATTCTAGAACAGCCACCTCTGCATGAGGTTGATCGATCTCTAAGGACCAAGCGGGATGCTTGGTCTTTTTATTTTTTCTCCACACAGACTTGTCCTGCCTTGGGCTTATGATCGCTGTATCGTTTGCATTTTTCCACCTATTCCACTATCCTTATCGCAAGAAAAAACAGCATATACACCTAATAAAAAGCAAACAAAAGGCCCCCTATAATTAAGGAGCCTTCTTGCTTTATTCCAAAAGGATGACTATTCTTGGCTTGCAACGAGTTCGTTGTACGCCGCTTCAACACGGGTCCACTCTTCTTCGTCTTCAATATTGTAGAGCACCATTTCCTCGTCTTCTTCTTCCATACGCAGAATGATGCCGTCAGCTTCAGGATTGTTACGTTCCAGCAGGAGCGCATAAACATGCTTCTCCACGTCAAACGTCTCCACCAAAACCATCTCCACGTCATTTCCGTTCTCGTCTGTCAGTGTCAGAAGAACTTCTTCATGCTCGTGGTCGTGGTCGTGGTCTTGACCGCATCCGCAGGCATCGCCGTGTTCATGTGTGTGATCGCTCATTGATATACCTCGCTTTATAAATAGAAATTGTGTAACCTTGCATATCGTAACATGTTCATTGGTCCAGGTCAATTTAACCGACAAGGTTATTTTTGCTTCAATCGTTCAGCGCGGTAATGATTTTCTCGGCTGCCAGTACATAATTACTGTTTGCATTTTCTTTAATATAAAAACCGACTTGATACTTGCCAGCTCGGCTGAAATCATACGTAAAATCGTACGTTCGGAACCAGAAGTTATCCTTCTGTGTCTTAAGCTCCTGAGACTGAATATCCTTAACCTCACCACTTGGATTGGTAATCGTCACCTTCACGGCAGCTATATCTGTTGTCAAACTGTCGACTTGTGAGAACACATTAAATTTCAACTTACCCACGTTCACGTTGCCAAACACGGTATCTCCCTTGAAGAGAAAAATATGTACATTCGGTTTGATAACCGTTACTCTCTTGTTTGTGGTATCCCATCTGGCGATTCCGCCCGCTTCTCTTACAGGTACATAGGTCGTTCCGTCGATCAGATAACCACCGTCAGCTGCTTCCTTGCCGTTAATGAGAACCCGAATCTTCTCGTTCACTGAATCTGCAAACAATAAAGACCCGCCGAGCAAGGAGAATACCGTGACACACAGCAAAATTCTTTTCCATTTCATTCCGTCAATATTCCCTCCCCTGCTGCTAGCTGTTGTACATTTATACTGCAGGTTCATCCACAAAGTTGCGCTGTTTTTCATCATTTTTCATTTTTTATCCAGAATATTTTCCACCCCTTGGAACGATCAAAAAGAGGCGTTCCCTGTTAAAGGACGCCCCTATAGTATAGTTGTTGGCAATACGTAATTATACGAACTTCTTGTAGGTCAAACTTATTATGAAGCGGACTACGAAGTATGACGAGTCAATATACAAGGTACGCCCTTGCCTACAGCTCCATCGGTTCGCATCCGTGCTGCATAATCCATTCCTCGTGTACAGGGGGTCTTGCAACGCTCACATACATCCGAAGTAACCAATTTCATGGATACACGAAGTTTGTCACTCTTTAACGCGGGAGCCTTTTTTCCCTTTGCTTTTGCCATCCCGGATTCCCCATTTCCCCAATTGCTTGCTGATGTAATGCATCATATGGGGATTCGCCCGGTTGTGTGTCAAAAGCAATAAACTTCGTGCATGATATCGTTTAAATGAAACCGCCGTTTGTACGCAGCGTCTGTCCTGTAACCCATTGCGACTCTTCACTGACAAGGAAAGAGATCACATTTGCAATGTCCTCCGGTTCACCTAGACGACCAAATGCATTCATTTTACGTAGCCCTTCGAGCTGTTGCTCCGTCTTCCCTACAGAAAACAACTCGGTATTCACCGGGCCTGGTGCAACAGCATTAATAGTGATTTGTCTGGAGCCAAATTCTTTTGCAAGCTGACGAGTAATCTGTTCAACTGCTCCTTTGGTACCTGCGTACACGCTGTATCCCGGAAACATCTGTCCGGTTACAGAAGTGGAGAAGTTAACAATTCGGCCCTGCTCCTCCATGTGTTTCAATGCTTGCTGACAAGCAAAAAATGTACCTTTCACATTGATGGCAAACTGCTGATCGAATTCTTCCTCCGTCACATCTGCCAAAGGCGTTGTCTTCATGATGCCTGCATTGTTGATCAGAATATCAACTTTTCCAAGCTGGCTAATCGTTTCGGAAAATAAACGCTCCACATCTTCCTTTCGGGCAAGGTCAGCCTGAACGGTAATGGCACGGACTCCTTTTTGGCGAGCAATATCTGCCACCTGCTCTGCTTTGTCTGGGCTGCTCGCGTAGTTAATGACGACATCCGCGCCCAATTCAGCGAGTTGCTCTGCTATAGCACGTCCGATCCCCCGGGATGAGCCAGTTACAATGGCTACTTTACCTGCTAGCTTTTTCATTTACGATTACTCCCTCTCTTGTTCAAAATGTAATAATCCCTTTTCTATCAACAACCATACCTGTGCAAATTCCGCATCAATTGTAGGGCTCTGCCATTCATAGGCGTGTGCCGGATGATGAAAACGGGCTGTAGCTTGAAGGATCGCCGTTGCAACCACGTCTGGGTTGTTAAATTGGAAATGGTTCTCCTGCTGGATAATCTCACTCAAATGACGTACAAGATGTTGCACATGTTTATTGATAATATCTGCGGATTCCTGAGTTACCCGTGCGTACATCTCAAACAACTCTGCATCGGATTCGGCATAATGACGTTTACGAGCAATTAATGCTTCTATATATACTTTCAGATGACGTGTTCCCTCTCCGTTATAACTCTGATCCTTAGTTATTGCCGTCAAAGGCGCAATAATCTCATCTTCGAGCCATTGTGCGGTCACGCCTTCAAGTAATTCTTTCTTGCTTTTATAGTGCCTGTAAATCGTACCGTGACTAACTCCAAGCAATTTAGCGACATCCGTAACAGATGTTTTGGCAACACCGAAGCGCCGGAGAGTTTCCTGCGTTGCTCCAATAATTTGTTCCTTGGTTAAAAATTCAGAAGTTTTGTCCTTTTCCATAATAATTAAGATGGTTACACCATCCTCAAGTCACCTCCGTTGAAATTAGATTAACACAGCGAATAACAAATGACAAATATTTATTTTTGTCATTTGTTATTCGCTTGATGATTTATATGTAAGAGCGTAAAGAAAAAAAGAGCCCATTTAATATGGCCCTTATCCAAAGTTTTAATGTTTCTCTTTTTCTAGAAAACGAACTTAAACAATACGAAGATTACCGCAAGAATCCCAGCGAGAATTAGCCAGTTGCTAATTTCCCACCAAATGCTTTTCCCTCCGGCTAAAAGCTGTTGTTCATTTTCTTCATGGCGCTGTTTGTGTGTATGTGATTCTGAGGCATGGGGCGGCTTGCTAAAGTCCATCATATACATTCCCCTTTCCAGCAGCTTTAATCTTATGGTTCCATTATAACCCATAAATAAGCATAAATTTATTAATTTTCAAAAAAGATGCTATTTCCATACAACAGTAGAGGAAGCGTGTCATTAATCCATTGTTCCATAGGCACGTTCCGACCCTGCAGGTTCCATTGATAAGCCGCGCCATACATCCCCCAGCTTAACAGAACTGCTGCTGTCTCTTTACGAGAGTTCTGCCCCGGTGTGGAGGTTTTCTGACGATTCAACAGTTGCAAAATAATAATCTGGATTTTTTCTCTAATTTGAAGTTCCAGTACGGTTCCCAGTGACCTGTAACTTCGTTCGCAGCGAGTACTGACTTCAGCATGAAATTCACACAGGGCTGTTAATATTTTTCTCAAAACTTCTTCATTAAATGTATCACCCTGATCCATTCGATCATTCAATTTCTCCATGAATGAATACGTAACGGTCGAATCCAGAATGGCAAATTTATCGGTGAAGTGTGCATAAAATGTGGCTCGATTCACCGTAGCTTTTTCGGTAATATCCCCCACGGTCAGAGAATCAAAGTCCTGATGCTGCAATAGGGATAGGAACGCATCCTGCAGGAGCTGACGTGTCCGAATGACACGAGGATCCTGGTTATTTTTAATCGTCATTCGAACGTCTCCTCGCCTTTTGTATAATGTTCGCAACAAAAATATAGGAACTGTTGTCTACGCAACGATTCTGCATTTTTGCTGATTGTAAGCCTGATTGGATTAGTATAGCATGCTTAACAACAAGCGTTGTTTACATTACTTTAGTTGTCTAGTCTACTATTTACAATCTAAGAATGAAAAGGAGAAACATGATATGAAAACCATCGTCATTGTTGGCGCAGGCCCCGGACTCGGGATGGCTATAGGACAGAAATTTGGACAAAACGGATTTCAAGTAGCTCTGGTATCACGACACCAAGACAAACTCGATAACCTGGCAGCCCAGTTAAAATCAGAAGGTATTGAAGCATCCGGCTTCGCAGCCGATCTATATAACCCGGAACAATTGACACAAGCTTTTGACCAAATCAAAGAGAAGTACGGTTTTATTGATGTGCTCGAATTCAGTCCTACTGTTGGACAGTTCCCTCCGACACCTGCCATGAATGTTACTGCGGATAATGCATTGGATCAGTTCCAGGGTCTGGTACTTGGTGCAATTCATAGTGTGCAACAGGTATTACCAGCTATGCTGGAACGTCAGACTGGAGCGATTCTGTTCACCACTGGGCTTTCCGCTATATATCCAATTCCGATGATGGGTAACGTGGGGATTGCTTTGGGCGGATTACGAAACTATGCCAACAATCTGCATACGGACCTCGCTCCGAAAGGCATTTATGTGGGTCACCTCTCCTTGGGTGTATTCATCAAGCCGGATACACCAACAGATCCTAAATACATTGCTGACGCTTGGTATGATATGTATGAGGAGAAAGATAAAGCTGAGGAAACATTCCCGGTTGGTGTTACTCCAGAAACGATTGTCTGGTAACTGGAGATTTTCAAAAGATAGTTTTGCGTTGTTATATATAAAACCACCCTTTTCACTTAAAAAGTGAGGAGGGTGGTTTTGGTAATCACATAATGACTAACACAAGTTATACGCATGGATGTGAGGCTTAACAACTATTACTTCAGGCACTTACTTCAAGCTCTCTCATTTAGCAGACAATTCTTCTTCCATGACCCATTTATGATTCTTCACCGGATCTCCGCCTGTGGTCGGGGTATAATCAACCATATATACCGTCGTTTGCTCAGCGGAGTCAATCGTTGCCTTAGCACCTTTCATTCCTGGCATGTGGTCAGCGTTCAGCACAACCTCTGCTCCTGCTGCATACGGTTGATCCGTATGGTCCTGAATTTCCTCTTGAATGACCCATTTATGATTTTTTACAGTGTCTCCCCCTGTAGTTGGTGTATACGAGACTGTATAAGCTGTTGTCTCATAGGCTCCCACAATTGTTGCTTCTGCACCCTTCATTCCGGCCATATGGTCCGTACTCAACACGACATGGCTGCTCACTGGATATGTAGGATTTTTCTTTTCCTGAAGTCCTTCCGGTAATTCTCCCGAATCCGAGTGGTGCATCTCTCCTGTGCTCGCTGCATGACTGTCACTACTGCTATTATCCTGCTCAGCATTCTTGCCACATCCACTTAACATCAGACTGCCCGTGATCACCGTAGTCAGCAATATTATTGCATACTTTTTCATGAGTTGCACTCCTTTAAACTTTCGATTTCTACACCTATAATATACCCCATATGGGTATATTTCAACCGTAATTGATTTCTTTATCTATTATTTGGTTGGTTATCGCTGCAGAATTAAGAGCATATCAAAAAAACCTCCGATTTTTCGGAGGCCTTCAGTTTTTAGAAATTATTTTAAATACATGCTTCAGACTTCAACACGAAGTTCGAAACGAAACCGTTCGATCGACTCAGCTCAATAATTAGGCTAGTCCCACGGTAACATTGACGTTCCCTTTGATTCCTTTGGAATATGGGCAGTAGTCATGCGCAAGTTTCACAAATTTCTGTGCTGTCTCCTCATCCAAACCCTCAATTTTAACTTCAAGTTCCACTTCCAGTTTCACACCATTATCCGTAGGGTCCGTCACAAGCATAACCGTAGCCGATACTGTGCTTCTCTCAATTTCGACTTTGTGTTTCTTTAACTGAAATTCCAGCGCTGAATTAAAGCAAGCACTGTAGCCTGCTGCAAACAATTGCTCTGGATTCGTAGCTGTCGTCACTTTGCCTCCCAGTTCAGGTGGGGCAGCGACATCAAGCATAAATACGTTATCTGGCGATTGCACAATCCCTTGACGTCCACCTGTATTGATAACTGTAGTTTCATATAATGTTTTCATGAGTATTGGCTCCTCTGTAATTTAGATTTTATTTTGTGAAGATGATGTCTCTTTTGTTTTGCTAACAATTATATTGTACACAATTTAATTGTGTTTGTAAATCATTATTATAAAATTAAAAACAACCATTCCCTCTTGTAATAGCAGGAAATGGTTGCTCCGTAATTGATAAATATCTATCACTGATCCAAAAGTTGAATCTACCTAATATAGTTTAGCTTTTACATTTTCTTCTCAAAGCCCTCCATCGGTGCAAGTGAATTCTGGTAGTCAGTCCCTTCCTGACTGTCGGTAGTAAAGTGCATGACCTCCCGAAACGAACCTTCCAGATAAGTCTGCATCGCCAATGGAATGCGCAACTCATCCATATCCGACGGGGATATTTGGTAACGAATGCTGCCAAGGTCACCTGCTTTCACCTTCTGTACCCATTTTGGCTCACGAATCAATTCCCGTCCGAGTGCAGCCAAAGTTGCCCCGGCGTTGATGACCTCTTCCGCGTCTTCCGGCCGCTCAATCGATCCGATGCCAATCAGAGGTTTTTTGTGATCCAAAACTCGGACGAATTTAGTCAAGATTGGCTCTTTATCATGTGGGTGGTTTAAAGATGTTCGTTTGTAACTTCCCATCGACAGATGAATGTAATCAACCCGAGTGTCTGTCAGCGCCTGGGCAAACGCCAAGGAGTCTTCGAGCTGAATGCCCGGCATATGAATTTCTTCCGGTGAAATCCGGTAACCGAGGATAAAGGGTTTATCCGCATGAGCATCGATCACCGATGCAACCTCCTGAATGACTGCCAGCGGAAATCGCATACGATTTTCAAAACTGCCACCCCACTGATCGGACCGTTGATTGGAATTGACGGAGAAAAATTGCTGCAACAGATATGTGTTGGCCCCGTGAAGCTCTACCCCGTCAAAACCAGCTTGAATGGCTCGTAAGGTTGCTCTGCCGAAGTCCTTAATAATGTTTTCGATTTCCTCAGGAGTCAATTCACGCGGCGTCTCCGAGCCGATTGGATGAGCGGCAGCGATTGCACTCGCACTGGTGGGTTGTACACCTCTTAGCGTTTTGGAGTTCGTTTTGCGCCCTGCATGAAAGATTTGCACAATGGCTTTCGTTCCGTCTTTCTGAATGGCTCTTGCAATTTTGGACAGTCCTTTGATTGTAGAATCACTTGCGATGGAGAGCTCACCTTCGAAGCCTTTTCCCCCATCGGTTACGTACGCAACACCTGTAATGATCATTCCAGGGCCTCCAGCCCGTTCGGCATAATAATCGACTTCATCATTGGTGATGGAACCATCGAAGAAACTGGACATTGTTGTCATTGGCGCCATGACCACTCTATTTTTCAACGTAAAACCATTCGCAAATGTATAAGGCTGCAAGAAATTACGATTACTATTTTCCATATATATTCTCTCCTTTTATTAGGCATGTCCACCCTTGTCTCTGTTTCATGAGTTATTGTATAGTAGGGTGAAAAAAGAGTATAGTATGCACTTAAAAGGTAGATACTAACTAAAAGGAGAGTGGAATATGGAAATTGCTGAGGAAGTAAACGTTAAACCATTTTCACATGCCATGTCGTTGATCGGTGGAAAATGGAAAATGCATATCTTATTTTGGTTATGGAAAAAAGAAACATTGCGATATGGAGAACTGAAAAGAGCTTTGGATGGAATTACGCATAAAATGCTAAGCTCTCAACTGAAGGAACTAGAAGCCGACCAATTAATCATCCGTACAGAGTACCCACAATTACCGCCAAAAGTAGAATACTCTTTGTCTCGTGAAGGATTAACGCTGATGCCCGTGCTGGAGATTCTCTGCGATTGGGGTAGACAGAATCTTGCTGATTTGCAGAAGAATTAGTCAAACTGCTGCAAGCTTTATGTATATTCTCAGTAGAATACTACAAGTGGAGCAGTACGTGAACTGAATTTACTTGTTGGAATTTTAAAGTGCTCGCAATCATTATGGAGAGCATCTTTTGGGGGAGTAGTGTAGTTTAGTTTTAATCTTCTGAACTCTCAAGTAAAAATTTTCCGATAATATTCTCGTTGCTATCGTACAAGTTTATATACTTATCGACTTTTAGTTCATTCATACTCTGAATTGCTTCTTCGGGAGTTTGTGGCAAATCTTGATTCATATCTGAAGTCTTGATGTAACCTTCCGTTCCGTTTACACCTATAGCCTTAACTAAATCTATTTCTTTTCCATCATGATAAACAAATGAACCATATGTTTCACCTTTATCATTGATTTCCATTTGATCTTCAGAGGGACTAGTATTAGCAGATGCAGCTCCCCATCCATAGACACCTATTCCAATCCCTAAAGCAAAAATCACACCAACTGTAATTAATTTTAGTGATTTCGTTCTCATAAGAATATCCTCCTAAAGTTGAATGATTAGTGTTGTTTTATTCAAGTTATTTTTGGTCTGCTTGAAAATGCACCCTGATCTTTACTTGAGAAAAACTTTGTTTGTAATTTTAATTTCCCTATATATAAATGAACACTTACAATCAGGGAATGTTACACAGTGAGAAAACTTTATATATATAATCAGAACGCCGGTATTCTGCAATTGTTCATTTTAATTCTGCCGGTGCTGGATCGCTGCATCATAAGCAGTTATTTTCTCATTATGGAGGCTTTTGACGGCAAATAGTCGATTTATAATTATTTCTGCCAAGTGATTAAATACTTTTGGTTTCTGTTGGAACATTCCAATAATTAAATTTCACGGAATGCGACATACGCATGCAAAAGAAACAGCTGAAAAGTTAAACACTGTTCTTTTCGGTTAACGTAAAAAATACCAACTCACAGTTAATGTGACGTTGGCATTTTTTTAACGATAATCAATAACAGAACTTGTAGAAAGCAATTTAATTAACGAGATACTTAGCAAAATAACATGATCTTGACCAAAAATTGACCATTTCTCTTTAATGAACACAAAATTATAGTGTAGTTTCTTCTATAAGGAAAAGAAGCCTTGCTCTGCAAGGCTTCTCGCGTATGATCTGTAGTGGGCTCGAACCACTGACCCCTACCCTGTCAAGATAGTGCTCTCCCAGCTGAGCTAACAGATCATGATATCTGATTGTTTTCCAATCGAGTAACAGTATCATACCAAGTAACCGTGTTCATTGTCAATCGTTATATTGGTAATATTTTATTTGAATTGGTGCACAATAAAGGAATGATTACCATTTTGATGACGAGGTGACTTCCATATGAGGAACATGAAAGAACGTAAGCTGCGTTTATTTATCATAGCCAAAAACTTAGCCTGTTTGATTGCGCTTGTTGCATTAATATACGTTTCTGTCGGTTGTAGTTTGGAACGGGATGAACATACAGTACAATTCCAACAGTTAAAAGAGCCCCATGAGGTGAATGATGATCTGCCCGTTTGGCTGGATGTGTATTCCAAGTCTGTTGTGCATGACGTTTACTCCCCACAAGGCAATGTTGAAGTCTTACCCTGAGGAACATCAAATTGCATTTCACTCGTCTTCGTCCCACTTTTTGGAGTACGCCTTCTTAGTCACATAATACAACAAAGCAATCATTCCTGCCGCCATCAAAAGGGTGATTGCCATCACTCCTGCCATACCCATGGTGCGCCCCTCCTCTCCCAGTATGTTCCAGTCTTAACTATACAGGAAAAGCATTTTTTTGTATAATTCAGTCTGATAGCGTAGAGCAGAAAGAAGGTATGGAATTGGCAGCTGAGATTAGTTATGTAACGACTGAAGAACAACTCCAGGAAGCATTGGATATTCGCAATCATGTTTTTGTAATCGAGCAGCAGGTGCCTGCTGACATTGAGATCGATCAATATGATATCATCAGTCCTGATGTGCATCACGTATTGTTGAGTAAAGATGGACAGGCTGTAGCCACAGGGCGTCTGATCTATTACACCAAGGATACCGCCAAAATGCAGCGTATCGCTGTACTCAAATCTCATCGTTCGTTCGGTTACGGACGTGTGCTTCTGTTAGCCATGGAAGAACGAGCACGCGAATTGGGATTGGCCTACTCTGTTTTGGACGCACAATGCCAGGCGCAGAAGTTCTATGAGAAGCTCGGATATGAAGTGATCTCGGAAGAGCCTTTTTATGATGCAGATATTCTGCACGTTCGTATGCAAAAGAGCCTGTAAATAACCTCAGCGTGCGATATGAAGCTATGTTGTGCATACTTTTTTTTGATCCGGACAGGCTAAAGAGGTAACCAGATTCCTATTTGGTCAGATAAGGAGAGTGTGACATCATGGATCAAACGACACGCGAAAGCTTCACAGCAGTACAAAAAAATGGTGACGGCGATCTGACGGCGTTTCAAACTTCATCCGGACGTGTGCTGGATTACCAACAAGCACTGGCAGAAGTAAAAGCAGGATCAATTGCAGGTGTGAATGTCTTTAAAGGCAAAGACGGCGAAATGTACATTCGCGGTGACGCAGACGGCGACCCAACCAATAACCTTGATCAACTTCCTATCTTCTAATAGATGTATGCTGATTAACATGGCGCCAATCCGGCATTCCGGGTTGGCGTTTTTTACGTTTTAATATTCGGTAAAATATTTCACGGCATCGCCAGCAGGCTGGCTTTTGCGAATGGGCTGTGATTCCTGCTCCCATGCTTGCAGAATTAGTATGCCTTCCAGCGTAGACTTGTTCTCCCACACAATATGCTGCCTGCGCTCAAGCTCCAGCAGTGACTCATGAATGAACGCCTTGGTTCTGCCCGTCTTATTCTCCAGCTCATCCATTCGTGGTACTCGACGACGCTGCCCCGCATAATTAACAATAATACGCAAAATTTTGCGTTCAAAATCATTCAGCATATTTCTTCCTTCCCTTCCTTATGGAGTACGGGACGCCATGCAAGAATACCTTGTTCAAGAAATGTTCGGGGTGCCCCTTCTTTCCCTGCGGATGCTCTAATCTTACCTTCCCGTACACTGTTGATTCGAATCTGCCGCTGTGTAATATGCCCTGCACGATCCATGTAGACGAGCTCCACCATCTGACCAATATATTTCCCTAGCATAATCATCCCTCCAATAAGAACATGTGTTTGTTTTATTATTATATGCGAACATAAGTTCTTTATTCAACAACTAAAAAAAGGATTTTTTTGAAATAAAAAAACCAGACTCACTCCCTCTCATAGGGAAGTCTGGTTCCTATCCTGCCTTGCTATGCAGTGCATGTTCAGTTCAACGTCGATCCGATTCCGTGAATTGTACTTTTTTCAGCTGCTGGGTAGACGGATTAAAATCAACATTCACAAATACAGCAAATTGTTTACCGTCTTTGTTACGTACCCATAACTTGAACTGTTCACGGGATTGGTCTGCTGTTAGTGAGGTGCGACCGATGTGTTTGTAATCCAAAATATCCACGTTGTACTTGGTTTGTGTTTCTTTCACTGCAATGATTCCCCACTTCGCATAATCCGGAATTGCAGTTGCTGAACTTGTTGCTAGTCCACTTAAACTTAGTATCACCGTCATCAGGGCTACGATGAGCATTCTCATATCATTCACTCCTCGGGACAATGTTTACGTTAGCCTGCCCTGTAGAAGTTTATTTTACACCAGTAGACGAAGGATAAACGTAATCGGTTGCTGGAGCGATTGAATCGTACTGATCGCCATCTTATACCGTTCGATTGGTGATTTGAAGCTTATCCCCCAGTCATCCTCCAATAAAAGATTACGCGGTGGTGGATCTTCCGGCTTTTCCAAACCGTACTTTTCTATAAGCTCATCTTTTCTTTGTTGATCCAACTCACTCGGATAATCTGCATATGCTGCCGTAACATCGCTACATCCAAAAACGACAAGCAGCAGGATACCCCATCCTACCATAATCCAACTTTTGCGCACTCTCAGTTTCTCCTTCATTTAAATCAGATAATGACAACCATACTTAACTTCATTCGTCCTGATTGTACATAAATAACACGGGATTGGAAATAACAAATGTAGACTTAACTACATACGCCTTAAGCCTCAATTGCAAAATTATGGGTTTAGCGTATTCGATAAACGTGTAATAGGCCATGACAGAATCAATTCATTATTCTGAACAATCATTTCGAGGAGGTTACACCGAATGTTCAAACGTATGGATGAAATCGCAATTGAAATCCCTAATGTCGAGAGACCGGACCCGAATGCAGCGGCAGCGATACAAGAATTGCTGGGTGGTAAATTCGGAGAGATGTCAACGTTGAACAACTACCTCTATCAATCCTTTAATTTTCGCTCCAAAGAAAAATTGAAACCCTTCTACGATCTGGTGATGAGTATCACCGCCGAAGAATTGGGTCATGTAGAGCTTGTGTCTCATGGCATTAACAAATGCCTCAGAGGTTCCACTGATTACAAAGAGCCTGACGATACACCACTTGGTTCCGTGAAGGATGCGCGTCTATCCTATCATTTCCTGGCTGGCGCACAGGGAGCAATGCCTTTCGACTCCATGGGCAATCCATGGACAGGCGCCCATGTTTTTAACAGTGGAAATCTGGTCGAAGATCTGCTGCATAACTTTTTTCTTGAATGCGGAGCACGTACACATAAAATGAAAGTTTATGAAATGACCGATCACCCCGCAGCCCGGGCAGTTGTTGGCTATTTGCTGGTACGCGGCGGTGTGCATGTGGTCGCTTATGCTAAAGCGCTTGAAATCGCAACCGGAGTGAATGTAACCAAATTGGTGCCAATTCCCTCCTTGAGCAACAAATCCTTTAACGAGGCTTGGAAATACGAAGAAAAGGGCCTACACACTAAGCTGTATACCTATAGTGATAAAGACTTTACTGCAATCAGTCAGATCTGGAAAGGAACACACCCCGAAGATGGACAACCGCTGGAAGTCATTCAAGGCGTACCTGAAGGGTATCCGATTCCTGAAGCTCCTGCGGTGGAAGAAGAATTCGCACCAGGTATTTCGCAGGAAGACTTCCAGGAAATTGCACGTCGTCTGAAGATGGCGGGAAATATTGCGGATTAAGAAAGCTTTGTTGTAGTGGATGTATTAGTTGTTGTTGATATGGCATGAAAATGGATTAAGCCCTCGGATCTTGCTGCTTCAGTGGCAGGATCGAGGGCTATTATTGATATATTAAAACATGGATTTAATGCTGTTGATGAACTTTTGCCCTGTGTTTGGCTCTGTCAATGCAATGTCCCACATCACTATATTGGTCACCGGATTTGAACCATCGGTTATTACTTTTATAGTCAGTTCATTAACTCCCTTTAACGGAGTTTGAAAAGAGTCAGGATGGTTCTCCCCGCTGTTTGCTGATACAACCAAGGAATAAATTTCTGTGCCATCGGCGATAAAGCTTATTGTAATAGTCTCATGGCTTGTTCTTCGGACAACATCGTCCGGTATAGCGAAATAACCTTTCATATTTTTGTATTTTTTATTTAAGAGATATGAAAACTCATTCGTTTTTTGTTTTTCTCTACTGTACAGATTGATTTGAGGCTCGACATTTGTTTGTCCTACTGTAAAACTGGAGAGTTCTTCATCCCATACTACAGCCCCATCGCTCGAAACAAGTTCATTCAGTGCAACACTTTTTCCGTCAACGTTATCTAAATAATGATTGAGGCCGCCAACAACAGTGATCGTACCTATTGAAAAAATAATCGCTGTCAGGAAGATTCGAATAAGTCCTTTTAATGTATTCCGATGATGCTTTACTATCCGCTGTGCTCCATATCCAACGGCAGCCCCTAAAGTATTAATCAGGATATCGTCTATATCAAACGCACCTAAACGGGAGATCATTTGCACTGTCTCTAACATCGTAATGCAGAGAATGAATATGCTGATAAAGCGAATAAACCCACAGCGAAAGAGGAGCGGAATGACCATCCCGAAGGGGATGAATGCTACAAAGTTCCCCATTTCAAAAAACCATATCTTAAAATCTCTCCCCATTGGAAAATGTAAAGGAATTCCTTCAGGGGTGAAGCTGTATCGCCAGCCCTGATCAGGACTGGCCGAGCTTCTATCGAAGCCCAGGAATAAGAAATACAATGTTAAACAAGTATACAACGATAACAATACAATGATGAATTTTCTTGACTTTCCTTGATACAAAATCAAAATCACACCTTCTTTTTTCAATAAACTTCTACATCATCAAATCATTCCTACACTACAATTTGCAGGACTCACGTTGACTCATGACTCATCACTTCGATCAGCATGTTGGCCCCCAGTCGAAATCCCTGAACAAATGCAGCTTCGCTATGCATACCATCACATTGACCACACAAGTCAAACAACTGTTCTAGCTCACGGAATTCTCCCTCGCTCAATCGATTCTTCCATTGTTCCGTCAGAGACGCAATTTGCCGCCCTAATAATTGGTATTCAGGATGTGTCGGCATCATCGTCTCATCCGGGCGAAGTCGCCCGCTATAAAGTGCTTCCAGAATTGAATTCATGTGCATCCTCCCAGAAATGGATTCGCATCGACTTGAATGAGCGTTCTGCACATGGTAGGATATTTATGCAGTCAGCTCATTGATAGTGATTGCGGGATAGGAAGCAGCGCTGTTCTTCGTGGGACGAACGCTGCTTTCTTTTTTTTATTTTTGGAGTTCGTCGTAAATCTTCTCAATCCCTTTGCGAACGATGTCTGATCGGTTCGTATTCAGCTTCTCAGCCGAAGCATCGAGCTTGTTCATAATTTCATCATCGACACGTATCTCGATCGTCTTGCTTTTGGGTTTGTCAGATTTAGGACGCCCCATCTTTTTGGAGGACATCGCTTCACCTCTTTTTTTGTCCTGACATTAATGTATTATTGTCAGGACAAAAAGTCAATTCATTTGTAAAACATACGTTCTTTATTTTGTGGCTTCCAAATTAAATACATGTAGATCGTCAGTTCAACTCAGAAAAAATATCACTCATGTTATATGTAGCTATGACTTGTACTTTAAAGTACGGATCTGTTTTTGACAAAAAAACAACCCTGAAAGGCATTAAGCCGTTCAAGGTTGTTAAGGGCTGCTCCTCAATATGAACTTTCCTGAATCACTGAACTGCTTGTTATTGTATTTTATTCAGCAATGGTATTATAACCTCATCCAATTTCTCAAGCATCTCATCCTCCGTAGGATTTTCTAATATTCTTTCTAAATCGCCCTTTAACATAATCAAATATTTAGAAGGCAATCTACTAATTAGTCCCGTCAGCATAAAATATTCCCATGTAGAGTCTCTTATTTTAAATACATTTTGAATATGAGGAATAAGTTCTTCTCCAAATCTTAAAAGTAAATCTTCTACGGATCTGAAAATGGGCCAATTCCCATCCTGCAACCACTCCGTAAGCTCAGGAATGATATCTCGCAACTCTTCATTACCTAATTCACTTAACTTACGCACCGCTTCAAAATCAGACTTGTCGCGGGGAAGCCATTCTCTAACATTCAGACCTATCTCCTCTTTTCATCCAACATTGAAATCCTACATCCTTACTCCTGCTCCCCTAATGGCTCAATGTCTTCTACTTTTACTTCTATTGGATCCTGAGTATCCGACGTTGACATTGCATCTCGCATACGAATGGTCCATGTTCCTATATCCTCATTAAAATCGACATTCTCAATTACAGGAATACGTACTTGCTCTCCGTCTGATGAGTACAATCCAGCCCGGATGGCATCCGCCTCACTCATATGAGCACCATCTGGGGTGGCCGGACAGGATACAGCAATCGTTTCCGCTCTGGCCTGACCGGGATAGGGCTGATTTTCCGGGCTGCCATCCGTCCAGATTCTCAACATAGGAGCCGATCTGCGGATTAGGCGCATTGGAGAACCATTTTGCCGGATAATACCGACTTTCTCCTTTGTTCGCACCGAAGTCTTCATATGCAGGATCAACCACTAGAATGGAATTGCCTTCGCGGGCAACCACATAACCAGTGAATCCATCTTCACTTGGTGTATTCGCTTGAGTTTGAACTGAATTACAATCGATATGTCCTGAACATCCAGTAAGGCATACGATCAGGATTGAGAGCGATATCAGAACTCGACGAAGATGGGACATATGTAAATCCCCCTTTATTAACACCTATTTCTACCTTCAACGTTCAATATATGCTGATTGTTGCATGCAAACATACGTTTATCATAATCATGCGGGCAACAAAATCACTTCTTCCCGTATTGCTTGTACCAGTACCTCCCCCAGATCACTAATGCCACGCATAACAAGAGGGCACAGTATGCCCAGGTAAAAAACAAAGCCAGTCCCAATCCAATGTTGGCATCCAGCCGCTCTACACCCCACTCTGTATACATCGCAAAGCCCAAAGGTACAGTCCCTACAACAAATAATCCAATCAATAGTCCTCCCCAACGTCTGAAGACGGATTTGGCTCCTTCCTTCGAATTCTTTCTAATACCTTGCACCAAGATGGTTAGAATCAAAATCAATATGAGCCAAGTCATGAGAATTTCCAGCATAATGTTCATAACGTTCGCCTCCTCCACTTAGAATCGTTTTATTTTTGTACAAAGGATTTCCGCCTGTTTGTCCATTGTACTGCCAACCCGCTTTCGATAAACTGATCACATTCGAACTAAATTGATAATGATTATCATTATCTAATAAGTAACCTATGCGGGAGGAACCATAACGATGAACGCAACACGTAAGCTCGGTACCCTTATACTCATGATTACCCTGATTGGTGCACTGCTATCTGCCTGTGGCAGCAAAGCAGAACCACCCACTACGACCGCTGAAGCAGAATCAGGTGAATCGACCACCTCAACTCGAGCGCAGTCCGAACAAAGTGAAACCAAGAGTTACACCGACTCCCTGGGCCACACGGTAGAGATTCCGGTCAACGCGAAACGTATTATTTTCACAGGCAGTGATCTGGGAGATTTGCTTGCCCTGGATGTTAAACCAGTAGGTGCAGCCCTAGGCATCATTGGTGATCAGATCGCTTATCCCGAATTGCTGGATGGGATTGAAGATGTAGGCGACTTGCAAGGCGATCTGGAGAAAATCACTTCATTAAGTCCTGATCTGATCCTGCTGGATGCTGGCGGCAGTTATTATGAAGAGAACCAATATACTTTGTTATCGAAGATTGCTCCGACAGTAACCTATGACCGTCTATCAACCAATGAACGTGTGAAAGTCTTCGGTGACATTCTAGGGAAAGAGCAAGCAGCCGAGGAATGGATTAAAACCTATGCAGAGCAATCCGAGCAAGTACGAAATCAGCTTGATTTGCCCACAGGTGTAACCGCATCCGTCTTTCTCCAGCTTGGCAAAGATATGTACGTGATGGGCAACAGCGCACTTGCCGAAACTGTGTATGATACATTGCAATTCACCCCTGCTCCCAAAGTTAAAGAATCCTTGATTGATAAAAATGAACGTTTTGCCAACATCTCCAGCGAGCTGCTGCCGGAATATGCAGGTGAATACTTGTTTGTCCTCACGGATCTATCAGAGGAAGAGCGAAATAACAGTGACTCCATCATGACGACCGACATCTGGAAGTCCATCCCGGCTGTTAAAAACAATAAAGTCTACTATCTTAATACCAAGTGGAACTTTGATGATCCGATTACCAAAGAACGACTGATGGACGAACTGCCTTCCATACTAGGAAAATAACACATCAATTCAAGAAGCGTTAGGATCTTCAGGATAAACCATTTTGCTAGAGAAGCATTATCTGTAGGGCTACTGCCCTCCACTCATGACCGGTGCAGTTCCTGACACACAGGAGCCTCCGGTTATTTGCCATTGAAAAAAAGTGCTCCTTTATATACAATCAACTATAATTGATAACTATTCTCAATAAATATGCTATGAAAAGAGGATTCCGTGTTGAGACGACCTACCCAGAATACTCCGGATCTTCTGTCCCTATCCTATGCCAACTCGCGATCCCATTTGCTCAGCAAACTGCTGACACCGAGCATCTCCTCCGTTCTTGAAAAGCATTCCCTGCTCTCGTTTACTTCGGGAAAAGGAACTTTATATGTACAGGACATCCCTGTACCCGTCAAAAAAGGAACCACCATGCTCCTGCATCCCCAGAGTCAGATTCAATTAACCGGTGATGGACAGTTAGACGGAATCTATATCTCTTTTGACGTGTTTGCCAGAGGTAGCAAGGAACCGGCATCTGCCTTGGACCGTCTTTTTCCTTACGGACAGCCTATACCTATTCGTCCGTTCTCTCAATATGTTCATTTGCTTGAACAACATGTTGGATTTGGGGAAAACGCATCAGATGAGATGCAACAGTTCAGACAACAGATTATTTTACAGGAAATGATCGTGCTTCTGCTGGAAAATGCTCAAACTGTTCGCAAAAGTACTCATCCAGACGAATCGGTGCGCGCCACCATTCAATACATTGGGCGGCATTACACAGAATCAATTACAGTTGAACAGCTTGCAACTCAGGCCAGTATGGGACGCTCACAATATAGTTCACGATTCCAGAGCATAACGGGATATAAGCCGCTGGACTATATTACCCGCTTACGAATCGAACAGGCCAAGACTCTGCTGATGCGCACAGATGATCCTTTACGTGAGATCGCTCGCAGCGTAGGGTTCAGCGATGAGTACTATTTCAATCGGCGATTCAGCCAGATGACGGGGTTTTCACCCAAACAATATGTTCGTCAGCATCGAAGCGACAGGAATTTCTTATCCACTTGGAACGTATCCCGAACTTCACCTGACTCTGACTCGGAAAACATATCGTCCGCTTCCCCCTCACTGGCACCATCCGACTCAGAGAATGCACCTAATGCAACTAATGCACTTGTTTCATCCTTTCCATCAATTCTGCCCGTTGCTGTTAACCCTGTGCAGTCTAAACCGACAACACACTCTCCCAAAATTGTCACGATGGGCAGTATGGTCGGACACATGCTGACACTGGGAATTCGGCCCGTTGGCGCAGAGCTCACCATTATCCGTCATCAAGTCGTGTACCGGAACCAACTGCAGCACATTGAAGATGTGGGTGTAATCAACAATGCTTCCGCTATCGCTGGTCTGGAACCTGACCTTATTGTCTATGAGCACCGTTCGGACGTGATGAGAGAATTGCTTGAGCAGGTGGCGCCCACATTGACCATCAATCCGGCAAGCAATACAGCCGAGCAACTGCGCTGTATTGCCAAACATGTGGGTGAAGAGCAGAAAGCGGAACAGTGGATTGCCCACTATGAAGAAAAACACGAACATATGTGGAGACGCCTTGGCGGAAGTACAGGCACGGGAGAAACAGCAAGCGTGCTGCTTGAGCTGGATGGAGAGTGGTATGTGATGGGGGTTCAGGGGTTCCCACTGACACTCTATCATCCCCTTGGGTTCAGCCCTCCCGATACCGTGGCTTCCCTGATGAAGAACGATGTTCGTTTTCTCAAAATTCAGAAGCATGAAGTGGCCGACTATGCAGGTGACCGCCTGTTCGTATTAACCTCCAGCAACCGTCGTCATGACGCCCATCTGCGACAACTTCTCAATCAGACCAGCTGGGCCGAGCTACCCGCCTCTGTTCGTGCACACACGTATACTACAAACGCCAAATGGAACTTCGATGACCCGATCACAAGAGATCGTTTGCTCAAAGTCATGCCACGTATTTTAAACCATCCGCTGACTTAGTTTGCATGATTCAGTTCTCTTGCCAGCTGGCACAACGTGATATTAAAAAGTAGAAAAGACGCCTTTGCTTACTCAGGATCATGAGTAGACGAAGGCGTTATTTTTTACTCCTTATGCAGCTTTCTTATATTACGTTCACAAACTCTCTGTTACGTTCAGGCACCGAACTGTGCATAATGCAGACGACTGTATACTCCACCTGCTTCAAGCAATTCTTCGTGTCTGCCCTGCTCAGTAATCCCTTGCTCGGCAACAACAATAATGCGATCCGCATTTTTGATCGTAGCCAATCTGTGGGCAATAACCAGGGTAGTCCGTCCTTCGGACAATTCCGCAAGGGATTGCTGGATCGCTGCTTCTGTCTCAGTATCCAATGCAGATGTAGCTTCGTCCAAAATTAGAATCGGAGGATTCTTCAGGAACATACGTGCAATGGACAAACGCTGTTTCTGTCCGCCGGACAGTTTCACACCGCGTTCACCAATTAACGTGTCCATTCCTTCCGGCATGGATGTGATCAGTGTTTCCATCTGTGCACGACGAGCTGCCATCCAGATTTCTTCTTCTGTTGCATCCAGCTTGCCATACGCAATATTCTCACGAACGGTTCCATCGAACAGGAACACGTCCTGCTGAACAATTCCGATCTGACTGCGCAATGAATCCAGCGTCATGTCTTGAATCTCCTGACCATCGATCGTGATGCGACCTTCCAGCACATCATAGAAACGAGGCAGCAGACTGCACAGCGTTGTTTTCCCTGCACCCGATGGTCCAACAAGGGCCACTGTTTCACCAGCGTGAATATTCAGATCAATCCCTTTCAGAACAGGCTCCTGATCCGAATAGCCAAAGGTCACCTGCTCATATCGGATATCTCCACGCAGATGAGATACCGTAGTGGCACCCGGTCGATCTTCAACGTCCGGCTCCATATCGAGCAATTCCGTATAACGTTTGAAACCCGCAATCCCTTTTGGATACGTCTCAATAACGGAGTTGATCTTCTGAATGGGTGTAAGAAACACATTGGACAGCATAATAAATGCAATAAATTGACCATAGCTCATACTGCCTTGAATGACAAACCATGTGCCGCATACCAGTACAAAGAGGGATACCAGCTTCATCAGCATGTAACTGATGGAAGAGTTCCAGGCCATGATTCTGTACGCGATCAGTTTGGTTTGACGGAAACGGCTGTTGTTTACAGCGAATTGTGCTTTTTCATGCTCTTCATTAGCAAAAGCCTGAACCACGCGAATACCACTTACATTGTTTTCTACACGTGCGTTGAAATCTGCTATATCTCCGAACATTCGGCTAAATGCCTTGGACATCTTGCTGCCAAAATACAAGGATAGATAAATAATGAGCGGCACGATAATAAATGTTAACACGGCCAGATTTCCGTTAATGCTCATCATGATGCTGAATGCACCGATCAACGTCATTACTGCGATAAATACATCCTCCGGACCATGATGGGCAATCTCGCCGATATCCATCAGGTCATTGGTCATACGAGAAACCAGGTGTCCGGTTTTGGTATTGTCAAAGAAACGGAATGATAACTTCTGTACATGATTGAAAAGTGCCTTACGCATATCGGTCTCGATATTAATACCAAGCTTATGTCCCCAGTATGTAACAACAAAGTTGAGGAACGAGTTTAATAGATAAATCGCGAGCAGCGCAAGACATGCCCATAATATCCAGTCCCAGCGTCCCCCTGGCAAAAGGTCATCCACGACTCTATTGACTGCCAGCGGGAAGGCCAGTTCTAGCAGAGCTACGAAAATCGCGCAGCTAAAGTCCAGAATGAACAGCTTTTTGTAAGGCCTGTAATAGGCAAAGAAACGGCGAAGCATGGACTGAAGTCCTCCTTATAGCAACCATACAACATGATTGCTTTCTATTTCGTTTTGCTCAAGAGATACAGGAAGTACGGGGCACCAATGATGGCAACCAGAATACCTGCCGGAATCTCTGAAGGCTGCAAGATTACGCGTCCCAGCGTATCTGCAACAAGCACAAGCAATGATCCGACCAGTGCGGATGCAGGCAAAAGGAACTGATGTTTTGGTCCCACGAGACGACGTGCCAAATGTGGACCAATCAGACCCACAAAACCAATGCCGCCACTGACGGATACGCATGATCCGGCCAGTCCCACGGCTGCAGCCAGCAGGATCAGTCTTTCGCGTTCCACCGGAGCGCCGAGACCACTTGCTGTTTGGTCGCCAAGGTTCAGTACATTGAGCACACGGGCTTTATACAGAACAAGCGGCACAAGGACAATGAGGAACGGCAGCAACGCCGTTACGAATTTCCAGTTGGAACCCCAGATGCTACCTGCCATCCAGGTGGCCACAAATTGATACTTCTCCGGGCTAAGCCGAAGTGTTAGTACGATCATGGCTGAGCTGATTCCTGCCGCTACACCAATCCCTGTAAGCAACATGCGCGTAGGCATGAGACCTTCTCCCTTTTTGTAAGAGAGCACATAAATCAGAAATGCAGCAAAAGTTGCACCGATCAGGGCCAGGATTGGCAGCAAAAATACCGGAGCCGCCGTTGTTGTCGGGAAGAAGGAAACAAACAACATAACAACCAATCCGGCACCAGCGTTGATACCGAGAATCCCTGGATCAGCCAGAGGATTTCGGGATACCCCCTGCAGAATACAACCGGATAGCGCAAGTCCCGCACCGACCAGAACCGAAATGACGATACGCGGCAAACGGAATTCAAACAAGATCAGTTCCTGCTTAGCTGTCCCACCGCCAAACAGGGTCCGCATCACCTCAAGTGGAGAAAGCCGAGTGAACCCTGTATTCATACTGATAATAAAAGCTGTAATAATCAACGCACCAAGCACAATCATGACAATGGTGCTTTTTGTTCTCTTTTTGCGTTCTGCTCCAACCAAAGTTGAGGATTCCATCGTTACAGAGTCCTCCTTTCTTTACGCGCCAGATAGAGGAAGAAAGGTACCCCAATTAGGGCAACCAAGGCGCCAATTGGCGTCTCATATGGCGGGTTAATCATACGTGCAGCCAGATCCGCGAATACGAGCAGCAGACTGCCCATCACTGCGGAACATGGAATAATCCAGCGATAATCGACCCCAACTAATTTACGTGTGAGATGGGGAATTATTAGCCCTACAAAACCAACAGCACCCACCACGGATACGGCCGTACCTGCGAGGATTAGTACAACAATCAGACCAACCAGCTTGATCAGGCCAGTACGTTGACCCAACCCAACGGCGATATCTTCTCCCAAGCTAAGCAGCGTAATGGAACGGGAGATAATAATCCCTGCAATAAGCGCAGCTAAAACCCAAGGGAACATGACTTCCAACTGGGACCACTTCGTCCCGGCGACACCGCCAGCTGTCCAGAAAGCAAGGTCTTGTCCAATTTTGAAATACAGTGCAATCCCTTCACTGAGTGCTGAAAGCATCGCTGACACTGCCGCCCCCGCCAGAACCAGCCGGAGAGGTGTAAGTCCAGATTTGGACGCTGCACCGAAACCATAGACCAACAGAACCCCAAGTCCTGCACCAACGAAGGAGTACAGAATGATATACATATATGGCATGCCTGGGAAAAAGGCAAAGCAGACAGCGAGCGCAAATCCTGCGCCAGCATTCAATCCGAGCAAACCGGAATCTGCCAGCGGGTTACGGGTCATCCCCTGCATAATGGCACCGGCTACTGCGAAGCAGGCACCCACCATTGCTCCGCCAAGAATACGCGGTAACCGAATCTCCCATATAATCTGATGCGGAGTCAGTTCAGGATTAAAGTTAAAGATTGCCTCCCATACAACGCCCAGCTTGATATCTGCAGCCCCAAACGAAATGGACAGCGCCATACCCAGCGCGAGCAGCAGAATCCCCCCTGTCAGGATCAATGTGGCAGCCCAGGGACGAGTGTGTATTTTGGCTGTCGGTGATTCCGTAGGTTGACTTGCCGGTGAAACTTTCGAACTCATATGTCCCCACCCTTGTTATGAGTGGTGTAGACAGATCCTATGTACATAACATTCACCTCTCTATTAATACATAACTGATATTGATTCTCATTCCCATAGACCATTGTATGTCAACTAGCTGTCTCTGGCAATGGACAAATGGGACAAGTTTATTGCATAAATGAATTTTTGTACTAAAAAAAGCTGCATGGAGTATAAGAACTCCAATGCAGCACCTTGGTTTTACATATGATTTAACGACTATGCACAGCAGTCAATGCTGCCAGCACATCCGGCACATCTGTAATAAGTCCCTTCACACCCATATCGATCAATTCCTGCATTTCGGCAGGATCATTCACCGTGAACGGGTGTGTTGCAATTCCCTGAGCCAACGCAGCAGCAACTTCTTCTCGTGTTACAGCAACCTTGTAGGGATGCAGAGCAGAAGCTTCCAGTTTGGCAGCATAATCATATGGGCGGTACAGCTTTTCCATATATAAAATTGCTGTGCGAATTTCCGGGGCAAGACGTTTGCACCTCACTAACGAGGCATGATTGAAGCTGGATAGAATGACCTGTTGTTCCATGCCCCAATTCCGAATCGCTTGTATCAACTTTTCTTCCATTCCCTTATAACTAATAACACCATTTTTCAATTCCAGGTTAAGTAGAATGTCTTTCCCCCGAACCAAATCAAATAATTCATCCAAAGATGGAATACGTTCTCCAGCAAAATCGGCATGGAACCAAGCACCTGCGTCAAGAGTACGTAATTCTTCAACTGATTTATCCTTGACCCAGCCTTCTGCTCCGGCAGTACGACTTAACGTCTCATCATGTATCAATACCAGGCTACCATCACTGGAAAGCTGGACATCCGTTTCAATGCCTGTCGCTCCAAGCTGCAAGCTGCGTTCAAACGCCACCATCGTATTCTCGGGGCATACGGCAGATGCTCCCCTATGGGCGATATTTTCAATTCTTTTCATTCCAGCGCCTCCTGAGTTCAACATTAACTCTATGATTCTCACTATAAACGCAGTTTGTCATACCTGTATTAACAGAGCGTTTAATTGTATGCTCCGTCCGCGTATAGGGCAACATCTTGGAGGGCTGGGGATTCACTCATTTTGTGAACTCAATCTGTAAAGCAGACATAATATAGTATCAGTCATAGACAACTGCACTCCGCTGTAAGGAGGTCGCCCATTGAAACCCCTAACGAAGAACAGATCTGTATCTCCCAAATCTTCCTCCAAAAAAGCTCCCTTGCCCAGAATTTCTGCCAAAAGCAGATCCGGCAAACCCAGCAGTAAAACTAGAACGCCCCCCAGACCACGCCAATACATGAAAAAGGCATCCGTTCGAGGGCTGTCTGTTCCCGACAAAACAAGTAATCAATCATCCGTTCTGGATGAACAGAGTCAACTGGATAAGTTGGCTTTTATCGCTGCCATCCTTGCTCTTATTGCAGCCGCAATTGGACTATACATTGCATGGAGAACACTCAGTTTGCCGGGTGATACTGAGGTAACGGTCTAACTCCCCTTGCCCACTCTGTCTCTCTTTTCTATAGAGGCGGAGTTCTTTTTTTTGCAGACAGAAAAAAACCGTTCCCCTGAGACGCCGACCGTACCGGCGTCTCTTTGGAAAGGCCATTTCTTCATCGGGCGTTGCCCCGGCGATTATGTCACCGTCCCGGAATGGCTGCTCGAATTACAGAACGAATGTACGAGAGATGATAACGAGTAGGATGAACAACACCAGAATCGCGCCTGTTGATGTCCATGCTCCACCACCAAAGCCGCCGTATCCGTAACCGTATCCTGTGCCTTTGATTTCGCTCATGAGTGACACTCCCCTCTTTTAAGAAAGTACACTATAGACTATGTTTGGGGAGGGAACTTGCTTGGGCACATCGGAAAGTTTTCCGCTGGAGCGGGTAGTTATTTATCCTGAAGCTGTGACCACTTCTGGGTCAACTGTGCCGGAATATAGGATGACATCCGATTCAATAGTTCAGCCGGATCAGATTCCAGACTCCATAGACTGAGATGTGAGGTATTGGAAAATCCTTCATGCACGCTATGCTCAACCATTTTCATCAACGGCTCGTAATATCCGTTTACATTTAACAAACCAACGGGTTTACGATGAATGCCAATTTGTGCCCAGCAAAGAACCTCAAATAGTTCTTCAAATGTACCCATACCACCAGGAAGAGCCACAAATCCGTCGGACAGCTCGGCCATCGTTGCCTTGCGTTCATGCATCGTTCCCACTTCAATCAGCTGCGTAAGACCTCCATGTACGACCTCTCCCCGGAACAAGCCAGTCGGCATGACACCAATTACTTCTCCACCCTGCTCCAGAGCAGCATCCGCGACTGCACCCATTAATCCCATACATGACCCCCCATAGACGAGTGCGTACCCGCTATCGGCGATCTGTTTACCCAATTTAATAGCCTGCTGTGTGTAATCGGGGTGATTTCCCGGGTTGGAGCCTGCAAAAACACATATACGTTTCAATGGGTTTCACTCCTTCTCATGATCTATTTCATTAGTGTATAACATGAATGTAAATACTATGTTACATCACTCATCATACTCAAGTGAATAAAAAAACACCCGACCGTTTGCAGCCGGTCGGGCTCCCATAATTAGTACACATCATTTAGAAGGGGTTGTTAATGTTTACTATAAAGGCCAAACATTAAATCCATATGATCTTTGCATGAAATGAATATTAAATATCAACCGACTTATCGTATTCCACGCCGTGAGCGCACCACAAACATATGCTTGTCCTTACGAAGAATCCGGCCGTCTGCAAGCTCAACCTGATCATCATCATGCCGTATAATCGTTGTGGATAATGCTACAATTTTGGCCCGACGCCAAATCATAACCTGTGATTTGAAATAGATGGCATTTTCAAATTGTACGGCCTTTTTCATCACATATCCAACCTTATGCACCTCGGATCGCGCTTTTTTCAAGGGAAGGCTCTCTTCAGGCAGAGGCCGGATCATTGCGATATTGTCGAACGATACCTTGATCCGCTTGGGTCCGATTCGTACACAATCCGCTTCTTCATCCCACTCGACCAGTGTTCCTTTCAGTGGCTCTCGTATGCCGGTTGCACGATATACGGCTACTTTCCGTCCTACCCAATGTCGCAATGCCATCGCCCCCCGTTTGTCTAGTTTTCCGGTATCGTCCAATCAATCGGTTCAATACCTTTGGAGGTCAAAAATTCATTGGCTTTGGAAAAAGGACGACTGCCCATGAAGCCACGATGTGCTGCAAGCGGACTTGGATGCGTAGACTCCAACACCAGATGTTTATCCCGGTTAATGAATGCCCCTTTCTTCTGGGCATGACTGCCCCAAAGCATAAATACCATCGGTTCTGAACGTTCATTCAATGCCCGGATGACAGCGTCTGTAAACGTCTGCCATCCCAGTCCCTGATGGGAGTTCGGCTGCCCTTCCCGTACCGTCAGAACCGCATTAAGCAGCAGCACGCCCTGCTCTGCCCAATGAACCAGCGATCCGTGATTCGGAATCGGCAGACCCAGATCCGCGTGAAGCTCCTTATATATATTTTTCAAAGAAGGAGGAACGCGCACCCCCGGTCTGACCGAGAAACTTAATCCCTGAGCCTGACCCGCTCCGTGATAAGGGTCCTGACCGATAATAACGGCCTTGACCTTATGATACGGGGTCAGTTTAAGAGCCGAGAACAAATCTTCCTTGGGTGGAAAGATGGTCTGTGTTTTATACTCGGCGGCGAGTGCATAACGAATGTTGTTGAAATACTCGGCTTCAGTCTCTTCCTGAAGTACAGAGTCCCAATCATTTCCAAACATATGTAAAGGCTCCTTTCCCTGATGAATACATATCCGTGCAGTCCACATAACGAACTGCCACCTGCGTGAGCCGTATCCTACGACTCATAGACTATCCACCATTTTAACATAACCGGGGACAGCAGACCAGAAGTGTACATCAGGGGATAGGGTTGCCTCTATAACTAACGTTACTTCAGACCGAGCATGGAATATCTATCGTTGTAAATTGATGCGCTCTGAATCTGTACAACAGAGTTAAAGCAATCCAGTACCTTGTTTATAGATAACTTAATCAGACTTGAACGGGTACGCCCTCATCTTTATTGACCAATAGAGTGCTTATTCTTCTGAGTCCCTCTTCAAGAAACGAACGCGGACATGCCAAGTTTAGACGGATACACCCGCCTCCATTAGCTACAAACATATGTCCATCTTCAAGTAATACCCCCGCTTGTTCAGCGAAAAATAAAGGCAGGTTTACATTTGCGGGGACATATGCCGTAATATCAATCCATGCCAGATACGTAGCTTCCGGAATATGAAATACCGCCTGTGGCAGATAACGCTTCACATATTGATCCACAAAGGCAAAATTGTCATCAAGATACGTTTTCAACTGTTTCAGCCATTCGTCGCCATGTTCGTAAGCCGCTTGAGTCGCTGCAATGCTCAGCGGATTTTTGAACCCATAATGCCGTTTCTGCCAGATCGTTCGGAGTCCTTCATTTGCAATAATCACATTGGAGAACATTAGGCCCGCCATATTGAACGTTTTGCTTGGAGACATACAGGTAATGATTCGATCCGTATCCGGGAACAGCTTGGCAAGAGGCGTATGCTTCTTACCTGTACGCAGCAAGTCACAGTGAATTTCATCCGATATTACCCACACGTTATGGCTCAGACAGATCTCACCCACACGTTGTAACTCTTCTGTTGTCCATACGCGTCCAGACGGATTATGCGGATTGCAAAAAATACATAACGTAACTTGTTCATCACTGGCTTTGGCTTCAAAATCTGCAAAGTCTATTGAATAATGTCCCTGCTCGTTGATCAAATCTGAGCAAACTAGTTCAATATGATTATGCTCCGTAGCCGATTTAAAATAACCATAGGAGGGCGTCACAATCAGCACCTTCTCATTTGGCTTGCAAATATATTCAACTAATTCATATAGAGCAGGAATGATCCCATGTGATGTCTCCAGATGCTCCTTGGGAAAGGACCAGTCATAGTATCTGTTCATCCAGTTGGAGACAGCTTGGTAGTATGCCGGATCGAACACCTGGGAGTACCCCATAATTTTCCGGTCCAAACGCTCCTTAACTGCTTCCCGTATTTCGGGAGGTGTGGCAAACTCCATATCTGCAATCCACATGCGAATAAATTCTTCATCCTTAAAGGGAAATTTCATATCTTCTGTTGCATTAAAAATATATTGACGGAAACCATCCGTATTCATGGCATTGGTTCCTGTGCGATCAATAATCTCATCGAAATCATACTTCATAGCCTTCTGCGCCTCTTTCTCTCTGTTCTCCATCCTGGGATGAGGTTCTGTTAGACACATTATTTCATGGCTTAGAAGTTACATCAAACGCAATAGAATCTATTCAGAAGAAACAAATCCACTTTAATGTTTCGTCATAATAGGTATTTTCATGAAAAAAGTGTTATATTTTTCGTATAGATTGATTTTACCAAGGGGTTTCACCTTTTCTCATATTCTTAAGAAACTTAACAGAAGGAGATTCGATATGAACACCATCAACAAAGAAGTGGGCAAGAAAATCCGTAATTTTCGCAAATGGAAAGGGTTAACGGTCCAGCAGCTGGCGGATCAGATTCACAAAAGTAAAGCTACTCTGTCCAAATATGAGAGCGGTGATATTACACTTGATGTGGTTACGCTGCATCAAATTGCTGATTCATTGAACATTCAGGTGGAGCAGCTGCTGTATATTGAACCCAAGCAAGCCTCTCCTCTTATGAATACGGTACCGTCCAGCTTTTTCAAAAATTCCACGCGGTTTTATTCGTATTTTTATGACGGGCGCAATAACAGCCTCATTCGTTGTGTCATTGACATGATGGCACAGTCGGACGCGAATCGTTATCGAACCGTGATGTATATGAACGTCAAGAATTTTGAGAATTATCAGGAATGCGAAAATATGTATTGGGGCCACACTGAGCATTACGACACACTCACCACGCTGATTCTGAAAAATCAGGCTACACCGCTGGAGAATCTGTATATTAACATTCTGGCATCTTTTCAGGAATCCGAGAAAAAGTGGGGTTTGATGGCAGGTGTATCCTTCCGTCCCTTTATGCCCATCGCTTTAAAAATGCTATTCTCTCGAACGCCCTTGCCTGAGAATCAGGAGTTATATAACGAGCTAAAAATGTCTAAAGAAGATCTGCGTACGTTAAAGATCTATAATATGCTCGCCGTCACCTAAATTTTCAACAGAAGCTGATGGATCAGATTGATTGGGAAATAACCCCTATATAACAAGAAAAGGGCGGCAATTATAAGCTATTACAGCTCATAAAAGCGCCCTTTGGGATCAGATGTTTATTACTTCATACTTTGACTTAGATGCATCATTCAATTAATTCTTGATCAAATCAAGGGTTTCGTCAAATAATTGCTTCTGGTCCTCAATCTTGTTTTCATTACCGATAACACAGCGTTGCTGCTGTTCCAATATGGCGGATACCACTTCCGCAAAACCTACAATGTCATTTTCTGTTGTGCTTAGCACTTCATCCCGTTCTTTCTGAAGATCGGCTTCGGTGACATTAGACAGATAACATTCCAGAGAGAATGATCCTTCGCCATAAGGGGTCCTTGGTGTATCGAGGTCCTGGATGGCGCCAATGATATATCTTGTCATTTCCCGTTTATCTGCTTTGAAATCCTTCAGGTATTGCGGCATCTCTTCATAAACTTTGTATGTTTTTTCGAGATTCGGGTCGCGGTACGATGCTACATAGCTGTCTCCGTTACGTCTGAAACCTGACATGCAGCCGTATGCTCCGCCCTTGGCTCTGATATTATTCCACAAGTAATCCAGAGATAGAATCCCCTGCAAAACACGCAGCGAGCCGGTGTACGAATACCCTTTATCGATAAAATTACCTGTTTGAACGACATATTGGACTTCAGATGGAGATCTGAATCCTTCTTTATGATGTACAGGTGTAAATGCCTCTTTTTCTTTGGCAACATCTTGGGTGAACAGTTTCGCTTTCAAATCGGATACCTGGTTCTCCAAGCCCGCATATCCCTGATCATCCGCAGTGTAACTCACCAGCAAGTTTTCCGGTCTGAAAATAAAGCTAGTCAACGATTGAAGGCTGGTCGACAGTTCTTCTTTTCTAGCCTCAAAGTTCGCCTGAAGCTCCTCAAGCCACTGGTAAAAGGCGATGCCACTAACCGCTTCCCTGAAGTCTGCGACAGCCGAGTGTTTAGAGGTCGAACGGCCAATTCCCACTGAATGCCCTCCGCTGATCAGATTGCGCTGCAAGTTACCTTTCAACTGGGCAATAATTTCGTATAAACGCTTCGAATCATCAAATTTGGACGTAAACACAATTTCCTTGATCATGTCAAAAGCAAATCCAAGTTTGTCATAGAGTACTTTGGCGTTGAATTCATACGTAGCCTTGAAATCACGGTGCTCCTGCGCGTTCGCATACGTACCGATGCCACTATGAATGCCCCCGGAATGAATGTGAATCTCATTCGACAATTCATTAAATGAGAAATTCTGAGTGTCGACGTAACCGAGCACACTTTTCAGCAATCCAACATACGGCAGCAAACGCCGTGGGACTTCCTTAATATCGAACAACAGTCTCAGATAACCGATCCCATTCGTATAGATATTATGGTGCAGTACCGTTGTACCTTCGACCTGATTTACCGTCTGATACAGCGTCGATGCTTTCGGTTCAATATCCTCTATCGACAACGTCGGAATGACCTGCTGTTGTTCCTTGGTTGATGGTGCATTCTGGTACTCGGCGAGAGCCTCGGTTCTCTGAATGAGTTGCTGAATCTCTTCCTGACTCAGTCCAGCCTGAACTGATTTCAGATGTGCTTTCAGCGCCTCCTCTTTGCGTGCGTTCAATCCTTTATCCGGCGTGACAGCAACGAAAGAAGTATGTGTATTTTGCAGTAAATACGTCTCAATCAACTTCTCAAAGTAACCCTCGGTCATCTTCGTTCTGAGCTCGGCGAATACGTCATTCGCTTCCAAATGAGTAAATGGCGCTTCGACATCATACAGCCAGCTTTGCAATGAGGAGAAACCGTAGATTAATCCTTTGGGCATTCTTCCATAATCCGCTTCACGGTGGTTGAACTCATAGGAATTGATACCTGCGAGCAGCGCTTTTGGATCAAAACCTTCTTTCACAACACGCTCAAGCACCTCTTTTACCGTCCCCAGAAAATCTTCTTTGCTCGCCAGATTGCTCTTCTTCAATCCAACGGTGAACACGGGCTGATACAGGCTGTCATCATACGTACCATATACATCTTTCGCAATGCCCTTATCCAATAAAGCCTGCTTCAGAACCGCTCCTGGAGCGTTAAGCAATGCGTACAGCAAAATTTGAAACGAGATGTTTAATTCCTTGTCCAGACTTGTTCCAATGACCGCATTATAGGTCAAAAAGCTGTTATCCACTTCTGATTCGGTACTTCCGGCAGAATATGTCTTGACTGCGTCCACTCTTTCTCCGAATGCAGGTTGAAGCTGAATGGCAGAATCAATCTCAATTCGATCATATTCACTCAGATAGTTCTCATCTAACCACTGCAATTTCTCTTCCATATCCATATCCCCATACAAATAAATGAAGCTGTTGGACGGATGATAGTATCTGGAGTGGAAATCCAGCAAACCTTGATAAGTCAGATCGGGAATGGCATCGGGAAATCCGCCTGATTCACAGGAATATGTAGTATCCGGGAAAAGTGAATTCAGAACTTCCCTGCGTACAATCCGTTCCGGTGAAGAAAAAGCACCCTTCATCTCGTTATATACAACGCCGTTATAGGTTAACTCATCTTCAGCTGAGGTCAGGTTGTAATTCCAACCCTCCTGTAGAAATATTTTTTCATTATTATAAATATTTGTGTGGAGTACCGCATCCAGATAAATATCCATCAGGTTATGGAAGTCATGATCATTCCGACTTGCAATCGGATAGATCGTTTTATCTGGATATGTCATCGCATTCAGAAATGTATTAAGAGAACCCTTCAGCAACTCAACAAAGGAATCCTTGGCCGGAAATTTCTTGGAGCCACACAGTACGGAATGTTCCAGAATGTGAGCTACACCTGTATTGTCTTCCGGAGGAGTACGGAAACCGATACTGAACACTTTATTATCATCCTGATTAGATAAGAGTACAATTTTGGCTCCGGATTTCTGATGTTCCAGGAGATACGCATCTGACTTCAACTCTTCGATTCTGCGTTCCTGCAGCACCTTATAGGGCTTAAGCTGTTTCAACATGGGTCGAGTCCTCCGTCCATAAAATTGTTTAGTTTGATATGCAACCTTGAGTTCTTCAAGTTCAAAGTTAAAGGTAATTTATGCCTACGGATAGTATACACTATCGTTGCATGTCTTCCTAACGGGCAGCACCACAGATGTCATCTGATATGTATTATCGTTTTTTAATGTTTATGAACTGAATGGTACAGCAGAAAATCATAAAAATTAAAATTTCCAAACAAAAAAAAGATCGCATGAACAACTTGTTTAACAAGTGTCATGCGATCTTTTCTTAAGATGCCGAGGACCGGGATCGAACCGGTACGGTAGTCACCTACCGCAGGATTTTAAGTCCTGTGCGTCTGCCAATTCCGCCACCCCGGCATGGGTATGTATTTCTTGGCGACAAGAAATATCTTACCATGAAATTTATAGCTTTGCAATACCTTAATATAAAATTATCCAAAAAAAATGAAACAGGCACTGCCAGCGTTAGCGAGCAGTGCCTAGAAAGATCGAGTTGCGGTCCCGAACTTTCTTTAAACCATCTATATTAAGGGAGGTGTGAAATAAGAATACCTCCCCAACATTAAAGAAACCTAAAATCAGGCTTAAATTAAACTAAAAAAGAAGAATAGGTTCAATTCGGGCTGCCTCTTCCTCGCTGCACTCCACAACCACCAGGATATGCCCCTGCACCAGCCAATCTTCATAGTAATTAGCATCTTCTTCAGAGACCCCTGCTTCTGTTAAGGTAAGCACCAGATCATCCGTCTCATTTCCAATCTCGTTGCCTGCAAGTTTGCGTACCGCTTTTCCGATGGATATCGTCTGATCCATCCGCTTGCCCAGACCAGCAAGCACCCCTTTAAGCACGCCTAGTGCACCGTCTGATCCTGCGCCCTTCAGAGGCATAGGCAAACCAGTCTTCTCGCTTACCACTTCGAGATTAACCTGTTCTTTGGCTACCGCACCCAAATATTTATCTGCTATACCTTCCTCTTTCAATTTATTTAACATGATAATGGCTTCATTCTCCGTGCGTACGAGTCCGATCAGCAATTGTGTCATTATACATCCCCCTCCTTTTACCCTTATATAACCCTGGTTGCTTCTTCAAAAACGCAGAGCACATAATAAGTCCTTTCACCTATGTAAAATTTAATTTCTGATCTGGAAATCTATACCTAGTTCTGATAGACTAGATAAAGAAGACAAATTAACCATTGAAATTATTGACATATCGAATTACTATTCCATAACCAGGAGCAATGACATATGAAAAAAGAGGTAGAAATTGCCATTCGACGCAAACAACAAATCATCGTTCGTAATACAAGTGGACAAACGGTAACTGGATTTCCGGAACGTACAGCCGATGCTTCCATTCTCTCCTTACGGACAGTCCACGGAAGCCTGTGGATTCCATTCGACGAAGTGGAACAAGTCACACGTCTGTTAAGCATTCGCTCTCACCATTTAAGTGGAATGCAGTTGTGTACGGCTGATCTGTAAACAGGGAACAAGTACTTCATGTATTTATACGTGAACTAGACGTGTTTATTTCGCCCTTCATAAAATAAAACCAGACGTATCGTGAAGTGACCCCTTAAAGTTAGACAAATATTTTTATGCAACCTGTATGGCATGAATTCGGTATTGTACCGGGCTCATGCCTTTTAATTTTGACTTAATGCGTTTGTGATTGTAGTAATCGATGTATTGTGCTAGTTCTTGCTTGAAGTCATCTAGACTTTCAAACTCATTAAGATAGAGAAATTCTGACTTCATAATGCCAAAGAAGTTCTCCATTACTGCGTTATCGTAACAATTTCCTTTGCGTGACATGCTCTGGATAATCGCCCGTTCCTTCAAAGCATGTTGATACTGCTTCATCTGGTAGTGCCAGCCTTGATCCGAATGCAGGAGGAGCTCAT
>NZ_FRDO01000015.1:0-34366 GCF_900143165.1 Paenibacillus sp. ov031
ATCAGAGAAGCAAGCTTCTCTTTAAGTCCGCTCGACTTGCATGTATTAGGCATGCCGCCAGCGTTCGTCCTGAGCCAGGATCAAACTCTCCAATAAAGTATTGAAAAGAGCGATAAGCTCATTTTGAAACTGACGAGATTAAAAATCTCATTTATTTTGCTTTGAAATCAAACAGTCCGAAGACGTGTACCAATTTCTCAGCGTCGATCTTGCAAGCAAGATCGTTACTCACTCGTTGTTCAGTTTTCAAAGATCAAACTTGTTTCATTGCCGTGTGTTGTTCACCTCAGCAACTTTTATATCTTATCACATCCGAACCAACTTTGCAAGCTCTTTTTTTTAAGTTTCTTTCGAAGCTTATTTCATTCGCTTGCCGCACCATGTTTCTCGTGTTTTCTTGGCCGGAATTAGAATATACCATGTACAGATTATGAACGCAAGCTTTATTTTCAAAAAACTTTAGAACCACATTCTCCTTCAGATAATCTACAATCTCCTTCTTCTATAGTAGAGCCCTCGTATATGTACCCAATGCTCCTTAAGTAAAAAGAAAGCCACGCTCAACTAAACATTATTACTCTATAAAGCTAACTTCACCCTCCATCCGTTCAGAAGTAAAGAAGTGCACCCAACAACCATTAGCCAGGGAAGTACTCATACCTATCTTCACTCCGTTGAAGATCGTATGGATGAGTCTGACCCTGGCTCTTATATAACCTTACATTATATGATTAGACCTTACCTTCTATATAAGCATGAATTCATCCGAACAAGAAATATCTATACAACCGTTATAAGATCCGTTTACCCAGCAATGAAGCAATCAGTTCTACTCCAAGGCGGGCCGTATGCCTGTTCTGATCAAATAGCGGATTAACTTCCACCAGATCCATGGACGTAACTCGGTTGGTAGAAGCGAGCAGCTCCAGTGCGAAATGAGCCTCACGGTAATTCAATCCCCCTGGTACCGGCGTACCCACACCCGGAGCCTCACGCGGATCAAGACAATCCATATCAAAGCTAATATGAATACCGTCTGTTCCTTCCCCGACTACAGCCAGCGCCTGTTCAACAACCTGTTGTATACCTATCCGATCAATATCATGCATTGTAAAGCTCTTAATGCCAAGCGCTCGGATCTGTTCCTTTTCATACACATCCAGATCACGTAAGCCAATGTAGACCAGATTGGAAGGATTAACGAACGACCCTGCACCCGGAATATGAGACAAGTTAAATGCAGAATGCCCCAAAGCGGCAGCAACACTCATCCCATGCATATTTCCAGACAGACTACGCTCTTCTGTGTTCAAATCCGCATGGGCATCAAACCAGATCACACCTAGATTGGAATAATGTGCAGACACCCCAGCAAGAGAACCTATAGCTACACTGTGATCCCCACCCAGAACAAGCGGAAAAGAACCTCCCGCTATCGCCCCAGACACTTCATTGCACACTCGCTCACTCACCTGTCTAACCTCGGATAAATATTTCACACGGTTTCGTTCAATTGGAGCAACAGACTCTGAGGGACAATCTACACGGATCTCTTTTGATACATTTAACCCAAGGCTTGCAATTTCACGTTTCAATCCTGCAGTAATGAGTTCATCCGGACCTAGCTCAGCACCACCTCGCGCCCCACCTAATCCAAAAGGAACTTTAATGATAGCAACGTCATGATGACGTAAAAGCAATTGGCTCGTTTCATTAGAAGCATTCAGCGTTCCTGCAGATTCAATATCATTGTTTTCCATGTAGGTCAGCTCCTTCGCTGCTTATATGAAGTAATCAAAGAATGAAATATTTATCAGTCACTCAACACCTGAGTAATTCGCTCCAACGCCCAATCAATCTCAACCTCTGTAATGGTAAGTGGCGGCGCAAAACGGATCGTTGTCTCATGAGTTTCTTTACAGAGCAGTCCAACAGACATTAATTTCTCACAATAAGGACGTGCAGGTACATGCAGATCAACACCGATGAACAATCCTCTACCTCGAATCTCACGCACAGCTGAACTGCGAACTCCCTGAAGCTGTTTCATAAAATAATTCCCCAGACGCTCCGAGCGCTCTGCAAGCTTCTCATCTTCCAGAACTTCCAGTGCTGCGACAGCCACGGCACAAGCGAGTGGGTTCCCCCCGAATGTGGAGCCATGAGAACCCGGTTCAAACAAATCCAGTATTTCTGCATTAGCAGCAATAGCCGAGATAGGCATTACTCCCCCGCCCAGTGCCTTACCCATAATCCAGATATCAGGCTCAACCCCCTCCCAATCAGAGGCAAATCGCCGTCCCGTTCGTCCGAATCCGGTCTGAATCTCATCCGCCACGGTCAACACCCTATGCTGTTTACACAGTGTAAAGGCTTCAGCAAGATATCCTTCAGGTGGGATGACAATACCGGCTTCCCCCTGAATGGGTTCCACGAGAAAAGCGGCCGTGTTTGGTGTAATCGCAAGCTTAAGCGCTTCAATGTCACCATAAGGAATGATTTTGAATCCGGGTGTAAACGGTCCAAAGTCTTTTTTGTACTCTTCTGAAGATGAGAAAGAGGTGACCGTCAGTGTTCTTCCATGAAAATTTCCGGAGCATACGATGATTTCAGCTTGATTTTCCGGTACACCCTTGCATCGATATGCCCATCTTCGCACTGCTTTCACGGCCGTTTCAACCGCTTCAGCTCCCGTGTTCATGGCCAGAATTTTGGGTTTGCCCGTAAATTGCGAGAGCTTCTGATAGAAATGTGATGCCGCACTGCTGTGAAATGCCCGTGATGTTAATGTTACCCGATCTGCCTGATCCTTCAGTGCCTGAATAATCGCTGGATGTCTGTGCCCATGATTTAATGCCGAATATGCACTTAACATATCCATATAACGGTGACCTTCCGGATCTTCGACCCATACTCCCTCCGCCTGCTCAATAACGATCGGGAGCGGATGATAATTAGGTGCAGCATAACGTTCCGACCAATCCATTAACATTTTCGAATCTGACATATACTCCCAGCACCCCTCTTTGATTATATTGTATACAAAATACAATATCAATGTATGCTTCGCCACGACCATTTACGACTCCTGCTCACTTTTTCCGCCATCACCTAAATCCACTCATTCGTAGAGTCCGTATGCAAGTTATCGGGATATGGAAAGTCTGCGTTCCAGCCAGGTGAGCAGGTTGGCCAACGTAAATGTAATTACAAAATAGAGGGCAGCAGCAACAAGGAGCGGGGCAAGTGGTTGGAAGGTAACCCCTTGAACGGCTCTGGCTGTATATATAATCTCAGCAATCCCGATCATAGAAACAAGCGAGGAATCTTTAATAATAATAATGAATTCATTGCCGATAGCTGGAAGCATGTTACGAAAGGCCTGCGGCAGTATAATGTAGCGAAGCGTCATGCCATGAGACATCCCAAGAGAACGCGAAGCTTCAGTCTGTCCTTTATCGATTGCCTGAATGCCTGCCCTGAACACCTCTGCCATGTATGCCGAACTGTTCATGGTCAGCGCGACCACCCCCGACATAAATGCGGATAGGTTCACACCGATGACGGTCAGACCATAATGAATAATGAGAATTTGCACCAACATCGGTGTACCGCGAATGAGTTCGATATATGCCGATGCTACGAATTTGATAGGCCACACTCGTGATATACGCAGCAGTGCCACCATAACCCCCAGTAATGTGCCAAACAACACCCCAAAGAAGGAAAGCTCCAATGTTACCCACGCGCTACGCACATAGTCCTGCCAATGTTCCGATAGAAAGGAGAAATCTAAATTCACGGCATATCCCTCACTCGCCCGGTTTATTCGCCTAACATCTCATTGGCTTCTACGACGAAGCGTTCGATATCTCCGCCCGTTTTGAGCTTCTCCAGCGTACTGTTGATCTGATCAACGAGCTCCTTGTTGCCTTTTTTCACAGCGATAGCCGATCCTCCTTCATCCTCTGCCTGTTCAATCTTCACGTTTGCAACAACCAGTCCCTCCTGGTTCTTTACATACTGCTGCGCAACCGGCTTTTCCAGAATAAGCGCATCTACCCGCCCGGTCTGCAATTCAAGAATCAATTCGGGAATTTTGGCAAGAGAAGTAAGTTTGGCACCTTGAATGTCCTGAGCGATGCCTTCCTGAATAGAGCTTTTCTGCACACCCACCTGCTTACCCGACAAATCATCCAGTGAGGCCATCAATTCGCCTTCGTCAGCTCTAACGAGTACAGCCTGTTCTGCATAGTAGTAGATATCCGTAAAATCAACGTTCTTCTTTCGCTCTTCTGTAGGTGTTAAACCTGATATCACAAAATCAACCTTGTCCGTGCTGAGCGCCATAAGCAAACCATCAAAATCCATATCCTCAATCTTCAGCTCAGCTCCCATGTCCGCAGCAATCGCCTTGGCAATCTCAATGTCAAAACCAACAATAGTGTCTTTGCCATTAATGCTTTTGTGAAATTCATAGGGTGCGTAGTCTGCACTGGTGCCAAGTACGATTACTTTCTTCTCTGCGCCACCACTCTCCGAGGATGGAGAAGGTTCCGATCCGGCCCCCGTCGTTTGTTCCTGCCCACAAGCCGACATGATTACCACCATTAACAACAGCATCATTGGCAAAAGCACTCTTTTCACTCAACATACCCCTGTTCTATTTTGGAATGATAAAGGCATATAACTTGTATACAATATACACAAGACAATATATGGGCTTTAATGTAAGTAATACTAACAAACAATCTGTTGTATGGCAATGAATTTAACACATTTATACGCTATAATTCCATATTACGTAAATTATTTAACATGAAACTAACACCATTTTAGATCATTAAGATTGCTTGCCCAACTCCCCCCTCGGTGTTAAGATGATAAAAACTTGAAACTCCCGAACGGCGCACCATTACAGGGCTCACACCCTCACACATCCAATCATCACTATATACAGAAGGGGGGATTCGGTATGGAGGCACCCAAATACCGGTCCTTGAAAGATCACGTTTACGATTATATCGCACAGAAAATTCAAGACGGGACACTGCTCCCCAATCAGAAGATTAATGAAGCGGAGATTTGCAAAAAGCTGGACATCAGCCGCACACCTACTCGGGAAGCCTTATTTCAACTCACTTCTGACAACCTCCTGCAATATATCCCACGCAGGGGATTTATCGTCGCTCCTTTTGACGCTGGCAAAAAACTCGAATTCTCGCAAGCCATCGGTGCGCTTGAGGCACTTGCTGCTACACTTGCAGTAGACCACCTCAAACCGTCTGAGTTCCTGGAGATGGAAGCCCTTGTTGCACGAATGGATGAAGATATTACCCAGCTCGATCTGGCTGCTTACAGTAAGAGTCAATATCAATTTCACAACCTGTACATCCAGCGCTGCGGTAACGCCACTGTCATCGAGATGTTAAACACGTTAAAAAACAGCTTTATTCGCCAGTCGTATGTTAGCGACAACAAGCCGAAGCTATCCAGTGTACTTAATGAAGTAAATGAAGAACATCGCCAAATTCTAAGCGCTTTTCGAGCCAAAGATAAACCGCAACTGGAAGCTCTACTGAAGCATCACTGGCGTATTATCGACAACGATATGCTGTAATACTTTTAACCAAACTCTGGCGTGAACTATTTTCATCACTTACTGGATTGGATTGAGATTCCTAAAACAAAGAAAAAGCAATCCACTTTAAAGTGGGTTGCTTTTTTAGATGCCAGATTTGGCATCAGCCTATTTTTTTCACATTCGTTATTGGACTAGCCTCTACGCCAAAAAGTAACCCTACTCTTTCTGCTTATTATCGCTATCCATTGATGACTTTGCTTCAAAAACCGCATAACCCAGTCTTTTTCCGTATCTCGCAAGCAAACGATCATTGGTGCGACCCATGCGCTGCACTTGCTCATCCTCAAACAAGCTCATATCCATCTCCCGATGAGGATCATGATCCACGCCCCATTTTCCCATAGAACGAGACTGTTCCTTGACCAAGACTTCAGTAAATCCACACTGTCTGAGACGTTTCTTCCATGTAGTCATGGTTGCCAGTGTCCTTATTCCATAAAATTGTTTCAGCCTTCGGCTCATCACCTCTGTCTTCCTTCCGGATAACACCATCTCCCGATCAATGAAGAGACCCCCTGGCTTCAATACTCGCTTATATTCCGCAAGGGTACTTCGCCATTGGGTGAAGATAGTGACAGACTCCACAAATACCACATCAAAATAATGATCCGGAAAAGGCAAGGATTTCACATCTGCCTGAATAAAACGAATATCTAAGCGCTCCCGTCTTGCGCGTCGCACCGCTTTCTCCAACATCTGCCGATTAAGATCCACCGCAGTTACCCGATAACCGTTTCGAGCCAGATAACAAGCCGTCCTCCCTGTACCACATCCCACCTCAAGCACCTTACTATGTGCAGGCAGAGATAGCGTATCCAACAGTTGCATCGTTGCTGTAAACCCTCCCGGATGGGCACTCCCTTCTCCAAGCCGGGCCAGCAAATCATGATAATCCATGAGCTCCCCTCCCTTTTACTCCCTCCAGTGTATGGAGCAGATATAAAAACGGCTCCTCCCCATCTAATATCCGGGTACTCGTCCATACCAATCGTTCTTTTTTTTACTATGATATACAAACCGTTGAATTCAAGCGGCAACCGCACCTAATGAGGGGGATTTGCATGTACAGAATTAATCCGGTATGTGAAGAAACGGTTTCTCCGCACGTTGGACGTTCCGTTTGTCTCGTTATGAACGACGGTAAGCATATGTATGGTACGCTTAGTCAATGTCGTGATGGCAAAGTTTATTTGAACGGATGTTTCGAAGGACCACGACTGTGTTCAGTCAAATCCAAACAGCAACTTGTAAAAAGCAGCAAGAAAAACGCTGTTGCAACAAAGAAAGTTAAATCTTCGGCCTACGGCCCATATGGTTATGGAGGATATGGTGGGGGTTACGGTGGTTACGGCTATGGAGCTGGAGCAGGAATCGATCTGGCTCTGGTAGCAACACTGTTTCTGCTGCCATTCCTGTTCATCTAAACTCTCCAAACAAACAAAGAACCTTCTCGCTTCATGCGAGAAGGTTCTTCGTTTTTCATTTATAAGACTTAAAGTTTCTCCTGCAGCCACTGTTGCAGGTTATATAACACTACGGATGCTTTACCCCGGCTTACACCCAACACTTCATCCGCGCTATAGTCTTCTGCCAGATAAGAAACCAGCCCCTGGTCCTTCGTGTCCAGATCCGCTTTCAGCACTTTCAATGTGCTTGCCAGCAGTTCATTCGTTTCTTTCTCAGTAATCAGAGCAGATGGTCTGAATTTGTCTTGAGCTGTAGGAACAAGAACACCCATCTTTTCCAACGCTGCTACATAACCCACATACCAACTTCCCACTTTTACATCTGCATATTTCGATCCCTTTGCTTCCGGCAATTCGGATACAGTCGAAAGGACACCAGACAGCATTTTCACAAACTCGGCACGTGATACACCTGCATAAGGAGCAAAAATACCACCCAATTTGCCGTCAATAATTCCGTCTTTACGCAAAGCAACCAGCTTATCCTGTACATCTTGAGGCAGTCTATCCAGATCAGTGAATGGAAGAGCTGTTGTAGATGACCCTGTACCTGATTCTTGCTCAGAATCGACATTTCCGCCCTCGGCGCCTGCTGGATTCCCTGTTACAATTCCATAACCGTTGGTCCCCACATACACACGTCCGTACACTCTCGCATCACCCGTAATCGTTACATTGGCTGAACCATACTGATGCTGATCATCATTAATTCTAATCCAGGAAGCACCGTTATCGTCCGAACGGAAAATCCCATACGTTCCTTCTACTTTGGCGTAGGAATACAATGCCATATGCTCTTGCCCTACCGCCGCTTTACCCAAACCTATCGTGGCTGCTTCTTCCACATTAGCCAGCTTGGTGAAGGTTTGACCATAGTCTACGGAATGGAACAGACCATACGTACTATCGAGTTTCTTGTTATCTTTTCCCGCAGCCAGCCAGATCTCACCCTCTGAACCCGGTACAGCTTTGAAGTTACTCGTTAAGGCAACAGGCAGTCCAGTTGCGGTCGTTTTCTCAAACGTAACGCCACCATCACGACTCACATAAAAGGCCCCATTCGAGAATCCGTAGAAAACAGATCCATTCACACGGTCAGCCGAGACACGTGCACCTTCCGGAATACCTTTCGAAGCTTTCCAGGTCGCACCCTGATCGGTCGAAATACTCACCGGTCTTGCTTCTCCTTCAGCTTTGCTGACAGGACTCCATAGAATCGATTTCCCGTCAGCGCTAAAGGCCGCATGTCCACCCTCTGTCTTATCTTCATCGGAAGAGATCCAGGCATTCGAAGCAGGCTTCCAAGTTACGCCGTTATTCGTGGAAATTCCCATTCGAGCAGCCTTTCCTTCCGCGTTACCTACACGTACAACCAGATTCGGGTTCAACTCTGCATAATCAATATCCGTACTGGTTCCGAGATACGGATTCGTAATCATCTCCGGCGCCTTATCCAGGTCAGTATGACGGAATCCGCCAATGTCACCCATCGCACTCAGAAGAGGCGCCCCCGATGGCGGGCTGATAAGACCAAGTATGGCCGTCTCTTCAATACCATCCGCTTTGACGGAAATTTTCACCGTTTCATCTCGGTCTAGGGCTGTTACGTTATCCGAACCGTACAACGTTGCGCCTGTACCATATAGGATTTTATTCGAATCAAACGGATCAATCTCCAAGTCGCCAATCATCCATCCCAATTTAGGTGAAGTTTCAGGCAACTCCTTTTTCTCGCCCCAATCCAGCCAAGGAGATAGAGAATAATCGATAGTAAAATGATTTTCCCGACTTGGGTCTTTGGCATAATCCAGTGTCCAGAATGATTTCCATGTCTTCCCGCCGTCGGTGCTGCGGTAAATGAAGTCATCTGGCCACCATTTGTTCATCGTTGCGACCATTAGTGTATTCGGATCTTTGGTATCCACCGCAAGCCCACCATACGGGTTATCTGTATTACCAGTTGGACTGATATCGGTCCATTTCCCTGTTTTCGTATCCAGTTTCCACACGGCACCTTTACCACCACTGTATGGTCCAACAAACTCATTGTAAGTGACATATAAGGAACCATCGGATGCGAGCACACCGTGATGGGGAACAAAACCTTGCGTAGGTTGGCCCTCTATAGGTGCCCAAGTCTGCCCACCATCCGTACTGCGATAGATGCTCTTCTCAGAATCTGCCACTCCAACGTATATCGTCTGAGTCGTATGGCCACGCGAACCTGTAGTTGGATCAAAGGTAATCCAGGCTACGCCTGCAATATCGTTATAGTCATCCTTTACATTCCCGACTGCTGTAAAACTGTCTACCTTGCTCCAGGTAACTCCGTAATCCGTGCTTTTCCATAGTCCATTTCCGCTGCGAGCACCCAGATACAACACCCGGTTGTTGTTCGGATCGATAGATAAACGCTCACCCATTGAACGCCCAGGCATGTTACCGCCAAGTTTGAATGGAAGCTCTGTCCGCTGCCATGTATCGCCTCTGTCCGTTGAACGCAATAACACACCGTTCATATCCGTCCAGTCATTCGTATATGTACCTGCTGCTATATAGACGCGATCCGGATCAACGGAATCTGTAGCCAAGCTCTCCACACCCGACATGTTCCATTCATCAAAACCAACAAAATCAAGCAGTTGAATCCACGATTTACTCTCAGCATCATAACGATATGCACCACCAATATCCGTGCGGGCGTATACGAGGTCTTTCTCTACCTTATTATAGATAATGCCCGGAACGAAACCGCCACCCACTACTTTGGCCCTTCCCCAATCATAAGTCTGCTCTTTTGTAGCCAATGATGGAGATTGAGTCGAGCTCGGTTCCACACTTTCCGCGAAAGCGTTACTAACAAGAGTCGCACTTAAAGCAGCAACCAGTGAAAGACTTAACCATTTCTTCAAAATGCTTTTCCTCCTCTGAAAACATACGATTACGTCATCGGCAAACTGTAAGCGTTAACATTTTTATCGAAAACGTTTTATTTATTGCGTGTAAATGTGATTACTATCTATTCTACAAACCCTGGATTCAAATAAATACATTGTAAATTGGATATATTTCCATTTCATTATCCGACATATTGGAAAAAAAGATATAAAAAAAGGCATTCGTCAAAACGAATGCCGGGAACTTCATATTTAATACCCTTACCTTTGTACAAGATGTCAGGTTCAACTTAAAAAAAAACACCTCGTTAGAGGCGGGTAAGCTATGTTAAATCCGATTTCCTTTAGGCATCGTTTTAAGATTACTATTCGAATTCTCAAGCAATGGTAGCATCCTAGTCGTGCTGACCATCTCAGAAGCACATATCGGACAAGTAGGTACGTTATCAAACGCAAAATTGTCCCGCATCCATCCTTTGCACGTATCACTCGTACATTCCCAGATTGCCGCATCAGCTTGTGGAATCTCTTCCAACGGTTTTTTGCGATTATACATGACTTCTACCCCCTTTGTTATGGAAAAACATCTAATCCGACGTTATTTCACAGAAGCCACTACTTAGCGGAAGTTTTGTCCCGTCCGGACTTCTGTCTCGACAACTATTGGGCCGACTTTCATTATAACTGCTCAAAAAAAAGAAGCTGCCTTTACCATTATAACATGTTAAAGGCAGCTATGCTTTAATTACAGTTTTACAACTTCTTCTGCTTGAGGACCACGGTTTCCTTGTACAATTTTAAATTGCACGCGTTGACCTTCGTCCAGCGTTTTGAAGCCTTCGCCTGTAATAGCGCTGAAGTGTACGAATACATCTTCTCCGCCTTCAACTTCGATGAAACCGAAGCCTTTATCAGCGTTGAACCATTTTACTGTTCCGTTTTGCATGTGAATTACACCTCCAAATAAAGATTAACATGTTCCTTTGTTCTTTGCAGCAAGCAAATAAAAATTCACACATTGAAAAAGGTACCAGTCATAACCTATAAGTGATCGCCCTTTACAATATGTGAATTAGGTTTTCCACTCTCTACAACTTGTTTTTATTATAACTCCGTTTCCACCAAAAAGCAAATCTTTGTATTTTCTTTTCAAACAGCTTTGGAAATACATGTATTCGCACGCACTGGAACAGGGTTTGTCGCTTGCCCTGCCGCTCATTGCGGTCTTATGAAAGGATATGCAGATCCGAACCAACTTATACATTTTCTATAAAATATTTTGACATGCATATCCAACACATCCATGAAAGCTCAATCCATTACATGATAACACACTAGGTCCATGCCCACATAAAAGCATCACGATCCCATGCAATCTGCCCACGATGTAGCTTGCGGAACGCTTTCTTCACTTCTTTTGATAACGAAGTATTACCATTCTCATTCACAAATACAAATTCTTCACCAAAATTGGACTTTACATATTCAATTGCAGCTTCCTGATGAAGTGTACCGGTGAATTTAATCTCCTGCACCATCCATTCCGCCACTGCCTGTGCTGTCTTTTCCACAATATCACCTATTTATCTATGCATTGTACGGATGAACGGGCCTCCGATTATGAACAAGCCTGTCATACCGCCAGACTGAAGTATACCACGATCCTATGGCTGGCGGTAAACAGAGTTATGCATCAACTGATCACACGCCCATTTAATGAACCATTGAACTCCCCGGTGTACTACTCTCTGGAGAAGATGACTTCGTTCGAACGCTAAACGTCAACCATACGCAATAAGCAACCAACACAACCAATATGAAGATATCGTAGGGAAGTGTTCCGGTATCTTGCCGGTCGTTCCCAAGAAATTGAATCAAATTATGTATGAAATGAAACAGAATCAGCGGCACGATATTTCCGTTTTTCAACATTAACAGCGCGAGCGCTGCTCCCAACAGCAGTGCATAGATCAGTTGCAGAAGGGTGTCTGCCATACTCTGACCGGATAATGCATTCATGATATGAGTGATAGAAAATAAAACACTTGAAGTCGCAACTGCCGCAACCGCACTCTTACGAAGCAAAGTTTTGAAGATTAGTCCACGATAAATGGTTTCCTCCACAAAAGCGACAAGCAAGGTGAAAAAGATAAAAAAAGCGACCTTGGACAAGGTTAATTCAGTAAATCCTTTCAGCGCAAGAGTACCCAGTACAAGGAGTAGTGGAATATAATACTTTGCATGACTTGCCGGGATAGTTCTTATGGAGCGAAATCCAGTCTCTCTCCATTTGCGTCGCAGGGTGAGATAAATAATGAGCACGAGTGCAATTGGAGTAAACGACATCAATACGGGTGATGTGTAGTCCAGTTGCTTCACGGTAGCGACCGCCCCTGCCGCAAAAACCACCAGCAAAAGGAGCAGTTCAATAATGACTACCGTCAGCACGGGCCTTCGCGCGGAAAAGGATTGATTTTGCTTGGATTGCGGGGTTTTCATAGATTGTACCAGCCTCATTTCATTTTTAATGGTTGTCACATGAACTCATATGACAATTTAGTTGTATCATATCTATTGGATATTCAAATATCCTTTTCTGGATAAAACTATAAAAGTAACAAAAAAGAGAATTCCTCTTACAGCTTTTACCTTACAATCAGGTATGGCTCAAGTGCTAAAATGTCTATTATAGTAATAATAGAATGATTCAGTGCAGGGGTACGACATTTCTGCAACGTCATATATATGAAGAGTTAAGATGAAAGCTGCGAAATGAAGAACAAAATCAGGGGGATACTATGAAAGCATTATTTTTGCGCTGGGGACATTTGCTGGCAATCTTATGTATACCGCTTCAAGGTTCCATTTATGTTTTGTTGGGCAGTAACACCGGAAGTGATGTCTTCTACAATTATGCCTGGATTGATACACAGATTCCTTTTATCAAAGAATTTATTTATCCTTATGTCAGTTGGATGCCGATTCTGTATCTTGGATTTCTCTATTTGGGTCTAACGAACAAATCGCTATTCTGGCGTATGATAATTACCTATAACGTAGGGGTAATCGCAGCCAATATCGTTTTTGCGGTCTTCCCTACTTACGTGCCGCGACCAGAAGCTATCGGAACAGGTCTAAGCAGTGCGCTCGTACAATTTATTTATACCAATGATGCTCCATTCAACTGTTTTCCAAGCATTCACTGTCTCACAAGCTATCTGCTCTTCATTATCATCAATCGCCATTTAAACTTCAAACCACTGGCACGAATCTCCTGGTCGATATGGCTGTGGCTGATCATTGCTTCGACGGTGTTTGTGAAGCAGCATTCGCTGCTGGATGTAGCAGGCGGCATTCTGTTCGCGGAAGCAGCGTACTGGGCTGTGCATGTATTTGCGGTTCGCGCAGGTCTGGCAAGCAAAAAAACAAAACAGCCAATCACGGCTACAAATACAAGCAGCAACGCTTAGTATATGATTTATATGGCAAAGGCAGGAGTAATTCGACTGTCGTGAGACCAAAAAGAGGGCCGAGGCCCTCTTTTTTTTGCATGAATGCAGCTGGATGTTTAAATGTAAGAACTTTTCAAGACGAGACCATGAAGACCCTGTCTTTCATACAATAGGTGGACGTTCATGGAGCAAATCAGATGGAGGACTTCCCATTAAACGCTTGAATATCCGGTAAAAATAAGACAGATCACGGTAACCGAGAAATTCTGCAATTTCCTGAATAGAGAGTTGTGACTCGGTAAGCAAATACACCGCCCTTTTCATTCGTTGATCATGAACATATTGGCTGATCGTCTGATTCGTCATGCTTTTAAATAACGCGGCTGCGTAATTTGGGGTTTTACGGATCTCGTCCCCGAGCTCTTCTTTCGTAACTTTCTCCCGGTAATGCCGCTCAATGTATCGCTTCATCCGCTCCGCATGAACATGTCTCTCCGGTGGAATAACTCCGCGATCCAGTTCCCTATTTATATAAATAAGTACTTCCATCAATAAGGCTTGGCTCATCATGACATAATAAGACGGACGTTCCTGCCATTGTTGTTGGATGGCTTTCATGCGTTCATGAATCAGTTCATAACATCCAGGCTTATGTCGCAAGGCCTCACTCCGTTCCAGCGCGGGCAAACCTTGTGCATGATCCCCCTGTAATTGAACTACAATTTGCGTGTGGGTTACGGTAGGAATACTTTTGCCGTAATACGGAATGCCAGCGGGAATTAGCAGCAGTTCACCTTTCTCCATGATCTGCTTCTCTCCGTTCACCCAATATACACATTTTCCATAAGTAACCAAGCTCAATCGCCAAGTCGCCTGTGACTGCACCGCTTCTTCGTACCAACCGACACCATTAATGTGTCGTACTTCTAATGGAGTGACCATAACACACCTCATTATTGGACTATATTCTAATCATTGTACTATAGTTCATACCCTGATTCGACAGAAAACGCTACAATACACATATAAGCAAACATATGAGGAGGAAAATAGCATGTTGAAAACAAAAATTATTTGTACTATGGGACCTGCTTGTGACTCAATCGAATTGTTAAAAGTAATGATTCAGGAAGGGATGACTGTTGCCCGTCTGAACATGGCTCATGGTGAGCTGGAAGATCACGTGGCACGGATTAACAATATCCGCAAAGCCGCTTCCGAATTGAATACTTATATTCCGATTATGATGGATATCAAGGGACCGGAAGTTCGTATTGGCAAACTGAAAGAAGCATCCTGCCATCTGCAAGCGGGTAAAGAGCTTATCTTGACTACTGAAGAAATTCTTGGTGACGCTGAGCGTATTTCGGTAAACTATCCGGAATTGAACCTCGTAGTAAAACCTGGCGATCGCATCCTCATCGATGATGGTTTGGTGGATCTGACTGTACTCTCCGTGGAAGGATCCGATATTCACTGTAAAATCATCAGCGGCGGCATTCTGAAACCACGTAAAGGGGTTAACTTGCCAGGAATCAAAACGACTTTGCCAGGTGTAACGGAACGTGACGTTATGCACATCGGATTCGGGATCGAAAACGGTATCGAAATCATCGCTGCTTCCTTTGTTCGTAAAGGCGACGACATTCGTGAAATTCGCAGCATCCTGAAAGAACGCGGTGTAGATCATGTACAAATTATCTCCAAAATTGAAAACCAGGAAGGTATGACCAACCTGGACGATATCATTGAAGCATCTGACGGTATCATGGTAGCGCGTGGAGATCTCGGGGTTGAAGTACCAATCGAAGACGTACCTATGATGCAAAAAGAAATGATCGATAAATGTAACCGTGCAGGTAAACCGGTTATCGTAGCAACACACATGCTGGAATCCATGCAAGTGAATCCGCGTCCAACTCGTTCCGAAGTTAGTGACGTTGCTAACGCTGTTCTTCAAGGGGCAGACGTTGTAATGTTGTCTGGTGAATCGGCAGCAGGTAAATATCCGGTACAATCCGTGCGCACGATGGCTGCTGTTGCTCGCCGTGCTGAAACGATGATTGATTACAAAGAACAATTCAACCAAAAATCCGCTCAACAAGTAGCTGATATTACCGAAGTTATCAGTCAGGGAGCAGTTAGTTCTTCCCTCGTCCTGAATGCCAAAGCGATCATCACTTCTACAGAGAGTGGATTTACGGCACGTATGATCTCCAAATATCGTCCGAAAGCACCGATCATCGCGGTTACACAGCATGAAGAAGTACTGGCTAAAATCTGCTTGCTCTCCGGTGTCATCCCGGTTATGGGCGACAAAGTAACAACAACCGATGAAATGTTCGAGTCTGCTACACGCAATGCAATCAAAACTGGTTATATCGAAAAAGGCGACATCATCGTATTGTCCGCTGGCGTACCGATTGGTCAATCCGGTAACACCAACTTGATCAAAGTTCAACAAGTATAATTCAACATATCGAATTGCATATATCGTTTCGTTGAGAATACAAAACCACCGAGAGCAGAAATGCATCTCGGTGGTTTTTTCTTATGCAATTCATTTTATCATCCAACAAATCGACCGGGTTACACCGTTTCCAACCTTACAAATTCCGTGAGTAGTTCACCAAATCCTGCGACATCATATTAATCTCATCCATCGAGGCGTTTACCTGCTGTGTTAGGGCAGCCTGATTCTGCGTCAGTGTGGACATGTTGCCAATGTGCTCCAGAATCTGGTCAATGAACGTCTTCATTGCCTGCATGCTATCTTCAATATTGACGGTTGCCTGCGAGCTATGGTCAGCTAACTTCCGCACTTCCCCGGCCACAACTCCAAAACCAAGACCAAGTTCTCCCGCTCTGGCTGCTTCGATTGCTGCATTCAGACCCAGTAAATTGGTTTGGCTGGCAATTTCCCGAATAAACGCTGTAATGTTTTGGGTATCATCTGCACTGCTCTTCACCTGAATGGCCGCATCCGCGGATAACTCTTGCGCAGTAACCAGTTCCTGAGCCTGATCGGTGATCGAATTAATTCCACGCACCATCTCACCGATAGATTCGGATAAAAGTTTTGTTTTCTGATTCATCGCTTCAACGATCTGTTCCTTATTTTTCTCATGTGTCACATCACGAATGGTTCCCGCTACACGGAGTGGTACACCGTTACCGTCCCGAACCGTCTCGCCACCTGCATGATACCAGCGATATTCCCCATTCTTACGTTGCAGACGGTAATCAAGATCGTACGGTGTCCGTCCACTGTAGTCATTCATGTGCTTGGCAAATTCATTGATCGTCCGGTCATGATCGTCCGGGTGAAGCCGGCTGCTCCAACTGCTGAACACATTCGGGAAATCCTGCTCATCGGTAAACCCAAGCTCTCGGCGAAACTGTGGTGACCACCAAAATTCATTATTCGGGTTAACCACATCTCCGGCCACAACGGTCATATCCCACGGTGCTTCCACTAATGCACGATTTACCAGGTCATAACGGGTAACGAGTGCTTCCAACTCGTCGGATTTGCTCTTCTCATCATGGATATCAAACATGATTCCCAGAAGTTTAACCGGAACGCCTTCGTCATTTCTGACAACTTGTCCAAGACACCGGAACCAGCGTACCTCTCCACTCTTCGTTATCATTCGGCTCGTTACGTTGTATGCAGCCATCTCAGAAGACTTATTAATGTTTTTCGTAATCTCCTGAACCAACTGGGGTCTGTCGTCGGGATGGATGGATTTGGCCCAACTTGCGAAAGCATCGGGATAATCCTTCGTATTGCTGAAGCCTAACATTTGACGAAATTCATTGGAAAAAACAATGATATTATTGCCATCCAGAGGATCTCCTGCAACAATCTCGGACTCCCAGAGTCCAATATTCAACGCCTGATTCAGCATTTTGAGGCGCATTTCCGCTGCTTCATTTTGCTTCTTCAGAATATGTACTGCTTTATTGATATTATGTGCAATTTCACCAGCTTCCTGCAAATCCTCGGTTGATTCCAGCTGATTGTTATATATCCCTTGCTCGGCGTCTTTAACCATTTTACGGCTGTATTCCAATAATGGTTGAAGCGAGCCTGCAGGGGCTTGCTTGATCTTTTGGGTACGTTTACGAAACATCGCGATTTCTCCTCTAATGTCATTTCTATATATTTCGACATAATTAGACATTAAATGTAGAGGGTTTTCATTCATTTGCGAAAACAACATGAAAAAAACGCTTTATCAGCGCTTTTTTCATATTGTTATGATGTTACATTCATATATCTCTCGCTATCGGACCTTTACCAGCCAAAATTCAGCGTTTCGCCCGTCTCTGCCCATGTCTTGATACTGCTCAAGATCATCCACCAGCTACTCTGTGCGTTTTCAAAAGATGGATGGTTGTCCGTAAATTGGTCATTAATCAATGTTAACTTCGTACATTCCCCTACCTTCTCCAGCTGGAACACTACTCTGGATTGAAGCTCGGCGTGATTGGCGTGGTAGGAAGGTCCGGGATGCTCAAGGTAACTTAATAGGGATAAAGGTTCGAATTCGAGAATATCACCGTACACATGAACCGTCTCTGCACCATCATTCCCAGGCCCTACATAGGCGAACGGCTGGCCCGGTTGGAAATTGGAACGAAGTTCGCTGCCAAAAAAGCTGCTCCGTGTACCGTCCGGCGAGATCAGGGCATTCCACACATCTTCCTGTCCGGCATTAATATAGAACTCATATTTCAATTCCATGAACTCACTCCCTTTATGTGTTGTATTAAAGTTCAACTGACACTTGCTTGCAACACTATCCTATCGTTATACCCCAAACGAAGTATTGTAAAAACACGACAACAGCGAAAATAAAAGATTTTAGATGCCATGAAGCTTGATAATTCGGACTTTTCATCCGGTGCCAAACTTCAACAAATATAGTGCTTTGCCAGGAGATCAGATATACTAAAATGGAATGAAATAACAGGAAATGTATACAAGTTGGGGACGGATAGTTAGCATCCAGAAAGGAACTAAATATGAACCAAACAACAAATATTATGGGAATCCCCTTTCCCAATATAACTATGGATCAGACGGTTACGATTCTTGGTGATGTAATCGATCAGAGACAATCCGAACTGTTCCATGTCATCACAGGCAATCCGGAAATCGTCATGTCTTGCCAGAAGGATCAGGCGCTTCGTTCAGTCGTAGATCAGGCAGGCATTGTTACCGCTGACGGCGCGGGCATTGTTATGGTATCCCGCTTTCGGGGTGGACAATTGACCGAACGGGTTACAGGTTGTGACCTGCTTTTTCGTTTGTTGGAGGAAGGAAGCCTGAAGAATTGGTCCTTTTATATGTTCGGGGCAGAAGAAAGTGTCAGTAAGAGGGCTGTGGATGTTATTGCGCAAAACTATCCGGGAGTCGTTGTGCGTGGCAGACATCATGGATTTTTCACAACAGACGAGGAGCAAAGCATTGTAGAAGAAATTCAAGAGGCACAACCTGATTTTCTTATTGTGGCCCTAGGAGCACCCAATGCTGAACACTGGATCAACAAATATCGCCATCAACTCAATGCTCGTGTAGCCATCGGAGTCGGGGGAAGCCTGGATATTCTGGCCGGCAAAACCAAACGAGCACCTGCCATATGGCAGAAGCTTAACTTGGAATGGCTTTATCGACTGCTCAGCCAGCCTTCCAGGTGGCGCAGACAACTTATTTTGCCACGTTTCGCTGTTCGGGCGTTGTTGTTCAGAGAGCAAAGGTAATATCAAGGGGGACTGATTACAGAATGATCGGTGAACAATCCAAGATCAAATTCAGGCCAAACAAAATACATATTATCGGCTCAGTCGGCAGCGGCAAATCTACATTGGCCCGCCTCTTATCCGCGAGGTTAGACCTTCCTTATTATGAGCTCGACAACATTGTGTGGCACCGTGTACCTAAAGGACAGGATATTCGCAATAGCCCTGAGAAGCGGGACACACTCCTGCAAAAAGCCGTTTATTCCAATCAGTGGATTATTGAAGGAGTACACTATGAATGGGTGGAAAGAAGTTTCGAGCAGGCTGATCTTATCGTCTATTTGAATACCCCCGTGTGGAAAAGGAATGTGCGCATTCTCAAACGTTTCACAGTACAGAAGCTCGGGCTGGAACAAGGAAATTACCGACAGACTTTCACTATGCTCTGGAAGATGTATAAATGGAGCTATCAACATGACCATAAGGAAAAGGCGCTAATCATGGCGTTTTTGCAGCCTCACCAACATAAATTGTGCATGGTTCGTAACGAAGCAGAATTGACGAGATACCTGGAGGAATCGACGAGATGAAACATGCGGATCATGCTGTCAGACCCAGTATGGGTCTTCTGAATCTGAATGAGGGCGACAAAAGATATTGCCTGACACGTTATGCCCCTTCCGAAGCATTGAGTTCTTTGGTCAAGCATTTCTGGATCGTCTCCTGGGATCTTACCGGGCATGATCCATATCCGCAGCATGTGGTTCCGAATCCCTGTGTCAATCTGGTGGTAGAGCGGGGAAACACCTTTTTCTTCGGTCCATCTGGACAGAAATTCTCCTATCTTGTCCGTGGAAAAGGAAGCGTGTTTGGGGTGAAGTTTAAGCCTGGAGGCTTCTATCCATTCATTCGTACTCCCGTATCCACATTGTATGGAAACCCCTTGGATGTCTCTGGTGTGCTTGGTATCGATGCTCCACTGCTCGAAGAACGTCTGCTCGGGGACGGAAGTGATGCGGACAAAGTCAGTTATATGGATCAGCTACTTTGTAAACATCTTCCTCCTCCTGATGATCAAGCCATTCTGGTTAGCCAGATTGTGCTGTATATTGAGCAGCATCGGGATATGTTGAGAGTCGATGACTTATCTGCTTCCTGGAATATGCACACAAGAAAGCTCCAGCGCCTGTTCAATCAGTATGTGGGCATCAGCCCCAAAATGGTGATCAAGCTCTACCGCCTACAAAATGCTGCTGAGCTGATGGAGCGGGGTGTGAATTGCGATCTGGTTAAGTTGTCCCAGGACCTTGGATATCACGATCAGTCGCATTTTATCAAAGACTTCAAGTCCATAATCGGCAGCACACCTGAAGAATACGTCCATTCCAGAGGATAAACTGAGATTAACTACAGTCGCAGCAAGCGGATTCGACTGTAATACAAAAACCTGTCCTGAGACCTCAGGACAGGCGAATAACTTCGATGGTATCTCCGGTACGGATGATGCCTTCACGCTCGACTGAACAGACGATTCCGCGTTTTTTGCGGGCGGCTGGCACGAACTTTTTGCGCAAACCATCCTGTTCGTAGACTTGCTCAATGATTTTTCCAGGGTGTACACAAGGCAGATTCTCCCCTTCGCAGATCAGCCCGGTTCCATCCGGGAACAGAAGTCGGGTCCCGACAGGAAGCTCCGTCAACTTTTCAACGCCACGGATCAGCATGTTGGCACCGAGCCACTCCGGGCGTACTTCAGGAATATTCATCTTCTGTGCTATGAGAGCACATTCCTCTTCTGAGACAATACTGATTTGCCTACGATTTGCGATTGGCGTTCCCCGTTTGTATATTTTCTGGCGGGAGTCCGCTGGGCGCAACAGACCGTAATGCCGATCACTCGGAATTCCAGCGAGCTCAATATCGATAAAAGGTACGACTCGTGTAACAAACGTTGATGGATCATCCGCCAGCAGGACGAATTGAACGGTTCCCACACCCACGCTAATCCCCCTTTTCCATGAGTAAGTTCACTTCTTTATTGTTCATTATTACCCAATGAATGGATTTTCGATAATCAGTAAATGTTTATCTTGTACTTAATTCGCGGCGTCATTTTAAACGAGAATCATGAACTCATTAACAATTTACACAATTAATTTGTGTAAAATTAAATTTATACTTTCAGTTCGGATGGCAAACATTTATACTGAGTGGGACAAGTAAATAAATGACATATAAGAAAGCAAGGTGTTTCTTTTGATTAGTATCATTTTCGTGGCTATTGTAGCCATTGAGCACTTCTACATCATGGTGATGGAGATGTTCCTGTGGACCCGTCCACGCACGATGAAGACGTTCGGTCTTACCCCTGACCTAGCGAAATCCACCAAATCACTGGCTGCCAATCAAGGTCTGTACAATGGATTTTTGGCCGCAGGTTTGATCTGGGGTCTCTTTTATCCAGATGCATCCGTTGGACAGCACATTCAGATCTTCTTCCTGGCATGTGTCATTATCGCCGCCCTCTACGGAGGTGTAACCGCTACTCGGTCCATCATTATCAAACAAGGGCTGCCTGCGATTATTGCATTACTTCTCGTTCTTTTCCTCTGATCACCTGATGGCCATTACCATGCCGGGATTCATTAAAAGCTCCAATGTGGTAAGGTATGGTTATAAAGGCATCGGATTATGCCTAATCACTGTGATTGGTCTGGAAAGGAGAACGTTTTATGGGACTGTTTGACAAGCTTCGACGCCGCAAAAAGGAAAACTCCACCGCAGGTGGAGCCGTACATACTGCTCCATATAGCGAAACCATCGTTGGATTTGTTTTGCTGGAACACGAAGATTGTAATTTTGATCACTTCATTAGCACGATGAAAAACGAGTGGAATATTGAGATTGACGAACGTCCGGAGGAAGGCAATCTTTTTTTCGAAGTGGATGGAATGCAAGTGGTGTGTGCACACATTAATGCTCCTATTCCTGACCACGAAGTAGAGGAAAATGCCAAATTAAATGTGCTGTGGCAGGACGCGGTACAAGTCACTTCAAGACATCAATCTCAAATTATTGTTTCTGTACTGAATGCAACTGACGCCATTCAGGCACATATTCTGTTCACCCAAACAGCGAGTGCCTTGCTCCAGCTGGACCATGCGTTGGCTATATATATAGCGCCACTTGTGGTGGAAGCAGGCCAGTACGTGGACATCAGTCGTTTAATCAAGGATGGTGAGCTGCCCGTCTCCCTCTGGATTTTCATCGGACTATTTCAAAGTCCTGAAGGCGCATCGGCCTACACTTATGGGTTACGCAACTTCGGGAAAGAGGAGATGGAAATCACTCAATCCGCAAAGCCGTTAAGTGAAGTATTTGAAATGATGTATATGACTGCGACTTATGTTGTTGAAAACGATGTAACCCTGCATGACGGCGAGACGCTCGGCTTCTCAGCAGAACAAAAGCTGCCCATCAACCGCTCGGAAGGAATAGCCACAGAGGGTAGCAGCTTGAAGATTGGTTTTTAGGCATCGTTAAGAGCCGTCCAGATTCCTCGTGACTGGGCGGCTTTTTTATGTTTGATTTCCGATTTAGCTCATCAACATACGTTTCCCTGAAATTGTATCTGCTAGGAGGACATAGTTCATAAGTATTAGAATATAGTGAACTTTGTTTTCATCTCTGCAAATTGAGGGTATAATTAATAGGTCAATAGACTTATATCGTACATAATATTTTATCGTAAGGGAGTTGCCAAATGTCTGTAAAACGATTGGATTCACCTAAACCTATTATTGAAATAGTTTGGGAAGGGATGGTCTCTCCTGAACAGGTGGAACAAACAAATACCGAGATAAAAAAAATAGCGGAGCAATTGGGTAATTCATTTGATGTGCTGGTGGACATGCGCAATATGAAGGCATTTCCTCAGGATACAAAAGAGAAAATTGTGGAGCACCAGAAGCTGCTGGCACAGTGGGGCATGAAGCGTGCGAGTGTAGCGGTAGGCGGGGCGATTGCCAAAATGCAGCTGAACCGGATCTCCAAAGAATCGCAGCATCAGACCGAATTCCAATGGGAAACATATGATGAAGCTTTGGCTTTTTTATTGAACTAATTAAATAGGGCTGTTATGTGAGCATAATGGAAATATGGTGCGATGAACATGCAGGCATATATATCTTAAGGCGCTTCCCAGCATATAAGGGGAACGCCTTTTTGTATTTTGCAAACTCTCCATATGAAATGAATATGTTCATCTGTTTGCGATAAGATCATGGTTTCATCACGCACACCATCGTTACAGATGTGCCACACATGCCCTGTTCGACGAATCCGAAACGCCGATAAAGCCGAATTGCTTCGTTATCGGGATCAACACTGAGCGAAACGGCGTCAATGTCCCGCTTTCGAGCCTCATCTAACGCCGCCTGAATGAGACGGGTGCCTATTCCTTTGCCACGCGCTGTCTCAACCACAGCCATTCCCATCTCGGGTGTAGCCGCATTTACATAACCATATCCCGCATTCTGCTCATTAAAAAATCGCAACGTCACCGAACCCATACGTTTGCCCTGAGAATCCACGGCGATAAATCCGAAATCTCCCTCTCTCCCCCAACCTTCAACGTACTTGGACATGCCGGGGCTATGAATGATCTCAGGTTCAAAAGGCTCTTCGCCCTCCCGCTTGAACATGGATGCATACAACATCTCCCACAGAAAAGGGATATCCTGCTCTTCAATCGGACGTAATTGATATTCCGTCATTTTTTACCCTCCTTCAAATTGGTAAAGAGGCGTTCCATTTCATTTAAATTAAAATCATTGGTAATTTCATAATTTTCAAGCTTGTCTCTCGTTTTGTATCCGCTATAGATAGAGACGGCATGTTCGTTATAAAACGTAATTCCAAAGCCTTCTGTAAATCGATCTTCTTTCTTCGTCAAAAGCTGCCAGTCATAGTAATATGGGTTCCCCTCCGATCGCTCGGAGATATCTATTTGCTTTACTCTTCTTAATTCGATATCCTTCGCAAGCTTTAATATCTTTCTAATCTCTTGGGGATCTTTAATAGTCACTTCTTCTTCATCGTATGGATCGGTGGTCGGTATTTTTTTGATAATCAGAATGTCCAGTGTATCCAGCATACTCATATGATCCGTGACTTCAGCTCGAAAGGTGGTATGTTGTCTCGAAATGTACATTGGTATCGTAATAGCTGCAATCACGAGTACAACGACCACACCAAGAATGGTTTTGGTTCTTTTTTTCATTGAGCTCTCCTCTCGTTATTGGGTGAATCAGGAAATTAAAGTTCATTATAAGTATACCACCTCATCCAAATATTGTTCTAGATCATTAAAATAACCCATTAAATACATGCATTTTATAAAGAAAAAACCTCTTCATAATGATCTCCAGTGTTGCAGCCATGTCGGAACAGAGTGCGGCTTCCACGGAAGAGGTTGCTTCTTCCACGCAGGAACAGTTCAATTACATTACAAGCATCTCGGAACGTTCCAATGAGCTGGCGCAGCATGCCAATACACTGTACGAAGAAGTGAAGAAGTTCAAGATTTAACTCAAACAAGCCACGTTCACCCTTAGGTGCACGCGGCTTGTTTTATGTGGACGACGTATATGTTTCAGGACCGGGCTGTAGTCTTAAGATTGATCTGATACCTTTCCTGTTGAGTCTCTAATGACCAATTCAGGCTTCAGGACAATTTTTTGCGGTGATTTACCTTCATCTTTTAGCTCATCAATTAATAAATCAACGGCACGACGCCCCAGATCCTCAATAGGTTGGGCAACCGTCGTCAGAGGCGGACTGGTTACCGAAGCCAGAATCGTATTATCGAATCCGATGATTGATACATCTTCTGGCACACGCAGTCCTAGTTCTTTGGCAGCCTGAAGCGCACCAATTGCCTGCATGTCGTTACAACAGAAGATGCCTGTGGCTCGATTCTTTTCCGTGAGCAGCACGAGCGCCTCTTTTTTGGCTGAACCCAAATCGGCATATGACTCTCTCACCTGATCGGCTTCTAGAGAGTAACCCGCCTGCTCCAATGCTTCACGAAATCCGCGTACACGTTCCTGACTGCTGCTGACTTTGAACGGTTCGGACAGCACCGCTACGTGAGTATGACCCAATTCAAGCAGATGCTGTGCTGCCAAGGCGCCACCAAGCCTGTCATCGATCGCAACGGTATGTACCGATAACGACGGCATATGACGGGCAATCAGAGCAACAGGTATCGACTGTTGCAGGAGTGGAGACAGAATCTCGGCATTGTCGATACCTGTTCCGATCATCATGCCGTCGACCCTTTTTTGCTGAAGCAGATTCAAATACCGCTCTACCCGCTCGTCCTTATTATCTGTGCTGCAAATCACGACGCTATAACCCAACTGCCGACTGCGATCTTCTACCGCTCTGGCCAGCTCGGCAAAATACGGATTAGAGATATCGGGCACGAGCAGCCCGAGCGTGTATGTCTGCTTACCCGTAAGTGCAGCAGCAATAGCGCTCGGCTGGTAGTGAAGCCGCTCCATGATCTCCATAATCTCGGCGCGCCGCTTCTCGCTAATTTTACCTTTGCCGTTAATGACCTGTGAGACGGTTGCAATGGATACCCCCGCCTCGCGTGCTATATCATATATGGTTGCTTTCATTGTTATTTCCCCATTTGTGCTATATATAAATTCCCTTATATATAGGTAATCGTTTTCTTCTCATTATGCAGGGGGAAGTCCGCATACGCAACTTGAAGCCAATACTACTTTTTATTCATCAGCCAATCATGGTCCGGGTCGTTATGGAACTTCCAGGTCCGGGTTGGTCCTGCCATCACATTCAGATAGTAGACGTCGTATCCCGGAGGAGCACCTACCGGATGGTATCCACACGGAACAAGCACAACTTCGCCGTTGTTCACTGCAATCGTCTCATCTACAGCTCGATCATCGGTGTATATCCGTTGGATGGCAAACCCCTGCTCAGGCTGCACTCGGAAATAGTACGTCTCCTCTAGCAATGATTCGTCAGGCAGGGCGTCCCGGTCATGTTTATGCGGCGGATAGCTCGACCAATGTCCATCTGGTGTGAACACCTCAACGACAAGCAGACTGTCTGCTTCTTTTTGTTCCGGCAATATATTGTGAATCTGTCGTTCCAGATTGCCGTAACCACGCGTCTCAACACCTACATCATCCGGGGCAATCAGACGAGCTGGATACGTGCCTTTACCTGGTGCTGCACATATGGCAATCTCCAATGCGGTAAGAGCTGTTAACTCCACTCGATCTGAACTGGATACGTAAATCGAATACGGAGGAATTTTTTCAAAAACACTCATTCTTTTCCCGATATTCTCCCACGTATATTCACGAGTACTTATATTCGCCAAGCCGCTGAGAAGCACAATACAGAGTTCCTGATCCCCGCTCTCACGAGTTAGGGTCTGTCCCTCCGCAAGCTGCACCACCTGGAACCCAACATATTCCCATCCCGCAGACTCTGGTGTGACCGTCAACAACGTTCCGTCTGCTTTTGGATTCAACATAGGTTTTACTACGCGTTCTGACATGCTTCCTTCCACTCCTTCCGGTATTTATCCGTAATCCTGACGGCTGTCTATTAGATGAAATGAACTTGTTATTTTGAAAATAGCTCTACGGGGCAACCGTCTGCGATTCCACCGACATCCCCGGGACTTCCCGCAGCTTCACAGGTCTGCCTTGTTCCATGGACATGCGTGCGGCGATTGCGATGCGTTCTGCCTGAACGGCATCATTCCCGTTTACGACGACAGGTGTATCGTTCCGAATCGCGTCGATGAAAAGAGCAGTCTCCTGCACGTACGCTTCGTTGTATCTCTCCAGGAAAAAGTGTAGCGGCTTGTCGCGCATCAATCCATTTGCTGTACTAATTTCTGCCGTATTCGGATGATCGTTCGCAGCTGTTGCGCTGCCCAATGAGCCAAATACCTCGACTCGCTGATCGTATCCATATACCGCTTGGCGGCTGTTATCAATGACGCCGATTGCTCCATTTTCAAAACTCAACGTCACAATGGCCGTATCCACATCGCCGTGTTCCGCAAAAACAGGATGAATCAGCACATTGCCCTGGGCATAGACGTCCTCCACCTCACTACCGGACAGATACCGGGCCATATCGAAATCATGGATCATCATATCCATGAAGATTCCGCCAGACACCCGGATGTACTCCGCTGGCGGCGGACTCGGGTCACGAGAAGTAATTTTAATAATATGCGGATCACCAATCGTTCCCTCCTGCACATGTGCACGTACCCGTTTGAAGTTATGATCGAAGCGACGATTGAATCCGATTTGCAGCTTTACCCCAGCCTTCTGCACGGCTGCAACAGCTGCCTGAGTCTGATGAAGATCCATACTGACCGGCTTCTCGCAAAAAATGTGTTTGCCCGCCTGGGCTGCCTTTTCAATCAGGGGTACATGCGTATCTGTTGAGGAACAGATCAGCACTGCATCCACATTTGGCATGGCGATCAGCTGGCTGCTATCTGTCGTTACCACCGGAATGCCACGGCTGGAAGCCCACTCCTCCAGCTCCGGTCCTGCAAACAAATCACTGATGCCAACTATCTCGGCATGCGGGTTGCGCATGAGATTGTCCGCATGAATTTTACCAATACGACCAGCGCCGATGATGCCAATTCTCACTTTATCCTTGCCCATTCCGTTATCCTCCCTGTATGTGTCCATGTGGACTCAACGTTCTTCCATTGGCTGGGTATGCCCTGAGTGACTACCAGCGGGCAGTAACCATTTTTTTGCGAGTATAAAATTCAACGCCATCTGTACCGTTGGCATGCAAATCACCGTAGAACGATTTCTTCCAGCCGGAAAAAGGGAAAAATGCCATTGGCGCAGGTACGCCCAAGTTAATGCCCAGCATGCCTGCATCAATCGTTTCACGGAATTGGCGCATGCTTGCCCCACTGCGGGTGAACAGGCAAGCTCCGTTGGCAAAGTCGGAACGGTTGGCCAGTTCCACTGCTTCCTCCAACGTAGCTACCCTCGCTACCGAGAGTACCGGTGCAAAAATCTCGTCCTTCCAAATCTTCATAGTGCTCTGCACCTCATCAAATACCGTCGGACCAACGAAATAACCGGACTTGCCTGTCGCTTCATCTTTGCGACCATCCCGAATCAGAGCAGCGCCTTCCTGTTCTCCGGATTCAATGTAGCTGAGTGTACGTTCCTTATGCGGACCACGAATGACAGGACCCAGGAATACCCCTTCATCCATGCCGTTACCAATGGTGATACGATCTGCTGCTTCCACCAGCTTTTGCACCAGCGTGTCCGCAACATCGCCGACGGCGACAACAACCGAGCAGGCCATACAGCGTTCTCCGGCTGAGCCGAAGGCCGCACTGGTGATTTCTTTCACCGTCAGATCAAGATCGGCATCCGGCATAACGATCGAGTGATTTTTGGCACCAGCAAGCGCCTGTACCCGTTTGCCATGTGCGGATGCGGTAGTGTAAACATATTCAGCCACAGGCTGTGAGCCGACAAAAGAGATCGCTTGAACATCCTTGTGTTCAAGCAGTCCATTCACGACATCATGCGCACCGTGAACGATATTGAGCACGCCGTCCGGAAGCCCTGCTTCCTTGAACAGCTCAGCCAGACGGCCTGCCAGCAGCGGTGTGCGCTCGGACGGTTTCAGGACAAAGGTGTTGCCGCACGCAATCGCCAGCGGGAACATCCAGCACGGTACCATCATGGGGAAGTTGAAGGGGGTTATTCCCCCAATTACACCGATTGGGTACCGATACATGCCTGACTCCAGCCCGGTGGCGATGTCGGGCAGCTGTTTGCCCATCATCAGGTTCGGGGCGCCTGCCGCGAATTCGACGCATTCGATGCCACGCTGCACTTCGCCGTAGGCTTCCGCGTAGCTTTTACCGTTCTCCAGCGTAACCAGCCGCGCGAGTTCTTCCCAGTGCTCCACCAGCAGCTGCTGGTAGCGGAATAGAATCCTTGCACGGCGGGGAACCGGTGTGCCACTCCAGGAAGGGAACGCCTCCCGTGCCGTCTGGACGGCCAAGTCCACATCCGCCTGTTCAGAAAGTGGTACGTGTGCAATGACCTCTTCCGTAGCCGGATTCACGACCGGCTCGGTACGGGTTGCCGCTGGGGTCACCCAGGCACCCCCGATCCAGTTTTGAACCATTGTCGCTGTTACTGACGCTTCCGAAATTCCTTTTCCCATAGCCCTGTCTCCCTTCGCTTATATGTGCGCTGCGTCAATTTCTCCATCCACTCCAAGTACTTCAACACGCTTCAAGACACCGTAATTTCGCCCCGATTGCAGCGTTCGATATAGTCATTCACTTGTTCCACCGTTGGCATCGCATCCGAGCAGCTGTGGCTGGAGATAACGATACATGCTGCCGCACTGCCAAACGCCATGCTGCGTTCAATCGTCCATCTCTGCATCAACCCATACAGGAATCCCGCCGCGTAGGAATCACCTGCTCCAAACGTCTTCACCACACGCGCAGGGTAGCTGTCCGCTTGATGAGATAGCCCTTCACCTGTATAGGCAATAGAGCCTTCCTTGCCATGTTTGATGACGACAATTTTAGCTGAGAAATCAAACCATTTTTGTGCGGTCACCTGATCGCTATGATCTGGATTATGGTCAAACGTCTCCATCATGTCGAACTCTTCACGTGTGCCCAGGATGATATCGCATTTCTCGGCAGCGAGGTTATAATAGACCGCCGTCTCTTCGGCTGATGTCCATGTGTAAGGACGATAGTCCAGATCGAACACAATGATTGTGCCATGCTTTTTCGCATACGCCAGCGCCTGGAGTACCGCTTCACGCGATGGGCTCTGGGCGAGGGCTGTGCCTGAGATCAGCAGCACTTTGGAGTCGGCAATCAGCTGTTCCTGCACCTCTCTCGACTGCAATAGCAGATCAGCCACATGGTCACGATACATTAGAATGCTGCAATCGGTTGGACTTTTGATCTCGGTAAAAGCAAGTCCTGTCACCGCTCCGGTATCGTCCGTTACCACATTTGACGTATCGATCCCGTTCCGCTCCAGATAACTGTTGATGAACCTGCCCATCTGGTCATTCGCGATTTTACCGATAAATGCCGTTTCCATACCGAGTCTGGACATGCCAATCGTGATATTAGCCGGAGATCCGCCCACATATTTTGTAAAAGTCATCGTCTCTTCCATCGGGCGATTGATCTCATTGGCATTCAAGTCGATGCACAGACGGCCAATCGCGGTGAAATCCATCTTCCTGGAATTAGGAAAGGATACGTAAGTCATTGTATTTGAACCCCTTTCTTTTGATGGGATTTGGAATGATACATTCATCAAACTCACACTCATAATCTGGTTTACCTCATGGTATGGCTCTCTCCCGATGGCCATGACTTTATCAGCTGTGCTAGTCTAAGGACTCCATATATTGCAACGATCGCCGCGCATACTCATACGGATTATGAATCGCAGGGTCCTGTTCGCCTTCAAGCATCGCCCAGCCATCATACCCCCGTGTGACCAACTCCTGCAGAATCGGTGCAAAATCAATACATCCATCTCCGGGAACCGTAAAAACCCCTTTACGAATACAGCCCACAAAATCAGACTGTTCCGCCCGTGCTGCGTCCAACACTTGAGGACGGATATCCTTCAGATGAATATAGGCAATCCGGTCATAATGCTTGCGTAGGAGAGCTAACGGGTCAGCTCCGCCGTAGTAAGCATGACCTGTGTCATAGAGCAAATAAACAAGAGATGGGTCAGTCAGTTCCATCAATTTATCGATCTCTTCCGGTTGCTCAACAACGGTACCGCCATGGTGATGATACGTCAGCTTCAACCCGTGCTCAAGGGCGATGGCACCTGCTTCGTTCAGCCCCTCAGCAAAGATGTGCCATTCCGATTCACTGAGCCTCAACACTTCTTTTTCATGTGGTGTCCGCCTTGGGTCAAAATGCAGGGAGCCACCTACTTCCGCCGTGCTGATCACCGTACTGCCCATCGATTGCAGAAACTCCGCGTGTCTGCGATAGCTGTCCAGCTCAGACTGGCGATACGCCGGGTCGGAGAACAATACCGATTTCCACTGGGAAACGAGGCGTATATTGCGCTTGCCCAGCTCCTCCCGCAATGTGTCTGGATCCGTGGGATATTTGCGTCCCATCTCCGTACCTGTCAGGCCAAGTCGCTGAATGTCATCCAGAATCTGTTCACATGTTGTTGCATCACCATGCTCCTTTACATCCTCTCCGACCCAGTTGATCGGATGAATCCCGAGCTGAAATGGCAGCTTGTTCATGGCTCCACGTCTCCTTTTGTGGTTCAACATTTTTGCATCATTCGATGTAACTCGTTGCTGGGTGAAAATATTTAGAGGAAGAAGCACTCTGATTCATACAACATATATACACGTGAAGCATTCCCTCTTTATCATGCAGATGTGAAAGACACTCTTTGAATTTATGCAAAATGGCCTATTAAACAGGTCTTACTTTGGCACGGTTTGCCTGCATGGCGTGGTGAGCCGTTACCACCTTTTCCTCGTTGGACACTTCTGGCACGCCCACATTCCACCAGGACTCATATCCGCCAGTATTGGTTCCAGGCACGACTGGAATTTCGATCAGTGTAGTCACGGTCTCATTCCGTGCATCTCTGATCGCCTGCTCCAATTGTTCTGTCGTCTCTGCCTTATAGGCTTTGGCTCCAAGGCTGCGGGCATGGGCTGCAAAATCCATAGGCATGTAATCCCCGGTCAGTCGTCCGCTCTCCGATTCCCGATAGCGGAACTCGTTGCCAAAACCGTCACTTCCGTGCTCCCGTTGCAAATTATGAATACACTGAAATCCGTTGTTGTTGAATAGTAAAATCGTTATCTTCTTCTGTTCCTGCAAGCTCGTCACCAGTTCAGAATGCAGCATAAGGTAACTACCGTCACCCACCATGGCATACACTTCACGATCCGGCTCGGCAAGAGCTGCCCCGAATGCCCCGCTCACCTCATAGCCCATACAGGAGAAGCCGTACTCCATGTGGTATGTTTTCGGTGCCGAAGCGCGCCACAGACGGTGCAAGTCTCCAGGCAAACTTCCCGCCGCACACACAATGACGGAAGAAGGGTCAATGGTCCGATTAATTACACCGACCGCGGTTGTCTGTGCCAACCCTGCCTCATGTTGCAGTCCATAGAGTCGATCCACCTCGGTGTTCCACTCATCCCGCAGGTCGGCGATCTCAGATGTTCCGTATCCACTGTGGTACTGCCGTCCCTGTAAAGCCGCTTGCAAAGCTTGCAGACCTTCCCGTGCATCCGCCAGAATCGCTTCGCCACCCAATTTGGCGGCATCCATGCCGTTCAGGTTAATATTGATGAATGCCACTTCGGGATGCTGAAAAGCTGAACGAGACGCCGTCGTAAAATCCGAGAATCGGGTGCCGACGCCGATTACCACATCCGCTTCTCTGGCAAGCCTATTGGCAGCCAGCGAGCCGGTCACACCGATAGCTCCCACATTAAGTGGGTGGTCCCACGCCAAGGCACTCTTGCCAGCCTGCGTCTCGGCAACCGGAATGCCAAATGCCTCGGCGAATTCAGCCAGCTGTGTAGATGCCTCGGCATACAACACGCCGCCGCCTGCTACGATCAGCGGCTTCCTGCCACGGGCAATCTGCTGCGCTGCCCGTTCAATGGCCGCCTGGACCGGGGGACGACGGTCCAGGTAATGTACCTTGCGGGCGAAGAACGATTCAGGGTAATCGTACGCCTCTGCCTGCACATCCTGCGGAAGCGCCAGCGTTACCGCGCCCGTCTCCGCCGGGTCCATCAGCACGCGCATTGCCTGCGTGGCAGCAATCATCAGCTGTTCGGGACGCACAATGCGATCCCAGTATTTGCTGACCGCTTTGAACGGATCAGTGGCTGAAATCGTATAATCGCCGCTTACCTCCAGCTGCTGCAGCACGGGATCTGGTTCACGCGTGGCAAAGTTATCACCCGGAAGCAGTAAAACGGGAATACGATTGACCGTTGCCGTTGCCGCTGCGGTAATCATGTTCAGTGCTCCTGGTCCGATGGATGTTGTGCAGGCATATATCTGTCTACGGTTCTTCTGCTTGGCATAGGCTGCTGCCGTATGTACCATGCCTTGTTCATTTTTACCCTGCATATACGTCAGACTTCCAGAACTACGCTCCAGTGCCTCTCCAATACCAGTTACGTTACCGTGACCGAAAATGCCGATAACACCTTTCACAAACTTGGTTTCCACCCCATCAACGGAAATATATTGCTGATCCAAATATCGGAGCAGTGCCTGAGCCATAGTCATTCTAATAGTTGTCATGGAATGATCATCTCCCTTCCCTTTACGGGTTAAGCGCTTAATCTACGTTAAGTTTAAGCGCCTTACCCCTAAAGGTTAAGCGCTTAATTGATATAGTATTACAGGCTAAAGGATTAGGCAAGATATTTTTGTAAGCGTTTTACAAAACGGCAAATAAACATAGCTTTATCAATGTGGTATTGTGTATTATCCCACTGTTCATAAGCTATGATCCGATAAGTTACTAACATTGAACTATGTATTCGAAATCTGATGGAAACGTAAAAAAATACAAAAAAAGAGATGGCAGAAACCATCTCTTTTTTGCATTTCTATAAAGCGGGTGATGGGAATCGAACCCACGCTATTAGCTTGGAAGGCTAAAGTTCTACCATTGAACTACACCCGCATGTAAAAATCGGGATGACACGATTTGAACATGCGACCCCCTGGTCCCAAACCAGGTGCTCTACCAAGCTGAGCTACATCCCGTTATCTATACCGGCGAGAGGACTCGAACCTCCACGGTTTCCCACTCGATTTTGAGTCGAGCGCGTCTGCCATTCCGCCACGCCGGCATATGAAGTTATAAATGGCGCGCCCTGAGAGATTCGAACTCCCGGCCTTTTGATTCGTAGTCAAACGCTCTATCCAGCTGAGCTAAGGGCGCAAAATATTGGAGCGGAAGACGGGAATCGAACCCGCGACCCTCGCCTTGGCAAGGCGATGCTCTACCGCTGAGCCACTTCCGCATA
>NZ_FRDO01000009.1:0-244778 GCF_900143165.1 Paenibacillus sp. ov031
ATTTCTCAGCGTCGATCTTGCAAGCAAGATCGTTACTCACTCGTTGTTCAGTTTTCAAAGATCAAACTCGATTTGCGTTACTCTTTTTCGTCTCAACCGTGTTTTCGGCGGCGACTTAAATAATGTATCACATCTCGTTTGTTTTCGTCAAGAACTTTTTTTAATTTCTTTTTTTGAAGCTTCCGTTCTTCACTAATTCCTATGCAGAATTTATCATTTGTTGACGATAAGCTCGTTTGAGGAACGAAATATAATGTATCATATTTCCTGAATAAGAGTCAACCTCTTTTTATAAATTATTAAACAAACAAAAAAGGAAGGTTTCCCCTCCCACTTTATAATCCATATAACGTCAGGCTTCACGAGTAACTACGCCTCAATCCAATAGCGGATTTCCCGCCCATCTCCTCCTATAAAGGATGGCCATCCTGCCGATTCTTTTACTATAGAACGAAACACCAGCTTACGAAGGATAAGCGGCAAATCCTCCCGTACGAATCTCAACTGTGGATGATGGACAAGTTCATCCATACTCCATGGCTCTCTTCGACTTCCAAGCACACGCAGAAGCAATCCAGAGCAATCGCTCATTTTGGACATCACTGAGAATTCACAAGCAAGCAGCACAAGCTCAACTCTCTGTTCCAGAGTCTCTGAACTTACTGTAAGCTCCTGATAGAGCTTCCACAAAGCACGATCCAAACTCTGCACATGTGTCCAGACCGCATGATCTGGGTAGATCCCCTGTTCAATAAGTACAATTCTTGCCCAGTTCCCCAGAGCCTCAAGTACATTGTAATAGGCATCAACAACATGGCCTTCTTGAATGTAACGTTTCGCTTCCACATACATTCTCAAAAAACTGGCGAATTCATGTAGCAGCTTTTGCTCACGCAGTTCGGTTCCAAAAGCAGATAGTTCCTCTCGCAAATCACTCAAGGCGTTATCCGCTTCCCAGATGATCTCACCTTCAATTAGGCACTGCATGATGTTATTGTTATCCCCCGTGATTACACTGCTCTGCAGCTCATGACGGCTGACATAGATTATTTGATAACGAAGATCACCATATTTGTAGTGTCCAACCTTGGATATCAACTGGTCGGTATTATGAACAACAAGTACGAGCAATTCAAAATCCTGGATTAGGGAGCCGTGGAATCGCTCTCCCGGGTGGGAATAAGCGATAGCCCCAACTGCCCCTGTCTCTTCCGACTGTTCGGACAAAAAAGCAAGGTTCTTTAGTTCCACGATTCCCTCCATACAATTCATGGCAGATAAGCGCCAAGTCAGTTATAATGTAATTCTACATGTAGGCTGAAGTTTCCTTCTTATCCAGGTCCGATACTACTCATACGATAGGAGCATTTTTCATGATTTTTAAATCAGCAAAAATTAATGCTTTTCGCACTTGGGGACTACTGCTTACCATGCTAGGCATGGGCCTAATGGTACTGGGAACGGCCGGAATTGTGTTCTGGGGACACGCAGGCAAAGTATTTGCTGCTGTGGGACTCGTCATCGGCCTGATAGCCATGATGGCTAGTCTGGCCATTTATTTCTGGGCTGGTATGCTTTCCACAAGCGCAGTACAAGTGGACTGTCCGGAATGTGGCAAGTTAACCAAAATGCTCGGCAAGACGGATCGTTGTATGTTCTGTCACACCATCCTTACCCTGGACCCTAATCAGGCCAATACTACCAGTTCACAACTGAAAGCGCATTCCACACCTCCATCCCCTTCCGACACAGATCATGGCATGAGTTCCAACAGCTAGATTTTCTTTTCATCAAAGCCCAGAGACAGAAAAAAGGCCCGGTATCTTCACCGGACCTTTTTTTGAATTTCAGAAGCACTTTTAAATTAATTAATATATAAGTTCAAAGAGAGCTATTTCATGTTTATTTCGAATACCCTGCCTGTTTTAGCGTCTCCCATGCCGATGCATCGGCGAAGCTTCGATTCCATGCAGCTACTCCACCCAATTTCAACGAAGCAACCAAATCAACACGTGCCTGAAGCGAAACGGCATCTTCTATCCAGATTTTCTTAGTGGCCCCATCCTCGGAATATTCCACATAATTCTGTCCGCTTTGTTTATCCAGAACAGGTTTGAGTTTCTTTTCCTTGATCAGGTCTGCGACGGTGCTCATGCCTACCGCTTTGGAGGACACTTTCACTTCTCCTTGATCATTGGTCTCTTCCGTCCAGATTCGAGTATATAGCGGCACAGCCATAATCAATTTGTTCGATGGTACTTCATCCTCTTCCAGGATCTTTCTCATAGAAGACTCGGTCCAAGGAAGCGAGGCAACCGAACCGGCCTTTGGACTCGCAGCCCAGTGCTCGTCATACGCCATAACGACAATATAATCGGCAAAAGAGCCTAACGAGCGACGATCCAGAAAAGCAGACCACATCTCACTGTTCGATTTCGGCGTAACATCAACCGAGAGCATCAAACCATGAATGCGCGCCATTGCTTTGATTTCGCGGACAAATTGAGTGATATTCGGTCCATCGTCTGTATAGACATTCTCAAAGTCAATGTTAATGCCGTCCAAATGATACGTCTGTGCATACTCTAGCATCTGCTCTATAATACGCGTACGTGTCTCATATGAGGCCACGGCTTCTTTCGTAACATCCGGATCAAAGCTGTTATCCATCAAGCCCCATACTTCCATGCCGGAATGGTGAGCCCAGTTGACGTATGCTTTATCCCCTTTACTTTTTACGTTGCCTTGTCCATCTGTAATATGGAACCATGTGGGGCTTACCACATTAACTCCAGGCATCTTGCCAATCGAAGACACATCAGGCTGTCGGTTGTATACGGCTTCCCAAACCAGGTTGACCGGTTTATTCTGCCACTTTTTCTCCGCCGCAGTCAGGGTAAATTTAGGCTTGTCCAGTTCCTTTTTCTCCGTAAGAGTGACATACTTATTAGCCACATAACCGGCATAACCATTATCCAACTGAACAAAGCTCTGGTCATCACCTGTCTGCCATACCCTTACTCGTGCGTCCTGCTCCATATCGGCGATGATGGGAGAAGATTCTCCCCCGCGTTTGTACAAAGGAACCGTTTTGTCTGCCTTGGAAGACAATGTATTAATCTCCGCATACTGAATCGTGTCACCTCCACGCATCAGCAGAACGGCACCCGTTGTAACATCTTCCTGTATAGCTATCCCATATACTTCTTTCAATGGTTTGAGCGGAATATAAGCTTCCCCCCCAACCACCTCCGGTTTAACCGTCATGGGATAATCTCGATGATTAAGTTCCGCTTTCGTACTGCCTTCCTTCATATGGAGTACTCGCTGCGGTGTTGCAATAATGATATCTCCTGTGTCTGCTTCATAACGTATTCCGGAATCGATCGCCTCTTGCAGCACCGATACGGGCAATTTAAGCTGATCTCCCGTTCCTGAAGCCTCGCCATCCATCAATTGTCCGTCTACAAAAATAGGTTGATTCATACCAATCCAGTCGGGGTCTTCGTGAATCTGATTAAGCCAAACATTCGTTATTAGCCAATAAGCACCGCCTGCAACAACACAGGCAGCCAAAAATCCAGGCCAGAACGAGCGGCGCTTCTGACGTGTATATCTGCTTTTTCTACTCAAACGTCTACCTCCGTTAATCATGCTGAATCATGAAATAGCTAAACTGCTGAAGACTATATACATTCTATCGTCCTAAAAACAAAAAACGTGAAGAATCCAAACTGAATTCTGCACGTTAATATTGTAATTCATCTCTCTTAATCCCTGCAACTTTTACAAACACCATATACTTCCAACCGGTGACCATGTACTTCAAATCCTGTACTTGACTCCGCCTGGAGCTCCACGCTTTTTAGCGAAGGATAACTAAAATCTTCAATCTTGCCGCATTTATCACAGATAACATGGTAATGATCCGTCACATTGGCATCGAAGCGACTTGAGTTATCCCCGTATGTCAACTCCCGGACCATGCCCGCTTCCAGAAACATCTTCAAATTGTTATATACAGTCGCCACGCTCATACTGGGAAACTGGGGTTCAAGCGCACGGTAAATTTCATCGGCTGTCGGATGCCCCATGGATTCCATCAGATAGTTCAATATGGCATGACGCTGGGGTGTAATACGGACACCGGTCGTTTTCAGATGCTCCAACGCATGTTGGACACGTGTTGCCATAAAACCCACCGCCTTACCTTTCATTACTCTGCAGAGACAGAATGTATGATCACATGTTCTCTTCATTCAGAGTTGATCCTCGGCTGGAACAACGACATTACATTTTCCTGCCGTGTAACCTTGCCAGTTTATATTTATTGTACGGCGATTGCAAGTTTATTGTCAACGCGCCAGTCAGGGAACTTCGGACGTTTGGTCTTGGGAATTCTGTCCGTCTTCGGTCATTTGTTCCAAGTTATTGTCTGTATCTTCCGAATCCAATGAATTCGTTCCAACAGGAGGCACTGCAGGATTACGATCAATAGTAAGGTCGCTGTTACCTTCAACTTTAACCGTATACTCTCCTTCACCAAGCTGGCCCTCAATCGTTTTATTCTTCACTTTAAACGGCAGATCCGTTTGCAGATCTCCATAACTGCTGGAACCACTGAGGCTATAATCCCCCCGCTCCGGAAGCAGAATGTTAATAGCACCTACAGCGCTATAAACGTCCCAGTCACCGCCTACTTTGGCGGAAACAATACTTATACTCCCATTGAGGGATTGAGCTTTAACTGCCAAACTTGCGCCGTCTACATTGATATTTCCGTTTCGGGTATCCGCTGTGATCTCTCCGACGGAGTCCGTGATGTTAATACTTCCGACTTGTGTAGTCAGATTCACATTTCCAGAAACCCCACGGGCCTTCATGTCCCCACGATTACTGTTCAAGTCCACATTTCCGATCGCATTTGCCACAACGACATCACCATTCAGCGTTTTACCGGAAATATCACCTACGGCATTCGTAATTCTTATCCGTCCATTTCCGGTCTCGGCCAAAATGGTACTAATGGCTTCCGGACGATTCAACAATATGGCTCCATTGGACGTCCGAATATCGAGATTGAAACGACGATCATCCGGGATCGTTATGGTGATATTCATCCGCGGCTGTGTTTTCTCGTTCTCTCCATACGTTTTGCCTGTAGTCTTGATATGAATCACTTTTGTCCCGTCTGCCTCAACAAAAGAAGCGTCCGCCACTGCTTTGGCTTGTACTTCAGTTGTCTGATCCACCCAAACTACCGTGCGCACTTCAATCTCTTCCGTATCCCCCCGCTGTATCGAGATATCCCCGTTCACTCCCTCAACAACAAGGTCCGATGTATCCATACCTACAGGCACCCGAATCGTGCCCTTATCTTCCATATATCCTGCTGCCTGACTATAGTCCATGGATGCCGCTCCGAGATTAAGACTCACCCTGTTCCACAAATGCATATAATGATCCTGCTCAGAAACGATAAATACAGAAGCCGTCAGGACAAGGGACGTCAGGATGCCCTTCGCATCAGGTCTGAAGCGCATTTTAATTTTCTCACCTTGGTTGTCTGAACCTGCATTCCCTCTTCGACGTGTCACTAAGAACAACAGTATGTATTCTACACCTAACACAACGAGCAAGAGGGGCCACCAATCGACCATCTCATATACATAGTCCGTTCCCCACCGTTTATCCAAAATCAACAGCACACCGACAGCTACGAGTAAGGCGGCAGCCGTATAGCGGCCGACCCGGACTTTACGGTTCATGGCTATCCCTCCTTGAATAGTTCACATTAGATTTTCTTCTTGCGAAGCATGACCCAGATTTCCCGTCCGAAAAGGATTAGTCCTCCTGCGATCATCAGAACAGCAAAAGTGTATCCGCCATACACAGCGATTAACTCTTTAAACCAACGTGGTTTACGAAAGAACAATACCAGCAGCGATCCCCCTACAATCAGGAGCAATCCAAACGAAATGCCTCTTTCCCACACCATCATGGCTTCCCCTGCAGAACGTTCATTAGGAATGGGCTTGTCCGAGCTATTGTGGGTAACCGCTCTTCTCCTGCGCATCATCACCCAGTCCGCAGATTGCAATACGTCGAATACATTGTAAAAGTAAATCACCGGAATAAACAACGCCAACAGGATAAGCAATGGTACATTGATCTGTATTCCAATGGTTGAGAAGTACAAGAGTGCTGACAAGTCCAGAAGTACAAGCATCATGAAAGTCAGACCTCTCATGTATAATCGGAGATAAATATGGCCCAGACCCGGAATAACCGCACTTAGTAACCCGGCAATAAACTTGTGAGTTCGATTTCGGACAGGTTTTCCGCGCGTTCCGCTGGAAGTGTTGTTCGACTGACGTTTGCGTTTCATAAACGACTCCTTTCTTCCGGGCTGATGTTCCCGCTCTTCATGCATTTGGTTAGATAGTACCCTAAAGAGCCGGGAGAGTAACTGGAAGAAATATGGTTATGAGCAAAAACCCTCCGGCACTAAAGGCCTCAGAGGGTTTAATTCAATTATTCGACTGACACTTTCGTTACATGTTCCCACTGTCTTAACTTGGATACGAGATGCACTGCACTCAATTCATGTGGCATGTAGACATGCAGCACAATTTCAATTTTGCGTTCAACCGATATCATTTCAGCATAAGCCAAATCCTGTTCATTCACCGTTATTTTACGGATTTTGATCTTCTCCTGCTCCATAAAAGAAGATACCTGTTCCAGAAAACCGGGCTCAGACAAAGTATGAAGTGTAACGACATGCAGTTTGTTTCCTCGTATATACCTAAGCTCCAACTTGTTGAATACCCAGAGATTAAGTAATACCAAGACGGTTGACACGATGGAGGCAAAAAAGAATCCTGCGCCTGTTGCTAGTCCGATGGCTGCCACAACCCAAATGGAAGCCGCCGTTGTCAGTCCGGTAATCGATTTGCCGGTAAAAAGAATCGTGCCCGCTCCGAGAAACCCAACGCCTGTAATAACGGCTGTAGCCAGACGGGCCGGATCAATTCTTACGTTTAATTCATTTGCAAAATCTTTAAAACCATAAATAGACAACATCATGATTAGTGCAGATCCAAGACATACCAAAATATGGGTACGCAGACCGGCAGCATGATTGGAACGCTCCCGCTCCAGGCCTACAAGCCCTCCAAGCAGCATAGCCAGTAATAATCGCAATAAAATGTGCCACTCATCTATTAACCAGGGATTGCCCAAAGCCGGTATTCCTCCTCCAGTTGTTCACATCATTAATCTTTATTCTTATGAAATGTCGTTAATTCCACTCCAGGTGCAATCTGTACAACCTCCACGGGCTTAAAACCGAATTTGGTATACAATTTCACGGCTGGCTGGTTCAACGTTCCTGTGGAAACGATATAACGCGGAAGATCCGGATACTGTTCAAACACATACGTCATCAAAGCAGCAGCAATCCCTTTACGAAAATGATCAGGATGCACCATCATGCGTGTGATCGTCAATGTATTGATCTCTTCCTCATCCACCGCAATCGCACCAAGCAATTCCCCATCCGTGTCCAGATAGCCATAGAAAGTCTCTCCACAGTTCTGAAGTGTCTCCATCGTATCCATCAAAGGCGGAATTTCCTGGAACCCGATGATCTCGGCTTCGAGCCGATAAGCTACATGCTGCAGTCGCCAGAGCTGCCCTACGGTCTCCAGATCATTCAATGACAAAGATTGAATCTTCATAACCTACCTCATCTCCTTCGTACGTCCACTGAATCCAGGACAATAAAATCAAACTTATGCCCTAACAAAAAGAGGCTGTCACAGGGACGAGCCTCTTTCTGTCCGGCCTCACCGGATGGATTAGCGGTTCAGTACATCTGTAAGCAGTTGATTGGCTAGTCCCGGATTGGCTTTGCCTTTGCTTTCTTTCATGACTTGACCAACGAGGAAGCCAATGGCCTTCTGCTTACCAGCCTTGTAATCTTCCACGGATTGCGGGTTGTTCGCAACAACCTGCTCCACAATCGCGAGAATGGCACCTGAGTCACTAATCTGGACCAGACCTTTTTCTTCAACAATTTGCTGTGGAAGCTTGCCGCTCTCGAGCATTTCCTTAAATACCGTTTTGGCGATTTTACTGTTAATTGTACCTTTTTCAAGCAATCCAATCATCTCACCCAGACCTTGGCCAGTCAGTGGCACCTGAGTCAATTCAAGGTTGCTTGTATTCAAATAACCAAGCAAATCACCCATAATCCAGTTGGATACGGCTTTGGCATCCTTGGTGTATTTCAGACTGTCTTCAAAAAGATCAGCGACCGCTTTGGAAGAGGTAATAACCTCAGCATCATAATTAGGCAGTCCATAATCAGCGGTATAACGGGCTTTACGCTCGTCCGGAAGCTCCGGTATGGAAGCTCTGATCCGTTCTTTCCAGGCTGCATCGATATGCAGCTTCACCAAGTCCGGGTCTGGGAAATAACGATAGTCATGCGCTTGCTCTTTACCACGCATCGACAGTGTTTTCCCTTGAGCCTCATCCCAGCGACGAGTTTCCTGAACCACTTCGCCGCCGTCGTCCAAAATTTCCGCTTGGCGGAATTGTTCATATTCCAGACCACGCTGAACGCCACGGAAGGAGTTCATGTTTTTCAGTTCGGCTCTCGTTCCCAGCTTCTCTTGTCCATGCGGACGCAAACTAATGTTGGCATCACAACGCAGTGAACCTTCTTCCATCTTCACGTCGGATACATCACAGTACTGCATGATGGCACGCAATTTCTCCAGATATGCACGAGCTTCCTCCGGAGAAGAAATCTCCGGCTCAGAGACAATCTCCACGAGCGGCGTACCAACACGGTTGAAATCGACCAATGAAGCATAGCCGCCGTCCACGTGGGTAAGCTTCCCTGCATCTTCTTCCAGATGAAGACGCGTAATGCCGATTCGCTTCGTTTCACCGTTGACTTCAATATCGATCCAGCCATTCTCACCGATCGGTTGATCGAATTGTGAGATCTGATATGCTTTCGGAGAATCGGGATAGAAGTAGTTTTTGCGGTCAAACTTGCTGACATCAGCAACAGTGCAGTTAAGGGCCATGGCTGCTTTCATCGCGTAATCTACAGCCTGGCGATTCAATACAGGCAATACGCCTGGGTGTCCGAGACAGACCGGACAAGTATGTGTATTTGGCGGAGCTCCAAAGGCAGTGGAGCAGCCGCAAAAGATTTTGGAGTTTGTATGCAACTCGACATGGACTTCAAGTCCAACGACCGTTTCATATTTAGATGCGGACATTTCTATATTCCTCCGTTCCGGGCAGTCTACAGCTGCGGACGCTGCTTGTGGAATTCCGTATTTTGTTCAAACGCATGCGCTACGCGCAGTACGGTCGTTTCATCAAAAGCTTTACCGATAATCTGCATGCCAACAGGCAGTCCATCCGAGAATCCGCAAGGGATGCTGACTGCAGGTACACCAGCCAGGCTGACCGGAATAGTCAGAATGTCGTTGAGATACATCGTAAGTGGGTCATCGACTTGGGAACCAAGTTTGAATGCCGTTGTTGGCGCAGTTGGTCCAATGATGACATCATATTTGGCAAATACGTCGTCGAAATCCTGTTTGATCAACGTACGCACTTTCTGAGCTTTCAAATAATACGCATCGTAGTAACCCGAGCTGAGTGCATAGGTTCCAAGCATGATGCGTCGTTTCACTTCAGGACCAAAACCTTGACTACGGGACTGGTGGTACAAATCCAGCAAGTTTTCCGGATTGTCTGCACGAACACCATAACGCACGCCGTCGAAACGAGCCAGGTTCGAAGAAGCCTCTGAGGAAGCGAGCAGATAATACGTAGCCACCGCATATTCGGTATGCGGAAGCGATACTTCTTCCCATGTTGCACCGAGTCCTTCGAGGACTTTCAGGGCAGACAGGACGGTTTCTTTAACTTGAGGATCAACGCCTTCACCAATGTATTCCTTCGGAACAGCAATGCGAAGTCCTTTGACATTCCCTGTCAGTCCGCTCAAGTAATCCGGGATATCCACTTTCGCGGATGTCGAATCTTTGGCGTCATAACCAGCAATGGCTTGCAGCACATAGGCAGAATCCTCGACATTTTTCGTCAAAGGTCCAATTTGATCCAGGGAAGATGCGAATGCAACCAGACCAAAGCGGGAAACGAGTCCGTAGGTAGGTTTCAAACCAACAACGCCGCAATAGGATGCAGGCTGTCTGATCGAGCCCCCTGTATCTGATCCCAATGTGAAATAAGCTTCTCCTGCCGCAACAGCCGCAGCAGATCCACCACTGGAGCCGCCTGGAACACGATCGAGTGCCCATGGGTTACGTACAGGGTAGAAGCTTGAATTTTCATTGGAGCCGCCCATGGCGAATTCGTCCATGTTCAGCTTCCCGATCGTCACGGTATCCGCCGCTTTCAGCTTCTCGACAACCGTTGCATCATACACCGGGTCGAAATTGCGCAAAAACTGGCTGCCGCATGTTGTACGCAGTCCGTTCGTAACGATGTTGTCCTTAATGCCGACTGGCAGACCGAAAAGCAAACCTTTCTCCTCACCGCTGACGAGACGATCATCCAGTTGACGTGCACGAGCACGTGCTTGTTCTTCATCCAGCGCCAGATAAGCCTTAACCTTTTCATCCCGTTCACCAATGTTCTGATATGCCTGATTCACCAGATCGCTGACCGACAGCTCCTTGGCGTGCAGCTTGTTATGTATCTCCGGCAACGATTGTTCAAATAAACTCACGTAATTCGTCCTCCTTCCGGTTATCCGTTATTCCATTACAGCAGGCACTTTGAATTGCCCGTCTTCTTCATCTGGTGCATTGCGCATGACCTGTTCAATCGACAGACTTTCTTTCGTCTCATCTTCACGCATCACATTGCTGACGTGCAGCACGTGAGTGGTAGGCTCAATGTTCTCTGTATCCAGTTCATTCAGCTTCTCAGCATATTTTAAAATCGCGTTCAGCTGCCCTGTCAGGGTTTGCTCTTCTTCAGCAGTCAAATTAAGCCGGGCCAGCTTGGCCACATGCTGAACGTCATTATTCGAAATACTCATTTCCGGATGCCTCCTTCATTCGTTCTAATTCCTGAAACCGCCGAAAACGAATCGTCCGTTTAACGGGCTAAAGTCCCAAGATAACTTTTTTCATTATAGGTGAGATAGTTCGACAATTCAATGCAAATGACCCGAGTTACCGAATATGCAAAATAACACCACATCAGGGGAGTCTTCCTTTAATGCGAATTATCAAAACCTATTAACTGAATTTTTACGCGTTAACCAGGATAATGAGGAGCTTCAACGTTCATATGTTCCAGTCTAATCAAAAAAGAGCCGGCATCAGCCGACTCTTAAAATTCTAAATCCATGCACGCAGGTTAACCTGCTTTATAAAATCCGCCTGGGACATAACATCGTTCGCGGTTTCCTCTTCCTCTTCCACAGCTTGAAAATCTCCGTTCATCAGATGATGAAACAGTTTCTCATTGTGTGTCGCAAGGGCGTAATCTATCAACGCTTCTCGCTCGACCCGCTCAGCTTCCTGCTTCAGCAGAACCTCTTCTAGATCGACGTCGCCGGATGGAACAAAAAAGTTCCGATTCACCTGCGGCACTCGAAGCACGTAATCGAACGCATTGTCCGGATTCCGGTCATAAGCGATGATGAAACCATATTCCCCCACAGGAAGATTCTGCTCAAACGCATCCGCGACGATGACAACCTTCTCTCCTAATCGCAGCATCGTCTAACCTCCTGGTAGTCTATCTTTTTATTATTTGTATAGTCTACTAGAAAAGAATAGCGCTGTCTACGATTACTAGAATTAAACAAAACATTTGTGCAAAATCTTTTTTCCAACCCGTGAACTCTATGATTTGTCCGACGTTTGCTTAGGGGGTCTGCGATCTGCTCGCACCACAATGAACCAATATATGATCAAAGGTGTTGGGAATCCGGTAATGCCCCACAATCCCCATAACCAGGGGAAACGGGCACGTCTGCGTGCATCCTGAAAGATCCATGTTCCCTGTACTAGCAAAAGAACGGCAATCAGAATAAGCCATATGAGAGGAATCTCATTTAAAGAATAATGCAGATCATTCATGACGAGTCTCCTTCCGGCGTCTCCCTGACCAGATTACTCCCACGGCAATCGCTGCGCACAAGCTAATCGCCTGGATACCCAAATATAGAGCTGGAGCCGAATGGAACAATAAGGCACCAAAAGCTATAATGAACAATCCCACAATCCAGAAAAAAATCATTTCGATCCGATTGGCTCGTCGTCTCATTTGTTTTCGTTCCTTGACTTGGGCTTCAATGGAGGCTAATGAAGGAATGTTTACAGGCTCATACGCATCATCGAGCACTCTCATCTGTTGTTGCATCCGCTTCAGAATCTCTTGTTCATCCTGTTCCTCAGATCTGCTCATGCTCAACCCAGCTCCTTTCTCAATTGACGAAGGCCATAGGCAGTTCGAGACTTCGCCGTTCCGGATGGAATACCCAGCATTTCACCAATTTCATCATAGCTATAACCATAATAATGCTTCAGCAGGACGGCAATACGATGTTCTGGGGTTAACCTTGTCATGGCATCCATAACATCTGTCCATTCTTCATTCCGGCTCTCAAATTGCCACCGCAATTTCCGTACAGCCTGATTCCGAATGGCTTCCAGCCAAATCTGTTCTCTTCGCCTGCGCCTGGACTTGTCGATATATATACGGGTGGCAATCGTAATCATCCATGACGAAAAGGCAGACGAGCCATCGTATCTATAAATATTTTCCATACATCGAATCATCGTATCCTGCACCGTCTCCTCAGCAACGTTGGGGTCCATCGTTACTTTGACAAGATACTTATACACAAAGGCGTAGTGACGCTGCAGCAGTTCTGCCAGTGCACTGTCATCCCCATGTATCGCTCTCTGTACCTCTTCCAGTTCGGCTGCCTCCATCTGCATCATCACCTGCTCTCCGCTCAGTCTTATGTTATTACGACAGGCTCTGCAGAAACGTTCAATTCAATCCAAAAAAAATCTGAAGCCGACAATTTCCCGGGCAATCAGACTTCATTTCGGTAATCTTGCAGTTTGTCGAACCACGGTTGGTTGCGGGCTCCACTGCTTAATAAACGACTTTTCCATATATTTTGCTGTTGATCCTTGATTGGATTCATCTCATTATTCATGTAGTTATGTAGTTGAGGACGCTGGGTAACTGCTTCTATTCTGCCACTTTCAATTGCTAGACGGTTTTCTTCGATGATCAGGTTCTCGGCACGTTGTCCAAACTGAATCACTCGCTTTTTCTCCACTTCTAATTCCTCGCTCTCATTAGCTATTGTTTCATATTCTTCTGACTATTATCATCTCAAGCTTATTATAATTCGACTTGCTAAATAGATTGAACGATCTTCTGTAGATACTTGTCAACGATCTGTATGTAGGGTTAAACGAATGTAACTTTGATAAAAAAGTGGCTGAAAACAAAAAAAGAACGCAAACCGGGTATAGACCACAGTCTGCGTGCTTCGCAAGTTAGGGTGTTTCTTTGTATTGCTTCAGTTAGATGGTGCTTTAACGCTTGTAACAACTAATTGCTATTCTAATGAAAAAGTTGTCACTTGTCCAGACTTTCTTCACATAAATTGTCGGATCATCTTGCAGACACGTAAGGATTGTTCTTCTTCTCATAACCGATTGTCGTTTTGGGACCATGACCTGGATACACTTTGACCTCATCCGCGAAGGTGTATAACTTGTTCTGGATGGAATCAATCAGATCCCGTTCACGGCCTCCGGTCAGATCCGTTCTGCCTACACCCATACGGAACAGAACATCACCAGCAAAGAGATCGTCACCACACAGCAGACTTACACTGCCTGGGGAGTGTCCCGGTGTATGGTACACTTTGAACGTATGACCAATAAAGTTCAGAGTCTGCCCTTCGTCCATGGCATATTCAGCTGGATCTGTCGAAAGCGGCGGGGTAGCCTGCGGCCAGTTCAAAGAACCATTCAATTTCGGCGTCGTAAGCCAATCACTCTCCAAGTCATGCAAATAAACGGGACAGCCTTTCAATTTGCGAATTTCATCCACGCCGCCCATATGATCAAAATGCGCGTGAGTAAGCAGGATCGCTTCGATCTCCAGGTCCTGAATGGCTTTGAGTAATGAGCCCGGATTCATTCCAGGGTCAATGATTAAGGCTTTACCTGGATCATCACCCTGCAACAGATACGCATTGGTCTGGAGCGGTCCCAAAGAAAATGTACGAATGTTAAGCATATCGGCTCAGTAACCCGAAATCAGTTCACGCAACTCACGAATAATAGCTGCATTTGACTCCGTTCCTTCCCCATAACGTTTACCAATCTCTTGACGTGCTACAGCCAAATTATCCTGATAATCTGCTGCTTCACGGTCCGGGTTGAGACGTTTGAATTCAACCATAACTTCCTGCACATGTTGCGGACGAGGTCCCCATTGACCCAGTACATGTCCGCCCGTATCTGCAAAAATAACGACAGGAACAGAGCGTCCGCCCATCGTAAGGAACTCATCCATCACTTCAGGGTGATTTTCCAAAATAAGAACTTCTGTCGGAATGCCGGAAATTTCCAGCGCCTGGAATACGACTGGAACATTGCGTACCACATCGCCACACCAGTCAGCAGCCAAAATTAACACACGCAAGTCATCGCGGTGATTCAGGCTTTCGAAAAATCCACGATCATCCTCACTTGGCCATACAAAGCTGTCATAGTTTGCCTGAAACTCACTTTGGTTCTTCGTCATGCTCTCAATGAAATCTTTCGGTGGCAGACCTTTACCGAATTTGTGAGACAAGTTTGGTTTTCCCATAACTAGACACTTCCCTTCTTTTTACGAGCATTCATCCATTTAATAAGTACATAAACAATCATAAGTGCGAGAGCAACGAGCAGAATCGGCATAATATAAGGTGCCGCTTTCTCGTTGATATGTTGCCATTGATCTCCAAGTATCATCCCTAAATATATAAACAATGCAGACCACGGTATAACAGCGAGGGTTGTCAGCAAAATAAATCGACCCGTATGCATTTTGGATATACCGGCAGGAATCGATATGGCATGTCTTACGACCGGAACAAAACGCGCCGTGAAAATGACCCCTGTCCCATACTTGCGGAACCACTCTTCGGAATGGTCGATGTGCTTTTTCTGGATCAGTATGTATTTTCCGTAGCGTTCAAGTACAGGTCTTCCGCCATAACGGCCAATCCAGTAAATAAATAGCTGGGCTATGACACCGCCCACGGTACCAAAAATCAATGCACCGAAAAAATTAATATGGCCTTGTGAAACGAGAAAACCTCCATATGCCAGTACAATTTCACTCGGAATAACTTCAAGCATTAGTCCAAGCATAATTCCAAAGTATCCAAGACTCTGAATCCAATCGAATAATTGATTGACAATGTTATGAATAACGTCCATCTCGACCCTCTTTCTTCATCCTGATTGGCAGTGCCCTTCCGCACCATGGATGTTCGTCCCTATTTTATCACAGGCCTGTAGCTGTTGCTACTTCACCCGTCTGGGATAGTGTCCCGCAGGCAGGCGTTTGCATATGGTATCGGGAGAGGAGCGTGAGAAGATGTCATTCAAATCAGCACCCGGTACTCCCCCGGTCAAACATAACACCCCAGGCCAGAAACTGCCTTCTGCCCGCGGTATCCGAAGAGCATGCAGCAAAGAGCTGTATCGAACAGCCAAAAAGCTAAAGGTATATATCTCCCCAGAGCTGATGAAGCAGGCGGAAGAATTGTATTATGGGAAGGTCATCACCAATCTGCTCTGGATCGGAGAAAATCGGGATAATCGCAAAAAATTATGCGAATGGTGGAACGCGGATGTCAGCTTAGAGATTGCGACTCTATGGGGTGTGGAGGTAGAACCACTGCAAGCTGCCTTTAAGAATGCGTTTGGCGGATATCGCCTGTAAATTCGGAGTACTGGACAGGTAGACGAACAGCTTATAGTACAGCATATTGCTTGATTTTGAATAACCCGAACTGAGGCGTAAAGCAATACTTTCAATGGATCAATGCGAGATCGTTCATGCCGTTAAAAGTTGAATCATTGTTTTCATGGATCTCGTTCTCTTTTAGCGTTGGATGAGGTCAGATATTCAGGGAATCTTTCTGGTCACCTCTGAAGCAAGTGGATCAAAAGCAAGGAGGCGCAGATTATCCCCGTAACGTAATGCGTCTTCTCCAAGCTCAAAACGCCGATCATTTCTATCCTTCTCTAATGCTACTTTTTCGGCCAGTTGTCTGTAACGTTCATATATCCTTACTCCAGCAGCAGCGGTCTGCCTTCCTTGTTCAGCATACCCTGACGCCAGTTCCCTCCGTGATGCCTGTTCCATCCAATACAGGGCTTGGGACTGGCTGGACGCGTCAAAACGATTCTGGGCCAGGCCTTGTTCAAAATAGTTCCCGGCCGACTCTCCTCTACCCGATTGAGCGGCTAACCGCCCCAGCTCTCCGTAGAGTTGGGGTGAAACAGGGGAAAAGGACAAGCTCTGCACCAATATGGAGTCAGCCTTTTTTGCTGGAAGCGTACGGGACAGGGAGATGGCGATATCCGGTCTGTAGGGGTTGAACTTGTACGCCGCAGTAAGCAGCACCTTTTGTTCAGCACTTCCTGTATTTTTTGACATGGCTAAACGATATTGTTGTTCTGCCGCCACTTGTTGTCCAGCAAGCCAGACTGTGCCGCCAAGCCAAAACATGACGAACAGTCCCGTTAATATCCCTTGAGGCCACGGGCTTAACGGACGGAGAAAACGAGACCGTTTTTTGTCAGCCACGGATTCCTGAAGAGTTGACGACGAGAGGGCCCAGCCCCCAAGCCAAATGAACATCATCCAATTGAAGGTGAAGCTCCAGTCAAAGTCCATAGCGCCATGGAGGACAAAAACAATAACCGAAGGCAGCAGCTGCGGTGCATGCCTCCACACCGTTCGCAGGGTGGAAAAGAACCATCCGGCGATGAGCAGCAACCCGATCACGCCTGTATCGAGGGCCAGATCGAGGAAGCCGTTGTGGACCTCGCCTCCGACATAAGGCGAGGATTGGATGGCGCGAAACATATTGCGCCATGTCTCTCCCCCGTGGCCCAGCCATGCGGCCTCGGTCCAGAGCTTCAGGGCGTCCCGCCACATCTGAAGGCGGGACAGCCCTGTGCCGACACCAGCCGCCATGCGGTCGGCTGTGGAGGCCACGGCCACAGTGGCGGCGGCGATTCCCGCCAGCACTGTGGCCGTGAGGGCAGCGGCGCGTGCACGAGCGCCGCTGTGCCACAAACGGCACAGCAGCAGCGTGCCGAGCAGCGCAGCTGCCCATGCTCCGGCCAGTGCCAGCAGGCCGGGCACGGGTGCAGGCGCCAGCTGGGCCGCAGCCAGCTGGCGGTAGAGCCAGGCCGCGCACGCCAAGGGCGCGGCTGTGGCCAGCAGCAGCGGCAGGCGGGCACCGCGCCGCTGCAAAGCGAAGGCGGCGACCGCGGCGCAGCCGGTCGCCAGCCAAGCGCCGCGCGACTCGCTCAGCAGGAGCGCGGCTTGCGCGGGCATGAGCGGCAGTGCTGCCGCGATGAGCCGCCCGGCCGACAACGGCCGGGCCATAGCGCGCGCGGCGGCAGCCAGCCGCTCCAATGCGTACATGCCAACGATGGCACCGTACGCATTAGGGTACTGCAGCAATCCGCCGAGCCTGGCTCCGGCGGAGCTGATCTCAGGGTCAGCGGTTCGCATGACCCCATAAGGCAGCGGCAGCACACCGCACGCGGCTAGCACTCCGCTTAGAACAAGCAGGCCGCCTGCCAATTGCCAGCCGCAGGCAAACCATTTCGCTCCGTTCGCGCGTGCGGCCAACATAACTGTTAGCAATGCAAATATCGCCAGAAGGCTCCAGCGCAGCATCTCCTCCAAGCTTCCCTGTACACTGACAGAGCCCAGCCCTATATGCAGGCCAAACCAGACTGCTATTGCCAGGGGCCAAAGCATCCAGCGGAAGTGAGCATACTGCATAATCGCCCCATATAGTCGTTTGAGGTAATCCAACCACTGAGCAATCCCTAACTGCCCTCTCGTCTTCGGTGCATTAAAGCACATAATGAACAAAACAAACCAAATAAGTACACTTCCTGATGCCATGAGTACCATGGGATATACGTCCGTAGCATAAAACAATCCCCTACATAGACATCCTGTCAACAGTAAAGCCACTGCAATTAAACCAAGAACTGCCGTTAATGCCGATTCTGAACTCCACTTGGCTTTCTCATCTGATTTTCCTCCCTTCATATGTCCCTCTCCTTTCTCCCGTCTCCGTATTCCTCTTAATGAATTTCAAACAAAAAAAGACAGAAGCCCCATTAGGGTCTTCTGCCTGATTTCATGCCTTTGGCACATTATATTTATTTTCACGGGACCCTCTTATCAGTATGTCCCGTCAACGGCGATGGCAGACGAACTGCATCGTCTCAAAGGATCAAGCAACTCAATCATGTATCATCCTTCTTGCCATCTGCCATCAAACATTATGCATCACTTTTCATTGTTCCATAGACATTCACATTCAACAGTGATCACAGTGGCTGGCATCTTGGGTGACACCTTTGGTCGATTCTCCATTTGAATTCTCCTGGCTCGCATCTGCCCCTTGGTTCGGTGCAGCTTCTTTCAGCTTGCCACCACCTGGGAGCAAGTCCGCACAAGCCCGCTCCAAATAAGGATCTGCGTGAATGAAATCACGGAATGCGGTATATTCGTTCCACATGTCAGCAGTCTGCCCAGCCTGGCCTCGTACGGCACGGATTAAAATATTTTTCGGCGTATGCTCCATGTCGATAAATTCAAGCAGCTGCGTTTTGTATCCCATCAGATCGAGCAGCTTGGCCCGAATGGCATCGGTTGCCAAAGCGGAGAAACGTTCCTTCAGAATACCGTGTGACAACAACGGGTTCATCACGTTGGATTCAATCTGATCAAACAGCTCGTGCTGACAGCACGGTACAGACAGAATGACCGAAGCGCCCCAACGAACGGCTTTCTCCAAAGCAGCATCGGTTGCTGTATCACAGGCATGCAGCGTTACAACCATATCCACTTCATTCAACTCGTCGTAGTCAGCAATGTCTCCAACGAGGAACTTAAGATCACCGTAATGCAATTTGTTTGCCAGATCATTGCAGTGTTCAATAACATCGGCTTTTAAGTCGAGGCCAATAATTTTAAGCGATCTGCGCTGCTGTACGGACAAATAGTGATATAAAGCAAAGGTGAGATAAGATTTCCCGCAACCAAAATCAACAATGGTAAGTGGACGGCCCTCCGGCAGATGCGGGATGACGTCCTGAACCATTTCGAGGAAACGGTTGATCTGTCTGAACTTGTCGTACTTGCGAGCCAAAACGCGGCCTTCCTCGCTCATAATCCCCAGCTCCACCAGAAATGAAACGGGAACTCCATCTTCCAGCACATATTGCTTTTTGCGATTATGCGAGAGGTCCACCGCAGTCTTGGAAGGCGACTTGGTCAAGATGGACACTTTATATTTTTTGCTGATCAAAATTTGATAGTCTGCGTCTGTAGTACAGAGCAGTCCTTGACGAAACGTCTCTTCGCATAGCAAAGTCATGCGCTCTGCCGCTTCATCCGGAGCCAAATTCTCGTGCAGCACTTTGTTGGTATAATGAAATGCGAATTGATAATGAAGCTGATTCTTGAGCGTTACCGGCTTGACTTGCACTTTCGTATACGAGACATTGTCCCGTCTGCGCAGCTGGCTCCAGGTCGCTGTAATCAGCGAATTCTGTTCAAAGATGTCTTGTATAAGCTTTCGCAATGAATCCACGGGGGTACATCTCACTTTCGGTTTGGTTTGGTCAACCGTTACCATAACACAATTCCGTTCCCTCTCCAAGTTAACGGCCTATTCATCGGTTTAACGGTTCAGCTCGGCAATCCCCTCTTCCACTTCCTCACGAGGCAAACCACCTTGTTGCAATTGCTCATCTTCCAGTTGTCTTAACCTTTCATAGAAAGCCTGTACCTCACCCCGATACTGAATGGGATGGCTGTCATCTACCTGCAGCAGTCTGTACCAGCTATTCTCAGCCTGATCATAACGCCCCTGCTGTTCACGATACAGGGCAAGCTGCTTTTCCGTTCGTGCCGGAAGTTCGTATTGTTTCGTCTGCTCCAATATTCCCTCCACACGATCTGGTGCATCCAGCAGCTTCGGATTAGCCCCATTATTCAGTGCGTACAGGTAAAAATGAAGTGATCTCATCAGACGAATAAGTGCTTCATTCTCCGACTCCATTTTTTCCTGGTCATCTATGCCCTCTACTTTGGCCTTTTCATTATAAATGTACGCCTCTTCTTCGATCAGCCTGGCGGCTTGTTGCAGATTGTCCACTTCAATGACGCCGCGAAAACGGAACATTTCAATGACATCCTCGGCCGGCAGTGAGTTCAGCAGAGATAAATTCAGTCCAAACTGCCTACGCAGCAGCTCGTCCAGCTCGGACAGAGCCTCCGTGTGTTTTCGCTGTTGTTTAAGTGTAAATACTTTGCCGATCGCTTCTGTCATTTCCTCCATCATGCGGAGCAGATAATCTTTCCTGAACATGCTATGTGCCCCCTCATCATTCGATCGTGTACATTCCAGTTTCACTTGCATGATCCATTCTCATCATTTTAATTCATGCCATGACAAAAAGCCAAAACATGGTCTATGGCTCGTCCTATGCTCTGGCCCTGAACAAATAAAACCCCTGCCGTTCTTGAGCGAACGTTGCAGGGGTTTAGCAAAATACCGACGCTCCGCCAAGGAGGCGAAATCATCCGATACTCTATTCATGTTCCATTATTACTTCGATAATCCCGTCAAAAATTGTTTAATGACCTGAATTAAATCTTCCGGAGCTTCATACATGCTCATATGTCCTGCCCCAGGAATCACGGCTTGTGTAATATGTGGTTTGTCACTTGTGAATGTACGTTCCGGCGGAATGACGGCATCCTTCTCTCCGGCAACCAGTAGGACAGGAAGCGGTGTAGCGGACAATACATCACGACGATCCGGTCGTTCCCGCATAGCCAGTGCAGCTCCAGTTGCCCCTTGTGGCGCAGTCTGGTAACCAATTTCCTTCACACGAGTCACTTGCGTCGATAGCGATTCCAAATGTTCTTGTGCAAACAAACCGGGAACCAGCCCATCTACAAAGTGAACAATGCCTTCCGTCTGAATGGTGGATACTGCACGAAGGCGTTTTTCTTTGCCTTCTTCACTATCCGGATAGGCTGTGGAATGAATCAAGCCGAAGGCATTCAATCGTTCTGGGTGGCGCTGTGCGATAGAAAGTGCGATATATCCGCCCATGGAGTGACCGAGCAGGAAAGCCTTGACGACCTTTAGCTCATCCATTAATTGCAATACGTCATTGCCCATCTGATCAATGGTATAACTACCTACAGGTGCGTCCGTTTTGCCGTGTCCACGCAGATCGGGTACGATGCAACGATAGCTGCGTGCAAGCTCAGGCACCACTTCATCCCAGTAGGATGAACTGCCGCAGTATCCGTGGAGCAAAATGAGTGCTTCTCCCTTACCCTGTTCGGCATAACAAATCGTCGTTCCGTCACACATCACTTTTTCCATATAAATCCCTCTCTCTGCGCGAATTAAATTAATTCAAGTTGTATATTATTAAGCCTGCATATCATTAATGAAACGTTTATCTGTATTTCACTGCTTCGGCGACCGCCTCTGCAATCGATCTGGACATGCCCATAACGAAATGAAGCGAGGTCATCTGTAGAATGGAATAAGGTCTCGGTCCATTAGCATTCACTACAGCAGCCACGCTGTAATGACCAACTGGCGGCAGCTTGCCTCCAACCGATTTTGCCGGAATCAGTGGATGTTCCGCAAGATAGTATGTACCTGTTGCCTGTTTTGGACCCAGACAAGCATCAATGGCGATGATGGCATGATGTGACGGGACAAGCGCCAGCCTCTTCTCCAGTGTATCTGCATCACAAGGAGAAGCCAGAGTTCCTACAACGTGATTCACTCCATACTCCTGCAGTAGACTGCCTGTCAGTGGGCCCAGAGCATCTCCGGTGGAACGGTCCGTCCCGATACAGACAAAGGTGATTTCATCCGGTGAATGAAGCTTATAGATGTGCTTGAAAAATAATACCAAGTCTTCTCCCTGCACATTGCGGCGGGCTTGCCTACTTTGATGACGAACCAATTCCCGCTTATATACGGCCAATCTCTTACCTCCTTATACACATGTACTTCCTGCCTGAATCTCTATTGTTATATTCCTCATTTTACCCGATGCTTGATTTCGTCGCAAAAGCATTGGCCTGAGCCTGTCCAATCATGATACAATGACAACAGTTTCCGATACGGAAGGGATGGACATAACGATGGATTTAACGCAAGCAAGCGCAGCCAACATGGAATATATGATTGAAGCAATCAAAACGAAGTTGCGGATGGCCAGTGGAGCTGCCATGCAGGCTTCGTCTTTCCCACTTGCGAAGTATGAAGATTTGTTTGACCTGTATGAAATGGTCCTAAGCAAGGAACATCTGAGTATCTCTGAAGTGGAAGCTGTCGCTTCCGAACTGGGTAATCTCCGCAAATCCTAGGGCGGCATCGCCCACCAAACTTTGAGAGACTCTTTTACGAAGGCAGCTACAACAAGCCGTACAAAAAGGACCTGTTCTCCACATCACAGTGGAGACAGGTCCTCTTGCGTTTGTTTTTTTCGTCAAGGCAAATCCACCAATACAAATTCAGCCGTCTCGCTGCCTGTACCTGTAATTTGCAGATCACAGCTTTTGCGGATTCGTGCAGCATCACCCGGCTTGAGATTGAAATTGCCGTCTGAACATACAATCTCGATATGGCCACTAATCAGGAAGAGATGTGTACGCCTATCTTCATGTTGAGGGTACATTAATTTTTGACCGGATTCCAGATGGGATAGATAACAAGTTACATCCTGTGAAATAGGCAATGCTCCCTCGGCTCCTTCTCCCCCTTGCCCCGATACAATCGGACAAAGACGGTTCAGATGCTCCTGAGCCTCTACACGACGATTAGTATACGAGGGCTTCAACATGCGCTGGGATGGCAGGAACCACATCTGTAGAAAGCGTACCGGTTCATCCTCTGACGGGTTAGTCTCTGAATGCTCTACGCCAGTGCCCGCACTCATGACCTGAACTGTTCCCGGTTCCAACAATTGCTCCGTTCCCATGCTATCCGTATGTTTCAACGTACCTGATATGACATAACTAACAATCTCTAAGTCATGATGTGGATGTCGCTTAAAGCCTTCCTGCGGCATCAGTGTGTTGTCATTATGAGCCAGAAGACAACCAAAATGGGCATTGCTTGGATCATCATAGTCCGCAAAGGAAAAGCTGAATTCACTGTGTATCCAACCTCGATCCGACGTGTGCCTTTCTTCCGATGTCACTACTTTAATCATGTTCATCCACCTCCAAGGGTTTAGAGCTGCAGCACTATCGCAGCAGTTCTTGCGTGTATATTTAGAATTCTATAGATCAATACCAGTTGGTATGTCATCTTTACCCTTGGTCAGGGAATTCTAATCACGCCCCTTGCTTATGGTTATACGCTTTCTTCAGATGAGTGAAGCTTGAATTCGATCTCTGCCCGCCCTACGACTTTACCTGCGTCGTTCCGAATGTCAGGTGGATATACTTCTGCCAGTCGTTCGATGGTTTTTCGATTGCTGTAGCCAATCTGCTCCAGAATGGATTGGGCAATATAGGCCCATTCTTCTTCCGAACCATCAAGCACTTTGAACGTAATTCCGAGGCGTTCCTTTTTCAGGGCAAAACCAAATACACCCTTGAAGCCACCTTTGGCTACAATGTTGCTGTCTTCAAGCAGCACGGAATCCACACGCTGCGTTCCTCCTACCATTAACGGATATTCGTTCATGGCTCCAGTAATGGTCTCTACCGCCGAACGTGTAGATGGGTCCTCGATCAGATCCGGGCAAGCCAGCTTCAGATATGCGTTCGACAATGCCGATAACGGCAACGAAAATACCGGAAAGCCGCAGCCATCCGTCCCAAGTTTAATCTCTTTCTGTTCAATCCCTGCCATATAGGCCATGGTCTCAAGAATTTCACGCTGTACCGGATGTTCTGGTTCTGCATAACTTCCCAAATCGGCCTGTTTCATCTGAGTGTATGCGAGAACGCCCAGATGTTTACCGGAGCAGTTGTGGAGAATACGACGCTTCTCTCCTTGAGATCGTAGCCATTGATTTCGGCTTTCTTCATTGAGGGGGTAACTCGGTGCGCAAATCAAGCACTCTTCACCCAACCCTATTTTGCTTTCTATCTGCTCCAACACCTGAATATGCATCGGCTCCGAACGGTGTGAGGAAGACATAATGGCAATCTCCTGAGCTGTCAGACCGTAATGCCCAGCAATACCAGCACGAATCCCCGGAATGGCCTGAAAGGGCTTGGCAGATGAACGGGTAAACGCTCTAAAATGCGGATCTCCGGCTGAATATACAACATTGCCGTTCTCATCCGTAATGCTTATGTGTCCGTAATGGGCGCATTCCATAACGCCCGCACGGTATTCTTTAATTAACAGGGCACTCTCCATGCGAGTTCTCTCCTTTATACTCCCGAATTCATCTCTGCTTTGCGTCACGACGCCGCATGGGATATCTTAAATAGTATAGTACAAAAGCGACGTTTTTACAGTTTTTTCGACAGACATTTCGGGTAATCCTTTATCAATCTTTATCTACCTACTACCATTACTGAAGGAGATACTTATTTATGCTGCGCAAAACGCAATTACCCACTTCCGGGTTAGCTCGCAAAACTTCAGTACGTCCACTGCTCAACTGGGCTGGTGTCGGAATTATAGCCAGCGTTTCGGTCGTCTTCTTGCTGGCGGCTCTGGGAGCGTTGCTGGGTAACGATGTTATCCTTTCATTGGATGACAGGATCCAGCAGTTATTTTATCTGAACTCAGATTCACGTCTTCATCTGTTGCCTTTCATTTCATTCATTACTGCGCTCGGTTCTTTCAGACTTTCTGCCATGGCAGCTATCGGTTTTTCAATTCTTTTCTTGTGGCAGCGTCGTCCCCGTTTCCTCATATATGGTTATGCGTTACTCAGCAGTTTTGCCATGATGTGGATTCTCAACACCTTATTGAAGGAAATATTCAGGCGTAGTAGACCTGAGCTGGAACATCTGCTGGTTGTTCATGGATATAGTTTTCCAAGTGGTCATGCGATGATCTCGATGGGGTTTTATGGCATGCTCTTTGTCATCTGGGCGATTGAACGACATCAACGTATGTCTGGAGTTGCACTGCCTGTCATTTGCGGAATCACATTTATATTTCTGGTCGGCCTCAGCCGCATCATGCTGGGTGTACATTTTCCAACCGACGTTTTCACCGGATTTGCTGCAGGACTGGCTTGGATCTTCTGTATGATTAAAGGGATTCAACGTTCCGTCTGAATTGTACTATCCTATAATTTCCAGTATAGATCTCCCTACATTGATTGTTTCACCTGGAAGCACGGCGTTTATATACGAAGTAAGCAAACGCGAACAGGCACCATCCTACATCAAGTACAAAGGAGGCGGTTGTTATGTGGGGTATTATTATCAGCATTGTGATGGCAGTCATTATCGGTGTAATCGGTGATGCACTTGCCGGTCATAACATGCCTGGAGGAATTATTGGTGCAATGGTTGCCGGATTTGCCGGAGCCTGGCTGGGAGCACTCTTGCTTGGTAACTGGGGACCGGTCATCGGTAACTTTGCCGTAATTCCTGCTATCATTGGAACAGCAGTCTTTGTCTTTTTGCTGGGGCTTGTGTCCAGACTGTTCAGACAGGCTGCCTGATCGGTGCAACAAGGTGTTCGTTGTTTCGTATTCGTTTCTTAAATTTGAAGAAGGAGTGATTTGACATGAATAAAGCAGAAGAACAATATCCTGTACAAAGCGGTTCCACTTTCGCCAAAGGTATTTTCATCGGAGGTTTGCTGGGAGCAGCTGCAGCACTACTCTTTGCCCCTAAACCAGGACGCGAATTGCGTGATGACCTTTCCGAGAAAGTGGGGATCGTTACAGATCGCACAAAAGAAGTTGCAGCGGTTGTCGGTGATAAAGCTTCCGAACTGGCTAAAACGGTCTCTTCCAAAACTTCTGATATTGCAAAAACGGTAAACCAAGGCCGTAATGACGTTATGGACTCCGTAAGAAAAGCTTCCGCTGATGTAGCGAATGAAGCATCCAAAGCGTCGGACGAAGTGGCTACCGCTTCTGTAGAAGCGAAGGAAGATGCACGTAAAGAATTGAACTCGACCAGCCTGTAAGGCTTTGGATCGAGTGACCAATAGCCAGCTGTATTCCAGCTGGCTATTTTTTATCCACGGCGAGATTAAAGGAGGAAGAACATGAGTAAAGTCACAATGAACGGCAATACGCCCATAACCGGAGGAAAACCCGCACAACAGTATGATACAACAGAACACCCTTTTGAATTGCGACATGAGGTCAAACGTCTGAATACTCGGCTGGATCAGATTGCAGACAGTTTGGAAAAATCTCAAATCAAGGATATTATCGAAAACTACAGCAGTCCCAAAAAACGTATCATTACCAACTTCACCGCTGGTATGGCACGTGGTTTGGGTTTGACGGTAGGTACCTTCGTCGTTCTTGGTCTGCTCGCTTTTATTCTCAGTCAATTCGTGAACATGCCAATTGTAGGACAATATATTGCTGACTTACTGGGATATATTGAAGATTATAAAAAATAAAAGGCACAGGGTGAGGCTGACAAAGTCATCGCCTTCGTTTGCCATTGGCATGCTTCTCTGTTTCTTTGGCCGACGGCTGGGAAGACTTCACTTTGAGCAGATCCCCTGTCCAGCCCTTCATCATCATCCATACATACATGCCGATCATGCTAATGATTATAAGCGCAAGGACGAGTACAACACCCCATGTTTTGTCGATCCAAGGCAGATTCTCGAAGTTCATTCCCCATATGGCTCCTGCAGCCGTTGCGGGCGTGAATACCGAGGTTACAAGGGTCAGTGTCTTCATAATCTCATTGCCCCGCACCCCTGAAATGGCATTATCGATGGAGATCAATGTATCAATCTCTGTCTCATAATGTTTGAACAAACGCTCCATCCGTTCGATCCGGTGCTGGAGCTGCTGGAAAAAGCGATTCTCTTTCAATTCATCCAGGTAGGCTTCCCTGGCAGCAGCCATCAATTCGGAATACGGAATGAACAGGTTACTCCAATACAGCAGCTCAAATCTAGCCGCAAGAATCTGATCCATCAACGTGCGTGCATTGCGGGATTCCATCGTCCGCTCCAAATCCCTCAGGTTCATCTCAAAATGGTCCATACCCACATGGTAATAATGCAATATCGCGCGAAAGAGCACAAACATGCCGTCCCTTGCTTCACTGCACTGTTGTAACATGGCTGCACGTTCACCTGTATTCATAATACCTCTGGTATTATCATCTACATTCAAGGTAACCAGTCTTTCTTGATCCACATAGAAAAACATCTGATTATCTTTACGTGGATCGTTTCTTTCATTCTTGACCGCATATAATAATGACCCGAATATCACGGGCTCCGTGCCGTTCATGAAGCGGACGGACAGGTAGTTGGACTCTACCTCCGGTATTTTGCGAAGCCAATACTGCATTTCTGGAAATGCGTTCGTTAGTTCCTCCAAGGCATCAGCCATACTCTCCTGATCAGGTGCAACCCAATCCCACCATTCCCAATGGTCTGAGTAGGTAAGTTTGTCCCGACGCGCTTCCAGCTTGACTTTATCCACAATCACAAACATCCACTCCTGCATTCATACTGTTCATTAGAAAATCATTGATCCCAAAAAAAGGACACGTATGCATTCCATTGGAATCACGTGTCCTTCTCTATGCCGTGCTCAATATCGTCACCGATCTACATTTCATAATAATGAAGCATTCGACATAATCTGTTTTAATTTCTCAGTGGCTCGCTTCTGGATACGAGATACACTCATTTGGGATACTCCCAATTTCTGAGCAATTGCCCGCTGCGACTGACCATCCTGAAATGCCAAAATAAGCACTTTTTGTTCCTGTTCCTTCAATTGTCCCAATGCCTGCTGCAAGTCCATCCGCTTCTCAACCGAATCGAAGTCATTCACATCAGAACTGATTAGTTCGCCCAAAGTGGCTGCACTCTCATCCTGTGATAGCGGAGAATCCAGTGACACATAGTGGTAACATTCCCGACCAGCCAAGACTTCGATGGTTTCCTCAGGGGTTAAATCCAGGTATTCAGCAATCTCGTTCACACCTGGTGAACGCTCCAGCTTCACTGTCAATTCATCAATGGCATGCTGGACAAGTGCTCCCTTTTCCTTAATTCTACGGGGCACCTGAATATACCAGGACTTGTCCCTTAAATAATTCTTCATATGACCGATCATGCTCTTCATGGCATAAGGTTCAAACGGAATACCCAGATTAATATCGTATTGCTTGAGCAAACGAATTAGGGCCATCTGCCCGGTCTGATACAAATCCTCGTACAGATCGGGTCGGTTCCGCGCAATTTTACCTGCTGCCATCTTCACCATCGGTTCATATTTGCGGATAAGAACTGTTGCAATTTCGTTATCCTGGGTTTGCTGGTATTCCCAGATCAAACCTATTGCTTCAGACATGGACTCTGGGGGAGTCACTTTTTCATTCATACTTTCTCCTCACTTCTTGCAAGACGTTTTACGAGTACTACTTTCGTACCTTTGCCCGTCTCACTTTCCACACTGACATCGTCCATCAGAGCTTGCATCAGGTAAAATCCAAGTCCACCGATTTGGGCATCTGTCAGTTCTTTGTCATGAAGGCCTGCACGGGATACCGCCGGGTTAATGTTCTCGAAGCTGGCTCCTTCATCTTTGACGGTAATAGCCAGCGTGTCATTATCCACTTCGAACACAACCTCAACCATGCCGCCTTCGTGTGAGTAAGCATACAGTACAGAGTTATTACAGGCCTCGGATACAGCAACCTTCATATCCTCAATGTCCTCATAAGAAAATCCCATTTTGGACGCAACACCATAAAGATTGAGTCTTACAATATCAACGTAATCAGCTGTCGCCGGTAAATTAAGGGTGACTCTTTGAACTTCTGCATTCATTCCTTTTTCGATCCTTTCCTATTGGGAATTCTTCTGTGAGACAAAGAATTTGGCAATACCCGTCATATCAAAAAGTTTCTGAATTTGCGCAGGAACTTCCTGTACTTCAAAGCGAGCTTCCATTCCATGCCGTGCTTTCAGAACAGATAACAGGATACCAATCCCTGTACTATCGATGTACTTCAAGTCTTGCATGTTAATAATCAAATCTTGTTCCTTGTTGTCCACAAGCGGCTCCATCACTAAACGGAATTCAGGAGCAACCGACAAATCCAGTTCGCCAGTCAGATACACCGTGCACACGCCATCAAGTGTTTCTGTTCTTGCATTGAATTTTTCATTTTTATTTGTATTCATTAGACATCTCTCTCCTGATCAATGGTTTCTTTACCTAATAACCCATCTACAGCACATATGAAACAGTAATCGAATTAGCAAATATTTCAATTCGCCTGATTTATGGCCGATGCGTTGGATTTGAACCCTTGTCTTTCTTCCTGAAATCGGGACAACTTCTGTTTCACATTGCCCATTTTCACAGGTTTACTGATGTAATCGTCCATACCTACAGTGGAACATCGCTGCTGAATACCATCCATGACATTGGCGGTCATCGCTACAATAATTGGCTGCTGGTCTTGAGGAAGGCTCTCACGAATTCTGCGAGTACACTCCAATCCATCCATCACGGGCATTTGCAAATCCATAAATATATAATCATAATTGCGATTCGCCAAAACCATCTCCAGCGCCTTCTTGCCATCTTCGGCGATATCTGCGACGAGTCCAAGCTTGCCCAGCATAATAGACATTAGTTTCTGATTAATAGGATGATCATCGACGATTAATACGCTTGGATGCATTTCATAATTTTTTTTAATGTCCGTAAGCTGATCTTCCCCCATACCTGTGGTCAGCTCAGTCTCGACATACCGCTGCGCTTGAATGGTAAATACAAACGTAGCACCACGCAGCTCCGACGTATCCAGATATATCTTTCCACCCATCATTTCAACGAGCGTTTTGCATATAGCCAGCCCCAGACCCGTTCCACCATACTTACGCGTCATGGATGTATCCAGTTGGGAAAACGGCTGGAACAGACGATCAACTTTGTCTGGCGCTATGCCTATCCCTGTATCTTTTACAGCAAACTCCAGCGTCATTCGCCCGTCTTTTTCCTCATTAACGGATACGATCAGATACACGCCGCCATGGTCCGTGAACTTGATGGCATTGGCAATCAGATTCAATAAAACCTGGCGCAGCCTTGCCATATCTCCATAGATCAGTTCGGGTACCGAATCTTCCAGGAAATATTCCAGCTCAATATTCTTTTTGCCAGCTTCAACCGCGAAGAGTCTCAGTACTTCACGTATACAGGACACAAGTTCGAACGGATGCTCTTCCAGCTCCATTTTGCCGGATTCCATCTTGGTGAAATCGAGGATATCGTTAATCACCGTAACGAGTGCATCGGCACTACGACGTACAATGTCCGCGTATTCCTTCTGATCTTCCTTCAGATCCGTTTCCATCAACAGATCAACCATACCGATAACGCCATTCATCGGCGTACGAATCTCATGACTCATCATGGCAAGGAACTCGGTCTTCGCATTTGCAGCAATTTCCGCTTCCTCTTTGGCCTGAACGAGCTGTTGGTTCATTTTCTCCAGTTCCTGCGTCTTCTGATGCAGCAGCATCGTCTGTGTTTTCAAACGTTTATTCGTGATAAACATTTCTACAAAGCCCTCGATTTTGGATTTCAAAATTTGAGGGATAAACGGCTTGACCATATAATCAATGGCTCCTGCGGAATAACCTGCAAATAAGTGCTCTGCCTCTCTGCTATTTGCAGAGATGAAAATAATCGGCACGTCCTTGGACTTGTCACGCGCCTTGATTAACTTTGCTGTCTCAATTCCGTCCATCCCAGGCATCTGCACATCCAGCACAATGACCGCAAATTCGTCTTTCAGCAAACAGCGAAGTGCCTCTTCCCCGGAGGTTGCCTTGACGAGCTTGTACTGTTCCGATTCCAGAACCGCTTCGAGAGCGAGCAGGTTCTCGGGGCGGTCATCTACCAATAATATGTGGATTGGTTCATTGAGCCCCATGACTAAGCTTAACCCCCTATTTAATCTTCCGGTATATTTTTTCCGTCCGGTCTAACGGCTCGTAGGCATCGCTGAATTCCGTAAAATGTATCGATTCTTTAGATCCCAGAACAAGGATGCCGAAGTGGCTCAAACTTTCATGAAAAAGTCCGTGCACATGGTTTCGCAATTCATCATTGAAATAAATCATGACATTGCGGCAAAAAATCACATTAAACTCGTTAAATGACCGGTCTGTTGCCAAATTATGTTCGGCAAAAATAATATTTTTCCGTAAATAAGGATGAAATATAACGGAATTATATTTCGCAGTGTAATACTCCGAGAAAGCGCGGGTGCCCCCGGCTTCCAGATAATTTGTAGTATATAATTTCATTTTCTCAATGCCATATACGCCTTCCTTGGCCTGCTGCAATGAGCGATCATTCATATCTGTTGCGTATATTCTTGCCTTGTCGTATAGTCCTTCCTCATGCAGCATAATCGCCATGGAATAGACTTCCTCTCCTGTAGAACAGCCAGCATGCCATATCCGGATGTATGGATAAGTCCTCAGTACAGGAATAATCTGTTCCCGAAAGAACCGAAACAAGGTTGGATCACGAAACATTTCTGTTACAGGGATGGACAGATTCTGTACAAAACGATCAAATGCAGAACGGTCATGAAGCACTTTTTCCTGTAAACCTGAAATGGTCTTTAGTCCTTCGGCATGTACATAATGCCAGATTCTACGTCTTAACGACGGTAACGCGTAGTTCCTGAAATCATATCCATATAAACGGTGCATACCTTCCAATAGCAACTCGATCTCGATCAGTTCACGCTCTTCATCTTGCGGCATGCGGATCGATTCTGCCTCCGCCTCGGTAGGTTCCCACGGTGTCATATCTTCTCTCCACTTCTTCATTTGTTACTTACGTAATAGATGTATTGTCCTTCATTACCCAAACTATCGGGTTACGAATACAGCCATACCCGCATTAGGGATAACAATTGATCCGTTTGGATCGGTTTTTTTACATAATCGGACGCTCCAGCCTCGATACACTTGCCACGATCCTCTTTCATGGCTTTTGCGGTTAAGGCGATAATTGGCAATTTTTCAAACTTCGGTATCTGTCTGATCCGTGTCATGGCCTCATAACCGTCCATCTCCGGCATCATCATATCCATTAATACTAGATCAATCTCCGGGTTCTTATCCAGAATCTCCAGAGCTTCACGGCCGTTCTCCGCAAATGTCACATCCATGCGATAGCCTTCAAGCACGCTTGAAAGGGCAAATACATTACGGATGTCATCATCTACTAGCAATATTTTCTTGCCTTCAAACAAGGTTTCCTTATTATGCAGCTTCTGCAGAATTCGACGCTTGTCTTCCGGCAGGTTAGCTTCTACCCGATGCAAGAACAAGGTCGTCTCATCGAGCAGACGTTCAGGTGACTTCACGTCTTTGATAATAATGGACTCCGCATATTTGCGAAGCTTCATCTCTTCTTTGCTGTCCAGCTCTTTGCCTGTATAAATAATGATCGGAAGATCATTCAAGTACTGATCGTCCCGAATCTGGTCAAGCAGCTCGAATCCGGTCATATCTGTCAGCATCAAGTCCAGAACCATGCAATCATAGCGTTGACTATGCAATTCATTCAAGGCCTCACTGCCAGTGGAGACTGCTGTGATTGCAACATCATCGTGGCCAATCAGTTCAATGATGGCTTTCCGCTGTATTTCATCATCTTCCACAATCAATAGGCGTTTCAATTGATTCTCTGTATAGGATTCGATATGCGAGAAAGCTTTATCCAGCGAATCTTTACTGGAAGGTTTTTTCAGATAAGCAATGGCTCCCATCATCAAACCTTGTTTCATATCATCAATAACCGAAATGACATGTACCGGGATATGACGTGTCGCCGAGCTGCTTTTCAACTCACCCAGAATCGCCCAGCCATCCATCACAGGCAACTGGATATCGAGGATAATCGCATCCGGCAAATATTGACGGGCCATTTCGAGTCCTATGTCTCCCTGAAGCGCCACAATAGCCTTAAATCCTCTGCCTCTCGCCATATCCATCAAAATGTGCGCAAAATTCACATCGTCCTCAATAATGAGGAGAATCTTGTCACCTTCCAAGAGGTTTTCCTGATCATCCTCCAATTGTACAGGTACAGGGGAGTCGGATTGAGGCAGCTCCATAATTGAAATGCTTTCCGTATCAGGTGTCAGCAAGGTCTGTCTGCCTGAACGCATCGTATGTGATTCTCTTCCGAAGCTTTCAATCTCAGAAGCAGCAGCAGCTTCTCTTGCCGCGTCGTCCACCTGAACCTCCTCTTCGTGATTATCCGGCAGGAACAAGGTAAAGCTACTGCCCACACCTTCAGAAGACTCTACCTGAATAGCACCGCCAAGCAGGCGGGCAAGTTCGCGACTTATGGACAATCCCAGGCCCGTGCCGCCATATTTGCGGCTGGTTGTACCGTCTACCTGCTGGAATGCTTCAAAGATCAGATCCGTCTTGTCCGATGGAATTCCGATGCCGGTATCCTTCACGGTGAAGCCTACGTATTCCTGGTTCGTATTCAGGTACCCAGGAAGCTCTTCCATTTTCATCTTCCGCCCAATCAGGCTTACAGATCCACGGTTCGTAAACTTGAACGCGTTCGACAACAGATTCCGTAAAATCTGTTTGACGCGGTGGCTGTCAGTATATACCCATTCCGGCAAATTGCTGTCGAACTCAATGTTCAGGTTGAGTTCTTTTTTGTTCGCCATTGGGCCAAAATTTTGTTGAACAAAGCTGGTCAGTTCTTCCATGCGCACCGTCTCATAATTGATATCCATTTTGCCCGCATCCACCTTGGACAGATCCAAAATTTCATCAATCATTTTCAGCAAATCCGCACCGGACATATAGATCGTCTGGGCATATTCCTGCTGTTTAACACTCAGGTTTCCATCCTTATTCTCCGATAACAATTGGGACAGGATCAGAAGACTGTTAAGTGGTGTGCGCAATTCATGCGACATATTTGCCAAAAATTCTGACTTGTACTTACTCGTCATCGACAATTGCATGGCTTGCTGTTCCAACTGAGTTTTGGTTTTCTCAATCTCGTCGTTCTTCTCTTCCACTTCACGTACCTGTTCTTCCAGTGCACGAGTCTTGGCAATCAGCTCAGTATTGAAGTGCTCCAATTCTTCCTGTTGACGCTGTAACAGCTCTTCAGAACGTTTGAGAGCTCCCGTCTGTTCTTCCAGATTCTCATTCGAACGGCGCAGCTCCTCTTGCTGTGTCTGTAGCTCTTCGGATTGCACCTGCAATTCCTCAGTGAGCGCCTGGGATTCACGCAGCAATTCCTCCACCCGCAAACGACGACGAACGTTGTTAAGAATAACGCCCAAATTCATAATCAGTTGTGAGAACAACTGTGTATGCAGATTCGTGAACCCTTCAAACGAAGCCAGTTCGACAACGCCAATCAGTTCATCCTCAAATACGACAGGATAGATCATCACACCAGAAGCACGCGATGATCCCGTTGCTGACCCGATGTTCACATAATCCTCTGGAGTTTTTTCCAGAATAATTGGTGTCATATCCAATGCGGCTTGACCAATTAACCCCTCGCCGATACGGTAAACCTCTTTGCCAACATCTTCATTCTCTTCAAACGCATAAGCCCCATAACGTCTCAGTTCGTCTGGATGTTTCTCTTCATCGATCAGGTATACGACACCTAGTTGAGCTCCAAGCACAGGTGTAAATTCGCTGATAAACATCTGCGAGATCTGACGAATCGACCCTATACCCCGCAACAATTCTGGAACTCTAGCAATGTTCGAACTCATCCAATTCTGATCTTGCTGTGCTTGTAAATAAGCTTTCTCGATTTCCAGTTTTTCTTCCAAATCATTGGATACATCCTTGAACACACTGGCAATCTGACCAATCTCGTCGGTAGACTTCACCTGTATGCGGCGAATGGTTCGATAACGCCCTTTGCCAAAACTGGTAATCATCATGGACACGGTATTCAGACCGCGTGTAATACTTGGCAGCACCCACATAATGACACCCAACGCGAGTAGTAATCCGGCAATCATGATGGCTACTGTAATCTGTACCGCGCGCATATAGGCTGCGTTCGCATCCTTAATCTCGGTATCTATCTCCTGGTCTTGATAACGGGATAGGGCATTCAGGCTGTCTACAGCTTCCTTTTGCACTGCCAAACCGATTGAGTTCCGGTAGTTATTGGCATCCTCTGCCCGATTCTGAGACATCAAACTGACCTGTCTTTCAGCATAAGCATTATAAGCTTCCCAGGCCGTATTCACACGATCCACCAGTTGATGCTCTGGTGCGCTGTCCGCCCGATCCCGCACTTCCTCAAGGTAGCCTTCGCCTTTTTTCTGCATCTCCTTCAAATCGCCGTCTGCAGCACTTATCGAATTGTTGGGATTCAGCAACAAGTTAGCCAGCACTTTGGCTATATCATTGACCTCTCCACGTGTAGCAGAAGTATATCTGACTTTGAGGTACCGCTCCTGATACATCTGATCGATCTGTTTATTGCTGCTGTTCAGCCGTTCGTAACTCACAAACGTAAGCACAATCATAATGGCCATCAGAGCTGTAAAGCCAATCAGCAGTTTATTTCTGATCTTCATTCAGCTTCGACCCCTTTATTTAAGGTAATCCATACCAAACATTTATCATCATCCCGCTCCTGCGGAATCTCATCATCGAAGAACAACGCCTGCATGGCCGCTTCATCCCACTGATGGGAACCCGCCAGTTTTTCCTTCAAAAATGCCTGCTGCATTTCCTGATCACCCTGGACGGCTTCAGTCAAACCATCCGTATAAAGGGCGATATGCCCCTCGCCTTCATAGTGAATGGTCTGTGGTTCAATATCCATCTTGTCGAACAGGCCTACAGGACAGCAGACGCTGTCAAGCGTTGTCACACTTCCGTCCTGGCGGAAAAAGAGTGCTGGCGGGTGACCCGCGTTAACATAATCAATTCGCTTCATTCGTGTATCTACGACCAGATATATCGCTGTAAAATAGTACTGCACCAGCTGTTTTTCCAGATGCAACTGATTAAAGCGACGATTCAGCTCCTGAATAACCTTCTCCGGGTCTACATACGTTGTAACGGTGTCTTTCAGCACGGAAGCAATGAACATGGTAAATAGGGATGAAGATATCCCATGCCCCATCATATCCAGCAATAGGACTCCATATCTGCCTTCACCAAGCGGGTACCACGAATACAGATCACCCGCAAGTTCAAACGAAGGTTTGTAAATAGCATTAACGTGGAACAATGGATCTTCAATAGCAGGGCTTAACACAGCATTCTGTACCATAGCCGCAAGTTTCAGTTCATCCTGAATCCGCTGATCCCGCTCTTTATGCCAATCCTTCTCTTGTTTCAGACGCAGCGCAAGACGAATTCTAGCCATCAGTTCGACTTTGTTAATAGGTTTAGTCACATAATCGGATGCACCTGCATCCAGCGCCTCGGCCAATTTCTTGGAATCTCCGATCGCGGTTACCATAATAATGGGTATATCCTTGAGATTTTCAAATTTCTGCACAATACTGCATGCTTCGATTCCATCCATCTCTGGCATCATCATATCTAGCAAAATCAGGTCAATATCCGACGGCTTGGGACGAAGTTCATTGTTTTCCTCACCTATCCCAAGGACTTCAAACATCTCCATGGCAGAACTTGCCGTTACAATGTCACGATAGTTTTCTTTTTTCAGAATTTCTCGAATGATAATGACATTCGTCGGATTGTCGTCAACAATAAGTATTCTCATTTCTATCTCCTTATCTGTGGCGTCCGGGTTTGTCGATTCTTATCAGGTCATCTAACAACCTTAATTATACAAATTTCGCATACAACACAGCGGTAGACATAATAATTCCTAGTATAACTATAATCGTATTATTAAAAAACTTCTATCAGTAAATGGCACCATCGCAGGAGAATTCACCCGCTTGTTACCCTGTTTTTGCTGCGTCCTGATCCCGCTTCCAAACTTGCAAAAACATAGATAAGGAATGGGGATATCCCCATTCCTTATCTATGTTTTTGGTTAAGCATTCTGCGTCATTAACTTGAAAGCTCTTTTGAATGATGCAAAATACTTGGTTCTGAAGCTTGTCCATTCTCAGAAGGCTCCAGCTTACGTGTTTGTATCGGCTAAGCTATTCTTTCTTTTTGGCAATCACAAGTACTTTGCCTTTATCGAGTTCACTCTCGTAAAAATCTGCCTCAGCTTCAGTGAAGCCCATCGAAACAATTTTGGCCCGGAGTTCATCACCGCGGGAGCGGAACAGATTCGCCAAGGAATCAAATACGCCTTCTTCCTTGATGCCAATCTCTTTGGCATCTGCCGTATCGGCAATCCGATCTGTACGATCCTTTTCATGGGCTAGAACGAAGATATGATCAGCAAGGTATCCGGTAATCTGCAATTCTTTCACCGCTTCTACCGCTTGGACTCCGTTTTCTACCACTTTTGCATAAGCTTGCGCATTGGTTGAATTCATCGTTTCCACTCTCCTCTGATTATTCTTCTTTATCGAGCTACTTAGTATATAACCATACGATATCGGGTTGAAACGTTTCTGGATTAACCAATCCTAGGAAACCGCTTCATCAAAAAGGTCTATTCCTTCAATATGATTGGAGCCTGGCTTCATATATACCTTCAGCGCCTGACTTCCTCGAAGAAATACTTCTCCATCCTCTGCTACATAATACGGCTTGCCCAAAACATCTCGAATGGCCTCAATATTCATATCAATCCATTCCTGATTAAGCTTCAGACGCTTCTCGGAAGCATCAATATGCACATAATTGACCACTCCTGTATCTTCGCAGACCCCAACCGTTACATCTTTGAATTGATACTCAGGGCAACCCAGGTATGGATCAAGTTCCTTATGAACCGGTTTGCCTTTATTGGCTAAAATATCATTTATGCTGTCATCCAGAGAAATGTCATTCAGAGTCCGAAAGTGCTGGACAGGTCCGGATCGATCAGCAGCCAGAATGATCTCTGGTGTCTCCTCTTCCACTACCGTCCATTGCATATCATGAGCAGCGGGTACCGCTGCCGGTTGAACGGAAAAGGGAGAAATTACGCTAAACATAACAAGCAGTAGTTTCATCATGATTCTCACCCTTTCATCAGGTTCATCACCGCTCTGAAGACTTCTATTCATTACAAAACGGTCATGCTATTTCCGCATACGTTGCCATACATTAGCGGCTACATCCACATATTTCAGCCAGCCTTTTCCTCCTTTGGCATCATCATGATATGTAGCTTCATAGGATTGCAGTGTCCGATCTGTCGGTGTAGCAGGCGGCGTCTGTACTACATTCGCTACTTCTGAACGTTTGTTCTGTTCAGTGCTGCTGCGTTTCGTCTGAAACTTGGCCATCAAAGTGGATGACACCTGCTTTGCTGCTTCCGTCACTTCGTTCAGCACTTCACCCAGATTCTGTACAGATTCCATAACGGGATCAATTTGTTTCATTTTGTGCTGCACATCAACTGTAATATCATTGGCATGCCTTACCGTCTGTTTAACTTCATAACTAAGCTCATCAATGGTCTTCTGAACTTCCTGCAGTGTCTGTGACACATTGTCGAGTGAACCCTGAGCGGACTTCAAGGTACGAATTAAAAAGAATACAAGTACTGCAAATGCAATTGCAATTAAAGCCACACTAATTTGATAGATCATAAAAGAACCTCACTTTCCAGTATAAATCGGTTTTGTTATTGCTTAGTTACCCGACCCATTCCGAGGCGAAACAAATAGGATATGAACTGTAAAAACAACTCCTCCTGGTAAAATATCGCAATGTTTCAACCCTAAAGGCCTCGGTTAAAGAACAACTACACACGGCAGTGAGACGAACACTTCTCGCTACCAAGTTCTATAAACGAAAGGATGATACACATGTTGAAATGGTCGGTACTATTTCTAATTATTGCTCTTGTTGCAGGTATTTTCGGATTCTTCGGTATTGTTGAAGCAGCTGCTTCGATTGCCAAAGTACTCTTCTTCATCTTTGTTGTACTGTTCGTCATCTCCCTGATTACGGGACGCAGTCGAATGCGATGAATAGGGCTTCCCAATTATGAACAGCACTCGATACATACAAAAGCCTATCGCGCTTGCAAAAGCCGGTAGGCTTTTGTGCGTTCATAATATCTTTTTTGCAACAATTCTTCCCCAAGCACATTACGACTTCTCTCTATTATGTATTACGCTCCCTTCTGGTCTATTCATCGCTTCTCCCCGATTACATCATAAAAACAGGACCATTATGACATAGCCAACCCGGTTTTCTCCCACCGAAGTATGATATTTACAGGCTCTCCTTATACCCACATATGCTCCAGTTGACACTGGAGAATCCAAGAAAATATTGTTATAATTTGTGATTCACAAGTGAGCTTGCTTGGTTACTTTTAACACAGGACAACAAACTACATACCTAACCGAGGAGGAAAAACAAATGAAAAAAATCGTAAGTTTTGCCGCTGCTCTGACTTTGATGGGATCCATGGCTGCTGCCGCAGGTGCTGAGGAAGCGGTTACCGGAACGGTAGCTCCAGAAACAGGAACTCCTACAACCACAACAACGCCAGCTGTTGAAGTGAACAAACCTGCTGTAGACACTGTAGAAGGCACAGCTGAGACCGTAACTGGCACAACAGTAGACACAACGGGTACAGAAGGTACTTCAACGACTACTGAAACAACAACTTCAACAAAGGATGACAAAATCTTTGATGAGCCTGTTGTGAAAGCAGGAGATGAGGTTCTGGTCCCTACAATGCTGCTCAACCTGTTGGAGCGCACATGGTTCTACGATGCACCTAATGGCAAACCAATCGGTGCACTGGGTTCCCAAGTCATCGATACGACAGGTGAAGTTGTAGATGGATTCGATGGTGGTCAATGGGTACAAGTGTATACATGGAAAGGTAAAGCTTGGATCCATGTTGCTATTCAATAGTATCGTATAATCGTTCTAACGATAAGTAAAGAGGACAGCACGCAGGCAGCGGCTGTCCTCTTTTCATTTGAAAATGCGCTTATTTCCGGTTTGTCCCTACCCATTTCAAGGACTTTCCGTCGTTCCTTCTTCCATCTTCGGCTCCACATGCACATGTACATGCATAATGTTATGTGAACGTTTCAAGCGCTCTTCGACCCGGTCACAGATCTGATGACCTTCGATCAGGCTCAGTCCTCCATCCACCTCAATAACCACATCCACCAGTACATGACTGCCGTGCACACGCGCCTTCACGTCCTTGATCATTTCTACACCAGGAACCCGCGCCACAGAGGATCTTAGGTCTGTCAGTTCTTTCTGATCAAATCCGTCTGTCAGACGATGTGTTGAATCACGGAAAATCTCCCAAGCTGTTTTACAAATCAACAGACCTACAGCAATTGCAGCTACTTTGTCCAACCAAGGAAGGCCAAATTGTGCACCGATGATCCCGATCGCAGCCCCTATGCTGACCCAGGCATCCGAACGATTATCTTTGGCCGCAGCCATCAGGGCCTGACTGTTAATTTGTTTGGCAAGACGATGATTGTAACGATATACGCCCAGCATTACCAGCGCACAGACAACGGCAACTGCTGCTGACCACAGATTTGGTGCTACAAAGTTTCCTTCATACCAGGAACGAACTGCTTCAACCAATACCTGCAGGCCAACCATGGCCATAATAAATGAAGCAATTAGGGCAGCGACTGTTTCCGCTCTAAAGTGACCATAGGCATGATCGGAATCAGGTGGCTTCTGGGATATGCGAAGTCCGATCAATACAGCAACCGACGCAACAATATCTGTAAGGTTATTAAAACCATCCGCCAGCAAAGCGCTGGAAGCAAACAAATATCCGCAGATCAATTTAAAAGCAGACAAGACCAGATAGGCCACAATACTGACCCAAGCCCCGCGCTCTCCTTTGCGTATTTCTTCGTAGGCGTTCAAACCGGGCGACACTCCTTTAACGTTTCGTATTACGGTTGTTCCATGTTACCAAATGCGTACCGTGTGGGTCTATAGAAACAGTGTTGCCAAGCTGCATTGCTGTAGGGAAGCCGAAACAAAGTTGCCAGACCGCAGGGCTGTAGGTGAAGAGAAAAAATGTTGGCTCAGTCAAAAAAGTGAAGGTTTTCAGCATTTTATCAGGTTGCCCTTGTGGGGCTTTTGTAAAACGTATAAAATGAGTACATCCCGTCCAATTTGGACGGCTTACTGTAAGACCGGGAGGGAAATAACGATGAGCGATAATAACGAACCGAAAAAGGTCAGTTTGCAGGATGCCATACGCCAGAAACTGGCACAGAAGAAAGAACAGGCAAACACGGGTAACCAATCCAGTGCCTATTTTGAAGGCGGCCCTAAAGCAATGAAGAGCCAAAACAACAAAAAGCCTAACAATCAGCGCCGCCGTACTGGCGGATCCTAGACCGCAAGAAGCTCTTGTATGAGATGTTTCTATGGTTACAGGATCACCCTGTATGACCAAAAAAGAACCGCAAGCCTCCTCTGGAGAGCTTCCGGTTCTTTTTATCTTTTATAAGAACGTATAGTTAACTACGTTAACCATACTCAATGTAGACAGAATAGCTTATCTTAAGCTTCTACCGGATACATTTTGTTACGCAATTCTTTAATTTCGTCACTTTCCAGGTACTCATCATAGCTCATTTGGCGATCAATAACGCCGTTTGGCGTGATTTCAATAATCCGGTTAGCGATGGTTTGAATGAACTGATGGTCATGGGATGTAAACAGCATGGTGCCGTCAAAATCAATCATACCGTTGTTCAGTGCGGTAATGGACTCCAGATCCAAGTGGTTCGTTGGCTCATCTAGAATCAGAGCGTTAGCGCCTGTTTGCATCATTTTCGCCAACATACAACGAACTTTCTCTCCCCCGGAGAGTACACTTGCTTTTTTCAGGGATTCCTCGCCTGAGAACAACATACGACCCAAGAATCCACGCAGGTACGTTTCATCCTGATCTTTGGAATATTGACGAAGCCAGTCCACGAGACTCATATCTACTCCGTCAAAATATTTGGAGTTGTCTTTCGGGAAATAAGCCTGGGTTGTAGTGATACCCCAAGTGTATTCGCCACTATCCGCTTCTGTTTCACCCATAAGGATATCAAACAACAATGATTTGGCATTACCGTTCGGGCCAACAAAGGCAATCTTATCCCCTTTATTCACCACAAAGCTGAGATCATTCAGCATGTTCACACCATCAATTGTTTTGTTGATACGGTCAACGGTCAACAATTGTTTACCGGCTTCACGCTCAGGCTTGAAGTTGATAAACGGATACTTACGGTTTGATGGACGAAGGTCATCCAGCGTGATTTTGTCGAGTTGTTTCTTACGCGAAGTCGCTTGCTTCGATTTGGAAGCATTCGCCGAGAAGCGTTGAATAAAGGCTTGCAAGTCTTTAATCTTCTCTTCTTTTTTCTTATTAGCATCACGTTGCAAAGCAAGTGCCAATTGGCTGGATTCATACCAGAAATCGTAGTTACCTACGTACAGCTGGATTTTACCGAAATCGATATCTGCAATGTGTGTACATACTTTGTTCAGGAAGTGACGGTCATGGGATACTACAATAACGGTACCTTCATAGTCCATGAGGAAGTTTTCCAGCCATTGAATGGATTCGAGATCCAAGTGGTTGGTAGGCTCATCGAGCAACAGGTTGTTTGGACGACCAAACAAGGCTTGTGCAAGTAGGACACGAACTTTTTCGTTACCGCTCAGTTCAACCATTTTCTTCTCATGCATATCACGATCGATACCCAGACCGATCAAGAGTGCCGCTGCATCCGGCTCAGCATCCCAACCGTTCAGCTCAGCAAACTCGCCTTCAAGCTCTCCGGCACGCAGGCCGTCTTCTTCAGTGAAGTCCGCTTTGGCATACAGCGTATCTTTCTCTTTCATAATGGCATAGAGGCGACTGTGGCCCATAATTACCGTTTCGAGCACTTGATATTCATCATATTCGAAGTGGTTTTGCTTCAATACGGCCATGCGTTCGCCCGGGGTGATGTGCACCTCTCCCGAGTTCGATTCGATTTCACCGGACAAAATTTTCAAAAATGTTGATTTGCCGGCTCCATTGGCGCCGATCAGGCCGTAACAGTTGCCTGGTGTGAATTTGATATTCACATCTTCAAAGAGTGCACGTTTTCCGTAGCGAAGCGTGATGCCGCTTGTACTGATCATTAAGCATTACCATCCTTTATTTATTAATCTGCATACTGCATGAATAGCAACTTGCATTAATCTTGGATTCAATATCCCGATGCCTATTCTGGCACCATATTATAACACAAAAAAGCGGCAAATTCGAAAATTGGCCGCTTTTAACTCGTTAAAGATTTGGTAATCGTTTATTCATGCGGATATACCCTTACATTAGCATATTTGGATCACTTTTGTTAGTCCTGTTTGCTTTCTTCGTGTCGAATACGCAATGTTTCCCCATGTCCGAGCACCCGAATGCGCTCTGCGTTGATTCCAAGTCGTTCTCGTTCAACTTCCATTCGATCCAGCGCTTCCTTAGGTGTGTCATCCGCTAACTTAAATGTTCCATAATGCATGGGAACCATAAGCTGGGAACCCGTTTCTACAAATCCCTGCAACGCTTCTTCCGGCGTCACATGCTGGGATGTCATGAACCATTCCGGGTCGTACGCACCGATTGGCATCAGGGTAACACCGATGTCGAAGCGTTCTCCAATCGTTTTGAATCCCTGAAAGTATCCTGTATCCCCTACAAAATAAATGATTGGCGGACCGCCAGAAGATTGATCAGCCGATGCCTCTATTGACTCATCCGTTCCTGCTGCTCGGGAAATTTCATGACCATGTCCTTCGCTCGTCGCGGCACTCTCCTCCGACGGAATGACTGCCGGGTGATTTTGTTCCAATACATAACCGCCCCAATGGGACGTGTTGGTATCAAATAGGGTTCGGCGTGTCCAGTGCTGCGCGGGTACAAAGGTTATTTTGACCCCGCCAAGCGTAATATGTTCCCACCACTTCATCTCATGACACCGATGGAAACCTTTGCGCACCATTTTGCGCTTGAGACCATCGGGAACGATGAGCAGTGTCTTGGCTGTGACCAACTTCCGCAGCGATGCGAGATGCAAATGATCATAGTGTGAATGCGAGATCAAAATGACATCCAGAGGCGGAATATCCTGAATCGGAATGCCAGGGGCACCGAGTCTGCGCTGAAACCCCATTTTTTCCGCCCAGACCGGGTCTGTCACGATGTTTAGTCCATGATATTGAATGAAAAACGTGGAATGACCAATCCAGGTAATCGTGGTTTCAGCCCGGTTGGCGTGCAGATAATCCAGTTCAGGTGGGTGCTTGGGCACGGTGTAGGAATAATCCTTAACTTTGCTGCGCCGTTGCTCCCTCCATTGCTTGAATTCCTTCAGCGTTTTGTCCGTACTTACATTATCAATGTTGTTATAACGGATTTTCGGCATGAAAGGGCCCTCCTCCCTTCCTCGTATCTTAACAAAAGATTACCCCGAATTGGAAAGTACGTACCAACGAATCAATCCTTTGGATTTTTGCACTTCGCCAAGTAGACGAACAAAAACGCAATTGCAGCCACGATAATCAGTGGCGGGGCGTACATAATCGTAAAGGTCTCAAAAAAACTTAATCCCGTTATACCGGGAATACCCCTCACTCCCTCGTCAGAGCTGAGAAGTAACCGTGGAAGCATGATGAACAGCTTGTTGGGAAGCATGAACGGACTCATCCTTTCTTTTTGCCAGCATTACCTCGCACATAATTGGCATCAAACAGAAACAGCTTCATAATGAGCACGAGTGAAGGAATGAGCACCAGCAGTCCCAGGCTGAACGCCGTAATGAGCGCAATACCCATCGTCTTGTTCGTAAAGCTGTCGAAAATATTAATGTACGGATACAGAATGTATGGAAGATGCGAGCGCCCATAGCCGTACCAGGCAAAGGCGAATTGCAGCATGACGGCGATAAAACACCAGCCCAAATATTTACGTTTCCATACCAGCGAGACGGCGATCACAAAACAGATAAAAGATGCGATAAACATCCATGAGATATTTAACATCTGCTCAAAGTGTGCGGGATTCTGTTTGTTAATCTGTAAAAATGCCAGAAAGCTGGCAAAAATCGTAGGCAGACTCCATAAGAGTGCATACTCCCGAAGAACTTCAAACGCTGTCTCATCCTCCGCCCGCTTGGCATAGTAGGAAAGAAACATCGCTGAGATATAGAGCACACTTACCAGTGCAAGCAATACAACAGACCAGGTATACGGATTCGTCAAAAACTCACGCCAGCGAAAAAATACCTGATCTCCCACCTGCTCAATAATTCCACCTTCGGATATCGCCAAAATGGTGGAAAACACCGCCGGAATCAGCAATCCCGTCGCTCCATACAATGCCATGTAAATCCGGCTGTTCTGACCATTGTTCCCATAGGTATTATAGGCGTAGTACACGCCCCGGATCGCAAGCAGCACAATCGCCAACGAACCTGGAACAAGCAACGCTGTCCCATAATAAAAAGCGCTATCCGGATAAAATCCGACTAAACCAACAACAAAAAAGATCAGAAACACATTCGTCACTTCCCACACGGGTGAGAGATAGCGCTGAATAATGTTATGGATTTTGTTCTCGTGTCCGGTTAATATGCTGTAAAAGCTGAAAAATCCGGCCCCAAAATCAATCGAAGCCACGATCAGATATCCAAACAGAAACGTCCACAAGATCGCGATGCCTGCAATTTCAAAGCTCAATGCACGATCCCTCCTTCCAGACCAAGAGACTCCAGTTCCTTCTCTGCTTCCTTGTTACGGAACAGCTTGCTGAGTACCCGAATCGCTGAAAAGCAAAGGATCAGGTACAGCAGAATAAACAGAACCAGCATCCAGCCTACAGAGGATGATGTTGTTGCTGCTTCCGACACCTTCATGTACCCGCGCAATATCCACGGCTGTCTGCCGACCTCGGCGAACATCCAGCCGAGCTCAATGGCAATCATGGCCAGGGGTCCAAGCAGGACGATGCCGAGCAAGAGCCATTTGGGATAAGGCTTGCGCCCCGGCAGCCAGCGTCGGAACACATAAAGCACCGGAATCAGCAGAATGATCACGCCGGTCGTTACTTTCAGGTCAAACATATAGTGAATGGACAACGGTGGCCTCAGATCGGCCGGAAATTCTTCAAGTCCTTTCACTTCCGTGTCCGGTCTGTTTCCCGCCAGTATGCTGAGTGCATAGGGGATCTCAATGGCGTATTTCACTTCATTGTTCTCATCAAGGATACCCCCATACACTAGCGGCGCCTTCGTCATCGTTTTAAAATGCCACTCTGCGGCGGCCAGCTTCTCCGGCTGGTATTTCGCCAGAAATTTACCGGAAGAATCTCCGATCATGACGGTGCTGACCGCAAATACGAGCGCACATACCGTTGTGAGTTTAAGCGCCTTTTTGTAATACACATGATCCCGACCCCGAAGCAAGCTGAATGCGGCGATGCCTGCCAATATACCCGCACTCAATGTGTATGACGAGGCGAGCACGTGAGATACCTTGGTCGGGGTAGCCGGATTCAGCATCGCAGCAATTGGATGGATGTCCTTCATGATGCCATTAATCAGGGTAAACCCCTGAGGCTGGTTCATGAAAGAATTCACCGTTGTAATGAATATCGCGGAGGCAGAGGATCCTAGAGCCACCGGAATCAACAGCAGCATATGGGTATATTTCTTTTTGAAACGGTCCCATGTGTAAAGGTAGATTCCAAGAAAGATGGCCTCTATAAAAAAGGCGAACGTCTCCATAAACAGCGGCAAGGCAATCGCCTGCCCCGCTACTCGCATAAACATCGGCCACAGCAGGCTGAGCTGTAAACCAATTGAGGTGCCTGTAACTACACCAACTGCAACGGTAATAACGAAACCTCGCGCCCATCTGCGCGCCAGCAAGGTGTAATGGATATCATTGGTGCGCAGTCCGCGCCATTCAGCCAAGGCGATCATGAGTGGAACGCCTACACCGATGGAAGCAAAAATGATGTGCACAAACAGGGTAAGACCGGTCAGCATCCGGCTGAGCAGAACAGGATCCAGGGATGACATGGGTTACACTCCTCTTTCACATAATCGTTATGTACGACTTCATACCGCCTGTGTGACGATATGCCTCAATAACTCATGATCCGGATAATACTTTTGACAACGGCATACAGCACGATCACGGCTGCGACCAGGCAGACGATAATAAGGGTTTTCTCTTGTTTACGGAACATAGACCTGCCGTCCTCCTTTTGCATGGCATGCAAATTATGGCTCTATAGACAGTTTGCAAAAGAAGTTGTTTTTTTATCCGGGAAATTTTGAAAAACAAAAAAAGCCTTTATCTATTTCAGGATAAAAGCATCCTATTAGATAAAGGCTTCTCTTGCCTTACAAAAGTTCGTCTTGCTTAGGCAATCGTACCTTGAACGTGCTTCCTTTGTGCGGCGCGGATATAAAGGTAAGCGTTCCCTGGTGGTCCTCTACAATTTTGCGCGAAATGTAAAGCCCCAGTCCAGTCCCGCCAATCTGACGATGATCCGAATTGTCCACACGATAAAACTTCGTAAATAGCAGGTCCTGCACGTTCTCTGGAATACCTATTCCATAATCACGTACATCGATGCATAACCATTCTTTTTCTTCCCACAACGTAATATCAATTCGGTCTGCTCCAGGTGAGTACTTGACTGCATTACCTACCAAATTATGCAGCAACTGAACCATCCGATTCTGGTCCGCGTAAGCAAAAAAGTCTCCATTAAACGCATGTACATAAATGCGCTGAATGGATTGCATATTCCATTGCTCAGCAACACCCTCAACCAACTCAAGCAACGGTACATACGTCTTATGATAGGTCATTCCTTCATTGTCCAGACGTTGAATATCAAGTACATCATCCAGCAGACTACTCAGCCGTGCGCCTTCCGAAGAAATGGTCTCCATGAAGTCCTGACGCTGTGAGGCGGGAAGATCATACATCATCATTAGTTCCACATAGCCCATAATGGTTGCTACAGGGGTACGAAGCTCATGGGACACCACGCTGATCAGTTCGTTTTTCATCCGATTCAGGCGTTCTTCCTCCGTACGATCACGGAATACCAGAAGAAATCCATGGTTTTTACCGGGAACATCCATTTGCTTCATGTACAGGGAAAATACACTCTTTTCCACATCATTGAATATAAATTCAGTCTCCACAAAGGCCAGTTCTCCGTTCAGAAAAGCACGAGTCTGCTCAACCAAATTGAAATCGGCGGTTAACACCAGGGTATCAATGGCATTGGCTAAATCTTCGATCGATCTGCCCGAAAAATCTCCGAGGCCAAACATTTCTTCCATTCTTCTATTCACTATTGTGATGGTGCCGGAACGATCTGACATGACCAGACCTTCCCGAACGGATTCAATGAAATGCTCACTGATGTCACGCTGTTCCTGAATGGCAACTTTTTCATGAAACAGCTCCGCATTCAGCTTCTCCAGAGCCAGCGCATGACGTACACGATCTTCTTCAGCCCTTGTGCGCTCGGTAATATCCTTGATAAACAAGTTATACAGCGTTTCGTTATTGCCCAATTGAATTTCTACAATTTTATACTCAATCGGAAAAACCGAACCATCCCAACGGATACCTGAGATCTCTTCCACGATGACATGCCGTTTACCCCGGATATATTCGAATCTTTCCAGCATTTCTTTGATTTCCATACAGCTCGCTCCCTGAAAAAGGGAAGGGGCATCCTTCTCGAATACTACTTCTTCTCGTTTCAGACCAAACATTCTTTCGGCTTCGGGATTAAACTCGATAATCAGTCCGTTTGAATCTACAGCAATAATGGCATCGATGGATGAATCAATAATGGCGCGTTTGATCTCCTCACTATTCTTCAGTTCTTTAGTTCGCTCTCTAACCCTGTCCTCCAGGGTGAGCTTGTCCTGACGAATCTGTTCGAATTGCTCTAGAAGCACATCAGCCATTTTGCGCAAATTACCAATCAGTATCTGTACTTCTGTTACATGGCTGGTTGGCCATTCCATCTCCCCATTACGAAATAACAGCCTCGGAAGAGAACCAGTCATGCGTGTAAGACGCTTCAATGGACTTATCACTTTTCGGCTGAGAGGAGCGGCGACAATCATGGAAGCCACAAAAATGATGAACAGAGATTGAAGTGTGGTCAAGTAGATCGCCTCAATCCGAGTGTAATAATTGGCTGAGTTGGTCTCAACAAATACTCGATATGGAGTGCTTGTGGTCATATCTGCTTCGTACATGAATGATGCCTGTTTCCAATGAGTAAGCACATCACTATAATAAGCATCCCCGGAATGAAATAGTATGCTGTTCTCGCCTGGCTTGAGAACACGATATTTGTTGATATCCAGGTATTCTCCCACTTGGAGCGTATCCAACCCAGAAGCAATGACCTTATCATTTGGGTCAAGAATGATGACATTCACACCCAATAGATGATGATAACGCTCAATACTTTGATGCATGTTCTCTTGGGTTAGATATCGATCATTTAAATCCTTGATCACAGCATTCGCAGCATGTTTTAGATTAGATACAATGGTGTCATTGATCTGACCTAGCTGTCTTCGGCTATCGGCCGATAACAGAACAAGAGAGACAACGACTACAAAAGCTACGACGTATTTAAAAGCAATCCGTGTGAGCGGAATGGTTCCTGTCCGTTTCGACTTCAGCTCGCCATTGGTAATCCAGAAGTCCACCACAATACCTGCAATTAGTGCATTCACCATGCTAGTCACAGCAACATGCATATATCCATACTTTAATTCTTCAAGATTCATGCTCATCATGAAATATCCATAAAAGGTCACTGGCAATAACATCACGACCCAGAATGCAGCATTGGCCTTCATGACACTTCCATTCTTCCATCGGATCTGCCATCCCAGCATCCAGATTAATTCAATAGTATGAGCGCCAATCATAAAAAAACTATTTGGGACTAGACCCCCGAATAATACACCCAAGGTACAGATTGCTATCAAAGAAGTGAATCCGTATATGGCTCCATGTAAGCGCAAGGCAATAAAAGTTGCGGCTGTGCCGAACAACAGCTGAACCCCATAAAACAGAGTCAGCGGAAATATCGTTCCCAGCGTACCAAGGATAATTAGAATGGCCGTACCCAACCACGGAATACGGAGTTTGATTACCATCCACTCCAACACCTTATTTACCTTTATGTAGTCCATAGGCAGCTGGCCTTATGACTGATTTCTATGTTTGCATTCAACAACAACGTTGGTACCTCCTATGGATTAAAGCTCGTAAGATCTACTTTATTTCCCTCAAACCGTTCTGATACATTATACTGTAATAACTACTCGATGTAGCTTTGGGAAATTTTGAATGATCGGCAATTGAGCTGCATTCATGGTAAAATACTGAAGTTTAGCTGAAACCCTATAGAACTTACTACATATGCATCCTATATTCTGGAATACAAACATTAAAAAATTTGCAGCATTTCCACACATATTACGGCTTTTTCTAAGAAGTTTCTTAACAAATTCATTTCATCAGGAGTGTGACCTCAATGTCTATCAAAGTTCTTCTTATAGAAGATGAGAAAAATCTGGCCGACATGATTGCTTTCTTTCTTGAGGAGGAGGGTTACATAACTGAACGGGTCCATCATGCACGCGAAGCACTTCAACTTTTCCCACGATTCCAGCCCGATATTGTAGTGACTGACTTGATGCTGCCTGAAACAGACGGTAATGATCTGGTTGATGCGTTTCGCCAACACTCGACTGTACCCATATTAATGATCTCAGCCAGCACCATGCTGAATGATCGGCTCCGAGCATTGCACAATGGTGCGGATGATTTTCTTTGTAAACCCTTTAGTCTAAAAGAGCTTGACGCACGAATTAAGGCATTATTGCGCAGATCGGCCATCTCCTACCCGGACAAGCCGATAAAAGAGGACAAACCGGCTGAAATTGTCGGACATGTCAGTGTGAATGAGTACAGAAGAACTTTGTTTGTGGATGGCCTTGAAATTGAGGTCACACATATTGAGTTTGAAATTATGAAGGAATTGTACCGAAATCCCGGCAAAGTGTTCACCCGCAATGAACTCATGGATCGTATTAAAGGCTCAGAACGGGCATATCTGGACCGTACAATCGATGTGCACATCTCCAGCCTGCGTAAAAAAATTGAACCCGACCCCAAAAATCCAAGGTATATCAAGACGGTTTGGGGAACGGGATATAAATACGTCATTTAGTACACGCCGAAATGAAATAATGGCTCATGTCCTCTCTCTGTCATCGTCTAATCGACTGGGTTGAGGGCTGAGCTGTTTTTGTTTTGTATGCAAAAGAATGCAGCAACCGCTGGATTTCCATGATCAGCCGATCTGGTTCTTCCTCTTGCCAGAGGATCATCTTTATCAGGCCCGTACCCGTAATAAGCTGCAAATGGCGCTTGCGAATCAACGATTGAAAATCCGTAATCACCAGCAAAGGAATCTGAGGCATAAATGCCCGAATGGCATTGGCTGCTGATACGGCTTGTCCAGCGTCCTGATAATCCACAATACAATAGTGAGCTGTGCCCCATTCCTCCCCCTCCTCGTTATTCACGTTCTTTTCTCTCCTCATTGCGGGCTCCCTCTGCTCGTCTGTTATCCATTCATTCAACAATTCAATCATATTGTCATAATCAATACCACGACTTCCGTCCGAAAGTACGGTAATGGGTTCCATAGGTATAACCTCCAGTTCATTCTCTCTTCTTATTGTGCCAATCTTCATTTAAAAATGTTCGTGTGTGAACATAAAAGAAGTGTTAACTATCTTCGTACGTCTTAACAAACTGTGTAAGGTTCATTACCCATTTCGCAGTTTGCGGCAATTCATGTAAAATAGGGATATGCCCGTGTCCATTGCGGGAACTTTAAGAATGAATCCGGTACAGGAGGTTATGAACCGATGAATATTGTTTCCATTGAACCAACACCCAGTCCCAATACGATGATGCTGCATCTGGACGAACGTCTGGAGGACGGGATCCGCAGAACATATACACTGGATAACGAACGGTCTGCTCCGGCGTTTATTCGCCAGATGCTTCATATTCCCGGAGTAAAAAGTGTATTCCACACGACCGACTTCGTAGCTCTTGACCGCAAGGGAAATGCGGATTGGTCCGTCATACTTGGCGAAGTCCAAAGCCGTCTTGGCCAACAGGGAATTGATCTGGACTGGATTGAATCTGAAGATGCCTCTGGCGAGCACTTCGGTGAAGCACAGGTATTCGTTCAATTTTTCAGAGGTGTACCGATGCAAATTCGGGTCAAAGCCGGCGCCAAGGAAGAGCGCATTTCGCTCTCGGATCGATTCGTCAAAGCCGTTACTGAAGTCGCCAGTGCAACGCTGATCAAGGAACGGAAACTGAGTGACTATGGCGTTCGCTACGGTGAATTGCCTGAAATCGCAAGGGAAGTTGAACAGGAGCTGGAAGCAGCATATCCGCCTGAGCGTCTGGAACGCGTGATTCAACAAGCCATTGAGCACGGCTCCAATGCCGAAGAATTCGTGGAACGTCGCCGCCAGCTGGATGGTGCCGAGCTTGAAGAGGCTCTGCATAATGAGGACTGGAATGTTCGCTATGCTGCATTTGATGGCATGGAACCTACAGCAGAACGGCTGCCACTCGTTGCTCATGCACTCCATGACAATAAAATGCAGATACGCCGGCTGGCTGTTGTATATCTTGGTGATATCCGTACACCGGAAGCGATGGAATTGCTGTACGAAGCTCTGCAGGATAGTTCGCCTGCTGTACGTCGAACTGCCGGAGATACCCTCTCCGATATCGGTGATTCTGCAGCAACGGCAGCCATGACAGCTACGTTATCCGACAAGAGCAAGCTTGTACGCTGGCGTGCGGCCCGCTTCCTGTACGAAGTGGGAACCGAAGAAGCAGAGCAAGCTCTGCGGAAGGCAGCCGAAGATCCTGAGTTTGAAGTCAGCCTGCAAGCCAAAATGGCACTGGAACGGATTGAATCCGGGGAACAGGCAGCTGGAACCGTATGGCAGCAGATGGCTGGGCGTAACAAGACGTCGGAATAGTCCTTTCGATTCATATCCAACAATTGTTATTGCACTGGAATACCATGGGGGTTATACTGATTGTCTGTTTACTAAACAGGACATTGAGTGTTACGTTCTGTGATTTATAATTTCATAGACAATAGATACACCTCATCCATGATGATGAGGTAGAGGTCGCGGGTGCGATCAGTACGCTGAAGGAGGCGCTAAGGAGCCGCTTATGAATTCAGCCGAAAGGTGCACCCGCCGAAGCTCGCAGGACGGTTCCTTACGTTGTCCAGCGCGGCTGGGGCTGTTGCCGAAAGGTGCAGAACTGTCACAGATGTATGATGCCTTCCTCGGAGGGTATGATTTCTTCTGTGTTGAGCTATCTTAAACATCTGGGACGAGGTGCGGACGATTGATAATAAAGACCGCAGGCTAATGCCTGCGGTCTTTTGGTTATTTCCATTGTTCTGAACCCATTAGTACGCTGAAAGAAGGAGTGTTTCCATGCAAGACCGCAACAACCAAACTAACACAGGACCTACCCTGAAAAAAGGACTACGCGCAAGGCATATGACCATGATTGCACTCGGTGGATCCATTGGTACAGGACTGTTCCTCGCAAGCGGAACCGCTATTTCCAATGCAGGCCCCGGCGGTGCACTGATTGCTTACGTTGCCGTCGGCATCATGGTCTTCTTTCTTATGACCAGTCTCGGAGAGCTGGCTACCTTCATGCCTGACTCCGGTTCATTCAATACGTATGCGGCCCGCTTCGTCGATCCTGCCCTCGGGTTCGCCATGGGTTGGAACTTCTGGTACAACTGGGCCGTCACCATTGCAGCAGAACTCGCTGCAGCAACCGTACTCATCAAATACTGGTTTCCTGACAGTTCATCCATGTTGTGGAGTCTGTTGTTCCTCGTATTAATCTTTGCCCTAAATGTACTGTCTGTTAAAGGGTACGGAGAGTCGGAATACTGGTTTGCCATTATCAAAGTCGCTACAGTGATCATCTTCCTTACCGTTGGTGTGCTCATGATCTTCGGCATTATCGGCGGAGAAGCGGTTGGATTCAGTAACTTTACTATAGGAGACGCCCCATTCCATGGCGGATTCTTTGCGGTTCTCGGTGTATTTATGGCTGCCGGGTTCTCATTCCAGGGAACGGAGCTCATTGGCGTAGCAGCCGGTGAGAGCGAAAATCCGCGTGAAAATGTCCCTCGTGCTATTCGGCAAGTGTTCTGGCGTATTCTGATCTTCTACATTCTGGCAATTACAGTCATCAGTCTGATCATTCCTTACACACATCCGAATCTGCTTAAAGGTGATCTGAACAACATCGGAGTTAGTCCGTTTACTCTTGTCTTTGAAAAAGCCGGTCTGGCCATTGCTGCTTCCGTCATGAATGCCGTTATTCTGACCTCTGTACTGTCTGCCGGGAATTCAGGCATGTATGCTTCAAGTCGTGTTCTGTATGCTCTTGCCCGGGATGGCAAAGCGCCTCGCTTCTTGGGTCGGCTGAACAAAAAGGGCATTCCAATGAACGCCCTGCTCTTGACCACAGCGGTAGGTATGCTCGCCTTTCTAGCCTCCCTTTTCGGTGATGGCATTGTATACACCTGGCTGCTTAATGCATCCGGTATGTGTGGCTTTATCACCTGGCTCGGCATTGCCATCAGCCATTATCGCTTCCGCCGTGCGTATGTGGCCCAAGGTCGGGATTTGAACGATCTGCCCTACCGTGCACGCTGGTTCCCATTTGGTCCGATCTTTGCTTTTGTGTTATGTATCATCGTCATTATTGGACAGAACTATCAGGCGTTCACGGGTGATCAGATCGATTGGAGCGGAGCCCTCGTCGCTTACTTGAGCGTTCCACTGTTCCTGATCTTATGGCTGGGTTATAAATTTATTAAGAAAACAAAAGTTGTACCATTACAGGAATGTGATTTTACAACTACAAACGAATAACGATATTGCACAGGCAACCTTCTTTCCACTGGAGAGAAGGTTGCCTTTTTTGTTCGTCCAAGTTTCGGGATAGCCATCATCCACGTAAAAAAAGAACGCTCATCCATGAGCGTCCTTGTTCACCATAAGGTGTGTCCTATTATAATCATTCATACAAAGTTTGATGTCACATGGTCCAGGTAATTTTCACACGCAGATCCACGGTATCCTCCATGTTGGATACGTAATACGATATCGACTTCATGCCAAGCTGATACAGATCCTGCAAATCCTCTACTAGTCCCGTCTCGGTACCTTTGTATCTGAAAGTCAGCGAGGTTCCGCCATCCTTGAGCACACTCTGAACTTTAGTTTTCAGCGCGGAATGACCACTAATCGCATCACTTTCGTCGTAGAGCGAGTATTCCAGTGTATGATACAGCTTCTGGTACGCGTTTGCCTTGCTACCTCCCGCCTTCACCAAAGTTTGCAAAGCTTCACGATAGGGAGCAGATGCAGCAGGATACTTGCCTTTAGCTGTCCATACATGGTCACGTGCCATCTCATCATCACTGAGCAAATAATAATTGTGACTTACCTTGCCCTTACGGTCAGGAGTAGGATCATCCCACGTCGTATCCATATGGTACCACTTGCCATCCAGCTTGACGAGATTCCAGGCGTGTAATTGCTCACCAGCCGTTCCTTCCACAATCCGGTTCTCTATACCCACCTGCTCCAGCATGCGATAAGCCAGCAATGAATATCCCTGACATACGGTACTGCCGGTAACAAGTCCATCGTATGCAGTATATTTCTGCAAGGATGTATCGTAGGAAAGGTTAAGTACAATCCAGTCATGAATGACTTTAACTTTCTCATGATTCGTCATGCCAGGCACGATAATCTCTTTGAGCACGTTGGTCACCTTGCGGTTCACGTAGTCGGTTTGCTCCTTCGTTTCCCGATATGCCAGCTTCACATGCACCTCTGCGGATACATTGGAGCCTTTATAATTAAATGCATAGCTTTTAACGGTATATTGAATATAAGGATCACTGGTCATTGCTTCGTCAATGGAGCTCTGCAACTGTTTTTTGAGGCCTTTCACATTGCCTTTGTATGTAAAAACAAGTTCCTCCGTACGCTGGGACATCGCATTCAGCAACGTCTCGCGCAGATCCGTATTCGTGGATATGTCCGATGTTCCCGACGCCGCGTACAGCTGATCCAGATCGACTGCATGTGGCAGTGCCACAGCAACAAGACAACCAGCCAATAGCAGGGTTATCACTCGTTTTCCGTGCTTGCCCATGAAAGGATACCACCTCTCTTTGCAAAGTTCTCATGCCTCATTGTATCACAAAAGGGATTGACGGCAGGCTTCTAGTTTTGTCGAAAAGCATCAAAAGAGACCCTCCGTAGAAGGTCCCCCTGTCTTCAGCAAAACACCCTAACCTACCCGTTATCCTCATCATATGACTCTTCCGGGCATTTATGCAACAAACTCCAATCAATATAAACGATTGCCGCTCATAAAGGTATCCGTCTTGCCCTGAAGCTTGGCCAGACGTTCCAATACCTGAGCCGCCTCGGCAACCGTCACTTTGCGTGCAGGCATGAATCGTCCTTCAATCGAAGGCAACAATCCCAGCTTGATGCTGAGGGAGACCGCTCCCTTGTTGTTGACTGCACTGGCATCTGCCAGGTTGGGAAGATCCGATGGCAATGTGTAGAATCCGGCCAGTTTCTCATAGCGCAAAATGCGCACGAGCAATACTGCCAACTCTTCACGAGTCATTTCCTCTTCTGGACTTAGCTTCGTTTCAGAATCAGCACCCGCTAACCAGCGCTGATCGATCAATGTCCGCACAGCTTGGTAATAAGGGCTCTCCGGGGTAATGTCAGCATATAGCTTCTCAGTCCCGTTTCCACTGTAATACATATCCATATTCGGGTTAACCGCTCTTGCCAGATAGGTAAACCAATCACCCTTCGTGATGACCCGGTCTGGGAATACACGTCCCTGCTCATCTGAAAGAATTACGGCATGTTGAGTCATATTCCGAAGCGCAGCCTCCGCCACATGACCCGAAATATCACTAGGTTCAACATTCGCTGTGGCACTTCCAGTACCGTATAAAAACTTCCATTCCCCAGTGTTAGCATCAAGTACTTCATAACTGGCGGAAATCGAATTTCCATTTCGTGTAGGCTGGTAAACCAGGTTTACACCCGAGGGAACGACCTGACCTGTACTCATGGCATAACCACCGTAGCGGGAGTAAGCCAGTGTTAACTTGAATGCTTCCAGATAGGTTGCCTTTGCCTTTTCATAACTGATGGCTGGTTTGGTGTTTCCAGGTAATTGTTCAGGCGTTGCAGCAATTCTTGTATAAAATTCGTTGATGGCTCCATCCTTCAGGACTTGTACTTGTACTGTATCATCCATAACCGCAATTCCGTTCATGTAGCGCTGGAACATAAATGTACGTGCACCTTCAAATTCAAGCACGCTGGACAACCTGAATTGTTCTGCTGCACTTGGAACCAATGCAATCACCTTATTGATTGCAAGTTTCTCGGCTTGTGTCCGGGTTACAGACTTAGTCTCATTCTCATCCGCTGGTTTCTCCTGCGCAGCACCCGGCTCCACCCGTTGATACAAGCTGTAACTATAAATCTGTCCAGTAAGCGCATCTACCTGTGCTGAAATATCTCGCATGAACATGTAGGATACATTCGCATTTCGATTGCTCCAGCTCAGGCTCCATACTTGATTGTTAGGACTCGCATACTCACCTTTGCTTAACTGACTATGCTCCAACTTGTAACCTTTCGGAATATCAAAGTTCTTTTTAATGATGTTCTCAGCCTGTTGTGCATTTAATTTCTGGCCGTTCGCTGCGACAAAAGGAGCTACACTTCCTTTTAAAGGTTTATTCTGCTGTAAAGAATCTTCATCACCAATAGCTTTTCCAGTCATCGCGTTAATCGGCTCCAGTGTATTAGCATCCAGCGGAACCATGCTGGAATTCTTCGGCATATAACCAAGATAATACTTTTGTCCTTTGAGCGAGGATAGACGATCATTCGAGATATAAGCGAGCTGTACATCGAATTGCTCCTCAAATCGTTGACTGGCCTTCTCTTCCGATGCTGCCGACTTCGATGAAGGATATTCAGCTCCAGTTGTACTTCTTGAATAGCCTGTCACCAGGCCACTTTCATCCACACTTATGTAGATCGTCTCTGCCTCAGACAACAAACCTTCATGCTTGAGTTGGTAACCATATCGATATTCCGTTCTGCCAAACAAAGATTGCTGTGCAGTGAATTGATACACATCTCCAAGAGAAGCATACTCATTTTCTTTCAATCCGGGAATAGCTTTGAATAGTAATGCCTCTGCATACTTCTCAGCCTCGTCTTTGGTCAATTTGACATCAGAAGCAGTAGACTGCTTATCCAGTAATTCAGAAGGCAAATGTACGCTTAGCACTTCCCCCGTGCCCGCATGTACCGTTGCGCTGAATCCCATCGTATGATTTCCTTCGACAATTTGAAAGCCAATCTCCCACGCCTTGTAATCCGGTGGTGGGTAAGAGTTCGGTGAATCGAATCGTACAGATGAAATCGTCGCCTTTTTTAACAATGGAAATAATTTCAGTATATTCTCGCTGGCTTGCTTGGAGGAGATTTTGGCTCCTTCAGGCACCTCGTTGTCTGTTAATCCAAGTGGTTGTTCCGTTTCCCCCGCTGCGGATTCTGTTACCTGTTCCGCTGTCGCTGCCGACGCGCTGCCTGCAAACCCTGGTGTCTGTGATGCCAGAAGCAAAGTTGCCATGGCTGCTGTAGCCGCTTTGGCTGTAAACATTTTGAATCGCACATTAAAATTCCAATCAAAACTCAAATCTGGACCTCTCCCTTCAATTTCATACAAGGTTGCATGCAAAATAACCTCGCATGAATATTGCCAGTCTATTCTATGATACCATAAGCTTCCTTTTTAATCGTCATTTTCCCAACAATTTTACAAATGTGAATTTCTGCATATTTTATAGAAACAGCAAAAAAACGCCAACCGGGTTGACGTTTCGATGATCAGCTTAAGCATTAAGTGGGCTGAATTTCCTCCATATTGACGTTCGGTATAACAGATTCATTGGACTGAGCCTGCACCTGTACATGAGTTTTCAAAAATGGAATCACCGTATTCCAGAACGCGGGATCTTCTTCTGAACAGCTATGGCCACCGCTATTGACCCATAGATGCTCCACGGGCGGATCCGCTTTGGACATAAAATATTCAAGTTCGCTTGGTGGAATAAAGTTATCACCTTTGGAATGCACCATAAGCATCGGCAGCTGCATGCCTTTGCGCCGTTCGTTCAGCAGCATAACTGGATCGCGCTGGCGATACGTTTTCAGAGATTCACCAAGCCGCCAGAACCAGATTCGCGGAATCAGCTGGGCCAGCGGAAACAGAGGCAGACGTCGCCGTCTCAGCTCGGAACTTACGATAACCTCGAATTGGGATGGCATGGAGTCCGTGATCACCGCTGATACAGGAATGCCCTCCGTCACAGCGAGGATCGTTCCTAGTCCGCCTAAGGAGTGCCCAAGCACACCGATTGCAGCAGGATCAATTTCCGGGCGTGACGACGTATATTGCAATGCTGACAGCAGATCGTCGCGGAACAGGTAAGCTGAAGCCGCTTTAACTGGATCACTGGCTCCATGGCTTCGAACATCGTACATAAAGAGCGCATAACCTGCTTCCCAAATGGGACGAGCATAACGGAGGACACGTGATCGGTTGGAGCCCCATCCATGTGCAATAATAACCAAAGGCCAAGGCTTCGGGATATGAGCTCCAGCCGGAATGAACCAGCCATGCACTCGCCCGCCTCCACTCTCAAAGGTTATATCCTCAAATGGCATGGGCGGTGTGAGCGTAATCGGAATCTTTTTGGGGGTCTGACTATTCACCGCTGCCTTCCATAAACCACCCGCAGTTACCGCGGCAACAGCAATCATCCCGCCAATCATCGTTTTAGCTTTCACTGGTGTCACTCCTCTCCGTTTTCTGGCCTAACTCCATCATAAGACAGCAAGGTTAACCGGACGTTAATCCACATCACTTCTTATATTATCTAATGGTACAGAAGCTCTCCTTATATATACCCCGATGTGTCTGGTCCACTTCTGTTGGTTTCCTGGTTCAACCCTCGAGTTTCGCTATTTCCACAAATGCACGTGTGCAAGCGGCAATCTGCTCATCATTCCCTGCTGCAAGTGCTTCTCGTGGCAAAAGTGCACTTCCAAGCCCCACTGCCGCCGCACCCGCTGCATAATAATCTGCAATGTTATCCAGGGTGGCTCCTCCTGTTGCAAGCAGTGGAATATGATTCAGTGGAGCCTTAATTTCACGTAAATACGGAATACCCAGACTTGCCATTGGGAACAGCTTCACCACTCTTGCTCCTGCTTCATAGGCAGCCACAATCTCCGTTGGCGTCATCGCACCGGGCCAGATCTCCACTCCATGTTCTACAGCATATTCAATAACAGACAGATCGACATTCGGAGACACGAGAAATTGAGCACCCGCTGCGACGGCTTCTTTGGCCATCTGCACATTGAGTACCGTGCCCGCCCCGATATAAGCCTTCCCCTCATGCCTTGCACGCCAGTCTGCAATAATATCGTGTGCCCCAGGTGTGTTCAGCGTCACTTCCATCAGTCGGATTCCACCATCAGTCATTCCCTGCCCTGCTGCCTGAGCAGATTCACGGCTAATACCACGAACAATAGCCACCAGTCTCGATTCCAATAATACTTCCGTCAGATTCATGCCAACTTCCCCTTGTTTCATAGATTCGGCAGCCGAAGACAAGTATTCGTTATCACCGCTTTTCCGTTAGTCACTATTGTAAAGCATATCGTCCCCTGGATGAAATCATTTGATCCAATTTCTTGTGAGAGTGTGTGCACCAATGTCTCCGTTATAAAGTTAAATAAGAACACAAAAACCTCTCCATGGAGAAAGGGATTATTCATCCACTTTATTCCATTAGAGAGGTTTGCTCTAAGCATTTTCCAGCACGTTATTATCCTTCTCCAGATCCTTAAAATACTTATCATTATACAACATGCTGGGATGTGTTGGATGGTACATCAAAGCAATGTCATTGTGCTCTTTGGCTTTTGCCCGATTGCCCATCCGGTCATAACACACACACAATTGTAGATGCGGCATCCATGTCCATGCAGCTTCATTCAATACTACCATTGGATCGGTCGGGCGTACGGCGCGGGTCGCCTGTTCATACCAGTATAAGGCTTTGCGGTAATCGGCACGGTCGGCAAAATATCCACCCAATCGGCAGCAGATCTCTGCCCTCGGCAAATCAAAGGCAAAGGATCTCAACAATGCCGAGACTTCCTTTTCCGAACGTTCAAGTGATACCTCGCAATCAGCTATTTTCTGGCATGCTGCGATCTGATCCTCCACCCATCCCAGCCCGGTGTCCAGAAATTTTCCATAGTACTGTACCGCATCTTCAAGATGCCCGTGGTCTTTCAATTCATTGCCAAAATAATATAAATCACGCGGAGAGAACTCCTCCCCTGCCTGTTCGCGTTTGCGATAAATCTTTAGATTGCGATCGGTGTATTCCTTATCTTTCTTATGCGTGACTGCCACGTCGCTATGCAGCAGATGACCGGCCACTTCCAAATATTCATGCACGGCACCAATCCAGCGATAATTCCGATCCCTGCGCACCAGTCGGTTCCGCCTCAGACTATATGCCACCTTCCCCTCCGCCGTAAAGGACAGATGATAATCCATCGTCACACTATCCACAGCAGGGTCCAGGGAGCGCTTCAGATCAATGAGCTTCACCCGGTCATCCGGTTCAAACACATCATCTGCATCCAGCCATAATATATATTCACTTGTTGCTTGTTCAAAGGCAAAGTTCCTTGCTGCCGCAAAATCATCCACCCATTCAAAATCAATGATGCGTTCCGTATAACGAGCTGCGATCTGACGCGTCTGGTCCGTCGAACCCGTATCTACAATTACAATCTCGTCAGCGATCCCATTAACAGAGTCCAGACATCTGGAGAGGGAAGCCTCTTCATTTTTCACAATCATACACAGCGAAATACTGATCGATTCCTCTCCGCGTATGGCTCTGCGATTAAAAGCAGCTACTCCGGGCAATTCCGATAGTCGGTAGATGTGATAGGCCGGAAAATGTGTATCTACGTATAAACGGAACCCCAGTGCCTGAGCACGGATGCAAAAATGGCGATCTTCTCCCCAGAAAGATACATTCGGAATCTGGTCATAGGAAACTCCGGACTCCAATACGTTCCTGCGAATAAGGGTACACGCCCCAAGTCCACCCACTTCATAACAACCCGGGGTACGCAATTGCCTCAGGAATGCATCCGTCTGTGTACCTTCGTCCTCTGCTTCCTCCCCTGTATTGCGTTTGCCTCCCTTGCGAAACAGGGCGTACTCATCCTGCAACCAGACTTGTGGCATTTCCCTTGTGCCCGGCTGCCATCGAGTCCAGAAGATATTGGAGATGATCTCCTTCCTGTTCGATACGAGCTGTTCCAATGTCCGTGGATGCAGGACGAGATCGGAATCAATCAAGAACACGGCATCGTACTTCTGGTCACGGGCATATGCCAAAATACGATTTTTCAGTCCGGCTACCCGCCAGATCTGTTCGTCACGCCAATAGTGCCCACCCTCGTCCTTGTTGTAAATTCCTTTTCCCTGATTGGCATCTGTTTCATCTACATTCGCATCCAAAAGGTTGCCTTCATGCCGAAGTACAAACTCCTGGAGCATATTGGATGCCGCTTCTTCTTCGTTGTCGTCCACAAACAGATAGTCTGTCGTTACCGTCGTTCTCTCAAGCGATTCCAAGGACTGGAGAAATTCACGGAGTACCGCAGCCGTCTGCCGAACAGGGCTTGCGATAAGAATCTTTTCCTTTGGCTCTTCTTTACCTTTTTCTTTTTCCTTCTTCAACTCTATTGTCCTCCTTCCCTTATTCCGACCATTCCAGAAGTATTGGATCTGCATCCAAAATGGATTCGTACTGTTCCTTCCAGCCATATCTCGCATCCGGGTCCAGTGCTTGATAACGCTCGTATTTACGAATCCGGTCCTCTGCACGCGCCCAACCATAGTGCTTCACTCGAGGGGAGTGACATCCATAGGCAAAATGCTGAATCGTTAGCGGAAAACGGCCGCAGTGCTGCGGGGTTTCCTTCCACTCATAGCTCCATTCCGGTCGGTATCGGACCAGAAATGGCCGATAATACGCATGAGCCTGCCAGTATTGGTCTTCCCGGTAATGTGTATCGCTCCACATATCAAACAACCTGAAATAAATGGCGTCCTCCGTTCCACCCAACAGTTGATTCCGTACAATACCAAAATCCGTTGTCAGAATTTCATCCGCGTCCAGGTTCAAGATCCATTCCGGTCCGGTAGCCACTGTTGTCTCCCACTGCTGCTTGCGTAAACTCACCTCATCTGCAAATAGGGAGGCCGGATTCACAATCAACGTAAGCGGGATTCCCTCCAGCATTTCCTGGCATAAAGCGACGGTATGGTCTGTACTTCCGTCGTCAATGATCACCGCACGATCAATCCACGGTCGGTGAGTCTCCAACGCCTGTCTGAGATACCTGTGCTCCTCATTGCGAACAATCATGGACAAGGTGACATGCGGCCTCGTGGTTGCTTCACGATCTTCCAACTCCCCACCTCCAGGCTGAGTCTGTCACGCGTAATAATTGATGTGATATGAATGATTAATTGGCTGAACCTCTATTAACCTCAATATCTAATCTATGCACGTCTGGAACAGGGTTATGTCTGGCAGGGAAACCTTTCATGACGTTTAGGAATCTTGAAATATGATATGCCCTTCTCTCATGAACAACGACAAAAAAGGCACCCGCTTTCGCAGGTACCTCCTTAATGGAATATTTCATTGGTTTAATAGTTAATGACCTATTGAGATCTCAATATAGATGAGGTTGAATAATCAACGATATGCTGCCAGACGATCATTCAAGCTGCGTGTTTGCCCGTACACATCCTGATACAGTGCAAACAGTCCGTCGTACACCTTAACCGTTTCCGGGTTAGGCACATAGGATTTGGCAGGACGAATGAATGCTGCTGCACATTCCTGCAAGGATGGGAACCAGCCACAGCCATAAGCCGCCAGCATTGCCGCGCCCATTGCTGGGCCCTGTTCACTTTCCAATTTCACAATGGTTGCATTGAAGACATCGGCCTGCATTTGCAGCCAGGCTTCATTTTTGGCGCCGCCACCAATGGAAATAACTTCATTCACTGTTTTGCCAGCGTTACGCAGAATATCAATGGACTCACGCAGTGAGAACGTAATGCCCTCCATCACAGCACGTCCAAAATGCTCCAGCTTATGTCCGGCATCCATGCCGATAAAGCTGCCACGAATGTTTGCATCCGGGTGCGGTGTACGCTCGCCGACGATATAAGGTGTGAACAGCAACCCGTTGCTTCCCGCTGGAATCATATCAATGCCCTGCAAGAGCACATCAAATGATTTGTCTGCTGCAAACGTATCCTTGAACCAGGACAGGCTGTATCCTGCCGCAAGGGTTACTCCCATAATATAGAAGGCATCTTTCTCGCCATGGTTAAAAAAGTGCACTTTGCCTTCGAAATCGAGATCTTTACGCTCTTCATAGGAAAGCACTACCCCGGACGTTCCGATGCTGCACATCGTCTGTCCTTCACTCAGAATGCCTGCGCCAATGGCTCCGCATGCATTGTCTGCACCGCCTGCATATACTTTGGTTACGGCTGCAAGTCCGGTTTGATCCGCAATCTCAGGCAGCAATGTGCCCACTTCTTCAAATGACTCCACAAGGCGTGGACACAAGGAGAGCGACAGCTCAAAAGCTTCCGCGATTTCCTTGCTCCACTGCTTGCCTGCAACGTCTAGCAGCAATGTGCCTGCTGCATCCGAATAGTCCATCGCATAATCACCTGTCAGGCGATACCGCACATAGTCCTTCGGCAACAGGAACAGCGCTGCCTGTTGCAGCAATTCCGGCTCGTTTTCCTGTACCCACAGGATTTTGGGCAGGGTAAAACCTTCGAGCGCACGGTTGCGGGCAATACTTAACAATTTGCTATCCAGCACCTTCTCAATGCGGCGGCACTGCGCTGTTGTCCGTGTATCGTTCCACAGAATGGCATTGCGCAGCGGTTTACCTTCGGCATCCACCAGCACCAATCCATGCATCTGTCCGGAGAAGCTCAGTCCTTCGATTTCCGAAGGATGTACGCCTGACACCTCCAGCAATTTGCGCAGCGATACAATCGTCTGCTCTACCCAATCTTCGGGGTTCTGCTCACTGTATCCAGCTTTGGGCTGGTACAGCGGATAAGCCTCGGAAGCTTCAAACGCCACTTTTCCTTCACGGTTAACCAGCACCGTTTTAACTGCACTTGTTCCCAGATCGACACCAATTACGTAACTCATGGGTTAACTCCTCTCGTTTATCTCAGGTTATATCCACGAAGAATCCAAGTTTACATGAGAGTCACTCCGTGATCAGAAAACCCTTGGATCGCCGTTACCCCCGGATTTCCTTCATCCCTTTTACATGGGAGAAATCCGGGGATAAATGCGACCGCTTCGCTTCCTCCGGGTCCTTTCTGCTCACTCCGTTCTGCATGCTTAATCATGGACACACATGGATATGAAACGAGTAAAACGTACTCGTTTCTGTAGCTAAAATCGTGCCTACGACCTATATCTGTCATTAGTAGTGGACACGCAAACCATAATGCACAAGAAACTCATTCGGTTCAAGGATCAAAAAACCGCCCCCGCCTTCCCAGGGGAAAGTCGGGGACGGTCCGAATGTCATGCTTGTTCAGGCGTTCCGTGGTACAAGCTTAGGCTATGCTGGCGTGCACACTTTGTTATACTCCTGCACAAGCGTTACTACAGGCAAAACGTATGGTTGGTTCACAATCTTCCATACCAAAAGCCTAACTGATATTAGTCAGCCAGGATGTATTGGTTGAGTTTTGCTCTCAGCAATTCCTGACGTCCGGATTGGTTTTTGCGTGGGCTTTCGTTGTTCAGCGCGTACTCTGCAAGGGAAGCCAGTGTTGCTTTACCTGCAACCACATCTGCACCGATACCTTCGCTGAAGCTGCTGTAACGTTTTTCGATGAAGTCATCGAATACACGATCTTCAATCAATTTCGCTGCTACTTTCAGACCTTTAGCATACGTATCCATACCAGCGATGTGTGCCAGGAACAGATCGTCTGCTTCGAAGGAACCACGACGTACTTTGGCGTCGAAGTTCACACCACCACGTCCGATACCACCATTTTTCAATACTTCGTACATTGTCAATGTAGCATCGTACATATCAACCGGGAACTCATCCGTATCCCAACCGATCAGCATGTCGCCTTGGTTGGCATCGAGGGAACCGAGCATGCCGTTTGTACGGGCAACGCGGATCTCGTGATCGAATGTGTGACCAGCCAGTGTAGCATGGTTAGCTTCCAGGTTCAGTTTGAAGTGTTTGTCCAAACCGTATTTTTGCAGGAAGGCAATGGAAGTTGCTGCATCATAGTCGTATTGGTGCTTCGTTGGCTCTTTCGGTTTAGGCTCGATCAGGAATTGTGCATCGAAGCCAATTTCCTTCGCGTAGTCTACTGCCATGTGGAACATACGGGCAATGTTGTCTTGTTCCAGTTGCATGTCTGTGTTGAGCAATGTGTCATAACCTTCACGACCGCCCCAGAACACATAGTTTTCTGCGCCCAGACGTTTACCCACTTCCAGACCTTTTTTGATTTGCGCTGCAGCATGAGCGTACACATCTGCGTTGCAAGTGGAAGCTGCACCAAACATGAAGCGTGGGTTGGAGAACATGTTTGCTGTATTCCAAAGCAGTTTTTTGCCGCTGGATTTCATGTGACCTTCAATCAGGTCAACGATCGTATCGATGTTGCTGTAGAACTCACGCAGGCTGTTGCCTTCTGGTGCGATGTCCACATCGTGGAAACAGAAGAACGGGAGATTCATTTTTTCCAAAAATTCAAATGCTGCTTCCACGCGTACTTTCGCGAGGTCCAGACCGGAGTATTTATCCCAAGAACGAACAGCAGTCTCCGCACCAAACGGGTCACTACCGCCCGCTGTTAATGTATGCCAGTAAGCCATGCCGAAACGGAAGTGCTCTTCCATCGATTTGCCGGCTACAACTTCTTCCGGATTATAATGTTTAAAAGCAAATGGATTCGTGGAATCTTTACCTTCGAATGAAATTTTATTAACGGATTCAAAATAGGCCATGTAAAATGCCTCCTCAATAGTTTTGAAAGTAATCGTTTACAACGTTATCCTAACACATCGGTTATACTTTGTCTATTGGTTAAACAAAGTAAAAATAAAAATGTTTTTTGCATGTTTGTTTACGCTATAATAGTCGAATAGCTTGTTTACGGATTGTGGGTCTGAACCCTTTTATAGAAGAATAGGAGTGCCTTATGGATATGAAAATTACCGGAGACCAGATGCTGGTCAAAAAAATAAACAAGTCGATCGTCCTCGATACGATTCGGCGTCATGCCCCCCTCTCCCGTGCACGGGTATCCGAGATTACAGGGCTGAACAAAGCAACGGTATCCAATCTGGTTGCCGATCTGATCAATGATGAACTCTTGCAGGAAATTGGCCCTGGGGAATCCAGCGGTGGACGTAAACCTCTGATGTTGCTATTTCGCGGTACATCGGGATATGCCGTGGGTTTGGAACTTAGCGTGACCCATTTAAAGGGTGTGCTCACCGATCTGGAAGGTCATATCATCACAGAGTACGCCGTGAAGCTGGAACAACATGATGTGTCCTCTGTATTTGAACAGTTGAAACTTGCGGCAGAACATCTGATTCAGGCAGCCCCTGCCTCCCCTCACGGGGTAATTGGCATTGGAATCGGGGTGCCGGGTATGGTGGACGAGGAAGGAACGGTGCTGTTTGCACCCAACTTGGGGTGGGAGAAGGTTCCCCTGCGTGCCATGCTGGAAGAAGTATTCGAACTGCCTGTCACAATCGATAATGAAGCTAATGCGGGTGCGCATGGAGAGTTGAATTTTGGTGCGGGTATCGGTGTACGTCATCTGATCTATATTAGTGCAGGCATCGGGATTGGTTCAGGCATTATGGTGGATGGCGAGCTGTACAAAGGTGCCTGGGGATATGCCGGAGAAACAGGCCATATGTCCATTGAAGCAGAGGGCAGACCTTGCTCCTGTGGCAATCGTGGCTGCTGGGAGTTATATGCTTCGGAGAAAGCTTATGAGCACCCGGATCATCAATTGCTTTTGCCGGCACATACTACACGGGAATTGATTGATTATGCACAGCAAGGCCATGAAGATGTATTGAAACTATACCAGGAAATCGGCCGCAAACTGGGGGTTGGCATCACCAATATCGTCAACAGTTTTAATCCTGAGCGCATCATTATCGGCGGCCCTCTTTCGGAAGCAGGACCATGGATTGAAACGGCGCTAAAACAAGTGGTGGAGGAACGTACGTTGCCCTATCACCGCCGCAGTTTGCAGATTGAATGGGCTGCTCTGGGCAGTCGGTCCACACGTGTGGGTGCCGCTTACTCAGCAATTTCCCAATTTCTAGGTAAAATAAGAGTGTCCGTCTAATAACCGCTGAAAATTGACATCATTTTGCCCCATTTCCTCCCTTTTTGTTAAAGAAATCCAGAGGTATAATAGGGTTATGTGATTTTTGTCATGGCGGCATGAATGTCGCCGTGTTAATTCCGATGACGAAACGGAGTGAAAATTCGTGACCTACGTGGATACTTCAGATATCTCGGCGCAAATGTTTGTCACCGTACTCCTGTTCCTGATCGTGCTTGCGCCGCTGTTCAGCCTTGGCATACTTCGATTGTTTCAGAGCAAAAAGAAGGCTGGTTTCATGTACATGCTGTCAGGCGTACTGGTGTATGTAGTATTTCAGACCTTTATGAGTATATTTTTTTAGATAAAATATGTTTGATTTTAACGTCAAATCCCTTTTTACATCCACAAAAGAGTTCATGAAACATGTGCTCTGTTGTAGCTGTGAAAGGGGATTTTTCATATTGCAAATAAAAGAAGCCTCAGTCCTGATTCGGACTAAGGCTTCTCCAATATATATTCAAACGGCTCGCGCGAACCGGAATAGCTGCATGTGACTTGAACTTACCCTATACAGGGTAAATTAAGCGTCCAGCGCTTTGGCGAATTGAGTTTTGTTCATACCCAGAATACGGTGTTCACCAATGACAGTCAGAGGTACGGCACGTACGCCCATATCCCATACTTGTTGTGCGAACTCGTCGCTTGTCTCAATGTTGCGCTCTTCATAAGAGATGCCTTTGTCAGCCAAGAAGCTTTTTACCGATTTGCAGTTTGGGCAGTTGGTTGATGTGTATACAATTACGTTTTCCATGTTTATTCACCTCATATTGTTTTTTATGAACTAATCTATTGATCAAAACAGCTCTTCCCTTACAGAACTACTGCGCTGTGCTCCAAGCTCTCAATATATTTCTCTGTATCCATCGCAGCCATACATCCACTACCTGCTGCTGTGATCGCTTGTTTGTAACGGGTATCCTGCACATCACCACAAGCGAATACGCCTGGGATATTCGTTTCGGATGTGCCCGGTGTAGTCAGAATATAACCGTGTTCGTCGGTTGTGATCTGTCCGCCCAGGAATCCAGTGTTTGGTGTGTGACCAATTGCAACGAATACACCGCTAGCAGGAATGATTTCTTCTGTACCTGTTTCGTTGTTCAGTACTTTCAATCCAGTTACGCCGTTGTCGCCAGCCAGCACTTCAAGAGGGGTACGGTTCAATGCCATTTCCACTTTCTCATTGCTGCGTGCACGATCCTGCATGATTTTGGAACCACGTAGTTCTTCACGACGGTGTACCAAAGTCACTTTGGAACCGAAACGGGACAGGAAGCTCGCTTCCTCCAGCGCGGAGTCGCCACCGCCAATAACGATGATTTCTTTGTTGCGGAAGAAGAATCCGTCACATGTCGCACAAGTGCTGACACCACGGCCTACATTCGTTTCTTCTCCAGGAATACCGAGGTATTTAGCAGATGCGCCTGTAGACAGGATCAAAGTTTCGGATACGAGTTCACCCATACCTTCAACCTGAATTTTGAATGGACGCTCGCTCATATCGATGTTGTTTACCCAGCCTGTACGGAATTCTGCACCGAAGCGTTCTGCTTGTTTGCGCATATTGTCCATCAGTTCAGGACCCATAATGCCGTCAGGGAAACCTGGGAAGTTCTCTACTTCTGTTGTTGTTGTCAATTGACCACCAGGTTGCGGTCCTTCAATAACGAGTGGGCTCAAGTTGGCACGTGCCAAATAGATTGCTGCTGTCAGCCCTGCAGGGCCTGTTCCAATAATAATTGATTTATACATGTATAGTTCCTCCCCCGGGTTCTGCAAAAAGGTCAGGCTCTCCGGCATCAAAAGCAAAGGCTTTTGCATACACTAGAACGAAAGCCTACATCATGTCCACATGACCTGCCCGTTATGACAATTAACCTATGCAGAAACGGAATTCTAATTTATAATCATTCTAATCTGTTGTTCATTATGATCTCTTTTATGTACGGTGTCAATGCTCGGCAGCGATTATGAAGAAGTCTTCATCAGGAGGGAAAATGGAAGCATGAACGATGCACTCATTGGCAGCTTTATCTCAGCCATGTCTACCGGCCTTGGGGCCATACCTATTCTATTTATGCGCAAAGTAACCCACCGCCTGCGTGATATTTTGCTTGCCTACGCAGCAGGCATCATGACCTCTGCCTCGGTGTACAATCTCATACCGGAAGCACTCGGGCAATCCAATCTGTTTGTACTTGCCCTTGGTATCATGCTGGGCAGCATGGTTCTGCTTGTGCTGGAGATGAAGATTCCCCATGTGGATCTGGAAAATCCCGAGAAGATGCCTTTCAAAATTGAAGCCAAAGCCTTCATGATCATTGCAGCCATCACCATGCATAACCTGCCCGAAGGGCTATCGGTAGGTGTCAGCTACGCGAGCAGTGACGCAGGACTTGGCAATCTGATTGCCTTTTCCATTGGATTGCAGAATGCGCCGGAAGGATTCCTGGTCGCCCTCTTCCTCGTCAATCAGAACATCGGTCGCTTCAAGGCGCTCGGTATCGCCACGCTGACGGGTGCAGTTGAGATTGTGACAGCCATGATTGGTTACACACTCAGTAGTCTGGTCTCCGGTCTGGTCCCTTACGGTCTTGCCTTTGCAGCGGGTGCGATGATGTTCATCGTGTACAAGGAACTGATTCCCGAAAGCCACGGCGACGGCAATGCACGGGCGGCAACGGTTTCCTTTTTGCTCGGACTAATCACGATGATTGGTCTGACTGAACTCTTTTAATGGAAAGAACAAAGAACAGCCCTCACATGAACACAAGAATGGACGGCAAAAAACCTGAAAGCACAGCGGCTCGCTGAACTTCCAGGTTCTTTTTTTGTTCACAAATGAAGATTCAATGAAATAGTTTGAACGATCTGTAAAGGTCGTTGGACGATCACAATCCGGATTTGATAAATCGAATCAATTCGGCATTGAATTTTTCCAATTCATCATAGAATGCCCCGTGACCACTCTCTTCAAAAGCAATCAATTGAGAACCGGCAATGCCTTTGTGCATCTCCTCGGCGAACTCAAACGGGCATATCTCATCCTTCTTCCCGTGCAAAATGGCTGTAGGTACCTGAATCGAACTCAGGTCACCTCGCAAATCCTCATCCCGCAGGGCAATCGCACTATTAATCGTACTGTAAGACGAGGCCTCCATACCGAGTGCATGAAACCAATCCATAAACGGCTGGCTGTGCTGCTTCGCGAAAAACATGCCGCCAAACGTCTCCAGCAACTTCGGACGATCAGCGAAGATCGGCTCAATAATCTGCTCGGTAAGCTGCGCTGCAGTCAGGCCATACGGATAACCCTCACGCTGCGTGAACACTGGTGCCGCCGCTGACAATAGCGCCAGCTTGGATACACCATGTCCCGCATGGCGGGCCATATAATGCACGGCAATCGCTCCACCCATGGAGAAACCTGCAAGTACCACGTCACTCAACTCTAGATCATCAATCACAGCACGAACATCGTCCGCCATCCGGTCGTAGTCATAGCCTGTGGATGGTGCGTCCGACTTGCCATAACCTCTGAAATCTATTGCAATGGCACGAATGCCATGATTGGGCAGTACATTCAATTGATATTCGAACATTTTATAATTAACTGGCCAGCCGTGCAAAAAGACAACCGGTGTTCCTTGACCAATATCTTCAACAAATATACTCACATTCGGTTCCACTTGTACGTAACGTCCCATATTTCACAGCTCCCTTTATTGTCATGTCGTTGCAGCGGCAGATTGCCGCACTGCATGGTAATGTTTCAATAACAACGTTCCCTTAGTCATATTCCATGTAGAACGTTCCTCTGGAATCGTCTCTTCGATTCATTACCCGATGACCCAAGGTTCAAACGCCGTTTTTTTCAATTGGATATCGTTATCGCAGGAGTCTTAGTCCATTCAGAATAACCAGGATCGTGCTGCCTTCATGGCCTACCACACCCAATGGTAATGCAACATCTTGTAAGAAGTTACCCGCGATTAGAGCCAGAATTACCGTGATGGCAAAAAACATATTCTGCTTCACCGTCCGCTGCGCCCGACGTGCCTGCCTGATTACCCAGGCGATTTCTTCAATATTATCATTCATCAGTACAACATCCGCTACTTCCAGTGCAGTGCCACTGCCTGATACACCCATGCCCATGCCAACCGTTGCCGCTGCAAGTGCAGGCGCATCATTCACACCATCCCCAACCATCAACACTTGCCCGTACTGTTCGCGAAGCAGATGCACCTGCTTCACTTTATCTTCGGGTAACAAACCTGCGTATACCAGGCTTACACCAGTCTCACGGGCGATCACTGCTGCCGATTCGGGACGATCACCTGTCAGCATAGCCACTTTCACACCCATCGCTTCCAGCATTTTCACCGCTGCAACCGCTTGTGGGCGCACGGTGTCCCTCATCGCGATCAATCCGGCCATTTGCCCGTTCGCTGTTATGGCAGACACGGTTTTGCCTTCTCCCTCAAGTTGGGCACGTATGCCATACCACACAGCAAGATCGTCCATATTAGAAGCAATAAATTGCTTCTCTGTATCATTTGCGTTATTTACCTCAGTGATATGATGCGTATCCAACTCATCCGTTTTCCCAATTTTCCAGAGAACGCCGTCTACTTTCCCTTCAATCCCCCAGCCCGTCAGAGCTTGAACCTGTTCAGCAATCGGGAGGTTGATGTCCTCCTTGCTTGCCTGCTCCACAATAGCCCGAGCCAGTGGGTGCATCGAAAGGTTCTCAATGGCAGCTACCGCTCCCAACAACTGTGTACGGTCATATCCGTCTGCCGTTATAATATCGGTCACCTGTGGTGTACCCATCGTCAATGTTCCTGTTTTATCAAAAGCAACCACCCGGGTCTGGGCCATGTTCTCCACATGAGCGCCACCTTTGAAAAGAATACCGCGACGTGCACTGCTGGACATCGCTGATAACATGACCGGCATAATGGAAGAAACCAGGGCACAAGGTGAAGCTACAACCAGAAAGACCATTGCTTTGTAAAACGCCTCATTCCACGTCCAACCAAGCAATAGAGGTGTTCCCGCAATAACCAGTACCGTTACGGCGACAACAATACGGGCGTATATTCCCTCGAATCGCTCAATAAAGCGTTGGGAGTCCGGCACTTCCGTCTGCGCTTCTTCCACCAGTTTAATGATTTTGCCAAACAACGATCCTTCAGCGGATTTGGTCACCTCCACATATAATGCACCTTCACCGTTCACAGTACCTGCAAATACTTCGTCACCAGCAATTTTGTCTACGGGTAAGGATTCCCCTGTAATCGAGGCCTGATTGATAAAAGAGCTGCCTCGGTACACAACACCATCCGCCGGAACCAGTTCGCCCGGCTTCACCAGCAACAGATCCCCCGGCTGCAAATCATCGATGGATACACGATTCATTTTACCGTCCTCAATACGCAGCGCCGTTTCCGGTTTGAGCGCCAGCAGTGATGAAATATCCTTGTGACTGCGCTCCGTTGCATAGCTTTCCAGTGCACCACTTAACGCAAAAATAAAGATCAGCATGGCTCCTTCATTCCAGTAGCCAATGGCTGCCGCTCCCAACGATGCTGCAATCATGAGCAGATTCACATCAAGATCACGATCCTTGACCAGTGTCTCTATGCCTTCTTTGGCTTTAGTCCATCCACCTATGGCATAAGCAACAATATATAGTAGTACGGATAACGGGTTAGACCATGATGCCGTCGCCCAGGCAATAAGCATCAAAAGTCCACTGCCCAGAGCAGCTTGCATTTCCTTGTTGTGCAGCATAGCCCGAAAGTCTGGTTTGCGCCCTCGGCCTGGGCCAGGTGTATTGGCTGAACGCTGTTCAGCTTTTGCTTGGGTTTGAATGGGTTGGTGTATCGCTTGCATATGAATCACAATCCTTTCTGAATGTCGGGTTGTGGAGTGCGTTTTGCAGCATCCATGTCCCCTGTATTGAAGTCGTATTGAGAATGAGAGCCATTGTTAATACCCTAAAAATGACACATGCTGCTGCGGGAATCCCGCAGCAGCATGGTTATTGAATGGTTGTCGAATGATTTCCAAATCATTTTGAATGAGAATGATAATCATTTTTGTACTTATGCAATTATTTTTACCCAATACAACTTTTGATTCATTATATGCCTGCGCTTTGCATTTGTAAATGGGTTTTTCACCTTAGCCGGTGTAAAATTAAAAAAGCCACTCGTCCATAAGGACAAGCGGCTCGTATGAATTTAATTTATTCACGTTATGAATTAAACACTAACGCTTGATTGCTGGCTAGCCTTAATGGCTTGCTCCAGATCGTAGAGGATATCCTGAATATTCTCTGTACCCACAGATAGACGAATCAGCTCAGGATTAACTCCGGCTGCAGTCTGCTCATCTTCTGTCAGCTGTTGATGCGTCGTACTTGCCGGATGAATGATCAGTGACTTGGAGTCACCTACGTTGGCAAGGTGAGAGAACAGCTTCACATTTTCAATCAGTTTGCGTCCTGCATCCACTCCGCCTTTGATACCAAAGGTCAGAATGGCTCCCTGGCCTTTCGGCAAATACTTCTGTGCCAGTTCATAGGAAGGGTGACTCGGCAAACCTGCGTAGCTTACCCATTCCACATCCTCATGTTTCTCCAGATATTGCGCCACAGCCAGTGCGTTGCTGCTATGACGTTCTACACGCAGATGCAGTGTCTCCAGCCCTTGAATGAGCAACCATGAATTGAAAGGTGAGATTGTAGCACCAAAGTCACGCAGCAATTGTACACGAGCTTTGATAATATAAGCAATCGGTCCAACCGCTTCTGTATATACGACACCATGATAGCTGGAATCCGGTTCTGTCAGTCCCGGGAACTTGCCACTCGCTTTCCAGTCGAATTTGCCGCTGTCCACAATAACTCCACCAATGGAAGTACCGTGACCGCCAATAAATTTGGTAGCCGAATGAACGACAATATCAGCTCCGTGTTCGATTGGACGAAGCAGATACGGACTTGGGAATGTATTGTCTACAATCAAAGGAATGCCATGTTCATGGGCGATAGCTGCCACAGCTTCAATGTCCAGTACGTTGCCTTGCGGATTACCAATCGTTTCAGCGTACAATGCTTTTGTTTTGTCCGTAATCGCCGCCCGGAAATTTTCAGGATCACTGGAATCTACAAACTTTACATCTAAGCCAAGTTTCGGTAGTGTGGTTGAGAACAGATTGTACGTTCCTCCATACAGACTCGCTGCGGAAACAATCTCATCTCCCGCACCTGCGATGTTTAAGAGGGAGAACGTAATCGCTGCCTGACCGGAAGCGGTAGCCAGTGCACCCGCGCCTCCTTCAAGTGCAGCAATACGTTGTTCGAACACATCCGTGGTCGGATTCATCAGACGTGTATAGATATTGCCAAACTCTTTCAATCCAAACAGATTGGCTGCATGCTCCGTATCACGGAATCCGTAGGATGTTGTTTGGTACAACGGTACTGCACGTGCATGGGTGGTCGGATCAATCTCCTGGCCGGCATGAATTGCCAATGTTTCAAATGAAAGCTCACGTTCGTTTGACATAAATCTGTTTCCTCCCTTAACTTATACGTTTGGCAAATCCCTAGATGTCATGACATGGTGGCGTATGTTTTCCATATTCTCTCACAAGATGTCGCTTTTGAAAAGAAATATTTCCGATTTTTCCGATGAGAAATATTAAATATGTATCAGTAAGACTGCTACACCAAAAAAACCTTTGCTCCCGCAAAGGTTTTCCGGATTTTTTCCAACCATCACCTGCTGAACTTCTGCGTGATTTTATACCGTTTATACCCGAACGCCACTCCATATTTCACGTAAATGCTTGGCCGCCGGGACAGCTTCTTCCGCGGTTACCCCTTCTAGTGAAATATCGATGTGTGGTTTATAGCTCTTCAATAGTTCAAAAAATAACGGATAATCCAGAATGCCCTCACCCGGCACCGGATTGAACTTTTCACCCTGCGCATTGAAAGCCACATCTTTGGCATGAATGACAATGATACGCTGATACAGCGTTTCCATCACTTCACGCAGGAATGCAGACTGGTCAGCCACATGAGGTTGTTTGATCAGATTACAAGGATCGAACAGCATGCCCAGATTGGATGAAGGAATTTCTTCAAACAGACGGATCATATGTTCACGTGTATGAAGCGTATGGGTAGATACTGGCTCAATCGCCGCATGAACGCCCCACTTTTCCGCCTCTTCCGCCAGTTCCTCTACCGTCTCCCGCAGCACCGTCCATGCCTTTTCTTCATATGCATCCGGATGAGTGTCGCGATACGTATCCAGGCCCCCTGTCTCCGTTGCAACCATGCTGCAACCGAAATCCCGGGCATAACGCAGATGCTCCTTGAATCGTTCAATGTCTGCACGACGAGCCACAGGATCAGGATCAATCGGGTTAATGTAGCAACCTAGTACCGCAATCTTGACTCCGCGCTGTGCAAATTGATCTCCGATCTCATTCGCCAGTCCAGGGCTCAGCTTGCCGTTGGCCGAGTCCACATCCGACAAGGCCTTGGCTAATGCCAGCTGGACCGAATTAAATCCGTTATCTGCGATGGTCTGTGCAAGCTGTGCTGTAGGCTGTTTACCAAACGTATGCGCAAGAATACCAAGTTTCATGTCATTGCCTCCTTTGCATCGATCGCTGACAGCGTTAACGAGCCATCCAGCCGCCATCCACATTCAGTACGTGACCATTCAAATAATCCGAAGCCGCCGATGCCAGGAAAACAACCGGACCTTTCAGATCCTCAGGTGTTCCCCAGCGTCCAGCCGGAATCCGTGCCGTGATGTCACGGTACCGATTTTCATCGGCGCGAATCTGAGTTGTATTGTCTGTTTCCATATAGCCTGGTGCAATCCCGTTGATTTGAACACCTTTGCCTGCCCATTCATTCGCGAGTGCTTTCGTTAAACCGGCTACCCCATGTTTACTGGCCGTGTATCCCGGTACATTAATTCCACCCTGATAAGATAGCATGGATGCAATGTTAATGATCTTGCCACTTCCCCGTTCAATCATATGTCTGCCAGCCAACTGGCTCAGGAAAAATACCGTGTTCAGGTTAAGACCAATGACATCATGCCAGTCCTGTTGACCGTGATCGGCTGCAGGTGTGCGACGAATAATTCCTGCATTGTTGACCAGAATATCAATTCTCCCTTGAAAGGCTAATGCCTTTTCAAACACCCCGGTCAATTCGTCCTCACGGCTCAAATCAGCTTCAATCACATACGCTTTACGTCCGAGAGACTCAATGGCACGCGCTGTTTTCGATGGATTAGAGTAGGAAACCAGCACAACATCTGCGCCGGCTTCAGCAAGGCCAATCGCCATTCCTTGCCCCAGTCCTCCTGACGTACCAGTGACAAGTGCAACTTGTCCGCTTAAATCAAATGGATTCATGAATGATTCCTCCGCATGGTTATTGGGTTGCAAACCGTGTCTTCAGTCTCGGCAGTCACGTATCCACTGTGGAACTGAAGGTCAGCTCTGATAGTCCACTTCGATGCCATTTTGTCTGTATAGGGCTGCTGTCTCCTCATCCAAGCGACTATCGCTGATGATACAGTCCAGCTCCGAACAGTGTGCAAAAGTCCGAAGGGCAAATTGTCCGAATTTATAATGATCCACGACGCCATAGACCTGCTGAGAAGCAGAGATCATTGCTTTTTTTAGCGGCACCAGATCTCCTGTATATATGGAAAGTCCAAATTCCGGATGAAGTGCCGTCGTTGAGATAAACGCTTTATGAATGTTGAGACCGGAAATGAAGGCCGCCGTATCGTCTCCCACCAGCATATTGCGGACTCTTGCCCCACCGGGCACAACCAGTCGCACCTGCTCCTTTTTGGTCAGCTCAGCAATAATGAACAGATCATTGGTAACCACCGTAATGGGCTGATTGTCCAATCTCTTCGCCATCTCCAACGTAGTGCTCCCGCCATCCAGCGCAACAATATCTCCTGGTCGGATATACGCAAGGGCTCGCTCGGCAATCTCCGTTTTCTCCGAATGATGCTTTTCCGTAGCCCCACGACTCGTGAGGATGCCGTACTGGTCGTTCTGAGCCAGCATCGCACCCCCATGGACACGTACGAGCAATCCCATACCTTCCAGCTTATCGAGATCCTCCCGTACGGTCTTGCCCGTCACCTGCAGCAGTTCACTCAGATCACTAACGGTGACTTCCTGCCGCTCCAGCAGAGCCTCCATAATTTTTTCATGTCTTTTCAATGGATTCATCACAGATCAACTTCCTGTTTCTTTGGAATTTACGCGCCTATTTCAGGTCTTTCATCGCCACGCCGTCCATATCCTCGAACGTCTGGTTTTCCCCAGCCATTGCCCAGCAGAAGGTATAGCTGCTCGTACCGACACCACTGTGGATAGACCAGCTTGGAGAGATGATGGCCTGACGGTCACGTACAACTAAATGCCGTGTTTCGTTTGGCTCGCCCATCATATGGAATACGACGCCATCTTCCGGCAGGTTGAAATACAAGTATACTTCGGAACGGCGGTTGTGGGTATGTGCAGGCATCGTATTCCACATGTTACCCTTGTCGAGTTCCGTAATGCCCATCACCAGCTGACAGCTCTGGATTCCGCCTTCTCCCTGGTGGATATAGCGATAGATCGTCCGTTCATTCGAGCTTTCGATGCTGCCGAGGTGGTTCGGCTGAGCTTGTTCTTGCGTTGCTTTTACTGTTGGATATGTGTGGTGAGCCGGTGTGGATACAAAATAAAACTGAGCCGGCTGATCCTTGCCGCTGCTCTTGAACACGACTTCTTTTACACCTCTGCCGATGTACAGGCATTCTTTCGCACCAATCTCGTAGCCTTGACCGTCAGCTGTCACGGTTCCATGGCCTCCAACATTAATGATACCGATTTCACGACGCTCTAGGAAAAAGTTCGTTCCGATATCCTTCAGATTCACTTCAAGTGCGATATCCTTGCTTTGAGGTACAGCCGTTCCTACAATATAACGATCTACATGAGAGTAAACGGTTACCAACTCATCTGTGGCAAACAATTGCTCCATCAGAAATTCCTCGCGCAGACGGGAGGTATCATAGTTTTTCACTTCATTTGGGTGTGCAGCATAACGGTTTTGCATCATTAATCCATTCCTTTCGTTAGTCAGATAATGTTCATATAAGTTCATTTTAGTTCATTATGTATCTTTTGTGTACCTTTTTTTGAAAATAAAAGAACCCGACGGGAAAATCCCCGCCAGGCTCTGCTGATCTTGCGATGTATTATAAGGAGTAAATGAGCGCCTCATAAGGACGCAAACGAACGGTGCCGTTTCTAACCTCATCGGAGGTTGACCGATCCAGATTGCCAATGATCAAGCGGGCATTCGTCGCTCGATCAGCGAATGAAGCAGGCAGACGATAGGACTGCTCCCGGTCCGAGTGATTGAGAATGACAAGCCATGTCTCTCCATCCAGACTGCGGCTATATGCATATACATGCTCTTCCCCTGCCGATTGGTCACGATAATCTCCATAGACCATAACCGCGTGTGTTTTACGCAGGGCAATCAGCTGCTGGTAATATGCAAATATGGAGTCCTGCGCAGCCAAATCCCGCTCCACATTAATCTCTTCATAGTTGGGATTAACCTTCATCCACGGCTGCCCTTCGGTAAACCCGGCGTGCTTGCTGCTGTCCCACTGCATCGGCGTGCGGGAATTATCCCGGCTCAGCGGCTGAAGACTGTGGAGCACTTCATCTGGCGCACGGCCTTTACCGATTTCTTCCTTATATTTGTTCTTCATTGCAATATCGTGATATTCATCAATGGAAGAGAACCGGACACCCGTCATACCGATCTCCTCTCCCTGGAATACATACGGTGTTCCCGGAAGAGTATGAATCATGGTCGCCAGTTGTTTAGCGGATTGCACACGGTATTGTCCGTCATTGCCATACCTTGAAACCTGTCGGGTGTGATCGTGATTGTTCAGGAACTGGGAGTTCCAACCTTCATGACGGAACGCCTCATACCAGCTCTCCTGAATTTCCTTGTACCGTGCCAGATCCCAAGCTGGCATGTCATCCGCCACCTGGAAATGGAATAACGTATGCAGTTCTTTCCGGTTATCCCCCACATACAGAAGGCCATCTTCTGGTGTGACAAACGGAATTTCTCCTACAGTCATGATGTCATAATGCTGGAGAACCTCCCGATTCATTTCCTGCAAATATTCATGAATGCCCGGATTATTGCCCAGATAATCAATGTTCTCCGGGTGCTCCGCATCCGGGAAACCTTCCAGCTTAGCGAGCAGATTAATAACATCCATGCGGAAGCCGTCAATACCCTGATCCAGCCAGAAACGCATCATCCGGTAAATTTCCTGACGCAGTTCTGGATTTTCCCAATTCAGATCAGGCTGCTCCTTCGCAAAGGAATGGAAATAATATTCCCCCGTCCGCTCGTCGTAGGTCCAGGTCGACGGTTCAAAATAGGAGCGCCAGTTGTTCGGCGGGCTATCCTGTTTCCCCGGCTTCCATATATACCAGTCGCGTTTCGGATTATCGACGGATGAACGTGATTCTTCAAACCATGCATGCTGCTCTGATGTATGATTGACCACCAGATCCATAATGAGCTTCATGCCCAGTTCATGGACCTTGTCCAGCAATTGCTTGAACTGCTCCATCGTTCCGGCTTTCGCCATGATGCGGTAATAATCCGCTATGTCATATCCGTTATCTTTATCCGGCGATTCATAAATGGGATTAAGCCAGATGACATCAATACCCAGACTTTTGATATAGTCGAGCTTGAGCATCAAGCCCTCCAAATCCCCGATGCCGTCCCTATTCGCATCCAGGAAGCTCCGCCAGTAGACCTGATATACCACGGCTTCTTTCCACCATGCCCGGTTCATGCTGCATCTCCCCTTTTCTGCTTAATGGCTGTGCTCCTGCAACGTACGCTCCAGGAAGGACAGCGTGAGCTGTGTAGTATCTTTCAGCACCACGTCCGCTCCGGAACCTTTAAGTACAGCTTCTTCACCAATACCCACGGCGATCATGCCTGCGGATTTGATGGCCTCAATACCCGCCTGCGCATCCTCGATGCCGATGCAGGCTTTAACGTCAGCACCCACTTCTTCCGCTCCGCGCAGGAATAGATCAGGTGCTGGCTTGCCGTTTGGTACGGAATCCGGATGTACCACAAAGCGGAACAGCGAGTCCAACTCTAGCGCCTTCAGAATTTGAGGGGCATTTTTACTGGCCGAGGCGATCACCGCAGGAATGCCTGAAGCTTGCAGCTCAAGCAGCAATTCCCGAATTCCAGGGTAGGTATGCTCCGGTGTCAGCGAGTCCAGCAACGAGACGTAATGTTCGTTTTTACGCTGTGCGAATTCTTCCTTTTCCTCAGCCGAAAACGCCTCTTCCTTGCCACCCAGACGTAAAATGCGCGCCAGTGACTCCCCACGGCTAATGCCCTTTAACTGCTCGTTGAACTCCCGATCAAACGGAATATCCAGCGATTCCCCCAGCTTCTTCCACGCTACATAATGGTACTCCGCCGTGTCAGTAATCACACCATCCAAATCAAAAATAACGGCTTGAAGTGCTCCGTTCCCTTTCATTACCCGTTCCTCCCCATGTCATTGCTCTAGTTGCCATTCGATTCGTTTCTCGTTGCTTTCCCGTCTTTCGCCCTTCCAGTCCAGAACGACCGTCCAGCCCGATGCGTTGGAAATGCTCGCATAACGTTTGCCCTCACGGGATTCAAAATGAATATCGAACTCCGCATCGCCTACCATCAGGTGCTCCAGACTGCATGTTTTGGTATCCCATGCCTGCGGCATATTAGGTGATAAGGTTACACGGCGATGCTGTGCTTCCGGTTGAACGCCGAAGAAATGTCGTACGACTGGTACAGCCAGTGCATAGATGGTCCACGCCTGCACTACACAGCCGTAGTCCGGGGACATCTCCGAGAAAGAACCTGGCACTACACGTGAGAAGCTTTTCCCCATCCGACGCAGTAAATCCAGTGCGTGATCCGGATGTCCGTACGCCGCTTCTGCAACCGCATGTGCTCCGGTAGAGATTGTCATCGTGCCTTGTTGATACATGGCCGCAAGATAAGTACCGTATTCACCAATGAAGTCACGGTTTCGCATCGCTTCCAGAGCACGCTGTGCTTTGTCCTGATCGGCAATTCCTGCTTCCATCGGGGTGACAATGACCCAGTTTTTGTTCAGCAGCCAACCGCGATCTTTCTGATCCTCACCTGCATCGGCAAGCAATCCTTCCACGTACTCCCGGTAGTCTGTGATCCCTTGCTTTTCAGCGAGAGAAACCATGTAATCCACCTTGGGCACAATATCAGAAACAGGTGCAACGGCATCCGCATAGAGGCTGTCTTTTTCAGACCAATACACATCATTCACTGCGCGTACCGCTCTTTCAGCCAGTTTTTGATATGTCTGATGCCGCTTCGTTTCACCCAAATAGAGACTCATATGCTCCAGCGCCTGAAGAGCCTTGGCTGTATATACGGCACTATCAATAAGCTCCATATTCAATCCGGCAATCTCGATGATGCCGTAACCGGAAGGGAACAGGTCTCCGTCCGGGTCCATCTCACCCAGCAGCCAGTCGATTCCCTGAACACAATAGTCATAATGCTCGCGCAGAAGTGCACCATCTCCGGTCCACAGGAACATTTCCCATACAAAGGCGATATAGTGTGCCGTCTCCTGCGTGTTGCCGCGATTAGACACGGCTCCTATCGTGGTCACTTCATGCACAAAACGTCCATTACCGTTTGCTTCCTTGGATTTCTCCAGCAACAAATTCAGAGTATCCCGCACCAGTTGATGGTCTCCCGTAGCAAGCACACCCTGAAGCGCATACGTACTGTCACAGCCGAACCACCACGGATACGTGGGTCCACCTGCCGTCAATCCACGACCAATGCCGTCTACTTGCTGCACCAGCCACTGATTATTACGCTTCACCCAGGCAAATTGCTCGTTCAGCTCATCCTCGCCTTCAATGGTCAGCACTGCGCGCTGATCCAACTTGTCGTAGAGTTGCTGCTTCTGCTCTTTCAAGCTGACGTAGTCACGTTCGATGACTGCATAAGTCTGCTCACAGGCTTCACGGGACGACTCCGAACCGGCAACAAATAACCGGAAGCGGAACACATCCTTCTCCTCCAGCGTGCATTCGGTTACAAAAGAAATGCCTGTGCCCTTGCCTGCCGTCAGTTCTGGTCCGTAAATCTCAGGACCAACTGTCATTACCGTTCCAGGCAGGTCACTTCCAATCATGGCATACCAGTCTTGGGCATCATCTTTGACGATGACTTTGCGCGAAGAAATAGCTTCTGCCGTTTCACCCGCTCCTGGGATAATTCCGATCTCATCGGAATACCACACTGGACGGAGATCGGTACGTGACAGCAGCTCCAGCTTGAGCCGGGTTGTTCCTTTGCCGTAAGCGCTGATCTCATATTCTGCGACCATGCCTTTTTCATAATCGGGGGCAAACTGGTTGCGTTCAATGGATACCGGAATGTGGCTCAATCCGTGATCATAATCGAACCGGCTTCCGCCCCAGGATTCACTTGTGAATCCGTCTGCCCTTGCCCATACCGCAATGTTGCGATCCAGATCGGTTACCTTCAGCCAGAAGCCGTCCAGCAGCTTGATCGGATGCAGCCATACACCACCCATTTCGTTAGCCATATGATGCCCAAAGTCGGGAAAGTATCCGTCCTGGGTACCGCAAATCTTTACATATTCACCTGCGTTATAATACAAATTAAAAGGATGTCTGCTTGTTAATGTGGCCATGGTAGTCCTCCTCTGCGGTTTGGCTTACCGCTCATCTCTTCTATTCATACGGACGATTAGCCCTTGATTGCAGAAGAGATGGAAATGCCTTCAATAAAGTATTTTTGTGCAACAAAGAATACAAGGAGTGGCGGAAGCATAATCAGCATCGTTGCAGCCATTAGCATGTTCCATTCCACGTTATACAACCCTTTGAACATGGACAATCCGAGAGCCAGCGTATACTTCTCACTGGAGTTCAGATAAATGAGTGGTCCCTGGAAGTCATTCCATACGCCCATAAAGGTAAAGATCGATACGGCAATCAGTGGCGGCATGGAAAGCGGCAGCATGATTTTAGTGAAAATCTGCATTTTATTGGCTCCGTCTACAAAAGCAGACTCATCGAGATCACGCGGAATACCGCGCATGAACTGGCGAATCAGGAAGATGTTAAACGCTCCGCCCCCGAAGAATGCAGGGATAATGAGTGGTAAAAATGTATCAACCCAGCCGATTTCCTTGAACATGATGAACATCGGGATCATCGTTACCTGCGAAGGCAGCATCATCGTCGCCAATAGCACCAGGAACAGCGTGCGTTTGCCGCGGAAGTTAAACCGGGCGAAACCATACGCACATAGGGCAGACGAGAATACGGTACCGACTAATACCGGAATCAGAATAATCAGCGTATTTTTCAAAAATGTAAAAAACGGGATGGCCAAGACGGCATTTTTATAGTTAGACCACATCCATACAGCCGGGAAAAAATCATCTTTGAACACCTCGGCAGGTGTTTTAAGAGACGTTGCAAACGTCCATAACAGCGGGATCAGCACGACGGCTGCACCAGCGATAAGCATGAGCATAGAGAATAGTTTCGAGTAGACCGGTTTCCGTGTCGTTGCTTGATTCATCATTTGTCCTCCTCTCAATCCTTTTCGTTATCGCCCTGGTAATAGACCCACATCGAAGAGCTGCGGATGACCAGCAACGTAAACGCCAGAATGATGATGAACAATACCCAGGACAATGCCGAAGCATAACCCATTTCAAAATCGGTAAAAGCTTTATTGTACAGATACAAGTTATAGAACAAGGTCGAGTTAAGCGGTCCCCCGTTGGTCATAACAAATGCTTGTGTAAAATACTGGAATCCGCCGATGATACCCATAATCACGTTGAAGAACACCGTCGGGGAAATCATAGGTAATGTAATGTTGAAAAACCGTTGAAACGGTCCCGCTCCATCCAGATTGGCAGCTTCATACAGCTCTTCGGGAACGCCCTGCAAGCCGGACAAATAAATGATGATCGTATTACCGACGCCCCACAAACCCATGACAATCAGTGCGCCCAGCGCATAGCTCGGATCTTGAAGCCAAGCTGGCCCCTGTACGCCGAAAAAGGCAAGCGCCCGGTTCAGAATGCCGTATTCCGGATTGAAAATCATAATCCACATCATTGATGCCGCTACAGCTGGAATGACGGATGGCATGAAATAGATCAATCGGAAAAATTTCATGCCTCTGTTCCGCATATTCAGCAGCAAGGCGATAAGCAGTGATGCCACTTGATATAGTGGTACGGATACCAGAGCGAAGATAAAGGTAACTTTCAACGATTGATAGAAAAGCTCATCATGAAACATCGTTTTGAAGTTATCCAGACCGACCCATTCGATCGATTGTACGCCGGTGATAATATCCCATTTACTAAATGCCAGCAGCAGGGAGAATAACATTGGACCAATGGTAAAGAGCAACAAGCCTATAAGCCAGGGCAATATAAACCAATACCCGGCACGCTCGGATTTAGAATTACGCATAGCAGCCTCCTTGATGAAGAGGGTGAATCAGCATGGTCGCCGACTCACCCGCATGGTTTTTACTTGATTTTGCTGTCAACGTTCTTCGCAGCTTCATCCAGAGCGCCTTTGACATCTTGTTTGCCAAGCAGCACTTTTTCCAGCGCCTTGGTGAATTCTTCAACAAACACAGGTCCGTTTGTAGAACGCATGGTGACCGGTTTTTTAGCATAATCCATCATTTCGATGACCGGTTTGTCTGCTACTTCTTTGGCTTTGACTTCGTCCAGTTCTTTCACAGTCGCTGGCAGTACTTTACCGTTCGCAGAGCGAAGCTTCTGTGCATCTGTACCCGAGAGCCATTTCACCAGTTCGTAAGCCGCTTCTTTATTTTTACCGGCTGCGTTAATTGCCCAACCCGCACTTGCGATGATGCTTGAACGAGTACCGTCCGTATTTTGTGGAATCAGTGCAGATCCATATTGAACATCGGATTTGTCGAGATCACCTTTGATCCAACGACCTGTAATCATCATGGCGAGCTTGTCTGTCATGAACATCGATGAATCTCCGCCAAGTGTCTCGGAATCCAGTGGCGTCGGGGATACACGACTATCTCCTTGAGACCAGGATACATATTTATCCATTGCCGCTATCGTTTTTTCACTGTTCATGTAGCCTTCCGCAGCTGTTCCATCCTCATTCGCGATGTCTGTACCGTTATCCCACAGGTACGTATAAATCGGATATTCCCATTTGCCTGCGTTGAATCCGAATTGAGTATATTTTTTGCCATCTTTTTTAGTCAGTTTTTGTGCAGTTGCAATCATGTCATCCCAAGTCCATTCATCTGTTGGATAAGGGATTCCCGCTTCATCAAACATACGTTTGTTGTACCACAGAGCAAGTGGGTTGAAATCTTTAGGCAAGTAGTATTGTTTGCCTTCGATTTTCATATTTTCAATGAGATCCTTTTGGAAAATATCCAGATTAAACGCAGTGTCTTTGCTCAAATAATCGTCGAGTGGCTCAATTACACCTTTATCAACGTATTTGTAGTAGTCGCCTTCACCAACCAGGAATACGTCTGGTGCCTGACCTGCTGCCAGAGATGTAGTGAGTTTTGTTCCATAACCTTCACTTGGAATAGGCTCAAACTTCACTTCAATATCCGGGTGTGCAGCATTGAACTCTTCCGCAAGCTTCACTTCATCCGCACCGGAGTTGACATCTCCCCATACGGAGAAGGTGAGTTTTACTTTTTCTCCTTTTCCGCCTTCCGCGCTGTTGCTTCCACCTGAAGAACACGCGGATAACACTAATACCAAAATCAGCATCATGACCAAACTTGCGGACCCTTTTTTCATTTGAATGACCTCCACATGGATTTATATTAAACCAAGGTTTGAAACCGTTTGCTGAAAGTAACTTGCTGACCGGACAGAAGGAGAGAAATTTCTTCCTCTGCATCACTCTCGATTAGAATACCCTCGGACGTGATTGTGATATGCAACAGCTGGTTTTGCCAGTAAAGCGGGAATTTCAGACTGCTCCAGGACTCTGGCAGCTTCGGATCGAGATGAAGCTGGCCATCCAACATGCGAACTCCGGCAAATCCCATCACGACACATTCCCATATTCCGCCCAGAGAAGCTGAGTGGATGCCTGCATCCGAAGAGTGCATATGCGGTCCCAGATCAATCTCGGACGCCCGGCGGAACAGATCATAAGCGAGCGGACGATTACCGAAGTCACTGGCAAGGATACTGTGCGTTGACAGCGACAATGAGGAATCATGCAATGTTTTTTCCTCATAGTAGTCATAGTTCGCACGTTTGATAGCGGGTTCAAATTTATTCTCAAGCAGGAAGAACAGCATCATGATGTCAGCCTGCTTCGAAATTTGCATTTCACCAACCTGATCCAGGTTGTAATCATTGAAGATGCTGGCGACTTTCGTCTGATTTTTATAAGGGGTAAGATCAATGACTTTCTTCTGCAAGTAGGTATCATCTTGTGGAATAAGTCCTTGTTCATTTGGCCCTGGCAGATACATTTGATCCAGCTTGTTCCATGTTTTCCTAGCTGATGTCAGGTCAAGCTTCGCAGACAATGCCTTGAGTAATTCAGGTTTTTCCTGCTCAAGCTTTTCATAATATTGAATGGCCAGTTCCATATTGAAGTGAGCCATATGATTGGTGAATGCATTGTTGTCCACATGTTCCTTATATTCATCCGGTCCAACAACCTCATTGATGTGATAGCGGCCCTTGGCCTCATCCCACTCCAGACGGCTGGCCCAGAACGTTGCTGTATCAAAAATGATCTCGTAGCCATATTGCTCCATGAACGCCTCATCGCCTGTAGACTGGACGTAATGCCAAACGGCATAAGCGATGTCAGAGGTAATATGCTGTTCAATGAAGCCGGACCAGATCTTCGTCTGTTCTCCGGTTACGATATCTACATCTCCCCATACCGGTGTAACTTCGCCATCTTCGATCCAGGCTGCTTCCCATGGATACATGGCTCCTTCGAATCCGTTCTCCTTGGCCTTGCTTCTAGCTCCATCCAACCCCTGATATCGATATTCCAGCAAGGATCTTGCGATCTTGGGATTGCTGTAGATGAAGAAAGGCAGGATGAAGATTTCCGTATCCCAAAAGGAATGTCCCTTGTACCCTTCACCACTTAATCCTTTCGCCCCGATTCCCATGCGATTATCATGAGCAGGTGTCATAATGACGAGATGATAGATGGCGAAACGGATAGCAAGCTGGTCATATCCGCTTGTGCTGTCCACTTCAATGTTGTACGTGGACCAGGTATCCGCCCAGGAGTTAGCGCTTTCACGAAACAGCTGATCATACCCTTTTTGCGACTCTTGCTTCAGTTCTGTCAGTGAAGATTCACGCATTTGATCCAGTGAATATCCACCGTTGCTGTACACCAGATCGCGGCTGGTATGAACATTCGAGATTTTTTCCAGTGTTACCGATTGTCCGGCTTCCACGGTCACTGTGCCTTCGATGCCAACCTTGCGGCGTCCCATCGTTTGACGCAATTCCGGCTCAACTTTTTCACCATTCAGCTGCCAGTGATGCACCGTATTGGTTACAAAATCAACCGCCGATTGTGTCGTCGTTGACGTCATTTGAATATAAGTCTTTTCAAATATCCGTTTTTCGCCTTCCGTGAAATGCTGTGCACCCGAGTTCGTCCATTGTCCGTTAATACCAGACGCAATGTGAACACGTGCCTGACCATCCAGTGGCTTGATACTTACGGATGAACCAACCAAATGACGGTTGCTCAAGGAAACAAAGCGACGGAATTGAAGTTCAAAGCTTTCTCCAGTTGGGCTCTGCCATACCACGTTACGGGTCAGCTCACCGTTCTTGAGATTCAGTTGACGACTGTAGCTGATCGTTCTTCCTTTTTCCAAGCTGAAGGTTTCCCCATTCAGAGTGATTGAAAGTTCCGTTACATCCGCTGCATTAGGGAGTTCTGTTACCTCATGCTCGTCAAACTTATTGAAGGTTCCAGCTACGAACCAGTTCCGCACTTGTCCAACATAATTCTCGTCCGTTGCGGAGCGAAGTCCCATGTAGCCGTTTCCAAGTGAGAGCACAGCTTCGCCTTTCCCTTGATGAGCCGGATCAAACCCGGTTTCAGTTACCAGCCAGTTACTACATTCTCCTTGTCCTGCATCGTATTTCAGCAATTTGTATTCCCCCTATGTCTATCTTATGTTGTATCCGAAACGTTTTGGATTTGAGTGAAAATATTACCGAAACGTTTCGGATTTAATAAAACATTTCGGTGCTCTCTTCATCTCGTTCATTTTGCAATCCCTCGCGAACCGTTTCTCAGCTAAACTCAGCGACCTGGTTTGGCTGTCGAGGATCTCAAAACCAATTCATTTTGCAAAATATTAAATTTGGGACTGTCTTCCGATCTCAGCATGCCCATCAACAGGTTTGCAGCTTCATGTCCCAACTGATACATGTTCTGGCCGATGGTGGTGAGTGGTGGTTGAAAATAAGCGGCTGTTGGAATGTCGTCAAATCCTACTACAGATAATTCATCCGGTATAGAGATGCCTATTTCATTCGCAGCCTTCATTACACCCAAAGCCATCATATCGCTTGCGCAAAAGACTGCAGTAATTTCCGGATATGTCTTCAACAATTCAGAAGCTTGTTGCTGTGCTTCCTCTTCCGTGAAATTCCCGTTTACGATCCATTCAGGCTTCAAGCTCAACCCTGCATTTCGCATTGCATCGGAATATCCTTCATAACGCTCCTTGGATACAAAAGCCTCGGGGTACCCGTTCACCATGGCAATCTGCCGATGACCCAAACCAATAAGGTGCTCTACAGCAGTCTGTGCACTTTGTTTGTGATTCGTTGATACAAAACCAACATACTCACTGTGAATGGGTATATCAATCAATACACAAGGAATGTCACTATCCAATACTTCCTGCAAATACGGATCATCCGTCTTCACACCCTGAAGAATGACACCGTCCACCTTTCGTTCCCTGCACAGCTGTGTGTACGTTTTCATCTTTTGCTTCGCTGTATTTGTGCTGAACAAAATCAGATCATAATCCGAATTGGCAGCGCTATCATTAATACCGCAAAGTACTTCGAAAACAAAGTTGTTATCGATGTTTTTGTACGTCATGCCTGATACGAGCAACCCCAGCGTTTTGGTTTCCTTCATGACCAGGCCTCTCGCTAGACCATTTGGACTATAGTTCAGGGTTTCGGCGGCTTCTTTAATCAGTTTGCGCGTACTATCGCTGACGTCCGAGTACCCATTCAGAGCTCTGGATACGGTCGTAATCGAAAATCCCGTCATTTGTGATATGTCTTTGATTGTAGCCAATTGCTTTCCTCCAAAACGTTTCGGATTACTTATATTTCTGAGTATACGGATTCAAGAAAAAAAATCAAGAACTTTTTTCGACAATATTTTCGACTTTTTGTATCTCATCCGTCCCTTCCCTTATTCTGCCCGCATTCAGGATGGAAAAAGGATAAAAAAAAGATCTCCCGACTTTTAAATAAAAGTCGGGAGATCCCTGAACCTATAAAACTTAATGTGCAACTGTATTGTTCAACATGATCCAGATGGAACCAATAACGATGGTCATCATGATCAACAGACCAAAGATCAAAGCCATTACATTCCAACGCGGCTTCTCCGATTCACGGATATGCATGAAGAAGAAGAGTTGAACCACAAACTGAAGTGCTGCTGTTACCAGAACGACACTCAGCGTTGCTGTTCTGCCCATCATGTCATTCAGAACCACTACCAAAGGAACAATGGTCAGGACAACGGACAGAATGAAGCCGATGACATAGGACTTGAGTGAACCATGCTGTTCGTGGCCATGGGATTCATGTGAGTTATGCTCTGCCATCTACATCACCCCCATCAGATAGACGATCGACAGGAGGAAAATCCAGACGACGTCCAAGAAGTGCCAGTACAAGCTGATTACGTTGATTTTACCGCGAGTAACATCGGTAATTCCACGTTTTTTCAGTTGAAGCATCAATCCGATCATCCAGATCAGACCGAGCGATACGTGAAGTCCGTGAGTTCCCACAAGGGTGAAGAATGCACCAGAAGCTGCACTCGTTGTATAACTGAACCCTTCATGAATCAACTCAATAAACTCCGTTACTTCCAGGGCGATAAAGCTCGCACCCAGAACAGCTGTAACTGCCAGCCAGCTGATCAATTGCTTCACCTTGCCCTGATTCATAGCAAGAACCGCAAGTCCACTTGTGAATGAACTTGTGAGCAAGATAAATGTCTCGGCAATAACGCCAGGCATTTTGATCAGTTCAGACAATACAGGTCCGCCCGCCGAATTGTCACGCAACACAATAAAGGTTGCGAACAACACGGAGAACAGGATAACGTCGGAAATCAGGAAGAACCAGAATCCGAGTATTTTCAATTCTTGCGGGTCATGGTGACCATGGTCATGATCATGTGCATGGTCATGACCGTGCTTCGCGGCTGCTTGAGCCATTTATACCGACCCCCTTAACGACGCTTCGGTACGCTTAATTTCGTCAACCGGAATATAATAATCCGTATCGTATGAGAATGAACGAGCGATCATGCAAATCCCTACGCCAGCGAGTCCAAGAATCGCCATCCACAGCCATCCGAATACAAAGCCGAAACCGGCAACGAACCAGCATATAGACATGATGAACGGAATCGCGGAATTTTTAGGCATATGAATCGGCTCAAGCGGCTGTTCAGGTGGATAGATGCCTTTGGCACGACGTTCTTTCTCTTCCCACCACTCATCAATATCATCTCCGCGCGGTGTAATGGCGAAGTTATATTCAGGAGCTGGTGAAGGAATCGACCACTCGAGCGTACGACCACCCCAAGGGTCGCCAGATGCTTTGAGTGTTTTGTATTTCCGAATGCCGTCTGCGATTTGTGCTACCTGGAACAAGAATCCGACACCCATCAGGAAAGCCCCGATTGTGGATACAAAGTTCAGTTCCCACCAGCCGGTATCCCAGCCATAGGTGCTCAGACGACGTGTCATACCCATCAAACCGACAGCGTACTGCGGCATGAAGCAGACATAGAAACCGATATTCCAAGTCCAGAAAGCCCATTTACCCAGTTTTTCTGGCAGTTGGAATCCAAACATTTTAGGCCACCAGTAGTACAGACCTGCAAAGTATCCGAATACTACACCACCGATCAATACTTGGTGGAAGTGGGCAATCAGGAAGTAACTGTTGTGGAACTGGAAGTCAGCAGGTGCAACGGATAACATAACCCCCGTCATACCTCCGACGATAAAGCATGGAATAAATGCAAGTGTCCATAGCATCGGGGTATCCATGCGTATCCTTCCCCGGAACATGGTAAACAGCCAGTTGAAGATCTTAACCCCTGTTGGTATGGCTATCAACATCGTGGTTACGGCGAAGAATGCATTAACGTCTGCTCCCGAACCCATCGTGAAGAAGTGATGCGCCCATGTAAAGAAGGACAGGAAGCTAATGATCAGCATCGCAAATACCATTGATTTGTAACCAAACAATTTTTTCTTCGAGAATGTACTTACAATCTCGGAGAACACACCGAATGCCGGCAAGACAACGATATATACCTCAGGGTGACCCCACATCCAGATCAAGTTGATATACATCATCGGATTACCGCCCAGATCAAGTGTGAAGAAATGCGCCCCCGCAAACCTGTCGAGGAAGAGCAATGCAAGTGTCACTGTCAAGATTGGGAATGCAAACAGAATGATAATACAAGTGGAGAATACCGACCATGTAAACATCGGCATTTTCATCCATTTCATGCCTGGCGCACGCATTTTAATGATGGTAACCAGGAAGTTGATACCGGTAGCCAGGGAACCGATACCCGAAATCTGAATACCCCATATATAGAAGTTTTGTCCCACCCCCGGGCTATGCGATAGCTCCGATAAAGGCGGATAACTGAGCCAACCTGCGTCCGGTGAACCACCGATAACGAAGGACAGGTTGAACAGCATTGCTCCCAGGAAGAATAACCAGAAGCTTAGTGCATTAAGGAATGGGAACGCAACGTCCCTTGCCCCTATTTGAAGCGGTACAATAACATTAAATAAACCGAACATAAACGGCATCGCCATGAACAAGATCATGATCGTACCATGAGTCGTAAAGACCTGATTATAATGCTCAGGATGTAAGAAATCCATGTTAGGCATAGCTAGCTGAAGACGCATCATCAGTGCATCCACACCACCACGGAAAAGCATGATAATGGAAGCAATAATATACATAATACCGATCTTTTTGTGATCGACGGTAGTTAACCAGTTACGCCAGAGCCAGCCCCATTTTTTGAAATAAGTCAACACCGCTACGATGGTAATCATCGTAATTCCGATCGCCACGTCCGCACCATAAATCAGCGGATCACCGGTAACGAAAAACTCCGATGCAAACTCCTTAAGTCTCTCTAACATTGGGGGCCTCCTTTCGAATCTTTAGTTAGCACTCTTGTCCACGTCTTGCGTAGTAATCTCTTTGGCACCTGAAGCTTCACCGTGCTTGCTGTGAGCGCTTTGACCGTCAATAACATACTTGGTCACGATGTCTTGGAACAGTCCTTCAGGGAAGGAAGAATAATAAGCTACATTGCTTGTTCCCGGTTCCGCCAGTGTTTTATACGTTTCTTGCGTCAGCGGTTGGGATTGTTGTTTCACTTCAGTTACCCATTTGTCGAAGTCTTCCTCCGATGTAGCATTGACGTCAAAACGCATTTGGGCGAAGTGTTCCCCGGTAAAGTTGGCACCTGAACCCCAATATTGACCTTCATGATCAGCTTGCAAGTACAAGGTCATCGCCATACCCGACATTGTATAAATCTGTCCACCAAGCTGCGGAATCCAGAACGAGTTCATCGGTGAATCCGCGGTGAGCTCAAATTTTACGGGCCGGTCTGCCGGGATATTCAACGTGTTGACCGTTGCAATACCTTGCTCCGGATACATAAACAACCATTTCCAGTCCAGTGAAGATACTTGAATGGTCACCGGTGCTTTCTCGGAAGCCAATGGCTTCGAAGGTTCCAGATCATAGGTGTAGCGGATTGTTACAACCGCCAGCAACCCAATAATAATAATCGGAACGGTCCACCAGATAGCCTCCGCTTTAGTGCTATGAGACCAGTTAGGCTCATAAGCAGATTTATTGTCCGGTTTGTCGCGGTAACGCCATACAATTACAGCAGACAAAATCAATACAGGCACAATAACGACTGCACACAGAATTGTCGAAATGACAATCAAATCTCTCTGCGAAGCGCCAACAGGCCCTTTCGGATCCAGAACAACGTACTGCCCGCCTGCCAGCATTGGCCAGACAATCAATGCAATTGTAACCAACGTCAGGACAACCGGAATGATTATCCGAATTAGCGACCTAGGTTTCTTGTTCATCTTGATCCCCTCTCCTTAAATTCGCTCATACTGAAAAAACAGTATACTACTCTCTTCCTTCTAAAGATATCAGAAATGAGCAACTTTTTTGTTCATGTTAACAAATTTGTCGATTTTACACCTTAAATGTGTGAATTTTTTCTCACAAATCACTTGCATACTTGATATTTCCTCATTGTAATCTTTACACTTCAAGTCACAAAATAAAACCCTTTGCAGTCCCGTTGAACAGTATCAACGAATCCGCAAAGGGCTTTATTGACTGGGATTCCGGGTGCTCATCCAGTCTTATTATGAACGAATTAACGCAAGATTATTTAATCGGCGCCTTCGTCTTCCCGGCGTGTATGAACAAGTCCAATCGATTTGGCAATAACGTAAATAAATACACTGCCAACCAAGAAACCGATACCCACCATTAATCCGAGGTTACGATCATTAAAATCATTCAGGTTGATCAGGCACATGACTACTCCCGTAATGAGGGCAATCCAAGCCAGAACTGTCATCGTTAGCACTGCACGCCGCATATTTTTATCTTTGCGTTCCAATTGGCTTACCATTGCTGTCTTCGATGCCATAGTAAACACTTCCTTTTCCCTTTTTGTAAGTGCTTTCCTTATACCAATATACCACATCAGTATGATTTTTAGTCAACAAATGTTCAAATTTATTTCGCAATTTGGACACTTTATTTGTATTTTAACTGTTGACAAGGACCAGATCACTTCTTCTTACTTCTTATAACCCAAAAACGCTCTCCACATAACATGAAACAGCTTAGACCTTATGAAACCTTCATGAACATGTGAGTCCTGGCTGAAAATAAAACAATAAAAAAGACGTTGATTCGGAAATCGAATCAACGTCTTTTTTCTGATTAAACACGTATGTCCCTGCATTTAACAATTGAAATAACGTAATTACTTAGTTATGTCAGGTTCTGAGCACTTCTTCCTGGAATATTGAAATTAAAGCTTAAATTCGTGTTTCCAACCAATTATTTTTGATCACATTTTGATACCAGTAATAGCTTTCTTTAGGTGTTCTGACCAATGAACGGTAATCCACATGCACAAGACCAAAGCGCATACGGTATCCTTCCGCCCACTCAAAGTTATCCATCAAAGACCAAGCCATGTAGCCTTTCAGGTTGATTCCGTCGTTGATAATCCGATGAATTTGGGCCAAATGCTGCTCATAGTATGCAATCCGGCGATCATCATTGATTTTGCCATTTTCCAAATCATCATTGATGCATGCACCATTTTCTGTGATGTAGACATCCACATTTCCGTATTTTTGCAAGTAATGCATGAACTCATACAGTCCGCGTGATTCCACAGGCCAGCCAATATCTGTCTTAGTAAGTCCCATATCGACCTCTTCGGATTGCAATGCACCCGCCTCTGGATTGAAACGATTGATTCCCATGGTGTAATAGTTAATGCCCAACAGATCAATGGGTTGCGAGATGATTTCCATATCACCTTCCTGAATTGGTACGGTAGCTCCAGCTTCAGCGAACCAGTCCACCATAAATTGTGGATACGATCCTTTGTAGATCGGATCGAGGAACCAATCCGTATTCAGAGCAATTGCCCGATCACAGGCTGCCTGATCTTCTGGAGATTTGCTGTAAGGCTCAGCCCAGCATACATTGGGTGCAATACCAATCTGTCCTGTTGTACCCAAGCGACGGAACGACTGAACGGCTTTACCGTGAGCAACGAGCAGTCCGTGAGCAACATTAATGGATGTTTGCAGGTCCTTATTTCCTGGTGCATGAATGCCGAGCAAGTTGGACAGAAAAGCAATACACCATGGTTCATTGAAAGTCAGCCAGAAATTAATTTTACCGGAAAACTCCTTAAAGATGACTTCAGCATATTTTACAAATGCATCCACCGTCCTGCGATTGCCCCAACCTCCGATATCCTCCAGCGTCTGAGGCAGGTCCCAATGATACAGCGTACAGAAAGGTTCGATTCCCGCTTCAAGCAACTTATCTACGAATCGATGATAGAAGTCCAATCCTTCCCGATTGATCTCGCCATCTCCATCAGGAATAATACGCGGCCAGGCGATCGAGAATCGGTAGGTGTTGATCCCAAGCTTTTTCATCAGCTCGATGTCTTCCTCATAGCGGTGGTAACTGTCACATGCGACATCACCATTATCTCCATTGAATACTTTGCCGGGTGTACGGGCAAACGTATCCCAGATGGATACCCCGCGTCCGCCTTCCTGCGCTGCACCTTCTATTTGATAGGAAGCTGTTGCTGTTCCCCAGCGGAAATCTTGTGGAAATTTAAAAATCGTCATCGTCTACTCCTCCGTCTCATGATGACACGCGGATCGTCTGTCCTGCGGTCATGGTTAAAATCACTACATAATCACCCTGAGGTGTTAACTGCGCCTTAGCCTGATCGTTTGCTTCCACACGCAGTGGGTATGCACTCCGAATGGTTATCGAACCAGCGTGATCAGCCTTAATTTCGGTGCTTGAGAGTCTGCCATCTGCCCACGCGATTGCCACCGTGTATGCACCTCGTGCCCGAAGCCCTTTCACACTGCCACTGGCCCAGTACTCAGGTAGCGCTGGCAGCAGATGTAATTCGCCCAAGTGGCTTTGTAACAGCATCTCGGCAATACCGGCAGTGCCACCAAAGTTGCCATCGATCTGGAACGGCGGATGATCATCGAACAGATTAGGATGCGTGGATCGAGCCAACAATGTACGGACAAACTGATGTGCCAGCTTGCTATCCAGCAGCCTCGCATACAGATTGATCAACCAGGCACAGCTCCAACCTGTATGCCCGCCCCCTTGTGAGATGCGACGTTCAAGTGACACTCGTGCTGCTTCCACCAGTTCTGGCGTATCCAGTCGGTTGATCTGCTCCCCAGGATACAGACCATACAGATGAGAGACGTGACGATGCCCTGGTTCGGATTCGGCAAAATCCTTAAACCATTCCTGCAGCTGCCCCTCGCTTCCGATCTTGAATGGATAGAGCTTGCTGCGTGCTTCGCTCCACTCCTTCGCCAGCTGCTGATCCACATCCAGCTGCTCCGTTGCTTCAATGCACCGATCGAACAACTCACGAATCAATGTCATATCCATCGTCGAAGCCATGGAGATGCTACGAGCCTCTCCTTCCTCAGTCAGGAACTTGTTCTCCGGAGAGGTCGATGGAGCCGTAACCAGATATCCGTCTGGTCCCTCCACCAACCAGTCCAGACAGAAGAGTGCCGCTTCCTTCATGATTGGATACGCGCGTTCCGCGAGAAATTGTTGATCACGGGTAAACAGATAATGCTCCCATAGATGTGAAGTCAACCACACGCCCCCCATTGGCCAGAACGCCCAACTTGCGTCTCCGCCTGTAGGCGTGGATGTCCTCCAAATATCCACATTATGATGGGCTGTCCAGCCGCGCGCTCCGTACAAAATACGTGCCGTTCTTCTCCCGGTATCGCTTAGATCCTCCAACAAGCCAAACAGCGGCTCATGGCATTCACTCAGGTTGCATACTTCTGCCGGCCAGTAATTCATCTCGGTATTGATATTAATCGTGTAATCACTGTGCCAGGGCGGCTCCACCTGATGATTCCAGATTCCCTGCAGATTGGCTGGCTGGCTACCTTCACGTGAACTACCCATTAACAAATATCTACCATATTGAAAATAGAGTGCCTCCAGGCCAGGATCATTGGCTCCAGCCTGGTACGCTTGCAGTCGCTCATCTGTAGGCAATTCATCATTGGCTGAAGCGCCGAGATCAATAGATACTCTTGAAAATAAAGTCCCATGATCCAGGACATGTCGCTCCCGAAGAGCCTTCATGCCATGAGCCATCGCTTTAGTGATTACCTCCCTACACTCCTGATCCAGATGCACACCATCCTTAACAGGCGCCACATCATAGCTTTCAAAGGCGGTCGCCGCTGTCAGATAAAAAATAACCTGGTCAGCTCCCTGAATATGAAGTCTTCCGTCCATAACCGTTACTTCGGCATTCTTGCCCGTCGCAGTCGCGGCCAGTCGCATAGCATAAGCCGTTCCACGATCTTCTTCGTAGATGACAGACTCCGGATGATCCCTGAAATAATTCGATTCAACATGACTTGGACAGCGACTGAACAAAGTAAGTGCATCGCCCGAAGCCTGAACATTATAAGGATGTGGACTGTCCAACGAAACACTGACGTTTACAGATCCCATACGATCAGCAGTGATGGTACAGATCATGAGATCATCTGTTGCACTGGCGTATACTTCACGTACATAACGAATGGCTTTATATGAATACTTCGTCGTTGCAATGCCGGTATGGAGATCAAGCTCCCGCTCAAATTCATCGTACGGGATCCCATCCAGTTCATCGTGCTGCAACTTAAAGTGGCCCATCGGCTGATAAGCTTCCACATCACGTCCCAGCATTTCGCGGTTCAGCAATTGTTCAGCTTCGCTATATTGCCCGGACATAATCAGTTCACGGGTCTGTTTCAGATACCGCTGACTGCTGTACTGAATGGTGTCGCGTGGAAATCCGGACCACAATGTATCTTCATTTAGCTGGATTTGTTCATCCGATGCTCCGCCGTATACCATACCGCCAAGGCGACCATTACCGATAGGCAACGCCTCTTCCCAGCGAGTAGCAGGCTGACGATACCACAGACGATTTTCTTTTGTTCTCTCATTAAATGGGGACATAGATAACTCCTGTTCCTAATCAGCTATTTTTCATTCATTACTAAAACGTTTTCGGTATAACTAAATAACCAATATAAATACTGTTTTACTTGATCGCAATCCGCTTACCTACAAGGCTAAATTGTCGTTTATCTGAAAGTGCTTACAGTAAGAAAATTATATTTGATTTCGAAATTTGCGTCAATGTTAAACATCACATGGACAGCAAAAAAGACCCTTGCTCAGGGCCTTTTTTGTATATTTGCCTATTCAATTAAAACATAAGTTATTTAACGTCTTTACCTGTCCACAGGGAAACACGATCCTTAACCCAAACAGTGTACTGTTTCTCCATTTCAACTGCGCCGGCTTTGTCCAACTCGGCGAGGAAATCATCGTATACTTTATCAAAGTTCGCAGCTGTAGTCAGAACAGCTTCAGGAATACGTTTGCGCACGATATCCTGTGTTTTTCGGAACGTTACCTCATAATCTGTACCTGATGGTACAGGCATGTTGTATGCTGCGCCCCAGTCTTTCAGTTGCAAATCATCTTCAGAAGGATAGAATTCTTTCCATGTTGTAATGCCATATGCTTTCAACGTTTCTTTCTCTGCGGCAGTATAACCAGCCTGGATCTGCTCTGGGAAGTTCGTTGTGTAAAAGTTATCCGTGGAATCTTTCACGCCATCACCGTATCTCGCACTAAACACGCTATACATACCGATTCCTGTTTCTTTGGTGAAGTTGGAGTTGTCATTGGTTTTACGATCCTGAATATCTTGAGGAATCACCCGTTGACCATCCTCTACATTGTAGTGTTGACCTTCAATGCCCCAGTTTCTCAAAACTTGACCTTCGTCCGAAGCGAGCCAGTCCATGAATTTGATAATACGAACCGGATCTTTGGCAGAAGTTGTAATCCCGATGCCATATCCGTCAAATCCGGTTGGCTGGAATGTATGGTCCACAATGTCCTTGTTCAGGGATACAGAGAAGTGAGCATATGTGCTGTCATCTTTGCCCGCTGATTTGAGTGCATTTTCTGCTTCTTGATAATTCCACTCCTGGTCAATCAGACCGAGTACGCGACCACTTGCGATTTTGGATTTATATTGGTCATCTTTTTGGACAAATGTATCTTTGTCCAGCAGTCCTTCATTGTACATTTTGTTCAACCAGCGGAAGTATTCTTTCTCCTCTGGACGTTTGTAGTGCAACATCGCTTCATATGTTTCAGGGTTGATATAATATTCTCCATCATCGGGTGCTCCAGTTGCTTGGAAGGCCGGGTTCGTTACTGTAATCATAATCTTCCAATCATCTGCATTCAGCGTCAATGGAATGGTCGGCTGACCGTCAATCGTTGGGTGTTTTTTCACATATTCTTTCAATACATTCTCGTAATCCTCAAGTGTTTTCACTTCAGGGTATCCGAGCTCTTTAAGTACTTTTTGCTGAATTTCAAATCCGCCTGTTGCGTCAAACGCAACATTATCAACACCCATATTCGTTGGGATTGTATAAATGGCCTGATCTTCCGAACTGTATTTCAGCCGGTTCATCTGGTCCCCATATATTTTTTTCAGGTTTGGAGCATGCTCCTCAATCAGATCCGTCAGGTCAAGCATTGCCCCTGCATCTACTAGTTTAGACAAGTTACCTTTTGGAAAAACAATATCAGGGTACTCACCGCTAGCCGCCATAAGTGCAATTTTCTGGTCTCCACCATTGTTTACATCATACTCAGCTTCAATCGTAACGCCTGTTTGCTTGGTAATCTCTTTACCGACTGCATCCTGCATCTTGTTCCAGGTTGGACTCGCATCCGCACCAAAGAATGTGAAAGTAACCGGTTCGGTTCCACTGGACTCTGAGGCTTCTTTACTTCCCGAATTTCCGCAGCCAGCTGTAACCAGCATTGCACTTGCGAGCATCAACATTGCAAACGTCTTGGGTGTATTGCCTTTCATTTTGCCTCTCATTGTCTAGTCCCCCTATTATTTATGAAGGTTTTATCTGTATAACAGGCTTTAAGCCTGAGGATACCGTTATAAGACGCATTTCTGTATGCGCTTACTAAAAATTAAATTTGCACTCTTTTTATCAAAATCTAAACCCATGAAATCTCTCTTATCAACTTACATAAAACGTTTTCGAAAAATAATTAAAAACGCTTACTGAAAGTGCTTACATTAACGATTATATGCTATCCTCCACCTTTCGTCAACAACAAAAAAGGCCCCTTTTAGGGGACCCATTTTGCTTTGAAAATGATCGTTTATCATACCTTATTTTCAGTATTATTTCACGTCTTTACCTGTCCAGAGAGATACACGTTCCTTGATCCAAACGGTATATTGTTTCTCCATGTCTACCGCCCCTGCTTTATCAAGTTCAGCCAGGAGATCATCATACACTTGGTCGAATTTCTCAGGTTTGGCAAGGATGGCTTCAGGAATACGTTTACGGATAATGTCCTGCGTTTTCTGGAACGTTACGTTATAATCCGTATCCGAAGGTACAGGCATGTTATATGCTGCGCCCCAATCTTTCAGCTTCAAGTCGTCTTCAGAAGGATAGAAATCTTTCCACGTTGTAATGCCATAAGCTTTCAATGTTTCCTTCTCTGCCGCAGTATAACCTGCTTGGATCTGCTCAGGGAAGTTCGTTGTGTAGTAATTGCCTGTGGAATCTTTGACACCATCGCCATATCTTGCGCTGAAGATGTTATACATACCGACTCCTGTTTCTTTGGTAAACGCCGAGTTGTCATTGGTCTTGCGGTCCTGTACATCCTCAGGAATGATACGTTGGCCATTTTCCACTTTGTATTGTTCGCCTTCAATCCCCCAGTTTCTCAGCACCTGGCCTTCATCCGAAGCGAGCCAATCCATGAATTTGATAATACGTACAGGGTCTTTTGCAGTTTTGGAAATTCCGATGCCATATCCATCGAATCCGGTTGGTTGGAACGTATGATCCACAATATCCTTATTGAGAGATACAGAGAAGTGAGCGTAGGTATTCTCGCCATTTTTAACTGATTTCAAAGCATTCTCAGCTTCACCATAGTTCCATTCCTGGTCAATCAGCCCCAGTACCCGACCGCTTGCGATTTTGGATTTGTATTGATCATCCTTCTGCACAAATGTATCTTTGTCGAGAATGCCTTCATTGTACATTTTGTTCAACCAGCGGAAGTATTCTTTCTCCTCTGGACGTTTATAGTGCAGCACCGCTTCATACGTTTCAGGGTTAATATAATATTCACCGTCATCCGGTCCACCTGTTGCCTGGAAGGCTGGATTCGTTACCGTAATCATAATCTTCCAGTCATCTGCATTCAGCGTCAGCGGAATGGTTGGCTGTCCGTCAAGTGTTGGATGTTTTGCATAATATTCTTTCAGAACTTTCTCGTAATCCTCAAGCGTTTTCACTTCTGGGTAGCCGAGTTCTTTCAATACCTTTTGCTGAATCTCGAATCCGCCTGTAGCATCAAACGCAACATTATCTACACCCATGTTCGTTGGGATCGTGTAAATAGACTGATCTTCCAAACTGTATTTCAGACGGTTCATCTGGTCCCCATAGATTTTCTTCAGGTTAGGTGCGTATTTGTCAATCAGATCTGTCAGGTCAAGCATCGCGTCTGCATCCACAAGTTTAGACAAGTTACCTTTAGGATAGATAATATCAGGGTATTCACCGCTGGCAGCCATCAAAGGTATCTTTTGGTCGCCACCATTATTCACATCATACTCAGCTTCAATTGTAACACCTGTTTGTTTCGTAATTTCTTGGCCGACTGCGTCCTTCATGTTGTTCCAGTTTGGACTTGCGTCAGCACCAAAGAACGTGAAGGTGATTGGACTGGTCGTATCCCCTGTGTCCGTTGGTGTTTCTGAAGCCGTAGTTCCTCCTCCGCTACCACTGCATCCTGCTGTAATGGCAAGAGCGCTGGCTAACAGAAGCATTGCGAATGTTTTTGGTGTTTTGCCCTTCATGTGTAATCCCCCTTATGGATAAAATGAAGCTATCTATTGTAGAACAGGCTGACCTGCACATACCGTAATTGGGTGATTCTCATTGTAAAACGTTTGATTTTATAACATAAAAAGCGTTTTCTAAAATGAAGTGAAAAACACTCACTCTATCCAGTAATTTGAGGAACTAATCCGTACTCCCTTTGACTGAAGAGATTCATGTACATGCCTTGATAAATCACTAATGAAAGTGCTTTCATATTTGAATAATAATCCCTCTAAAAGTCCTTGTCAATAGTGAATTCACAAAATTGAAAACGTTTTTCGGAAAACGTTTTAGGTATAAAAAAGAACCCAGTTTCCTGGGCCCTTTTTTCGAAAAAACTATTCTGCTGAAAAGCATTACTTGCTCTCTTCACCGCTCCACAATTGAACACGGCTTTGTACCAGCTCAGTGTATTGTTTTTCCATGTCCTCTGCTCCGGCTTTATTCAGCTCGGCAATCATCCCATCATAAATGGCATCGAATTGTTCAGGGGAACTGAGGATCGCTTCAGGGATCCGTTTACGGATAATATCCTGTGTTTTTTGGAAAATAACGTTGTAATCCGAGTCACCTGGAGTTGGCATATTGTACGCTGCTCCCCATGGTTTAACCGGGAACTCATCTTCACTTGGGAATAGATCTTTCCACGTTGTTGCGCCGTATGCTTTGAGTGTCTCTTTCTCTGCATCGGAATACGCCGCTACAATCTGTTCAGGGAAATTCGTTGTGTAATAGTTATCCGTTGAATCCTTGACACCATCTCCATAGTGACCAGACATATTGGTATAGAGGCCAATACCTGTTTCTTTCTGGAATACGGCAGCATTATTCGTTTTTTGGTCCTGAATATCGGCCGGAATCACACGTTTGCCATCTTTCACTTCGTACTGCTCACCTTCAATGCCCCAGTTCATCAACACTTGGCCTTCCTCAGAAGCTAGGTAATCAAAGAATTTAATTGTACGAACCGGGTCCGGATTCGATGTTGTAATCCCTACACCCCATCCAGATACAAAACCAGGGTCCTGGAAGGAATGATCCTTGATATCTTTAGACAGAGTTACCGGGAAGTGTGAATAGGTCGCTTCATCTTTGCCCGCTGCTTTCAATGCGTTTTCCGCATCGGAATAACCCCAATCCTGGTCTATGACGCCCAGAACACGTCCACTTGCAATTTTGGATTTGTATTGATCAGTTTTCTGTACAAAGCTGTCCTGATCAAGCAGTCCTTCTGCGTACATATGGTTCAACCAACGGAAATACTCTTTCTCTTCAGGACGTTTGTAATGCAGACTTGCCTCATATGTCTCAGGATCAATATAGTACTCGCCGTCATCCGGAGCACCTGTTGCCTGGAAGGCCGGATTCGTTACCGTAATCATGATTCTCCAGTCATCTGCGTCCAGGGATAACGGAATCGTTGGTTGACCGTCAATCGTTGGATGTTTCTCCTTATATGCCTTCAATACATTTTCATAATCCTGCAGTGTACGCACTTCAGGGTATCCCAGCTCTTTCAATACACGCTGCTGAATCCCAAATCCGCCGCCTGCATCAAAATACTTCTGGTCTACCGCATAATACGTAGGTAGTACATAAATTCCTTGATCTTCGTTGCTATATTTCAGCCGGTCCATGTAATTACCATATAGCTTCTTCAGATTGGGAGCATATTGCTCGATCAGATCGGTCAGATCGACCATTGCCCCAGCATCCACGAGCTTGCTTAGCTCTCCTTTGGGTGACACGATATCCGGATAGTCTCCGCTTGCTGCCATTAAGGATACTTTATCCTGACCACCACTGACGGCAAACTCACCGTTAAGGGTTACTCCTGTTTTCTCTGTAAGGACCTTCCCCACTTCATCCTTCATACCGTTCCAGTTCGGACTGGGATCGACGCTAAAAAAGTCAAAAGTAATCGGAGACGTATCACCGCTAGTGTCCTTAAACGACGTTTCGCCGCTGTTTCCTCCACCGCAACCTGCGAGCAAAGACATCGCAAGCACTGGAGCCAGTGCAATCTTCATTTTGTTTCTTGCCATAATGGTAATCCTCCCGTTTCATATGTCTGTCTATCCGGGACTTTTTTGTCCCTGTCTATAGCTTCATGAATGCCACTCCGCAGCCCTATACGGTGAAGCGCAGGCCAAATGGCTGCGCTTCGGGCATTCTGATGCTTCTTTTATTATACGGCCACTCTATCTATGTGGCGGCCTGTACAAACTTACTTAAGCTTTTACTGCACCCAATGTCATACCACCAACAAAATACTTTTGCAGGAATGGATACACAATCAGGATTGGAACCGTAACAACGATCGTGATCGCCATTTTGATGGATTCCGGTGAAATCTGTGTCATTTGCTGTGCCATGTCATTGGCGTTACGTCCGGCTCCCGAGCCTTGCTGTGTACTTTGCAGTACTTTCATCAGCTCGTACTGGAGCGTGGTCAGATGCGCCTTCGAACCATTATACAGGTACGTATCGAACCAAGCATTCCACTGGCCTACAGCCAGGAACAACGCGATGGTTGCAAGTACCGGTTTACAGAGCGGCAAAATGATTTTGTAATAGATCTTAAAGTCATTCGCACCATCCAGCTTTGCAGATTCCTGCAATGCATACGGCAGACCATCAATGAAGGAACGGATAATGAACACGTTAAACGCACTGATCATACCTGGCAATACATATACCCAGAATGTACCGATCAGGTTCAGGTCACGCATCAGGATGTACACCGGAATCAGACCACCGGAGAAATACATCGTGAGTGCAAGTGCAGTAGAAACAAACTTTCTCAACTTAAAGTCAGGACGACTCAGTGTAAATGCGATCATTGAGGAACTGATCAAACCGAGTACGGTACCTACAATTGTACGTAGAATGGATACCTGCAAACCTTGCAGCAATCCATCGTATTGGAAAATCGTTTTGTAGTTTTGCAATGTGAAATCACGTGGCCACAAGTAAATTCCACCACGTACGGTATCTGTCGAGTTATTGAGTGAGATAGCCAGTACGTTCAGGAATGGATACAGTGTTACAATCAGCACCAGGGTCATCGCGAGGATGTTGAATATATCGAACAGCTTATCGCCCCGAGTAGCATTGAATGCTTTGTTCGCCATAATGTCGTCCCCTCCCTACATGATGCTTTCTTTGGTGAATTTTTTGAACAATCCGTTCGCTGTAAACAGAAGGATGATACTGACAACGGAGTTGAATATGCCTATGGCTGTACCATACGAGAATCGTCCCATATTCAAACCATAATTGAGCGCGTATAGATCAAGCACTTCCGAGTAGTCTAGCACTAGACTGTTTTGCAGCAAAAATTGCTTTTCAAAACCGATACTGATCAGATGACCGATGGACATGATGAACAGTACAGAGATCGTAGTCCGAATGCCTGGCAACGTGATATGCCACATTTGTCTCCAGCGGTTCGCTCCGTCAACACGGGAAGCTTCATAAAGCTCCTGGTCAATACCGGTAATGGCCGCCAGATAGATGATCGCATTCCAGCCGGTTTCCTTCCACATATCTGAAGCGGTTACAATGTACCAGAACAGGTTCCCCTTAGCCATGAATTGGATCGGCTGATCGATAATGTTTAGGTTTACCAAAAGGTCATTGATAATCCCTCCATCGGTGGAGAGCATCTTGGTAATAATCCCTGCCACTACGACCCAGGATACAAAGTGAGGCAGATATGATACCGTTTGCACGGCGCGCTTGAAGAACATGCCTTTCATCTCATTCAAGAGAATCGCAAAGAAAATCGGCACGATAAAACCGATAACCAGTCCCATCAAGCTCATTGCAAGCGTATTTCGAAGTACCAGATAGAAGCGATCATCGCTGAATAGCTCTGCAAAGTGTTTAAAACCAACCCACTGTTGATCACCGAACGATCTGGCCGGTTTATAGTTTTGGAAAGCCATCGTCCATCCCCATAGTGGCAGATAGTTAAATACAAAAACCCAAGCTACGAATGGCAATGACATGAGATAGAGATACTTTTGCTGTTTCATACTGTCCCAAACTCTGTTCCGCCGTTTTTGTGTTGGCGGATTGGGGTCACTGCTTTTTTTCGCGGAAGCGGATTTTTCTGTTAGCGTTTCCATCTCCGTTCCCCCTCCTCTGATTTATAAAATAATCATACCTGATAGAGCGTTTTCAAAATACCATCTGGATTTTAGAGAAAATCATATGAAAATTAGATATCCCCTTATAAAATCCGATATTATATCTATAAAATTAGTGATAATGACGCTATCTATTAATAATTATTGAAATTAAAAGGGAATTTAATTTGAAATTGGTAATGATCGAAAACGTTTTATAGAAATCGTTTACTTCATGTAAAACTAAAAGAAAAAGGACCTCCAGGGTCCTTCAAATAGACTATTAGTTCGAAAACGTTTTTTACCTAATCAGGAGAAATACCAAACTCCAGAAGTACCATCCTCTGAAACATGGGCTACTCCCGTTCTGGCTCTCCTGAAGAATCTTTGGGCTGTGATCTAGCAAGCTCTCTAGCATGTTTGTATGCGGAAGGCGATTCCCCTACATACTTCTTGAATTTGCCGTGGAAGTAATCCACGTTGGCATACCCCACCCTCGCGGCAACCTGGTGCACCTTTAAGCCTTCATCGAGAAGTTCCTTCGCCTTCTCCATTCGGACCTTATCGAGAAATGCATTGAAATATTCCCCGGTATGGTTTTTGAACAGCTTGCCCAAATAACTGCTATTGTAGTTAAATACCTCAGCGAGTACCTCCAGCTTGAGATTTTCGCCGGGATTACGACGGATAAATTCAATCATTTGTTTCAGTACCGTATCCTTGCTTCCTCCACCCATGCGCTGAATAAGCCGGTTCAGGTGTTGAGCAGCCATTACTTTGAGATCCAGTAACGTTAATTGATGGTAGACCTCCGTAATTAGAACGGAATGCTCCTGCATAATAGATTGCATATGCTGATTCGTTGCCGCAAGTTTGTTAATAGCCAATGAAAACACTTGGGAGAACGCCGTCTTAATCGCCTGTTCTGTCTGATGATGGGGGATCAGACGTTCCTCGATTTCGGTCAGCACACGCATCACGGACTCGCTACTCCGAATGTCGAGCGCATAATACAGCTTGTCCGCCAATTCTGCTTCATCCGGTTCACCACTAACTTCATCCAGCGCAATAACCGGCCCAGAAGCACTTTTGCTCTTCTCGCCTTCGTTCCATAACATAATACGTTGTTCCGCGAACAGGAAACGTCCGCCCAATACGCCGTTGGCCTGATTATAGGAATGTGCGATGTCTGCTGTGGAGTTTACAGGTTGACCTGCTGCCGCGTACATGTGAATATTCCACTCTCCCAGCAGCCCTTCCAACTCATCATATAAACTCTGGGCAGATTGGACAGTCAAAATAGGCTCTTTACATAACAGTCCCAGTCCGGAATGGAACGAAAACACAATGCCCCGATCTTTCTGGTCAAAAGCTTCCGCCAGTCTGCGTTTCACTACACTACCACGCTGTAAATCAGGTTCGGCATGCATCTCCAGCAGCACAACCTGATACTGCGACCAATTCAATCCTAGAGCATTTGCTTCCATCGTTTCTGTACCTTCCAGGCTATCGAAAAGCAATGCTTCAATTTGGTGCTCCCGGTAGGCTGTATCCTCACCAGCATGGCGGGCCAGTGTCAGACGCTCCCTTGTCAGCATCACAGAGATCCGCTCCAGCTCACTGATAATCTCCTCTTCATCCACCGGTTTGAGCAGATACCCATCCACGCCAAAACTGATGGCTTTCTTGGCATAATCAAAATCCGCGTACCCACTCAGGATCAGAAAGTGCGACTCCGGATGGTGCTGCCGCACTTCTTCAATCACATCCAGCCCGGTCATGCCGGGCATGCGAATATCGATGATCGTCAGGTCCGGTTCCAGCTCTTCGAAGCGGGTGATGGCCTCACGCCCGCTGGCAGCTGTACCAATCACCTGAAAGCCGTATTTTTCCCAATCAATGATCGTTGTCAGTCCTTCACGTATGCTAGGTTCATCATCTACCAATAACACTTTATACATGCTGGTCTCCTCCTACTGGCAAGGTGAAAGAAACCTCTGTTCCTTCCCCGTACACACTCTTAATCTGTAATCCGTATGGCTCGCCGTAAGTCAACGTTAAACGTTGATGTACGTTACGCATGCCAATCCGGCTCTTCTCCTGTTCTTCCGGTCCACAGATGAACTGCATCACTTCAGCCAGACGCTCCGGCGTAATGCCTGCCCCATCATCATCGACACGCACCTGAACGACATCCTCCACCAAACGAATATTTATATTCACACGGACCGTGCCCTCTTTATTTTCCAAACCATGCACAATCGCATTCTCAACCAGAGGCTGAATGATCAAAGGAGGAATGTACATCTTCTCCACCTCCGGATCGATATGGATCTGGAAAGCAAGCCGATCGCCGTAACGGAATTTCTGAATTTCCAGATAAGAACGTACCATCTCCAGTTCGGCTCTGAACGTCGTTTTGCCGCTGCCAATCTCAAGACTCTTGCGCATCAGTTTGCCTAGCAGCCTGACAATATTGGCAATCTCCGCCTCGCCTTTGATATGGGCTTTCATGCGGATCGACTCCAGTGCATTAAACAAAAAATGAGGATTGATCTGGCTGGCCATCATTTTCAGTTTAATCTCTTTCTGTGCGATTTCCAATTGATTGTTCTGTTCCGTTGCCTCCACCACCTGAGTCATCAGTTCATTAATGCTCTTCACCATGTAATTGAACTGCCTCGACAGTTGCCCAATCTCATCATTCCCGTCAATGCGGGAGGTGACGTTCAGATCACCCAGTGCGAGCTTATTCAAATGTTTGCTAAGGCGTAACAATCGGTTTGACGTGAGAAACGAAATGATATAAACAAGCAACAATGCAATGACCAGCACAAGCGTAATGAAGAGCATACCGATCATGCTAATGGTATTCGCGTCTTTGACAATATTTTTGGTGGCAAAAACGGAAATGATCTTCAGGCTGTTCATGCTCGATCCAGGGCGCAGCTCATCAATTACAATATTGGATGGCTCCCCCCGAAAATCTGCTTCAATTGTGCCTTTGGTCTGATTTTGTAGATCTACACCAAAATCAAGCTCGTCCAGCGTCTTGCCCACTAGTTCGGTATTTTTGGCCGCAACCACATAACCCTGCTCGTCCGTAATCAACGTCTCGAACGGTTCCTGACGTAATAATCCATTCAGCTCTTCCTGATTGATTACAATCATCAGCACACCCTCGGTCCGATATTCGGCAAAAGGCACTTTGCGCACCAGACTTAGCTTGTGCACCGGATTATCTCCCTTGTCAGGAATATAAAACCAGCCGATGCTCGTCGTTTTCAGTGCCTTCTGGTACCAGTAGCTCTCCTCGGTCTGCTTGTCCACAGGAATGAACTCCAGATTGTTGATCAGCGTCGGATTGGTGGAGTAAAACCGGATGCCCGCAACCTCGCGGTACAGACGCTTGTATTCCTGAAAATCTTTGTATGCGAGGTAAGCCGAGGTCAGCTCCACAACACTTTGGTATTGTTTGTTCACAATTTCTTTCAAATCATTATTGAACATCAGAATGTTGGAAATATCCGTAGGCACACGCAGCAATGTGGTGGTCTGACTTTTGACTTTGTCCACGTTGTTAATCGTCTGTCCAATGGCATTATCCAGCGCCTGCTTCCGAAAGTATCCGGTTACAGCCAGGCCAATAATCAGTACCGGAATCATGACGACAAGTACATAGGATATGAGCAATTTATGCTTTAATTTAAGATTGTTGGATGTTCGTATGAGCCTTTTAAACATATCTGCACCTTCCGTCGCTTATAAGCGCTTACATATAAAGGTCAGTACATATTACGCCTGCCCTTCCAATTCATCATACCACATAACAGCAAAAGCCCTGCAAGAGGGCTTCAAAAAAAGGCTGTATGCTGAGTGAAAAACAAACATGAAGTTTGTATAACTATTTCTAATGTAGGAAGTAAAACAGATGGCTTAGCGGCTGCGTGCTGAGCGGAAACCGTGTCCTTTGGCACGTAGCGCAACAACCAGAGCTACAAGTGATAGGAACAGGATGGCCCAGGTAAAGGACGAGGCTCCCCATTGATTCAGAAGCACACCTCCCGCCAATCCACCAATAGCAATAGCGAGATTCCAAACGGTCGTATTAATTGGCATAACGATATCCACACCCTGCTCCCCGGCAGCTTGGGCAAGGGCGGTCTGCAACAGTGTAGCCGCACCGCCAAAAGTTAGACCCCAGAGCGCAACTGAACTAAATACAACGGCAGCGTGCTCACTCCAAAGACCCAATACCAGAGAGATCAGGGCAAAGCCCGCAAGACTGATGAGAACCAGCATGCGCAACCAACGATCAATAAGAATACCTGTAATCCAGATGCCCACCAATGCCATCAGGCCAAATTCAAGTAACATAAGTCCAACCTTTGATTCCAGACCGACATCGGCGAGGAAAGGGGCAATATAGGTGTACAAAATATTATGAGCAAGCATCCAGGCCAGAACGACAGCCAGAATGGGAATTACGCCAGGAGTCAGCAGCACCTTTATTGAAGAAATGCGCTGATCAGCAGACTGCCCCGGATAATCGGGTACTTTCCAGAGCACCCAGAAGATCAATACAAACGCCAGCAGCGACATCAGCCAGAATACCGAGCGCCAGCCCATAAAGGAACCCAGCAATGTACCTGCAGGAACACCGAATGATAAGGCAATCGGTGTACCGATCATCGCAACAGCCATGCCCCTGCCTTTGAGATGATCAGGCACCATCCGTAGTGCATAACTGCCAATCAAGCCCCAGGAGACACCGGCTGCAACACCGGCAAAAAACCGAGCAACAAGGGTCAGTACATAGTTTGAAGAGAGGGCTGTAATCGTGTTGAAGACCAGAAAACCGATAATCGCTAGAAGTAAAAGCGGACGGCGTCGCCATCCCCTTGTCAGCACGGCCACAGGTATGGCGGCAATCAAAGATCCTACTGCATAAAATGTGACAAGCTGCCCTGCGCCTGCCTCAGAGACCTGCAGCCCTTCCTTGATTTGCGGCAGCAACCCCGCGGGAAGAGTTTCAGTCATAATAGCTATAAAACCAGCCATAGCCAAGGCCAGCAGCCCAAACCATGGGAAACGTTGAGAAGATTTATCGGACATCTGTGCAGCTCCTTTTAGATAATATAGGACATAGAATCGAATTATGGATCGATCATTCCTTATATTATCCATCCTCTCCTACCTTGTCAACGACTTTTGGATCGATTAGTATATAATTAAGAAAAACGAGGGGGAATCTCTAATGGCAAGAACCGGACGTCCGCGCATTTTTGATCGGGATGAAGCCCTGTTGCAGGCAATGATGCTCTTTTGGGAACAAGGATTTGAAGCCACCTCATTGCTTCAACTTCGAGCGGTCATGGGGGATATTTCAGCAGCCAGCTTCTATGCAGCCTTTGAATCCAAAGAAGCTCTTTATAAAGAAGCGGTTGAACGATATATGGGTTCATTTGGACGCGTTACGGAAAGCTTCTCGGATCTTACGCTATCTCCAAGAGAAGCAATTGAAACAACTTTAAGAAGTACCGCCAAAATGCAAACAGACAGCGCACATCCATCTGGCTGTTTAATTGTGCTGTCAGCCAGCACATGTTCTTCCAAAAACAATCATATCCGTGACATAACCGCAGAGAAAAGAAAGCTGACTCGAAACTGCCTGCAGGCTTGCATCCAGCGCGCTGTGGAAATCGGCCAACTGCCTGCCTCCACGAATGTGGCAATGCTGACCACTGTTTTCGATACTTTTATGCAAGGTATCTCTACACAAGCCCGGGACGGTATCCCTTTTGCAACGCTTGATCAGGCTATCACCGAAATTATGGGCGTCTGGGACCTTGCTCAACATCCCGCGTGACCTTACTTCCTAATGGTCGAAATGTTAGAACAATCAAAAAGGCACTCCCATGATTGGAAGTGCCTCTTCATTGTATACTTTAACCATGTCCGTCCCGTTATGGACGGGGTGTGTCTACCCCATTAAGAATCAGCTTGGGATGAATATCAGCGCTAAGCGAAGCGGAAACTGCACAATACTTCTCTTCAGCCATTTGGATGGCTTTCCAGATCCGGTAATCCGGGATATCGCCGTCCACCTTGAAGATCAGGTCAATGGAAGTAAATCCTTTCGGCATACCTTCACTACGTGTACCCTGTGCTTCAATCTCAATGCCAGTAATTTTGTCCAGGAAAGCGTCCAGAATCATCGTGATATCGATCCCCATACAACCTCCGAGACCTGCCAGTAACAATTCCATGGGTGTAGCACCCTTGCTGTCACCACCATAGGCAGCTGTGGCATCCATGCCAACCGCATAGCCAGAGGGTCCTTCGGAAGTAAACGCGCGTTTGCCTTTCCATACCGTTGTTACATTCATGATGTTTATCCTTCTTTCTTAGAATAGTTTACGCTCTGCAGATATCCGTTCCAGGTCCGGATCGTTCTTCCGATCGCTGTTGTCTCCAAATGTTTTTGATTATACTCATAAAGGATAACATTCGGAGACAAAGGCGAACGCTACGCTTCTTCAGAATCAATTCCGTCCCCTTCACTCCGTCTGCTTATCTCTGAGAATTCTTAGAATTCAGTAATTTGCTGCAAAAATCTGCGTGTCCGCTCTTGAGTTGGGTGTTCAAAAAAGGCCTGTGGACTCGCTTCTTCCACAATTGATCCATCCGCCATAAAGACGATTTTGTTAGCCACATTCCGGGCGAACTTCAACTCATGCGTAACGACCAGCATCGTCATGCCTTCCTGTGCCAACTCCTTCATAACGGAGAGCACTTCTCCCACCAGTTCGGGATCAAGGGCTGAGGTAGGCTCGTCAAACAGCATCACCTCAGGCTCCATGGCAAGTGCGCGGGCAATCGCTACGCGCTGCTGCTGTCCACCAGACAAACGGGATGGATATGCATCCTGCTTGTCCGACAGACCGACCCGATCCAGCAGAATCCGGCCGCGTTCGGCCGCTTCGTCCCGCTTGATTTTTTTCACAGTCACGAGACCTTCCATCACATTGCCAAGCACTGTCTTGTGCGGATACAGATTGAACTGCTGGAAGACCATGCCGGTCTGGCGACGAATCTCCAGTACCCGGGCACGCTGGACTCGCAGCGGATCTGCGCTGTTAACCACAACACCGTTCACTTCAATCTGTCCTCCAGATAACTCTTCCAGTCCGTTTAGGCAGCGCAGTAAGGTACTTTTGCCTGATCCACTGGGCCCCAGCAGAACAACAATATCTTTTGCATCGACATGCAGATCTATATTTGTGAGAACTTCATTTTTTCCAAAACGTTTGGTCAATCCTGTTGTTGTAATCACCGGTTCTCCCCTCCTATCAGTAAGCCCGGGCAAGCCGGCGCTCCACTTGTTCCAGAATGGCCGAGAAGCCGATACTCATAATCCAATAGATTACGCCAATCGCCAGATAAAACGGCATATTCACCGCATATTGTGATACAAGCAATTGTGCTGACCGCAATAACTCGGTAACACCGATCGCCGCCACAAGTGATGTTTCCTTCAGCATGCCAATAAAGGTGTTACCCATCGGCGGGATGGCAATGCGCACAGCCTGCGGGAAGATAATCCGTCTCATCGCTTGAGCCGGGGTCATCCCCGTTGCGTATGCAGCTTCCGTCTGCCCTTTCGGTACCGCCTGAATGGCTCCGCGAAACGTCTCCGACAGAAATGCACCCGCATTCAGACTAAGCCCGAGACAGGCTGCGGTGAGCGAGCCCAAGGTTACGCCATAATCGACCAGCCCATAATAAATAACGAATAATTGCACCAACAGCGGGGTTCCCCGCATGATGGATACGTAGAAACGGGCGATCATTCTAAGCCACATCGGTCCTTTCAGACGCGCGATAGCGACGAGCAACCCGATGATAAAAGCAAAAAACATTGAAATCACAGTTACATACAGCGTGTAATATGCCCCCTTCAGAAAGAAGGGGATATTCTCAAATACCAATTCCATGGATCAAACTTCCCTTCGCCCTGCCGGTTCATTATTGCGCAGGCTCTTCACCGAACCATTTTTTGAAGATGGTATTGTACGTACCGTCATCCTTCATGCCTTTCAGTGCATCATTCAGTGCTGCTACGAGTTCCGGATTGTCTTTGCGCACAGCAATACCTGCCTGGTCACTCTTAATCGGTTCACCTACGGCTTTGATTTTCAGTCCGTTGGCATCCACAATGGGTTTCAGCGCATACATGTTGTTGATTGTGGCATCAATCCGTCCAGCATTCAGGTCTTTGAGTGAAGAGATAACATCGTCATAGGTTTTAATCGTGAAGTCGCCCACTTTCGGCAGCACTTCATTACGCAGATACGTTTCATCATTCGTACCCAGACCTACCCCAATCGTTTTTCCTTTGAAATCTTCCAGCTTGGTAATATCGTTATTGTCTTCTTTGACAATGATTTTGACTTGGTTCGTAATATACGGATCACTGAAATCCAGTACTTTCTTCCGATCATCGGTAATCGTCATCTGGCTGATGATGGCATCCAGCTTTTTGGCTTGCAGACTTGGTGTCAGGCCGGAGAACTCCTGAGATACAAATTCCACCTTAACCCCAAGACGCTTCGCAACCTCACGTGCGATATCTGCATCGTAGCCGTCCATTTCTTTCTTATCGTTCAGGAAGTTGTATGGAGCGTACGTGCCCATCATTCCCACTTTGATGACGCCAGCAGACTTGATCTGCTCCAGTTCATTGTTCGCCTGTGCTCCATTGCTGCTTCCATTGTCCGTAGTTTTACTGCCACAAGCGCTGAGTACCAGCACGGTCATTAGCAGCAGGGCTGTTAAAGTCCAGCCTTTGCGAGATTTCATTCCATATGTTTTATTCATGTCATTAACTTCCTCTCATCCATGTAGTCATGTCTTGTTGAAACTTCTGTTTCCTGTCTTCCTAAACTGCAGTTGTACCCATTATTCCCTGCTGCTGGCTTAATCATGTGAATATTTAATCCAGTTGTTGAAAATAAAGCTCCAGGGCCAGCACACTTTTATGTGCCGAGCAGTCCATAAAATTCAAAGCTTGCCGCCTCAGCTGCGAGCTTTGTTGCTGTCATTGATGAAAACTTGCTGTGCAACTCCTCCGAGCCAAACAGCCAGCGCGTAATCATGCCTTCAATCATGCTAACCAGCAGCGCAGCGCGAAGCGGTACATCCATGGATTCCGGCAGCATGCCCAGCTCAATGGCCCGTTGCATGTTGTGGCGAAATGCTTGTTCCACTGCATTACGTGTCTCCTCGACCAGACGGCGTACCGAATCCTCCGACACGATGCCTTTAAGCAACAACTCCATAAAATAACGATTGTCCGCTGCAAAGGAGAATAAGTCGGTAAACAGCCGTTCCGAAGCTCTCACCATATCTTCAACCGATCCGGCATCCTTGCGGTAGCCTTGTCCGATCGCTTCAAGCAGCTTCTCCCTGCCGGTCAGTACAATTTCCGACGCAATGGCCTCCTTATTTTTGAAGTGCCAGTAAAAAGTACCTTGCGCGACGCCGGCTTCCCGGACAATATCGGAAATTTTCGTCTGATGGTAGCCCTGGGTCGCAAAACGCTCCATCGCTATGCGTATAATTTGGTCCCGGCGTTCTTCTCCGGGTTCCAAATGATTGTTTTTAGACATTTGCCTATCCTCCCGATTGATCAGTCAGTCAGTTAATGTATATCCTATTGGATAACTAGGTTTTTGTCAATATGGTTTTAAACAATTCATTACGAGCATAAGTTGAAGTTGGGCGCATTTGTGATCATAATAGATGATAGCCTTGTTCTAATGAGCAGGCATTGTCACGCAGGACAGCCTATAAGCTGTCATCTGCATTTCAAGGAGGAAGAGAATTGGACTTTATATCATCGATTATTATGGGCATCATCGAAGGTTTGACTGAGTTTTTGCCCGTGTCCTCAACCGGACACATGATTCTGACTGCCCACTTGCTGGGATTATCGGAGGACAACGAGTCAGTCAAAACGTTTGAGGTGGTTGTGCAACTCGGAGCTGTACTAGCTGTCGTTGTGCTGTACTGGAACAAATTCATTGATATGTTCCGCTTCACCGGAGGCAAAAGGAGCTACACCTCCCGCCTGAACCTCATACATATCTTTTTGGCGATGGTTCCTGCCGTAGTCATTGGACTTGTATTCCGGGACTGGATCAAGGCGCATCTGTTTGGAGCACAAACGGTGCTGTACAGTCTTGTTATTGGTGGTATTCTGATGATTATCGCTGAACGTTGGAGCCACCGCAGCGAGCGCATTACAACCCATGATGTAGACGATATTACGTATAAACAGGCATTTGTAGTGGGTCTTTTTCAAATTCTCGCATTATGGCCAGGCTTCTCCCGTTCCGGTTCGACGATCTCCGGTGGACTGTTCGCAGGGGTAAGCCGAGTTGCCGCAGCAGAATTTACATTCCTGGTCTCTGTGCCGATTATGATTGGAGCCACAGGATATGATCTATACAAAAGTATCGATCATCTGAATACCAGCGATTTCCCGATCTTCGCGATTGGATTCATTGCCGCATTTATCGTAGCCATGCTTGCCATTAAGACGTTCCTGTCCATTTTGAAAAAACTGAGTCTGACCGTCTTTGCAGTGTATCGCTTCGTGCTGGCAGCCGTATTCTTTATCATTTTAATGATGTAACCCTATCTTCAATTCATGTAACAAAAAAGCCAATGGCGACCTGTTCCCTTCGGAACCAGGTTGCCATTTTTAATTTGCACAACCTCATCAACAAGCCGATTTTCTCTTCTACCTTTACACCCCTCCCCCACAGCAAAAACACCCCCTATCAGCGATAGGAGGCGTTTCATATAACTACTGCGAACTAAACGAACTGATTATGGTTATACCTTGGACTCCAAAGTTTGCAGGTACTCCGAGATTTGAGCAGGCGTTTTTGCCCATTTGCTGTGCAGATGTGCAATTTTCTTGCCGTTCTGGAATACGAGCAGGCTTGGAATGCCGCGTACACCGTTCTCTTCAGCAAACGGCAGGAACTCTTCTGCATCGAGGGCATAGAAGGTTTTATCCGCATGCTGATCGATAACGTCCCCGATAAAGCGATCCAGGTTTTTGCAATCCGGACACCAGGTTGTATCAAATTTAATGACGGTCATTCCGTCAGAATTAATTGTATCGCGATATTGTTGTTCACTTTGAATTCTTTCCATATGTCTTCTCTCCCTTATTTGATTCTTTATGGTTGACCTTCATTGTACCTCGTATAGTTACAATTGAAAATAGGCTGCCAACGTTTAACGGTGCTGCTTGTAGAGATTGGCGGGACTCAGCTCCCGTATTTCGTTAATCTCCGCAGCCGTAAGTGGTGCAGATTCCGAAGCAGCGATATTATGCAACAACTGCTCTCTCGAACTGGCACCTGGCACGACAGCGGCAACAGCCGGATGCGCCAAAGCATAACGAATGGCCGTTTGAGCCATGCTGCGATTGTCTGTAACCAAACGGCCCAGGCCTTCTCGTATAATGTGCAACTCCTCAGGAGTATAATCCAAATAACCCTTATCTGCCTTGGCAGCACCAGAATCAGCGAGAACCCCACTTGCCACAGGTCCACGAGCGATAACGCTAATGCCCTTATGCTCCAATAAAGGCAATACTTCCTCTTCGGCTCGGCGATCCGCAACGCTGTATTGATTCATCACGCTGACAATGGAAGCCCTCTGCACATATTCACGAATCACATTAGGCCGGATGGAGGATATGCCGTAATACCGGATAAGACCTTCCTGCTTCAGTTCCTCAAAGGCTTCGATCGTCTCTTCAATTGGATCATCCAGAGTGCCACCATGCAGTTGATACAGATCGATATAATCTGTCTGCAGCCGTTTCAGGCTGTCTCGTACAGCCTGTTTGATATAAGCTTTGGACGGGTCCCATGACCAGCCTTCTTTTCCCGGTATGCGACGATTACCAACCTTGGTTGCCACAATGACCTGATCCCGGCGTCCCTGGATGGCCTGGCCCACGATTTCTTCGTTTAATCCTGCATCATACAGGTCAGCGGTATCCAGAAGATTAACGCCACGATCCAATGCTTCATGAATCAAGGCTACGGCAGGTTTCACTTCGGTTCCAAGCGACATACAACCTAGCCCAATTTCACCAACCAAGAGTTCGGATGAACCCAGACGATTTTTCTTCATATGTTGTACATCCCCTTCCATACGTTCTGCAAGTTTCCATTGTATCATTCTTGCTAGCAAAAATCGCATGTATCATTCTTGCTGGCAAAAATCGCATATGACATATAAGCGCACACAAAAACCCGGGACCATACCAGCTCCGGGCTTCTCATGCTAATTGACTCTATGCCAATATCTATTTTAAATCACACGTGAACCTTTTTTGCTTCCATAAGACGGTTTTGAAGATGGACTAGAGTTTTTCATCAGTCCTGATACCGTACTGAACAGCTTATCCCTTGCTTCTTTATTCCTCATCAAATAAGTCACGCCTGCTCCAATGGCTGTTACAATAATTCCACTTTTTTTAGACATATGTTGTTCCTCCTTCAGGATTAATGTACATCGTCTCTTGCTTGAGATTACCCTGTGGGAGAAAAACGAAACGTCAGATGCGATGCCTTAAATTAGAGAATGGCTTATTACAGCGTAAAAAAGATGGCCCCTGAAATTGAAAATTCAGGAGCCATCTTCAAACATGATGTATAAGTCGAGATCATTGTTACTACTGTATAACCTGCTTAGTCATAACAATCGTCCTTTCAATCGGACGGTGGTGCGACATGAGTCATTTCCTCATGTTTGTAGGTGGAGCCATCCGCAGTCAGGTAGAAATGCCCGATCGGATGTAGATCTTCATCCAGTTCATAGACCAGCGGAATGCCTGTCGGGATATTAAGCGCCATTACGTCCGCTTCGGACATTTGGTCCAAATGCATGACGAGTGAACGGAGCGTATTCCCGTGCGCGGAGATAAGTACCCTTTTGCCCGCTGACACAACCGGTTTGATCTCTGCATTCCAATACTCCAGCACCCGCTTCGATGTATCCATCAAGTTCTCGGTACGTGGGATGGTGCAGCCCAGCCGTTGATACTTGTCCTGATCCTGAACATAACGATCATCAGTTTCGTCCAGTGCTGGGGGAGATACGCTAACGGAGCGTCTCCACTCCTTCACCTGATCCTCACCGTACTTCAGCGCAGTCTGCTGTTTATTCAATCCCTGCAGTGCACCATAGTGACGTTCGTTCAGTTTCCACGTCTTCGTGATCGGAATCCACATCCGGTCCATTTCATCAAGTGCAATATCCAGTGTTCGAATGGAGCGTTTGAGGACTGAAGCATAAGCGTAGTCAAAGTCAAAACCCTGTTCTTTCAGGATCTTTCCCGCTTTGCGCGCTTCTCCGTATCCATCGGTCGTCAGATCCACATCCGTCCAACCGGTAAAACGGTTCTCCACGTTCCACATACTCTGTCCATGGCGAATTAATACGACTCTGTACATAAGCGTGAATCCTCCTTCCATGAAACCATTACCCGCAAGGCGAGCCGGATATGCCCATGATATGTGAAATTATTAATAGTAAGGTGCCATCATCAGATATACAACTACACCCGTTGAACTCACGTAGAGCCAGATTGGCATCGTCCAGCGAGCAATTTTACGGTGTTTCTTCAACTGATTCGTCCAGCCCCATACCAGAGTGAACAGAGCCAGCGGCACAATAATGGCTGCCAGGATGCTGTGTGTGATCAGAATGAAGAAATAGATGGAACGAATGATGCCTTCCCCGCCGTATTTGGACGTTTCCGGAGACAAATAGTGGAACGACAGATACGTAACGAGAAATAAAAGGGTCGTTGAAAATGCAGCAAGGATGAAACGTTTGTGCAATTTCACATTCCGCTTGATAATGGCAATCAGGGCCGCAAGCAGGAAGATAAAGGTGAAGCTGTTGAAAACGGCGTTAAACCGCGGCAACACTGTAATGTCAAAGGCTACATCGCCTTTGTATCCGATCGACGGTGCAAAGAACAACAATAAAATAATGACATTGGCGATAATGGAAATGGTAATAATGAGACCTGCAAAATTTTTATTACTGGTCGGGGCAATCTGATTGGATTGAATGTTCGGGTCCCCTTTGTCCTGTTTGCCCAATGAAAAATCCTCCTCATATCCTAACTTCTATGTTCTATCTCATTATATCTTGCCATTTCTCGACTGTTAAGTGACAACACTCTGAACAAAAAGCCTCGTCAGATACCTTTAAAGTGCCCCCTTAAGGCCATTTTCATTAAAAGCCCACCATCACTGGTTTACCCCACCCTGTATTCATGGTATAATTAATGTAATTAATCACATACGCGTTGAACTGGAGGAGCCTGTCACCAAGGGCCCTCCTTGTCTTTTTTTAAGGCATAAAGCGGCACACTAACATACGCCGTTTTATGCCTTTTTCTGTTTTTAAGGCTGGAATGATCTTCCCTTGGGCTGGTTACCCTATAAACGCTATTACTGGAAGGGAGAACAACTATGGAATTTGTTTTGGTACTTGCACTCATTCTTATTTTCACCAAGTTGGCTGGAGATTTGTCGGTAAGACTCGGTCAACCATCGGTATTGGGCAAATTGATCGTCGGTGTTATTCTTGGACCTGCCCTGCTCGGCTGGGTTCAGCCGGATGATTTCATCCACTATATGGCCGAAATTGGGGTATTACTACTCATGTTCATTGCTGGGCTCGAAACGGACCTGGAGCAATTGAAGAAAAATTGGAAGGCAGCCTTTGCGGTTGCCGTGGGTGGTATCATTCTGCCATTCATCGGAGGTTATGGCGCTGCCGCTGCGTTCGGCATGTCGCAGACACACGCTTTGTTCTTTGGACTATTGTTCTGTGCCACTTCGGTCAGCATTTCGGTTCAAACGTTAAAAGACATGAATCAGCTCAGCTCTCGTGAGGGTACAACGATTCTTGGAGCCGCTGTCGTCGATGATGTACTGGTTGTTGTCATCCTCGCTGTCATGATGAGTTTGCTCGGAACAGGGGCAACCGATACTTCAATCCCTCTGCTCATTGGCAAAAAGCTGTTATTCTTTGTTGTCATTATCGCTGCCAGCTGGTTCCTTGTTCCACGGATCATGAAGTGGATGGCACCGCTGAAGGTCACGGAGACCGTTATTACAGCCGGATTAATCATCTGTTTTGGCTTTTCGTACTTTGCGGAATGGATGGGTGTTGCAGGCATTATCGGGGCTTTTGCGGCAGGTATCGCCATCTCTCAAACGAACTTCAAACATGAGGTCGAAACGAAACTTGAACCGATCGCGTACGGGATTTTTGTTCCGGTATTCTTTGTAAGCATCGGTTTGAACGTGACTTTTGACGGCGTGGGCTCACAGATCTGGTTCATTATCGTCATCAGTCTCATCGCCATTGTAACCAAGCTGCTGGGCGGAGGAGCAGGTGCGCGTCTGACCGGATTTGATCGCTCATCCTCCCTCGCCATCGGTGCAGGCATGATTTCCCGTGGGGAAGTTGCTCTCATTATTGCTTCCACTGGACTTGCTTCCGGATTACTCGACCCTGAGTACTTCACCAGTGTGGTCATCATGGTTATCGTTACAACCCTGGTTACGCCACCTTTACTCAAAATCACCTTTGCACGCAAAAAAGGGGAGCCACAGGTTGAAAAAGGCATTGAGGAATCCCATTTGAATGGGTGAAGCCAAATTTATTATCAGCTCACCGTGCATATTGCGGTGGGCTTTTCATTTTTCAAGGGAGTTTATTAAACACAACAAAAAAAGACCACTCCATTAACAAGAGGTCTTTATCCTCGCCAGTTCATAACAGGCTGTCCCATTTTAAGTTAACACACCTACATAAAAGCCGATCGATATAAACACAACACACCATATAAATGCCCCAATGCTGGAGAAAAGGACGTATCGTCCTATAGCCATACGGCTGATCCCGGAAAAGCAGCACATCAGATGACGAATGCCTGGAATGAAGTAGCCCAGTATGATGGACCAGTACCCGTATTTCAAAAACCAGGACTCCACCCTGCCCAGCCGTTTGGCGTTGACTCCGACCCATTTACCATACTTCTCAACCAGTGGCCGCCCGGCCTTCTTGCCAATCGTGTAACTCAGAAGTCCTCCAGTAAACGCCCCACCAAAACTGACAACAATGGACACCGAATAATTCAGCACCGAGATGGAGGCGAGATAACCGACAAAGGTCATCATCACCTCATCCGGAATAGGCATGCCAATCACGCCAAGAGCCAGCAGTCCGTAAATTGCGAAATAACCATATTGACCAATAAATTCTCTTGCAAATTCCATACTGACTCGCTCCTTATTTCGGTTCCACAATATCCTTCTCATGGGGGGCTAGCACTTGTTTTAGAGACGGGAATCGGATTTGGCTAACCATTAGACCGGATAATACGATAATGACAAGATAGGCTACACCATGAGTAAAATAAGGACTCCAGAGCGCGAAAAAGGACATAAGACCGCCTGCAAACGTAATCGGCATGCCCACAAAACCATGGCTTGCTGTCTTCTGGCAATTGTAACGGGCAAGACGCAATGCACCACAAACCGGGAATAATGCTGTCAGCGCCATACCCAGTGCACTTACCTCATTCATGGAGTTCAAATATAGAATCAACACGGGTGCGGTCCCGAACGAAACAACATCAGCCAATGAATCCAGCGCTTTGCCGAATTCCCCCTCGCAATGCAGCTTGCGGGCTGCAAACCCGTCAAACAGATCAAAGAACATGGCTACCCAGATCATCGTCACGGCCAGCGCAAACTCACCATGAATAGCCATAATGACAGCTAGCATGCCTGAAGTTAAGTTGCCCAACGTTAGAATGGACGGTAAAGATTTCATAGACTTGACTCCCCTTCGTACTAAGCATTAGGAAAAATAATATAAAAACGGACTCCGTCCGGCGTGTTCTCCACGCCATAACTGCATCCATGCAAATCGAGAATTTGCTTCGCGATGGCCAGGCCAAGCCCGGTCCCCCCCATTTTGCGATTACGCGAGCGTTCCACGCGGTAGAATCTTTCCCAGATGTACTGCCGCTCCGCTTCCGAAATCTGCTCACCCTGATTCTCGATGGAGATTCGAACCTGCCCTTCCGGCCTGCTGATCTCAATCATAATATCGGTCTTAGGAACGGCATGACGTATAGCATTCATCATCATATTGTAGAAGACTTGCTCCAACTTGCTGCGGTCTCCCTCAACGGTCTGCTCTGTGGTGGAGACCAGTACAACCTCCAGTTCCTTTTCCTTCAGTTGTGGACCCAGACGTCCGGCAATATCTTCAATCATATCTCCAAGAGCCACTGCATCGGTGTTCAGCTTAATCGCTTGGGATTCCAACCGTACCAGATCCAGCATCTCTTCGACCATCGTTTCCATTTTGACCGCTTCATCGGCAATGATCTCGATGTAACGCTCACGTTTGCTCTCACTGACTCCATCTTTCAACCCTTCGGAGTACCCTTTGATAATGCTGATAGGCGTTTTGAGCTCATGGGATGCATCGGCAAAAAACTCTCGTTGACGCTGTTCAATCCGCTGCTTCATCTCCATATCGGTACGCATCTGACTGTTCGCCTGCCTTAGTTCTTCCAAAGTCTGACCCAATGTCGTCGACAGCGCGTTGAGACTGTTGGACAGACTGCCAATCTCGTCATTGCGGCGGATGGGCGATTTCACCGTGAAATCCAGGGTGGACATCTTTTTGGCAACATGGTTCAGGGCAAGTAATGGTTTGGTGACAATTCGGGACAGAAGCAGTGAAAGGAAAACAATTAGCACAAATGCAGCAATACCAAAATACGCATAAAATAGTTGTGTAGCTTCACTCGCCTCCCTCATCTCCTGCAGGGACGTCAGGGAAAAAATGAGCTGTTGCTGGGGGCCCGAGCTGTGCACCGGAGCAATGGTAAGCACATTTCGTACACCACTCCAGCTATCGGTCCATTCCTCATTAATCATTTTTCCGTTGGCGAGACTGAGCTGGTCTTCCGTAGATAGTGGGAAGCGGCTATCCAGCGCCTGCACGAGCAGCCCCTGTCTCTGGCTCCATGTCCCCAGGTTGGGAAGAACAACGTCCTTCAATGTTCCTGACCATTCTTCTACCGGCTCTGTTAACTCCTGAAAATCTTCCGTTCCACTGACCACGGAGCTCTGATCCTTTATCCTGAGTGGATAAACCATAGGATCATTCATTCCACTTGCTGAGCCTGTAACGGTCAATTGCTGACCATACTTCAAGTGTGAAGCAAGCCATCCTGCGTTCTCGCTGTTGATAAACAACGACAGCGATATATTTACCTGCTTGCCATCCTCTTGCAGAAGCACGATGTGAAATGGGTCATTGACCAGCTTACCTGTATTCGTCAGGATGACTAGATGCGACTGATTCTGCCGCATGAACTTCCCGGTTTCCTTGGCCAGCTGCACATCGTTCCAATGTCCCGTGGAATATTGTTGTTCGAATTTCGTCAATTTTTTCTTAATGCTGCTGATCTTCTGATGCTGGTAAAAGTCCGGGAACCAGACGAGTTGGGCGATCACCGTTGTTCCATATAGAAGAAGCAGAAACCCGGCCATGACCAGAAACAGTTTCATCGTTACACCGTTACGTCTCATGCCTCGGCCTCGAATCGATAACCCGTACCGATAACGGTTCGGATACACTTGGCTTCATCCCCAAGTTTGCTGCGAAGCTTTTTGATATGGGTATCCACCACACGCGAATCGCCCTCAAAATCATATCCCCATACCCGATTAAGTATGGCATCACGGGACAGTACAATTCCCTGATTGCGAGTTAAATACAGCAGCAGGTCATATTCTTTGGGAGCAAGCTCCACTTCGATTCCATCCTTCTCAAGCCGCCGCGCCCAGGGATCAATTGTGGCACATCCAAACCGGATCACACTCTGCTCCTTGCTAACGGCACCCTCTACTCGCTTCATTAATGTCTCTGCACGTGCCACCAGTACACGAGGACTGAATGGCTTCGTAACATAATCATCCACGCCGAGCTGGAAGCCATGAATCTTGTCATCATCTTCGGATCGGGCAGTCAGCATTATAATAGGTACGGTCGACTGGGAACGAATATGCCCACAGAGGGTCCATCCATCCATTTCCGGCATCAGCACATCTAGAATGACTAGATCGACTTCATGCAGTGCCAGCAATTCCAGCGCCTCTACCCCATGTTCTGCTTCAATAACGTTCCATTGTTCTTTTATGAAATAATCGGCCACAATCTCACGAATGCGGCTTTCGTCTTCCACCAGAAGCACTGTTCTGACCATGGCCGACTCTCCTTTTAGCATTCTGTTGTTAACATAACGATTCCGTGTGTCGTCCGTGTGTCCAGCCATGTTCTGGAATGAACTCCATCTTATATACGATTAATATATACCAAAAGTTACTAAATCCCATACGTTTTTGCACAAAAAAGAAGCCGTCAACGAGCAAACCCCTGCTCATTGACAGCTACTTCCGGCTGAGACCACGTTTTTTCTCCGCGATTACACACTACATGTGCGCACCGCTTAGCGTTGATTCTCCAGTCGGTGTGCTACATGCAACGTTGGGCCAACAAAGCGGTTCAGCGGGAATCCGCCAGCAATCGCTTTGGTCACGAAGGCTTTACCTTCACGAACAGCCTCTTTCACAGTAAGACCGCGCGCCAAACCTGCGGTAATTGCCGCAGATGTGGTGCAGCCTGCACCATGTGTATATCCGGAGCCAACAACATCGGCTTCAAACCATTCGTAGTTCGTTCCGTCATAGAGAAGATCCATTGCTTTACCCGGGTTAATAACGCCTCTGTCCTTGATCAGGACATGTTTCGCCCCATGATCATGAATGACAGCTGCCGCAGCTTCCATCTGCTCCTTGGAGCGGATCAGTCCACTTTTCGCGAGCTGCGATGCTTCAAACAGATTCGGGGTAACCAGATCAGCACCCGGCAACAGGAATTCGATCATTGCTTCTGTATTCTCAGGTTGCAGCACTTCGTCCGTACCTTTGCAGACCATTACCGGATCGATAACGATCTGTGGCAGTCCGCTCCGGCGGATGTGCTTCGCAACCAATTCAATGATGTCTACAGAACCCAGCATGCCCGTCTTCATTGCATCAAAGCCGATGCCATCCAGAACGGTGCGCAGTTGAGCTTCGACTACATTTAATTCCACAGGAAAGACCTGGTGATCCCACGTATCAGGCTCCATAGCCACAACAGTAGTCAGCACAGTCATGCCATACACACCAAGCTCCTGAAAAGTTTTCAAATCTGCTTGAATCCCAGCACCGCCGCTCGTATCCGAACCAGCGATTGTTAATGTTTTTGGAATCGTCATGGTAGTTGCATTCTCCTTCGTCCTTCAGTTGACATTATCCTATCCCTTGTACGAGCAGATGTCAATGGCATGTGAAGCCATACGGAGTATGGTTTCCAAAGGAATCAGTTCACATCTTTTGTCTCCAGACGAATCATGGACAGCGAAGCAATCCACAGTCCGATCGCCCCCAGTGTTAATGGAATGAAGACGATAGAGTTAATTGACACAGAAGGTCCATTAAATCCGGAACACACCACAAGTACAAGCAGAATGGATGATACCAGTGTGGTCGTGACCGAATGTTTGCGCATTCCGAAGAATAGAGGGATCAGAGCCATGGCCGCAGCGGACAAGGAACTAATCGTGTACTTCAGCAGCAGTACCAGTGCATCACTCATCGTCAACGTGTCGGGAATGAAGGAGTAGAATTGGTTTGTGATAACCAGCAAGGCTCCCATCAGCAGATCGGTAAACAAAATCATCATAAAGGTAAAAATAAAGATGATAATCAACTTGGCAGCAATGATTTTCTGGCGCTTGATCGGATAGGTAAACATGACGTTCATCGTTTTATTTCGATACTCACTAATAATCAGTTTCGCTATCAGCGCACCGCCCAAGATGATAAATACGGCTCTGGCGAACGTATCTATTAACATGAAGGAGACATGGTAATCAGCAAAAGTATAATCTTCTGCCCCTTGGTCGGTGAATCCTATCATGATGAGAAACAGGATAAGGACGAGATTGGCGATTCCTGCCGTTCTGAAATTTCGAGCAAACCGATGTTTGCGCAGTTCCAGCTGGATCAGTTTAAGCAACGTCCCCATCCCCTTTCATTAAGCTCATGAAGTGTTCTTCCAATGAATGAGCACGTTTGAAAATGGATTCAATCTCAACGCCATGCCCGATCAGCTTGCCTGTCAATTCCGATGGAGCAATGCCTGGATCATAGATACGTACGGTATGGTCATCGATCATTTTATAATTTTTCAACCCTAGCTGATGTTCCATCACATAGGTCGCTTTACGTGGGTCCAACGTTTGCAGCTCAATGTACTCGCTGTGGCTCCCACGAATGCTGTCCATGGATACTTCTTCAACCAGACGCCCATTTCGAATGACCCCAACGGTGTCTGCAACCTGCTCAATTTCCCCGAGGATATGGCTGGAGATCAACAAGGTAATGCGATACTGGGAGCTGAGACGTTTGAACAAATCGCGCATCTCCTTGATGCCTACGGGATCGAGCCCGTTAATCGGTTCATCCAGAATGAGCAGTTCCGGTGTTGTGATCAGCGCACGAGCGATGCCTAGACGCTGTTTCATCCCCAGAGAAAAGTCACGAACAGGCTTCTTGCCAGTATCCTTGAGACCTACATTTTCAATCATGTCGTTAATGACCTTTTTGTTATGAAACCCCATGTATTCACAATGGAGATCCAGATTTTCCTTGGCGGACAGATTATCGTAGAAAAAAGGATATTCAATGATGCTGCCCATTCGTTTCAGCAATTCATAAGAAGTAGGCGTGAGCTTTTCTCCAAACAATTCAATCTCGCCTACAGTCGGCTTCACGAGGTTGGTGAGCATCTTCATCATCGTCGTTTTCCCCGCACCATTCGGACCAAGAAACCCGTAAATCTCCCCTTGCTTGATACTCATATTGACGTTCGATACAACCTCTGCCCCTGCATACGTCTTAGTCACACCTATGGTCCGCGCAATATAGGTCATGTTCTTTATTCTCCTTTACGTTCGTCCCTGACGAGTTCTTATATCTGTATTGTAAAGAGAAAAGTCTTCTTTTTTATTAATCAAATCTTACAAAAACCTTAAGCTTATCGTGAAAGGTATAAATTGCGCCTAACAAGGTTTCAAAGAAACCGAAAATACAGTTCGTACAAAAGGTACGCTATGCAACTCAATACTTCCACCCATCCGCTCCACCAGCCGCTTCGTAATGGTCAGACCCAGACCACTTCCCTGATAGAGACGATTACGGGAATCCTCCAGCGTATACATACGTTCAAATACACGGCTGTGCTCCTGTTCAGGAATGCCCTTGCCTCGATCCCAGATGCTAAGTGTTACTTGTTCGCCTATTGAATACTCCAGTGAAAGGCCAAGCACCTTGCCATCTGCTCCATATTTCATGGCATTGGTGATCAAATTATCCAGCACACGGTCCAGTGCTTCCTCATTGCCTTTCACAAAGACATCGCTTTCCGGAATGGACAGCTCCACTTGCAGACCCAGATTCGTTAACATGTCATAAAAAGAGATCATCTTCAAGCGACACAATTCGCTTACATTGACCCTAGTCAGAGCAAGCTCGTTATCCCCCGACTCCAGCTTTGCCAGGTCAAAAAAGGAATGAATCAGACGCAGCACCTCCTGCGCTTTATCCTGGATTTTGCCAGTCATGATTACGCGTTCCTGATCGGTTAAGGAAGTGCTATGCAGCAGCGTTTCACTATAACCAAGCACAACCGTAAGCGGCGTCTTCAGATCATGTGAGATATTGGAGAGCATGTTGCGCATCTCCTTCTCCTGATTGGCATAACCCGCCTCAGCCCGATGTGCATGATCCAGCAGCTGATTCATGTCCTTAAGGAGCTGGCTTATCTGGGGGTCACTGTTAAAGACGAGCAGGCGTTCAAATGTGTTCTTATCTATAATAGAGGTCAATTTCTCATGTATGTAAGTTAGATGGGTACTACGTTTATGCAGCCTTACGCTTAATAGAATGACGATAAGAGCCAATATCCCGGTTGAAAAGGCAAAGATCAACGTCACGCCGGGTCCACCTCCAGCTTATAGCCGATACCCCACAATGTTTTAATATACCGGGGGTTGGAGGGGTCAACTTCCAGCTTCTCGCGCAGACGACGCATATGAACATTAATGATATTTTCGTCGCCATAATAATGATCATTCCAGACAGAGGCGTAGATTTGAGCCTTGGTAAATACTTTGCCAGGGTGGGTGATAAACATTTTGAGAATACCAAATTCCTTGGATGTAAGCTTTACAGGTATGCCATCACGCTCGACCTCATACGTTTCCGTATCGACCACAAGTCCGCCAATGTGAATGCGCTGTATCTTCGGAGCGACCACAGTTGCAGGCTGTGCGGTATAGTTGGCACGACGAATAGCCGCCTTGATCCGAGCTGTCAGCTCGATCAGCGAGAATGGTTTGCTCAAGTAATCATCAGCGCCGAATCCCAGGCCGAGGGCTTTGTCCACCTCTCCGTCCTTTGCAGACAGGATGAGCACAGGCACCAGACTGGTGGCACGGATGGTCTGAAGCACTTCCATACCATTTTTATGTGGCAGCATCAGATCGAGAATGACCAAGTCATAGCCTGACGGTGATTGGCTGAATTGACGTTCCGCCTCCAGTCCGTCATATGCATAAGAGACGTCATAGCCCTCTTTTTCCAAATAAGGACCGACCATTTCACTAATTGAGCGATCATCTTCAACAAGCAGCAAGCGATAACTTGACACGCTATTCCCTCCAACTTGAACGTTTTCCTTTATTACCTCACAGTTTGCATCAATTGGCAATGAAATACGAAAAACCCGGCAGGTTCGCCACTTCATGTTTCAAAGTGAACCTCCTGCCAGGTCTCATTTACAACCTTATACCGTCTCGCTTCGTATCCAGCACAGTCCAATCGTGCCCGCACCTGCATGAATTCCGACCACAGGGATAAAAGGCATAATTTCCGTCTTCAAGCGGGGAAGCAAATCTGCAATCTGCTGTTTGATTGTAACGGCTTCTTCCTGATTGTTCGCGTGCATGATACATACATGCTTCACTTTCCCCATATCCACCTTGAGCACATCCAGCATACGCTGTTTGGCCCGTTTGAACGTACGAATTTTCTCATTCACAACCACTTTGCCCTCTTCGAATCGAAGCAGCAGATGAATTTTCAACAATTGGCTAAGAATAAGCTGGGTTCCCGACACACGTCCACTGCGGTGAAGATGCTGAAGACTGGCCGGAATGAGGTAAAAGGACATGTTATCTATCATCTGTTCGATGTGAAGTTTGATCTCGGCAGCTGTATGGCCTTGCTTCTGCCATTCCAGTCCTTGCAAAATCATCTCCCGCAACGGATAAGCGCCTGCTCTGGAATCGATGGCGGTAACCGTCACACCTGCGATCTCGGCAGCCTGCATTGATGTGTGCAGCGTACCGCTAAGCGCAGTGGAGCAATGAATGGTAATGATCTCATCGTACTGGCCCTTCAACGACTCATACAGTTCAATAAATTCACCAATCGGCGGCTGTGAACTGCTTGCACGTGAAGCCCCATCCAGTTTCTCATAGAATAATTCCGACGAGATGTCTTCTGTCTCCCGATAACATTCCTCTCCAAAAACGATCCGAAGAGGTACGATGTACACATGATTCTGCTCAGCAAATAGCGGATCGAGTGTGCTCGTACTGTCCGTGACCCATGCAATTTTACTCATTCCAACCTTCTCTCTTGCCGGATTGTTGAAGCTGTATCCTCAATCGTCAGGCACATGCCCGGCGGATTATTTAAAATTTGAATAGTTCATATTGTAAACGTTTGCGTCGTTGCCCCCCAATTATAAAGGAACGGACAAACCACTGTCTTGTGGCGCATTGTTGAACAGCCTCATTTCTTCCGGTATATGCCAAAAAAATGTCTTGCCTGTGAAGGAATATATTGGTATGCTGTTGTCCTTCTCTCTTTTTCGCCTTGACTGAAGTGAACGGAACCGCCGTTCAACCAACTTATCGGAGGTGTCACATGCTTTATTTCACTCTGGCTTCCAAAGCCTACTCCCGGAACCTGCAATACCGCGGGGCCCACGTGGTACATAACCTGGCAAGCGCCATGTTCGGTTACATGTATGCCTGTCTCTGGATTGGCATCGGGGCCGACCACTCTCTCGGAGAATACGGGACACAGGGGATGGTCAGTTACATTGCGTTTACGCAATCCTCTCTCTGGATCTCGGGTTTTCTCACCAATGGACTTGGTATTCCACTCACGGTCAGGACAGGGCAGATCGCGCTTGATCTCATGAGGCCGGTTCATCTGTTCACCCACCTGATGGCACGTGAATGGGGGCAGATTGCCTACCAGTTCGTGTACAAAAGCATTCCGATTTACTTGCTCTTCTCCATCGTATTTTCTCTGCAATGGCCCTCAGAAGCTTCAACCCTGCTATTTGCCGCAATTGGTCTTGCCGGCGCATCCTATTTATCCATCTGTATGAATTACATTATTGGCGCCACCGCGATGTGGACTACGGAGTCCTCCTGGCTGCATTGGGGCAATCACGCCATGATGAATCTGCTTGCTGGTTTCTTCATTCCGCTGGAATGGCTGCCAGACTGGCTTGAACGAATTGCCTGGTTATCTCCCTATCCTTTCCTGCTCTATGTCCCGACCCGAATCTATCTGGGTTATGAAAATGGCTCCTTGTTATGGGGAACCTTGATTTGGTGCGTCCTCATGACATTCGTCTGTCTGGCGATCACCCAGGTATTGCGCCGTAAAGTGGAGGTGCAGGGCGGATGAAAACAACTTCCTGGCTCACTTTATATAAAATGCTCATTCGAACAAGCATCCGCAGTCGGATGCAATATAAGTTCAATTTTGTCATGGCCTCCGTTCTGGCCGCATTGATTCAAATCTCCGAGTTTCTGATGGTTGCTCTGGTGCTGCACAAATTCGGAGCCATTAAAGGCTGGTCCCTTCATGAAATTGGTTACCTCTTCGCGATCATGACCCTATCCAAGACACTGTATCGAACGTTTGGCAACGAAGTGCATCATCTGGAAAAGTATCTGGTCGGCGGCGAACTCGATCAACTGTTAACCCGTCCTATGCCCGTATTGCTGGCCTTACTGCCACAAAACTTCCGCATCATGGCTGGTGAAGTGTTACAAGGCGGGTTTATTCTCTGTTGGTCTCTGGCAGGCATGATGCATAGCGGACAGATCGGTTGGACTGTCATCCCCTTCTCTCTGCTCGTCATCTTGACCGGTGCCATCATTCTTTTTTCGATTGGGCTTGCCACGGCAACGCTTGGATTCTGGACCACACGCATTGAGGAATTGCAGACGATCACCGAGGATGCGGCGCGTACGGCTGCCCAATATCCGCTGACGTTGTATCCCAAATGGATGTCTGGCATTCTGCTGACCGTAATCCCGGTGGGTTTCGTCAACTATGTTCCGTCACTCTATCTGCTTCGCGGCGAACTAGGTGCGTGGGTTCTTGGTGCCATTATCGTTGTAGCCGTCCTGAGTCTGGCCGCAAGTCTGCGTTTCTGGAAATTCGGTTTAACCAAATATCAAAGTACAGGTAGCTAAGGAGGAGAGTATCGTCATGACTATGATTACAGCGAGGCATCTGCAAAAGGAGTTCAAAACCCCTGTGGTACGCGAGGGCCGGTTCTCCGGGCTTCGAACCTTGTTTTCACGTGAGTATCTGTCCAAGGAAGCGGTTCGAGACATTAGCTTTGATATTGGCAAAGGAGAATTTGTTGGATATATCGGCCCCAATGGGGCTGGCAAATCCACCACGATCAAAATGCTGACGGGCATCCTTCATCCGACCTCGGGTGAGGTGTTGCTCGGTGGTATGAATCCACACCAGGAAAGACGCCGTACGGTTGGACGTCTCGGTGTTGTGTTCGGACAGCGCAGCCAGCTCTGGTGGGACCTGCCCGTGAAGGATTCGTATGATATTCTGGCCGAGATGTACGGAGTTCGTGCGGAGGACAAAACGAAACGATTGGCCCAGTTCGCCGAGCTGCTGGATCTGGAATCGTTCTGGGCTACGCCTGTCCGCAAGCTCTCGCTTGGACAGCGAATGCGTGCCGACCTGGCAGCTTCCATGCTGCATGACCCGGAATTGCTTTTTCTCGATGAGCCGACGATTGGACTGGATGTGAACGCAAAGCGGAACATACGTCAATTTCTTCGTACGTTAAATGAAGAGTTTGGCAAAACGATTTTGCTGACCACTCATGACATGGACGACATTGAGCAGCTATGCAGTCGGGTGATGGTGATCAATCACGGTCAACTTACGTATGATGGCTCCATCCCCTCTCTGCGCGAAACCATCGGTCTGCCAACGATTATTCGAGTTACGTATCGCGGTTCGTATCAAATCCCGGATGTTATATCATCCGCCATTCAAATTACAGGGACAGAGGGCCAGATCGTCATTATTGAAGTAAACCGAAAAGAATGGAGCACAATGGACATTCTGAAACAGCTCGAACAATGGGGCGAGATTGAGGATGTCGAGATGAAAGAACCGGATTTCGAGGATATTATTCATCGAGTGTACTGACTGGCCTATTTTATTCAGAACTGGATCAGGGCCTGTTCAAATGCCGTTACATGCGGGAAGGACATAACGTACTGTAATAGCGGAGGTGAAGTGTCATGCTTGTTACCAAACACACACTTGCTGCATCCAGTGCACACGCCACTCCCTATTACCTCGTTCGAGGCACGAAGCCCGGACCCGTTATCATGATTACATCGGGAGTTCACGGAAATGAAACCGCGAGCATGGCCGCTGCGCAGAAGCTGGCTAATGACTGCATGGCAGGGCGTCGACACGTGGCTCGTGGACTCCTCATTATTATTCCACGAGTGAATCAGAAGGCTTATCGAAACAACAGCCGAGGAAAACCTGATTTAAATCGCACCTTCCCGCGGCATATTTCTGGCAAAGCCAAACATCCGCTTGCTTCCGCTGTCTTTCGGCTTGCTCGTCAATATGGACCTACCTGGTGGCTGGACCTGCATGAAGCCAATGGATTATCCCAACGCAGCTCACGGGTACTAGGACAAACTCTGATTACCAATCCGGGCAGCAAGGCTGTTCCGGTATGCAAACGAATTATAGGGCGAATGAATCGGTCGATTCCCATTCGTGACAGGCACTTCAATCTGAAGCAACACGAGTTGCCCGGTTCAGCACGAACAGCCGCAGCTCGCCTGCTTCAAGCCCGCTCGGTTACCGTGGAGACCTGCTGGAGTCTGAACCGATCAGACCGGATCAAATACCAGACAGAAATTGTGCACCATTTCCTGCGCGAAGCAGGCCTGTTTTGAATTGCTTGAATCGTTATGAAGAGCCGGAAACATAAAAGACACCTTCAAAGATATCTCTCACGCCAAACGCGTCAGCGATGATCTATGAAGGTGTTTATTGGTTACAGGGTTATCTTATGAATTGCCATCTTCCTTGTTGATCCGGAAAGATTCAATGTAATTGTGAATATCATGCTCTGGCGTCAGGAGCAGCCCAGCAAGAAGTGTCTGCATCTGCTGCAGGTTATCGATATGCGACTGAATCTCTTCAATTCGGTCACGTACAAGTGTTTTAAGTGCTTCACTCTCCATGTCCTCTTGACTAAGCAGCTGTAACGTATCCTGTATTTCTTTTAAAGAATAACCCAGCGATTGAGCATCCTTAATGAATTTGACCTTAACCAGATAATCCTCGGTATACACACGATATCCGTTGGACGAACGACGGGGAGCAGGCAGAATTCCACTGTCCTCGTAGTACCGGAGCGTTGCCATGCTCACACCCGTACGTTTGGCTAACTCTCCTCTTGTCATGGTTTTCATGCTACTCCTCCATCCATCTCCGAGTTATTCCGCCTGATTGCTCCGCAGCTTGGTATACTTGTTATCATAAGTGGCCTCGGGAAAACGGTCTGACGACCCTTCCAGCAAAGGCTGCTGCTCTTCTCCCTTCAAGTAACGGTCAAAGAAGGCCAATGTATATGATCTTGTAATGTCCACATTATGCTCTGGTGTTATGCCTTTGGCAAACAGTTTAGGTGAAATTAACGGAATATCCGTGAAACTCTGATGGAAGAAATGATCCACGGTCAAGTAATACGTATCATTGAGACTGCTTGTCATCACCCGATCCAAATCCGTTTCAAACTCAGGATAAAACACTTTATCCTTGGCAGTGGCGTTCGGGTCAAAACTTTTGGCTGTTCCACCTGACATGATATACATAAACGGCTGTTTCAAGGCTGAAGTGGATACGCTCCCCCAGAATCCGCCTTCCAAACTGAGTCCTGCTTTGAAACGGCTATCCTGCGCTAGTGCTTCCGCTGTTGTCGCACCACCATAAGAGTGACCAAAGATACCGACATGATCCAGATCAAACTTGCCTTCGAGCAGTTGATTCGGATCATGTTTATTCCACTGGGTGAGCGTATCCAGTACAAAGCTTGCGTCAGCTGCACGAATGCCAACACCTTCTATATTATGTTGATACACTTCCTCTGACGTTAGATCTTCAGGATCCGGCTCATAAGAAGCAACATGTCCATCCGGGAATGTCACTTGAGCTGAGGTATACGGATGGTCGATCCCAACAACAATGTAGCCGTGGCTTACCAGTTCCTCAATCGCGGTCATACTTTGAAAGCGTGCAGAGCGTATTCCAGGTGAAAACAGCAATACTGGATACTTGCTCTGTGCGGCAGACACCTCAGCGCCTTTGACCACATGCGTGGGAATCGTATCAAGATAACTGAACACCACCGGTGGAATGCCAAATACGAGACTGATCGCCTCTCCCAACTCGGCAGGATAATGCTCTAGCGGTAATCCTTTGGCTGTTTCCTGATCTACAGGATACCAGACATTAATCATAAGTTCTCGCTTATCACCCGCTTCAGCCGTCTTGGTCTCTTCCCGAGATTCATCCGTTAACTGCTGCGAATAGGTGCCTATGGCGAATGAACCTGTCGGTTCAGGCATCGTGAATGCAGGGAAAAGCGACGTTAGCACCATTGAACCTGCACTGAGAGCCAGCACCAGAATAGATGCCAAGATGGTTTTGAACCACGAACGACGTTTCGGTTTTTGTATGTTCTGCATATTGCGTCCGGACTTCCACAGTTGAATCGCCAATACAGTCAGTAAAACAAGGGCTACGATATAGGTGGGCAACAGCTGCACACGAAAACGATCGATTACCCCATGCAATAGAATAACCAGTGCCAATGCCGACAACGTACCCACTTTCACTGCCCGACGTTTGGGAGCCATCAACATGACGACTGCGCTAATAACCGTCACAATGACCAAAATCCATTCCAAAATTCTCATCGTTCTTACCTCCAACATGTTGTAATACATCAAGGATAAACCTTGAAGTATACTTCAAGGTCAAGGTATAAAAACGAGAAATTTACAATCACGAATTACACATGCAAAAACCCGATAAATGACGCGGCCGGAAGTGGCTTGTACGTAAACATTATCGGGCTGTATTCATCGATTTATTCTTCCACAGTTACCTTCGTTCGAGGCATGGTGTGCATTGCACCAGCAGTAACATGGACCTGTACGATATAGACTCCGGATTGCTCAAACGCGTAGCTTGCTTCGTACAATCCTTCACCTGCTGATTTCGCGGTGATGGCCCCCTTGGCTTCAAGCTCTTCTGCACTCATCATGCCTTGTTCCAGAGATGGTGCCTCGGGTTCATCCTGTTCATTCCAGATCTGAAACTGTACACGGTCCGCATCATTCACAGGCTGCCCCCCTTGTGTAAGCTGGATCTGCAAGGAAACATTTTCCTTAATGGACACCTTGTCCGGTACCATGAGCTTCACCTTGATCATCTCCGGCATCTCACCTGACTGGAGCTGCTTCTGTTCCGAACACCCCACGATCAGGAGGATCAGAATGATGAAGGGCATGAACCAACGGACTTGTCCGCTCATCAATCATCTGTCCTTTCTTATAAAGAAGATTTTGGTGTTTTGCCAATTCCCCACAGCATAACAATAATGATGATAAATGCGATCAGTGCAAGTAACGGAATCGTGATAAAACCAAACCAGTTCAAATAATCGGTATAACACGGAATTTGTCCGCATGCCACTGAACTACCTGTAGCCGAGTAGATACGCTGAATTGTAACATGATATAACGAGATTCCGCCTCCGATGAAACTAAGCGGAAGAACATATTTGGTAATGCCCACGTCATCCTTGAAGTAGGCAATGCCCAGTAAAATCGTTAACGGATACATGAAGATCCGTTGGAACCAGCACAGATCACAGGGGATGTATCCCTTAATCTCACTAAAATAAAGACTGCCCCCAGTCGCAATGACTGATACGGCCCAGGCAATAAACAGACGAGTATCAATATGTTTTGCCCGTCGCTCAGGCTTTGAAGCTGTGTCCATCCGCTTGAACCCCCTTTTCTTGTTTGATCATACCGAATAATAATACAACATACATGACTCCAACGGGCTAGTGAATCCGATTATGTACAGTCCACCACCGTACCGTGATCAATTATACGTTACGGCGAGGTTGCTGGCTCCCTCAATTATACCAAATTTTTGAATATTTTGATGTGGCCTTTTTGCGTCCATGTGATGCAGATTGGATTGCAGGTTCACCAAGTAAGATGAAGGTAAAGGCGCTGAAATGAAAACGAAAAAAGCTGCCGTATGGGGCAGCTTTTTTCGTTCTTCTTTTTATAAATAGTGATTACATGGATTTAGTCAGTGTGATGGAGCCATCTTTTTGCGCCCATTTTACATCCCAGCCAAGAAGCTCAGCGATGAAACGCAGTGGCACTTGTGTACGTCCATCTTTGTTAACAAAGACTGTTGCGCCCACATTTTTCTTCATGCCGTTCACTTCCATAACATTGTTGTTCACCCAGAACTTCAGTGCATCATTGCCAGCCATTACAGTTACTTGTTGTGCTTTTTTATCCCATTTCACGGTTGCACCAATTCCTTCGCTCAAGAAGCGCAATGGAATGTAGGTTGTGTTTTTCCAGAGCATTGGCGTGGTGTCCATGTTGGTTGTTTTGTCATTGATTTTCAGCGTTTTGCTGTTCAGCTGCATCCATACAGTTGTTGTCTCTGTTTCAGGCATTGTCGGTGTAGTGGGTTGCTCTTGGAATTTATCATTGAATTGCGTGACAATTGCATTACCCAAGGCTTGACCTACACCAAACATAACTTTGAATCCTTCACGGTTGGTCGTGTACGAACCTCCGTAGTTAGCCGCAGCGTACTGATCCAATACTTGTTGTACTTGCTTCTCATGTGTAGTCAATGCTTGCTGTCCGGCAGCTTTTGGCAAGTTACCCGCTGTTGCGGAATCCAGGAATGTCGCGAACTCCGTTGTGAATCCGTCAATACGTTTCTCGACAGCTGCACGAGCGGTTGCATCATTGTTTTTAACGGCTGTTACATAGTCGCTTTGTGCATTCACGTGGTTGGTTACCCAAATTTTCTCGAACGCATTGGCACCGTCATTACCGTAAATGGAAGCGATCGCTGCTTTGAAATCCGCTGTGTTTCCAGCTTCAGCTGTAACCAGTGCATTGGATGCTGCTGTGCGGCCATCATATTGTTCTTGCATCTGCAGAGCCGACAGAGCGAAGTGCTCGGAAGCCAAGTGGTTCAGTGCAGATCTCAGATCAGCTGCTGGTGTGTCCGCTTTGCTGTTCTCGAATTTCTCAGGCATTTGTGTTGTGATTGCTGTGGAAAGTGCTTTACTCACGTCGAACATTTCTTTGAAACCTTCACGGTAAGCTTTGTATGCATCTGTATAGTCACCTGCTACATATTCATCAAATACTTTTTGCACGAGATCTTCATGTACTTTCAAAGCATTTTTGGCTGCCGCTTTTGGCAATTTGCCTTCCGTTGCGGTGCTGAGGAATGTAGAGAATTCTTCTACAAAACCGTTAATATTATTCTGTGCCTGTTTGATTCCAGCCTGGTTACCCATCTTAGTTGCTTTCACAAGATCATCTGTATATTTGTTATGAGCGCGGAAGATACGTTCGAATTCTTTGGCTCCTGCATCACCGTAAAGGGAAGCGATTGCCGGCTGCATATCCAATGCATTTTGGTCGAGTGCTTTGTAAGCTGCGTCTGCATCTTTTGCTCCGTCATATGCCTTCGCCATTGCGGTTACTGCGAGTGCAAAGTGTTCGGATAACAGGTGATCCAGGCTCGCTCTCAGGTCAGCAGCAGGTGTATTAACACTTGCCTTCATTGTAGTCATTGGTGTCTGTGGTGCTGCAGCAGCCCCGGCGATTCCCGGCATCAATAACGTCAAGCTCAGCATGGGTGCGATAAATTTCTTCATTTTCATTTTCATTACGTGTTCACTCCTCGGTTAGTTTTGTTTATCCTTTGTTTCCTCGTCGTCGTCTTCATAGGGTGTAACGCAGGGTTCTTCAATCTGGATCACCTCTCTGGGCAAAAAAAATTGCAGCCTCCGTCCAGGAAAGCCGCAAATACGCGCCACAACAAGGTTTATCTCAAATTTAAAAATTTAAAATTATAGTGATTCGCTCCATTCAGCACTGCATACATACTGTAAGTGAAGGACTTTATTTTCCTTAATTTATCAATAAAAAGCTTACATCCAAGGTAAACTTGAAGTACAATGAACAGAACAATTGATTTCAATGAAGGAGGTTCATCGCATGACATTGCTGCCCTATATTTTAATTATTGGCATTGCCCTGTTCGGTGGAATTGCTACCATGATCATCGGGAATTCGAAAGCGAATCAGACCAGCAACCCCGAATATGATCGCAGGACCAAGCAAAATCTGAGCAAACTTACTTATGTATACGTTGGTGCCATCGTTCTCGGCATAGGCGGTTTCGTCCTGTATTTAGTGAACTGAATAGCGCTTACTCTCAGCAAAGTACATGTCTGAACTTTTCGAGTAATTTTAAAATTTCGTTGTACATATGGGATGGTTTGGCGAACCATTCCCCTCTCTCTTATGATGGCCAAGAGTCCACGTATCACCCACAAATGAATTTGTTCATAAAGACTTTTCCTGCTGAAAAACTTACCTTCCTGCGTGTATCCCTGCTCAAAATCATCTACATTCTCTCCCATTTCTCTCTCCTTGCTTCTCCAACATCTATAATGTGAATGCTCTCCTCTGTAAATAACAAATTCCAAATGCCAAGATCCTTACACATGTTTACAAGTTGGAGATAATTCAGAATTATTCTGGATATGTTCAGCGGGTAATATAAAGCCATAAGGACAGCAAGCCATTTTAAAAAACAAAATATATAAGTTGAATCTGACTTTTACACCATAACGGAGAGGGCAGAACCAATCTGAAGAAGCGTAGCGTTCGCCTTTATCCCCGGATTTCCCCCTTATAAAAGGATTCAAGAAAATCTGGGGATAAGAGCGATCGGAAGTTGGTACTGCACTCGGAGTGGTAAGGTGTAAATCCCCCAAATCAACTTATATAAACTAAAGGAGAGTTATACACATGAAGAAAAACTTCAAGAAATCCGCAGCAACGATGATGGTACTGGGCATGACATTAACAGGAGCAACGGGCGTATTCGCAGGTACACAGCTGGAGAAAATCTCGGCATATCTCAACCATGGGATCAGCTTCAATGTAGACGGTGCGGCGTACTCACCAACGGATGGTAACGGCAAGAAACTGGCTCCAATCACTTACAACAATTCAACTTATCTGCCTGTACGTGCCATTGCTGATGCGCTGCATGTACCTGTATCGTATGACGGTAAAAAAGGACAGGTGATCATCGGCGAAGCTACAAGCAATCCTTCTACATTGAGCAATGTGAGCTATAGTGCAGCGCAAAAAGAAGCCATTCAAAAGGCGTTTGCACAGTTCGACGGCTTCGAGACAGCATACGCTCCTCAACAGATGATTGCAGGTGATACGTTCAAAAGTGTAGGTGCTGGCGGCGATGGAGTAAGCTTTACTTTTAATCATATGAAAGTGGATGTGTCTCCAAGAGACTATTCGGACGGTTACAATAGCAAAGATGTAAAACTGTCCAATGGTGTCACAGCCAAATGGTACACACCCGATCAAACGGGTATGCTCACGTTCAAACTGGATGATCGTTATGTCACAATAAGCTCACCTGACCATAAGCTGTCTCAGGCTCAGTTGCAGCAAGTTGCTGTATCTGTGCAAAAGGTTCAAGGCAATGATCAGGGCGTTACGGGCTTCGCTGATGTGAAATATACCCAAGAACAGTCAGCCGCCATCCGCAAAGCCTTTGCGAAATTCCAAGGATTCGAGACTGCTTACGCACCACATCACATGATTGCCGGAGATTCATTCAAAAACGTAGCTGCTGGCGGCGATGGTGTAAACTTTGTCTTCAATCACATGAATGTCACTGTGTCGCCTAAAGACTATTCCTTCAGCTATGACGGTAAAAATGTTAAATTGCCAAACGGCGTTACCGCCAAATGGTACACACCGGATCAAACCGACATGCTGACATTCAAACTGGATGATCGCTATGTAACCCTTAGCTCGGCAAATAATGCATTGACTCACACACAGCTGGAGCAAATGGCTGTATCTGTGAAAAAAGTGAAATAACGGCTAATTCTTAGAAAATCAACTAACATAAAAATAAATATTTATATCAAGACACATTGAAGTTCTCTATAAACAAGTGAGACTTCGATGTGTTTTTTTCTTATGTAAAAATCATCTGTACGGTCAGACAACAAATTTCATTATATTGATCCAATAAATGCCCAGAAGCACAGCTATATAAAATTTCAGCTGTACTTCTGAGCATCTAGGATTAGAAATTATTTTTGTCAAAAGGGCCTGGAAGTTTCAAAGTGTAGACAAGTGTAGATTCATCTTCCTTTGTTGGTATAATCATGGTCAGAACACCATCTTGTAACGCCTGCTCTGGAATCTTTGCCGTACTGATTCCCCACCTCGCTTCTGGCATGTCCGTTATGGACAACGTCCCAAGCACCTTGGTATAGTCCTGATTGGTAAACAACACTCTAGTTAGATCCATGTAATGGAGAGTAGAAGTTGATAAAGTCAAAGTTCGGTCAAAATTCAGAACCACACCGTCAATACGATCCGGATAAAATGATTCCAATGACTTTGTATTGTTCTGATCCAACTTGTAGATATCCCCTACTCTTTCAATTCGCCGGGCACTTGCATGAAAAGCAAGGTTTTCTGGTGTCATGGCTGCACTCGTATTACGCTCATCATCACTAATTATTATTTCTTTATTGCCCCAGTAAGCCTTCGTTTCAGACACTTTGAGCCCCAAATCCTTGTTCCATTGTCCCAAAGGAATAAAGGTCTGGTTATAGAGTGTTAGCAATTTACTTCGATCCACACTGGATGAACGCTGTCCACGACTGAATGTGACTTGTTCCTTACCCAATACATATTGAATATGAAAAGCCTTGGTAAATTCCTCTAAAGGAACATAATGTTGCCCCTCCAGATAAAATGAAGGTTGTCCCTTATAATTCAATACTCCATCCCCTGACTTGATTCCTACTGGCTGTAACGGAAAGAATATGCCTGAAAATTGAAATGAATCCCAGTACCCCTTCCATTCTCGATATGTATCATATTGCAACTTCAGATGTTTATTCTCTGAAATGATATATAGAGAGGGAGGAAATGAACCTGGAGCTGAAAAATACTGTTCTATAATGTATTCATCCTCTGTTACCCACTGAACACCCTCTGTGCGAGCACGATAGGGAGAATCATAAGTTCGAATTAGCTTGAGGGTCTCTAGATCATATAAATGAACCGTGGACGATTCCATCTTACTATCCAAACCATTCTCGGTAACCAGAATCAGCGTTTTTCTTCCTGGTGAGACAGACGTATGAACATAGCCAATACGATCTTTCAGAAGTGTTTTTTTCTTTCCATTCTTGGTCGCAACAACAGTCCAATCGGATTTGCGGTCTCTTGTGTTGGTTTGTGAGATATTCAGATTAACATTTGTACTTGCCTGAAAAGCTTTGGTAGACAGCCCTGTCTTTATGTCAGGCTCCATCCAAAGCTGTTTCACCTTGGCTGTCTTTCCTTTGGCACCACCATATTCAATATAGTTACATTGGTACTTATCAGTGCAGTATACACCGACGTTACGGGTTTGCGGGAGTGGTGAAATGGCATAATCCGTATCGGTAAAATCCTTCTCAAGCAAAATTTTCCCACCAGTATACACCTTCTTGCCTGTAGTTATGGAATAGTATATTGGTTTATATTCTTCTTTTACATAAAGCATATAAAATAGCCCTAATTGTGGCTCCAAGTAAATTCTATTTTCACCTTCATGTACCTTGCGTAGAGAGTTGCTATTGTAATCATATTCATATAAGACGTAATAATATTGATTTTTATCAGTAGCGTAGTAAGTTATGTAACCCTTTAAGCCTAGTGGTGTATCAGAAACAATAGTATCAGAATATCCTGAAGTTATTGTTGAGCCAGTATAAATTTGGGGGAGAACTGCATTCTCGGTAAAGTGATATTCATTCACCTTTCTTTCACCTGTATCAAAACTCGTTCGGATGGTTTCTACAACAACCTCATGTTCCCTGATCGCAAAATTAATGCTGTGCCTCACACGTTCCTTTAAAGAAGTGCTTGCGGATTGCGTGCTTTGCTTATTGGTTCCAGGGTTAGAAGCTGCAACTGTTAGTCCGGGTAAGGAAAAAAGCATAATGCATGCCAACACAGTAACTAAACAAATAGATATTCTGGACATACTTAACTCCTTCTCTATGTAATGTTTTTTTTATGACCTGTTAAGTATAGAACTTCCGACCTAAATGTTCATTACATTTACTTCCAGTTTGCAGTCAAAGATCTATTTTTTAATAACGTTTACACCTCCAAATCGTTTAAACGAATCACTCTCCGATATCTCATATAATCGATCATATCTTCCCAATCCAACTCACCTGCACTACCATCACGATAGTATACGGCCGCAGCGGGCAGAAAGCCGACCATTGGCCCCATACCACCGCAAATCATCGCGCCACCGTCGCCACCTTTGGGCGTCATGTTTCCAGACGCATCAAGCGTGAGCTCATAGTTATAGGGATCTCCGGCAAACTGGACACCAAAAAAGTTGGGCAGCTCCAAGTCATACGGACGGTCATTCTCAACTACTAGAGAAGGGTCCGGCTCTGCCGATTCATCCACAATTCCCTCCACCTCTTCGAGGCTTCCAAAATGCTTCAATTTCATCGTGTAGTCGAAGCTGTCTCCCCATGGAAATAACGTGCGGCAGCCCCCTCCGTACAGATACTCCCACTCATCTTCAGTAAGCAAACCAAAACCCGCTTTTGCTTCTTCCTCGATGAAATACTCCAACGTCAAATCATCATTGAACCAAAATATCTGTACTGTCTCGCCTTGACGAACCAAACGAAACTCTTGATGCAGTTCATACTGACTCAGATCGGACAGCTTGAATTTCTCCAACTCTTCTGTAAAATAGGAACTCTCTTGCGCCATCGCTTCAGCTTCCGTCACTTCAATCCAGCCAAGTGAATGGTTCCTGCACTCCACCAGCATGGGAGCAATGTGCACTTCCCTGACCGGAGACATCTGGCTACTTAAAAAAGAATCCACGTCTTCCACACCATACTCACTGACCGTCTCTAATAAATCGGCTGACGTTTCTTCGTTCATTCCATCCTGCCAGCGATCCCAGCCGAGTGTCACCCGATCACCAGGCACAAACACAAATCTCTGCTCATCATACGAAAATACACCTGTCTCGATTCGCTGACCGAATCGTTCAAATGTCTCCAAGCCTTCATACTTCATACCTGTAGGAAAATGACTGACCATCACACGCAACAATTCCTCTTTTTCCTGAGCAGACAGCCCTTTCCATGCATCTCGATTCAATGGCCCCATATACTCATCCACCTTTACTTGTATCCCTATACATTAACCTTTATAAAGCCCTAACGGGCCTTTCCTTATTTCCCTGCGGCCTTTAACAGCTCTAACAGCAACTCTTTCCGTCTTCCCTCAGCCTTGCGTGCCAGCGTTGCAAGCTTCGCTACCTTGCCCCAGATCGGATACAGCACATGCTCCACTTCATAGGTTTCCATTCCTTGCAGCGATTGGACCAGAAGTTCAAGCTTCTCCTCATCCTCCAACTCTGGCTGAATCTTCAGCTTCAGGGAATCCGTAGAGCGACGCAGGCAGGTAACTAATGCAGGTATGGAACTGGCCGTTACACCATGTGTCTCAGCAAAGGCAACGGTGAATTTATCCTGTACCAACTGGTGCTCATCATCCACTTCACCCATGTAATATTCAACCAACGGGAAATACCGCTCATCTGCCAATCCAAGTCCGAAGGTTGCATAACTGCCTGGCATACAGTTCTTTTCACCCTCTGTATCCGCATAAAATTCGAACTCTCCAATCGCTGCACGTGCATATTCTTCAAGCAGCGGACGCAGCTCCGGGTACTCCAGCGCATTTGCGAAAAATCGATGGGTGTCAGACTTCGCAAGCCCTTTAACAGACAGATACTGCTTCACGCTGGATTTGAGCTTGATCTTGTAACTTTTGGGGAAGCCCTGCTTTAGCAAACGGGTGATAAAAGCAATGGCCTGTTCGTAGGCAGCTACTTCTTCCTTGCGAATGATGATAGTAATGATCGAGAACACATCGTTGGCTGTGCATTCCATCTGCTCATTTTTTACATGAATATCTTCCTTGGCATAGGTTCCGCTACCTTCCGTCATCATACGAACCGCACGGCTACTACCCAATTGTTTGGCCAGTTCCAAGAAAGTAAGGCCTTTCGGTTTACTGTAACTAGGCTCATAACGAAGAATCATCACAGCTGCATATAGCAGCAGATCGATAGGCTGTGCCACCTGCTGCCCATGCTCGCTCTTTGGCTGGTCCTCCTCCAAAGAAGCACCTGGCTTAAGTGTATATACATTGGCGCTGTATGCAGAAGGCTGTACATCAAAGTAACGTGGCAAAAAATGATTCTCCGCCCAAGACGTTATCGCACGAATAATATCACCACGATGCTCCGCCAGAGCTTCCTGACGCCCTTTATTTAACTCCTGTATGCGATCATATTGCGCTATAGTCCACGCTACGTCCAGTTCAGGGAACAATTTCGGGTCAAGCAGGTGACGCGTCAAAAAAAAGGATTCCAACGGCTTTGTTGGATATGAACCTTTTAGCAGCTTATGGTCTACGTATGTATGAATGCGCTCAAGCAACTGCTGCCTTTTCCCTTCGTTGATATATTCGAGCATGGTCACTTGCAGCTTTCCTTCTGTCGTTGGAAATTTCCCGCGAAAGGTAAACCGATAATCGATCAACGGTGTATCCACCAGCTTGTCCAATTTCTCTTGAACCACTTCTACAAGCTTGGGCTGGATCTCATTTCGTACCTGTTCCTCGGTAAAGGGACCGGGATTCTTCGATTTCAATCCCTCATCCAATCCAAGATCCACACTGTCTACTGTAGTCCGTCCAGGTCTGTAATCCAGCAAAATATCATTAAAAATCCCCATTTGCAGCGTAGTTCGCTTCACAGCCTTTTCCAGGTCATCCCGCTTCAACTGTTCACTAAACCATTCTTCAATGACCTCAATCATCTCTTCCATTGCCTGATCATAGAGTGTACTCATGCTTCGACCACCTTCCCATTTATCAGATCATTCCTCAAATTATCTATGCTAGAAATACGTATTGATGTTCGTATATTACCTATTATCTTACTCTCTCACGCATCTGCGAAACAATAAGTCTTACGCACGGTTGTACGTAGAGAAATTAATGGATAAGCTCTTCCGTACATGTCTAAGCCTTCCGCATACAAAACAAAAACACCGGATTCAGGCGACTTTCCGCCCAAATCCGGTGTATTCACGAAATACTTCTTCCTTCTTGTATTACTTTAGTATGATTCATCTCGTAAATCATTCACGGTATTAATTGACTGTTTTGAACCATTCATTGACTTCCGTTGTGATTTGATCGCCGCCCATGGATTTCCACTTCGTTACGAACGCGTCGAATTCATCGATGCCAACTTGACCATAAATGATTTTGCTGAACGTATCTTTCTCTAGCTTGTCGAGCGCATCTTTCTTCATCTTCATCGTATCCGTAGGTGCACCCGTAAATTTGTTCTTGATTGCATCATCCTTATGAGCTACCACGACTTGAGCCGCAGCAAATACTTCAGGTTTGTTGGCAATTTTCGTATTTTTCTCGAAAGGTGTTTCTGCTTCCTTACCTGTAGCGAGTTCTGCCAACGTATCCATCATCAGGTTAGGAATACGGGCACCATCATAAGTAAGTGTATACTTCAGCGGGGATACGCCGTCTTTCAAATCAGCTTCACCAAGCACTTTGCCATCTACAATATCAAAGTCATATCCTTGGGCAAAGCCATGTTCGAACTCCCCACCCACTTCTGGATTAGCGAAGTTATCAAACAAATAATTCTGATACGTGAAGAAGATTTCTGGGTTTGCCATATCCTTGTTGATCAACACGACCCCGTTGCTAGCACCTGAACCGTGGTGATGGCTCTCGCCAGTCGGTCCGGTTGGCAGGGCAATAGCTTTGTAGGTAGCACCGTCCACATTTTTCTTCACATCATCAATCGGCCAGTTCGGCATCCAGTGTGGTCCCACAATGATTCCCGCTTTGCCTGCTGTAAACAATTCAGCCGCCTTAATCTCATCATATACGCCGGCTTCCTTCGGCAGATAGCCTTTGGACAACCAGTCTTTCATCGTTGCAAGTCCTTCTTTCACACCCGGTTGAACCGAGCCGTATTCCAGTGTTCCTTCTGCATTCAGATTCCACTGTCCTGGCATCGTGTTATACATTCCGAAGATCCAGCCAGATTCAGTCATCCAGGTATTGAGGGCATTTTTCATGCCGACCGTCAGACCGTACGTATCTTTCTTACCGTTACCATCCGGATCCTGATTCGTAAATGCATCCATCACCGTAACGAGCTCATCGATCGTTTTTGGTTCTTCCAGTCCAAGCTTCTTCAGCCAGTCTTCACGGATAAACATTACCGGGTCTCCGTTGTAAGCATAGTCAAAGATCGGAACGCCATACCGTTTACCTTCATACATGTACGGGTACCACTCTTCCGGTGCGGATTCAGCAGCCCCTTTCCATGTGTCAGATGCATACTTATCGAACAGTTCACCTGCATCGGCGAATTTACCCGACTCAATCAACTCACGCACCAGATTGTAGTCACCACGGATGGAGACGATATCCGGCAGCTCTTCATTAGCCGACAGGGAGAGACGAAGCTTCGTGTAAAAAGCATCATTGGTCACGGATACAGCCCAAGGTGTGGTCAGATCGATGCCCAAACGTTCTTTGGCCCATTTGGTGTGCACGTTGTTCTGTGCAGTTTCTCCGTTCTTAAACTTTGTATCATCATTCCAGGCTCGCAAATAGCTCATCTGAACCGCAGGTTCATACTTACCATCTTGCAGCGCAAGTGGTGCAGCCGCTTCCTTGGATGGTTCTTCCTTTGCCCCCGAACTGCATGCCGTTACGGCAACCATCGTCAGTGCAAGCAATGCAGTCATCATTTTTCTATACATGAAACCCCTCCTCAATCACTTTGAATACCCTTACATGAAAAGGATAGTGCAGCCGGGGAAGCAAACATATATCACAATTTCAATGTTCATATTGATTTGTTAACCGTTCCGAAAATCCTGCGGGGTCAGGCCATAATGTTTACGGAATACTTGAATGAAATAAGGGGTATTGTTATATCCCACTTCCTGACCGACTTCATAAATCTTCATTGCCGTGTGTTTCAGCAAGTGAACAGCACGTTCCATCCGGGAACGGATAATGTAGTCACTAATGCCTTCACCCGTCGATTGTTTATACATTTTGGACAAATATACCGGGTGCAGATGAACCTCCCCCGCAATAACTTGCAAGGAAAGATCTTCTCCCAGATGGTGGTCAATCCATTGCTGGACCTGTCTGATCATGTTCGATCCACTTTCCTGGCCCGTATCGGTTGTGCTTAGAGCCCATTGTTCCATCACGCTCCGGGTCCATGCTTCCAGACTCCGAAGTGACACGCCGTAGCCGTCCTTCAACAGTTGCTGATACTGCTCACCAAGGACATCGGACAACTGTCTGCCCTCCCGATGAGCCATGTAGGAGAATGCGGCTGCGAGATAGTGAAAAGCAACATAGACATGCTCCGGGAACACACTATCCGATAACTCGGCAAAAATCGCATCAATCTTGCGATTGGCGTCCTCCATCCGTCCTGCTTCCAGCAGTGCGGTCAGTCCGGGTGGCTCATACAGTGCCGCAAGTGATTTCAATGTTGATCCATGGGAGCCGGCAGCCGCATTGAGATGCAACCCTTTGCCTGCTTCCGCCTGCTTGCGCAAGGCACTTACAGCTTGATGGTAAAGCTGCGGAACTTGCTCTGGAAAACGGCCTATCCGGCTGACTGATAGTGAAATCGTCGCGTTTAAATACTGCTTCACACTGTGAAGCAGCCGTTCTCCGAGCCGCCCCATCAGCAGTTCCGGTTCAGACTGTGCCTGTTTCGGACTTGCCATGAAAACGAGATCATCATACGCATCGTCCGTATGGCAGAGATGATAGCTGCTGCCAAAGATTTCTTCCACGACGTTAGAGATGGCGTATTTCATTAAACGGAATGCCTTGTTTGTTGGCTGTGGGTCATCATAGCGGATAAGCAGCAGCTGCATTTTGTCCTGGGGACGGAATCCAATCTCGAATTGCTCCAGCTTCTCCACAAGTTCGCTCTCTACAAATTTATGTCCAAGCAGCACATCCTTCATTAATCCCGCCCGCTTCTCCGGTAAATGTTCTCTCACCGAATACATGGCGCGCTGGTGCATCAACTGTTTCTCTCCCTCCAGCCGAATCTGGACGGAGGCCTGCTGCACGGCTTCAATCAACTCCTCATCCCGCACTGGTTTCAGCAGATAACTCACTGTTCCATGACGGAGTGCCTGCTTCGCATAATCAAAGGATGCATGTCCAGATAAAATGATACATTTGGTCCGCTCCCACTTTTGACGAATATGACTCACCAAATCCAGACCAGACAAGCCCGGCATACGAATATCGGTGATGATAATATGGACCTGATGTGCGGCCATTTGCTGCAATGCCTCTTTCACCGAGTACGCCTTATATACGTGCCCAATCCCATGTTCTCTCCACGGTATGGAGGCTGCAATCGATTCCACCGCTGAATGTTCATCATCCACGACCATTAGATTCATCATTAGGATATTCCTCCTCAAACCATCGTATTTCCACACTGAGACCCCCATAAGGGATCACTCCAAAATGAAGCCCTGAAGAATGACCATATCGTGTAACGAGCCGCTGGTGTACATTCCAGGTACCCGTGCCTATTTCTTCACCCATCGGTTCATTGATTTCTCGCTCAAGACTAGCAATCTCTTCCGACGTCAAAGTAACACCGTCGTTATCGACAAACAGACTGTATCGTGTGTATTCCCTTCCATCGATTTGCTCTTGTGCTGCCATACCTGTAACTACGATGTGACCGCTACCCTCCATCGGTTCAATGCCGTGAATGACTGCATTCTCCACAATAGGCTGGATCAGCAGCCTCGGAATGTGCTGCTGCATCAGTTCTTGCGGTACAGCGATCTCATACGACAAACGGTTGGTGCGCATCTGTTGGATGGACAAATAATTGTCCAACAACCGGATTTCCTCTTCCACGGTCGTCATATCGTTCTCATCACGTGTGATGTAGCGATAGTAATCTCCCAGGCTGAGCGACATGGCAATAACCGCTTCGCGGTTGCCGAGCTGCGTCATATTTTTAATATAAAACAGACAATTATACAGGAAATGAGGATTGATCTGTGATTGCAGATGCTTCAACGTCGCTTCCCGCGAGCGAATGCGTTCCTCGTATACCTTTTCGATCAGCTCCTGAATCTGCTCGGCCATGTGATTGAAGCTCTGCGTCAGATAAGCGAATTCATCCCGGGAGTGATCGACCGGAATTCGTGTGGACAGCTGTCCTTTGCGAATCTGCTGCAATCCTCTCATCAGACGTTGTATCGGCACCTGTACCTTTCGGTATAACAACAGGGCAGCGCCAATACTGAGCACGAGCAGCAGCAAAATCGAGGTTATAAACATATTTCGGCTCTTGTCCATCGGCGTAAGCAAATCATCCAGTACAACCGGGTTAACATAGATTCCGTTTAGTTGTTTGGAGAGCACATAACTGACCAAGTACTGCTTGCCCCCCACCTCCAGCTGATGGTTGCCTTCACTATCCAATTCGGTTAATGGCATGTCCCGCATCACCGCTTCCACGAGCTCGGGGTCCGCACTCCGATTTAACAGAGGCTCGTTGCCAGGGACGAGAAGAAAGGGATCTCCTCCCTGGGCCTCCTTGAAATCATCCAGCATGGCAACAATGTTCATCGGGTCAAAATCAATCTCCATCACCGTTCGTACATCCGTGGTCACAGGTTTTTCATTCCACTCGTAGTTATCCGTAAAGAAATAAGTGAAGCTGCCTTCGTTCAACTGCCATCGGCCTGGCTGTGGAAAGTTTAACATCTTCTCATTGAAGACCGTCCGGTTGGACATGGTGGATAGGACCAGCTCTGCCTGAGGCAGAACAATGGTAATATCGTTCTTCCAGCGGCTGGTGGACTGGTATAGTGACAATTTGTCGAGAATATCGAGATAGATGCTGTTTTTCTCATATTGGCTGGTCGATTCTGTCATGTAACGATAGTGTAGAATGCTTGGATCACGCAGTAAAGTCAGCCCATAAAGCGAGAGCTGTTCAATATTTTTATCCACCTGAGAGCTAAAATAGTTGAACTGGTTCAAGCTGGACTGCTGCTTCTCCTCGACGATCATGTCCACGTTCGCCTGATTCGCGTAGGTATAGAGCAGCAAGATGGGTACCAGCAAGCAGACCAGCAGCATGACTGTTTTTGAGAATACTGTAAATTTCATTGCTTCACCCTGTCCCGGATTAAAGTAAAGATACACATCGAAGTCCTATTTTATATTGAAACCCCTTACATATCTATACTGAATTTCAAATGAGTCACTATTCGGTATACGTTTTTAACAAGTTAATAAATCAACATCCGCCTTGAAATGTTGTTCTATAGCCCGCCCGTTTCCATTGCTATAATTCAGTTGCTCCACTATTTGCAGAGGCTTACTAGCCTCATTATGCAGAGGCTGGACGATATAAAGGAGGGACCTGATGGCTATGGAACAACCACTAACGACCAATACGCCGGTGCGGCAGGCAACACACAATCCACGCAAACGTACCCGCTGGAATTTCAAACGCAATTGGCCGCTGCATCTGATGCTGCTGCCTTCGGTATTGCTCACATTGCTGTTCGCCTATGTGCCTATGGGCGGCATTATTATTGCGTTTCAGGATTTCAAACCATGGCTGGGATTCACCGGCTCCAAATGGGTAGGATGGGATAACTTCCGATTCATGTTCGAATATCCGGATAGTGTTCAGGTCATCTGGAACACCGTACTGATTGCCGCCATGAAGATTGTGGCCGGACTCGTGGCCCCGGTCGTGTTTGCCATTTTGCTGAATGAAGTACGTAATTCCACGTTCAAACGGTTCTCACAGACGCTGGTATACCTACCCCATTTCTTGTCTTGGGTTGTACTGGGCGGCATCCTGCTGGACATGCTTTCCCCCGAAGGCGGACTGATTAACCAGGTTCTGGCGGCCGTTGGCATTGAACCGATCTTCTTTTTGGGAGATGGCGACTGGTTCCGTGTAACCGTGGTCATCAGTGATGTATGGAAGGAATTCGGATTTGGTACCATTGTCTTTCTTGCAGCCCTTGCGGGCATTAACCCTGCTCTGTACGAAGCTTCCGAAGTTGACGGGGCAACACGGCTTAAGCAGACCCTACACATTACGCTGCCTGCACTCGTGCCGATGATCATTGTGGTGGGAACGCTATCACTGGGGAATATTCTTAATGCTGGATTTGACCAGATTTTCAACCTGTACAATCCACTTGTATATGATAAAGGCGATATTATTGACACGTTTGTTTATCGGATGGGTATTTTGAATGGCAAAATGAGCTTTGCGACTGCGGTTGGTTTGTTTAAATCCTTTGTCGCCATGTTCCTCGTTATTACTGCCTACCGGATGGCTTACAAAATCGCTAATTACCGCATTTTCTAAGGAGGAATTAAGGTGTATCACAAAACGACCGGATACCGTATATTTAACGGCTTCAACCTGTTCTTCATCGCGGCCGTCTCGCTGCTGTGTGTGCTGCCGCTTGTCCACATTCTGGCGGTTTCCTTCAGCGGTAAAGCAGCAGCTTCCGCCAATCTGGTAACGCTCTGGCCGATTGATTTTACAGTCGACGCTTATACCAAAACGTTTGGTAACAGTAACTTTCTTAGCGCGCTCTGGATCTCAGTGCAACGTACCGTGTTCGGTACGCTGCTCAGTATGGTGCTGGTCACCTTAACAGCCTATCCTTTATCCAAGGAAAGTCTGAACTTCAAGGGACGTTCACTGTACGCGTGGTTTTTCATCTTCACGATGCTGTTCAGTGGCGGACTGATCCCTTCCTATATCCTGATTCAAAAGCTGGGACTGATCAACACCATGTGGGCTCTGATTTTGCCGGGCGCTGTGGCGGTCTGGAACCTGATTCTCATGATGAACTTCTTCCGTAACGTGCCCAAAGAGCTAGAAGAAGCGGCGTTCATCGATGGTGCCAACCATATCACCACATTGTTCCGCATCTATCTGCCTGTGTCCATGCCGGCCATTGCAACGATCTCCCTATTCACCATGGTGGGGCAGTGGAATTCCTGGTTCGACGGGTTGATCTATATGAATGACGCAGCCAAATATCCGCTCGCTACGTTAATGCAAACCATTATCGTGCAACAGGATTTCTCCAATATGAATGTCGATGCGACGCAGCTTCAGAACATGTCGCAGCGTACCGTTAACGCAGCCCAGATCTTTATTGGGGCACTGCCAATCCTCCTCGTGTATCCATTCTTGCAGCGTTTCTTTGTAAAAGGAATTGTGCTTGGGGCCGTAAAAGAATAGGGTTCGTATACTAAAACTGAATGCATTCGCATCATTTCATCCCGAGGTTTATAACGCGCCGTTATTTACTTCGGGATGTCTTTCCGCGAATGGCATTGTTATATTGATTAATGAGTTCATCCAGAACCATCGATTGACGAATGACCTCCGGATGCCACAGTTCTTTATGAGCGTTTGCAATCTGGTAGAGCCTCTGTCGTGCCTTTTCGATACATTCCTGAATGGTTTCCGGATTATGCACCATACTCCCGCCCCCTGTTGTCCTTCAATATCCTCCATCCAAAAAAGACCATCTATTATAATATTCGGAACAAAGGGAGCTTCACATTACCCCAAAATCGAATTTATGGTTATTTTTTCTTGTACAGGTTGAAATAAGGATGAGCAATGGACTCAGATGTGGCAAAATACGAAAAAATACCGGATAGGCCTATCAGCCTTATCCGGTATTTTGCTATAGCTACATTTATTGTTCGCAGAAACCTGCACACCATTTCCTTATGAAATATTATGTGGCTAGTCCTCATAGTCTACAAAAAAAACATCATTTAATATGGTTTTTGCTTTCTTCAAATTACGGGAATCCAACTTGTTGAGCATAGACATGATTTCGCTCATTTCATCGGTCATCGATGTAGAACTATTGGCCCTATGAGCTTCTGAATCCTTGCTTGTAGGCGCCTCTCTTGAGACGAGTTCAGTGGCCTCCTCCTCTGTCTGCGAATGAATCCATGATGTATGCAATGTCTTCTGGAGGGTGTTGACGAGAAACTGTAACTCATCCTCGTTATACCGTTGCAAGAAATGATGAACCCCAAGATCAATCTGATGATGCAGGCCCTGATGCAAACGATAAATCTCTTTTCCGAGCGATGTGGTACGGAATAGAACTTCTTTTTTGTTATCCGGAAGTGACTCGGTTACGATGATGTTTTGAGACACGAGTCTTCTCGTAATCTTGGAGACTGTCCCTTTGGAGAAGCCGAATTGCTTTGAAATGGTTATGCCGTTTACTGGCTCGAGTGTACCAATAGCATCCAGCACATGCAGCATCGTCACCGTCATTTCTTTAATTAGCTCTTCAACAGCCGGATTAGGACTATTTTGGATCAGCCACTGTTTTTCTTCGTCATCTTCTGATTGGAATCTGATCTGTATATCTTTCACTGCTTCCAATACTTCTTGAATTAAGTGATCTCTATTTTGTTTTTCCGATGGGTTGATCATTCAATTTTCCTCCAACGATTGTTAGCTTCATACCAGTATATCAGGGTATGTCCGACAATTAAAGTTTCCTGGAAACAATATTGACAGCAGTAAAGGATTAAACTATGATTGTTTCATCGGAAATTAAAAAGTTTCTCAGAAACAATAAACAAAGCATGATATCTCATCCATTGCGATATGGGTGATCAGGAGGAGATTCAACTGACCCAACATTACGATATTGACGTACTCATCGCTGGAGCTGGACCGACTGGCTCCGCTCTTGCAGTCGACCTGCTTCGACGCGGCCTTCGTGTCCGACTCGTAGACAAAGCCCCTCACGCCTTTCAAGGTTCCCGTGCCAAGGGAGTTCAACCAAGATCCCAGGAGGTTTTGGAGGACTTCGGCGTGCTGGAAGAGGCTCAGTCAGAGGGAAGTTCTTACCCGCTTGCCGGTTTTCATATTGGACCGCTAACTGTGCCTTGGCGCATGCAGCAGCAAAATAAACCAACACCGAGCGATCCGTATCCAAACATTCTCCTGTTGGCGCAACACCAAACGGATGCCATCTTACACCGCCTACTGAAACGTCTCGGCTTAACCATTGAATTTAACAACGGGTTGGAGCAATTCGAACAGGATGCCGATGGAGTAACGGCGACTCTCTCTTCCGGGGAGAAGGTTCGCAGCAGATATCTCGTCGGAGCAGATGGAGGTTCGAGCAGCGTTCGCAAAGGGGCAGGTATCCGATTTATCGGAGAGACTACCGACTCTGACCGTACGCTCATTATTGACGGCTCGATCGACAAACTGTCTCGCAATAGGTGGCATATGTGGCCACGCACACGTGGCACGTTTGTCGGAGCCTGCCCGCTGCCACACTCCGATCAGTTCCAAGTCATGATCAGGCTGGCACCAGATGAAAAGCCTAACCTTGACGAAGCCGCACTGGCCACTCAATTCCACAATCTCACAGGTTTGCGTCTCTACGACATTACCTGGAGTTCGGTGTTTCGCCCCAACGTTCGACTGGCTGAACACTATCGGTCGGGACGTGTCTTCATTGCAGGCGATGCTGCTCATGTCCATACCCCGGCCGGTGCACAGGGTCTCAACACGGGTATACAGGACGCCTATAACCTCGGCTGGAAAATAGGGCAGGTCACTGCTGGGGCACCCGATAGTCTGCTTCACAGCTACGAGGCCGAGCGTCAACCCATTGCCGCTCGAGTCCTCAGCAAATCCAGCGAGCTGTACGCCAATCTAGACAAAAATCGCCTGGCTAGCCTGAAGCGCGGAGATGAGGAGCGACAGCTTAGACTTTCGTACCATGGTGGGCCGCTCGCGTCTAGCGAAGAATCGGCCACAAAGACCCTTCATGTCGGTGACCGGGCGCCAGATGCTCCCTGCAACGGACCTGGTGGGGAACGGCGTCTGTTCGACATCTATCAAGGGCCTCACTTCACTTTGCTTGCCTTTGGTCCTAACGCTGCCAAGATACTTCCCAAGTTGAACTGGCCGACCAGCGGTGCCGAATTACACTGCTACGTCGTTGATACCTCACACGATTCAGAACAAAACGTCCTCCATGACTCCAGCGGCAAATTGACTCGTATCTACGGCATCACCAGCGACACGCTGGTCATGATACGGCCAGATGGTTATATCGCGAACATCATTACGACCGACTGGCAGGCAAACTTCGACAATGTAGCCAGAATGTTGGCCCCGCCATGTTCCATCGGATCCAACTCGAATTGAAGCTCATGCGAGACTATGAAAGCTAGTGCAGTTAATGTATGAGGGTCGTCTTTCAACCCGCCCATATATGTGGCTTACTTAAACTCAAATAAGATCGAAAACGACCGCACTCAGCGGTCATTTCCGGTCTATTTGTCAATAATCTTTCCATTTTGAAGTATGTGCACTGTTCCATTCATCTTAATCCAATATCCTCAAAACGATTGCCAATCGTCTCTGGGAAGGCCTGCTTAATGGCATCAATGGCACGCTGTTCCGTTTCCCCTGCTTGCTCAATCAGATGGATCACCCTTAGCACATGCCCTGGTTCCTTCGCATCCCACGCTGTTGAATCCTCAACCTTCTCCATCATCTGAGCATATAGGTCTGCGAGTAACGCGTACGCCTGCACAACATGATTCATCTGATTGGATAAATGCTCAAGCTCTGCAACATAGGAGGCCATATCCTTTCTTGAATCAGCATAATAGCGCAAAACAATGGCAGCTTGATCGGTTTCATATACACCAGATTGTAGGGCATCAGCAATGGCTGCATAAGCAGCAGGTCCACATGCGTAATCCTGAGGTGGTAGCATGTAATCATGGGTCTCCCATTTGTATACGGCCTGAATTAATGATTCCTTACATACTTCCCATATGTCTACAGTTGAATGGGATTCAAGCACCTGATAGTACCAGTATGGTGTACTGTTCCGACCAAAAGAATCATAGGGCAGATGAAGGACCTTATTCCCTTCACTTTCACAGATAAACAGCATCCGCTCCCCATCATCATATCCAGTGCAGATGACAAACTGGTCATGCCACAGAATGGCCCCTACACCCCGGTCAATGGAAGCTTTAATATCCAACAGGGCCTGTTTCTGATAGAGCGGAAAGGTCGGCTCGAACGAAAATCCCCCGTGTTGTCCGGTCGTGACACCAATGAAATCAGCAGCTACAAAGTTCTCGGCCATCCAGTTGTACGCTGAGATTGATTCTGTCGTTAGACGCCAATCCACTACTAATCGAAACACACTTGCGGTCATCCCCGCAATCATGTGACGCGGTAAATCCGTCCACTGTTTATGCACCAGAATTCTGTACATCGCATCTATATAAGAGCCCGCTCCGTTCCATGATATGTGTTCACATGAAGAATTCCTGCTCCGTGTAAAATGAATCCAATCAGGCAGTGTTTTGCTCCCCATCCTCTACTTCTCCCTTCCTACCTTGCCGAATGTGCTCCCCAACGTGGCACGGTGGACCGTTTGCGGTCAGGATACTTTAGGGATATCAAACGAAAATAATCAACAGCCTGCTCTTCCAATGCTTTCGCTTCCAATAAAACCTGTGCCAGCTTCTCTGTGGCGTCTGCCTGCATAATCCTTCTGTTATGTTCCTGAATCATGCATGCCTTCATCTGTATAATCAATGCTCCAAGCTGTTCATAACATGCATAGGCTTGGTCCAGTTCGGTCCATATCCCCCGCGCATCCTGCAAGTACATCTGAATTTCAGTTCGGGACTGGCAATAGGATTCCAAAATATACGCAGCACCCGATGCATCGTAATCTCCACCCCGAAGGGCTTGCACCCACACATCATAAGCCATTCTGCCCGAAACGATATTCCGATCAGGCAGTAGACGATAAGGGATATCCCAATCCTCAATTGCCAATCTCAATGATTCCAACAGCATCTCTTGTTCAGGGATATGTACCTGGTCACCAAAGACCTGACAATACCAAAACCCGGTGAAGTTTAATCCGAAATTGTCATACAGCATAATCTGTGGTTCCTTGCCCCAGCCATCTTGCACGTAAAAGATGCGATCACTGTCATCATACCCATGAATGACACCAAATTCCGGAATCCAGTAGATCACCCCGATGCCTTCATCCAGACTGCGCTTCACCCAATTTACCGCATCCCGCTGGTAATACCCGAATGTGGGATGACGTGTCCGTCCCCCATCCCAGATCGTGAATATCCCCATGTTATCGATTCCAGGGCGATGGGATTCTCCCCATTGACCATAGGCTGTAACCGACATGGGCAGTAGTCTGCGATGCACCGATAGTTTGAATGCCATACCCGTATATCCAGCTAGCAGATACTTGGAACCCTGAAACAGACCCGCATGGGTCAATATGGCGTGTAGGCTATCCACATACGATTTGGACTCCCGCTTCATCATCAGGTTTTCTAACACAACTTCAGTCAAAAAAAATCTCCTCTCTGTGGTTGCTCTAATTCACATTTGCCTTGTGCTGTACGGCGAGCCTATCGATTATGCTTTCAGCACTTTGCTGCAGCTTTCGTCTAAGCCACGATGGAGACAACAATTCCTCCCACTCACTAATAAACAAATGCTGTAGGAAAGCATCCGTATCGTAAAATTCAATCCAATGAATCTGATCTTGCTTCTCCTTAATCCGATATCCTTGCCACAGTTCTGTTTGCTGCACTTCTTTCAGCCTTATCTCAGCGACAAACGGTTTACGGACAGGCAACGCCTCTTCCCATGCACCCAGCAACCTATCTGTCTGACACTGAAACGTCTCGTTCGTCATCTGCACATGAATCATGCCCTCCAGCCGGATGGCCGTTTGCTGTAAAGGGTCCATTTCATAACCAACCACATAATCGGCGTTGAACTGAGACAGCATTTTCAATGGACACCAGGTAAATTGCCGTTCTCCGGCATGATCTCTGTAATGGATATGTACTTTGCGGGATTCGGCAATCGCATTGGACAAAATTTCAAAAAACTGAAGCTGCTGCGGATCTGCTTTAAACACAGGAAACTGACTGCTTCCCGTCTGCTGTTCCTCGAGCGTAAAACGCTCCAGCAAATGCGCCACACGCTTCACCGCATCTGATTGATCATAATTGTAATGCCGATAACGATGCGCCAGATACTTAAGCACCCGCTGTTCTTCTTCCGTCATATATAAATGGGGCAGCCGGTAGGTCTGATCCTCGTAACAATACCCCCGATATTTTGCTATATACACCAGGGGGGCACGTAGAGAAATCGCCATATATTCGATATCACGCTGGGCCTGGCGCCGGGATATTTCAAATTCACGTGCAAGCCAGCTGCTGTTCGGAAAACGTCCACTCCGAATCTGCTCGTCAAACCAGTGAATACGATGCATATTGCTCATTTCCCCGCCCCCCTGTCTCATTCCGTATTTCGTAATTGTATTATACCAAAAGACATGGCCCGTTCCGAAGAACAGGCCTGTTATATTATACGGTTACCTTGTCCACTCTGGACTGCACAGCTTTGGAGCATTTCTTGCATACTTTCAAACTTGTACCATCAGTTTTCGTTTGCGAATACAACAATTTAATCCGGGTGCTGCTGCACACCGGGCATGTTCCTCTTCCTCGGGATGGTAGATTCCACAGGACGCGTCCTCTTTTTGTTTTTGCCAACGTTTGTGAACCTCTTTTCGATATGGTTTGTGTGTTCACCGTTATTATAGAGGGCATGGTACGACATAGAATGTCGCAGCAGTATGGAATATACCCAACATAAAAAAATGTCCCCTCTTCAACTTGAAGAAAGGACATTTTTTAGGAATCATGTATTTCAGACTGAGCTGCCGCTTGTAATAAAGGCTGCAACAGACCAGGAAAACGCACTTCCAGATCCTCGGATCTTAGCGTCAGGAAATGCTGTGTACCTTGTACTCTCACCCGAATGACTCCGGCTTCCCGCAGGGTCCGAACATGGTGTGACATCGTAGATTTTACAACAGGTACACGAAAATGACTGCATGGCTGCTCACCATTTCTGGCTGCTTCGGTTACTATCCCAAGACGGATCGGATCACTTAATGCGTACAATACGGAAGAAAGTTCGATATCCTCCACTTGAGGATGGTGCAAAATTTTCATCGTTGTAGTCTCCTTTTTTTTCAGACTATCCATTGTATTTTAGCATAGTTCCATGATATATTTCTAATGTTCGATACCAATCGAACTTACAAACATATTTCGTTTATGTATCCCTGCTGTCAGGCATGGGATTCACTCTATACCACATTTTGCAAATGTTACACACCGTTTCTGAAATGTTGCGAAATACACATCAATCTAGGAGGTTTTTATGAACAACACCGCAACTGCATCATCTGGGGAACGGACAGCAGGAAAACAGGAAGGGTTAATCGTAAGTCTACTTGGCTTCACGGTTGTGCTTGTCGTTATGAATACGATGATGTTCAATCTGGCCCTACCCAAAATTGCAGCTGAATTTATGCTCTCATCTGTCTCTTCTTCCTGGATTGTCACCGGTTATTCCATCGTTTTTGCTATTTCCTCGATCACGTTCTCACGTCTATCGGATTTTATTCCGATTCGCACCCTGTTTACGACCGGTCTTACACTGCTTGGTGCGGCATCCGTTCTTGGTTTCTTCAGTAACCATTTTATCCTTCTGCTCATTGCACGTCTGATTCAGGCTGCGGGTGCAGCTTCTGTACCAGGGCTAGCTATCGTTCTTATTACTCGTTACATTCCAAGTGACCGCCGGGGGAAATCCATGGCTGTTGTCATGTCGGCCAGCTCACTGGGTCTTGGACTTGGACCTGTGATCGGCGGCAGTATTACACAGTTCCTCGGATGGCATGATCTGTTTATCGTTACTGGACTAACCTTGTTTCTGATCCCTGTATTTTTCAAATTGCTTCCAAGTGAGATGCCGCAAAAGGGGTCATTCGACTTGCTCGGCGCGCTGTTACTGGCGATTGGAACAACCGGTGTCCTGCTATTCCTGACTTCACGTGAATGGGTAACCCTCGTTATTGGTGCGGCTGCACTGGTCCTGTTCTGGCTACGAATTCGCCGTGCGGCTGATCCCTTTGTGCAACCGGCTCTGTTCAAAAACAAAAAATATATGATGCTCAGCTCACTGGGGATTGTCTCGTATATTAACAACTTCTCAACGCTGTTCCTGCTACCGCAAATTCTGGCACATCTGTATGGCCTGACTCCGGCCCAGTCTGGGCTTGTCATCTTCCCGGGTGCAATCGTGTCCATGCTGTTATCCAATCGGATTGGCCGCATGATTGACCGACACGGCAATACACAACTGCTCAAGTTCGCACCATGGTTGCTGCTAGCTGCTGCCGGATTGTTTGCTCTATTTGCAGACGACAGCATCTATGCCATTATGGCCGTATACATTCTGCTTAGCGTAGGATTCTCTGCACTGACAACAAGCGTATCTAATGAATTGTCGGGCAATCTGACGATGGATCAAGTAGGTGCAGGCATGGGACTGTTCCAGCTTAGCCAGTTCTTCAGCGGAGCATTTAGTGTTGCCGTAACTGGCGTGGCATTGACAGCCATGCAGCAATTGCCATTAGCCTCGGCGTACACCAACATTTTTTGGGGCATGACCGCAGTAGCTCTGGCATCCATTGTTTTCTCACAGGTGTATCTGAGAATGCAGTCACGGAAGAAAACCGTCGTTTCACACTAAGCAGGTTTTATAGGATCTTACTTATAATAGATTCTTCATATAAGAAAGCCAGGGATTGGACCGATAGGGTCTGATCTCTGGCTTTTTGTTTGTTATTAGACTATAAGATATCAATACGTATTACTTGATCTCTGTTATTCTTATATTATAACCAGATCGTATAGATATTTTGAAAATGATAAAACCAAGGGGATGTCTTTCGCACATGAAGCTTCAACAGTTTAATTCACTATTTCGTATCCCTACATACCGGCTGTTTCTCGTTTGTATGTTATTGCAAGGTATGGCTATTTCAATCAGCGCGCCCTTTCTTGCGGTCTACTTTACAACCCGCCTTGAAGTATCCATCGCAACATTCGGATTATTCACTGCCGTAACTCTTATGGCGGGTGTGTTGTTCAGTTCCTGGATCGCCAGACGATCAGATCAACCCGGAGCTCGTAAAATAATTCTGGTGACTGCCATGATTTGCAATGCTCTGGCTTTTGGCGGATATCTGTGGATTCACGACTTCACTTTATTATTTATCTATATGACGGTGCTGACTGCGCTCGGATCTCCCGCCATGCCACAATTGTTCGCAGCTGCAAGAGAAGCGGTCAATACCGCAACGGACGTCGATCATGCTGTGGCCAATTCAACCCTGCGCTCCGCGTTTTCACTGGGATTTATTACAGGACCTTTACTCGGAACTTTACTGATTGCGTATATTGGATACACCGGTATTTTTAGTTCAACGTGTTTTATTTTTTTGATCAATGCGTTATTATTTTTCTTTCTCTTAAAAAAGGCTCCCGAGCCTTCTACCCTCCGTGCATCTACAGGCGGAATACAAATGAAATTGCATCAGGATGCAAGAATCTATATGCCTTTTCTCATTACTACACTCCTGTATATGGCACATTGGATGAATAATCTGAATGCATCACTGTTCATTATTCACCATCTGGGCGGGGGAACCCGGGAAGTTGGCTGGATCTCCAGTCTTTGCGCGGGGCTCGAAATTCCGATTATGTTAGGCTTGGGTCTGCTCGCCTCTAAATATCCCAACCGCTCACTCATGTTATGGGGCTCCTTGATGGGTGCCGCTTATTATGTCATTGTTTTGTTCTCCACGGAACTGTGGCACTTGCTGGCCGGACAACTATTGCTCGCATTCTTTGTCGCCGTCATCTCTGCTATCGGTATCAGTTACATGCAGGATCTGCTTCCGTCCATGCCCGGCTATGCGTCAACACTCTATTCCAATGCCTCCACGTTGGGAAGATTATTTGGTAGTCTGGTCGGGGGATGGACAGCCGGAGCGTGGGGATATCGAAATTCCTATTGGGTATGTCTACTGCTCGTTCTGATTTCATTAGGCATGCTTGTTATCACACAACAATTATCAAAAGAGAAACGTCAGACCCTTTCACTCTAAGCAGATCCTCGGATGCAAGCCTGAGTGAACGAAAAAGCTTGAACAAAACAAAGCCCCAAGGACGCAGCTATAGCGCTCTTGGGGCTTTCGTTATTATCGTTTAAATATTCTTATATGAATACAAACATTATTCAAACAGATCCAGACGAAGACGCTTCAGGCTAGTATGCTGGATGAGCCATTGACCATCAATTTTGACAAACGTTTCATGGTAGTGTCCAAAGCCGTGAAAGGATTTATTGTCATTGCCTTCAGGAAACGTCACCCAATCTTCCATTGGAGAGATGACTTTGGCTTCATTCTCGGATACAAATTCAACTTCCGCGCTATGTACATGATGCACAGTTACGGCAACATGCACCAAATCTCGGAATACTTGAACAATGGTGTCGCGACCTGTTAATACCGGGATGGGATTGCCTTCTGTACTGAAATCAGCTACGGCATCCGGAGCGAACACTTCACCTAATGTATCCCACTGCTTCGTATCAATATAACGGCAATAGCGAGCTTTGGTGTTCCGAATGTTTTCCAGTGCAAGCAGTTGTTCCAGTGCTGTGATGGTTGTTTGGCTCATGTGTTGTCCCTCCAGAAATCTAAGATGTAAGCAAATATATTATACGGAATGTGCAGCTTTCATCTGGGCAGCCAGCTCAGACATTTTTTTATTGTACAAATAACTCTCCATCTCTTCTTCCGCACGGACCATCACCTGCTGAATCAGGCAGCCTTCGTTATGATCCTGCGAGCATTCGAACAAGGAAGCCTGCCCCTCAATGGCATGGATAATCTCCAGAAATGAAGGGTCCGGATTCTTCCGACTAAGCCGATAACCACCATTGGCACCCGAGGTCGATTCGATCATGCCGGCTTTGACCAGCTTGGTCAATATTTTAGACAAATAGGTTGGAGATACTTTTTGCATCTCAGCTAATTGATGTACACTGACCAGTTGTTCCGGTTCGGTTGCAACCAGGAAAAGCATGGTGTGCAGGGCATAGTTTGTAGCTTTCGAATATTTCATGAGGGCACCTCATTATATACGGATTTAATTTATCTATAATAGACTTGATTGAACGCTCTGTCAAACGTCGAAGATTTCCACAGAATCAAACAAACGGACATCATTACATTTAACTGTGGTAAAGCCCGCGATAATCGGTCGGAGTCATGCCTTCATGGGCTAAAAACTGGCGGTTAAAATAACTGGCATTTGGGTACCCCGCCTCCTCTGCGATCTGTCCAATGTTGGCCGTTGGCCGTTCCAGCAGCCACTGCTTCGCCATCTGCAACCGCGAACGGGTTATAAATTCCATCGGGGTCATTTCCACGGCACTCTTGAACATTTTGCAAAAGTAATACGAACTCACACCCGCCATATCCGCCCAATCCTGTAACAAAAACGGTTGGCATGCCTCCTGCTGCATCTGTGGAAGCAGTCCAAGGATACGACTCTCAGCCTTGCTTGTGCGTGTGCTTTTCAGTGGAACAGCATGCTGCACGAATTCGGCCAGCACAGCGTAGGTCAGGGTAGATAGTTGGGCAGGACGTAGCATCCGGTTCTGCTCGGCTTCATTCAGTAGGGCCATATGCGCTTCTTCCCATGGAGCCTGCTGCCGCAGCGTCCACAACAGGTTGCGATGCAACCCCCGCTCAATCATATAATCATGCAGCCGTTCACCGTAAAAATGAACCCACCGCACATCCCATGGGTCATCTTCGCTGCTGTAGTAATGCTGCCGCTGCAACGGGAAATACAGTACAGCCTGACCCGCACGAAGCTCATGCACTACCCCCTCCACTTCCACGTAGCCCTTGCCCGCAGCAACGTAGTGAATATTGAAGTTGTTAAGTGCGCCAGCCTCTCGTAATACGGTGTGCTCAGGGTGGTCGACATAAAGTCCAACGGATTCTGGATAACAAAAATACGGAATATCCTGTAGGGTTAACAATACAGTCTGTCTCATCATGGCCCATTCTCTTTTCTAAACAATATTGTGTTAACTCATTTCAATATATTATCATTTTAATTCATTCATCTATTACTTATAATCACAATATACATTCATTCATAGGAGGAAACAACAAATGAATTCAGATCGAAAACTGCGCTGGGGAATTCTTGGTAGCGCTAGCATTGCCGTAGGATCCGTTATTCCAGGTTTGCAGCAATCCGAGTTGAATGAAGTGACTGCCATTGCTAGTCGAGATGAAGAAAAAGCAAAACAAACTGCTGACAAACTCGGCATTCCTCAAGCTTATGGCAGCTATGAAGCTTTGCTTGCTGACGATTCCATTGATGCGGTCTACATCCCGCTTCCGAACCATCTGCACCGGGAGTGGACACTCCGTGCCGCAGAAGCTGGTAAACATATTTTGTGTGAGAAGCCACTGGCACTGACGGAGCAGGAAGCTCGGGAAATGGTGCAAGCCTGCGAAGACGCTGGTGTGCATCTAGCTGAAGCCCTCATGTACCGACACCATCCACGTTATGATCAGATTAAGGATATTATCGCCAGCGGAGAAATTGGTGAAATCCGCGGCATTCATAGTACATTTTCGTTCAACAGTTCAGGCTCTACAGGTAATGTTCGCTTTCGGCGTGATTGGGGCGGCGGTGCGCTGTATGATATCGGCTGTTATTCCATCAGTGCAGCACGCTTGATACTTGGTCAAGAGCCTTCGGCGGCAACCGTCATTGGCATGTTCTCCCCTGAACATGATCATGTGGATATGATGGCTTCCGGCTTGCTTGAGTTCGACAATCATATTGGCGTCACCTTTGACAGCAGCATGTGGGCAGCCTTCCGCAACACACTGGAGGTACTTGGAACAGATGGGATCATTGAGGTTCCTTCTGCCTTTATCAGCAATAGGGATCGCAGCTCCAACTTCTTCGTAACTGTTGACGGTGAGCGTAAGGAGATTGAAGTCCCACAGGTCAATCACTACTCCCTCCAGGGCGACGATATGGCACGAGCTGTGCTTCAAGGTAAAGCTCTGCGCTTCGATCCATCCGATGCTATAGCCAATATGAAAGTACTCGAAGCTTGTCTTCGTTCAGCGGAAGAACGTACACGCATTACACTATAAGTAGAGAGGATGAACTGAATTATGGAATACATTGAAATTGCTGGTGCAGGTAAACCTATCTCCCGACTGATTAAAGGAACCGATTATTTTTACCATGATTCCTATGAGAAAGCAGCTACGAACATGGATGCATTCTTGGCGATTGGCGGTAATACCGTTGACTCCGCGCATATTTATTGTGGCGGGCAGAGTGAAGAAGTGCTCGGACGTTATATGCAGGAACGGGGTAACCGTAACGAGATCGTTATTTTGACCAAAGGTGCGCATCATGACCAGAATGGCCCACGCGTTAACGCTGATGCTATCCGCAGTGACCTTCTAACCAGTCTGGAACGGCTGCAAACGGAACATGTGGAGCTATATGCCCTGCATCGGGACGATCCCAACACACCCGTTGGAGTGATTCTCGAAGCATTGAACGAACATATTGAATCCGGCAAAATCGGCGCGATCGGCGCCTCCAACTGGACCTGGCAGCGGCTAGAAGAAGCTAATGCATATGCAGCTGCTAACGGTCTGAAAGGTTTTACATTCAGCAGTCCGAATCTCAGTCTCGCCAAAGCGAATGAACCGTTCTGGGCCGGCTGTGTATCGGCAGACGATGAAACACTGGCATGGCATGAACGCACCAAGCTTCCTTTGCTGTCCTGGTCATCCCAGGCTCGTGGCTTTTTTACCGGACGATTCACACCTGAAGTTCGGGACAATGAAGATCTGGTTCGTGTGTTTTACAGTGACGGTAACTGGGAACGTTTGCACCGTGCTGAACAATTGGCCGAGTCGAAAAAGACTTCCCCCATCCAGATTGCTCTCGCTTATGTATTGAATCAGCCGTTTCCAACCTGTGCGTTGATAGGTGCCCAGAATCAGGCAGAATTGCTCTCCTGTGACGAAGGTTCTCGTATCACACTAACTCGTGAAGAACTGGATTGGCTGGATTTGGGCAGTAATGTGAAACCAAGCGTGTAAAACTGGCATACACTTTTAATTCAATCTTGATGGTGAAAGGACTGACTCTTCCGCGATGTAGCGGAGTGGTCAGTCCTTTTTGGAATGCCAGCTAACCATTCAACCATTGTAGCCATGCCGCAGGCAGGATCAATAATCGCTTTTCGCTAGGATCAGCATATCGCCAAACTTCGGGTCCAGACTTGTCCTCTATTACGGATTCTACCCATCTGTCTGTCATGAAAAAGTAATAAAAAGAGACTACCCGCCAGAAATATTTCTCTGGAGGTAAGCCCCTTTTTAATATGAGATAGTCAGATTTTTTAAGTAATGACGATGATATCGTTACGATTACAGCTTCACGATTTGACCAGTCTTCTCGGATTCAAATGCTGCCAGAATCACTTGCAGGGAACGCAGACCTTCTTCACCGGAAATGCTTGGAGGTGTTTGCGTTACAATCGATTCTACAAAAGCATCAATAACGCCGCTTGGTACTTGTTTCTCGTTGGTAGACATTGCGCCAACTTTGTATGTTTCAACCGTGCCGTTAGTCAGCTCAACGATAACCTCGTCACCATCTACCGTTCCGATCTTCATCACACCATTTTCACACCACAGAACCGTACTGTTATCTCCTGCTCTGTATTGTGTCCAGCTCGCTACCAGCGTACCGATTGCACCGCTCTTCATGCGAAGCAGGCATGTTGCGTTATCGTCCACTTTGGTGTTTTCCTTGTGCAGTGTGCTGATGAAACCAGCAACCTCGGATACTTCATCATCCAGCAAATAGCGGATAAAGTCCGATTTGTGCACGCCCAGGTCACCCATGGCTCCCATAATCGCTTCTTCTTTGCGGAAGAACCAGCTTTCTGCACCGTCTACGCTCCAGCCTTCCGGACCTGGATGACCAAAGGAAGTACGGAAATTCAGGACTTTACCGAGTTTGCCGGAGTCCAGAATTTCTTTGGCTTTTACGTGTGGAGGCATCAAACGTTGGTTGTGTCCAACCATCAGATACACACCGTTTTTCTTGGCAGCTTCAATCATTTGCTCGCCTTCTTCGGTAGTAACCGCCATCGGTTTTTCCACCAGTACATGTTTACCGGCATTCGCAGCAGCAATGGCCATCGAAGCATGCAGGTAGTTCGGCGTACAAACGCTGACCGCATCCACTTCTTCGCTTGCAAGCAATTCTTCGTAGCTAGAGTAAGCTTTACCGCCGTAAGTTTCGGCCATCTTCTCCGCACGCTCCACGATCGGATCGGCAAAAGCGACAAGTTCTACGTTCTCATTGGCAGCGTACTCTGGAATATGTCTGCGCTCGGCAATGGCTCCACAGCCGAATACAGCAACTTTAATTTTACTCATGTACAAATGTCTCCTTTGACAAATAAATTAGAATTGGTTCAAGTAATTCTGTTTCAGCCAGTTATGGCTGTTGGCTACGCTTTCAAGCGGTGGATTCTGGCAAACGTCCTGTTCCACGATCAGCCATTCTACACCTGCACTTGTAGCCGCTTCAATAACAGCTGGCAGATTAACTGAACCTTGTCCCAGTTCCAGTGTCTTCATCTGGCCCTGTTCGTCTTTGCTGAAGTCTTTCAAGTGAAGCAACGGCAGACGGCCTGCATATTTGTTGATATACTCAATCGGATTTTGTCCAGCAAATTGCACCCAACATACGTCCATTTCCACTTGAACCGCTTCAGGTGTCGTTTGAACAAACATTGCATCAAAGGCATTTTCGTCGCCAACCTGACCGTGGAATTCAAAATCATGGTTATGATAACCGAAGATCAGACCTTGTTTAGTCGCTTCTGCACCATATTGTTGCAATTCGTTGAACAGTTTGGTCCAGCCTTCTGCATTCTCTGGACGATCTTCGGGCATCAGGTAAGGGCAGATCATATATTGAGCCCCAATAGTTTTGAGGTAGTCGATTTGTTGTTGCAGATCTTCACGCATAGCATGTAATGAAACGTGGCTGCTAAAACCTTTCAGTCCAAGCTCATCCAATAGCGCTTTCATTTCTTCGGCAGGAATGTCACCATATCCGGCGAATTCGACACCTTCATAACCAAGCTCTGCTACCTTGCGCAAAGTTCCACGGAAATCTGCTGCAGTTTCATCACGGAGTGTAAACAATTGCAAACCAATATTAAGTTTTTTCATAATAGATGCACCTCTGCTCTCAAATTTGCTTTCATTGCTCTATCTGGTATCATCCTAACGCAAAACAGGCTAGAATGAACATATACAATATCGTCAGAACATGAACTATCTGATCAAATTTTTAAATTTGGAGGATTACATCTTTTGGAAACCTCAGTACTGATCTGTGACTATTCCTATCACTATAAGGCGTTTAACCATAATATGAAGGGCGAGTTGCAGACTTATCTGTTCCGTCTGCAAACCGAAGGCTCTTGCAAGGTATATGTGCAGGATGAAGAATTTAAGATGACTGGCGGCGATTTACTACTGCTTAAACCCGGAGACGATTACTATCTCGTGGTAGAAGAACCTCATAAGGAGGGCAGGTTGTCCAGCGGAGACTATTATTTGTTCTGTGAAGGGGAATGGATTGATAGCTGGTGGAAGCGTCATCATCGATCCACGGTGAGCCACATCGGGCTGGATGATAAATTGGTCAGTCTCTGGCGCAGTATGCTCCTGGAGAAACGCCGTGGACCGCTGGAGGAAAATATAGAACTGAATGACGTACTGCTGCGTGGTTTGTGTCTGTATATCGATCGGGCCATCAAGGAGAATATCCAGACGGATCGTTCTGTTTCTTCGACACTGAAGCTGAAACGATTCATTGAAGAACATGCCACTGTGACCTTCAAACTCGAAGAAGCCGCCCGCTACGCAGGACTAAGCCTGTCTCGTGCGGTGCGATTGTTCAAGGAGCACTACGGCCAAACGATGATCCAGTATGCGATTGAGATTCGGCTGAACGCTGCCTTGGAGCGTATGAAGTACAGCGATATGACCCTAGAGCATATTGCCGAAACATGCGGCTTTGCAAGCTATTCCTATTTTCACCGGGTATTCCGATCCCACTTTGGAATGTCCCCGGCTGAATATCTCAAATCCCAGGCCCATCAATCCATTGATCTGGAGCATTTATAAGTGTAGTTGTGGCTCGATCCTCTTCCTTCTTTATAATGAAAGCAGCTGATTTCAATCGGCTGCTTTCTTTCAAAAAAACCTCTTGTAGTTCCCATGACTTCACGAAAACAAACCTGTATAGTTAAAATATAGTATTCTTACAGATTCATACATAGGATTAGTCTTATACACTACCACTCTACTATTTGGAGAGATTTCAATGGAAACCAAACGTAAAATTTTAATTATCGAAGACGAACATGATATTTCGCGCATTTTGCGAGATTATTTGACCAAAAATCAGTATGAAGCCGCAGTGGCCAGCAATGGACAAGACGGGTTGCAGATGATGGATATGCTCCAGCCGGATTACATTATTCTAGATATCATGCTTCCGGATATGGACGGGATCGATGTATGCCGGGAAATTCGGCGGAGAAACAACATTCCAATTCTCATATTGAGTGCACGAGGCAGTGATACCGACAAGGTGCTCGGCCTGGGATTCGGGGCGGATGACTATATGACCAAACCCTTCTCCCTAAGCGAGTTACTCGCCCGCATCAATGCTCATTTCAGACGATATGACAGTTTAGCTTTAGTGACCGAACGAGACGGAACAAATCTACTACGTTTGGCTAACCTGGAAATTGATAAGAAAGCCTATAAGGTCACTTTAGACGGTAACGAGGTTTCTCTTTCCGCCAAGGAATTTGAGCTGCTGCATTATCTCACGAGCAATAAAAATCAGGTCTTTTCCAAGTCTCAGTTGCTCGATGCAATCTGGGGATATGCTGCATACGGGGATGAAAATACGGTAACTGTGTATATTCGCAGGCTGAGAGAAAAAATCGAGGCATATCCCTCCCATCCGTCTGTTCTAAAGACCGTTTGGGGCGTAGGATACAAATTCAATCATGAATAGGCAAAGATTGGAGGAGACAACATGTCACTGAACACCTGGTCGGCACGATGGCTCAAAGCATCGTTCTTCCTCCTGTTTATTCTGATCGGATGTAGTCTGGTTTTATTTCTTAATCTGCTAGAAAACCGAAATTCGACTGAGTCTTCTGTGTCCATCCAGCAAGTTCGTCTCCGGGTTAACCCCATCCTGCTTAACCTGGAACAGAATATTCATCTCCTGCAGGAAACAAGAGTACGAGAAAATCTTCTTTCTATCGTCAAGGAAAACGGGGTAGAGCTTTCTTATGTTGGATTGGATGGGACTATATTGCTGTCCTCTTCTCCCACCTCCGAAGGAAAACAAGTCAATCTGCGATCAGCCCTGCATTATGATCTGAATCATGCCGTACAGGCCACGAACGGAAACGATTCGCTTAACATCGCTTTCCCTGTTATGGCTGGTCCCGAAGGAAGCCAGATCGGCAATGCCCTCTTCACGATTCCTAAGGCATTGGTTATGGTGAAAGAAACGGTGATATTCCCTTTCTTTATTTTGGGTACGCTTTTGATCACCTCTATGGTTCTTGGCATTTATCTAGTGTTGATGAAGAGAAAATTTAAGACACAGCTGCTCTCCCCCATTCATCAGTTGAAGAAACATGCCGAATCCATTCTCAAAGGACAATATAATGAACCGGTACAGTATAAACGCATGGATGAGATGAGCGAACTATACGCCATGTTTGATCTGATGCGTACAGAAATTATGCATTTAAGCGAACTTCGTATCCGGCAGGAAACTGCGCAAAAAGAACTAATTACCAATATTTCTCATGATATCAAAACACCGATTACAACAGTAAAAGCCTACATAGAAGCTATTCTGGAAGGAATATGCTCCGATAAAGAAACTCTGATGGAGTATATGAAAGTCATGCAGACCAATACGGACAAAACAGCCCGTCTTGTCGAGGACCTGCTTGTTCATGCATTGCAAGAGCTGGGCCAGATATCGGTGGAGCCTTATGAAGTATATAGCAGCCCCACCTTTGAGCGTATGTTAAAACCGATTGGACATGTTGTTCTAACGAGTGGAATGATCTATGAAGCACCCAAAAACATTCCAAATGTATTAATCCAAATGGACCCTATTCGAATTGAACAAGTCATTTCCAATCTAGTCTCGAACGCTCTTAAGCATACTTCTCCAGGAGACGCCATTCGTATAAATGTAGAGTTGGAAGCCGACCAACTCAACGTTACAATCGCTGATTCAGGTCAGGGAATACGTGCACAGGACATGCCTTTTGTTTTTGAACGTTATTTTAAAGGCCAGACTTCCTGGTCAAACAGAAACGCTCACGAAGGGACAGGCCTAGGTTTGTCTATCTGCAAAAGCATTATTGAGGCGCACGGGGGACATATCTCCTTTTCAAGCAAAGAAGGACAGGGTACAATCTTTCAGTTTAATCTCCCGATCTGCTGAGCGAATAAGAGACCCTGTCTGGCCGTATGGTGCCTATAATACTTTATTCATAATTTGATAAGGCTTCATCAATATCCCTCCTTTAGAATGAACCCTATATTACAATCGGGAGTGATCATACGTGGCGAAAAAAACCATCATTCGTGCACAGAATCTGTGCAAGACGTACAATACAGGCAGTGAACAATACCATGCCATTCGCAACGTCGATCTTGATATTTATGAAGGGGACTTCACGGTCATCATGGGTAATTCCGGCTCAGGCAAATCAACGCTGCTCTATCTGTTAAGCGGACTAGACCAAGTAACAGCCGGCGAGGTTTATTTTCAGGATCAGCGTATTGACGCCTATAGTGAGCGGGAAATATCCGAATTCCGTACCCGTAGAATCGGCTACATCTACCAAAGTATCAATCTGGTGCCCGATCTTTCCATCCAGGACAACATCGCCTTGCCAGGTTACATTGCCGGAAGCAAAACAAGTGAGGTCAAGGAACGTGCCACCCACCTCATGAAGGCAATGGATATCGACGGACAGAATAGCCGTCTCCCCTCCCAAACCTCGGGTGGCCAGCAGCAACGAGCAGCTATTGCACGTGCGCTGATCAATTCACCGGACATCATCTTTGCAGATGAACCCACGGGAAGCCTCAACTATGAGCACGGGAAAGCCGTGCTGGATATCCTGACCGATATCAACCGTAAGGGACAGTCTGTTGTGATGGTTACGCATGATATCAAGGCAGCCTGCCGGGCGGATCGTCTGATCTTTATCCGGGATGGCAAGGTTGGAGGTATTCTCGAGTTTGACAAATATGACGAACACCAGATCCAGAATCGGGAATCGATGGTCTTCGCGTTTGTGTCGGGAAAGGAGTAATTTATGGCTGCTATGTTGAAACTGAGCCTTTCCTACCTGAGCAAAAATAAGACACAGAATCTGTTTATCACCTTGCTCATTTTGCTATCTACACTACTGGTATCTACTGCGGTTATTATTCTGGCCAACACGGGCAATCTGTTCAACGAAATGCACACCCGGACCAACGGGTCCCATCAAATATTGACGTTTGATAAAGGACTGAATGACCCTAAAGCCGTCCATGAATGGTGGGCTGAACAGGACGGAGTTGAGGTTTCACCTTTGCTCACGTATCGTACCTTGTCCGGAATCGCCTTCAAAGGCATGGACATTCCCAACCTTTATCTATACATGATGAATACCCCTCAGCCGCCCTGGGCCGTCGATGAACTGATCTTTTCGAGTGGTGCGCAGAGTTCGGCTCCCGAACAAGGGAGCGTATGGATTCCCACTTCAATGGCGAATGCCTATGATATAGCCGTAGGAGATACCGTTAATTTCAAAACAGGGTCCTCCGCGCTTGATCTTCGGGTATCCGCGATTGTAGTCGATGTTCCTTACGGTGCACCATTCACCAATGCGGCAAGGATCTGGATGAACAGTACAGACTACCAGAATGACTTCCAGGCACTCGCAGGAAAAGATAATTATATGATGGGTATCCATTTTGATGATTATCGAACCAACTCCAGCTATTGGGATCGTTACACCAGTGAGACCCATACCCCTTTCTTGGAAACCAAGATGGAGTTTGAGAGTATCTCTTCCTTCTATCTGATTATCAATCAGATTATTGGATTCATTATGATTTTCCTGGGTGCTGTCATGATGGTTATCGCTCTCATCACCATTGGATTTACCATTTCGGATGCCATTCTGGCCAACTACAAAACAATAGGGATTCTGAAATCACTGGGATTGACCTCCGGGAGAACAATCGGTACCTATGTTATTCAATATGCTTTGCTGTCCATCATTGCCGTTATTCCAGGACTGGCGCTGAGCGTGTTTGTATCCAAATTCATTATCAACATTTCTGTGTCTTCTCTGCGAACTGGCAATGGAGATGTACCGATGGAAGGCATCGGAGCAGCCATGTTAGTCGGCATACTGCTGTTTGCGCTGGTAATATTATTCGTTGTGTTATACGCCAAAAAGGCGCGCAGCATCGAGCCTGTGCAAGCCATCCGCTACGGTATGTCGGAAACTGAAAATACCCGCTTGGCCCGACGAATGAATTCGCCTCTAGCCAACCGGGTTGGATTTGCCCGGCTGCCAGTAGCCGCCGTCATTGGCATACGAAATCTGATCAAGAATACCAAGAGCTCTGTTCTGATGCTGCTGTTAACCACGATGGCTGCCTCTGTGCTTGTCCTTGGATATGTTGTACTGACCAGCATTACCGGAATTTATCAGACAGCTGCCAAGTGGGGCTACGACAATGCTAACATCGCCGCCGTCGTTGTGAACAAATCTACCTTCCCCAAGGATGAGTTAAAGCAGGTGCTGGAAGAGGACCCTCGCATCAAAAATGTGGGCTGGCAAGGGAACATCACAGGGGTCGTCAGTCCCGAGTCATCAGCGAAAATGGCCGGCCAATCCACCAGTCTCTACCTGAGTGTACTTGATGGGAATTACAAAGAGCTTGGGTTCGAAACATTGAGAGGTACCAATCCTGAACGTGAAAATGAAATTTCGATTGGTGTAGGTGTTGCACGCATGTTGAACAAGGATTTGGGCGACCTGATCGACCTTTATATCGAGGGTGAACAGCGTACGTTCATGATCACAGGCGTCTACCAGGCTATCTCCAACCTGTCTGTATCTGGGCGTATTACCGTTGATGCTGTGCGAAGTGTGAACCCCAATTATGAGGATGTCAATGTAGCCTTTATCAATGTCAATGATCCATCGCAGGCAGAGACCATTGCGCAGCAGTTAAACGAACAATTCAAAGACTCTGCTTCCATCGTCACGCAGAAAACCCTGCTTGATTCCGTATATGCTGAAGCTGCAAGCATTTTCGTTTACCCCATGGCTCTCATCGGTCTGTTGTTTATTCTCGTTACGTTTATCATCATTTTTAGTACCTGCCGAATCAGTATTCGTAAAGAAAGCAAAACCTACGGTATTTACAAGTCCATAGGCATGACTTCTAGAAGAATTCGATTGTCCGTTGCCATGGGCGTTGCAGCTCTATCCGCCATCGGCGCAGTACTTGGAGTCGTTGTCGGTGTGTATGTGCTGCCGCGTCTGCTTGAAAAAGTCCTATCGGGATACGGGATTGTACAGATTCCTCTCATTTTGAACTGGGGAGGCATTATAATCTTTGCTTGTCTAAGTATTCTTGCCGCAGCTCTTGGCTCCTGGGTATCCTCGAGAGTTATCCGAGATGCATCCCCACGTATCCTGGTCGTTGAATAATACATGAACATATGAAGGATGAAGGAGACAAGAACATGCGAAGAGTATACAAAAAGCTTCTGGTTGCCCTGAGTTCAGTCAGTCTATTGGCTGCATGCACGAATAACCCCATCACATCACCATCCGAAGGCAGCACTTCACAAGGTGCAGAGTCCGGATGGATGAAGTTGATTAGCAGCAACGCCATAGACAAGGAGCTTGCTGAAGCAAGCCTGCAGGAGGTTTCCAATACACTGATTATTGAAAATTCCGTTGGAAATATTGAGATACGTCGCAGTGAAGACAGCGGGCTTCATGTCCGCACAACCCTTCAGGCATTAAACAATCGTTCTGGTGAATCTACGCTGGAAGAACTCGGCCAGAATGCGGAAGTCTCCTTGATAACCAAAGGAAAGAGGACGTCCGTCCAGCTTCAAGCCAAGGGACAGGATGGAACGGATATATGGTCCTGGGCCAACAAAAATCTGGGGAACTCCCATTTTACTGTTAACTACGTTGTGGAAGTTCCTGCCCAAGTCGCGGAGTATGAGATATCCACCGAGGTAGGCACTATTTCACTCACCGGTCTGAAAGGCAGTTATGATATATCCAACAATACGGGATCGATTGAACTTGCCGAAGTTGAAGTGGACGGAAAATCATCGATTACATCCGATGCAGGCACTATTCGTCTCGATCTGAACAACCTTGCCGAAGGAAGCCAGCTCAAAGCTTCAACAGAAGTAGGCACGGTCACAGCCATTCTCCCAGCCAACCTTGCATACACGTTGAAAACAGCGACAGATTTGGGCAAAGTCTCGGGTGCGGCAAAGGGAAAAACAGACATTAATGGCGGCGGCCCTTTGCTCTCCATACAGACTTCCTTGGGTTCCATTTCAGTGGAGAACAAATAATTGTTTAAGCTCATTAGCTGGTGGCAATCCGCTTATCCTCAATTAAGTAAAGAGATTCTAGGCTTGTGTCCATCGAAAGAGCACGCAAAAAGAGTCCTCTACAATCCTTTATCGGATAGAGAGGGCTCTTCTCTGTACATGTTGTATAAGTCACTTCTCAAAAATTAGCTTTGGGTCCCCACGGATCAGATACCTACCGCTTCCGTCACCACTTCCGTAGGCACAATTCAAACTAATTGCAGCGATCAGAAAAACAAAAAGAACGTCCCCTTATTCCGTCGATGATCCCTGATTTGTGATTTTAACTTTAATATCATACGTGATCGGAATTTCACTAAACGTTTCGTCCCAGTTATTTTTAATTTTCTTCCATACCCGTGGATATTTGATTCGCAGCTTATCGCCAAACCCTGCTGCATCCACCTTGTAGACATCCTGCATTTTGTGAAGCAATTGATCTACCTGTTGTTCAGCCATATGACCGAAGTCCTTCTCCAGACCATCCAGATAATGCTCAGAACCATGCGCTTCCGGAGCTGTCCAATTTTCCATAAACCAGCCGTCTGATTCAATTTGAACATGAAATGAAATATCGTCGCCCTTAACTGTGGGAATAATTTTCGATTTTATGTGTTTAATCTCGTAGGTTATAGTGCTGCCGTCTTTGTGTGTATACGTCTTAACGACTCCACCTTTCGCTTTTCCTTGTACCCAGGATAGTCCCTCCATGTCCGTCTGATTCAGACTTCCGATCCATCGGTTCGTTTTCCCGCTAAAAATGGCCGCTCCCGAAAACTTGTGTTCCCCCTCATAGGAGATGACATTTTGCAGCAAATAGCTCGACCCCGATTGCATGGTTGCATCCAATTTGGCGAGTGACACTGGTGGCAGAATTTTATTGGTACGATACACATTGTCCACAAGTCCGGTAAGGTAGAATGAAGGAATCTCACTGGGATCGTTGGACGTCAATGCATCCAGTGCCCTGCGATCACTGACAACAACCAGACAGCTTGGCCGAATATCATTATCACGCAACACAAAATCAAGCAGTTGATCCAGTCTGAATTTCCGGGCCACCTCGGAGGACACCACGATGACTTTCAGATGATGTCCAATCAGCGGCCGGTCTCTTCTCAGAGAGAACTGACGAAATATCTGTATAACTGAATCGCCTGTTAATTGTTCGTTAAAATAGGACTTCCCTGCTCCAGGTGATCCTTGCTGGCTCTCTTCCTTGGATGATCCCTTAGGAACAATCTGAACCGTAGCTGTGATATTATTCCTTTTCGGATAGTGTCCACCCTGTTCATTCACACTCTTCTCAAATTCTGTCTCTTTGGCAACATCAATACCCAGTCCCACGTACACACTAAGATCCTCAATCTCTTTGCTGCTCCAGCATCCAGAGGTAAACAACAGCAGTATTAATCCAGGAAGCAATAGCGCTAATCTGACCTTGCGACTCATGCATACTTCCCTCCTTTTTTGCGGAGGATGCTAATCAACAGCAGGACTGTAGGCAGAATTCCAAATAGGTAAATGGATAAATTACCCACTGCATCCCCCAGTTGAAATGTTTCGTTCACATCCTTGGGAATTAAGGCGATGATATAAATTACAGGTAGCAGGATAAACATGGCAGGTAAAATTTTCTTGCTTTTGAACAACTGGGCACAGCCAACGGTAGCTGCATAGTGTGTGATCGAAAAGGTCGAGAAGATTTGCATGATCCAGATCACGAGCAGCAGCGATTCAAAACGCTCAAAGATCAATCCCTGTAGCTCAAAGCTTCTCATCAGATCCAGGGTAGGCCACGTTCGAGTTTTCATGCCTTCAATGGAAAGACTTCCGATTACCATAACTACCGTAATTAAGTAGATGCCTGTCGGAACGAGCGTACCCCACATTACCGCTTTGATCCCTTTTTGCGGGTGCTGCATATAAGCCATGATGACAAACATCACTTCATAGCCTGTATACGCAAGCAAAGTTGACTTAAGTCCCTTGAATACCGGCATAATCCCTTCTCCCAATACGGGCCTCAGGTTATTAATTTCAAACAGTTTGCTGCTCAGCAAAATGGCAATGACAAAAATGATAAGTGTGATGGGCAAAATAATCTCGAATAAACGTGCTACTGCACCAAGACCACCTGAGTTCAAATAGATGCCCACCCACATGAAGACCATAACAATAGCCCAGACCGGTGTTCCTTCCAGCAGATAAAGTCCGGTTACTTCTGCCATGACCCGAATTTCAAATGCCGAAATGACAAGAAAATAGATAATCGCAACCGCTCCCAGTATAAAAGCAATCCATGAACCTGTTATTTCCTGAACAAACTGAAAACCCGTTTTGCCAGGAAATCGTCGGCACAGGATGACGAGCATAATGCCGATAAACGTGGCGATTAGCCCGGATATGATGATGGAGATCCAGACATCCGGTGTGTCTACAGCCTCAACCGTAGTACGCGGAAGTGTCAAAATCCCAGCGCCCAGCATGTAATTGATAATCATGACTCCGGTCTGGGTTGTCGTCAGCTTATCCGTGGGACGATTCACGTTATCACCTCTTTGCTCTGGTTTAAAATGTTTATGTTAATCTTGCTATTCATCTATTTCTTGCGATCCGGATCGGTAGGGTTCATCATGCGCGGACGCCGCCTCATCATTTTTAATGGTGCACGGATCAGCAAGTCCTTCCATTCGCTCAAGCTATACGGAACCACTGGGCTGACATAGGGAACCCCAAAGCTTTTCAGGCGCACGAGATGGCTGCAAATAAGCAGGAAGAACATAATCACCCCGAATAATCCAAGCGCCGCTGCACTGAACATGCCTGTAAAACGCAAAATTCGCAGTGTAATTCCAGCACTATAGGTAGGGATGGAAAATGAGGAGATCGCCGTTACCGCAACTACGATGACGAGAAATGGACTGACAATACCGGCCTGTACGGCTGCATCCCCGATAATGAGACCACCGACGATGCCCATCGCCGGACCGATCGGTTTGGGCAGACGGATACCAGCCTCACGCAATATTTCAATGGCTGTCTCCATAATGAGTGCTTCAATAATGGAAGGAAACGGTACACCATTTCGCGTCTCAATAATGGTCAATGCCAACTTCGTGGGAATCAGACCAGGATGAAATGAAATAAAGGAGATGTACAAGGCAGGAGCAAATAGCGCAATCATGGCTGCCAGAAAACGAAGCATGCGCAGAAATGTGCCTGGTATCCAGCGCTCATAATAATCCTCAGGAGATTGCAGCAGCATGCTGAAGGTTGCGGGCACAATTAAGGCAAACGGTGTACCATCAAGCAGTATGGCAACACGTCCCTCTAACATTCCGCTGATTACGCGGTCTGGCCTTTCCGTGTTTTGGATCTGTTGAAACGGACTCAGCTCATCGTCTTCAATTAGCTGCTCCACATAACCGGATTCCAGCATGACATCCATATCCAATCCTTCTATGCGCCTCTGGACCTCTGCCACAAGCTCAGGATCGGCAATATCCTCTATATACGCGATAGCAAGATCCTTCTTGATCCGGGTACCCACTTCAAATTTCTGAATAAACAAACTCTGATTGCTTCCGAAGCGTCGCAGTATACCTGTATTGTCACTGAGATGCTCCGTAAATCCGATTCTTGGCCCGCGAAGCAATGCTTCGGACAAGGGCTCTTCAATGTTGCGGCTTATTCCTTTGGGTGTGCCAATCAGCAGTGCACCTTGCATGCCATCCACAAGGAGTGCATTTTTACCCCCAAGTACTCCCAAGGCCAGCTCCTGTAACGATTCGGTCTCCTGTATCTGGCTGACAGGCAGAAGTTGATTACTTAGATAGTTCTTAATCTGATGTATATCGGCTGGATGAAGGAAGCTTCCCTGTTGCAGTTCTGGTACCCCCCTGATCATCAGAGGTGTAATCAGATGCTCATCAATCAATTGCTGGTCCACAAGACCATCGATATACATGACCGCTGCCCTTGTATTCGTGCCTCGTATTGTAAACTCTCGAATATGTACATCAGCATTCTGAGCAAAGGTCTCCTTTGAGCTAATTAAATCGGTAACATAATTCCCGGTAAGCTTGATATTGGCATAACGCCCTGTTTCTAAACCCTGGTTCTCATCAGATCCTGATGATACAGATTGCTCGTCGTTATTGCCTTGGTTTTGATCTGTAGAAATTGCGAAGCTTCCCTGATCCACGGAAGAACGAATCCAACGGGTTATTTTCAGAATCGATAGCGGAATGACACATAACAAAAAAGCCTGTAACCATATGGGCCACTCCGGCACGTACGACCAAATCGTTGACCACATCACCCTCACCCCAACATTTCTCTGCGCTATGAACTTGCAGGTATTCCAGAGTATTGTTTCCCCGATTGCTCACAATAATTCCCGTTTTTTTGAACAACAAAAAAGCAGATGCCTCTATTGGCACCCGCTTCCCTAGGGGTTATTGGAGTTTACCTTATCTATACGATTTTGGTTACGTGTTGCGCCTTCTCATCAAGTAGATGTGCAGACGCCGCAATGGTTGTAAAATCATTCAACGCCACCTCGATCTGCTGCTGACTTCGCTCCACGTAGCCTTCAACCTTCTGTGTTCCGCCAGAAATGTTCGTAATCTCTTTGGTTATCCCATTCACACTATCCCGAATCTCATTAATGGAATTTTCGACCATGGCCGATAGTTTGCGTACTTCCTTGGCTACAACATCGAACCCGCGCCCATATTCGCCTGCATGTGCCGCTTCAATCGCAGCGTTCAGGGCCAGAAGCTGGGTCTGCGACGCAATTTCGCGAATCGTTTTAACAACTCCCTGGATAGAACGTGCCTGTTCTTGCAAATGATTCAGTGTCGCTCGGTTGTGGGCGGAAACTTCAGATATATACGTGATACTGGACATCAGCTCACGGCTTCGCTCAATGCCGATATCAGCATGTTCGTTCAGATCATGTGACATCGTCTTCAGTTCATTAACTACAGCTGAAATATTATTCTGACGGGTCGTGATGTTTGTAGCTATTTTGGACACACCCAATATATTCTGATTCAATTCATCATAGACGGGCATATATGTCGCTTCAAGCCATACGGGATTTCCCTTTGCATCCTTGCGTTCAACCTTGTCCTGGAAGCTAGTACCGTTAAAAATACTACTCCAAAACGCATTATAGTCAGGGCTTTTCACGAATTCGTCGAAACAAAATTGCTCATGCTGCATGCCATACATCTCAGCTACGGAATAGCCCATCGTCTGGGCAAAAACTTCATTTACATACGTAACCCGTCGATCCATATCGAATCGAATGATAGCCAAACTTTTCTCCATGGCCTTAATGACCAGCGCATCGGTAACAACATCTTTTTTTTCCACATCTACTATAGGCAAAGCGATCCCCACTCCCTGACTTCTTCCCATGATTAAACCGTTCTCATTCTGGCAGTTCCTGTTGTAGTGCAATTATGTATTCAACTGAATAGAGACGACTCTATTATTGTATACTCCAATTGCAGTCAATTGGATCACTCCCAAATCAATTTCTAACAATTCGTTACGGCTTGACTTTTTATACCCAATAAACTAACTGTCTAAACATTATTTTTCATGAGCAAATTCTAACACAAAAAGGAGCGTATTAACCGCCCCTAATTATGGTATAACCTTCCATAGCTTTGATGTTATCAGTAGTCGTCTCTGTATATTACGCTACCTGTTTCATCCATCAGTCTCGCGGCAATTTATCTGCGTACCGACTGCGCAAGTCAGCGAGCCGCTCCAGCTTAGACAGCGCATGGTCCTTCTGCATCAATCCCACCGCCAGCACCAGTTGTTCCATTAACAGTAGTGGAGTAACCATGGAATGAAATTCGCCAAGCTCCCCTCTACTAACGTAAAAAGATAACTCCGTCCCCAATCCATATAAGAGGTCTTCCCGATCTGTTACAAGTACGGCTTTACTGCCTGTATCTCTGGCATAATCCAGAATGACCTCTGCTTCAGGCAAGAGTCTTGTAAAACACATCAGCAGCACAACATCCTCCCGTTGCATATGCATCAGTGATTCCAATAATTCATGGCCACCTCCGGCGAGGTGGATGACCGTCAATCCGAATCGGGATAGCCGAAAGGACAATAATTCCGCCAAACCAGCGGAAGGCCCTGGAGCATACACATATACTCTTCGTGCTTCAGCAAGGATGGCTGCTGAATGCTCCAGATCCCCCTGCTTCATATGGGATAACGTCTCCTGCAAATGGCTGACAGAGGCCTCCAGTAACTGAACGGGAAGGCTGTCCGTATCCATGCGGGATATGGTTTTATTTAATTTAAGGGCAGGTGTAGTGTCTTCGGATGTACGAAGCCGGATTTTGAATGCTTTGGCATTGTCATATCCTACCGCCCGCCAGAAACGGGATACGGTCGCAATACTGACCCCCAGCCTGTCGGCAATCTCCTGTTCCGTCATGAACAGAATCTCTTCCGGATTGCGTTCTACAAAATCAGCAATTTTCAGATGACCTGGCGACAGCTGTTCTTTATGAGTAAACAAATTCATTCCGTATGCACTCCTTTTCTCGCTCTGCACTCAGTATATCAGTTGAAAGGAAGAGAAGTGGGTAATGTATGTAATATTTTTTTCATTATTTTTATAATGTGTAATAAAAATTACATCCGATTTACAAATGTCTTCTTTCCCGTTAATACTCTGCCCCTAGACTGTGGCTATGATGATCACCAACTTTCAGGGAGGTATGTAACGATGAAGAAGATGACTGAGCGTTATACGCTGACGTCTTCACAGAAAATGATGGTGTTTGTGCTTTCCATGTCACTGTACGGCTTGTCCAACATGTTCACAGAGCTTATTCCCAAGCTCCAGCTTGGACCGATTGAATTGTCTGTTGAGTACTTTGCCTTCATTCCGCTGACACTTTGCATTTTGTTCCACCCCATGATTGCTGCCCTTGGTGCGGCTCTTGGCGAAGTGATCTTCGGTGAGCTGATGCTGGGGCAATTTGGCGGACTGGGCGAGCTGGAGAAATTCCTTACCTTTTCCTTTGCCATGTATGTCGCAGGACGTATGGTCAGTGATCCTCGCAATCGCAGACAGGTCGGAATCGCAGCTATGACAGGCGTCATCATTCATCAGTTCCTTAGTTCACTGGTGGATATCGGTAAAGTGTGGATTGGTGTGGAGCAGCTGGAAGCCGTCCCTGGACTTGCGGAAAGTGTTGTGCTGATTGAAGGGGTTGGCTTTCTGAATGACGTACTGTTCTCAGGCATCCTGTTCGCTCTGCTGCCTACGCTGTATCTCGTACCCCTACTCTATGGCAAAATTGAACCACTGCTCGGCATCAAACCTCGTAATCCAGGGATGAAGTATGAAGGAATCGGCTTCTTCCGTCCGAAACTGATCCTGATCGGTGTGCTGCTGCTTGGGCTGGCCTTTGGTGCGGAATCCCTATCCGAAATGGATATCAACTTCGCTGTTTGGGAGACGGACTATGCAGATCAATATGGTTCGGCTTCAATATGGATTAGTATCGGAGCTGCCTCATTGGTTGCTGTGGTGACATTACTGATCATGCGCGCTAAACGAAGCAAAAACAAAACGGTACCCGGTACGGAGAATCGCCCTTATGCATAATGAAATGTCCACATCAGCTTCTGTTTCCGCATCGGATTCTGCCATTTCCATTCAAAATGTCATCTTTACGTATCCTGGCTCCGAAGAGCCCGTCCTGAACGGAGCTTCACTCGAACTCCCACGAGGCAGTTTTACAGCCATTATCGGGGGCAACGGCTGCGGCAAATCCACCCTGTGCAAGTTGTTCAATGGCCTTATTCCTCAATTCTACACAGGAGACTTCTCCGGTGAAGTTCATGTACTTGGCATGCCTGCCGAAGGGCGAAGTGTTGCAGATCTGTCCAGAAAGATCGGTTACGTCTATCAGGATTTCGATAACCAGCTCGTGCGTCCCACCGTCTTGGACGAGGCTTGCTTTGCACCACTCAACTACGGACTGCCCAACTATCGGGAGCTCGGAGAACGTGCACTTGCCATGTGTGGTCTGGATACCATTCATAACCGATACATCTGGGAATTGAGTGGTGGGCAGAAACATCTGCTCGCTCTGGCCGGAGCTCTGTCGCTCGACCCCGATATCCTGATCGTGGATGAACCTGTCTCACAGCTTGACCCGCAGCATGCAAGACTCATCTATGAGTGTCTTTCGAGATTGAATACGGAATATGGCAAGACGATTATCGTCATCGAACACCATACTGAATTTATCGCCGACTTCTGCGCAGATGTGGTATTGATGGACAAAGGCCGGGTCTTGTGGAACCTTCCTGTTAAGGATGGTTTGAATCGGATTGCGGATCTGGAACGGCTGGGCATTCAACCTCCTGAGGTTACACGGGCAGCTATTCAGGCTGCAGAGTTATCGCAGAGAGAAAGAGCAAATGCGGGCCTCTCAGGTTCAGAACAACGCTTCCCGATTACTGTGGAAGAAGCAAACGTTTATTTTGCCGAGCATTACCCATCCATTCCATCCGCTTCTTTGCAAAATGAACCTTCATCCTATTCGAACTTGGCACGCGACGTTTCTAGCCAAATTGCAAATACCAAGCGTTCAACGCCTGCCTCGGCTGCTGAACCGTTGATCCCTATTGTACAGTTTCATCAAACCCGGCTGCGTTACAGAGGACTGGGCAAAAAAGAACATGAAGTCATTCGTGGAGTTAATATTTCACTCCATGAAGGAGAACGGATTGCCTTGATTGGCAACAATGGTGCGGGTAAATCCTCCTTACTGAAGATGATGGCTGGCATTAGCCTACCTCAAGAAGGCAGTGTCAGTGTTCTGGGTGAAGTTACGCACCGTTCCTCTTTGGAGCAGCTGGCGGGGAAGGTCGCCTATATTTTTCAGAACTCTTCCGAAATGTTTATCGAAGACAGTGTTCGTAAAGAAGTCGCGTATTTCCTGAAGAACCGTCGCATCCCGGAAGCTGACCAGCAAATTGCACATGTACTGGAGCGTTTTCGGCTTACTCCGCTGCAAGAGCGGGATGCCCGGCTTCTCAGTGGCGGACAACAGCGGCGTGTCACACTTGCCATCGGTGCAGCCATGAAGCCTTCACTTATGCTGCTGGATGAGCCCACCGCCAATCTGGACCTTGCCACCCGCGAGGAACTGATAGGTGTACTGGATGAGCTGGATCAGCATGTGCGAACAACCGTCATTGCCACGCATGATATGCAGCTGGTTACCCAGTGGGCTAGTCGCGTTATCGTGCTTCACAATGGTCAGGTGGAAGCAGACAGCACACCTGCCGACGTGTTTGCGGATGAGTCCCTTCTGCGCCGCTCCGGACTTGCGCTTACACAGATCATGGAGCTCTCCCACCGGATGGGTCTACCGACACTTTCACCGACAACCGAGGCTTTTGTTGATACTCTCTTGAATCAATCACTCACCAAGGAGGATATGCATCATGCAGCTTGTCCGCAACTGGTTTGACAAAATATCCATTGAACGCATTCAGCTTGAGCTGATGAATACCGTATATGGCAGCGGACATGCCAGCCTGTCGCGGATTGATCCCCGTGCCATGCTGATCTGGTATCTCTTTTTTGCCATCGTTCCCTGGTTTGTTCATAACGGGACTGTGCTGCTCGGCATGTTTCTGTTGATGGTGACTACCACCATATTGTCCAGAGCCGCTCCTTTTATCATTATCATTCTCTGCTTAGGATTAATCGGCCAGGTCGGTTGGATGTTTATCATCTCGCTGTTCTTCGGTGGCAATCTGGAATCTGCATTCCCCCTGCTGCTGCTCACCTTGAAGCTGTCCATCGTCTCGCTGGCGAGTATCACCGTCTTTTCGGGCATGGACCCGGAACGGATCGGCGATGGGTTACTTGCGCTCGGCATGCCTGCGACGTTCTCTTTCAGCCTCTCTTATGCTTATCGCATATTGCCGGTGCTGTTCGGTGAATTCCGCAACATCATGCTGTCCTACAGACTGCGGGGTCAGGTTCCCTCCCGGCACGGATGGCTCTACTGGCGACTCGTTGTCTACTATATGAAGCTGTTCATTGTGTCTTTCTTCCCGCTAATGCTGGCTACCGCCAAACGTTCCCGCACAACGGTGGAAGCACTGGAGACACGCGGTTTCTCGTACGGCATGAAGCATCCTGAGTCCAAACGCCTGAAGCTCGCCCATCTGAAAATCACCTCACGTGACCTCGGATTTCTCGCCGGATCGGCAATCTATGTTGCACTGCTGTTCTGGCTCGGCGGGCATTACGAGATTCTGTAATTCAAAATAAAATGCTGTAACTATTCATACCATTAATCATTCATGGAATAAAGGAGTGTCTTCTATGCGCATTGATCTTCATACACACGGCAAATTATCCAAAAACTCTGATTTCTCGGTCGATTACTTCACCGAAATGGTCAACGAAGCCATAGCCAGCGGGCTCGAAGCCCTTGCGCTTACCGAACATTTTAACACCCGCAACTTCTACGAGGTCTATGAGACGCTGGATCGTCTTTATCCATACAACGGGGAGTACTACGATGCAGATGGACTGCGCATTTTTCCCGGCATGGAAGTGGATATTCAGGAGACAGGACATATTTTGCTGGTGGGTCAAAAAGAACATATTCTTGCCGTCCGCAGCGGCCTGGAGCAATATACAGCCAAAGGTTCATTCATTCCTTTTGCCAATCTGTTGGATATGGCCGAAGCATGGCCTTTGCTCAAAATTGGCGCACACCCTTTCCGCGAGTCCACCCCGCTGTATCAACTCGATCGTGATTTATTGGGACGTCTGGACGCTTTTGATCTGAACGCCAAGGATATGTATCAATACGGCATCGAGACGTGCCGCGGTCAGGTTGAACCATTCGCCCAGTCCCTCGGTAAACCCGTCACTGCCGGAAGCGATACCCACCAGTGCCTGCAATACGGTAGTGTGTTCAATGTGCTGGATCGTCCATGTGCATCGGTTGCCGAGCTCAAAGAGCAAATTCTCGCTGGTACGTACAGCATCGAAATATCCAACGATCTTCCTCTCCGTGTCAAAGCCTCCGTTATGCTGAAGAAAGTGATGAAACGTCTTGCCAAGCTAGAAGCTACCCGTTTGCAAAAAGTATAGGGAAAAGAAGACCACAACTTCTAAAGAATTCAAAATGAGCCCAAAGGATATACATCCTCCAGGCTCATTACGGATTCACTTTCACCTAATTAAAAATCATGCACCGTCACACAAAGCTGAATCACGATTCCGAACGGATCACGGACGATTCCATACCCCGGACTAAACTCGTTTTGCTCATAAGGCACCAACACCCTAACCTGCTCATGTTGTACCAGCGAATTATACAGCTCCGTCATCGTACTTTTATCTTTCGATTGAATGCATAATGACGTGCTGTTTCCCTGCTGCCACGGTCGACCCGTATCCATTTCTTCCTCAGCAATCATCAATTTATTTACCCCGATCTGGAGTACCGAATGTGTTATATATTCATCCTGCCCTTCAGGATACTCAAACCCCGGATTCATTTCCTTCATCTCTTTATAATTTTTCTTGAACAACACATTGGCCCCCAGGTACTTCTCATAAAAAGCAATGGCTGCCGCAGCGTCTCCATTCATCGACAGAAACGGGATCACTTCAAAATTCATCTGTATTGCCTCCTTCGTGTGATTGGATTACACTGTTTACTATAACGACAAAAGGTGCCAATCCATGGCACCATTGAGAGGTTTTTTTATGAAAAAATCAGAACGCATGAACCAGATGCTGCGCTTTATCAATCAAAAACAACACTTCACCCTGCAAGATCTCATGCAGGAGTTTCAGATATCCAAGAGAACCGCATTACGAGACATCGCGTCATTGGAGGAAATCGGTGCTCCCATTTATGCCGAGTATGGACGTTATGGGGGATATCGTTTGCTTCAGCAAATGCAGCTGCCACCCATTTCATTTAATACAAGTGAGCTTCATGCCCTCTACTTTGCCATGCAGGCATTGCGCAGCTTTACCAACCTGCCCTTTCAGATCTCTTTTCGTTCCATTCACGAGAAGTTTCTAAGTGCCCTATCCGAAAACCAGAGACAGGATATTGAACAAATCCAGCATCGGGTCTCTTTCCGACACACCGAGCAAATCCGGGATAGTGAGCATCTGGAGTTTCTATTGATGGCCGCTGTTCAGAATATAGTGATACAGATTACGTATCGACATATTCGCAGAAATAGCAGTAACCCAGACAACAATTCCAATCCCGACAAACCCAAGCCCGGCATACGCACCATTCAGCCCATCGCCCTCTATGCCATGAAAGGCTACTGGTATTGCGAGGCGTATGATCTGGGTAAACAGGCGTACCGTGTGTTCCGATGTGACCGAATCACCTCATGCGAGGCGACAGACATCGAACCTATATCACATATTAATGAACTCAATCTACAGGATGCCCACTCGTTATGGAAACCATCAGAGAACGCTATCCCATTCATATGTCTGATTAATGAAGCCGGCGTTGAGCTGTTCCAGCAAGAACAGTTTCCATCCATGCGGATTATTAACGACTCTGGAACTGATACTGGACAATCTGGATACGCCTATTTACTCGGGTCGTATGAAGCCCATGAGCTTGAGTTCATCATTCGCTATCTCGCAAGCTTTGGCAAGTCTATCAAGATCATGGAGCCTGATACCTTAAAAGAATCCTTAAAACAACACTATCTGGATTTACTCGACCACATTTAACTTCCGCCACCAATAACCACTTGATGTTTACACCTCATCGCAAATCGATATCCATCTTTTTTCGTCAAACTCTGGACTCTGATTTATCATGAACCGCTGGAGAGCTTTTTTTATTGCCTATCGCCAACTGAACTATGATTTGCAGCACGATGATTATAGCCAGACCATAGAATGCTTGGATAAAGCTGCCCGTGGTATCATGGAGCCAGCCAATCGCCAGTGGACCAAGCGCGCCCAGAATGTAACCGCCCGATTGAGTCATGGCTGACCAGGCGCTGGCTTCCTGAGCATTATTCGTCTCATCAATGGGCAGCATCAGAGCGATTGGAAACAGTCCCCCGGCACCAATGCCGAGTGGGATTGCGGCCAGCCAAGGACTGACGGACAGGTTCAGCATTAAGACTCCGATCAACTCCATTAACGCACATCCAACAAGCCAGAATACACGTTTTTGGTAACGGTGAACGAGCATTGGAATGAATAACGTAGACGGCAATGAAATTAACGTAAATAACGTTTGGATGCTGCCGGCTGTCTCTTTCGTATATCCTTGGCTCTGGATCGCAGGCGCAAGCCATGCAGTCAATGAATAGAAGATCGCTGCCATCAGGCCGAAGAACAATGTCAGTACCCATGCTCGACTATTTTTCACTGGAAGAGCTTCAACGTTCACAGTAGAAATCTGCCCCGTTTGTCGATCCTTTCGTGCTGACAAGGCTAATTTCATCCAAATCGGCAAAGCAATGATGGCGAGCAATGCCCACATCGCTAACGATCCCTTCCACGAACCCCCCAGGAGATTTTGAAGGGGAACCGATAGTCCAACACTAATGCTGGCCCCCACGACCATTGCTGTAGAGTAGACCCCCACCATGGCAGCAACTCGCGTAGGGAAGTACTGTTTGATAAAGCTGGACAAGAGCGGACCAGCCAATGCAATACCTACACCGGATAGAAATGAAGTAAACATCATCAGAGGTGCTGCACCCACGAACAACCGCAATGCCGTACCTACTCCAATGAGGATTAATGCCAAAACGATCGCGCCCTCATTCCCCCACCTCCTGCTTAGCTTTACGGAAAATGGAGCGAATATACCCATACATAATACGGGAAGCGTAGTTAACAGACTTGCTGCAATTCCGCTAATACCCAGATCACTTTGTATGGTACTCATTAAGGGAGAAATGGATGTAATGGGTGGTCGCAGATTCAATGAAGCCAGAATAAGCGCCAGAACGATATAAAACAGTTTCACTAAGGATCACCTCATGTATTGTTATATAGCTGCATTCACTAATGATCCAGGCTGTAGATCTTTTGTGGTGCAAGACTAGTATAGAAGTATTATAATGATTGAACAATACAATAGTTTCTATTAAAATGATTATAAAAACCAATGATTGGAGGGGAAGCATATGGAAATACGTCAAATGGAGAACTTTATCGTCGTTTGTGAGGAACTCCATTTCACACGTGCTGCAGATAAAATCGGTATTTCTCAACCTACCTTGAGCCAACAGATTCGAGCGTTGGAGGATGAGTTAGGTGTTCCCTTGTTCGACCGGGTAGGCAAAAAGATTGTGATGACGCAGGCGGGAACGCTATTTTTAGAGCACTGTGTACAAATGGTTCGGCATTTACAGAATACCCAAGATGCATTAGCTGAATTCCGCAATGATCAGCGAGGCAAGCTGGTGATTGGAGTCCTACCGTCCGATTTGGACTACCGTCTTACTCCATTGCTCGTTAATTTTCATGCCCATTTTCCCAAGGTGAAATTAAAGGTTGTTTCTTCGATTTATGTATTGAATCAAGTGTTGGATAACGAAGTAGACATCGGCATTGAGCTTACTTCCATTTCAGATGACCGTCTTGTCCGCATTCCTTTGTGCAGCGAAGAATACGTACTCGTCGTTTCGGAAAACCACGCTTGGGCTGAACGAAATGAGATTGGAATTAAGGAACTGCGCGATATTCAGACCGTAATGTTCCCAGAAGGATTCACAGGCAGAGAACTGGTTGATGGCTATTGCCGGAAATATGGTTTCACCTTGAATACAATTATGGAGACAAGTTCGGCAACCTCCATTATTAGTCTGGTCAAAGCTAATGTTGGCGGTACGATACTGCCCTATCCACTGATCAAGGCAATGAATGAATCCACACTACGCATTATCCGAATCACGGACGATGCCCCATACCGTCACTTTGAGATCATTCATCGGTCCGACCGTTACCTGACCCAATCTGCCAAAGCATTTATAGAGAAAACCATTGATTATTTTAATCAAGGATAAGTTCAGAGGGAGCGTGACTTGCATGCAAATAAAAGAGGTTAACTTGTTCACCCATCAAATGGAGGCCATGAAGCAGTTTTACGGTACGTTATTGGAGTTGGAGCTACTGGAGGAGAGTACATCGTCCCTATCGCTTCGCACAGGAAATTCGATCCTTTCATTTCAGCAAGCTTCTGGCCAGGAAAAGCCCTTCTATCATGTCGCATTTACGATTCCGACAAACCAACTCGCTGAAGCCAAGAAGTGGGTTCAAGATCGAAACATCTCTTTGCTTTCTAAAGATGATAAAGATGAATTCTATTTCCCCTACTGGGATGCTACTGCTTTCTATTTCTATGACCCGAGTGGTAATTTGATGGAGTTCATCGCTCACCATTCGTTGGATAATGCAGTCGAAGAAACCTTTGATTCTAGGCAGCTGCTATGCATTAGCGAGATTGGCCTGCCTGTCGAAGATGTACCCGGTACCATAAGCAAAATGAATGGACAGTATCACCTTGAACCCTTTGCCGGAGACGGAAAGCAATTTGCCCCCATCGGTGACGCAGAAGGCATGTTTATTGTAATCGACAAAGAGATGCCCTGGTTCCCAGACGGGCGTATGCCCGGGGTTTTTGCCACTGAGGTGAAGGTTGCAACGGGGCAGACTGGGAGCATTTCGTTGCAGAATGGTTTGTACTCTATTGATTCGTTCTGAGCATGGAAGTATGTAGTCCTATCTTGTATATAGATTTTTCTTTCTCTTTGTACGATTACGTACATCCCATGTGCAAACTAAGCAAAATAAATCGACACAAGTCGATTTATTTTGCTTGGTTAACTCCATCCCTTATTAATTAAAGACAATTTCTCATTGACCTTGAATATTTTCACGTTCGACTCCTCGATCCCGAACCCGCGGAGTCTTTCTAAATGCATTTTCAGATAGTTTTCAGCATCTTCCTCGGTTTCAAAGTGATAATGCCCACCAGCTTCTGTTCTTGCTTCACTTTCAGTCCATACTTTCTTAATCAATCCTTTTTCTAAATTGATGCTCTCAGCCAACTTCTCAAATTCCATTGACATGGCTTCTCCAAAAGGACCTTTAAATTTGAAATCTATTTGCAAAACATAAGACATATTTTTTTCACCTCTTTCTTAGTTTCGTTTAATATATACTTCATTCATCATTTCGTTAAGTTGATATGTGTCTTCAGCCAGTTCTTCCTGAACAAATTCTGTAACTTTACTTTGTTGAATATCGTACATGACCTCAATCTCTCTGGAAAAGAGGATATGTCCTGGTTTAAGCAACCGTGATAAGCTTGCTTTCTTTTTAGGTATAGGTTCTTCGTTAAGGACTTGTTTTAGAGCAGCCTCATATATTTCTATAGATCTTGCACCAACAATCTTAACTCCCTTGTTCTCTTCGTTCATCAAAATAATTGTAGGAAAACCTCTTACACCGAGTTTTGCCACCATATCAAAATCTTCTTCTAATAAATCTTGAGCCGATTGCTCACTCGCCTTTTCTACAATATCCTTTCCGTGAAGTCCTGTTTTATTAACAATTTCAATCAATACATCGTCTTGTCCAATATTTCGATTGAAGGCAAAAACAGCTTCCCGAGCATTCCGAAGAAAATCTATTTCTTTACCTGCATGGTTTTGCTGGATGACTTTAAATACTCTGGATGGAGGATAGGATGAAAGAATAGGATCAGAGTACCAAAGCGATCCATCGATTGGCATCCGAGAATGCTCCCCAACTTCCTTCCAGTGCTCTGCAACATCAGATGGTTTCTGTATCCCATTTCCACCATCCGAGAACCCATGCCAACTTGGAAGTAATCCGCCCATTAATGTTTCCGTTTTAAAATAATGATCGTATTCCTCAACAAATCGATTCAATACCGGCTCAAGAGCCCAGCAGTGTGAACAGATGGGGTCTGTAACATAATACATCGTTACTGTTTTCTCTTTGTGATTGAAATCAATTACTTCCATTGGTTCATCCTCAGCGACACCACATACACCCGTTTCAAGATCACATACCATATTATTTGGATCACTCATATTCATTACCGCCCTTCTGAATTTCTCTGATCTAAGATCAGCGATGAACTCTCATCCCTAATCACCAAGTACATCCTTGTTTTGTTTGTTATCTCGAAGTTTCAATGCACCAGACCATACACCTACTTGATCAAGCATTTGGTCAATTGTCTTTTTATGATTTTATCAAAAGGGGTCTTTGGTGAATTACCTTTGTATAGTATGATTATAATACTTAGAATAACTTCAACAAGTACAATTGTTTTTCATACTAAGCATTAAAAAGTATACTAATGGAGGAAACCTGATGAAATACGACTTTGATTTAAAAAAAATGTGCCCCGCAACCTACGCTTTCCATGTAATCGGAGGGAAATGGAACTTGCCAATCCTGGCAATCCTAAGTGAAAATGAAACGATCAGATATAATGAACTGAAGAGAAGACTTCATGGAATTACGAGTACCATGCTCACCAATTGTTTAAAGGAATTAATAGATTATGGGATTGTTCACAGGCAGCAATTTAATGAAGTCCCACCAAGAGTGGAGTATTCGCTTACCCCTTCGGGAATGAAATTAGTTCCTTTAATTGAATCAATTGTGGTTTGGGGTCAAGATAACATGATGTCCAGCTTGAACAACACGAGTTCCACTTATTAAAGGCTGCTTATAATAACGCTACTTTTGCAATGTCCATTGTTTCTCCAATTCTGCCCAATGGGATTGAAGCAGCGATAATTTTGCGTTCTCTCTGTCTGCACGATACCTCGTGACATACATTGGCTGTAATATTGTATCTTGCATACTCTTGTGCATTTGCCAGTAGTGCACAAATGAATACCTCCTCAAATTAAAAAAAGTCCTGATGACATTTAGTCATCAGGACTCCTTGATATTGCTTTCTGAACATGAACTCGGCTCCATTCCACATTCTGAACTTATATCCCGAATTAAGTAGGTATAGTATTAGAAAACGGAACCTTGCTGTTCAAGCAACTCCTCTTTCCATTCTTCATGTTCCAAAACCTCTAGTGCATTAAAATCACGACCAGCAAGAAAATCGGGACGTGTTAATTCAATCTGAGGCAAATTATTCACCGCGTTATACGTCATAATTAACAGTTTGCGATCAAATGGAGAAATGTTAGGCGCCGATGCATGAGCCACTAATGGGTTAAAAATCAGTACGGAGCCTGCTGGCCCCTTAGGTGCAACGATATCATAAGCATTCACCAGTTTGCGTAGTAAAAGCTTATCCAAAGTATACTTTAAATCAACACTCAAATGATTCTGCCACGCTTCATCTGACTCAGCTTCAGAACCACTGATCACCGTGTCCATGTTCTCCAATCTGTGGGAGCCTGGGATGATAGCCAGCGGACCATTAAACTCCGTCACTTCATCCAGATAAACGCTTACATTAATTAACTCAGGCGCAGCAATCCCGTCCTCCTTTTCCCAATATACGTAATCCTGATGCCAGTTCCACATTTCACCTGCCAAGCCCGCTTTTACATTAATTTTGTATTGATGTAGATATACTTCGTTATTCAAGAGCTGCATCACCGGATTTAATAGCCTGGCGTAGGATTTCAGTTGATCAAAGGCTTTGTTCGTGAAGTGAGGGGCATAAATAGAGCGAATCGTTCGATTATCTTTTTCAAAAACTCTCCTTGGGGAATCTTCGGCAAATACAGCTGGAATTTCTGCATTCAACTTATTTAAGATATTTTTAGGAATTGCTGACTCCAGAAACAAATACCCCTGCTTGTTATAGCTCTCAACTTGCTCGGGTGTTAGTAACATATCGAACCCTCCCACATTGATATTTCTTTCCTCCGCTAACCGTTAATTTCAATGATAACTACCGCCCAAACCCTAAATGGATTTGAGCGGTTTTCAAGTAGCTATTATGTTTTGGAACTAACTGCCTCCTGCGGTCGAAGGTATGGAATGAACGTCTCTTTTCCTTCATAGCTCAACAAAGTTAATCCTTTTTCTGAGTATTCGACAATGGTGTCAAGCGAAATCGGGATTTTACCGTTGATGGTTGTCACAACATACGTTGGGACTGCAAATCCGGTCGTATGTCCGACAAGTCCACGCAATATTTCTATCCCTTTTTCCAGCGGAGTCATAAAGTGAGAAACCCCCGTCACATTATCGCAATGATAGAGATAATATGGCCTCACACGGATCTTCAACAGGCCATGAAGCAATGCTTTCATCGTTTCCAGATCATCATTAATGCCTTTAAGCAGAACGGACTGATTCTGTACTGGAACACCATGCTTCAACAACAAATTGCAGGCTTTCGCTGATTCCTCCGTAATTTCTTTCGGATGGTTAAAGTGGGTGTTCAGCCAAACTGGATGATATTTCTCCAGCATTTCGCAAAACTCTTTCGTAATACGCTGAGGAAGGAGAACGGGATACCTTGTCCCAATTCTAATAATTTCGACGTGTGGAATACTTCTGAGGTGTGAAATGATATACTCAAGCCTGTCATCGGAATAGGTCAGCGGATCTCCCCCGGTTAACAGTACGTCACGAATTTCCGGATGATCTTCAATGTATTTGAAATCCTCTTCAAAGGATTCTGCTTCCTGCTTCTCAAAATAAGTCCCGTTTACATCCGTCGTATGATACTTGCGCGTGCAATGTCTGCAATATACGGAGCATTGCTCTGTAACTAGCATGACAATTCGGTCCGTATATTTATGAACAATACGGTTCGTTTTACGATATTTCATATCTCCAACGGGATCAACATCGGAATACATATTAGGCATCAACTCGTCAACAGTTGGCAGAGCTTGTAAGCGAATTGGGCAATTGGAATCTGTAGGGTCCATCAACGAAGCATAATACGGAGTGACGGCCCAACGGTACAGTCCTTCACTTTTTTTAATCGCTTTTTCTTCTTCAGGACTTAATTGGATAATTTCTTTTAGCGCCTCAACCGTTTGAATCCGATTGCGAAATTGTGCCTTCCAGTTATTCCAATCCCAATCTCCACGCATACTAATTCCTCCTCAGAGCATGTATTTAGTTGATTTTCAAAATCGAAAAATTGTTGTACTCTTCTACTTCTGTTTGCTTGCAAATAATTCAGCATCACCCCCCATGTGAAGTAACATCCGGACCTGCAGGCTGTGTAATGGTTCGTACCGATGAAAAGACGATAAAAATAGATGAACCCATCAGTCCAATCGCCCCGACAATCAAGGTTGGAGTAGTACCAATAATTCCTCCAAGCCAGCCTCCGAGCACCGCGCCAATCGGAACTACACCCATGCCAAACATCCGCATACAGGCATTCATTCTTCCCTGTAAATTTTGCGGGGTGATGCCCTGTCTCAAGCTGCGCTGATTGATGTTATACACAATGACCATTGCAGCATCAATCATGTACATCACCATAATGAGGATGACGGCTGGTAAGGTAGGTAATAATGTGGCTACAGGAATTACCAGAGAGACAAGACCTGCCAGAAATAACGAAGTCACCATGGTTTTGCCAATACCTAGTTTTTTCACCATGGGACCAGCAATAAAAGCTCCTAGCAAGGCTCCTACACCGGACATCGAAAAGATCAAGCCAATATAGACGGGGGCAAGTGCCAAGGTCCGTGAAATATACAAAATAAAAATAGGTTCTATTACATAGGTAAATAGATTAAAAATGACTGTTCCAATCAAAATAGCGCGTAGAATATTATTATGAAAAACAAATTTTGCTCCTTCACGAATTTCCGCTCCCATGTTCTGTTTGGTTCCCTCTGGTACCTCGACCGCATCCTCCTGCTTTTTAATACGAGCAAGATATACGGCTGATACCAGATATGTGCCGATATTAAAAAGGATAGAGAAGGGAGCTGAAAATATCTGAATCAGTGCCCCGCCGATACTTTGCCCTACAACTGTGGCACTAGAACTGCTAAACTCCAGTTTGCTGTTCCCCTCTACCAACTCATCTTTCTTGACAACTGTAGGCAGATACGAAACGTGAGCAATCTCAAAAATAACCGTATTTATACCGACGATTGCTGCGATGATATAGAGCAAGGGCATCGTTAATATGTCTATGAAGATTCCAACAGGAATAGCAATGAGTGCAACAGCACGAACAATGTCAGCTGCAATCATCATTGGACGTTTAGGCTTGCGGTCCACCCACACACCAACAAACAAGCTGATTAACAAAAAAGGTAAAAATTCAACTGCAGTCAAAAATCCCATTTCAAGCGGTGATGCATGCATGGTTAGTGCTGCAATCAGTGGAATGGCCACGGTCGTTATCTGTACACCAAATGACGAAACCGTGTGTCCCAGCCAGAAATTCCTAAAATCATTCTGCTTCAATAAACCGAACGAAATTTTACTCATGGAGTCCTCCTACAAGCTTAATTACTTTACTATGATCTGAATAAGTTTCATGGCTTGATCGAGGGTCCCAATCGTTTCCTCGAATGTGCTCCCTTCAGCAATAACATGACCTAGACGGTGATAAGCATTTTGTGGAGGAGTTACACGATCCCCGGGAAGAACGTTAACTTTAACTTCCTTCACATGACTTATCCGTACTGCCTGATCTTTGCCGATAATTTGATCAACCTGCCCTTCCGTATCTGACATTAGAAACCGGATGCCGGCTGTACCCTCGCACTTCACCTGTTGAATGGTAGGGCCGCGAAATGCACATAATATTTGCTGCTCCAACATATCGACCCCTGTAGTGAGACGAATCAGTTCCGGAATCATGCCTCCTGCCAAACGACCGTTAATCTCAATAATGGAGCAGCCATTCTCTGTCCATTTGATTTCGGTATGTGCAGCTCCATTACGAAATCCGATGATCTCAAGAGCCTGCAGCACAGTCTGAATGATCGTGTCGGATTGCACTGAACTTAATTTTGCCGGAAATAGATGTCCTGCTTCTACGAAAAAAGGAAGGCCTGCAAGCGACTTTTGAGTAATACCGATAATTTCCGTTTTGCCCTGCCAGCTAATTGTCTCGACACTATACTCAGGAGCCTCGATATATCCCTCAATCAGAACTTCCTTCGGTGTTAATTGACCGCGAACATTAAATTGATGTGAAAGGATGTTAGACACGTGCTGTTCAGCCACTTCAAGGTTCATGCAGAGACGAACTGCATTTGAGCCGCTATCCTCTGTTGGCTTGATTACACAGGGAAGACCAATACTGTTTATTGCGTTAGCCAGTTCTGATTCATGGCCAATCACCTTGAAGGGGGGCTGAATCATACCTGCCTGTGCAAGTATCCTGCGCGTCTCTGCTTTGTTTCGCACCCTGCGAATAACTTCAAGGGGGTTCCCTGGAAGATCATACTCTTCGCTCAGCGCAGCCACCTGCTCCAAGTAAAACTCGCTAGTTGTCGTTATCCCCTGTATTCCCGAAGGATCGATTGTCTCTGCAAGGTGTTTGCGCAACTGATTCAAATCATTCGTATCACACACATGAACCTGACATCCTGTTTCATTCAATCCGACATACCGATCTGGATTATTGGTATAAAATACGGGGTCAAGCCCCCAACTTGCTGCACGAGTCAGGACGAGCATACCTGTACCTGTCGTGTTTGCTTCAATAAACACCAGTCTAGACACGGTGCATCACTCCCGAGAGCCTAGCGTAGGACCACGAATGGACGACAGTCTGATAAGGAACCAATTGCGGTCCCTCAGGCAAGCGCAAAGTATCAATTTGCTTTTCTTTTCTGTAGTCCCTGTTATAGATGGTACTGGCGTAACGGTCTCCCCGGTCCGGAAAAATGGCCAATATATTAGTATCTTGAGGAACATTGGACTGCAGCCATTTGCCTACCGCGTAGACCGAACCAGAGGAATTCCCAGCAAAGATTTGCTGTTCTCTTGCCAGAGCGAGCGTTGCAGCAAATGCTTCTTCGTCGTTTAGCCAATGCACTTCGTCAACGATCGAATGGTCCACGTTTGGTGCAATTAGGGAATTACCCAGCCCGCCTTGCAAACGTTGGGGCCAATCAGGCTGTCCAAAAATAACGCTGCCAATACAATCGACTGCCACCACCTTAAGATCTGGATTGTACCTTTTGAGCGCACGAGCTGTTCCTGTCATAGAGCCTCCGCTTCCAACAGAAGCAACCAGGTAATCTACACGTCCTAAAGAATTCATGACCTCATGAGCAAGCTCACGATATGCAGCCGGATTGTTGATATTTTCATATTGTCTGGGCCAGTAGGCCCCTGGAAGCTCCTTCATCAATTCGTTTAGTCGCTGCAATCGTGCGCTCTGCCATCCGTTTGTGCCCATCTGTTCCACAATATCAATCTTGCAGCCTAATGCTGTTAACTTGGCGAAAGTAATCTGGTCCATTCGCGGATCGGTAACAATATGAACTTCATGTCCCAGGCAGGTCCCAACCATTGCAACACCGCAAGCCATTGTTCCGGAGGAACTTTCAATAATGGGAGCTCCATCCTGCAATTGCCCACTATACTTCGCTTCCAAAATAATTTGCTTGGCTACACGATCTTTCATCCCAAAGGGATTCATCAATTCCAGCTTGGCATAGACATTACCGCCGATGATCCGATCATGGTTTAATTGCACCAAAGGTGTATTGCCTATCGTCTCGATCATGTTTGAGCAAATCAAACAACTTCCCCCCAAGCTTTAATATTCTTTTCTTGCACAACTGGTCAGGGTTTCATCATAGCTTCTACTTCATCGTCACTCATCTGCTGAATCTGCTCGTAGAGAAACTCCTCGACTCTGGATGCAAACTGCCTAATGGTTGGATGAAGCAGCACTTCACGTAATGGAACCTCCAGTTTCAATTGGCGGCGAACTCTGGAGACAATTTGCGTAGCAAGCAAGGAATGTCCACCCAAGTCAAAGAAATTATCCTCTACACCGACATGCTCCATATTTAACAGCTCACGCCAGATCCCGACGAGGTACTCCTCCATCTGAGTTTGAGGCTCCACAAAGCTGGCAGCAGCATAGTGGCTGAGTCGTTCAGGCTTGGCAAGCTGGCTTCGGTCTATCTTTCCGTTCGCATTCAGGGGCATCCGGTCAAGCAGCAGGATAAAGGAAGGAACCATATAATCAGGCAGCACATCCTTTGCCATTTGGCGAAGTTCCTCGCTTATATCTGTGGTGGTATCCAAAGTCACAACATAAGCTACCAAACGCTTGATGCCAGATGAGTCTTCATCCACAAGCACAACGACTTCTTTAACGTTTTCATGAAGCAGCAGCACCGCTTCAATCTCCCCCAGTTCCACCCGCATGCCGCGTATTTTCACTTGATTATCAGCACGCCCTATAAACTGGAGAGAACCATCAGGTCGATAAAAGCCGAGGTCCCCTGTATGATACATCCGTTCTCCAGGAACGAATGGATCTGGAATAAATGCCTGAGCGGTTCGGTCCGGCATATTCAGGTAACCCTGGGCAAGGCCTACACCAGCGAGATACAGTTTACCTTTAACTCCGGGTGGAACCGGTTGTAAATAATCATCCAGCACGTAACATCGGTTGTTATCAATCGGTTTGCCGATACACACAGCCCCTTCGGCTTCCATATCCTCGCTCGTTGCTACATGAAGCGTGGAGTCGATCGATACCTCCGTAGCACCCCAAGTGTTATTAAGCGTACCCGGCAGCTTGGCGAAAAAGCGTTTAACTGTGTTTGCTGTTAGCGCTTCCCCAGACGAGATCGTACTGCGGAGCTTACGGAGCCGCCGCTCATCATCAGACGTGATTTCATCCAGTACCAGATTCAGCATACTTGGCACAAACTGAACGTGAACAGCTTCATATTGAATACACGCTTCAATAATTGAACGTGGATCACGGTGCAACCCAGGCTCCAGCAACGCCACACGTCCGCCAGTGATCAAAGGCCAGAAAAACTCTACTGCGGCATCGTCAAAAGTCAGCGTTGTTTTCTGAAGAACGGTTTCCCCTGCTTGCAACTTAAAGTGTTTCTGCATCCAACACATTCGATTTACCCAGCCCCGGTGAACATTGATGAGTCCCTTCGGCTTGCCGGTAGAACCGGAAGTATAATACACCGACACAGGCGAATCCGCTGTTACGTTGCGAATAGGTCTGCTTGTTGGCTGCTGCTTGATGAGATCCCACTCCGAATCCGGGCATATGAGTGAAACTCCTTCCATGGCAAGCTTCTTTCTTGCATGTTCCTGGACGAGACATACCTTCACATCCGCATCTTGCAAAATGTGCTGGATTCGGCTTGAAGGCAGTTCCATGTCGATGGGAAGAAAAGCAGCACCTGCTTTTAAAATTGCCATCAGACTGACTACCAGCTCCAAAGATCGCTCTACACATACCCCTACAACACTTCGTTCGCCCAGATGGTGCAGCAACAGATAATTCGCAAGCATATTGGAACGTTGCTCCAGTTCATCGTAAGTTAACACATTGTTCTGATAGATTGCCGCTATATGCTGGGGAGTTTCACCTGCCTGACGTTCAAATAATTCATGCAGGCATACCTCAGAAGGAAACGCTGCAAAGGTATCATTCCACGTATACAAGATGCGCTGCTGCTCATCTACTGATAACAGAGGCAACCTGGCTATGCTCTGATCTGGATCACTCAAAATCGCTTTCATCAGGGATGTAAAGCTCTTAATCATTCGATCTATTGTTGCTCTTCTGAATAGTCGAGTATTATATTCGAACGTACATGACAACTGTCCGGAAGCTGCTTCCTTCACAAAAAGGGTCAGATCAAATCGCGAAACCCTGCTGTTCACTTCGATTGGATGCACAGTCAGATCACCCAGCTCCAGCAACTCCTCTAACTGGTTTTGATAAGCGAACATGACCTGAACAATCGGAGAATATGCATGATTCCGTTCCGGTTGCAGCTCCCTTACCAGCAATTCGAACGGTATGTCCTGATGCTCGTAGACGTTTAGACAACGTTCTTTGACCTTTTGTAAATAGACACGGAAGCTGTCTTCTCCCTTGAATTGGCTGCGAATAGCTACTGTATTCACGAAGAAACCCATCATTTGCTCCAGTCCATGCTGACTCCTGTTTGCTATAGGTGATCCGACAATGATGTCCTTTTGACCGGAGTAACGATGAAGCATGAGGCTAAAAGCGGCCTGCAAAACCATATATGCAGATGCTTCCGTCTGCCGGCCAAGCGCCTGAATACGCGACATCCATTGCTCCGGAAGGGTGAAATGGAGTTTATCCCCTTCAAAGGTTTGAACGGGCGGTCTAGGCTCATCGGTTGGTATCTGCAAAATGGGCAGCTCTCCAGATAGTTCGCTTTTCCAGAAATCAAGCTGCTTCAGAAGGCCATTCTTCCGAATCCACTCCTTTTGCCATACAGCATAATCGGAGTATTGCAGGGGCAACTCAAATAGCGGACTTGGTCTGTGATCAAGGTAAGCTTTGTACAGAATGTTCAGTTCATCCAGGAAAATCACGTTCGACCAGGCATCGGTTATCATATGATGCATATTGATGAAGAGAATATGGCTCTCCTCTCCAAGCTTGAACAGAACCGTTCGGATCAAAGGTCCCTGCTCCAGGTCAAAAGGCTTGCGTGCTTCCTCGCTTAGTCTCTGCTGAATGAGCGTTTCCAGATGATCCTCTGCACCCGTGTCCAATGGAATGATCGGGAACTGTAGCTCCAGTTCTTCAGCAATAATCGGTACGGGTTGGTCATTTACAATGGTAAAGGTTGTTCTCAACGCCTCATGCCGACGCATTAATTCAAGCAACGCCTTATGCAGCGCCCGGGTATCCACTTCCCCTTCCAATCGGTAAGCCAAAGGCTCGTTATACACCGGATCGAGCGGTTCCATTTGCTGGACAAACCAGAGACGTTCCTGGGCATAAGACATCTCCAGCTTTTGATTAGCCAATTTATTGGAAATAAATAATGTCTGTGTAGTCAAATTCTCGCCCTGGTATCCGTGATCTTCAAGATATTTGGCTAAATCCTGTACGTTTCTTTCGGCAAAAATCAGTGTCAACGGCAGGTTCGGGTCCGTACAGGAACGAAGCAGACTCATAACCTTTGAAGCAGATATGGAATCTCCTCCAACTTCAAAAAAGTCATCCACCCGTCCGACTCGCTCAAGACGCAGGACGTCCGCAAACGTTTCAGCGAGAAACGCTTCCATCTTTGTTTTTGGTTCTTTCTCTGTCGCAGAGTCGCCAACAGCAACCGACGGGATGGGCAAGGCGAGACGATTGAGCTTGCTATTGCTGTTCAGCGGCAGCTCATCCAGCAGCATAATGAAATGCGGGATCATATAAGCAGGCAACTTTTCCTTTAAGGCCTCCTTGATCTGTTCCGCCGTTGCTGACTGGTCAGAATACAATACGACATATGCCGTCAGGCGCTGGATATTGGGAATGTCCTCGCGGAGCAGCACCGCCGCTTCTTTAACGTGGGATTCGGCGATCAACGCGGATTCAATCTCACCAAGTTCAACACGAATGCCTCGAATTTTGACCTGATGATCGGACCGTCCCACAAAACCAATGCTTCCATCCTCGTGAAAATATGCCTGATCGCCCGTTCGATACATTCGTTCATCTGGAACAAACGGATCTTTGATGAACACCAAGTTCGTGCGTTCGGGATCATTGATATATCCCTTTGACAAGCCTTGACCCGCGACATAAAGGTCACCAGTCATGCCGGTCGCTACCTTTTGTAAACTCTGGTCCAGTATATAGACCCTGCTGTTACTCAAAGGTGTTCCAATGGAGATTTGGCCCTCTGCCGAGAAGTCCTTTATCGTGCAGCGATGCAATGTGGAACCAATAGATAATTCCGTTGCCCCCCAAAGATTGTATAAGTCTCCGGGCATATTAAGCTGCATATATCGGCGCCCCAGCTGTGCTGGAAGTGCCTCTCCACCTCCAAAGCACCCTCTCAAGTGTGTCATACTTTGGACCTGTTGCGACGTAACCACATCCAGCACTCGGCCAAGCATACTTGAGACTAGAACAAGGAAAGCGACGTCGTATCGTATGACAGCCTCTACGATCGCCTCAGGGTCCCGATGCAATCCTGGCTCAAGAAGTGCGATTCTGCCCCCAACAAGCAGCGGCCAAAAGATTTCCAGCGCCGCATCGTCAAAGGTCAGTGTTGTTTTCTGCAAAACGGTCTCTCCAGGCTGTAGCTGCAAGACCTGCTGCATGGACAACAATGCCGTCACCCAGCCTTGATGCATGTTGGCGACACCTTTCGGCTTGCCAGTAGAACCTGAAGTATAATAAACGGAGACGAGATGATCAGGACGAACCCCGCTACGCGGCGAGCTGTCAGGCTGATTCTTGAGTTCCTCGAAGAAGGCCGCGAAAACAAGCATCTGCTCTGCAATGTAAGAAGTATCAGGCTGCCCGACTTGATCGGTGATACAACAGCGAGCTCCTGCATCGATCAATATTTGTTGCTTGCGGGAATATGGAGCTTCCGGGTCGAGCGGAACGTAAGCACCGCCAGCTTTTAATATTCCGAGTAATACTACAATCAGCTCTGGCGAGCGATCCATGCAGACGCCTACTGGTACATCTGGGCCTACCCCTTTTTGGATTAAATAATGTCCAAGCCGATTGGACTGTCTTTCTAATTCCTCATATGTAAGGCATGAATCGTTCATGAGGACCGCAATATGCTGCGGAGTCCGCTCGACCTGCTGTTGGAAAAGCTCATGAAGGCAAGCAATCGGAAATTCCAAGCCATTCCCCTCCCTTAATTGTTCATGCCAATGTATCCCTTATATGATACAAGGCCTCCTCAATCTGCTGCGAGTTGACTCCTACATGAGTCACTGCCCGAATACGGCCATGTCCGAGCTCATCGACGTGTACTCCTTTTTGATGTAATTTCTGTACAAAGCTCTCCCACGTAAATCGAGGGTCAGTTACGCGAAAAAAAACAATATTGGTCTCTACACTTTGAGGCTCACATGCAATACCCGGAATGGACGATAATCCTTCTGCAAGCCGTTTGGCATTCGAATGATCTTCCGCCAGCCGCGATACCATTTTGTTTAAGGAAATTAATCCTGCCGCTGCAACTATTCCAGCCTGTCGCATGCCTCCGCCAAGCATTTTGCGAATTCGGTGCACCTTTCGAATGAACACCTCGCTGCCAACAACCATTGAGCCAATGGGAGCAGATAAGCCCTTGGAGAGACAAAACTGAAGAGATTCCGCGTAATCGGCAATCGCGGCTGCTGGTATCCCCATTGCTACAGAGGCATTCCAGATGCGGGCACCGTCCAGATGCACGGGGATTTGATGTTCATTGGCAAATGCCCGAATGTCCTCCAGATAAGATATTGGTAATATTCGTCCACCCATGCGATTATGGGGATTCTCCAGACAGAGCAATCCCGGCAAAGCAAATTGCGGGTCTTCCGGGTCACGGGGGATTGCCTTTTGCAGATCATCGAGATCAAGACGCCCATCAGCTTGGGTCCTGATTGGTTCGTACATAATCCCTCCGCAAACACTAGCCCCCGCTGCTTCATAAATATAAATGTCCGACTCATCACCCACGAGTACCTTTGATCCACGTGGGCAATGTGCCATGATAGAAGCAAGGTTAGCCATCGTGCCGCTGGGCATAAAAATGGCCGCTTCCTTTCCTAGCATTTCCGCTGCCTTCAATTCCAGCTTTTTTACAGTAAGGTCTTCACCATACACATCGTCCCCAAGCTCAGCCTGAGCCATGGCTTCCAGCATTTCACGAGTAGGCAGAGTAAAGGTATCGCTGCGAAGTTCAATCTTGGAAAAATAAGACATACCGTCTCCTCCAGACTAAAAGCATGATGTTCATTTCATGCGATTAAATATAACGCCTCATCGCTTCTGCAATAGTATTTAGCAACTCCATCGGGGCTTGGAGGAATTCATGATGATCTCCATCCAGCACTTTGAAGGAAGCTTGTCCGTATTCTTTCCAGCCGCCTAATAGGGATGGGTGCACCTCTTTGTCTCTGTTCCAGCCGATAGCCGTGATCGGAAAAGGAAGAATCTCAGGGCAACTTTGGATATAACTGCGATTTGCTTCCAGATCAGAACGCATGATTCCGGTGTTCAGCTCGACAATGTCAGGCAAAGCCTTCCCCCCCATTTTATGAATGAGCAACTCGATCTCCACTGCAAGCTCCTGATCACTCAGTTCCAGAAACCTGCCATAAGGGCCTTCATGGGGTGCGACTTGAGATGATACAAACAAGTGTGAGGGCAATGGCCTGCTATTCTTCATCAATTGAACGGAGGCTTCATAGCTGGGTAACGCCGAACCACAGTGGCCAAAGAACGCAAAGGGACGATCCATATAAGGGCGTAACGCTTCATTAAAATTCTCTGCAAGTTGCTCATAAGATGAATAAGTAGGTTCATGAAATCTGTTCTCGCGACCAGGAAGCTGGATCGGACATATTTCGATTTTGCCAATGAATTCAGGCCAGTGGCGATACATGCTTGCACCGCAGCCGGAGTATGGTATACAGAATAAACGTGCTTTAGCAAATGGGGACGGCTCTCTGAGGAGCCATGGATTGTTTTGAACCGCTTCTTCAATAACGTATTCCACGCTTATCCACTCCTTACGATTTTCGTGCATACCCTCGAACAGTCATATGTTTGATGCCGCTAATAAAGTTGGAGCCTAAATATTCGACGGGGCCCATGATATCAAAGCGTTCGTACTTTGCGAATAGTTCCTCATACAGCATGGTCATCGTCTGCTTCGCAGTTTTGTGACCGATACAGTGGTGGGGACCGCTGCCAAAGGCAATGTGCGGATTAGGGGTTCGCCGAATGTCAAAGGTATAGGGGTCGGCGAAGATATCCTCATCGCGGTTAGCCGAGCCTAGCCATACAACAACAGCATCGCCTTCTTTAATTTGAGTTCCCCTAATTTCAACATCACGTGTCGCGTATCTCATAAAATGACTTGCTGGAGAAGACCAGCGAAATACTTCTTCGAGTCCACTGTCCATGTATTCCGGGTGGGAGGCAAACTCACTATACAAATCCTTTTTGACCAGTTCCAAAAAAGAGATGCTAGCAGCATGGGGTGTAGTGACCGTCGCTCCGAGCAAAATACTGTAACAGTTTGAAATCACGGTCCCCGTATCTATCTTGGCTCCGTCCATCTCCACATTCATCAGAATGCTGATCAAGTCTTCACCTGGAGACCGCCGACGCTCGCTAACGATGTCCAGAAAGTAACCGAACAACTCGCGATGCGCACGTTGAAGGGTGGCGGTACTCCCCTCTGCCAACATGTATTCTTCATCATCAGGAGCAATGGCCATCGTCGTAAGCTGCGTCAGCATTGGCCAATCTTCTTCAGGCAGATCCAACATGCATCCACTCACGGCAATGGACATCTCGAACATGGCACGGGCAAAGTCTACTCCGTCCGGTTCCAAGCAAGGAGATAACAATCTGCGGATGGTCTTGCGAATCTGTTCCTCATGTTTGTCAATTGAATTGTGATTGAACCCGCGCTGGAGCGGGCGACGAATCTGGGTATGACGCGGCGGGTCTGTGACCGCCATTTGTTTCCTACCGGCAGGGTCCTTTGTTCCAAGCAGATTCACCAAGCTGCCCTGCTCTGATGTGAAAGTGTCATAGTCCTTCAATACTTGAATGGCATCTCTATGCTTCGTAATGGACCAAAATCCCAATTCCTCATTAACCTGCTGCCAATGAACAGGCGCCTTCCGGCGCATAACGTCCCATACAGCGTAAGGCTCCCCATGGCTATACAACTGAGGGTCGAGCAAATCGACTTCGGCTAAATTCACTTGTGATGTATTCGGGGCATTGGTTGTTGGCATGTATCCATCCTCCTTGAGTTAGCCTTGTGTGACCGGTTTGCTATCCTCAATCATGACAGCGAGCTCCGCAACCGTTGGCTTCAGATAAAGGAAGCGGGCAGGTATGACCGTTCCCAGCAAGTTCTCCATATTAACGATTAGTTCAGACAGGATCAGCGAGTCGCCACCAAGTGAGAAGAAGTTGTCGTGAATGCCCACAGGCTCCACCAACAAGTTCTCTCCCCATAGTCTGACAAGTACCGATTCCATGGCATTTCTCGGCGAAGTATAAGGTGTGCCCAATCTGCGGGGAGAGCGCACAGCAGCAGCTAATTGTCCCCTGTCTACCTTCCCGTTCGGCGTTAATGGCATTTCCGCCAGCGGCATGATGGCCCATGGAACCATGTAAGGAGGCAATTGATGACACAGGTATTCATTCAACCCGGTCAGCTTCTTGGATTCCTCATCTGGAGAAGCGTTGGTCACAACATATGCAAGCAAACGCTTGTTGCCCAATCCATCCTCTTGTGTTGTAACCACGGCAGCCTGAACATCTCCATGTTTGGTGATGACCATTTCGACTTCATCCGGCTCTACCCGGTATCCCTGAATTTTAACCTGTCGATCTGCACGACCGATAAACTCCAAGCTTCCATCTTCAAACCACCGAGCGCGGTCCCCTGTTCTCAACATTCGGGCTCCGGCCGTTCTGCTCCATGGATTCGGCACGAATCTGCTCGCCGTCTCTGCCGGATTATTCAGATATCCTCTCGCTAAACCTGCCCCGCCAACGTATAATTCACCCTCCTGCCCCGGGGGCATCGGATTCAGATTTTCATCGCAGACAATTGCCCACGTTCCGTTGATCGGTGAACCAATCGGGACAGTAGGGTGGGTGGTCATCGTCGTAGTGGTCCAGCAGGTCGAGAATGTCGTATTTTCCGTTGGACCGTATCCGTTGGTGAACGTCAGATGCGGATGGGTGGCCAGAAGCAGCTCAAGGTGTGCAGACGAGATCACATCCCCACCTGCCAACACATGCTTAAGCCCCTTAAACATATCCAGATAGGAATTCACCATTACCTGAAACAATCCCGCTGTTAGCCATACAGTCGTTACTCCCTCCGTTCGGATCGTTTCAGACAGCAGGTCTGGACGTATCATTCCGCAATCGTAGATAACCAGCCGCCCACCATTGGTGAGAGGAGACCAAAGTTCAAACGTGGAAGCGTCGAAAGCGACCGGTGAAACAAGCAAAAATACATCATTAGGTGTAAAGGAGAAATCCTTGGCATTATCGACTAAACGAGAAACCGCCCGATGCGGTACACATACACCCTTCGGCGTGCCTGTCGAGCCTGATGTATAGCTGATATACGCCAAGTGCTCTGGTGTCACTTCTACCCTCTCCCGCCTAGGGGCCGAAGCAAAAGTCTGTTTGTCATGATCCAGCAGCAGTACAGGTATCGAATGTTCTTCGAACCGTTCACTGAAGCAGCTTTGAGTAATAACCAGGCAGGGCGAAGCATCTTCAAGAATAAAATTCAGCCTTGCCTGCGGAACACCTGTCTCAAGCGACAAGTAACATCCCCCTGCCTTCAGGATGGCTAATAGCGAAATCACGAGGTCAAAAGAACGATTGGCAAGAACCGTAACGATGCTGTCAGGGCCAACTTGAAACTGTGCCAGCCTGTTTGCGAGGGCTTCGGCAGCTTCATCCAGTTCTCGGTATGTCATATGTTTGGATTCATAGGTCAGTGCAACGCCATCAGGATTCGCTTGCGCATGGCGTTCGAACAAGTGATGGATGCAGGAAGAAGGATTCAAGGGGATGACGTTCCCTCTCCCAAAAGGGGCTGGCTCCCTTTCCGAACTTTCCTGAATACATGCCTCTTTCGTTATATCGCTGAGAAATGAGGTATTTGGCTGCAGGCTTGCTGGCCGCATATCTGTCCAAACGCCTTCGATCTGCTTCAGACATTCCTCGACCGTTCCTTCAAAGCCCGCGTATTCCCAGCCATATGCAAGCTCTCTCTCCACAGGCCAGATAGAATATTGTCCGTCGCTATTTCTAAGCGTTATATATCGCATTTGGGCTGACATCAGACCGACTCCTTCGCTTCATGAGTATAGGATTTCAGATACGCTGCAATCCGTGCAACATTCAAGGGATTCATCATGGAATAGTGATCCCCGTCCAGCATAATGCGATCTACCTGCTTGGCATAGTTGCTCCAGTCACCCTCCATAGACAGAGCACGTTCCTCCTCTTGGGCCTTGAACCAGGTTAACGTACCACCAAACCATTGGGGAACATGCTCGTGCATCGCCCTGTAATTGGATTTGAAAAGAGTATAGAAATGATTTAGATGCTCCTCATCGGGACTCCAGTCTTTTTTCAGCTCATCAGAACGATCCCCTATCATTTGTACGCCTGTGAGGTCCTGTAGGAAATGTTCCTTCCATTCGTTCTCCGAAAGCTCAACCGCTGCTTCGTCATGAGACCTTAGCCTTGCATCAAGCAGCATCAGCATCTCAATCTCTTCTCCTGCCTGTTCAAGCTGGCAGGCCATTTCATGCGCCACAATACCGCCGAATGACCAACCCAACAAGGCATAGGGTCCTGTTGGCTGTACAGCCCTGATTTGTGCAATATACTGATGAGCCTTATCCTTAATTGAAGAAAAAGAAGGCCCTAGCATGTCGTAGTTCATGGTTCCGTTCAAATGCTCATCCTGAATGGCGTAAACAGGCCATTCCGCTCCCAACGCCTGTGGAAAAGCGTTATAACAAACGATGCTTCCACCTACAGGATGAATGCAGTAAAGGGGTGTTCGGGAACCTGAAGCATTTAAGGCAACAAGAGATGATCGTTTTGACTCTCCTGCCGGAGCCTGACTCAGCAGCATAGCTAACCGCTCGATCGTGTCATGCTCCAGAATCGTTGATAATGGCAGCTTGCGGTCAAACGCCTGCTCTACTCTGGCCATGAGCTGAATCGCAAGCAATGAGTTACCGCCCAGGTGGAAAAATGAGTCCCTGATGCCTAGAGCAGCAACTTGAAGTACCTGTTTCCAAATATCTGATAATTGGTGCTGATAGGAATTCCTTGGTGGCTGGAATGCATCATTCAGATCTGCCACAGGGCTCGTATCTGGCTGTGGGAGCGCCTTCCGGTCTATTTTTCCGCTAGTCGTTAATGGCATTTTATCAATGAACATCCAGTGACCAGGGATCATATACTCAGGCATGCAGTTTTTTGAGAAGCTGTACAAGTCCTTGCGGTCCAGCGGAACATTCGGGTTTCTTTGCACGATGCAAGCAACCAGCTGCACATGCTGCCGATTGTCACTGGTTGTATACACCACGCATTCCGCAATACCCGGATGTTCGACCAATCTGGCCTCAATTTCCCCCATTTCAATACGATGACCACGTATTTTGACCTGGTGGTCCAGACGACCCATATATTCAATAGCTCCGTTCGGAAGATACCTGGCTTCATCTCCTGTTTTGTACAGGCGTGCGTTCGGCTCAGTTCGGAGCGGATCGAGTATAAATCTCTCCGCATCCAATTCCGTTCGGTGATGGTACCCGCGTGCCAGGCAGGCACCGCCGATATACAGCTCACCAGGCACACCGACAGGCACAGGCAACATCCGTTCATTGAGTACCCGCAGATAGACATTAGCAATTGGATAACCGATTGGAACGTTTATGTCTTCCGGCTTGCATGACCAACTGGTTACATCAACAGCGGCCTCTGTAGGTCCATACAGGTTGTGCAGTTCACACGACAGCTTTTCAAAAAATAGTTGCTTTAACATACGCGAAAGTACTTCCCCGCTGCAAATGACCCTTTTCAGTGTGGTGCATTGCTCTACTCCTCGTTGAGCCAAAAAAGCATGCAGCATGGAGGGCACGAAATGAATCGTTGTAATCTCTTCTTCCTGAATGAGCTTAATCAGATATTCCGGGTCCTTGTGCCCTTCAGGCTCAGCAATGACTAGTCCCGCTCCCGTGATCAACGGCCAGAAAAACTCCCATACTGAGACGTCGAATGTAAACGGCGTTTTCTGAAGCACCCGATCCATCCCGGTTAATCGATATTCTTTCTGCATCCAGAGAAGACGGTTAGCAATCGCTTTATGCTCGATCAACACCCCCTTGGGTTTCCCCGTAGAGCCGGAGGTATAAATCATGTATGCAAGCTGCTCAGGAAGGCACGGGACATTGGGATTCAAGGCAGACTCGGTGACTAATTCCTCATGAATCCGTTCCATATACAGAACCGTTCCAGCGTATCCTTCAAATAATGAAGCCCACTTTTCGCTTGTCACGACAAGTCCAAGATCAGCATCCTGAATAAGTTCCTGAACGAAAACTGCCGGATGATGCGGATGAATCGGTACGTAGGCGCCGCCTGCCTTCAGAATAGCCATCAGACTGGTAACCAGTTGAGTGGATCGTTCCAAACATATACCTGTTTTCACATCTGGCCCAACTCCATGTTTATGCAAGTAATGAGCTAGCCGATTCGCTTGTTCGTTACACTCACGGTAGCTTAAGCGTTGACCTTGATAAACAAGAGCAAGCTGCTCAGGTGTGCTCTCCACTTGCTGCTCGAATAACTTGTGTAGCAGATGGACTTGAGGAAAATGGTTTTCCGTCTGATTCCAGTCATCTATTTCCTGAAGTTCATCAACAGACAGTAAGGTGTCGTGATCCGCGACTTCATAGGTATGATGAACGATTGCACGCAGCGCCTTCTGATAGTATCCGGCGACTCGGCTCATTTGCTCTTCGCTGAACAGCACCTGATCCCAACGGAGCGCCAGTCTTAATTCACCGCTTTCGCCATCCAGCGAAAATTCAGCTCCGAATGGAAAACTGTTATCTGCGTATCCCGGCTCCTCAATAATGTGCAGTTTCTCATAAGAACCCAGCTTCTGCTCGGATACATAGAAATGAGTGAAATTAAAGAATGTCTCAAATAACTTGCCTTTTCCGGTATCCTGTTGGATCTGGGCCATAGGATATCTGCGATATTGCAGCATATCCTTTTCGGTTTCCCACGCTTTTTCCGCAATGGCGGCCCAGGTTCCTCCATCCAGTTGCATGCGAAATGGCAGTGTATTAAGAAATAAGCCCAGGGCGCGGTCACCATCCTTCTGCTCAAGACGACCGTGGAACAGCACTCCCGTTGTGATGTCTCCCTGATTCGTTAATGTTTTTAAAATGTGTATGTGAATGGCCAGCAGCCAGCTCTTGATTGGAATCAGCGTCCGCTGTGCGAGTTCCTGCACGTCATGTGAAAGAGATGGCGATATGTCTACCTCCTTGAGCATCATGACGGGAGGAGATGTATCTGCCGATTCCCACTGAGGAATCCTAATTCGAGAGAAGCCGTCCAATCTTCGCTCCCAGTACTCCTTATGCTCAGGCGATTGTAATGCGTTCAATTCTTCCCTCACATATTGCTTGAATGTCGTTTGTAATCGTGGAGCAGGCTCCAGTACCTGATCTTGCAAAAGGTGATCCACCTTTCCAAACAACTCAGCTGTAAAATGGGCCACGCTCCAGCCATCCAGTACGGAATGATGCATAGATACGATCAGTTGAACCCAGTCCTTCGCTCGCTGCAGCATAACGACTCGCAGGAGCGACTGACTCCAATCAAAGGATGTATCCATTTCATGCTCCACCCATTTCTGAAGCATTTCCTGTTGTGTGTCAGGGTCCGTATCGCTTACATCTACATACTTGATGCGCAGCTTGCCTCTCGTATGCACCAATTGCAGAGGAAGACTGTAACTCGATAAATCAAACGTCGTACGTAAGATCGGATGACGGTTGATTAACATCTGGAAGGCTTCGTCCCATACTTTCGTATGGAAGGAACCCTTTATGGAAAATTGAATGAGATCATGATACAGCCTGGACCCGGAATGCAGCTCACTTTGAAACAGCATGCCTCGTTGCAGTTGTGTAAGAGGGTACGCATCCTCTATATCTTCAGGTAGTTTGGCAAGATCCTCTTCAGGCACCAGATCAAACCTGTTGTCTGTAAGTTTGACGATGTCCTGATTCATCAATACATGCGGGGCAAGCTCCCGGATTGATTGATTAGATAACAAGTCCCGGATACCGAAATAGAGATTGGCATCTTTGGCAAGAGCAATAATCGACAGCATTCGGATCGAATCTCCTCCGCATACGAAATAATTGTCCTCGACGCCGATCCTTGGAACTTCAAGCACAGTTTCCCATATGTTTACCAGTCTCTCCTCAATTGGATTGGCTGGGGGCACGTAAGCGGACCGCCTCGACTTATGTTCCGTGTTACTCTGAAGAAGATCATAGTCTATCTCACCGCTGGTCAATCGAGGCAGTTGCGTCACCCAAAGCAGCGTCCTCGGAATCATGTATTCAGGAAGCTTGTCCCGCAGATCATGCTGGACCTGTTGTGCGGGAACAGTCTGCCCATCGACAGCAACCAGGTAAGCCATCACATACTCAATACCGTATTCGTCTCTTCGTACTTGGATTGCTGCTTCCTCAACAACCGGGTGATGAAGGCACGCCAATCGTATCTCATCAAGCTGTACGATATATTCACCTAGCTCCACTTGGTAACCCAAATGGCGCAAACATTCGATCTCTCCATTCGGTAAATAGCGACACATATCGTCCATCCGGTATAACCATACACCGGGCTCGCCGTTTACTGAACGATAGCTCCATCGCTCATCGGGGTGACAGGCATGAAATGCTCTTGCGTGATCCGAATCCAGCTCGCTCGCATGCAGAGTACCCGCTGCACCCATAGGCACAACCTCACCACAGGCATCAAGAATATAAAGCACCTGACCGGTTAATGGCGCACCAATGCCTCGATCTGACCGTTCATATGAGTTTCCACTGGCTGGAATGATACGACTACTGATTACGCCCCCCAGTTCGCTCAAGCTGTTTATTTGAATGAGTTCCGGCTGATGACGGGTATGACGACCTAACCACCCATTCATGAAAGGTATGGTTACGTTCTTTCCTTTAATAAAAATCGTACGAAGTTCCAGCTTCCCTTTTGCATTGGTTTCATCCAGTCTGATCCAGGTGAGAAATGAAGCCCGAGTCAGTGTAAGGCGCGTTATTTTTTCCTGAATCAGCAGTTCATTCATATATTTAGGTTGATCGGCAATCCATCCAGGCACGATAACCAATGTTCCTCCATTGAACAACGCTCCGCATATTTCCCATAACGCCAGTTCACTGTCCACTGCATGCAGCATGGCCCATACGTCATTTCGATCCAGATCAAACGTACAGGCTGCCGATTTGCATAGCTGCACAAGTCTGAAATAAGGCACAGCAACAGTTTGTGAAGCCCCAGATGCCCCGGTATTCCAGAACAGATACGCTCCATCACTCGCAGCCATCTGTACCTCAGGATTGGCTGCATACGCAGGGATGGCAGGAATCCGCTCCAAACAAAAGATATCCTGTCCTGCTTGCGGAACTTTGTGGACGTTGTTTTCGTTTGTAACAATGCGTGATACAGCTGCATGTTGCAGCAACAGGATGTTCCTTGCTACAGGATGTTCGGAATTCAACGCAACGCAGCAGCACCCTGCTTTCCATACACCCAACATACCCACGATGAAGTCAATGGATGGCTCAAGCCACAGTCCTACGACCGTGCCGGGAACAACCCCGTTCTCACGCATATACCACGCAACCTGATTGGCTCTCTGATTGAGTTCAGCGTAGGTCATTGCTTCACCTTGATAACGAATGGCAATGGTATCCGCTTGTAAGGCAGCCCAGTGTTCAAACGAATGAAGACCACATGTCGAACTCTGTACCTGGATCTTCGTATCCTTTTGCTGATACAGTTGTTCGCTTATAGACCGCTTCTCTTGCTCATGCATAAAAGGAATATGCCATATTTGCTGCTCCGTATCCTCCAGAATGCTTTCTACGAGTTGCACATAATGGACAGATAGCTGTTTAATCAAGACTTCATCATATAGATTCTTTTGGTATTCAAATATGCCATGTAATCCCTCTGGCGATTCCGCAATGTCTAGATACAATTCGAACTTGGCTGTACCTAGATCTAACTCAACCGGCTTAATATCAATATGTGGAAAATTAAGCTCCAGCTTCGGATGATTCTGGAACGAGAACATCGCCTGAAAAATGGGGGTTTGTCCTAGGCTACGCTCCGGCGCTAGCCTTTCAACGAGCAGATCAAAGGGTACCTCCTGATGCTCGTAAGCTTCTAATGCAGTCTTACGTAGCTGCATCAGCATTTCCCGAAAGGAAGGATTATCATGCAGACGAGCACGCAAGGTCATTGTATTAACAAACATTCCAATGACGTTCTCAAGCTCAATGTGATGCCGATTGGCAATAGGCGTTCCAATAATAATATTGTCTTGACCCGAGTAACGGGCTAGAAGCAATTGGTATACGGCCAAGAGCCCAATATACAACGATGTGCCGCTGCTACTGCATAATTGCGCAAAACGCTCAGATAGTTGCAGAGGAATGTGAAATTCAAGAGAAGCTCCTGTATTATCGACCACAAGCGGTTTTGCTGGATCAACAGGCAAGTCCAGAACAGATAGTTCTCCTTCCAGATGCTTCTCCCAGAAACGCATTTGTTTCTCAAGCTCTTCACCTTGCAGGCTGTCTCTTTGCCATTGTGAAAAGTCGGCTACCTGAATCGGGAGCTCTGCTAACTCAGCCTCTTTTCCTTGTAGTTCAGCGGAATACAGCAAACTCAGCTCCCGCATGAAGACGGAGTAGGACCAACCGTCTGTAATAATATGGTGCATATTGATTAAAAAATAATGTTCCTGTTCACTAATGGAGTAAAGAACCATCCGGAAAAGGGGGGCCTGTTCCAATGAAAACGGAGTGCGTATGTCCTGCATTATCCGGTCATTAGTTCGCTTGACAGCTTCATTCGGTAATTGAATATGACTGATGACATAGTCCAGTTCGGGAATGATGACTTGCATGATGTCATTGTTCTCCACTGTGAAATATGTTCGCAAGGATTCGTGACGCTCCATCAGTTTGTTAATAGAGCGCTGAAGTATTTCGAGATCAACAGGTCCGTCAAGCTTATACAGCAGTGGCACATGATAGACAGAAGGATCAGTTATGGTCTCCTGAACAAACCATATTCGTCTTTGAGCAAAGGACGCTGGAAACAAATAATGGTTACTGCTAATCGTTGTACTCAATTGGTCAGTCCCCTTTTTCCTTAGATGGTGGCTTCACGCTTTCGTGCCCCTCGGCATTCTTGAAATTTTTGGAATTTCTACTTTGTTTTCCGCGTCAATACTGCTGATAATCTGAGCCAATTCCATAATCGTTGGTGAATCAAAGAACGCCTTAATGGGTACGTTCTTGGAGAACTCCTTGCGGATCAGAGAGTTCATCTGGGTTGCAAGCAGAGAATGACCACCTATCTCAAAGAAGTTTTCCTTCGTCCCAACTCTCTTTCGATGAAGGAGTTGACACCATATCCGAGACAAGCGTTCCTCTATTTCATTCGCGGGCTCTACTGAACCTGAACCTTCCGCTGAACATACATCCGGTTTCGGAAGAAGCGCGCGATTAATCTTTCCACCCGCCGTAAACGGGAAATTCTTCAATGTCACGTAGAAGGATGGCTGCATATAAGATGGTAGTAGCTGTTTGGCATCATGGCGGATTGTATCCAGAACAGCCTCTCCATTTTTGCATTTGACGTAGGCGACGAGTTGTTGATTGGAGGAATCCAAGTCATCTCTTACCGTCACTAAAGCCTGTTCAACCTGTGGTAGCTGTTCCAGACAAGCTTCAATCTCTCCAAGTTCCACTCGATACCCTCTAATTTTGACTTGCGAATCTTTCCTTCCAATGTATTCGATCTGTCCGTCCTCACGATAACGAACGTAATCCCCGGTTTGATACAAACGCTCGCCCTGTTGGAACGGATGAGGAATAAACACCTTGTCGGTTACCTCCGGTTGATGCAGATATCCTTGGGCCAATCTTACTCCGCCTATAAATAATTCCCCCGTAACACCAATGGGTACGGGCTGAAGCAAATGATCCAGAATGTAAAGCTGTGTATTCGGCAAGGGTCTGCCAATCGGAAGGTCCTCATGCTCTACGTGCAGCTTATCCATATCATCATAAAAAGTGGTCGCCGCTACAGTTGCCTCTGTCGGCCCATAAGCATTGCTCCAGCGAATACGTCCCTGCGTAATCTGCTTCCATTTTTCGTATATGGCTATGGAGGCTTTTTCTCCTCCAACGGATACCAGCTTCATAGACACTGGAAAAGCATCTGTTTCATCCCACTCGCTGACGAGTAAATGCCAGTAAGCTGTAGGCAAGTAAAGTACACTGATTTCTTTCACGTTTAACCATCGCACAAACTCATGCGTATCTAATACCGATTTCGGACGTAGCACAAGCGTTGCACCTGCGAGAAGCGCTGGAAAGATCTCATGGATGGAGAAGTCGAAGCTGATTGCTGAAAATTGCACGATTCGGTCGTTATCGTTCAGACGGTTCCCCTCTATAACAGTCTGAACATGATCAACAAGCGAACGCTGCGAAATCATGACCCCCTTGGGCTTACCCGTAGACCCCGAGGTATAAATTACATAAGCTGTATTTTCCATGGATATGCAATTCGCAGGTAGCCCAACTTTCTCTTGCGAGACACGTTCTACTTGTATTTCTTGCAGCTTGTCCACGGCTACCACACAGTCGTGATCAATAGGCAAATTAGCCATTAAATCGGAGTGCGTTAAGACAATTGGCATCCGGCTGTTCTCCACCATCCAGCGAATACGCTCTGTTGGGTATTCAGGGTCTATCGGCACAAAGCAGGCGCCTGCCTTCAACGTCCCGAGCATGGACGCCACCAGTTCAATCGAACGCTCCATGTACACGCCAATGACTGTACCCGCCTCAGTTTGTGCATCCCGTAACATGCATGCAATAGTCTGAGCTTGGGTCAGAAGCTCTTCATACGTGACTGTTCGTTCTCCATCCTCAATGGCGACAGCGTGTGGATGACGAAGGACAGCTTGTAAGAATTGCTGATAGATGTCCTTCTCCTGGGCTCTATGATTTAACCCGGACCTTGCTGTATCATTCCAGTCGACGAGTAGTTGCCTCCGCTCCCGTTCGGTCAACAGGGAGGCTTGTGCAATCGATGTTTCCGGCTGCTGTAACATGCTCTCCAGTAACTGCGAATAGTGCTGGGCAAACCGCTCGATGGTTCCTCGTTCAAACAGAGCAGCCCCATATTCAATCGTGACTTGAAGCTCCTGGTCCTCTTCAATGAACATGCTGATATCAAACAACGAGTTGATGCTTTCCAGATTATAAGGGCTGAACTTTAATGCCTCTCTATCATTTAAATGCTGTGTATTTTGCAGAGAAAACATCACCTGGAATACAGGCGAAAATCCCTGGGAACGTTCCGGTTGTAGCTCTTGTACCAGCTTTTCAAAAGGGATCTCCTGATGGGAAAAGGCCTCCATCGTGACCCTTTTCACCCTGCCCAACAGTTCCTTCCATGTCATCTCAGAAGACACACTAGTTCGGAGCACCAGCGTATTCACGAAAAAACCGATCAACTGCTCCCATTCCGTCCGATTGCGATTGGTCATGGGTGAACCAACCAAAAGATCATGTTCGCCTGTGTATCGATATAACAGCGCCTTGAACGTTGTAAGCATGGTCATATATAATGATACGTTTTCCTGCTTACTGAATTGCCTCGCTTTCTCGGCGAGTCGTCGATCTATAGTAAAGTCAAAATGCGCCCCTTTATACGATTGCTGAGCAGGCCTAAGACGATCGGTAGGTAATTGCAGAATGGGAAGCTTACCTTGCAATTGGTTTTTCCAATAGGCCATTTGTTCTTCCCAACGGACGCCTTGAAGCATATTTCGTTGCCAAATCGCATAATCCACGTATTGTAGAGGAAGGGCAACCCTTTGAAAAGCAGGGTCTTGCTTGCAGCGATCATAATTTTCCCACCATTCCTGTTCAAGCAACGACATGGACCAACCGTCAAAAATAATATGGTGTACCACCAGCAGTAGAACCCACTCTTCATCGTCCAAACGATACAGACTAGTTCGAATTAACGGATCGTTGGCCAAATCAAATGGCCGTTGCTCCTCCTCAGCAATCAAAGCTTGGAGACGGACATACTGGTGCTCACCCACGTCATTACGCAAATCTACCTGTCTAATCGGAAGGGACCTGAAGGGATGGATCATTTGCTTCGGCAGTCCAGCTTCATCCACAAAGTTGGTCCGCAAGCTCTCATGACGCTCAATTAATTGCTGATAGCTCTGTTCCAGAGCTGCTTCGTCCAACTCTCCCATAACACGTAAGGCCTTGGAGATGTTATACATGGATGAGTCTTGCTGCCATTGCTCAAAAAACCAAATTCGCTCCTGAGCATAAGAAAGTGGCATATAAGGCTCGCGAGGTACTGGAACAATACTTTCACTTTCCGATGAAAGACGTTCATGCTGTGCCAAATAGTGAACTAAATGTGCCGCAAAGTCACTAAGCTGCGGAAACTCAAAAATGGTATAGATCGGCAGATCGGTCTGGAACGCACTTCGGATACGGGAGATCACCTTGATCGCCAGCAATGAATGACCACCCAGTTCAAAAAACTGGTCCTCCAGTCCAACTTCTTCACATTCGAGAATATCTACCCAAATGGCAGCAACAGCCTTTTCCGCTGCAGTAACAGGAGCTGTCTTGTTTTTTCCTCCCATGTTGCGTTTGGGCTGTGGAAGAGCAGATCGACTGACCTTGCCACTCGGTGTCAACGGCATCTCCTCAATCTTCATGAAAATGGTAGGAAGCATGTAATCTGGCAATTTCTTTTTTAAGTGCTCCCTTAATTCAGGCTCTGCAATATCCTTATCCACTACAACATAAGCAACCAGTTCATGTGGGGCTTGCTGCTCCTGATATGCCACGACCACCGTCTCCCGAATACCCGGATAAGTGCTAATGACCGATTCTACCTCACCTGGTTCCACGCGGAAGCCACGAATTTTGACTTGCTCATCCATTCTCCCTAAAAATTCAACATCACCGCTTGGCAGAAAACGCGCCAGATCCCCCGATTTATACATACGCTGACCAGGCTCACCTACAAACGGATTAGGGATAAATCTGTCTGCGGTCAGTTCCTCCCGATTCAAGTATCCTCTCGCGAGACATATTCCACCAATATACAGTTCGCCGTATACGCCAACAGGGACAGGTTGAAGTTCCTTATCGAGAATATATATTTCACAGTTATCAATGGCTCTGCCTATGGGTGGCAGCGGATTAACTTCATCCATATCTTCAATCATAAATGCGGTAACGACATGGGTCTCCGTTGGGCCATAGTGATTCTGGACCGTGCAATTCCCAAGCTTTTTGTGCCAGTTTCTGATCTGTGGTGTAACGCGAAGCTGCTCTCCTGAAACAGTAATATCTGTAATCCCATATTCGATGCCTTCGATCTTTTCGGCGACCTCAGCCAGCTGCTGGAAGCTGATGTAGGGCAAATGTAAACGCTGAACTTTATGCTCAATGATGAGTTCAAGCAGACTCTCCGGATTTTTGCGAGTTTGCTCATCGACCAGAATTATCGTGCCTCCGCTGCCAAAAGCTGAGAACATCTCATGGCATGACATGTCGAAATTCAGGGTCGAAAACTGAAGCACGGTCGCCTGTTGCGGCGACTTTAGGTTTTTCATTTGCCAAGCCATTAGATTTACGATAGGGCGATGATCCATCACGATGCCCTTTGGCTTGCCCGTTGAACCCGAAGTATACAATATGTATAAAATATGATCTGGACCAACACCAGACTCCGGTACTTCTTCCACAGGTTCAAGCTCTTCAATATGATCGAGAATGAACAGATTTGTACCAGCCCCCTCAATAAGCGACAACAGTGAGGATTGAGTAATTACAACCGGAACATTCGTATCCTCCAAAATATAAATTAAGCGATCCTGAGGATAATGCGGATCAAGCGGAACGTAAGCTCCTCCAGCTTTTAGAACACCAAGCACCGCAACGACCATTTCCAATGACCGTTCCATACAGATTCCAACGCAAACATCTGGGCCCACCCCATGCTCCCTAAGCTTGAAAGCAAGTCCGTTTGACAAACGGTCTAACTCCTTGTAACTCAAACGAGCATCCTTAAAGACGATAGCACTCTTATCAGGTGTCTGTTTGACCTGTCGTTCGAAATACTGGTGCATGCAGATGTCATCCGGATAAGGCACGGTCGTCTGATTCCACTGCTCCAGAAGCTGACATTCCTGTTTCAATAAAATTTGAAGCTGCGTAATAGGTACATCCGGATGCTGAACGACGGACTCCAGCAGCAGAAGATAGTGCTGGATGAAGCCGGCAATGGTCTCTTCCTTGAACCGGTTCGTACTATATTCAAATCCACCAGACATCCCTTCAGCGTGCTCAATCAGGGTAAGCTCCATCTCAAACTTCGACGTTTGATTATCAACTTCCATAGAGGTAACATGAAGCCCATCCAGATTCAGCCGAACATCGTCAATCAGGTTAAACATCACCTGAAATAACGGGGTTCCACCCAGATTCCTCTCAGGTTGAATAGCCTCAACAATGGTATCGAATGGCACATCCTGATTTGCATAAGCATCCAGTGTTACTTGCTGTACCCGCTCCAGCAGGTCCAAAAAGGACATGTCGCTGGATATCGATGTACGAATCACTAAGGTATTTACAAAAAAACCGATTAAATCTTCCAATTCATTGATATTACGATTGGCAATTGGCGTTCCTACGATCAGGTCTGCTTGTCGTGTATATCGATATAAGAGAATTTTATAAACGGTCAAATATACCATAAAAGGAGTTGCTCCATACGTTCGGCTTATTTGCTTCAATGCAGCATTAACTTCGGATGGAATCGTGAAGGTAGTAAATGCACCTTTGAACGTTTGGCGAGAAGGACTTGGAAAATCATATGGAAGCTGTAATACCGGTAAACTACCACTGAGCTTATCCTCCCAATAAGACAATTGCTGCTGAACTTCGTTTCCTTTCAGATGCTCGTTCTGCCAGTGTGCATAATCTGCATATTGTATCTCAAGGGGCAGTAGGGGCAAACCCTCACCATTCCGGTTCGCACGATAAAGCAGTTCCAATTCCTGGCACAGAACACCTGTTGACCAACCATCAAAAACAATATGATGGATGTTAATCATGAAAAAGTGATCATCCGGCTGAACGCGAATCAACCCTGAACGCAACAATGGCCCTACCGATAAATCAAACGGTGTCTGTGCTTCCCGTTGGAACAGCTCCATAGCGACGAGTTCCCGCTGTTCTTCAGGCAGATCGGTTACATCGTTCATTTTCCAGTTATATTCAGACTGATCATGGATAATTTGAACGGGTTCCCCTTCTTCAACTGCAAAGGTGGTTCGCAACGACTCATGTCTGCTGACCATCTGCTCAAGGCTTTTGGTTAAAGCACTCGTATCCAACTCTCCTTTGAGGCGAAATAGAAAAGGGATATTGTAAAATGCGTTTTGTGGATATAACTGATCCAAAAACCAAAGGCGCTTTTGAGCAGAAGATACCGGAGAAGACTCCGTCCGCGATACAGGCTGAATGGTTGTATAAACGGCTGTGTTTCCCACTCTTTGTTGCAGCAATCTTTGGAGCATTTCTTGCTTGGATGCAGGAATTGAAGACTTGCGATGACCTGTTTCCATTCAAATTCTCCTTCCGTAGATCAGAATGAACAACTGTGTTTCAGACGACTTCCATATTGGTATGAAAAATCGTAACCTCGCCATGCAGTAAACTCATTAGTTCATAGGCCTTATGTAGTTGCCAGCAATACTCAACGTCAGTCTGGTCCAGCAAAATTCCAGTGCAGGTACCACTATGCGTGATGACAATTCCCAGCCCGTCCACCTCATTGCATATATCCAGAACCCGCTCCATCTGTTTTTTCTCCAACAGGCGCTGATTCATAATTGCACTTTGAGTGGAGATTTTTCCCACAGCTTTTAAATCATTTCTTTTTATTGCAGCAGAAATGCTTGCAAGCATGTGGTCGTACTCCAGCTTCTCCACTGCACTAAAGGATCTGGAAATTTTATTAAACTCTGTTGTATCAACTTCGCCACCTTCATCGATACTTACAATAGACAGATTGGGAACCGGGCCAAGACTTTCACGTAACCTCACAGCCCGATGGTAATAAGATACGATACCGTCATACATGACACCGTCCGTTGGTTCAATTTCCTGGATTAATGCCTCCAATTGTTCTGCTGTCAGATTCAAACCAAAACAATGATCAATCGCTCGGGCGGTTGCAACAATATCAGCTGAGGAACTGGCCAAACCTTTTCCAACCGGAATGTTGCTATTAATCTCAATAAATCCTCCCAGCGGAAGGTCATATAATTGAAGAATTCTAAGCGCTATTTTCCTTGACTTCGATCTATAGCTGGGAGATACAATCAGGTGGGGGAGGCTCGGCTGTGACTGAAATGTTACATTTGAATATCGGTTGATCGGCAGCGTAATCAGGAAATTCTGTGCATCGGTTCCCACCCCTTGAAGAAGTTCACCAAATGTCCCGAATGATTTTCCAACTCCAATCGACTTTGTTAAATTTTTCCTCTCCAAATATGAACTCATCTGGTAACCCCCTAGGTCAGTAAAGTAAATAAGTTCCACTTCTCTCCTTCGCATTCTGGACGTATTCCCAAGTCAACGCTCGTTCCCGTTCTTGAATGGATAAAAGCTCCGCCACCTGATCCGGATGAGTAGATCCGGAGGACTGCTTTGCAGACAAACCAGATTCAGCGGAAAAACATTGGATCAAAATCTCATCATGAAGTTTACTAACATAACCCATCTCACCACATATCGTTCGGAGTAACTCTGAATCAACATCCAATGGCCCACGCCTCTGTTTAATCATCGCTGTAATGTACTTTCCTGCTATGATCTGAGCATTTCGATAGGGTACATCACACTGCAAGGTTAGTTGATTTGCTAAGGAAAATCCGCCAAAAAACTGCTCGTTGCAGACCCGCTCCATCTGCTCTTGATCAAAGCTCACATGCGTAATGACATGAGTAAGCAATTGAATCGCGCTATTCATAGTCTCAAGCATGGTTAAAAAATGGCTACCTCCCTCTTTTGCTGTCTCAACCAAATTGGTATATGGAGTTCGTTGTTGCCCCATCACAAGATCGAGATAATATGCAGGAATATGAGCCAATTTCCCTCTAATTCGTTCTAAAATAGTAAAATTTTTCTTTTGAGGCATCGCTGAAGAAATGCCGCACAAATGATCGGGCAATTGCAAAAAACGGTATTCGCTACTACCCCAATTCATGAAATCTGTCATAAATCGCGTTAACGTCACACTCACATTCGATAACTCCGCACCAATCAGCAGCATAAAATCCTTGGAGGCGACTCCCATCAATGCATGACGACATTCCCGCTCAAATCCTAACATTCGCGCCATATTCACTCGGTCCCACTGTAATTCCAGACCTGACATTGCCCCTGACCCTAACGGACATTCATCCAAGCTTGTCCAATGGTTTTGAAAACGTCCAATGGTTTGTCCAATGTGCTCCAGAATTGCTGCGAAATAGAAACCTGGGCTGATAATTTGTGCTGACTGGTAATGTGTATAACCCGGCATTTTGGTATGGATGTGTTGCATTGCAAGTGGATGAATAGCATCAGCCAGTGAGAGTAGAGCTTCCATCATATTGAGCAATTGGTCTCTGGCAAGCATGACCTGGGCTGTTGCCTGTACATCATTTCGGCTTCGATCCAGATGCCAAGCTGTAATGGAGTGGCTGGTATTCTGTTCTACATACCGTTCAATCGCAAATAAGATATCCGTCATGTTTTCCTGAGGATTGCCTACCAATGTGTCTATGTCGAGTTTGTCCAATTGAAGCAAAATATGCTGCAACGCTTCATGTTCTAGCAATCCCATGCGGGTATATTCCATGGAGATAACTTTTTCAATTTGAATATAATAGGGAAGCAGGTGTTGAACCTCGTATTTGAATTGTGGATACAATATTTCATCATGAATAAAGGTGTTAGGTTGCTCCTTTAGACGCCCAGTTAGTGTGTTTTGGCCTATCCTTTTGTCCATAAATCACTCTTCCTACCTTCATATTTAAAAAGCATTTGACTAGAGAAGATAGACAAATAACAAAAAGGGAAAATTTTCATATATTTGTTTTAATTATATTTTTTTCTTCTTAATTACTTTTAACACAACACACATGTCGAAGTAAGTCGCTTCTTGGTAAATAAGATGGATAATTTGTTTTTTTCTACATTTACTTCTCAACAGTCTAGAAATGATAATTAATCGGTTATGACAGAGGTTTTCACAAAAAATAGTTCTCCTAAATTTTGAAGGCCCATAATTTTAGGTACTAGTTCAACCGCGCTCATAACTAATGCTGTATATCATTGGTCCAATAGCCAGGTGCCAAACTGCAAAGGATTATCGGGAGATAGTGTTGCTGAACGAGCGTTGCTGCACAGTGGAAGCAATCCAAAACGGAATCGTGCAATTGTAAATCGTTGATGAACAGGCTCACAACAGTCAAGTTTGAATTTTTCATAGAGAATTGTAAGTAGACAGTTTGATTCGTAGTTCGATTTCATTGGCTTGGGAAATTTGCGGCAGCTCCTTTTTGATTCGGCATCAACGGTCTCGACGGTCAAATCCAAATCAAGGATGGTCTTGGATCGAAGCATGGTAAAATGATTTCGTTGTTTAAATTACGTAAGTCGTAGGTTAAAGTAGGGCACGACTTGCTAAGACGCCCCAACTCCAACTCCTTGTAGAGTAAGGAATGATGTGGGTAGAGACAACCAAGAAATCGCTGAAGAAGCGCTTCTTGCTGAAGTCTGCGAAAGTGGAAGAGCCGCTGGCAGCCAAGCGTCCAGGCGATGCTGAGATAAAGCAAGATTCAAAGGGAATAGAAAGATTTTTGACTTGACGCAGTTTAGACTTTTCAAAACCAGCGTCAGATTGATTTTCTTCGAGGTATTCAAGGAAGACCTTGCTACCTCCGACACTTAATACATTTTGCAGGGGAAATACACTCTTAATTTTACGTATAGTTGTGGTAGACTTCGCCTAAAAGGTGCTTCTCTCTTTGGTTTCAGTGTTCTGGATAAACACTACTCTGCAAAAGACTTGAGGCACTTTTCATGTTTCCACCACATGTTATTTTCGAAATTCATTGTTATATGAATTGAAAGACATGAACTTGCCCCGATTATCATAGATTAGTTTAAATATCCTTTCGATTTGGATGTCACTGTATGAAAAGGAGGCAATCCAAAATCACTCGGATCGCCTCCTTTTCATGCAGTGTTATGCAGCAAACATAAATTCTGTTTCATGGATCATTTCATTTTTAAAGTAAGTCACGAGTATCTTTTGTTTTAGTGTAAAGCAATAATTTGGGTCAAGGCCCGCCAAAAATCTGAGCAGAATTCTACTTTCCTTCAACCTTCTAGATTAGTCCAAAAAAGAAAAGTCGAGCAGATATCAGGAAATAATCCTGCATCCACTCGACACTGATACGATTTAATTGCTATATACGCTTTGTCTTGGCGCCAAAGAAATTGATTCGTGTTGCAAATCACATATAGCTAGATTGTTTAACCCCTTACTCTACCGTTACGCTTTTCGCCAGGTTACGTGGTTTATCCACATCGTGACCCAGTGCCAGGGAAGCGTAGTATGCAAGCAATTGCAATGCTACAACGGACAGAGCCGGGCTAAGCAGTGGCAGCGTCTTAGGAATTGCAAACGCTTGATCAACGGATTTCAGCAATGGTGCTACGTGCTCTTCGTACGTAATTGCCAGTACGTCTGCGCCACGTGCTTTCACTTCTTTGATGTTGCTCACGGTTTTCTCCAAAACGTTCTCCTGCGTTGCCAGAGCAATGACAGGGATACCGTCCTCGATCAATGCGAGCGTACCATGTTTCAACTCACCCGCAGCATACGCTTCGGAGTGAATATAAGAGATCTCTTTCAGTTTCAACGATCCTTCTTGTGCTACTGCATAATCCAGACCGCGGCCGATGAAGAAGAGATGTTCATGTTTGGAGATTTGCTCTGCATATCCTTTAATAGCTTCCGCTTGCTCCAGCATGGATTCAACTTGCTCAGGCAATGCTTGCATTGCTGCCAGCATGTGAGCAATCTCTTCTGCTGTTTGCGTGCCACGAACTTGTGCAAGGTACAGACCCAGCAGGTTGAACGCGATCAACTGCGAAGTATACGCTTTGGTAGAAGCTACTGCAATTTCCGGTCCTGCCAGTGTTGCAATCACATCGTCCGCATCACGTGCAATGGAGCTACCTACAACGTTAGTGATGGCGAGTACATGTGCACCATTTGACTGTGCTTCACGCAGTGCAGCAAGTGTATCAGCCGTTTCACCGGATTGGCTCACCACGATCACAAGTGTATCTTTGCTTACGATCGGTGAACGATAACGGTATTCGGAAGCAACATCTGTTTCTACCGGAATACGTACCAGTTGCTCGATTACAGTACGTCCAACCAGACCTGCATGGTACGCTGTACCACAAGCGATGATTTGAACGTTACGGATATTTTTGATTTGTTCTTCAGTCATTTTCAACTCAGGAAGTTGAACCTTTTTGCTTTCATTATCGATGCGACCCAGCATTGTATCACGATATGCTTTTGGTTGCTCATGAATTTCTTTCAGCATGAAGTGCTCGAATCCGCCTTTTTCTGCAGTTACAGCATCCCAATCGACACGAATCATTTCCCGAGAAATAAAGTTACCTTCAATCGTCATCAATTCGACAGCATCATGTGTCAATACAGCCATTTCACCATCATTCAGAATGTACACGTTACGTGTATGTTCCAGAATTGCCGGGATGTCGGAACCAATGAAGTTCTCGCCTTCACCAATACCAATAATCAATGGGCTTGCTTGACGCACAGCTACGAGTTTCTCAGGCTCATGCTCTGTCAATACACCCAGTGCGAAGGCGCCACGCAACAACGTGATCACTTTTTGCACTGTTTTAACGATATCACCATTGTATTCACGCGCAATCAGGTGAGAAATAACCTCAGTATCTGTCTCGGAAGTGAACGTGTGACCTTGAGCCATCAATTCGTCCTTCAGATCCAGGTAGTTCTCAATAATACCGTTATGCACAACAGAGAACTTCTGGCTTCCATCCGTGTGTGGATGAGAGTTCTCATCCGATGGTTTACCATGAGTTGCCCAACGTGTGTGTCCGATTCCGGCATTACCTACCAGTGGTGCACCATCCAGCTTAGCTTCAAGATTCGCAAGACGACCAAGAGCTTTCGTGATTTGCAGACCTTCTGGTGTGAATACCGCGATACCTGCAGAATCATAACCACGATACTCGAGTTTCTTCAATCCTTCGACCAATACCGATTGAGTGTTCTTATTACCAATATATCCAACAATACCGCACATAGTTTATTTCCTCCGATTGTATATGAATACTGTGTCACGAAGAGAAACAGGCTGGCACGGCATATCGAAAAAATGAAAATGATTGCCTAACGTATCATGAAAACTTTCAATTATTCAATTATCAATGATCAGAGCAGCCTCTTGCCGCTCCGCAGTCATAAGCTGTTATTAGATGCAATCATGAATGTACATCATTTTCCCGTCCGCGCACTGTTCACGCTCTTCGCGCACATTCATTTGAATTTTAGTTGAATCTTGCACCTACCGGCGCGTTGTGTGGACAGTCACCCATCCATTTTCCGCAATCCGGTTCACGGCTCTGGTGCATCACCGGGAGGTCCCCGCCGAACAATCCGAACACCTCCACCTCGTCAGCTTGATTGCCGTCGATCTTGCTCAGTAGCATCTTCATTATTTCAAGATTCATACCGATCAAAATCCTTCCCGCGCATCTTCAAGCTCTGGCGCTTGTGTAACTAGTACCTTACGATCCTCACTTTCTGTGTCTGAATGACGACTCCACTCATTATATGCACGTCAGGTTCATTTTGCAATGGAGCAAAGTACCTGTGACAATTTCGGCATATTTACCCACAATCCCGACCGGTTAAACAGACCCATGGTCTCACTAGGCCGGGACGTAGGAATATGGGTTTGTATGGCATAAACCCTGTTAGATTAAACCTTATGAGACAGTGATTCCCTTGATACAACCGTGTTTGGAAGGCCTATAGATCAGGTCCTATACCAGTTCTTTTTGCACAACATCTGCAATTTGAGATACGAATTGTTCAAGTTCATCCTTATCTGGTCCTTCCGCCATAACGCGGATCAAGGATTCAGTCCCGGACGCACGAACGAGTACACGTCCATTATCACCCAGATGCTGCTCGACTGTAGCAATAGCTTGCTCAATCGCCGAATTGCCCTCGTATTTGCTCTTATCTTCAACGCGAACGTTCACCAATACTTGTGGATACTGGGTCATCAGCGCCTTAAGTTCACTCAGTTTTTTACCGGAAGTTTTCATCGTGTCCACGAGCTGAATCGCTGTCAGCATGCCGTCGCCTGTTGTATTGTAATCCAGGAAAATAACATGACCGGACTGCTCTCCACCCAGGTTATAACCCCCACGGCGCATTTCTTCCATCACATAACGGTCACCCACGGCAGTCTTTGCTGTTTTCAGTGCCAGTTTCTCCGTTGCTTTGTAGAATCCGATGTTACTCATTACGGTAGATACCACGGTACTGTCTTTCAGCTTGCCTGCACGATTCATCGCATCACCACAGATGCACAGAATGAAGTCACCATCAACCTCAGCGCCTGTCTCATCAATAGCAATCAGTCGATCCGCATCCCCGTCAAAAGCAAGGCCCAGATCCGCATTATGTTTCAGCACCTCTTGTTTCAAATGCTCCGGGTGAGTTGATCCGCATTGCTCATTGATATTCAGGCCGTTAGGCTCAGCACCAATGGCAATGACTTCTGCACCAAGTTCTCTGAATAATTTGGGTGCCAGCTCATAAGCTGCTCCATTAGCACAGTCCAGAACAATTTTGAGTCCTGAGAACGATTCATTTACCGTTGTTTTCAGGTAGTCCAAATAGCGATAACGGGATTCTTCATCCACAATTACGGTTCCCAAACCACCACCCACAGGGCGCGGCAATTGATCCGTATCTGCATCCATCAATTCTTCGATCCGGTTCTCCGTCTCATCCGACAGTTTGAAGCCATCTCCCCCAAAAAATTTGATTCCGTTATCCTCAACCGGATTGTGGGAAGCCGAGATCATTACCCCTGCATCGGCTTTCAGCAGACGAGCAATATACGCCACTCCAGGAGTGGATACAACGCCCAGACGAATTACATCGGCGCCAATGGACAGCAAACCTGCAACCAGTGCGGATTCCAGCATAAGCCCCGAGATTCGGGTATCCATACCGATAACCACTTTTGGTCTTTCCACACCACCAGCAAGTACATAACCACCACAACGTCCGATGCTGTAAGCCAGCTCCGCCGTTAACTCTTTATTGGCAACACCTCTTACGCCGTCTGTACCAAAATATTTCCCCATGATCTAACTCCTTCTATTCGCATCATATAAGAGCATAAACGTTATTTTTAAAATTCTGTACTGAACATTTTCTTTTACGGATTGGAGCCACTATTACTGCTACCACTGTTATTGGAGTTACCTCGACTGGTATTCCCCTGCTGGCTCTGCTCCTGATTGTCCGTATTCGATTCTGTTTCTTCTTCTCCAGGAGCAGTTTCGGTATCCCCATTCTCGACTTCGGCTGGTGAAGGATCAGGCCCCACCGTCCCTTCATCATTCGGATCTTCGCCAGGAGCAACCGTCGTATCATCAGACTTTTCGCTAATTTTGACGGTAGCGCTCAGATCAACTGATGATTCATCCAGTTTGGCAAACCGAGGCAAGTCAGCCTCAAGCTTTATTTCATGCGTACCTACCGCAAGTCCAGCAAGATCCGCAGTCAACTTGATATCATCGCTACTTAGACCTTCAAGCATCGTTGAAGAACCTCTAAGCGTAATATTCAAGCCGCCACTTTTGGGAGTAACCAGTGTCCCTTCCAGCCCGTTCCCCTCGCCAGTAAGCGTAATGGGTACGTTCGGAAAGACTTTGGTCGTCTCCTGAAGCTCATCATAAGGCGATACCGTCACCTTAAGCTGAATCGAACTAGGCTCGATTTTCTCAAAACCGGGCGGCGGCGTCAAGTCCACGTTAACTGTCGACGTCCCTGCCTCATCGAACTGAGTAAGATCAAGGGTTACTTGGTCGTAGGACTGTATACCCGCAAGCGCATCCTCTGTTCCGTAAACCGAGACTTCTTTCACGCTTGGCTCAACCGTGGAGAGCACCATTCCCTCCGGCAACTGTCCCGAATATTTGATTCTTAAGGGCACAGTTGTATAGGGCTGACTGACAGGAATACGGACTTCTACGGTTTCTGGTGTAACAATCGCATTTTCAATGACCTTGCCTTCGGCATCATATGCCTGAAGCTTCACTTTTTTCTGCGTCACGTCTTCCTTCGCATCCTTCACGCTCACACTGCCCTGAACCTTCTCTACGGCGTCAAGCTGCCCTTCCGGCAGAGTTACCTTAACTGGACCTGAAGGTTCAACAACGGGCGTTCCAGCGTTATATCCGGCGGATGGTTCTCCTTCGGGTACAATATTCACATCAAAGGATTTGGTGCCCAATTTTTCCACGTTGACCGTAACCATGGAAGGCTCCATGCTGACTACCTCAACCCCGGAAGGCAGATCAGGCACCAATGGCAGTGTATTGGACCCATCCTTCACCTGACTAAGATCCACTAGCACTTTATAATCATCATTTGTAAAAATCGAAGTTAACATCGAACGCTGCCCTTTAATCTCCAGACGGACCTCATCCGTACTTAATGAAGTAAGTACATAGGAGTTGCTGTCGAGTCCATAAGGCTGAACAGGCACAGTGCGCTCCACAACCTTATTCGTTGTCCCGGTCGAGATCGTTGGCGTAGTTGGTACTTCATCCAGATGTATCATGAACCAGAGCAACAAACTCACCGCTAAAGCGAGAATCTTGGCAAAATTGTTGTTATTGAACCATTTATCCATTTTTACGTCCCCCCTTCCGTTTCCAGAAGGTAGTCCAACCATTCTTTTTAGTCAGATTGGATGTTGGACGCAGTTCTTCGTACAGTTTGGCAATCAGCGATTCTTCCTTAATATCACGAACAACCTGTCCATTCATCGCAAGCGACACTTGTCCTGTCTCCTCCGAAACAACCAAACAGATCGCATCCGCAACCTCGGTAATCCCGATTGCTGCACGGTGACGCGTTCCTAGCTCTTTGCTAATAAACGGATTCTCGGACAAAGGCAAATAACAGGCTGCCGCCGAAATCTGTTTGCCCTGTATAATGACGGCTCCATCATGGAGCGGTGTATTCGGAATAAAAATGTTAATCATCAGCTCTGAGCTGACCAGAGATTGCATCTGGATCCCGGACTCTGTGTAATCGTTCAGACCCGTTTCCCGTTCGAATACAACCAGTGCACCAATTTTACGTCGTGACAAATAATTTACTGACTTAATAATCTCACCAATTAACACCGTTAATTCTTCATCACTTGCTGCTGCCGAGCGTCCAAACAGTTTGCCTCGACCCAATTGCTCCAGACCACGGCGCAGTTCCGGTTGGAAGATAATAAAGACCGCAACGACACCAAACGTAAACATCTGGTTCATTAGCCATTTGAGCGTATAGAGGTTTAGCCACGTACTTAGTGCCCAGATCACTACAAGGAACAGAATACCTTTAAGCAGCTGAACCGCACGGGTACCCCGCACAAGCAAAATCAATTTGTACATAATATAGGTAACGATCAATATATCGATAACGTCCTTAATGGACTCTTTCCACGTTAAGTCAGCAAAATAGTTCATAAGCCAGCCCCCGCTATCCCCATTGATGAGTAAACCCTGCTCTCATATTAACCCATTAGGATTTAATTAATCCTTTTCTCGCATTTGCAAAATCCATTCAAGCTCACTCTCAGGTACAAAAGTTGGCCAGGAAGGAGCACTCTGATCCAACTAACGTATAGACGAATAGAATTATTTCGATCTATATTTTGCTGATTGGAAGACGCTCTTTAGATTTATGCAAAAAGCTTATCTATATGTAGTAGTATGTTCTCTTTAGTATCTAGGTTATAACGTTAACGTTCAGGTTGCAAGTTACGGGAGTCACAAACTGCGCAGAAACAACACAAATCCCATAAATTACAAAGTCATTAGATAAAAAAAGAGTACCCCAGCAATCTGGAGGTACCCTGCTTGGTATATACCATTGAAGAATCTACCCTGATTTAGCGGTAAGCCACTTCATTTACCATATTGGTTATTTTGTACCAGAACCAGTCCAGCGCCTGATCAATACTTTTCACCTGACCGGAAATATGTGCCGTTGAAGCCTGATACAACTGTCCGTCGATGACCGTCAGATTGCCATTTACATCACCGTATACCTGAGCAGTTCCATTCTCTATCGTAAGATCGCCAGCAATGGACTTGCCCTCCGGAACAATAACCGTGTTTCCTTCAATCACGATCTGGTCCAGATTATTTCCCTTAACGACCATTTCGTTATTCTGATTCCAGAAATTCCAGGCGCTAAAGAGCATCACGACCAAAAAGAAGGCTGCCGCCGTCAGCGCGGGATGTCCTTTGACCCATTTGAGCCATATTTGCTGTCTCTTGGGCTGGGGCAGAGCATTCATAATTCGATTGGTCAGCTCATCCGAGGCAGACGGTGAATAGTGTTTCATGGCAAAGAGTAGCATTTCCGTCTGTTCCAACTCTTTAAAGCGCATGCGACAATCCGGACAGGTCACAAGGTGACTTTTCAGTTCAACCTTCTGGGCCGGGGACAACGACTCATCCAAACATTCATGCATTAAAGAGACGGCCGAGTTGCAATCCATATGAGAGCCAATCCTTTCTTAGATCACTTAGTCCTTGCATCGCCAAAAGCACGCATAAGACTTGCATACATTACATACGTATCCGTTTCGGATATGTTTCAAATAAATTCGCCCAAATAAAAGACGTTTTACATTTACAACTTATACTCCAGTTTTTTACGCAAAAAATCACGCCCACGATGAACACGAGTCTTAATCGTTGTTACGGGCATACCTGTCACATCACTGATTTCCTGTAGCGACAAGTCCTGTAAATATCTCAAAATCATGACTGATTTATACTTGGCCGGCAAACTGTCAATCGCTTCACGGATTAGTGTCTGTGTTTCAGACAAAAGTGCTTCGCTCTCTGGTGTACGATCATCGCTTGGAAGCATCGCATAACCATCAGACCCTTCCTGATCATTCAGTTCTGCATCCAATGAATAAGAAGGTTTCTTCCGCCGTAAGCGGTCAATACACAGATTGGTTGCAATCCGGTATATCCAGGTTGAGAACTTCTGGTTCGGATCATACTTCTCCATATTGCGAAACACACGCAAAAACGTCTCCTGTACAACGTCTTCGGCTTCATGACGATTGTTCAGCATCCGGTATGCCAGATGAAACAGCTTGTCCTTGTATAATTCAACGATTTCTGCAAAGGCCCGCTGGTCACCCTTCAGTACCAGCTTAACAAGCCTGTTCTCCAAATTGTCCACCCTTATTCCCCCAGACATGCTGATGGGTCTTCCGCCTTCTGATACCCGTCCACACTTGTAATTCACCAATCAAATCGTAAATCAACTTTGGTCAAAAATCAAGACTGTGCCGGAAAATATCCGCCAAAAACAGTAAAAACGGGAACTCCCGAAGGAGTCCCGTTTCATCTCTCACTCAAGCTGAGGAAAGAATTAAGCTTTTACTATCTATACGGCTGGAAAATTCACTTCATATATTTTAAGCAGATTAACGATCAACCCGTATTCCGAAGTCCTGCTGCAATGCCGTTAATCGTAAGCAACACTTCACGCAGTAACTCTGTGTCATCCTCGCCACGCTCACGCATATCTCTGAGCTCACTCAGTAGTTGGACCTGCATGTAGGACAAAGGATCGACATACGGATTACGAAGTCGGATCGACTCTTGAATCACCGGTACATCATCCAGAATTTCAGCTTCTCCGGTAATTTTCAGAATCAGCTCTTTGGTGAGCTTGAATTCCGATTCAATCTGACCATAGATGCGATCACGTGCTTCCTCATTGGAAGTCATAGCCGAGTATTCCTTCGCAATGACTAGATCCGCTTTGGCAACAGCCATCTGCACCGTATCAATTAGTGTACGGAAGAATGGGAAGTTTTCATACATTTCTTTCAGGACAACCAGATTTTCTTCTTTATCCTGATAGTAACTTTGAAGTCCCGTTCCTGCCGCATACCATGCGGGAAGCAGATAACGACTTTGGGTCCAGGCAAATACCCAAGGGATCGCTCTAAGATCCTCGAACTTGTCGCTGTTTTTCCTTTTGGATGGACGTGAACCAATATTCAGTTCCCCAACCTCAGGTAGCGGTGTCGATTCCTTGAAGAAAGTAAAGAAGTCTGGATCACGGAAAATGAGATCCTGGTATTTCGTCAGAGATACTTCGGAAATATCTTTGATGATGCTGTCCCACTGACGCTCTGATTCCGACTCTTGCGGCTCCAGACCGTTTAGTGCAGCTGTAATCAAAGCCGATGTAGCCTGCTCAAGACTGCGGTATGCAATGCCCTGAAGGGAATAACGGGAAGAGATAACCTCACCCTGCTCTGTAATCTTGATTCCTCCACCAATGGTGTGTGGTGGTTGAGCAAGAATACTGCGGTTGAGAGGCATGCCTCCACGTCCGAGCGCCCCACCTCTACCATGGAAGAACTTCAGCTTAACGCCGTGTTTATTACCAACAGCAGTGATAGCATTCATCGCCACGCGCAACTCCCAGTTGGCTGTAACCACTCCGCCATCCTTGTTGCTGTCCGAGTAACCCAACATGATTTCATGCAGTTCATTCCGTCCACTCACACTTGCGCGATATACCGGAAGGTTGAACAGCTTCTCCATAATTTCCGAAGCGGCATGAAGATCATCAATCGTTTCAAACAATGGAACCGCTTGAAGCGTAGATACCACTTCACCGTTATGTTCTTTGCGGAACAAACCTACTTCTTTAGCAAATACCATAACCTCAAGCAGGTCACTTGCCCCTTGGGTCATACTAATCAGATAGCTTGTGATACAACCGGCCCCAAACTCGCTCTGAGCACGCTTGATCGTACGGAATACGTCCAGACACTCTTTGGTCCCCTCTGTGTATTGGTGATAAGGGGAAGTCAACGGACGAGGATCATCCAGCAAACGAGCCAGTAAATCGATTTTGCCATCTTCCGTCAAACGAGCATAATCTTCTACGATGTTCATCTTGGCCAAAATCTCTGACATCGCATTTTCATGCTCTTTGCTGTGCTGACGCACATCCAATGCAGCTGTATGGAAACCGAACAACTCCACTTGACGAATCATTTTGCGAATGGTCGTATCCGCTACATAGTCTGCAAAGTGATGACGCAGGCTGCGATCGATAATCATCAGATCATCCATCAGTCCTTGAGCGCTGTCATAGCGATCAGGCTGTCCTACTTTGTTCTCATCCAGGACATTGTTCAGCTTGGCAATCATATATGCCAATTTAATACGATATGGCTCTTTTTCATTCCGCCACATATCCACTTTTTTCAATGTTACACAACTACGGTCTTGCTCAATCGACTGTACCAGCTCATCCGATACGTGGATGATGTTCGTACTGAAGCTGAGATGTCCCATAAGTTCAATCATAATCCGTTGATACTCACGTAAAGCGAGCTTACGCTGCATCAACAGTGTCTGCCATGTTACATCTGAAGTTACCGAAGGATTTCCATCCCGGTCTCCACCGATCCAGGAACCGAACCGCAAATACGTCGGCACATGCCAGTCATGGTCAGGATAAAATTTATTCAGGCAGCGTTCAAGCTCCTGGTATACATCCGGAAGTACATGGAACAACGTTTCATGAAAGTAATACATTCCGTTCCGTACTTCATCAAGCACAGTCGGTTTACGGTCACGAAGCTCATCAGTCTGCCATAGTGTAATGACTTCGTTCAGCAGCTTCTCCCGCAACTGTTCACGTTCACGCAACGTCAGCGTAGGATTATCAAGTGACATGACATCTTCGGATATCCGTTTGTGGATGTCCAGTATAACCCGACGCATGGCTTCGGTCGGATGAGCTGTCATCACCAATTCCAGCGATAACTCGTCTAGAATATCCTCTACTTCCGTGTGAGACAGTCCGCGTTCCTTCAGATCTTGTACTGCTTTTTCAATCGATCCTGGCTGCACAGCGTCCCCTGCAGAACGTTCATAATCCCGTTTACGCCGGATCCGATGGTTTTGTTCAGCAATGTTAACTAATTGAAAATAAATCGCAAAAGCTCGAATCACCTGATGGCGATTTTCCGAGTCTAATTCCTGGATCATCGTTTTGAACTCTGCATAAAGTTCTGGCAAGAACTCTGCACGCAACGATTTGCTCGTTTCCCGAATCTTCTCAACGATATCTAGAAGCTCCGTGCCTCCTTGATGGACAAGAACTTCTCCGAGTATATTGCCCAGGAACCGCACGTCTCGCCGAAGCAGGTTGTTGGATTGGCTTTTGCTGGCGGTTACCATAGTTTCAGTCATGCTTATCCTCCCATCTGATCGTTCCATTCGTACACGTAAATTTGACACCTTCATAACATCATACAATAAAATGGTACGAAAATCTTTATTTTTCTACTAGTAAAAAAGGGGATTTACCCTGATTTACAGCACAAAAACACGCTTTATTATTCATTTTCTTGTTCTGCTTCGATTAATGGTCAAATGCTGTCGCATGATACCTTTTTCACGTACTTTTCATTACTCGAATAACTCATACCTATTCTAAATTTTTCATAAATATACAGTTAGACTGGGAATGTTTGTTGTACCTGAATCGATTCGTATCTGCATGATTTCCATTGTTACAAACCAGACGAAACATAAAGAAACATGACCGGCAAAGCAAGCTTTTGTATACTTTATCACAGTGACGCAATAAATTAAAGAGTGTATTTATAATTTTTTGATTCTTTTAGCAGAATTTAATGAAGGAGTTCGGAGGTATTCTTTCACTTAACAAACGAATATAGAGGAGATTGGTATTATTAATGAGGTGTTGTTTCTATAAAAAAAACAAAAGCCTCTGTATACAGAGGCTTTCTAATGAAACATGAAGCGGGTGATGGGAATCGAACCCACGCTATTAGCTTGGAAGGCTAAAGTTCTACCATTGAACTACACCCGCA